>JANNBB010000020.1:0-15390 GCA_031385005.1 Bacteroidota bacterium
ATTACCGAAATGAATCCTGAAGATGGCATGACTCAAGTATATGAAAGTATGATTTTGTGGGCAGATGTAATAATAGTTTCCACTCCTATTCGTTGGGGAAACGCATCAGCTTTATATTACAAAATGGCCGAACGGCTAAACTGTGTTCAAAACCAAATTACTATCAACAATAAAATCTTAATAAAAAATAAAATTGCTTCATTTATTATCACTGGAGGACAAGATAATATTCAGCAGGTAGCAGGGCAAATGATGTGTTTTTTTACCGACCTTGGTTTTACTTTTCCACCATTTAGTTTTTTAGGCTGGAGCCGTGGCTGGACAGCAGAGGATATGGATAAAAATGTAATGCAGTATAAAAAGAGTGAATACATTAAGCGCACATCAATGGAAATTGTAGATAATTGTGTAGAGGTATTGAAGCAAATTAAAAATGTGGACAATACAAATATACATGCACCCAAACCCAAACGTAGTGACTCGTTAAGTATTGATATTGAAAACAAAGACATGAATATTTGATATTGAAGTAATAAAGGTATCACTACAACTAGCTGCGCCAGTTGTGCCAGACGCGCTCATCCTACACCTATTAAAACACAAAAGTGCTTCGATGGACATCCGTCTGTTGATTTGAGATGTGGATATTCATCCACAATTTAATGCAGTCTGCCGATTATGACATTCGTGAAACAGATCCATTTAAAAACATATCACCAATCAAATTATCAAATAGAGAGATGTCCCCTTATGTAAATCGAATCCGACTCATGTGGCATGAAATGAGAAGTTCGGTTATTAAATTTTTTCCGAAAACATCCGGCATTCCAAAGAACCATAAAAAATATTTGAAGCTTGTTGAAGAAATATATGTAACAGATGCCTATCATTCATTATCGATCGCAAGATACCGTGTAACATCTAAACTGATCGTACGTGTGCGAAGTGGTGAATGGGATTCTAAAAAAATGAACTCGATAAAAACCAAAAAGACGCTATGGCGGGCAGAGGATATTGGCAAGCAACCCGGAAAGTAAGGGATAGTTTGATAAAAATACTTGACGGAGAAAACCCGGGAAGAGTTGCAAATTCAGATCATGGAGATTGGTATAGAGAATTATTTGCACCAAGTGTAGCAGCCGGAATAATACCTGCATCTGATCTTGCCGGATACAGGAATGCTCAGGTATACATTGGCGGATCATTACATGTTCCACTTAATGTAGAAGCCGTTCGTGACGCAATGTAGGTATTTTTTGAATTACTGGAAAATGAAACAGATGCTTTCGTTAGATCTGTATTGGGTCACTTTATATTCGTTTATATTCATCCATACATGGATGGTAACGGAAGAATAGGCCGCTTCCTTATGAATGTTATGCTTGCATCAGGTGGTTATCCGTGGACAGTTATACCGGTTGAAGAACGAAAATCATATATGACTTCGCTTGAAAAAGCAAGTGTTGAACAAAACATTGAACCGTTTGCTAAGTTCATTGCATATCTCGTTGGCCAATCCTTGAAGGGGAAACCGGTTGCTAAAATTTAAAATATGTTGTTTAATTTAAGAGTGAAATTCTCTTGGTAATTCTATTAAGATAAATTCAGAAGTATATTTGTTGACGCAATGAAACAAAAAAATTATTCCGTTGACAATTATCAAAATTACTTGTGATTTCAGAGAAAAACATTCCGGGATTCCAAAATTATTAGCAGATAATAAAGTCAATGTTTCTTTTTCTTCACTTTTTGCAGGAGATTATATTATCAACGATCAAATTATTGTTGAAAGAAAAACGGCAGAAGATTTTATTCAGTCTATTATGGACAACCGATTATTTGAGCAATGCTCGAAACTGAAGAATGACTCACGAAGAGTGCTTATACTTATTGAAGGTAATCCATATAAGACAGAACATAAAATTAATTCTCAAGCGGTAAAAGGTGCAATCCTGTCTCTATTGACAGCTTGGCAAATACCCGCGATATATTCACAAAGTATTGAAACGAGTATTGAGCTTTTGTTGATGTTAGGAAAACAATCTTTAAAAGAAAATGGATATCTCAGAACATATAAAGGAAACAAACCGAAAAAGATAAAAAGTCAGAGATTGCGCTTTTTACAAGGAATCCCATCAACCGGACCTACTATAGCAGGACGCCTTTTGGAAAATTTCGGTAATATCAAATCTATTGTAAATGCAACTGTTGATGAACTTAAAAAGATAAAAGGTATCGGGAAAAAGAATGCAAAGAAAATTGTTGGTTTTTTTTCTGAAACAACAAATAAGAAATAACAATAGGAATGTGGGACATTAAAAATTTTGTAGTCAATAAAAGCAAATATCCTTTATTTGCATATTTCTAAAATGTACAGGCAAATATTACAGGCCTCGCACAACAAGTTTTGGAAATATACCCTCTCCTTAACTGATCTTTTACAATTCGATCTGTTAATTCTAAGACAATATTTTCACTTATAAATTTGCAAAGTTCATTTGCCTTTTGATAAACAATTAGTGTTTTGAATTCCATTCGACGAATGTCGAAAGCGCTGGCAAGAATTCCAACAGCATAGAATAGGGAAATTACGAAAAGTCTTTAAAAAAATTAAGTGTACAGACACAGAAACAGTGTACTGTGCACTGATCTGTAAACTGTACACTGTACACTGTAAACTGTCAAAGTACCCTGCTCGGCGGAATGTTTGAGTGTAAGCCTGTGAGCAGGGGCATTCCGCCGCACACAGTACGTAAACTTTTTTAGAATGAATTGGAAAAATAATGTAAGAAAAGTAACTGGACTTGTTCTCTAATAAAGTGCAAACTACAGATTAGAAGCTGAGCAATCGTGAAATTGAAAGTCTAAGAAATTGTGTCAGAAACAGAAACAGAGCGAGTGAAAAGTGGTTACTGTTCACTCGCTCTGTTCACTCGCACTGTGAAAGTACACAGAACTGTCCGAATATGTAACTTTTGTGTTGAGGATTTTTTTGAAAATTGCAGAATTCTGCGAAAACAATAAATAGGAATTTCTATTTAATTAATAAGAGTTTACAGAGACAGAAACTGTGTACTGTTCAGTACACAGTGCACTGTACACAGTTAACTGTCAAAGTATCTAACTTTTATGTTGAGGATTTTTAGAAAATTGCAGAATTCTGCGAAAAAAAATAAATGTGAATTTCTATTTAATTAATAAGAGTTTACAGAGACAGAAACAGTGTACTGTGTACTGTTCAGTACACAGTGCACTGTACACAGTTAACTGTCAAAGTACCCGGGGCGGGAATCGAACCCGCACGATCGCAATGATCACAGGATTTTAAGTCCTCCTATCTTTGGTTTCATCTGGTTTCATGTGGTGTTTCCTGTTAAATAAGCCACTTTTTAGACTCAAATCGAATCTTATCAAAGTAGGTAAAAACTCCATTTGTTTTACCATTGTTTTACCAAAATGTTTATCTTTGTTCTGCATAACATTAATCTAAGATAAAATGTCTTCCGTTTCCTTAGTAATCCGCAAACGACTTAACAAAAATGGTGCGTATCCTATCGGCATCAGAATAACCAAAGATAGAAAATCTTCATACGTTTTTACTGGTCAAACAATCGAGCCGGAATATTGGGATGAAGATAAACAAAGGGTAAAAAAATCTCACCCGAATTCAAAGCGCCTGAATAATTTACTTCTTAAAGAATTATCCGATACCAATAACCGGATACTTGAGATCGAAACTGTGAAAAATAATGTTTCGGCTAAAGGGGTTCGCCATAGCTTGAAGCCTGTGGGCGGTTCAAGTTTTATTTCTCAGGCAAAAGTTTATATAGATAATCTTAAAGCGAAAGGAAAATATAACCAACACTCAGCAGATCAGCCGCGCATCAATCGTTTCAAGGAATTTCTGAAAGGCGACGATATTTCATTCGAGGACATTACAATCCCACTGTTAATAAGATATGGTGCATACCTGAAAAGAACCCGCGATATAAACGAACGGACGCTGATCAATCACCTCGTCGTTATCAGAACAATTTTTAGCCGGGCGTTACAAGCGAACATCGTTGAGCAAAAATATTATCCATTCGGAAAAGGAAAAATCAAAATCAAGTTTCCGCAATCAAATAAAGTCGGACTCTCCGTTGAAGATGTTATGAAACTTGAAAAACTAAAGTTCGCCGATGGCTCACCGCAAAAACATGCGCTGAATGTGTGGCTTTTCTCTTTCTACTTTGCCGGTATGCGGATTTCTGATGTGCTGCGGTTGCGGTGGTCTGATCTGCAAGACGAAAGGCTGCATTATACGATGGGTAAAAATGCAAAAGCCGGATCGCTTAAAATATCTGAGAAGGCAATGCGGATTTTGGACACCTATAAATCTGAAAAGCAAAACAACGATGATCTTATTTTTCCTGAATTGAAAATGTTGAAAGACTTGAATAATGCTTTCGCCGTGCAGAAAAAAATCTCGAATGCCGTCAGTAAATTCAACAAGGCATTGAAAAAGGTTTCCGATGATGCCAAGATCGGGAAAAAGATTACCATGCACATTTCGCGGCACACCTTCGGAAATATTTCAGGAGACAAAATCCCGATACAAATGTTGCAGAAACTTTACCGTCACTCTTCGATCACGACAACCATCGGTTATCAGGCGAACTTCATTCACAAAGATGCCGACGAGGCTTTGAATGCAGTTATTGATTTTTGAAATTAATCAATCGTTACGACTTTTTTCAGATTATCAAAGTATGTCTTTGAAAGAATATCCTTGCCAGAAAGCAAGTAACCTAAATATTTTTGTTTCGGTAAAAGCCCATTGACGATTTTATCCGGCTGCGCAACGTATGTTATCGCTTTAATAGAATTTCCGCTTTGGTCTGTTACGATTACCTGAATTCTGTCGTAGTGTTTTGGGTAACCTTCACACTTTTCAAGATTAATGATTTCATGGTCTGGAAATTCATAGAGAGCTCCTTCAACAATGTTGCTTTCCGAAATTTCAATGTTTGCATAAGCAAAGTTTCCGTCAGTCGCTTTTTTGTTGAAGACGAGTTTGTATTCAGAAAGTTTTGCAAATCGTCTTGAAGAGAAATTTATTTTTCTCTCCCGCATTCTTTCTGCGCTCATGTTGGAACCGTAGGCAAAATATAACATTGTCTTAAGAAGTGGTTATTGTTTTTTCTTTTTCACCAGCCGCTTATTATAAAATCGAAAACATTATTTGTCTCACTAACAAGCGTAGTAATTATGTAAATATTCGGATCAAGTAATCGGAAATATGAGGTTGCAAGTTAATTATGTAATTGTTTAGTTGTAAAATTACAACATCAGAGCGTCGATGTTACCCAATAGGGGCATTTTCAATTGACCATCGAATAGGTTCATTAATATCTTGAGGACGTTAGCCACATTCGATTCTTGCTATGTGGTATTTCAATAAGTAAAAATGGAGAACACAATGAAAAGAGTACTTCTCGCAGGTACAGCCCTCGTCGGTCTCGCGATCGTATCGGCTCCTGCACATGCTGATATCAAGACAGACATCAGTGGCTTCTTCCGCGGTTACGGCGTTTACGCTGATAACCACGAACCCGCCGGTGACGCATCTTCCCTGCGTAAATTTGAATTCCGCCGCGACAGCGAAATTCACGCTAACGGTGAAACCACGCTCGAAAACGGTCTGACCATTGGTGCGCACACTGAATTCAAGATTGGCAATGGCAGCAGTGCTGTTACAACAGACGAAACCTATGCCTATGGTTCAGGCGGTTGGGGTCGTTTCAACTTCGGTGCCGAAGATGGCGCTGCTTACCTTCTGCAGGTAGCTGCTCCTTCCGCAGACTCAAATGTTGACGGTATGCGTACCTACATTAATGGGACCGGCACAGTAAGCACGGCGCTTGAGAATCTCCAACTCGCTCTATCTAACAGCAGCATTGCTGGTAAGGGCGGGTACGACCAAGCTGACTTCCGTCAGACAGATCGCCTCACTTACCTGACGCCAAAATTCAATGGCTTTCAGGCTGGTGTTTCTTACGCTCCGAAGCCGGGCTTTGCTTCCAATACTGATCCAATGTCTTTAGATAAAAGTGGGCTTGGCTTTGTTCCTGTAGTAAACGGCGCGGCTGGTAGTACAGCCGTTCTATCCGCTGCTGCCTACAAAGACCTCTGGGAAGCTTCCGCACGTTATGACGGCGAATTCCAAGGCTTTGGTTTTTCTCTCGGCGGTGGATTCAGTGACTCTACTTTACAACAAAGAGCTGGTGCTGCTGACCTAACGGCTGCTGTCATCAACTCAGGAGACTACTATCTCGATGGTGGCCTCAAGAGCTGGAACGGTGGAGTTAACGTTGCATTTAGCGGCTTCTCCCTCGGTGGCGCATACCTACGCTCAGATACAACACGGGTTACCAACGGCGATCAAGGTGGTGTAGCTGAAAGAAACACTGGCGACATTACCAATAAAACCTGGGTTGTCGGCGGTGGCTATGACAATGGGCCATACCATGCTGGTGCTAGCTACCTGCACTCGCAAGTTGATCTAGATGCCATCACCCAAGCTGGTGGCGGTGGTACAACACCAATCGCAGCCTCATGGGCGAGAACCACCAGTACGACTGTTGGTGGCGGTTACACCTACGGTCCCGGTATGACTTTCTGTGGCTCTATTTCCGATGGCAAGTACTCAACAAGCGCCGGTGGTGCTGATAATAATAGATTTACACAAGTTGCTATTGGTACAGACATCCAATTCTAACAAATAGGGGATTTGACACCCCCTTTTTGGACTAAAGAACCCCCGGTTTTGCACCCTCCAAAGTGTTTTCCGGGGGTTCTCTTTATCTGAATTATTTATTTTCTATAAACTTTAGAGCTTGTTAAGTCAATATGCATTAGGGATTGAAGCGAAAATCCTTTTTGCTTTTCGCAAAAAGATTGTAGTGGAAAGCCCGACACCGATTTTTCATCGGTGGAATGCCCAAATCGCATTACATGTAAAAACTATACTTCAATTGCATGGTATCATCAGTGTCAAGATACTTTAAAATTTCTCCAACATTTCTTGCACATTCAATTGTTATCGGAAATTTTCTGTCAAACTGAGTGTTGTTCCAATTCATTTTTGTCAATGCTAAAATTTCTTCACAAATTAAATTGGGTGATTCATCATACTTGGCTAATTTAATTTCAAGCGGGCTTGGAATGTATTTACCGGGGTATGTTTCGTAGTAAGGAACTGAACCCCTCGAATACAAAACATGGTGATTGTCTGCTAAAGTCAATTGCGTTCCTCTCATTGGCGGATAAATTCCGTTACGATAAAGACGAACATCTGATCGCTGAATTGAAACCAAATCAACTTGATTGATGTGTAATTCTTTTGCAGCCTGACTGAAACCAGAAATTTCATCTTCACTAAAGTTTGATGTCTTGTGCATCACCAATCGTTTAGGATATATTTTTACTGCATCATAATATTCTTTTAGCGAAAGAGAAAGTAAATTGAATGCTTGCTCCTGCGATAAGTGAGGCGTTCTATCATTTTTCTTAAGCGTAATTTCTTCACCACGAAGAATAACTCCTTTTCCAAGTTCATTAAATATTTGTGCAATACTTGTTTGAGTTGTGCTTCTATCCCTGCTTTTGAAAAAACTAATTCCAGCATAGCAAGTTGTTTCTGCACTGTCTTTTCTAATCATTGCCCAAGGCGTTCCAGAAGCTTTGTAATACAATGCCGTAAAAAAATTCCAAGCTATTGTTGCTGCGTCTTGCATCTCTGCCGTTGGCTTTACAATTCTATCTCTCACAATTTGAATTGGAACATTGTATTGCATTGCTTTTGCTTTCAGATACCGTCTGAAATTTTGTTCCTTTTCTGAAACTTCTTCTTCATCAAAATCTTTTTCTGGAATTTCTTTTTCGGTTTCCTCTTCCTCTTCATCGGGTGGCTTTACTTCTTCCTGAATATAGGTAATGAAGTTTTCACTTAGCACACATAAAATAACATCGGGCTTTTTATTTTTAGAAAGGAATTTTATTTCACTAAGAATAAGTTCAGCAATGTTTTTTATTCGGTCTTCTAAATTATTCGTGTTGCGAATGATGTCGTCAAACTCTGAATTGTTTAATCTTCTCAAATAGGTTTCATCATGCACAATTTCACTTTTGAAACCAACTTCCTTATTAAAACCACAAAAGTTTAAATGCAAGTTTGGATGAGGGTTTATGCTTTCCTTTCCTGCAATATGTTTTTTACACGATTCAATCCATTCAAGAACTTTGTCAATACTTTCTCCCTTGCCGATAATTCCAATAGTAATTTTTTCGGGTCTTACTTGGTTAATATCAAAAGGATTAAAATTGAAAATACCCGCCTTTGGACAGATGTGTTGGTCTTGTCCAAATTGTAATGAAGGTTCTTCTATGTATCTAAGTTTCATTAGTCAAAAGATGAGTTGTCAAAAAGTTCGTTGTCTTCTTTTAAATCTGTTGGTGGAGCATCAATTTTCTCAGGCAAAACTTTAACTGGTTTCCAAGTTTTTTCTTCAAGTTTTGGAGAGAGCGTTAATGATGTGTGCGGATCTATTTTCAAGTACGGATATTCAACCGTAAATAAATTCACATGAGAAAAGTAATAACCAAAGAATCTAAAATAATTAAAAACAGCATTGTTATTCTCCAATCTTTTCAGTCCTGACAAGTATGCTGATTCAAATCTGCTTGCATTATAACCCCCAGGATTTGTAAAACTCCAAGTTGGATTCAAAACCAAAAACCATTCATCAGAAATATTTAAAAAGGAACATTTGAATGCAAGATGCCTGAAACAAATCAAGTGTCCTTCCTTTTTATTGAGCATTTTAAAAATGACGGACTTTGTTGATTCATTTTTCCCCTTCCATTTTACTTGTTTCTGATTAGGGGCTCTTTGATTGTTAGCAAAGCGAAATATTTCACTCTTACCATACCATTCAATTTCTTTTATCCTGCAAAATTCTGTTAGTGTGTTTCGTAATAAATGTTTGAAAACTTTTTTGCTGTCTTCGCTGCTTTCATAAAACTCCTTGCAATCAATCGGTGTGATGGTTCCCTTATCTACAATTTTGCTGAATGGTTCTTTCTCGTTATGCAGGTTTTTGAAAGTGTAAAGACAATTTTCGTGAAGCAACCAATCAACCGCTTTAATCTCATGTTTTCTTAATGCTCTCTTTACAAATTTCCCTTCTCTCATTTTCTTAATTGGTCTCTTGTTTATAGAAACCAAGTATTCATTCAATTCCGCCAATATCTTTTCTCTGTCAATATCCAGTTCCGCTTTGTATAACATTTCCGGAAAAGTAATCGGCAATAAATTAGGTGAAATGTTTTCGGGTTCGTTGTTCAAATAGCCACCTACATATTCTTTCTTCCTTAATTCTATTTGAACATCAGAAAATTCTTGTTGAAATAGTTTTGCAAGTGTTTCAAGTTTCGGTGTTGAACTTATGTCGTTAATTTTTTGTAGCAGAATCTCTCTATCAATTACATGGTCTTTGGTGTTGAAAGTAAAACCATCAGGAATGAGTTTAGCCAATTTGTCGTCCTTGTATTTCTCTTTCTTTTCAGTAATGATATAGAAATAGAGAACATCAAAATACTTATGTAGTTCGTGATTGAAAAACTTTTCAAGTGTAGTTTCAATTTTTGAAAAGTCACTTGTTGCCGTTACTTGAAAAGCAACTCTGTTTTTAAAGTCAGCTAAATCAATTGCTGGAAAATTTTTCTTCTGTGTTGAATTTAGGTTTTCAAGATTCAAACCGAAGGTTTCATTCAAAACAGGAATGAGAAAATTTTCCGCATGTATGTTGATGTCATATTTATTGGCTGCATTAAAACCTTCCACCTCCAAAACAAATCTTGCAGAGTATGTAGTTATTTTATTTATAAAATCTATTCGGTTCATATAAAAATTACAAGGCAGAAACCTTCTGTTGATTGTTAAATTCCAACTCTCCCTTAAACGCTTTCTGTGAAAGTGAACCGTAAAGATTTTCCAATTCAACCAAACTGTTTTTGTATTCCCTTTTGAGTGCTTCTGTTCGGCTAACAATATTTGCAAATTCGGTTTGGAGTTCTATTGGTGGAACGGGAATATCAATGTCGGATATTTGTTTTGAATTGACATTAAATTGAATTGATGTTTGTCCTGCCTTCCGCATAAATCTTTTTCTGCCTCCTTGTGTTTGAAGAAAGGTGTAGAAAAATTCTGGATGAATTTTGTTCT
Source organism: Bacteroidota bacterium (assembly GCA_031385005.1). Lineage (GTDB taxonomy): Bacteria > Bacteroidota > Bacteroidia > AKYH767-A > 2013-40CM-41-45 > JADKIH01. The sequence continues at coordinate 10,268 of JANNBB010000020.1, forward strand.
TGTCAAACCTTAATCTCATTACATGGGAATCATACACAACTTGTAAACCTCTATCACAAAAAATAGATGCTTTACCTAAATGAGATTCACTTCCAATTGCTCGTGCTAACAATATGTCACCATCTATCAAGCGATATTTTTTTAAATCACTTGAACCAAGATTTGAGAATTTGCATTTAGCAAAATTTATTTCCCTGCTTCCAATTTCTCCAACTCTAACAATTGGAATAGTTCCATTGTCAATTGCTGGAATCATACTTCCAATTAAAGGTTTGGCTAAAAACGAATTTTCAAGTTTACTTAAATTCCATTTTCGTGGATTTGTTCCAGGGTCACCAAACATTTGGAGAAAAGTGTTTTGCAAAAACTTATCAAGTAAGTCAACGCTTTCTCTACGATATTGAATAAGCGATTCGGCTTTGCTTAAAATATTGGCTATTTGAATTTGTTTTGAGAAAGATAGAGAAGGAACTTCCAATTGCTCTAACGATTTTCTGTTGATGTGCATAATGGTTGCACCAGTTGATTTTCGTTTTAAGAATTCAGATTTTGTTTGCAGAAACTTATAAATGAAAAAGGGGGAAAACTCTTTTTTGTTTTTCACTCTCACTCTTACAATCGTGCTTCCCACATAACCACTCTTACCAAAACCCATTTGTCCAACCGAACCGTCCCACACAACAAGTATATCATCTTCCTTTGCTAAAAGTCCTTCACTTTCTAAAGTGAATTGTGGTTTGCTTTCGTTTCTAAAATCATTTGCTCTAAACACACGAATTGACCCTTCTTGATATTCTTCAATCAAGTCATATCCTTTTCCTTTTTCAATGGAAACAATATCTTTTAATAAAATCATTGCACCATTGGTTTTAATTCATTTAAACCTGTTTGAATATTTTCTTCAATTGTTTCCAGTTTTCCAAAAATCAATTTCGGCTTTTCATACTTAACTTCTTCATACACTTCTTCTTTGTAAGTGCTTAAATTCAAATCGTAGTTGTTGGTTACGATTTCTTTCTTCGGCACGAAAAAATATTTCTGTTTTCTGTCGGTGTCTTTTTTGGCATCTCTCGTTTTGTAACGTTTCACAATGTCGGGTAAATCACTTGCAGCAATTTTGTTTCGCTTATCGTCTAAAGTGTAGCCGTCTGCCTGCATATCGTAAAACCAAACATCAGTCGTTTCGCCACCTTTTGTAAAAAATAAAATGGCTGTGCTTACACCCGCATACGGCTTAAACACTCCGCTTGGCATAGCTATTACTGCTTTTAGTTCTGTTTTTTCAATCAACATTTTTCGCAATGCTTCAAATGCTTTTCCGCTGTTTTGTATTACACCACTTGGCACAATCACGGCTGCTGTGCCTCCCATTTTCAGCATGGTAAAAATGCGTTCAACAAAAAGCAATTCTGTTTTTGTGGTTGGCAATTTCAATCCTTCATTTATATCGCCTTTGTCTATGTTGCCTGTAAACGGTGGGTTTGCCATCACAATGTCGTATTGGCTATCCTCATTATAACTCTTGCTCAATGTGTCTTTGTAATCAATCATGGGTTCATCAATGCCGTGCATCATCAGGTTCATTAAACCGAGACGCACCATGGTAGTATCAATGTCATAGCCAAACATGCTTTGATCTAAAATTTGCTTCACCTTATCAGTAAGTATGGCACTCATGGTTGCTCTTTCAAAACCATCTTCGTCTTTAATCAACTTTGAAGGGTCAGATTTACGCACCAAATCAGTAAGGATGTATTGATAAAATCCTAAAATAAATCCACCTGTTCCACTGCTTGGGTCTGCCATACGCTGTCCTAACTGCGGTGCAACCAATTCGGCCATCAGTTTAATAATATGCCTTGGTGTTCTAAACTGTCCGTTCTTTCCTGCGGTTGCAATTTCACTCAACAACATTTCATACACATCGCCTTGTATATCCTGAAAAGCATGTCCGCCTTCGGTGGCATCTTTTTCAATTTCTTTAAAAATATCTTCTACAATGTTGATTGCCGAAACCAATAAACTTGCTTTAGGCATAATGAACACAGCGTTGCTCATGGCTTGCGTAAACCGTGAACCACCTTCAAACACTTTCAGAAAAGGAAAAACTTTTGTTTGAATGTGCAGCAACATTTCATCGGCTGGCTTGTGTTTGAACACACCCCAACGCAATTCATTTTTATCAACTTCCTCGTTGCTTCCGGGTACTTTAAATTTCCCTTTGAACCGTGAACTATATTTTTCTCCGGTGAAATCCGCATCCCGTTCTCTTTTCGCTTCCAAATCATCTAAGCGTTTCATAAAAATGAGATAAGTGATTTGCTCAATTGCAGTCAACGGATTGGCAATGCCTCCTTCCCAGAAGTTTTGCCAAAGTTTATCAATGAGAGATTTTAGTGTAGAGTTGTTTTGGAGCATTATTTTTGAGGTTTCTTCTTTTGCGGTTTTTGTTTATTAAGGACGCCTTGTCCTTTACTATGTCCTTTACCAGTATCTGCTTTACTTCTTCCTTTACGATAAGGGACACCATGTCCTTTATCATGTCCTTTATCTGCATCAACATCATTGTAGGTATAAACAGCACTTCTTCCCCTACCAGTTAAACTAACAAGTTCTTTACTTCCCAAATTAGCAAGATGTCGTTGAGCTTTCTTATGAGGAAATCCAAAGTGTGCGGCATACTCACTTGCAGTAACAGCTTTCTTAACTTTAATCCAATTAAGTCCAATTACTTCTTCATCATTCAAATCTTCTAATGCTTTATTGCCAGCATGTTTTCTGACTGCTTCAATACTTCTTGAAAATGTCATTGAAAGATAGGGTGCTTTGAATTCGTAGAAAGGCAAAGGCAGATTATATTTTTCCTGCATCGTCCTGAAAGTTTCCATTCCAAGTTCCGATTCTTCCATTAGTTCCATCTTATTAAAAATGTAAGTGACTTTTGGATTGCGGCTTAAAGAAGGGGCAATGAAATTTTTAACATCATTCAACGAAATAGGCGAAACGGGTAAGCCTGCACTCTTTACAACAATTTTATCATCGTCAATTTCAATATAGGTTTTAGCACCTTCCTGTTCGTAATCACGATGAACCAAAGCATTGATAATGGCTTCCCTCAAAGGTTCAATAGGGAACAGTGATTTTGTTTTTCGTTGAAATTTTTCTCTGCTGATTTCGGAATGCAAAACCTGTTCAAGCCAAAGTTCAATTTCACTTGGAATTAAAACCAAAGGTCCTTCAAAATCCTTTGGAATGGATGCGTTGTTGCCATATTTCACTTTCGCTTTTACAACAGCTTGCGGATATTTTTCTCGGGGATTATTTCCGAATAGAAGAATGCCGAAACCGGTGGGAACATATTTTTCTTTATTTCCCTTTTTTATGCGTTGAATAACACCTGCATTTTCAAAATGCAGCCATAAATCTTTTGAATCAGCAGCGAATGGAAGATGCGATTTATCAATATAATACTTGAGTGCTTTTTCCGAAAAACTTTTAATGTCCATTGCAGGAATTGTTTTTTCCATCATAGAAAGAACAATTTCTTTTTTCGATTTTATTTCCCCCGCTCTTTCAATTGCCTGTTTTAAGAAAATTTTATTCGATTCCCTGATTATTTTCTGAAACTGCGGATAAAACATGTGAACCTTTATTCCGTTTTCTTCGAGAAATTTAATTCCTTTTCTGTCAACATCAGGGTCAGGGTCTTCAATTCCAATCCAAACTTCTTTTACTCTTGCGTTCACAATTCTTTCAGCACAACCTAATTTGGGATGCCTTCTTGCTCCGGGTGCACAAGGTTCTAATGTAGCAAACATAATGCTCCCATCTGTTTTTGCTGAACGGTTCTTGCGTTCAAGTAAAGTGTATTCGGCATGGTCGCCATGTCTTAGTTCTCCTCTGCTTGCAGTTTGCACTGAGCCGTCTGCTTTGATTAAAACTGCTCCAACCTTCGGACTAACTTTGCCATCGTTCCGTGGTTCAGCGACTGAATTATTCATGGTATCAATAGCCAATTGCATATATTTTTCGGGACTGAAAATTTCCTTTTTTGATTTAGCCATATCACGCTGCCGTTAATTTTTCGGTGAACCTTAATATTTCATCAATCTCATTCGGATTGAAAACTCCTCTGATTCCTTCGGGATGCAAGAGAGTGAACGGTGATTCAATTAAATTTTTCCGTGTCAGCACACCGTTTTCAATTATGTATTTGCGAAGCAAATCAAGAAATTGTAGTTGTCGGCTTGTAAGATAAGAGTGTGCTGCAATAAAATCATCAAATGCTTTTGAAACTGTTTCGGGAAACGATTGCAAAATTTCTATCCCTAAAATATGTTTGATGAATTGGACAAACACCGCTTTGCGGTGGTTGTAAACTCTCCGCAATAAATCAATCGTGATGTGTGGATGTTCGTTGTGTAGCTCGTCTGCAAGTTGGTCGGCTTCGGCTTCTGAAATTTCAATTCCGTCTTTTAGTTTTTGCAAAATAGGATTTGCCAAAACCAATTCATTAACTTTCTGCTCTACCAACTCACGGTATTTTGCAATGCTCAACGCCTGATGTTCGGGTCCAAACTCTATAAATTCCTTTTCGCTAACAAAATCTTTCAGGTTGAATTTTGCAGGTGCTAAAGGAATAATTGCTTCACGAAATTTCATCAAGGGTGAAAGCTTCTGAATGAGTTCATCAAATTTTGTTTCTGTAATGGTTGCCCAAAAATTATTTGTCTGTGCCTGACGAATCAGTTGTTCTTCTTTAGCAACTATGTTTATGCTCAAAGGAAGTTCGCCTAATTCTTCAATGATACTTTCTTTCAGCGTTTCAAATTTATCTTTTTCCTGTGCCAAGTTTGCCAATGAAGCTTCTACAATATCTTTTTCAAATCGCATGGCCTTAAAGTCAGTATCAGCAACGGTTCTGAATAATGGTTTCACTACACCTTCCAAATATTCAAGTTTGTCTTGCGAAAGATTGTTCCAAAAATTTTCATCGTCTAATCTCTGCAATTCGTGTTTGGCTTCCATTATCACTACTGAATTTTGTGGAAGTGTGGCAACTTGATTTTTCAATTTCAAAATTTCTTTTTCTGCAATCTCTGTTTTTCCGTGTGTCAGTGCTT
>JANNBB010000026.1:0-224939 GCA_031385005.1 Bacteroidota bacterium
GATTTCTTCACACAACCACCATCAGTAGATTCCCCTGCTGTCGCTAATTTATTTTATCCAAACCAAGGACAGTTGACGGATACCCAAGACAGTTTAGTAACAGACAGCGTTCACTACTACACCCTGCATCATTATCCGCAACTGTATTTTGGTTATGGAACGATGAACATGGTTTGGGGACATGTCGATACCGTTGCTTCCTCACCGGACACCTTGCAACGGGTTGATGTTTCTTTTTTGGGAAGCAGTAATCTTACAGAGGCCTATCCGGTAGATGTAATGGACAGCGCGGGATACCTGAATTACTTTCTCGCTCATTGTCCAAACGGAATTACCAATGTGCATGGCAGCGGCAGTTTACTCTTCACTGATATTTATTCAGGCATTGATGCCATCTATAGCAGCAACAATGCAGGATTGAAACTAACCTTTATTTGCAACCCCGGTTCCAATCCGCAAGAAATAGGACTTGCATTTGAAGGCGATAATGGAATATCCGTAATCAATAACTGGGAACTAAACGTCCACACCCTACTTGGCGATTATGCATTTGAAAAGCCGCGTGTCTACCAGCTCGATGCAAATGGCAATCGCGTCTCACTGCCCTGGCATTTGAACTGGAATGTTCCGCAGAGTGGAGAGGCGAATTTTTTGGGATGGGGAAGCTATGATGCAACGAAACCATTAATAGTAGAAATTTTAAGAAATAACCCGACATTTCAAATTTTTCAAGGTATTAATTATAGTACCTATTTTGGTGGAAGTAATTCTGATTTAATAACATCGGTTGCGCATCATGCTGACTTTTTTGTTTGCGTTGGCGGGTATTCAAATAGCTTACAATTACCCCAAGTAATTGGTTTAAATACTAGTATTTCTTCTCCACCAACAGATGCTTTTGTTTTTCAGTTACAACCCGGTACGGGCATAATTAACTGGGGTACCTTCTATGGAGGGCAACAAATAGATGTTGGAAAAGATGTTGAGGTTGATAAAGGGGGAGATATATATTTAGTAGGAACAACAGGAAGTACAGACCTTCCGCAAAATAGCAATTCTTCTTATTCTACCATTACTAATGGAAATATTTTAAATCAAGGAGGCAATCCTCTTATTGGAGATTGTTTTATTGCCAAATTTGATTGGTTCACAGGTGGTCTAGTATGGGCTAATTATGTTGGTTCAACGGAAGCAGATACTGACCCATCTATATCGATAGATAAAATTGGAAATCAATATGTATATATGGCCTGCTCAACTATGGGAACTGATTTCCCGATTCAATTCTTTACTGGATCAAGCAATAGTTATAATCAAACTGCAAATAATGGAGGAAATTCAGAAGGAGCAATATTAAGATTTTCTATTGATGGTGATCTTGAATGGGGAACATATTTTGGTAGTGATGCTGGGGATTTTCTTAGAGATATATATGTTGTACATGAGCAGGGCACTAACTTAAAATTATATATTGCCGGTCAGACATATCAACGCGACTATGATCAAGTAAACCCTTGTTTACCCCCAGCTGCGACGACTAGTGGTGCTTTTGGATTTCCGAACTGTAATGCAAACAATGGATCACAATTTTCGTCAAATGATTTTGGAGATGGATTTATAGCTAGGTTTAATGCCGATTTGGAGTTAGAGTGGTCAACTTTTATTGGTGGGGATTATTACGATCAGGTTAAAGTTCATAGTTTAACAGGTTACAATGATAAAATATTTTTAAGTTTATACTCTGCCCCAGACCCTAATGGATTTCCACCACTTCCATCATGCTCTTCCTGTTTTAGACAAACACATGCAGGTGGAGCCGATGGTTACATTGCATGTTTTGAAAGTGATGTATTAACATGGTCAACATTTTGGGGTGGAACAAATGGCGATTTTATAACAGCAATTACTAACGATGGCAGTAATATTATTTTTACCGGTATTTCTAATCCTACTACTGTTGTAAACCCTTCAAATTATTGTGCAACTCCGCCCACAGGACAATATGGTCTTTGTAATAGCTCTACAGGATATTACTTCAATACAAGTTATCAAAATTCTGAAGCATTTATCGCCTCAATTAATTTCAACAATGAATTAGTTTGGTCAACATTAATTGGTGGTGTAGATTGGGATTACGGATCTGACGTATGCTCTAATTCTAATTATTGCTATTTAGTTGGACACACATCGAGTAGCTATTTAACATCTTCTTCGGACGACTATCCTCAAGCAACAATATCTGGTGGTTATAACCAATTAGTAAATAATGGTTCATACGATGGCTTTATAACAGAATTTATTTATAGTCCTGTCACCTCTATTGATGAAGTAACTAATGATAAAGGAAGTTATACTCTTTATCCTAATCCAACTAGAGAACTTTTAGTTATTGAATCTAAATCAACAATAAATGAAATAAATCTTGTCACTATTAAAAATACACTTGGTCAGATACTATTTCAGTGCAAGAATTGTTTTGAAGATAAAATTGAAATTGATGTTAAGAAGTTTGCAAGTGGAATTTACATAGTTCAACTTATTGGCAATGATTTACATTCAAATTTAAAATTTATTAAACTATGAAAAAGATTTTTATAGTTATTTTTTACTTTTCAGTTAGATCATCTTATCCATTTCCTAATGGCTGGCAGCCATTAGGAAATGGATTGAGTAATTATGCCACATCAATGTATATTGATAGCAATAATAATTTGATTTATGTCGGCGGCAGATTTGATTTAGCCGATTCAATTGATGTAAATGGTATTGCGGCTTGGGACGGTAACAGATGGGATTCACTAGGTGGAGGAAACGTTTATAATCAATTAAACTTTGCAATAACAAAATATCAAAATCAGATTTATTCGGATGGTCGATTTGTTTTGGGTAATACATCAAATTACGGAGCAAGTTTTAATGGCATCAGTTGGGATTCCCTAGGTGACGGAGTTAATGGACCGATTTATCAAATGAAAGAGATAAATGGAGATTTATGGATAAGCGGATTTTTTTATTCTGCAGGAGGGAACAATTGCAGTATGCTAGCAACCTGGAATGGTGCTACATGGAATTGCTTCAATGTACCATATCTAAATGCAATTCATGATTTCCATTTTTATAATAATCAATTAGTAATTGGCGGGAATTTTTATGATTCTCTTGGGAATAATGTTGATATAGCATATTATGATGGATTAAATTATCAACCTTTGGGTCATAGAATTTATGGAGGTACTTCATACATAAATGCTATGACTGTTTTCAGAGGGGATTTATATGTAGGTGGCTATTTTTTAACTGCAAACGGGAATGAAGGTAATTGTATAATGAGATGGGACGGAAATCAATGGTTCGATGTAGGAGGAGGCATGGATAATAGGGTTGATTGTTTTTATGTTCTTAACGATGAATTATTGGTTGGCGGAGGATTTCATTATGCAGGTGGTGTTTATACGGGAAATTTAGCAAAGTGGAATGGTAGCCAATGGTCAGAAGTAACTCCATCAAAAATTTTAGGAGAGGTATATGCAATTGATTATTTTCAAAACGAACTTTATGTTGCAGGAGGATTTTGGACAATTGATTCTGTTACCGTAAATCATATTGCAAAATACACCGGCCCCTTAGAAATAGTTGAAACAGATATTACCAAAAACATTTTTCTATCCCCCTCCCCCACCCACGACCACCTAAAAATCACCAGCCCCCAAATCAACATTCACTCATCTACCATCTTCGACATTACAGGAAAACTACTTTTAAATAAAGAAACAAATGCCGGAAGTTTTCAATTGGATGTTTCTTCGTTAGCGGCCGGACTTTATTTTCTGGTTTTGGATACTCCGAAGGGGGCTGCGGTAAAGAAATTTGTGAAGGAGTGAAAAGTTAATCTGTTCGAAACTTTGCGTCCTTTGAGTTTAATTTCGACGTCGGATTTTACTACAAAGGACTCAAAGGTCTGAACGGAGGAAGCAACGAAGACTCAGTGCTTACAATAGTGATTAAAAGGATCGGAAAATCAATTTATATGATCAAAAGCTTGAGGAATATTTTCAATGAGATCGGAACAAATTATTGAATGAACACCCTTTTCCATTGCTGCAAAATCTCCTGCTAAACCATGGAGATAAACACCTAAAATTGCAGCGAGAGAAGGTTCATAACCTTGCGCTAAAAATGCTAGGATCATTCCTGTTAAAGCATCTCCGCTCCCACCCTTTGCCATTCCCGAATTACCGGTACTGTTGAAGTATGCTTTTCCGTCGGGAGTTGTAATGCAGGTAAAAGCACCCTTTAAAACAATTACAACATTATGTCTGGCTGAGTAATCGAGTTGTAAAAGATGTTTTTCGAAATCGTTAGTACATTTTCCTGCTAGTCGTTCAAATTCTTTTGGATGAGGAGTAAACACGGAATTGGGTTTAACATTTTTTAGCTCATCAGAATTCGCTGCCAGTATATTCAAGGCATCGGCATCGAATACCATCGGTAATGAGGTATTTCTGATCAATTCAAAAAGCATTTCTTTTGTTTGTTCAGAAGTTCCTATACCCGGACCAACTCCAATGGCAGAGTAATTTGAATTCAAATCAATGTGTGTATTGATATCCTCATTCACATCCAACATAACCATGGCTTCCGGTATTGATGTCTGAACAATGTTATTTCCTGATTGCGGTATGTGAACGGTTAATAAACCTGTTCCGGATCTTAAGCAAGCGCGAGAAGCAAGAATAGCCGCTCCGATTTTTCCTTTGCTACCGGCGATTAAAAGACTATGTCCGTACATTCCTTTGTGTGAAAAAGTTTTTCTTTTTTTAAAATGCTTCTTTATGTCCTCTGCTCTCAAATAGAACTTTTCTGAATCAATTTTACCTATGAAAGTACTGCTTAAGCCAATATCGAGTATGTGAAATTCTCCCACGTACTTTTCGTTTTCTGCAAAGAAAAAAGCAAGTTTAGGATTTTGAAAGGAAAGAGTATGATTGGCTTCAACAACCTTTCCTTCCGTATGCTTATCGGCAAATAGTCCTGATGGAAGATCAATAGCAATCACTTCATTTCCTTTTGCATTAATTGCTTCGATACATTGACCGATCCAGCCGCTAACAGGCCTGTTGAGACCTGTGCCGAAGATGGCATCAATCACGACAACATCATCCGGAAAAGACAGATTATCTCCTTCTTTTAATTCTTTCACAGGAATATTTAAACTTTTTATTTTTTCGAAGTTTGCGGAAAAATCAGGGCTCGGATTACCAACCGATAATAGGATGACTTCATAGAGCTGTTTCTTTTCCGCCAACAACCTTGAAATGACTAAACCGTCGCCACCGTTGTTTCCATTTCCACAAATCGTTATGTATTTTTTTGAAACATCTTTTTTGCTTTGCAACCAGTCGAAACAAGCCTTGCCGGCTCTCTCCATTAAGGTAAGTGAAGTTATCTTCTCCTGCTTAATCGTGTAAGAGTCGGCTTCCCGAAATTGTATAGCAGAAAGTATTTTCATTTATCCGATAATTTTTACTTCCACACTATCTTTCAAATATTCTTTTAGATGACTTCCATTTCCATGAACAGTATACACATTTTTTGCTTTCGTTCGTTTGACCATTTCCAATACACCCGGCCAATCGGCATGATCGCTGATTTGTAAAACTCTGTCACAGCTATAAAAAGATCTCTTCCATCCGGTAGCAAAAACACGAAGCGCATTTCCATGGTTGTATCGACGGAAGTATGACGGAGGAACGATGTAAACACTTTTCTCGCTGCGTTCAAATGCAACTTTACCATAAGGTTTCCAATCTCCTGTTGGAAATCCATGTTCTTCATAAAAACGATGATATACAATCGTTTCGGGATGGATAAACAAATTGAATTCAGGAAACTGAGAAGAAATCAATTGAGATATTCGCTGTGATTTCCCCAGCACATAAGCGCCGATGATCACTTTCTTATTTTCTTCCAGTAAATTTCTGATTTCTTCTTCCGGTTCAGGGTGATTATATTCCGGAGAGGCAAATGTCGTTTCGGTAATGAGATGATCACATTCGACAAAACAAAACTGTTCGCACGTAGCATCCGGTTGTACCTTAAAATCTCCGGTATAGAGATAACGAATATCGTTATGTTCGAGAAGTATTTGAGCACTTCCCAGAATATGTCCGGCAGGGAAATAAGTAATTTTAACATCTTTAATGTAAAAAGGTATTTCATATTCTACGATGCTGTAGGTAGCTCTTGATTTTTCGCCAAAACGATATTGCATAAACGACTTTGTTGGGGCTGTACAATAAACAGTTCCAGGTGTTCGAACAGCGTGATCACCATGTGCATGTGATACCAATGCATGATCGACAGCTCTTTTGGGGTCGAGGTAAAAATCACCGGACTGACAATACAATCCTGCAGAAGTTTTGGTTAAAAAATTATTTATCATACAACATGGTTACTCCAAGATTTTTTTGAATACTAATTTAGAACAATTTTTAATTGAACTTTTTTGCAAAAGGAATTTGTAAAATAAGAAATTTATTCTTTAGAAAGTGCAGAATGAATTTTCAGTACCTGGGGAATAAGTAACTGGCTCTCATCATTGGTTATCACAAAATCAGATTTTTTGATTTTTTCTTCATCACTGATCTGTCTGGCAATAACTTGTTCGGTTTCTGCGCGCGATTTATGATCTCTTTCTTTTATCCGGGCAATCCTCAATTCGATTGGAGCGACAACGGTTATGATCTTTTCACAACCGGCATTTGTACCGCTTTCGAAAAGTATGGCAGCTTCTTTAATGACATAAGGAAAAGTTTTATGTGCGTGAGTCCAGTTTTCAAAATCCGACTTCACAACAGGATGAACAATTGAATTTAATGTTTTCAGCTTTTGATTATCCCCGAAAACCAATTCTCCCAGTCGTTTTCTGTTAACTTTTCCATTTTTATCGATTACATCATCAGAAAATTCCCTAACGATTTTTTCGACTACTTCAGGATGATTGTCGTAGATAGAATGTACGGCTTTATCGGCATCGTAAAAAGGCACTCCCAATGAACTAAATATCTGGCAGACGACAGATTTGCCGCTGCCGATTCCGCCTGTTATACAAACAATTTTCATTGGCGCCTTAAAATATAGTCGACTTTCTCCGGCTCCAGTAGAGTAACCCTGACAAAAGGCGGTTTAGTAATTACCTGAACGTCGAGTTTTGCTGTGTGCTTCATTTCACTTTCACCTCCATCGACAATTGCATCAAACATAGAAGCGTCTACTTTATTGTAATTACTGATGGCAACGAGATAGCGTACTTTTACCTTGTCCGGAAATGTTTTAAGCGAATAACCCGAACTAACATTGATAGGGTTTATAGTAATTTCGGCAATCCCTTCGGTATATTTCTCTACCGGAAGATTAAATTCAACCTCTGAAACATTGTAAGTCAACAATCGGTTTTTTTCCAGGGCAATATTCTTCTTAATGGAAGTGTTCTGATTGTCCATTCTCAACTTTTCGGTGGTCACATAATTTAAATCCTCTACGAGATTGGGAGGTCCGGAGACCTCGACTTCCGATGGATTTAACATGACGGTGCCAACCGAATCAAACTGCTTATCGAAGCTTACCTGGTAAATGGCCTTTACCGGAACCCGTTTTGTCATCATATCACTAAAATTAAATATGATTGAGTCTGGTTTAAATCCACTGATAGACACTTCACCTCCAAGTTCCTTGGAGAAGTCTTTCAGGAAAAAGGAAGTTGGAAGCGCTAATAGATCTGATTGAATGGATGTATTCTGCAACCGCTCCGAAACATCGACGGTAACAGAATCTCTGGTTTTTGATAATCCAAAAGAAATTAACTTAAATCCGGTTGTTTTTAACTGGACTTCAATTTGGGCCGGAAGGTCATTCATAATTACTTTTTTTCCCGGTAAATTTTTGTAGTTGATCGGAAAAATTATTGAAGTAGTATAGTCATTCGAAAGCGCCAACAACAGCCAGAAAATAGTTGAGATAAAAAAGCATAACATAATGACATATAGCTGCCTATTCATTCTCAACCAAAATGGTTTACCGGATGGTATCGGGCTATCTTTCATTTGTTAAATGCTTAGGTAATCGCTTTAGGATTTAACCGGAATAGTAGCATTAAGCGCTTTTGTTGCTTCGGCGGAAATGGCTGATTTTTCCATTTTCACTTTTACATTATTATCGATTTCGACAACAAATGTGGTATCATTTACCTCGACTATTTTTCCGTGAATCCCGCCAATGGTCACAATCTTTGTTCCCTTTTCGATTGTATTTCTGAAATCTCGCTCAACCTTTTGCTTTTTAACTTGAGGACGAATCATGAAAAAATAAAAGACTACGACAATTGCAAGTAAAAATACCAATTGCATCATGCCGCCGCCTTGTTGTGATTGAAGTAGTATGGAGTTAATAATTTTCATAGGAGCTATTAATTTGAGTTTATTTATTTAATAAGGTGAATTATTGAGTTCTTTTATGACCTTGGCTTTTATTGTCAGCTTATATACATTCGGAATTGTATTAGAAATAATATCAATTGTTTTGACCTGTTCGCCGGGCTTTCCTTCGCTATTAAAAGTAACTGTAATTAGTCCGCCTGCTCCCGGTTTAATTGCTTCTTTTGGAAATTCAGGAACCGTACATCCACAACTACCTTGTGCAGCACGAATGACCAAATCACCCTTTCCTATATTCTTAAACTGAAATGCAAAAGTAACCTTTTCACCTTCTATTATAGTTCCGAAATCATGCAAGTTCTTTTCAAACTGAAAAACCGGAACCATATCTTTTTTAGAATTCGAACCGGATGCAGTTGCAGGGTTCTCTATCACCGATGGATTAATCGCATTCTCCGGAATCTCACTCTTATCTCCTCCTTTACATGAAAATAAAATCACAAGTAAAAAAAGTCCGGACTTGCGAAATATTATGTTAAGTCTTATTCTGTTCACTTTTACTTTCATTTCAATTATCCTGATTATAAAAATACTTTGATTAATTGGTGATTAAAATTCATACGTCATATGAAGAACAAAACGTGCTAACAAAAATAAGGTGTCTAAGTTCATTTTACAAATTGCAAACGAGTACAATTTTTTTAGACAATCACAAACTACAACAGATTAGTCAACCAATCCCCTACCCATTTTAACAATCTTGCCTTGCTCTTTATAATCAATGGCTAGTTTATCGATTACACCATTTACAAATTGTTTACTTTTTGGCGTACTGTATTCTTTTGAAATATCGATAAACTCATTAATAGTTACTTTCACAGGAATATTTGGAAAAGAAGTTAGTTCCGCAAGCGCCATTTTCAAAATGAGAATGTCCATTAATGCTATGCGTTCAATTTCCCAGTTTTTCGTTCGCTCACTGATGGCTTTTTCATATTCTTCATTGTGTAAAATCGTTTGACCGAAGAGCTGCCTTACGAAATCTTTGTCGTCCTTTTCATCTTTATAAAGCGGTATCAATTCAAGCTTTCCATTGTCGTAAAAACTACGGATGGTTCTAACGACCATACTTCCTGCGAATTCAAAATCGTCGCTCCAGGAAATATTTTCTTCATCAATATGGTTTTGCAAGGCCTCAGAACCTTCGATAAACTCTTTAAAGAGATCGACTAAAAACTCTTTTTCTCCGGCTTCATTGCTTTTGAGAAAGGTGCTGTACTTTTCTGATTTTTTTATGTCTAAAAATACTTTTCTGACTAATTCATTATTGACCTGCCAGCTTAATTTAAAAGCGCTGACTCTGTCCTTCATGTTTTTGTTTTCCTTGAGTTCTTTGATAAGAGCCAATTCGAATATACGGCGGCTCGTTTTCAACTCTTCTTCACGAGGGAAAAATTTGAGATGAAGATCGTCAGAATCGTTTCTGTCCGAATCACCCAATTCAACTAAAAGTAATAAGAGGTAAATGTAGAGTTCATTGACCTTTTCAACACTTCTGAAAAGCTCACGTTCTGCAACGTTCAGGTTGTTTTTGTCTCCTTGAAAGAAGGCATATAGCGACTGCAATACCTTAATACGTAATTGTCTTCTGCTGAGCATAGCTTATATCTATCTGTTAAAAGACAGTTGTACTTTTAAGAACGATTATTTTTTTTTCGCAGCCATTATCCGCTCTTCGGCAATCTTGATTGCTGCTTCTATAGTTGTTATATTTTCATTAGTTGCCTTATCAAAAATCTCCAGCGTTGTATCGTAAATAGCTTCCGTATGCATCAAAGCATCTTTTCTGTTGTAGCCATTTAATTCACTATAAACGTTAATGAGTCCACCGGCATTAATCAAAAAGTCAGGAGCATAAAGAATTCCTTTATCCGTCAACATTCGGCCATGAATACCTTCATCGGCAAGTTGATTATTCGCTGCACCGGAAACGATCGCGCATTTCAAGCGGGGAATATTTTCAGAGTTCAGAGTGGCACCTAAGGCACAGGGTGCATAGATGTCCATCGCTAAATCATAAATCGCTTCCGGAGAAACAATTTCTGCTTTATATTTCGCGGCTATTGCCTTTAAAGGTTCCTGATTAATATCTGTAATGTAAATAATTGCACCTTCTTCGCTAACTAAACGCACGAGGTTTTCACCGACATGACCAATTCCTTGAATGGCAATTTTTTTTCCATTTAGTTTATCACTTCCCCATTGCTTTTTCGCTGCGGCTTTCATTCCCATAAAAACTCCATAGGCAGTTACGGGAGAAGGATCTCCTCCACCACCCATTTCTTCAGGAAGTCCGGTTACGTGTTTCGTTGCTTTTCTAACATTAACCATATCCGATGTACTTGTTCCGACATCTTCAGCAGTAATATATTTTCCATTTAACGATTCGATAAACTCTCCGTATTTCACAAACATTTCGGGCGTCTTATCTTTTTTTGAATCGCCAAAAATCACGGCCTTTCCACCACCGAGTTTTAAACCACTGATCGATGCCTTATAGGTCATTCCTCGCGATAAACGTAAAACATCATTTAATGCTTCCGCATCTGTTTTATACGACCACATCCGGGTTCCGCCTAAGGCAGGACCTAAAACGGTATTGTGTATTGCGATAATTGCTTTTAATCCGGTATCTTTATCGTGACAAAAAACGATTTGCTCGTGATTAGCAAATGATGGATTTTTGAAAACGAAATCTCCTGAAACCTTGGGTTCCTTTATATCTTTAACGTCAATCATAATTGTGGAATATACACTGTTTATACAAACAGCGGTCAAAGGTAGGCTTATTTTTTCAGGCAGCAAAAGGCTTAGAAAATATAGCGTTGCGGCTGTTTTTCAGCCAGTTAAATATCGAAAAAACGCTTTAATTATTGGTTACTAACTAAGTATAAATAAATAACTTACTGCTTCCGGCCCGTTAATTCCAATTATCAAAATCCCGGGAATTAACTGTTTATTAAAAATCAGCAATGAAATCTTTAAAACATTTAAATAAATATTTTTTAAAATATAAGTGGCTTCTATTGATGGGTGGCATTTTCGTGATCGCCCAGAATTTCGGAGCCATTTACCCTGCACAAGTCGTCAGGCGCTCGCTGGATACCGTTGTAGAGGCCATGAAAAAAGTCGAAAATCAGGATACAGCAGCGTATCGGGAAACACTCATCAATGCCATCATGCATCAGGTTGGAATGTTTTTATTGCTCATTATCGCCGTAGCCATTGTAAGGGGTGTACTTATGTTTCTGATGAGACAAACAATCATTGTTATGTCCAGACGAATTGAATTCGATCTAAAAAATGAAATCTTTAATCATTATCAATTATTGAGTCTGGCTTTCTACAGAAGAAACAACACCGGTGATCTGATGAATCGAATCAGTGAAGACGTCGGAAGGGTGAGAATGTATATTGGTCCTGCTATTATGTATTCTATCAATCTGGTCGTTCTCTTCATTCTTATTTTGATTACCATGCTTACCGTAAATGTAAAACTTACCCTCTACGTATTAGCTCCTCTACCCTTTCTTTCTATTTCGATATATTATGTAAGCGATCTGATGAACAAAAAAAGTGAAGAAGTTCAGCAGCAGCAAAGTCGCCTGAGTACTTTTGTTCAAGAAGCCTTCAGTGGTATCCGAATACTTAAATCTTTTGTAAAAGAAGAGGCCAAGACGAATGAGTTTGCACTCGAAAGCGAATCGTATAAGAAAAAAAACATGGAGCTCGTCCGAATCAATGCCATGTTTTTTCCGCTGATGTTATTACTGGTCGGATTAAGCACCTTGTTAACTGTTTACATAGGTGGACGGGAAGTAATTGCCGGGCGAGCCACAACAGGCAACATCGCTGAATTTATTATTTATGTCAATATGCTTACATGGCCGGTTGCGGCATTGGGTTGGGTAACTTCCATCATACAGCGCGCCGCGGCATCACAAGAAAGGATAAACGAATTCCTACACCTCACTCCTGAAATTCAATCTACATCAGATAAGGAAACGGAATTGAAAGGAAAAATTGAATTCAGAAATGTCCGGTTCTCCTACCCTGACTCCGGAATTGTTGCCATCGACAACTTATCTTTCATCGTTCAACCCGGTGAGTCGCTCGCCATCTTGGGAAAAACCGGAAGTGGGAAATCAACCATTGCCAACTTGCTTGTGCGCATGTACGATGCAGGGAAAAATGAAATTTTATTCGACGATACTCCCATTGAAGATATTTCACTCGCATCACTACGTCGTCAGTGTGGCTATGTTCCGCAAGATGTTTTTTTATTCAGCGATACCATTGCCAATAATATTTCTTTCGGACTAACGGATGATATCGATTCTGAAACACAAAAAAAACAAATTCGTCAAGCCGCTGAACAAGCCGTCATTTATGATAACATCATGGAATTCCCGAAGAACTTTGACACGCTGGTTGGAGAAAGAGGAATAACTTTATCAGGCGGACAAAAGCAACGGATTTCTATCGCCAGAGCCATAATTAAGCATCCCAAAATTCTTATTTTTGACGACTGCCTGAGTGCAGTTGATACGAAAACAGAAAGTAAAATTCTCACTCAACTCAACGCTGTGATGGCAGGAAAAACATCTGTCATAATCAGCCACAGAGTATCTACCGTTAAAAATGCAAACCAAATTATCATACTCGACAAAGGGAAAATTGTAGAGCAAGGCAATCATGACTCACTGATTGAAAAAAATGGGGCTTATGCTGAATTGTATGAGAAACAGATGCTGGAAGAACAGGAAAAAGAAAGCGACTAATCCTCGAAAATAATTTCAACAAAAAACCACTTTGAATTCTAAAACGGATCTTCCTCCATGTCATTCATCCTGGAGCTAACGATCATTCTGTTATTCGGGTAATCGGTAACACTTCCGCTAACTGCCTCTGAAGGTGTTTCATTGTAGTCAAGATCGGTAAATTTAGCGAGGTGATTGATGAACTTTAGATTTACCCTCTCCAATGCACCATTCCTGTGTTTGGCAATATTAATTTCTGCAATACCTTTTGTTGGATTATTATCTTCATCGTATTCCAATCCATAATATTCAGGACGATAGATGAACATAACCATATCGGCATCCTGCTCGATTGCTCCTGATTCACGTAAGTCACTTAGTTGAGGACGCTTTGTTCCACCGCGTGTTTCAACGGCACGACTTAACTGCGACAAAGCAATAATAGGAACGCCCAATTCTTTCGCAATGGCTTTTAGGTTTCGGGAAATATTGCTGATTTCCTGTTCACGATTTCCGCCTTTGTTATCTGTATCGGAACGCATCAATTGTAAATAATCGATAACGATCAATTGTATATCGTGTTGGACTTTCAGTTTTCTGCATTTTGAGCGAAGTTCGAATACGGATAATGCGGGTGTGTCGTCGATGAAAACAGGCGCTTCGGATAGTTTGCCTGTCATGGAAACAAGTTTATTCCATTCCGTGCTATCAAGTGTTCCTTTACGAAGTTTATCAGATGGAATTCCTGTTTCAGAAGAAATCATACGTTGCACCAACTGAACGGAAGACATTTCCAATGAAAAGAAAGCCACCGGTCTTTTAAATCCGATTGCAGCATTTCTGGCAAGGGAAAGTACGAAAGCAGTTTTTCCCATACCCGGACGTGCAGCAATGATGATAAGATCTGATTTTTGCCAGCCGGAAGTTACTCTATCGAGGTCCGTAAATCCACTCTGAACACCTGTAATTCCTGTTCCATGCAGTCGCGCTGCCTCTATCTGAGAATAGGCCTCCTTGACCATGGCGCTCATGTCCTGGTAATTTCGGCTGATGTTTCCCTGAGCGATATTAAAGAGATTTTTCTCTGTGTTATCCAATAACTGAAAAACATCGGAAGTGTCTTCATAGGCCTCTTTGATGGTTTCGCTGGAAATACGAATCAATTCACGCTGAATGTGTTTTTGTAAAATGATGCGAGCATGGTATTCGATGTTTGCTGCAGATGCGACTCGGTTGGTAAGCTGAGTAATGTAGTATGGACCACCAACAATGTCGAGGTGACCGGTTTTTTTTAATTCATTAGTTACCGTTAAAATATCAATTGGTTCTGATCGCTCAAAAAGATGACGGATTGCCGAAAAGATATGACGGTGCGCGTCCTTATAAAACGATTCAGGATTGAGAATATCAATTACTTTTGTTAAAGCATCCTTTTCGAGCATGAGAGCTCCGAGAGTTGCTTCTTCCAAATCCAATGCCTGAGGGGGTAATTTCCCAAAGTTTTGCTGCTGGAAAGAATTATTTCCGGGTTTAGTCAATATCCGTTTCTTGGAAATGGCTTCGTTATATATATTTTGTTCTCCTGTTTCTGACATGGCTAATAAAACCCGTTAAATGGATGCTAATGGTAATTTAAATAAAATCCTGCGGATTGCGAATCTAAGTAAAACCCTTTGCTCACTTATGTTTGTTAATAACTTTCATAACTTTGACTTACAATGAATCAGTCAACTGCCGAAAACAGATTTTATTATTTTGTAAAAAGGTTTCTGCCGTTTTTTACAATACTTTTTGTAGCATTTTCACTCATTTCTTTCTTCTCGTGTAAAAAAGAAAACAAAGACACTTTGGAAATAATAATTTCAAAACCCGAGAATGGTTTTAGTGCAAAATTTTTGGATACAATTCCCTTAAAAGCTGAAATCCGTTCATCATCAATTATTAAGACTGTAACTGTTGTATTAATCGATCAAAATCAAACCCCTGTTTCTGCAGCTCTATCCTTTTCACCCGGTTTATCGACATTTTTGATTGACGATGTTTATATACCAGATAATAAATACGCTCCTTCCGGAAATTATTTTCTGGAAATTAAAGCTACAGCTGGCAATACCATAGAAAGGGTGACAACAGAGGTTTTTTTAGAAGCGCTTCCTAAATCTTTAGAGGCTGTATATTTTTTTAGCAAGTCCGATGATCAGTCATTTATTATCTCAAGAAAAGATAGCAGTCTGATAAGTACAGTTCTAAATGTAACCGGAGATTTTCTTTCTGCTGAAATCAGTTCCCGGTACAACTCTATTTATACATCCGGAAAAAATACAGGAGGGTTGAATTTTTTTTCAATAAATAATCTATCCACTTTTTTCAGCATACTGCCTTTCAATCCTCCGAATCCACCCTTCTTTACGGCCTTTCATTTTTCGGATGAACTCATTTATTCAGCCAGATATGATGGCTCAATTAAGGCATATGACCAAACCGGGTTTTTACGGTATGATACTGAAGAAGACCCTTACTTCACAGCTTTGTCTGTTGCAAAAACCGGTGACTATGTATTAGCCGAATTGCTTTCGACTAATGTATTGCAGGAAAGAAAACTGGCTGCCTATTTTTTCCCGAGTGGCATTCGCAGGCAATTACTTGATATCGATTTTGACATCATCAATTTGTATGAAATGACTAACGATGAAAAACTTATCTTCACAATGAAAAACGGTCATGTTCTCATTTATAAGTATTCCATTCAAAACAACAACGTCAATTTAATTAAAGATGCAGGTTCGCTGAATTTATTTCAGGTGATTGCATTGAATTCAACTGAATATCTGTTTGCTACAGAGCAAGGCGTCTATCACTACGATTACAATTCAGGATCAAACATTCTTGTCGCTTCGTTTCCTTGTTACGGCATTACCAATGAAGAGGTAAACAATCAATACTATTGCCTTTCCGGTAGAGATGTCCGGATTTTAAATGCCGGAACCTATAATATTGCTTCCACTTATACTTTTTCTGATTCAGTTGTGGCTGTAAAAACGTTGTACAATAAGTAATTTGTGATTTAATTACTTCTTTCATTTTTGAAAATACAAAACCCCACCTTTTTTTTAGAAAAGGATTAATACGGCATGAATTAAATCATCGGTACTCATGCGTTTCGAATTTTCTTTGTAAATATATTTCAAGTTGTTCTTTACTAACATTTCATTAAACCACTTTTGGGCGGATTTATCAATTGACCAGAATTTATAATTCAATTCATTGAAGTGAGTATCGATTTCATTCAGTAAATCAAAAAGCTTCTGATCTTTATCCGTTGAGAACTTGCACAAAAGAGCAATTCGCAAATTGGAAAGAATAGCTATTATGTCGCCATGTTCCCGTCCTTTATTAACTCCCGAAAGCGCTGCATTTTTTGCTAATTCAATTTCATTCTTTAACAAATGAACGGCTGCCAATCCTTCAAATGCAAATCCCCAACTTGTTTTAAGTCTTTTCTTTTCATAACTCTGATTGCTTATATTATATGAATTTTCTGCCTCAATAAGATTTCCCGCAGTCAAAAAATAATTTCCTTTTGTCAGATAATAAAGCGCTTCTAAATCATCCACTCCATAAAACTCACTGTTTAGATTTTTATTGATTAAAAGCTGCTCAGCATTTCTGATTTTTACAGACGCATCATTTATATTACCGGTTTGAATGGAGATTTCAATTAAAAATACTGTGGAGAGAAACACTGATGGACTGTCGTTGCATTCCTTTCCAATTCTAATAGCTTCTTCAAAATAGAATTGACATTTTTTACCCCCAAAGGAAAGCTCTGTGAGAGCCATATATACATAAACCCTGGCAATTCCATTATTATCCTTAACAAGCATTAGCTTCTCCATTGCTTTTTCCAAATCTATCATTGCGCTTGTATATTCTGCTTTAATAAATTTAAAAATTCCACTATAAAGTGTGGTGATTGCAAATTCCTTTAATTCCAATATTGTTAAATTCTGCCACTTCGTTTCATCAATGAAATGAATTTCTTCTATCCATTTAAGCCCTTCGTTTTGTAAACCGGCAAACATCCAATAATTGCAACAGGAATTAAGCAATGCTAATGATGCTATTCGATTGCCATCTTTAATTGATAGCAGAAAAGCCATTCGTATATTTTCATAATCAGTTTTAACGTATTCATGCCATTCTTTGTTTTCTTCATTATAGAAGGAATAATGATTGAAATACGACAAAGAAAAATAAAAATCAATAAACGCCTTTTTATATTTATTCGACTCCACATCTGATTCCATTAATTCAGAAGCAAATTCTACAATCGGCTGAAGATTATCATAGCGATTTCCCGAATGCTCAATACCTTTGAATCGCACCAGACCAACATCCATCAATCTCTCTATACTTGCCTGACAATCTTCAATTGAAAGATTACGGACACTTGACAAAGCAGGAATGAACCATCCGTTTTGAAACAAAGATGTAATCCGAAAAGTAATTTTGTCCAATTCTGATAATAACTCATAACTCCAGGTTAATGTTGCGCGAAAAGATTTTTGCCTGTCCGGTAAATCCCTGGATCCATCATTCATCAAATCCAGCGTCTTCTGCATTCCGTTGATTACCTCTACAGGAGTCGAATATCTGAAACGCTTTGCCACCAACTCGATTGCCAAAGGCAACCCACCCAACAACTCACATATTGTATACGCTGCCTTCAACATTTCTTTGCTCCATTGAAGTTTGGGATTGACACTGGTTGTCCGCTCAATAAATAATTTCAATGACGGTGCTTTTACAGCATCTTCCAACTCCACGGGAGCATGCTCAAATAAAGCTAATGTTGAAAGAGGAAAGAGCTGCTCCGCAATTAAATTTAATGGAGAACGACTAGTCACCAAAACAACTACATCCTTACACCGGCTTAAGATTTCGCTGACAATATTTGCTGAAGGCAAAACATGCTCAAAATTGTCGAGTACAATTAATATGTTTTTATCAGAGAGATAGGATAAAAGTGTTTCCCTCAATGATTGCATGGATGAATCAGTAATCGATAAATTTTTTGCAATTAATCTTTCGATATCCTTAAAATCTTTAATTTCAGTCAAGCTGATAAAGCAAACACCATTGCTGAATTTTTCCAACACGCTACTTGAAAATTCAATAGCCAATCGGGTTTTTCCGGTACCGCCCATACCTATGACATTCACCAACCTTTTCTTTTCTTTAAAAATTAACTTTTCTATTGCACTCAGCTCCTTTTCCCGGCCTATCAATTGATTGAAGGGTACAGGAATTGAATTAAAAAAAATCGGCTTTTCCTTTTGCACAGATTCTTCGTTCGTATCAAATGATCTTTCTGATAATATGCTTACCAAATCATGGGTGACAATGCTTTTCAATTCGATTACATTCTCAAATGACTTGTAGCTTACGTCTCCTCTTTGTTGAATTTTTTTAATCAAATCATCAAGACGCAAGTCTCTTTTTGTAGATGCCTTTATATAAATCAATCTGGGTTTTGATTCTGATAAGTTGTATTCATCTTCTATTCCTGAAATTGACATATCCTCTCCTATCCATCCATAACTGTTCCAATAAATACCGATAAAAATATTACTTTGCTTTAAGTAGGACTGATACAATAGCCGGGGCGGATGCGGCCTTGCTCCCAATTCAAACATAACCGGAATAAGATGAATCGACTCTATTGCTTTCTTTACAACCTTCCTCTCTTCCGCCAATTCCTGTAAGGTGGAACTAACAAATACACGAGCACGTTGATCGGGAGTTTTTATCATTATGGATATAAATAATAAAACTGATAAAATTTTAAAGGGTAATTTGAAAAATATTAATTGCTAATTTTTTTTTTAATCCATGGAACTAAGTAATTTAGACATACTAATATAGCCATAAAAGGCAAGACCCACACAATTCTACTATGTAAACGATCTAAAACATTTGCCAAGGCGCCAGTTACAAATGCATTGTAAACTATAACAAGAATAAATAAATAAACGACTTTTTTAAGCAAAGTGTCTTTAGTTGAATTAAATAAATACAATCCCAATATCAAGAGTGAAATTAACATTGACAATAGTACACGTTTATTAACCTCAGAGACACCTAGAAATCCTCTTGCTTGTCTGGAGCCGGCAAACTGATTTACATCACGTGAAAGTTTATCCTTAATGGCCCAGCCTGGTGGACTTTCAACGGGCATCGTTTCAAATCCTCCTGCCACATCAATCTGGGTTAATTGTCTGGCTGTACTTATCACTGCATCCCTCATAAACCATAAAAAGAATTTTGGTTTAGAAAGAATATCGAAAATAACTGAATTATATTCTTCCTTTGAATTAAGCCATCCCCCTGTTAAACTAAACATTTTACCTTCTTCCCAAATAAAATTTATTGTATTGTTAGGGACTTCATCATTATACATACAAAAAACACAATTATTGATTTCTGTAAATCTAAATTTCTGATTATCTCCATCCGATTTATCCCAAATCTGCAACGGAGCTTCATTGCTCTTACTTCTATTAGCAATATCAAAAAGAAATTTTGTTCCTGGAACTCTAAATGTATAAAAACCATTATTACCTTCTTCAATTACAAATCGTTGTCCAATACCGACCGTGTCTTTTGCAATGCAAATCGGTGTCCCATTTTTAAAGTCTGCATTTGAAACAGACAAAACCTTACCGGTAATAGTTGAAACAATACTAAAAAGGCTATCGGAATTTTTGACAATTCTGAATTGTTGATTATTTGTCTTTCCATAATGATATTGTTGAACCGGTGTCCCATCAGCACTTTTACCTTGAGTAACATCCAATGCAAATTTGCTATGTTTAGCACTAATAATATATTCCGTTTTAGGTGAAATTTTTTTCAAATCGTGAATCCAATTACATTCCTTTGAAAGGTACTTTTCTAATATCCCGGTTTCAGCAAGGCGGGCCATAATAAAAATGTGTGGTGAGCCCGAAACTCTAAATTTTTTATCGATAAAATAATTTATTGTTGGCGTAATTATCCAGGCTCCAACAGATAAGCTTGCAAACAAAAAAAGTTTATTAAACTCTATTTGACTCCTGATTGATTTTTTCAAAACATATATTAAAAATATCGAAGAAATAATCAATAAATTAGTTAGCATAAATGAATTATGCATCATTGAAGATAAAATAAAAAGTATAGCTGTAAAGACTTTCCATCCTTTAGATTGATTTCCAAAAAGCAAAATAGCCATAGAAAGAATCCAACAAGATGAAAAAGCATCAGCCATAATTTGGCTTGTAAACCAAGGAAGAGAAGTAAAATATGTTAACATGGAAAATATAAGCAAGCGATATTTAATTGAAAAATAATCAGGGAAAAATGTTTTAATAAAAACACTTAAAATCAGCGACAATAAAATTCCTTGAAAGAACACAACAAACCAAAGGCTATCCCGTAAACTTATAAAACGTACAAAAAAGCTATATATAGCAGGACGATCATTCGGAACGTTATTGTTCATTGCACTTGCGATGTAAGTTCCGGTATCAGATGTTACTAAAGGAAAACCGTTATAAAGCGCCGGAATAATAAAAATAAATGCAGATCCAATTATAAAAAGTATTTCTCTCGTGTTTAATAAGTTTTTTTGCATAATTATTTTTTGTGAATTTAATAAGAAAAAGAAATGTAATACGAATTATATTATTTTTCCAAATATAATAGTATTCCACAACCATAAAAAAACATTCAGGAATACCGTCAATACAGATTTATGTAGCAATTAAACCTAAATTCTAAATTTCTTTCCAAGAAACCACCCAACAATAGCTTTTTATTTGATTACTTAGCATATTCAATAATCCTTTTAAATGCCACATCTTGAAAACTAGTGAGTTAGTATGGGAAAATTTAAAATAAAATTTACTAATTTCACTTCGTCGCGAAAGTGTCAAATGGGCTTTGTTTTTCATTTGATTTTTCATGACCTAATCAATCAACTATGAACTTCCTCGATTTCGAAAAACCTGTCTCCGATTTAATCGATCAGATTGAAAAACAGAAACAGATAGGAGAAAAAAATAAAGTAGATGTCAGCGTTGCCATTCGTCAGCTCGAAATAAAGCTGGATGAAACACGACGCAACATCTATAGCAAAATTACTCCCTGGCAACGCGTCCAATTATCCCGTCATCCGGATCGTCCCTACACCCTGTCTTATATCGAAGCATTGACCGATAAAGATTTTATCGAATTGTATGGCGACAGAAATGTAAAAGATGATAAAGCAATCATTGGCGGAATGGGCTCTATCGATGGACGTACAGTCATGTTTATCGGACAACAGAAAGGCACAAATACCAAACAGCGCCAGTTCAGAAATTTCGGAATGGCCAATCCCGAAGGTTATCGCAAGGCCCTACGATTAATGAAGTTTGCCGAAAAATTTAACAAACCCGTCGTTACTCTCATCGATACTCCCGGTGCATTCCCTGGTCTCGAAGCTGAAGAACGCGGACAGGGCGAGGCAATTGCCCGGAATATTTTTGAAATGGCGCGACTCAAAGTTCCTATCATCTGCATTATCATCGGTGAAGGAGCTTCCGGTGGCGCCCTTGGAATTGGTGTCGGCGATAAAGTATTGATGCTGGAGAATACCTGGTATTCGGTCATCTCTCCCGAATCTTGTTCGTCTATACTCTGGAGAACCTGGGACTTTAAAGAAAAAGCTGCAGAGGTTTTAAAGTTAACCGCCGATGACATGCTCAAACAAGGACTTATAGACGGCATCATTAAAGAACCTACAGGAGGCGCCCATACTCAACCCGAAAAAATGTTTCGTTCTGTTAAATCAGAAATAATCAAACATCTCGACGTCTTAATGAAACAAGACAGAAAAACATTGGTGGATAATCGCATCAATAAATTCTGTTCAATGGGAGTTGTAGTAGAAAGTAAAGAAGAATATTCAAAAGAAGTTTAAACAATGGACCAGCAGGAAATTTTTATGGACGAAGCGATTCGGCTTTCTTTTGAAACAATGCGTAACAATACCGGAGGACCTTTTGGAGCTGTTGTTGTTAAAGACGGGAAGATAATTGCAAAGGGCTACAACAAAGTCATTTCCTCCAACGATCCTACTGCACATGCAGAGGTGGTCGCAATTCGTGAGGCATGTAAGGTGCTGAATACCTTTCAACTCGATGGCTGTGAAATTTACACAAGCTGTGAACCTTGTCCTATGTGTATGGCCGCCATTTATTGGGCAAGACCGGAGCGTGTGTATTATGCCAATTCAAAAACCGATGCTGCCCAAATCGGTTTCGACGATAATTTTATTTACGAAGAATTAGCACTGCCTTATCAAAATCGTTCTATCCCTTTAAAACGAATAAAAGAAAAAGATGCATTGGAAGCATTCAAAGAATGGGAAAAAAAATCTGATAAAGTACGCTATTAAATTTTTCCGCCACTTAACCTACGCTCATCCACCGGTCCGGTAATTCAATAAATGGTCGTCTTCCCTAATTGTAAAATTAATATCGGACTTCATGTTATCGAGAAGAGAACAGACGGTTTTCATAACATTGAAACCGTAATGGTGCCCACAAACTGGCGCGATGTATTGGAAATTGTTCCGGAAGAAAAAAAGGAATCTGAAACAGAATTCAAATGCACCGGAATACGTCTATTCGGACCAAAAGAAAAAAATCTTTGTATTCGTGCTTACAACTTACTTGCCGAAAAATATACACTGCCGCCGGTAAAAATGCATTTGCACAAGATTATTCCCGTCGGTGCAGGTTTAGGCGGCGGATCTACCGATGCCGCTCATACACTACTTATGCTGGATCAGATTTTCAAACTGAATTTGTCTGATAAAGAATTACATGATTATTCGGAAATGCTCGGAAGCGATTGCGCTTTTTTCATCAACAATAAAACAACGTATGCAACCGGTAAAGGTGAAATCCTGGAACCAATGAAACTAAAGTTAAAAAACGTTTTCTGTGTCATTGTTAAACCGCGCATACATATCAATACAGCCAATGCTTATTCATTAATCAAACCAAAGAAGCGCAAAGAATCTCTGCAACAATTGATTCAAGAACCTATTCAAAAATGGAAAGACTTGATTGAAAATGATTTCGAAAAAGTCGTCTTTGAAACCAATCCTGGAATAAAAAATATCAAAACCCGCTTGTATAAATTGGGTGCTACCTATGCATCCATGACAGGCAGCGGTAGTGCCGTGTATGGACTATTCACCGAGGAAAAACATCTCGATACTTATTTCCGAAGCAGTACAGTCTGGAGCGGTACGATTGGTTAATAACAAACAACCTACTCCACTCTTTAAAATTAATTCTGATTTTTTCCCTGATCAAATACCGAAGAAAACAAATCTCTGAAACGTAATCCCTGAGTCAGATTATTCTTGCTGAGCAAAGACATCTCCGATAATCCATGCAGTACAAATTCTTCGAGCAATAATTTTTCATCCCCTTTTGCTTTTGGAAAATATTTTTTAACAACTTCATCCAGACCCGGAACAGAACCCAATGCTTTGGCATATTCCTTATTCGTCATGTCATTCAACAGATCGACTTCATTTCCCGCGCCAAACCATTCTATGATTTCTGAAAAGGGATTGACTTCCTTTTTCTTTTTCAACTTCTCCGGATCAGGGAAATAATCCAAAAAGTGTTTACGGATTGCTTTTGAAATAAGATTTTGGGCAACAATTAAAGAACCTTCCTGCTCACCCTCATAAACGAGTTCAATCTTGCCTGTAATTGATGGTATCACTCCCCATAAGTCAGAAACACGAATGCTCGTATGGTCTTCTCCATTCAACAACATTCTTCTCTCCGCTGTACTGAATATATTTTCATAAGCAGAAATCGTTAGTCGCGCAGAAACACCACTCTTCGGATCAACAAATTCATTCGTCCGTGCTTCGAAAGCCACTTGCTCCAGCAAATCATCGATGATTTTATGAGACGTTATTTTTTCTTTCTGACTATCGGAAAGTTTAGCTTCCTGAATGGTAATCTCTCTGGAAGTCTGAATGTCTTTCGGATAATGCGTGAGAATCTGGCTTTCAATCCTGTCCTTCAACGGCGTTACAATTGCGCCTCGGTTGGTATAATCTTCCGGATTGGCGGTAAATACAAATTCAATATCCAGCGGCAATCGAATTTTAAAACCCCGGATTTGCATATCGCCTTCTTGTAAAATATTGAATAATGAAACCTGGATGCGCGCCTGCAAATCCGGCAGTTCATTAATCACAAAAATGCAACGGTGCGAACGTGGAATCAATCCGAAATGAATAACACGCTCGTCGGAATAAGGAAGTTTCAGACTCGCCGCTTTTATCGGGTCCACATCGCCGACAAGATCCGCCACGGAAACGTCCGGAGTCGCCAGCTTCTCTGTGTAGCGTTCGTTACGATGCATCCATTCGATCGGTGTTTCGTCACCCAGTCGGTTAATCAATTCAACGGATATGGTCGTAATTGGATTTAGCGGATCTTCATTTAACTCCGAACCTTTTATCACCGGAATGTATTCGTCAAGCAACTGAGTCATCAACCGTGCGATTCTGGTTTTGGCCTGTCCGCGTAAACCAAGCAGCAAAATATTGTGTTTCGAAAGTATAGCACGCTGAATATCCGGAATAACGGTTTCATCGTAGGCCTTTATTGAATCGAAGAGTCTTTCTTTGGTATTTAATTTTTCGATTAAATTAGCTCTCAACTCTTCTTTGATAGTCTTTGACTTGTACCCTGCGGCTTTCAATTCACCGAGGGTTTTTAATTTTCGTAACTTCTCCAACGTATATTTTGTTTTTTAAGTTTTATAATATTTTTTCTGATATCAAATATTAATTCTTGCTTCAATCTGTAAAATTCAGAATCTTATTAAACTTTTTTTCTTCTGTTTCGCTCAAAATCTTCGAGAACAAATCCTCCCAGACCTTGAAGCGATGAATAAAAAGCTTTGCCGGAATTGGCTTCCGTAAATTCCCGTATGAAAGCTTGTAAATAAGGATCTTCAGCAACCATAAATGTTGAAATAGGGATTTTTAATTTTTTACAGGAAGCGGCAAGATTCAGACACTTGCTAATGATTTTTCTGTCAAGACCGAAACTGTTTTTATATAATTTATTTCCTTCTTTCATGCAACTCGGTTTTCCGTCGGTAATCATAAAAATCTGTTTATTCGGATTTTTTCTTCGACGCAATAAATTCATTGCCAATTCCAATCCGGCAACGGTATTTGTGTGGTAAGGACCAACTTGCAGGTAAGGAAGATCTTTTACTTCGATTTGCCAGGCATCGTCGCCGAAAACAATTACATCCAGTGTATCTTTCGGAAAACGAGTATGGATTAATTCAGCCAGGGCCATTGCCACCTTCTTTGCAGGAGTAATGCGATCTTCTCCATAAAGTATCATGGAATGAGAGATATCAATCATCAACACTGTTGAAGTTTGGGCTTTAAATTCCTTCTCCTGAACAACTAAATCGTTTTCCATTAAAAAGAAATCTCCAATACCGTGATTTACCTGAGCATTCTTAATCGAATCCGTCATCATTACCTGATCGGGGGTGTCACCAAAACGAAATTCGCGGAGATCACTCGTCAGGTCTTCACCATTACCTGTAAATCGAGTCTGGTGATTTCCTTGTTTCGATCGCTTAAGTTTACCAAAAACCTCAACCAAGGCGCTTTTCCTTAAAGTTTGTTCTGTCTTTGGTGTTATACTAAACGCCCCTTCACCATTTCCATCGCGTATATATCCTTTGCTCTTGAGGTCTTCAATAAAATCGGCCATGGTGTAATCTTCGTTCGTAATCTTATATTCGCGATCTAACTCATTCAACCAATTCAAGGCTTCAGGAGCATCTCCGGCTGTATAATTTAATAATTGCAAAAATAAATTGAAAAGTTTATCGAAAGGAGTTTTTCCATCTTCCTTACCGGTAAATTTTCCAAAGCGATAACCTAACATTTAAAGTAGAATTTAATTCTTTCAAATATACTAAAAGGTTCCCAACTAAAGCAAAGCCCAAGCACTTAAATAATGACTTCAAAAAAATACTGTATAGTTAGTCAATTTCCTTCTTTTTTAATATTTTATTTAGTAATTCATATTAAGTTTGCTTTATGAAGAATGCTTATCTTCAACCGCCACTACTGTGAAAACACTTAAAATATATAAATCATCTGCCGGCTCCGGAAAAACCTTTACACTCGTAACGGAATACCTAAAACTCATTCTCAAAACACCGGATGATTATAAAGCCGTTTTAGCTATTACGTTTACCAACAAAGCGGCAGCAGAAATGAAGAGTCGAATTATCGACGCTCTTGTTTCGCTCAGTAAAAACGAAGACAGTTCATTGAAGAATATTTTATCAGCCGAGTTTCCGAATATGGATATTGCTTTTGTATCCGGAAAAGCTCTCAAAAATATTTTACACGATTACTCTTCCTTTTCTGTCTCCACAATAGATAGTTTCTTCCAACGAATTCTTCGTGCATTAGCCAGAGAAATCCATCTCCCTTTGAATATGGATGTACAGGTTGAACTCGACGATGCCATTTTGGATGTTACGGCTCGCCTTCTCAACGACGTTGGAATCAATAAAGATTTAACCGATTGGCTGACGGATCTCGCCTTACAAAAACTCGACGATGATAAAGGCTGGAATATCGAGAAGGACATTGAATCTGTCGCCTGGGAGCTCTTCAAAGAAGAACGATACAATGAAAAATCGCTGTCCCGCGAAGAAATTCAGGAGCATTATAAAAAAATGCTTTTTCTAAAACGAGAATTTGAAAAATCGATGCGCTCTTTTGGAGAAAATGCCCTCTCTCTATTTTCAAAAAACGGAGTCGAAATTTCGGATTTCGCTTATGGTGAGAAAGGTGTCGCCTCCTACTTCCGAAAGATTACTAAAAATAACGATCCTTCTGTCTTTAAATTGGAAGGCCGCATCGCTGACGCACTTGAAGATTCTGAAAAATGGGTAACGAAAAAAAATCCTCGTCGTACTGAATTGCTGACATTGGCCGAACAAATCTTCCTTCCGCGCCTCAGAGAAATATCCGAATTTGTAAAGAAAAATTTTACTGGATATGCCACAGCTTCTGAAATTTTAAGAAAAATATACCTGTTCGGTATCATGAATGATTTGCAGAAAAAATTCAGCGAATTCAGGAATGAAAATAATATCATTCTCCTTTCCGATACTGCACGACTTTTAAGCGATATCATTCGGGATAGCGACGCGCCATTCATTTATGAAAAAACCGGAAACCGTTACAAGCATTTACTTATCGATGAATTTCAAGATACCAGTTTGTTACAATGGAAAAACCTGCTTCCACTTATCATCAATACACTCGGAAGTGGTTTCAATACACTAATTGTAGGTGATGCCAAACAAAGCATCTACCGCTGGCGAGGTGGAAATATGAATTTACTCTTGAAGGATGTTTTTTCAGACCTCGCTGCATTTAAATCTTTGTTAAAAGAAGAGGTTTTATCCACAAATTACAGGAGTAAAAAAGAAATCGTTGAATTTAACAATCAGTTCTTTGAACAAGCACCTCAAATTGCCAACGGGGAAATAGGCATGAATGATTTTCCCGCTTTGAATTTGGCATATGGTCCGGGAATTAAGCAACAAGTTAAACTGAAAGATTCAAATGGAGGATTCGTGCAGGTGAGTTTACTCGAAAATAGTCTGGACGAGGACGGTGAAAAAATTTCCTGGAAGGAGCAAGCCATGGACGACTCCATTCAAATCATCCATGATCTCCTAAAGAAGAATTATTCCTTTAAAGACATTTGTATTCTCGTCAGAAAAAACAAAGAAGGCAATGAATTTGCCAATCGTCTTTTCGAAAATGGCATCGAAAACATTATTTCCCCTGATTCGCTTTTGATAACGGCTTCTCCTAAAATAACCTTTCTGATCAACGTCTTTCGTTTCTTGCTCGACAACTCGAATATGATTGCACGCAGCGAAATATTGTTTTATTTTTCTACAGCCATTTCAAAAAACACCGATGATATTCATCACCTGTTTATCGATCATAAAAATTCCGGAATCAAAAAGAGAAGTAAAAAATCATCCTCCCCCGGATTCTTTGAAGGGCTCGAAGATAATTTCTTTAATAAAATTCTTCCTGAAAAATTTACAGCCCATATCACCTACCTTGGAAAATTACCTGTATATGAACTCAGCGAACAGCTCATAGAAATATTTTCTCTTACCCAACAGCCGGATGCTTACATACAACGGTTTCAGGACCTCGTTCTGGAATATTCGACTCAATCGAATAGCAGCATCGAAGGATTTCTTCAATGGTGGGATGGATCAAAAAATGTGAGAGATGCTTCTGTTATGCTGCCGGAAAATACGGATGCCATTCGAATCATGACGATTCACCGCTCGAAAGGATTACAGTTTCCAATTGTAATCATGCCTTTTGCCGACTGGCCACTGTTACCCAAAGCAAACGATTTGCTTTGGCTGAATACTGCAAATAGTGAATTCGAAAAACTCGGAAAAGTAGCTGTCTCCTCAGGAAAAAGATTGTTAGACACTATTTTTAAAACTGAATACGAATCAGAAATTAATCAAACAGTAATCGACAACCTGAATTTACTCTATGTTGCTTTTACCAGAGCTGAAGAAAAACTATTTATAATTGGTCCGGTCGATAAAGAAAGTAATTTGAATTCCATTTCCAAACTCATTAACCGTACGTGCCTCCAAATGGATGCAACTTTTGATGGTCGCTTATTTAAGCTTGGAGAGGATGATACAAATGGTTCTGAGCCCGGGTCAAATGAGCATGCCTATATCAACGAACAACTCACTAGTTATCCTTCCACACGGTGGCAGGAAAAACTGAGTCTGACTACACGTTCCGGAAATCTGGTTTCTCTTTTAGAGGATACTAAACTGAATAAGGTCAATTATGGCATCCTCGTTCACGACATTCTTGCCTCAATACAGGACACGCAGGAAGTAGAATATATAATTGAAACAAAAGTATTCGAAGGACTCATTGGTTTTGAAGAAATGGCTGTTTTAAAAAAAGAAATCACAGAAGTGCTCTCCACTCCGGAAATAAGTAAATACTTTGAAAAAGGATATGAAGTATTAGCCGAACGTGATATTATTTTGACCGGCGGAGAATTGCTGCGCCCAGATCGTGTTTTGATAAAAAACAATAAGGCCATTGTAATCGATTTCAAAACAGGAAAAAGAGAAAAAAAACATGAAGAACAAGTAAACCGTTATGCCGAAATCCTTCGCTTAATGAATTATGAGAATGTAGAAGCAGTAATAATTTACTTGGCCGACAGAAGTGTTAATATTTTGTAATTTTGTTTTGAATAATTTTTCTAATTAAATTGCTTCAATATGAAAAACATTTTATTCTTTCTCCTGATTATTTCTCAACGTGAAACATTCGCACAAGGCCATCCTCCATGGGAACAACCCTTAAAGATTTCCCGATCAACAGATGGAATTAATTTTTTTAATACCACTATTTTTCAGGATTCTTCAGGAGTTCCTTCCGCCATACAATGGAAGGGCGATACGATCATTTGCGTCTTTCAATGGTTTAGGCAACCCATTAATTCTGCTTCATGGGATAAAGTAGCAGTAAAATTTTCCTACGATGGAGGATTAAGCTGGACTTCTCCCCAACCGATTAGCATTTCCGGTTTCCCTTCCAACAATCAAAGGCCTTTCGACCCTACAATAACTAAAATAAATTCTGACAGTCTGAGAATATACTATTCATCAAGTATTGGAATGCCCATGCCGGGATCAGACTCTATCATAAACACTTATTCTGCGTTAAGCACGGATGGAGTAAATTACACGTTCGAACCGGGTGCTAGATTTGATCATCCTACACTCAAAGCCATTGATCCGGCTGTTGTTTATTTCAATAACGACTGGCATTATTCAGCGCCTGCAGGTGCGCCACAAGATGGGGCTTTCCATGCAACAGGAAACGATGGAATTAATTTTGTAACACAGAGTAATTATACTTCAAATGCACAACATAACTGGACCGGTAACTTTTTGATAGACGACTCTACACATCTTCGATTTTATGGAAGTGGTTCACTACTGTGGTTTAACACTTCTACTGATGGTTTCACTTGGCAGGGATATACAAATACCAATGTTCAGGGTGGAGATCCTACCGTCGTAAAAACAAATAGCGCAGATTATTTCATGATTTTTGTCGGACAACCTTATACTACCGGATTAGAAGAAAACAGTAATGACAAATTGATACATGTTTATCCAAATCCATTTCAAGACTACATCGCCTTAGATTTAAACCTTCCTGATGAAATAAGTTATGTCATTTATTCATTCGAAGGAAAAAAAATTATCAACGGCCATGTTTTCCGAAATGAATTTATTCAATTAAGAAACTTAGCCAATGGAATCTACTTCCTTCAACTTACCTTTGGAGATACCAGGCAAGTAATAAAAATAGTTAAGTAATTAAATCAATAAACAATCATTTTTCTGATTGCATCCTTACCTCCTGACAGCATTCTTAAAAAGTAAAAACCTTTTGCCGGTAAATAAATATAAAAACGATTAATACCTTCATCAATTTTTCCAGAAAAAACTTTTTCGCCAAGGGTGTTATAAATCTCATACTCTTCTTGATGATTGTTATTCAAAATTTGAATTGTGAATTTGCCATCTTTAGAAGGATTCGGATATACTACAACAGATTCCAACTGGTGAACATTATCAACATTGTTTATATTGTTTTTAAACCGAACAACCATCGAATCCATTGAACTGTTGCCCGAAGGATCAGAAGCGATTATGCGAAATATATACGAGCCGTCCGGGAAATTAGCTGTATTAAAAAATTGCAAAGAATCATTTCCATCCAGCGTATCGTTACCATCGGAATTCGTTACGATGTGAAAGAAATCTCTGATATTATAATCTCCATCCGAAAAACATGTCGAATCACCTGAATAGAGTGTTGACAGAACCATAGGATAATACGATCCGCCCGGATATACATCGGTGTAAAAATTGTATTCGTATGCAAAACTATCCAGCAATAAAACAGATGGCACTGAGAGTGAAGATAAATTGTATCGAATGGTATTCACATCCACTTTCCAGGGTGAATTTATGATGTCATGCACTTTTGAAATAATCTTGATTTGTCCGTATAAACTATCAGGAGATAAATAAAAGCCCGACGCATCTCGAAAAGCAAATGCATCATTGCCAATAGTTTTTTCAAATTGAGGAGGTACAGTATCAAAAAAATTAATCATAGAGCTCAGTGGATTCTCCAGTGTCCACCAACCGCCTGACCATAGCGCTCCGGAATCCACAATTCTTGCAAAATGACAATGAACGAATCCCTGAACAGGAAAATTGACGAGCTGTCCGATGATGTCGCCGGCTTCAACAGAATCATCTACTGCAAAAGGAATTGTTTGCTGATCAAGATGAGCATATAAATAACCGATTGATGTATCCGGAGTGTTTACATTCGAAATAGCAATGCGCCAATGAAATGTATCAGCAGTGGTAATAATGGCTTTTACAAAACCCTTTTTAATAGCATAAACATCTTGTAAATGATATCCCAATAAGTCAACTCCAGGATGCAGATAAGGAGGGTTTCCATAAAATTGAATTTCTCCATAACTGTTACCAATGGGCTGATAAACCGTATCTAAATTGTAATTCAACGGATCACGGATTATCTCTCCGGTAGCCGATTGATTTAAATGAGTAGAAAATGTACTGTCGCCTTTTTTTTGAACCGATGCTGTGCGGGGAAAAAACTGCCTTTCGATAAAATTGAAAGCTACAAGATCAATACTCTTAAAAGACTCAAACAAAAATCCTCCGGGGACTTCTGTTTTAACGCTGACAAATAAATTGTCTTCATCAACAAACAAATCAAACATCCTTCCTTCCTCCAGACAAAAAACTGGAATTACTTTTTCGTTATCCAATTTCAAAACACACTTTTTCGAAATAAAAATTATTTGGTCTTTTAAAAAGGCCATTTTATAAATACGCTCATTCACTTCAATAGAAAATTTCTCCGTTTGGATTGTTTGATTTTCATCGTTATAAAAAGCGGCTTCACCATTTTCACCAACAGCAAAAACAGTAGATCCTGAAAATGACTTCAAACTAAAAGAACTCAAATCCAGGTAATGAATCATCTTCCCATCACTAAAGGCACAATACTTTTTGTTAGAAGAAAGTATCAGATTAATTACTTGTCTGAATACATGCGAATAAACTTCATTGCCTGACGAATTGATAATTCTCAGTTTTACAGAAGGAGCTTCACAATCAAGCGGCAATAAAATAAAACCATTAAAAATACCGATCAACCTTTCCTGATTAAACCGTTCTGTAAGCAAGTGATTTATCTGAAAATTTTCTTCAACGGTTCTTTTAAAATGCCCCGAACGAGTCAGTTCTTGTGCCCGGATGCCGGTAAACAATATCAGAAATAGGAAAATGAAGACAATACGCATGAATACTATTTAAATTTTCAGTTAAGGTAGGGAATTACTTAATTCCCATCAATTGTTCAAATATTTGCAATTTCCCAAGTAAACCAGTAGGTTTGAATCCTATATTTACCTTCTATGTACACCAACAGAAACCTTTTGATTTCGCTGATAGATGACGATCCCCAAATGCGGGAAATGCTGAAAGATTTTTTTTCAGGGAAATACCCAAACTCTGATATTGAAACCTATCATACCGGAGACGAAGCGATAAAAAATTTAGTCGTTCAGCCCGATTTAATCATTTTAGATTATCACCTCGATTCTATCGATGCAACGGCCATGAACGGTTTGCAAGTACTCAAAAAAATCAAAGAAAAATTTCCAAACACTCCTGTTATATTTTTATCCGGACAAGAAAAAGCAGAAATCGCTGCCAACACAATGAAATACGGCGCCTGGGATTATGTCGTAAAAAACGAAAGCGCATTTCATCGACTCGAAATTTTAGTATCCAACATTTTAGGACAAATTGACCTAAAGAAAAATCTCGGAACCCAGAAGTTTTTCAATGCTTTGCTCGGGGTAATTATTCTGGCCCTTGTAATTGGAATTATCATCATGCGTCTCACATAAGCAATGCCCGGGTAAGTTATTCTTTCATTTAGGTTGACTAATTAACTATTTTGAACCGCCTCTCTTACCTCGATTCTTCCCGTGGACTCGCCTCCTTAGCAGTTCTTCTGGCTCATTTTCAACTGACGGTTCTCCCCCAATTCAACGACAGCTGGATTCAAAAAACACCTTTGAAATTATTGTTCGACGGAGAAGCCGCCGTACTCTATTTTTTCATTCTCAGCGGATATGTTTTAACCATGTCCATTAAAAAAGTAGAGAATCCTAATATCCTCTTTTATTCTAAGTTCATTCTGAAAAGGATATTTCGAATCTATCCTGCATTTATCTTTACGCTATTTGCATCATTTTTACTCCTAAAATTCATTCCCTGCCAAACTGTTGGATGGTTAAGCAGATACTGGACTACCCTCCCCGATTTTACGGCTTTGATAAAGCAAGCTTTATTGATTGTTCGCCTGCCCAATGATCCCTTGCAACGAATTTTGCCGCATGACTGGACACTCTCCATAGAAATGGCCGTTTCAATCCTATTGCCCTTTTTAGCAATCGCATCTAAAAAAAGTCCGTGGATCATTCTGCTTTTTTCTTATTCTGCTATCAAGTTTCTTCACCTCGATCCTTTTGTATGGGATTTTTCATTGGGAATTTTCATTGCTCAACTGTCTATTGAAAAAGACCGGCAGATAGATCGAAAATGGAAATTCCCACTCATCCTCATCGGTGTATTTTTGCTTTTTTTTAGTTATCTTTTTCCTGAAATCATGCAGGTAGCTGACAAGGTTTTAATCCATAACAAAAGCTGGGGATTGACGATTTTGCTTTATCTATTACTGTCAACAGAATCATACAAAAATTTACTTTCATTCCCACCCCTTACCTTCCTGGGAAAAATATCGTATAGCTTTTACCTTCTACATCTGATAATACTTTACTATTTGAATGCAGTATTTACAGGTTTAAATGCTGCACTATTTCTGGCTATATATCTGTCAGTTACGCTCCTTTTCGCATCAATCACTTACTATCTAATTGAAAAGCCATTTATCAGCTTAGGAAAACAATATTTCATAAAAGGCTCAAAAGTTCCTTGATTCAAAGCTTTTAAGAAATTGAATTCTTACCTTTGTAATCCTATAAAAACCGACTATGTCAAACGCCATATACCCCATTCCCCCTGCCATTAATGAACCCGTATTAAACTATGCTCCGGGAAGTCCTGAAAGAGAGTCCATCAAAGCTGCTTTGAAAAAAATGCGTGCGGAAACTCACGACATTCCCATGTACATCGATGGGAAAGAAGTCCGGACAGGAAAGACTGTTCGCATGGCACCGCCACATGATCATACACATACCATCGGCAGTTATCATCAGGGCGATAAAACCCATGTAAAGATGGCTATCGATGCAGCGCTCAAAGCCAAACACGATTGGGCTGCCTTGAACTGGGAACAAAGAGCAGCTATTTTTCTGAAAGCCGCGGATTTGTTAAGCGGCCCTTATCGGGCAACCATTAATGCGGCAACGATGATCGGACAAAGTAAGAGTATCTATCAGGCGGAAATCGATGCAGCTTGTGAGATGATAGACTTTTTACGTTTCAATGTCCAATACATGCGTGAAATTTATACGCAACAACCCATTTCATCCAAAGGCGTCTACAACAGAGTTGAACAACGACCACTTGAAGGGTTTGTTTTCGCACTCACTCCTTTTAATTTCACTGCCATCAGTGGCAACCTGCCTACTTCGGCAGCGATGATGGGAAATACGGTTGTCTGGAAACCGGCAAATACGCAAGTGCTGGCGGCAAGTGTATTAATGAAAGTATTTATGGAAGCCGGTGTTCCGGCGGGAGTTATTAACCTGATTTATGTTTCCGGTCCGGATGCCGGTGAAATTATTTTCAATCACCCTGACTTTGCAGGCATACACTTCACCGGTTCTACGGGAGTTTTCAGGGATATATGGAAAACAATAGGCAATAACATACAAAAATACAAAAGCTATCCACGTATCGTTGGAGAGACAGGCGGAAAAGATTTCATTCTCGGCCATCCATCGGCAGATGTGCAGGCGCTTGTAACCGGACTAACCCGTGGTGCATTCGAATATCAGGGACAAAAATGTTCTGCCGCATCACGCGCTTACATTCCGAAGAGCCTCTGGCCGGAAGTAAAGCAAAGACTGGTGGAAGATGTTCAATCGTTTAAAATCGGTCCGACAGAAGATTTGGGAAATTTCTTCAATGCGGTAATTGATGAAAAGTCATTCGACAAACTGGCGAAATACATTGACGATGCGAAACAAAGCAAGGATGTTGAAATAATCGTTGGAGGCACCTATGATAAATCAAAGGGCTACTTCATTCATCCGACAGTTCTTGTTTCGAAAGATCCATTTTATGTGACGATGTGCGAAGAACTATTCGGTCCGGTACTGACTATTTATATTTATGACGACAATAAGTTCGATGAAATTTTAGAAATCATCGATCAGACAGGCATTTATGCCTTGACGGGAGCCATCTTCTCGCAAGACCGCTATGCCATTGATAAAGCGAGCGCCAAACTGGTTCATGCAGCAGGTAATTTTTACATAAACGACAAATGTACGGGAGCAGTCGTAGGACAACAACCCTTTGGAGGCGGACGCGCATCCGGAACCAACGATAAAGCAGGATCGATGATAAACCTGTTACGTTGGGTATCTCCTAGAACGATAAAAGAGACCTTCGTGCCGGCTACAGATTACCGTTACCCGTTTTTAGCCGAAGAAGTTCAAAAAGGATCCCCAAAAATGGAAAAGGAAACAGTTCGCTAATTTCAACAATGAATTGTTATTATCCTTATTCAGGTAATTAGTAAAAAGTAGAATTCATTCAAGTATCTTTATTCAAATTCATCTTGATATTGCTCCGTTGAAATTTCAATTTGAAAAAGCAGGTTATGAAAAAAAATAAATTCATTATTCCAAAACGTTACTTACCACTCTTCAAGAATAAGTTTACGCTGACGCTTTTGGGTTTTTTAATCTGGCTCAGCTTTTTCGATAGAAATGACTTCATCACCACCTGGAGCTACCACAACAAACTGGAAAGTTTGATTTCCGAAAAGCAATATTTTGAAGATGAAATAAAAAAGAACAAGGAAGATCTGAACAACCTTTTAACCAATCACAAGACCATGGAAAAATTTGCCCGTGAGCATTATCTGATGAAAAAAGATAATGAGGATATTTATGTGATTGTGGAGGAAAAACAGGGACCTTGAAAGGAGGGATTGATTGATTGTTTGATAGTTGTCGTTTAAAAATTTAGCATCAGCGAAATCATTTAATCAGTTAAATCAAAGTTTAGACATCCTATAGTACTTGATAACCGACAAGGTCCTGCAAGATGACAAACATTTTTTTATTGATATAATGGAGGAGGATTGCTAGTACTCGCCAAAAATTCGCCTCATCGCATCCGAAATCTCCCCCAATGTCGCCAGATTTTCTACAGCATCAATAATAACCGGCATCAGGTTTGTTCCATCCTTGGCTGCTTGTTCAATATTCTGTATGCAAACTTTCACCTTTGCATTTTCTCTTTCCGCCTTTAGTTTTTTCAGTTTTTCAATCTGTAGTATGCGGATAGAGTCATTCACCGAAAATATTTTATCGAAGGCGGGCTCTTCCATGGTGTACTGATTGACACCGACCAATATTTGTTCTTTCTTTTCGATAGATTGCTGATAGGCATAAGAAGAATTCCCAATTTCATTTTGCATAAAACCGGCTTCGATGGCACTGACTGCTCCACCCATAGCATCAATTCGAAGAATGTAGTCCATCGCTTTTGCTTCCAGTTCGTCGGTTAATGACTCAATAAAATAGGAGCCGGCAAGAGGATCCACGGTATCTGCTACCCCACTTTCATAGGCAATTACCTGCTGCGTTCTCAAAGCGAGACTTGCCGCTTCTTCCGTTGGCAAACTCAATGCTTCGTCGTAGCCATTGGTGTGTAAGGACTGCGTTCCACCTAACACGGCCGACAAGGCTTGTAAAGTCACACGCATAATGTTATTCATCGGCTGTTGAGCCGTTAACGTAGAGCCGCCTGTTTGTGTATGGAAGCGAAGCATCATCGCCTTCGGATCTGTAGCTCCGAGTTCTTTCATGATATGCGCCCACATCCTACGTGCC
Organism: Bacteroidota bacterium; assembly: GCA_031385005.1. Taxonomy (GTDB): domain Bacteria; phylum Bacteroidota; class Bacteroidia; order AKYH767-A; family 2013-40CM-41-45; genus JADKIH01. Next base: position 37,675 of record JANNBB010000026.1, read on the forward strand.
GCACGAAACTTGGCCGTTTCCTGAAATACGTTGTTGTGCGCATTGAAGAAAAATGAAAGTCGTTTTCCAAAAACATTTATATCCAAACCTTTTTCAAGTGCGGCCTTCACATATGCTTTTCCATTGGCCAACGTAAACGCTAATTCCTGAACTGCAGTAGATCCCGCTTCACGAATGTGGTAACCGGAAATAGAGATTGTATTCCATTTAGGAACTTCCTTGCTGCAGTATTCGAAAATATCCGTGATAATACGCATCGATTGCTTGGGAGGATAAATATATGTTCCGCGAGCCGCATACTCTTTCAACAAATCATTCTGTATCGTTCCGGTAATTTTCTTCAAATCCGCTCCCTGTTTTTTCGCGAGAGCAATATAAAATGCAAGCAAAATCGAAGCAGTGGAATTGATCGTCATCGACGTGCTGATCTTCTCCAACGAAATTCCTTCAAATAAAATCTCTATATCCCGAAGAGAATCTATTGCCACTCCTGCCTTACCCACTTCGCCTTCCGATAAATCGTGATCGGAATCGTATCCTATTTGTGTGGGTAAATCGAATGCAACGGATAATCCCGTAGTTCCCTGATTCAATAAAAAATGATACCGCTTGTTGGAGTCTTCCGCCGTTGAAAAACCGGCATATTGCCGCATTGTCCACAATTTACTGCGATACATATCTTCCTGTACTCCGCGGGTAAAAGGAAATTCACCGGGCATCTCCTTTGCCGTTTCGTGAGTGGAATAAACCTGCTTGATTTCAATTCCGCTTTCTGTTACAATTTTCTTTTTCGTCGGTTCCAATTCAATTTTGTTTGAAAAAATAAACTATCCCAGAATTTTTTTCGCTTCCAGCTTGATAAAATCAATTGCTTTTTGTGAAGGAACATTTTCCATATTCAACACTTGTTCAAATATCTGTGCACTCATCTGAATACTGGATGCATTGGGACCTACATGACTAAAAGCATTGTTTATGATGCGGATTATTTCCTCCTTCGCATCCTTCACTTCTTCCCAGGCCTCTTCACTGACATAAATTTGCTGCGAATGATTGTGTTCGAATTCCGCACGGATGGTCATGACGAGCTCTGACTGCAATTGTGCCGCCGACATTCCTCCCCGGTGAACCCTCACGAGCAAACTATTTGGAGAAATCCTTTCCAGAAAAAGAACCAGCCTTTCCATCGCTTGTAATTTCAATGGCATAGACTGACGTTGCTTCTCATTTCTATCTTCCACGGCTTTCATTTGCAACTCACGTTCAAGAAATTTCTTCAATGTAGCATGCTGATTATCGATAAACCTTTTTATAACCATATACATCCCCAACATCACAATCAATGCCGGCACGAAATACAATAAAACTTCTCCAATTGGTTTGATAGAATCCATATCTTATTTTTTACCAGGCCCTGTAATTTGTAGTACTGTCGAATAAACTTCTAATAATATCCTGCTCGATTTCATTCAAGTCGAGGTGTCGTCTTTCATAAACCCTCTTAGCTACATCCAATGCATCTTCTAATCGATAGGTAATAAATCCTTCCGACCCACCCCAGGCAAATGATGGAACAAATTTAGGAGGAAACCCGTTGCCAAAAATATTCGCACTCACTCCTACCACCGTTCCTGTATTGAACATGGTATTGATGCTACACTTTGAATGATCTCCCATAATCAGTCCGCAAAACTGCAAACCTGTATTGATATAATCTTCTTCTTTATAATTCCACACTTTTATCTTCGAGTAGTTATTCTTTAGATTCGAATTATTGCTATCTGCGCCCAGATTACACCACTCTCCTAAAACAGAATTTCCCAGAAAACCATCGTGTGCCTTATTCGTAAAACCAAAAATGACCGAATTGCTGATCTCTCCTCCTACGCGCGATTGAGGTCCAACCGTTGTAGATCCGTAAATCTTCGCCCCCATCTTTACTTGCGATCCTTCGCACAATGCAAAGGAGCCGCGAATCATAGCACCTTCCATTATCTCAGCACCTTTTCCAATATACATATATCCTCCGGAAGCATTCAGAATAGCACATTCCACTAGGGCCCCTTCTTCCAGAAATATTTTATCAGAAGAAATAACCGTATTCGTTTTACTAATTTCCGCCGACCTACGTCCTTTAGTTAACATTAAAAAGTCGCTACTTAATGCCTCATCGTTTTTAGAGAAAATATCCCAGTTGAAATTTATTTTCGAAAAAGAGGAAACACAATTTTTTACCGATACAAATTCAACATCAGCCATTTTTTCTACACCACTGATATCAGCATCCATCCTTGCCGCAACAAGTACACCTTCTTTCATCAGCTTCTCGCCGGATTTCAGACTGTTTATTTCTTCTACCAGTCCGACATTCGGTAAAACGGAACCGTTCAAAAAAATATTTTTGGTTCCTGAAGAAAAAGAAAATTTTTTGCTCAGGTATTTTTCCGTCAAATAAGAATAATCACCCGGTAACATCCACTTCCATTTTTCCGAAATCTTCAGAATCCCGATACGGATTTCCGAAACGGGCCGGGTATGAGTAAAAGGCAATAAACTCTGCCGGGATTCATCATCAAATAAAATACAATGCATAGTAATTGAAATTAGAACAAGGAAGCTCGGTAAAAATAGGTAATAAATAAAAAAAGTCCGCTCAAAAAATGAGTGGACTCTTATTAATTTTCAGAACGTTATCTGAATCAATTGCGGGGCAATGAATCAGGATTTTACTTCTTGTTTCTTAGCATAACGGGAACGGAATTTATCGACACGACCTGCTGTATCGATTAACTTCATCTTTCCGGTATAAAAAGGATGAGACATCTGACTGATTTCTAATTTAACCAGTGGATAGTCTTTTCCATCAGTCCATTTTATCGTATCTTTTGTCTCTACGGTTGAGCGCGTTAAAAAGGCATAATCACATGATATATCCTTAAAAACGACCATTCTATAATTCTGCGGGTGCAAATCTTTCTTCATGATTATTCAAAATTTGGAATGCAAAAGTAGGAATATTTTCCACTTTTCCAAAGAAAAAATCAAAGTTTTTTAATGTTTTCAACCTCTATTCAATAGCAAAATTTTTTGAAAAACAATGGAATATCTCACTCTTTTTGAGACATTTTTGATGATTTTGGTATTGACTTGAAAACACCTGTATCTTATCTTCGGGAACTTTAAAAAACTTAACACACCACCTAACCCCTACGACTGAGTTTCTTATTTTTGCTTTGCGCAAAAATACTTGCAACTTAGATACCTGTCCATTCAAATGAAGGAAGAATTATTACAACAACTGGAAGATTTACTCAAAGAGGATTTTTCCGACGAAACCACCAGCAAGGCTGATGAGATTAAAAATCAGTACCTGAAAGCATGCGATGATGTCAACAACGAAAAACTACAGTCATTCCTTGTCGAAGGCGGACTCGCAGAAGATTTCGAACCGGCCAAAGATCCGCTCGATGTAAGATTCGGCGAACTCATGCATATCTTATCGGATCGCGAATCGAAGTTCAAAAAAATAAAAACGTCCGAAGTTACTTCCAAACTCAAAGAGAAAGAAAAAGTAATCACCGACCTTGAAAAACTGATCGCCGAAGAAACCAATATAGGTAAGGCTTTTCATGCTTTTAAGGAATTGCAGACCAAATGGAATGAAATAGGGAACGTGCCTTCCAAAGAATATAAAAACGTTCAGAGTATTTACCATCGTCATGCACACAACTTCTATTACAACATGAAGTTGAGCAAAGATTTACGCGAACTGGACTTTAAACGCAACTTCGAACAACGATCCCAGCTTTTGGTAAAAATTGAATCACTCATTCCTATGGAATCCGTCAAAGGTATCGAGCGTCTCATCACTCTTTACCGGATGGAATGGTCGGAACTCGGTCCAACTGCACCTGAAACTATCGAACCGCTTCGTACCAAATACCGCGAACTCATCGGACAGGTTTACCAGAAAATCCGTGCTTTTTATCAGGAAAGACAGAAAGAAGAAGTCGTCAATATAGAAGAAAAGAAAAAAATTCTTGAACGTGCCAAAGGTATTGCAGAAGAGAATTTCGACAATGCCCGCCAATGGCAAACCATGACGGATACTTTTAATGGCCTGTTCGAAGAATGGAAAAAAATCGGTGTCGGTCCGAAAGCCGAAAACGATAAGATTTGGGAGGAGTTTCGCGCTTCGATGAATGCATTCTATACTAAACGCCGCAATTACTTCTTAGACCTCAAGAAAGGTCAGAAAGAAAATAAAGACCGCAAAGTTGCTATCATCGCCAAAGCAGAAGAAATAGCTAAAAAGACTCACGAAAGTTTCGAAGAACCTACCAAAGAAATCCTTCAATTGCAAAATGATTGGAAAAGTGCAGGTCATGTCGATCAATGGGAAGAAAACAAATTGTGGAAAAAATTTCGTGATGCCTGCGATCTATTCTTCAATGCCAAACGTGAAAAATTCGGCGCTCGCGATGCCGAGCAAATTAAAAATCTCGAGTTAAAAGAGGAACTCGTCACCCGCGTTCTGGCATTTGTTCCGGGCGAAAATCAGGATGAAAACATTAAAACATTGCGTGGCTTTTCTGAAGAATGGAAAACGATTCAGCATGTTCCAATTAAAGACAAACAACGCATCTGGGAAAAATTCAAAAAAGCCCTCGACGACTGTTACGATAAACTCAAAATGGAATCCGGTCAGCGTCACCTGTTGAAATTCCGCAGCAACGTTGAATCGCTTCACCAGTCGCAGGATTCCGGCAACCTTTTACTTAAAGAAAAAAATTCTTTGCGTGAAAAAATTAAAAAACTTCAAGCAACTATCAATCAGTATGAAAACAATTTAGGTTTCTTCAGAAGTTCGAAAAACATGGCTCCCCTACTCGTCGAAGTGGAAAGCAATTTGAAAAGAGCCAAGGACGAAATGGAACTTTTACAGAAAAAACTTAAAATGTTTGCGGAGGTCTAATCGCCCCTTTGCTTTTTATTTTTTGATAAATAATTGTTGAAATGAATTTTCTTTGAAATACGTTTCAAATTTAAATTTATTCGTGTTTCTTGCGTTTCAATTGAACCACTAACCAATTCTGTGTACCTTCGGATTTTAAGGGTAACCTGCTCATGCGAATTCTGATCATCGTTTTACTTTCCTATCTTCTTTTAAACTCCTGCAAGAAAGAAGAATTTGCTTCCGGTAATGTAGAACTTTCCTTTTCAGAAGATACCATAATTTTCGACACGGTATTTACCAGTGTTGGCAGCGCCACGCAGGTATTCACCGTTTACAATCCCGATAAAAAAGATGTTAAAATATCATCCATACGCTTAGCCGGAGGAGATAATTCAAACTTCCGGCTCAATGTAAATGGTATTCCCGGTAAATCATTTACGGATGTTGAAATTGGTGGCAAAGACAGTATTTTTATTTTCATCGAAGTAACCGTAGATCCTAATAATGGAACAACTCCACTCGTCATATCTGACTCCATTTTATTCAGCACGAATGGATTTCTTCAGGACTTAGACCTCGTCGCCTGGGGACAAGATGCTTATTTTCACCGTCCGCCTGCTAACTCCGAAATCGCTCCTTTCTTCTTTCTCAATTGCAATGACACATGGAATAACGACAAACCTCACGTTGTTTATGGTTTTGCCATGGTCGATTCTTCCTGCACACTTACTGTGAATGCCGGTACGAATGTGCACTTTCATCCCGGCTCCGGACTCATCATTTTGAATTCCGCTACATTCACCGTTAACGGAACCTTGCAGGATAAAGTCACTTTTCAGGGCGACCGCCTGGGAGAAGATTACAAAGACATTCCCGGACAATGGGACAGAATCTGGCTTTCCAATTTAAACTTACGAAGCAATGTCATCTCACCGGGAACTATTAACTCTTCGATAAAAAATGCCGTCATTAAAAATGGAACTATCGGACTTTTAGTAGATACTGTTTTCAATAACAATGCAAATACTTTTACACTCGAACTCGAAAACACCATCATCAAAAACATGTCATCCCATGCCATCGCACTTCGGGGCAGCAAGGTGAATGCATACAATTGTGTTTTCGCGAATTGCGGCGCTCAAAATGCCAATATCCTTTTCGGCGGAGTTTACAACTTCTACCATTGCACTTTTGCTAACTTCTGGAACAATTCTCAACGCGATCAACCCGCAGTTTCTCTGAACAACTACTTCGATCTAAATCTTCGCTCGTTAAATGCATATTTTGGGAATTGCATCATCTATGGCAACAACGACAACGAACTCGATCTTGATTCTTTTCCAATCGGCAATCTCTTTAACTTTAAGTTCGACCATTCTTTACTTAGAGTTGAAAGCGCTTTTCCTACTTCCGATCCGAATCGATATGCATCCATCTTAAAATCATTCAGCAGCTTCAACAATCCCCTCTTCAAAGACATCGACAACAACGATTACCAACTCGACTCGCTAAATAGTCCCGCAATTAATTCCGGCGATATTACAATTACCAACCTCAGTCCAATCTTAAACAACGACATCTTAGGCAATTCCCGCCTCAATCCTCCTGCTCCTGACATGGGCGCTTATGAAAGGCGTTAACATTTTTTCTAAACCCACCTTAGCTTGAACGGACTATTTTCCATTGCCTATTTTCCACCGATTTCATATCTCCTAAATTGTTTGCATGCCGATGAAATTTGCCTCGATCAGCACGAACATTTCGTAAAGCAAACCTACCGAAACAGATGCTGTATCTATGGCGCCAACGGAAAACAAGCACTCATTATTCCTGTAGTTCATACAGATCTATTTCGAATTCCAATTCGCGAAGTCAAAATGTCTTTCGATTCTCCCTGGAAAAACATTCACTGGAAAGCGATTTGCTCGGCCTATAGAAATTCACCTTACTTTGAATTTTACGAAGAAGAGCTGAAAAATATTTTTCAAACTGAAAACCAATTATTATTTGATTTTAATTTTTCCATTCTGCAAAGCATGCTCAAACTCTTTCTTTTGAAAAAAACTGTTTCATTAACGACTGAATACCAAAAAGAAGTTACCGGCTATGTAGATTTTCGAAAAACCATCCATCCAAAATCGACAACTCTTTCAATCCCTTCCTACCAACAGGTTTTTGGTGAGCGAAATGGATTTCTGAACGATCTTTCCTGTCTCGATTATTTATTCAATGAAGGAAACGATTTAACAAAAATATCAGAGCGATAAGATCTCCGCTATACGCATCAATTCTCCGGGAAAAACTTTTTTATTACTTGTCACTTCTTCCAATGAAGTAAAGACAATAGAATTGTTGATCAAGCCGACCATCTGGTTGGTGCGACCATCTTTCAAGGCTTCTACAGCTGCAACACCAAACCTCGAAGCGAGAACACGATCCGAACAGGTCGGGCTACCACCTCTTTGCAAATGGCCCAATACTGAAACTCTAGTATCGTATTGTGAAAAGCGTTCCTTCACTTCTTCGGCGATATCATAAGCACCACCTGAATCATCGCCTTCGGCAACAACAACGATCATTGAAGATTTTTTTCTCTGCCAACCACGCTCCAGCACTTTTACCAATTGGTCGATACGTGTTTCTGTCTCGGGTATAAGAATTGCTTCTGCTCCACCACCTATTCCACTGTACAAAGCAATCATTCCGGCATCCCTACCCATAACTTCAACAAAAAATAAACGGTTATGCGAATCAGCAGTGTCTCTGATTTTATCTATTGCCTGAACGACTGTGTTCAATGCCGTATCGAATCCTATGGCCACATCTGTTCCATAAATATCGTTGTCAATCGTTTTCGGAATTCCCATACAAGGAATGGAATACTCACCCGTAAAAACATTCAGTCCTCTGAACGATCCATCTCCTCCTAAAACAATCAATGAATCAATTCCTTCTTTGATTAAATTATCATACGCTTTCTTTCTCGATTCCTTGTCTTTAAACCTTTCGCTTCTGGCCGTTTTCAGAATCGTTCCGCCACGCTGAAGAATATTACTTACATTTTGCGATGATAAACCAATAAACTTTCCGTCTATAAGTCCGTTATAACCTTCCAGCACTCCGGTAATTTCCAGGTTATGATAGTTCGCTGTTCGAACAACAGCGCGGATGGCCGCATTCAAACCCGGACAATCACCGCCGGTTGTCAGCACACCCAATTTTTTATTTTTCATCGTTATCGCTTTGTGAAGCATTCTTAGATGCTTTTTTACTTCCGCTATACAAATCAAATTTTAATAACCTGCATTCCAATGAACCATTATATAATTGAATTTTTCTTGAAGCATGTAAACCGATTTTCTTAGCGGCTTCCTGATTGGCCGTTAATATCCAACCTGTACTTCCTTTGTATTTCTTTTTCAACTGATCACCAATATAGCTATACAATTCAAGCAAATCATTATCCGTAATTCGTCCACCGTAAGGAGGATTGGAAATGATTGTCTGAGCCATTTCCGGTGGCGTATAATCTTCAAAGCGCATATTATGAAATTGAATATCATTCAACACAGAAGCCGCACGCGCATTCTCTTTTGAATCCGCTATGGCCTGAGCCGACTTGTCAATTCCGGTGATCGGAAAAGTGAGGTTGGGCTTTTGTGCACTTCGCGCCTGATCGGTAACGCTGTCCCACAACGATGCATCAAAATCATTCCATCTTTCAAAACCAAATTCCTTTCTCAATATTCCGGGTGCTATATTTCTGGCAAGCATGGCTGCTTCAATAAGTATCGTTCCTGTTCCACACATGAAATCCGTCAACGGTGATTGTCGATCCCAACCACTCAATAACACCAATCCTGCTGCTAATGTTTCATTCAGAGGTGCTTCACCTTGTTGCTGCCTGTACCCTCTTTTGTGTAAAGAATCACCGGAACTGTCGATGGAAATGGAAGCCACATTGTCGGATAAATGTACATTCACACGTATTTTCGGATAGCGCAATTCTACATTCGGTCTTTTACCTGTCTTCTCTCTAAACTGATCTACAATTGCATCCTTCGTCTTCAACGAAACATACAAAGAGTGAGTCAGGTTGGATTTTATTGTAACAGCATCAACTGCCAGGGTATCATCGGCAGACAACATCTGACTCCAGTCAATTTTTTTAATCCCATCATACAATTCTTGTTCGTTCGATGCCGGAACGGAAACAACCGGTTTCAAAACACGAAGTGCGACTCGACTGCACAAATTAACGCGATACATGGTTTCAAGATCTCCGGTAAAAAAAACAGCACGTGTTCCTTTTTTTATATCCGTCGCACCCATGGTTTGTAATTCAGCCATCAGCAAGTCTTCAAAACCGAAAGATGTTTTTGCAATCAATGGAAATGTTTTCATAATCGCTTTGTTAGCCAACCTTTTTTATAAAAAAACACTATTTGAAAAATCACTATTAACAACATTACTAAACAAACGACCAGATATCCATGAGGACTATAAAGTTCCGGCATGTTCATCGGGAGGTCTGCGCCGGTTTTAGGATCGTGTCGGGCGAAATTCATTCCATACAACCCAACAATAAACGTAAGCGGTATAAAGATCGTCGAAATAATTGTCAATACTTTCATTACCTGATTCAGCCGGTTACTCACAGATGACTGATAAATATCCATATGCGAAGCTGTGACTTCTTTGTAACTCTCGACCAGATCCAATAATTGAATGCAATGATCATAGGTATCTCTGAAGAATACTTTGGTTGAGTCCTTAATCTCCGGCAATAAAGAGCGCAGGATATCGTTTATTTTATCTCTTTCCGACCAAATAGTCCTACGAAGTAAGATTAAATCACGCTTAACCTGCAATACTTTGTTCAGGGATTCGTGAGATGGATTCGAAATAAGTTCGTCCTGTAAATCATCTAACTGATCGCCTGTTTTCTCGAGAATCGGATAATAATTATCAACAACAATATCCATGAGTGAATAAACCAAATAATCACAACCTGAACGACGCAGATAACCTTTCCCTAAACGAAGTCTTTCACGTACCGGTTCCAGAATATCGTCATATTGATCTTGCAGAGAGATGACATAATTTTTTCCCAAAAACAAACTTAGCTGATCATTGCAAATGGTGTTTTCATTCATGCGTAATACACGGGAAATAAAAAAAACATGTCCCGAATATTCTTCAATTTTAGGTCGCTGGTAAACATTTACCACATCTTCCATCTGTAAACGATGAATGCCGAAAAAATCAGCCAATTGTTCGAGAAAATTCCTGTTACTGAAACCCTTAATATCGAACCAATGGTTTTTGTCCGGAAATTGTTCGAGTTGCCTTTTTATTTCCTCCAGCGTTGTCAATTCCGTCTCTTGCAGACTGAATTCTGTATAACAAAAGGACCGTATGGATAATTTTAAAGCATCATCCGGAATATTTATTACACCGGGAGCTGAACCCGGTGGGGATCTTTTAATTAGCCTGGATCGCCTGTTTCGCGCGTGTTTTCTCATTCAATTACTAAAGGCATAAAAATATATACAAAACAAGCATTATTAATCAATTAGAATAAAAAGTTTTAACCATTCGTATAAATCTGTTACTTTGCTCTTTATCCATAAAGGAATTAAAGTAACACTTAATGACAATGATCTCGAAGGTTAAGCCACTGGTCTCTGAAAAAGCTGATTGGTTCGAAGACTGGTTTAACTCTCCCTATTACCATATTTTATATAAGAAAAGAGATGAAAGGGAAGCGGAAATTTTCCTCGATGCATTAATCAAATTCATACAACCCCAAACCGGAAGCCGGATTTTGGATGTCGCTTGCGGAAAAGGCCGTCATTCAATTTACCTGAATAAAAAAGGATTTGATGTGACCGGCTTTGATCTTTCTTCGGAAAGTATCAGGCACAATAAGAAATTTGAAAATGAAAACCTGACTTTCTATTTACACGATATGCGCGAAGTCTTTCGAAGCAATTATTTCGATTTGGTTTTGAACCTGTTCAGCAGTTTTGGGTACTTCGAAAAAGAAAGAGACAATGTTCGATGCATCAATTCGCATACAACCGCTCTTAAAAAAAACGGAATATTTGTTTTCGACTACTTTAATGCGAATAAAGTCATTCAAGCAGGTGATTCCACTGCGAAAATTGTTGTCGACGAAATTAACTTTCAAATTGAAAAGTCGATTCAAAATGGCTTCGTATGTAAAAAGATAACTTTTTCCGATAAGGGTAATTCTTATTCCTTTGAAGAAAACCTTCTACTTGCTCAAAGAAAGGATATCGAAAAATATTTTAATATCGAAGGACTGGAAATATATAAACTTTTTGGAAGCTATGAGTTGGAAGCATTCGACGAACAAAAATCCGAACGACTAATCGTGCTGGCAAAGAAAAAATAATAAACTCTATATGTCGATTTTCGCATACCTGCTATTATTTATAACAGTCATTCTGGGAGGTACTTCTTTATTTCTTTTTAAAAAGGTCTCTGCCGTATCTTTGAAACTACTTCTTTCTTTTAGCGGAGCGTATTTATTTGCTATCGCCGTTCACCACCTCATTCCCGAAGTATATAAATCAGGAGACGATAAAATCGGTATGTTTATTTTTCTCGGTTTTTTTCTCCAGATTATTCTCGAATTTTTTTCAGAAGGTATTGAACATGGTCATATTCACGTACACTCCAAACAAAATGCTGCATTTCCATATGGAGTCATGACAGGACTTTGCTTGCATAGTTTTCTCGAAGGCATACCGCTTACTCAGAATTTTTCGGAACCCGGAGTACAACAATCGCTTTTAGCAGGCATAGTCATGCACCACATACCTGTTGCACTTGCATTAATGACCATGCTCATGCAATCCGGACTAAAAAGGAATACGGCAATATTTTACCTGATTCTTTTTGCAGTTATGGCTCCTTTGGGTGCCTTTTCAGGAAGTTTTCTGGGTCATTCCGATATCAATACTACTATTCTCTTTAATAGAATAATGGCAGTAGTAATCGGAATTTTTCTTCATATTTCTACTACCATACTTTTCGAATCAAACGAACAGCACAGGTTTAACATGAAAAAACTATTCATCATCATGCTTGGAGCCGGTATAGCATTACTCACTTGAAAAAACTAAAGCAATTATTTAATTGCTTTAACTGCCTCTTGAATGGCTTGCATATCCGGAAAATCGCCAGGACTAGCTAAAATCTGTGTGTAACGAACGATACCCTCTTTATCGAGTACAAAGGTTGCGCGTTTTGCTACATCTTTATAACCGAAAGCAAAATCGTGATGAACGATATCATAAGCCTTAATTGTCTCTTTGTTGAAATCAGACAATAATGGATATTCAATTTTATTATCTTCAGTGAAACGCTTCAAAGCAAAAAATGTATCGACAGAAATGCCGACAACAGCAGCGTTCATATTGCCATATGCTTTATAATCTTCCTGAACCGTACACATTTCTTTGGTACAGTTACCTGTCCATGCCATTGGAAAAAAGAATAATACCAGATTCTTTCCTCTGAAAGATTCGAGGGTTACTTCATTTTTATCTTTGTCCAGCAATTTAAAAGATGGCGCTTTTTGACCTACTTCAATCATAATTTATTTTTTTTGGTTTGCTGCAAAGATAGAATTAAGAAGCGAATTAATACGCATCCATTTTATGAAAATACACATCCCGCTTTATCTGAAACTTTTGCAGACTAATGGGTTAAACACTAAAAATCAGACTTTTTCTTTTTTGCTTCATTCCAGTAAACGTCCATTTCGGCAAGAGTCATTTCGCTTAATGACTTACCCGATTTTTTTGCAGACTCTTCCAGGTATTTAAAACGATAAATAAATTTCTTATTGGTTCTTTCCAACGCTTCATCCGGATTGATGTTTTTAAACCTTGCATAATTAATCAGACTAAACAAGACGTCTCCAAATTCAGAAAGCGCTTCTTCCTGATTTCCGGATTCAGCGGCACTTTTAAACTCTTCAAGCTCTTCTTCTACTTTTTCCCATACCTGCTCCGGCTTATCCCAGTCAAAACCGACACCTCTTGCCTTTTCTTGAATTCGTATAGCTTTAATAATGGAAGGCATCGATTTCGGGACACCATCCAAAACTGAAGTGTTTCCCTCTTTGAGCTTTAATTTTTCCCAGTTGCGCTTGACTTCTTCTTCATCAGCCACTTTAACATCCCCATAAATATGCGGGTGCCTGAAAATTAATTTTTCACATTGAGCATTGATTACATCTGTGATGTCAAAATCTTTTGTCTCTGAGGCAATCTTTGCATAAAAAATAATATGTAGTAAAATATCGCCCAATTCTTTTTTGATTCCTTGAAAGTCTTTATCGATAATCGAATCCGCCAACTCACAAGTCTCTTCAATTGTCAAATGCCTTAATGAATCCATCGTTTGTTTCTTATCCCAAGGGCAACCGGCTCTCAATTCATCCATAATTGTGGCCAGTCTTTCAAATGCTTTTGCTCGTTCTGTCATAACGTCAAAAATGCAAAAATCAATGGCAGCTTTTCACAAAAAGAAAAGAAAATATCAAAAGAATTAAGCACAATAAAACTCGCAAAAAAAACACCTGTATTACTACGGTTGAGTTTAATTACCTGAATCCAATCAGCGACTGATAACCATGTTCCTTACCTGCTGTACGGAACCATTTTGCAACCGTGCATAATAGACTCCGGAGCTATAATTCTCATTTTCGAACCACAACTTATATGTCCCTGCAGCATACTCTCCATCTGCCAGCGTCTTAATTAAATGACCTTCATTGTCGAATATCTGAACAAGTGTATGGCCTCCTGCTGTAGTAAAAGAAATATAAGTGCTTGATGTAAATGGATTCGGATAGTTCGAGATGAGGTTTATTCCTGCTGACTGGTTCAAATCATGAATACCTACGTTAGCACATGCTGTACTTTGAATAATCGGAAGTGTCTGGAAATTCTGCAATAAAATGCTGTTTAAATCCGTCGATGGAACACAGAACCAATCCTGTAAAACAGATGCATAAACAGAACGGAAATCGTATTGCATTGGCAGATTGTCGTTTGTTGATACGACAGGATCGATTACCGGATTGCTTCCTAAAATTCCGCTTTGAACATCTTTTCCAAATACAAACATCGGTGCTGCAGCGCCATGGTCCGTGCCCAAACTTGAATTGGAAACGATTCTTCTGCCAAATTCGGAAAATGTCATTCCAAGTACACGATCTTCAATATTTAAAAATATCGTATCGTCCATGAATGCTGTAATGGCTTCAGAAAGTTTGGAAAGTAAATCGGCATGTTCACCCGTAGTAGTTGTTGTATCGACCTGTGCAGAATGCGTATCGAAACCACCGAGGTTGACCATATAAATTTTTGTTTTCAATCCACCGGCAATCAGTCGAGCTACAATCTTAAGCTGATCTGCCAGAGAATTCGTTCCTGCTGTCGGATACATGGAAGATTGCTGAGTAATGTTATTGGCAGCAGCCATAATTACTGTCGAATAAAGCGATGACTGTTGCGCAACCTGACGAATATAAGTGAGTTCCTTTCCCGCATTCGTATTGGGTGCCGGGTCTTGAACACCATTGATTAAATTATAAAAACTGGTAGGATCTGAAATAGCCATTCCCATGCTCGAAGCCGGACCTTGCAAAGCCATTGAAACCGTAGAACCGATTTGTATAGCCAGTGGATCCGGCATGGTTGCATTCGGATATCCGGTTGGAAAATTCGGATATTCGTAATTAAGGTATCTACCACCCCATCCTGTAGCCAACACCTGATTTGCATCAGAACCGGTGAGCCAGATATCTGTTGCTCTGAAATGTGAAAAATTAGGAGAAGGATATCCTACTCCTTGTATAACATTCAATTTTCCGTCATTAAAAAGTTGTTGCATCCCCGACATCGAAGGATGAAAACCTGTTGCCGTATAACCATTCAATGCAAGAACCTGGGTATCCGGAATTAAAATGTTCGATCTCGCTTGCGATAAGTTCGTGTATTGATCGAGAGGAATTACTGTATTCAATCCGTCATTTCCTCCATTCAATTGAATCAGAATAAGCACGTGGTCATTCAGCGTAGCAGAATTTAACGCTTGCATCAACGGCGATCCTGCAAAAGCACGTACAGAAAATCCGCCTAATATGGATGGCAGTAAAGTGGCCGGCACCGTAGTGCGTAAAAAGTCTCTTCTTTTCATGGTAAAGGTTATGAAAGTTGATATTCGGATAAATCCATTATGTACCTATAAAAACTCTGAAGACGCGACTTCACAATATTGTAATATGTTGTATTCGTCGGATCTCCAATATAATCATCCCAGGCATTCGTCCAATAATAATTACTGGTTTGGCCGGAAAGTAAAATTGACAACAAATACGCTTCCAACAATGGAGTTCCATCCAAGGCATAATGATAGGAAAGTACTTCGTCAATTAAAGCAATGGGATCGGAAGGATTGGTTAGTGTTTCCGTATAACCAACTACATCAATTAATATGGTTTGCCCGTAGTTCGTATAACCATTTGCTGACATCCTATCAGTAAACTGATTTCTTTTGGGAAGTGTATCGGAGTTGATCCACAATTCGTGATAAGATGGTTCCTGATAATAGGCCTGAAAGCCTGCTACATTGGGAGGGTCGCCGATGTTTAATTGAAAATTAGAAGATTGAGATCTTAATTTATCCCAACTTGCGTATTGAGCAATAACATCTGTATTATCCGGAAAACCAACTTCAAATTCACGGGATAAACCAACAGTAAAATCAACAGGAGGTTTTATCAGACAAGCCCTGTTTAACACATCATAAAAGTGTTCGCTTTTAAATAATGCAGAAAGAACAGGTGCTATTTCATAATTATTTGTTCTAAAGATATTCGCAAGGGGCTGGATGACATTTGTCTCAGTCGCTGAGTCAATTTCATAGTAAACAAACCATCGGTAAAATTTTCGGCAAACAAATTCTGCCACTTCATTGCGTGCAAATATCATATTCATTAAATCATCAATTTCATTAGCCCCTGCAGTGCCGGATTGACCGGTTATTACTGCATTCCCATAAAAAGAAGAAAATTGCTTATTGCCTGCATCATGTTTTGTCGGCATGAAATAAGAATTGTACCCATTTGCAGAACCTCCATTAGTAAGATCGAGTCGCCATCCTGTCAATACCCGTGCAGCTTCGCGTACATCATCTTCCGTGTAATATGGATTCCCCATAGAATCCTTCCCAATAGTAAATAGCTCTTGTAACTCACGTGCATAGTTTTCATTGGGAGCAGCGGCTGTGTTTTTATCACCATTGAGGTATTTCAACATCGCACAATTTAGAGTAATCTGTTTGGTAAATTCTTTAAAATTACCAAGTGCATATTCTCTTAGCAAAGAATTGTATTTGTAGATATAGGTTGATGAATCTATGATATCGAATTCTACAACAAAATGATTACTCCAGAAAAGAACCATTTTCTCCCTTAAACTTCTTGATTGATTCAGCATTTGTGAAATCCACCAGGATTTTAAACTTTTCATCCTGTAGAAATAGGTATAAATGGTAACGTTATTGGTATCCGGAGTAAAAGGCCAAGGCAATCCGGCCGCACACTGAGGATCTGTCAACAGATTGTCGTAATTATTAACCGGATCAGGTGGTGGCGTATAAACGGGATGATTAATAAGCTCAATAAGCGTGTCAACTGAATCACTCATTCCAAGAGTTAAAAAAGTGTTGATATCTGCTTTAGTCGAACCAAACATCGTTCTTTTTAAAAGGTGCTTTGCTTCAGCAATAGTCCAAGACCCCGTATAGGGTGCTAGTCCTGTCATTGTCCGTGCAACGGAATCAAAACGCTGTCTCTGAGGTTTTGTTTGTGGTGTTTCTGATAGTAATTCACGTCTTTCCATGGGCGGGTAATTATCACTTCAAGACCAATAATTGAGTCGGAAGTTTAATGATGTTAATAATTTTCAAGAACAATATAGAAAAAATAAAATACTTGACTATAGCAAATCCGGAAAATTATTGCAAAATATCAACAAATCAGTTTTAATAAAAATCAAAAAGGCCAACCGTAAAAACACGGTTGGCCTAAATGCTGTTGATCAGAAAGCTTAATTTAACTTATAAGGTACGATCATTTGAAATTCGGGGATTCGTACATAGAAATTCTTTTTGTCAATTAAACGCTCCATTAAATAAGTCCCATACATTTTACCAATTTCAGAATCCAGATTGCAGCCGGAAATGTATTGAAAAGTTTCACCCGTTCCGATTATCGGCTGTTCTCCAATTACACCTTCTCCTTCTACTTCGCTATTCGTACCATTGGAATCAACAATGAACCAATGTCTGCGAGTTAAACGAATCGAGTAATCACTATTGTTGGTTATCGAAATGCGATAAGCAAAAATATGTTGATTGAGGTGTGAATTACTCTGGTCGGGTCTGTAAAAAACCTCAACACTTACCTTAATACCGGATGTAACTTGTGTAATCATAAATTCTGGAAACAAAGAACCAATGTACGAAAGCAATTAGAACAGGTGGTAATAAATTTGACCAATGGGCTGATTTATTTGGTGAAAGAATGCAGTTCTTACGTATTTTAATCGTACAGAAAATATGACTATAAAATGACGATCAAAAAAAGCAATGAATTCGACTTTTAGGTAACTTTGCAAACTTTAAAATTTTCTTCTTTCAAAATCAGTCTTTTTCCTCGAACTCTGACAACTGTTCAAATACATCTTCCCATTCGGTAATTACTTTTTTCAATTTCGTCTCCTGCATATTGAATGCAGCTAAAGCCGATTGAAATTTTTCTTTGTCTTCATAAATAGAAGGATCTGAAAGTTGTTTCTCAAATTTTTCTTTTTCTGCTCTTGCTTTGGCTAAATCAACTTCCAGTTGCTGGAAACGATTATTCAATTTCTTTAATGCCTTTTTCTGCTCTTCCGTTTCTTTGTTTTCTACCGGCTGTGCTTTTTGCTTTTCCTTTTCCTGCTTTTCCTTTTGTTGTTGATTTTTTTGATCGGCTCTTTCTTTGTCTTTTCGCTGCGACTGAGAATATTCATATTCATCGTATGGTCCAGGATATTCTTTTACATGATGATTCTCTATCCACCAGATTTTATTGGCAACCTGTGAAAGAAAATAACGGTCGTGCGATACAATAATAAAAGTGCCTTCATATTCCTGCAACACCTTAATTAAAATTCCCACCGATTGCATGTCCAGGTGATTCGTGGGCTCATCGAGAATTAAAAAATTGGCTTTGCTCAAAATAGTTTTTGCCAATGCGACACGCGATTTTTCTCCTCCGGAAAGGACTTTTATTTTTTTGAATACATCATCTCCTGAAAACAAAAATGCACCTAATATACCTCTAAGCTCAACTTCCTTCTTATCCGGAGCATATAAAATGAGTTCTGTAATGAGGTCGTTATTTAAGCCAAGCGCTTCTAACTGATGCTGCGCATAAAAAGATGGAATCACATTATGCGTCATTTCCGAGGCGCCTTCATAGGGCTCATTGCCATTGATCATCCGAAGTAAAGTTGATTTTCCTCTTCCGTTAGCACCGATCAATGCAATCTTATCACCCCGCATTATCTTTGTCTCTGTGTTCTTTAAAATATTCTGTGCTCCATAACTTTTGTTTTTTATATGAAGTTGAGAAATAAGCTTTCCCGGCTGCTTTTCAATTTGAAAACGGATATTGATATCCGGCGTGCCTGAATCAACGTCTTCAATTTTATCCAACTTATCCAACTTTTTAATCCGCGATTGCGCCATTTTGGCTTTGGATGCTTTCGCACGGAAACGATCAATTAATTTCTCCTGCTCCTTAATATAGGTTTGCTGATTTCTGAATTGCGAACGCTGTAACTCTTCCCGTCCTGTTTTTTCAGATAGGTAAAAAGTATAATTTCCATTGTAAACATTAATCTTCTGCTGAGAAATTTCCGCAATCTTGGTTACGATATTGTCTAGAAAGTACCTGTCATGGGAAACAATTACAACTGTGCCCTTATAATTCTTCAGATAATTTTCTATCCATTGTATGGAAGGAAGATCCAGGTGATTCGTTGGCTCATCGAGTAATAACAGTTCCGGGTTTTGCAACATCATCTTAGCTAACATGACTCGCATTCGCCATCCTCCGGAAAACTGACTAAGCGCCTTTCCTAACTCTTCAGTGGTGAATCCAAGACCTTCTAATAAGGCTTCTGTTTTGGGCCTGATGTTGTAACCGTCTGCCGCATCAAACAAAACCTGCTTATCGTGTAACTCATGGAGTATCTCTTCACTGTGGTCGTGTTCCATCTTCTCAAGCAAGGCATGAATTTCCTTGTCCAGTTTCAACGTATCACCAAATGCCTGCATGGCTACTTCTAAAATAGTCTCATCACTTGAATAGCTGAGTAAATCCTGATTCAAAAATCCGATGGTGAGATTTTTTATCTTGCTGATCTCCCCACTCTCTAAGGCATACTCGCCATTAATGATTCTCAATAAAGTAGATTTTCCTGTTCCATTCAGTCCAACCAAGCCGATTTTTTCTCCCGGATTAATTTGCCAGGTAGCATCTTTATACAAATACCGGCCGCCAAATTCAAAAGCAATATTATTTACTGTTAACATAGGCGCAAAAATCACAATTCTCAAGCGATATACAAAGGATGTTTTTTTATTTAAAGCAATTCATTTTTAAAACCGCGCTGTTTTCTCTTTTAGATGAATGCTGATTGAATACAGAAAATGCATTGCTGGGATTTAGAGATTAATCAGACGTTCATTTGTTTTACTCACTTAATCAGCTGTTGAAGACTGAATATTAGCTATTTAACTATGAAGTACTTGAAAGAAAATATAGATAAACAATGCATCAAAAAGAAGAATAATTTTTATACTTTTGCAACCCTAAAAACCTTAAATAATAATTATGAAAAAGAAAAGTATCCTAACATTTATTTCGTTTTTGTTTGCAGTTTCCGTTTTCGGACAAGCTGCTCCTGATACATCCTGGAAAAACGGTGGATTCATCGGAGTAAATTTCAATCAGATTAATTTATCGCAATGGTCACAAGGGGGTGAAAATTCCTTGTCTCTTTCCAGCAATGTGAATTTATTTGCCAACTATGCAAAAGACAAGACGGAATGGTCGAATATATTGGATTTGGGCTATGGATTATTAAAATCCGGAACTCAAGGTGTACGTAAAAACGATGATAAAATCGATTTTACTTCTAAATACGGACACAAAATGAGTGCTCATTGGCTGTATAGCGCTTTATTCAATTTCAAAAGCCAGTTTGCAAACGGATACGCTTATCCAAATGATTCATTCGTTATTTCTAAATTTCTTGCTCCCGGATATTTCACATTGGCACTCGGTTTCACTTACAAGCCGGTTGATTATTTTGAAGTATTTATCTCTCCAGCTACAGGAAAAATTACCATGGTTTCTGATACGAAACTTTCTGATTTAGGTGCTTATGGTGTTGATCCGGGAAAATCAACCCGTAATGAATTCGGTGCTTATTTGAATATGAAATTCAAAAAAGACATCATGGAAAACATTACACTAGCTACGAAACTTGAATTGTTCAACAATTACACTGATAAGGACAAGAACAATGCAAAGAAAATAGATGTAAACTGGGAATCATCTTTACTTATGAAAATCAACAACTTATTCACAGCTTCACTCAACACCGTAGTAATTTATGATGCAAACGTTGTAGAAAGAACACAATTCAAAGAAGTATTTGGCGTCGGTTTCGGATATAAATTCTAATTTGATACAGGAACTCATTTATTTAATTTTGAAAACCGGAGGAGCGTTGCTTCTCCGGTTTTTTTATGACTACCTTGTCATCAGATTAATTTTTTACAAATCGAATATTGCAATAGAAAATTCATTTTTCAGGTTCAATTAAAAAATGCATCTTCGTAATTAATAATCATTCATAAAACCTTAACTCCTAATAACACATGCCAGAAAATTCTCGCATTATACTTATTGAAAAAGAAGAGGACATTTTCCCTCAATATAGAAACACTCCTATCGGACATTTGCTGGAATATCATAACCTCGACAGACCATACATTGATTATACTTCTGCAGAGGTTTTAATCGGTATGTGTATGGATAGTCGTAAACATTTACACATCCCTGAGAATTTTGCATACATAATTCGTTCCGGAGGAGGAAACCTGCGTTATTCTGAATTCAGAGTTTCTTACGCCATTGCTGTCGGAGGAGTCAAATCGATTGCTCTTATTGGGCACAATAACTGCGGCATGGTTAACCTGATGGCCAGAAAAGAACAATTTATTCGCGGCCTGGTTGAAAATGCCGGTTGGCCAAGAGAAGAAGCCGAAGATCATTTCTATCATTTTGAGCCCATGCATGAAATCGGCAATGAAGTGGATTTTATTTGCAGTGAAGCAAAGCGTATGAGATTACGCTATCCTAAAATACTGGTCGCTCCAATGCTTTACAAAATTGAAAGCACAAAACTTTTTCTTATTAAAGAAGACTAAAGCGATTACCCGAATTTCTTTTCACTCGCTTATATTGTGAAATACTTTTTAATTATCAGTTAGAAAAACCTCCGGCACTGAGAATTAAGGGTTATTTTTGCACTATGAATTTACGACTGCTCATACTTTGTCTGGTTGTTTTAACTTCCTGCTTCTCATCATCATTTGGTGAACAACAATTCAATATGACAGGAACCATAGGCAACATTGAAAGTGCCTATACAGTTTTAACGAAAGATCCGGCACAAAAATTTCTGATCGCAGGCGATGCATTGGGTTTTCTTTATTTTCATGATTTGAAAAGTGGGATATTGCTCAATAAAATTAAAGCTCATCAATCGGCGGTAAATCAATTGCAATTTAATTCTACCGGAAAACTTCTCATCTCCACAACATTCGACGGTGAAATAAAAATTTATGATTTCAGTAAAGAAAAAATCATTCAAGCCATTTATTCTCCTGATTATACAGGAATACATTTTGTGCTTTTTTCAATTGCAGACGGATTCATTTATTTTAATGGAAACAACCGCCTTTATAAAACCCGATCTGACCTTACTCAGAAAGTCGATATGGTATTCTCTGAAAATGATACCATCAAGGATGCAGTAATAACAAGCGACAGAAGCGCTTTGATTTACGCTTGTGGGGGAAAATTAAAAATCGTCAATACCCGCACCGATCAGATCACACAGGAATTGTCAACAGGAATAAACCGAATAGAAAAAATTGCTCTCGTTAAAGATTCTCTGCTTGCAACGTGGAGTCAGGATGGTACGATTTACTATTGGAAATACAACCTCGGACAAGTCGAAACTGTTCCTTCTTTTTTTTTAAAAGCCGGAAACCCAACAAGCATGAGCTTTTCTGATGATGGTCGATTTATGAGCAGCGGAAACATTGGCAACTGGGCCCGGGTCTGGAAGCCCATGGAGAGAAAAATAATTCAGGAACTTTTCGCCCATACCAAAACCGTAACATCCACTTGTTTCGGAATTAATAGCCACTTCGTTTTCACTGCTGGCATGGACGGCAAATTGATTCTCTGGCGAAACGATACGCTACCTCCTTCTATCGTCGACACAATTAAAACGAAACCGGTTGTACAAGAATTAATAAAACCTACGGTAATTGATGTCGCCACAGAAAAATCGGAAATTGTAATTGATGCAGCCAATATTCCCAGGATAATCTCCGGCAGAAATGTAATTTCCAATCAAAAAATAGAAACTACATCATCCGAAATAAAAATCTTTGTTTTCGATAATTCCTATAACGATGGCGATACCATGTCACTGTTTTTTAACGGAATTTGGATTCTGGATCATTATGGCGTTACCAAAATCAAAAAAGAAATAAAACTGCAATTAACTCCGAATACGAACAACTATTTAGTTCTTTTTGCCAATAATTTAGGTAAAAAGCCACCGAATACGGCTGCAATCGAGTTTCAGGATGAGAAATCGAAAAGAATATTCCGATTGAGTTCAGACTTAAAGAGTTGCAGTGCAATAAATTTCTATTATAAAAAGTAAATTCCCATTTTGAATCAGAAAATTTATAGTATTTTTCCACTCTAAAATCAAAATAAAACGATACAATGAAAAAAATCATTACACTTATTTCATTATTAATAATTCTTGTAACTTTAGACCTCCGGGCACAAACATGGTTAGATATGGCAACAGGCCTTGGTGTATCAACTGAATCGGTAAAAGCAATTGCAGTTGCTCCCAATGGGACTATTTATGCTGGCGGAACTTTTACAAATGCTACAAATTCTGCATTAAGTTATCTGGCTAAATGGAGTGGCACGGCTTGGGAAGCTGTTGGAACAGGAGTAAACGGACCCGTGTATTCAATTGGAATTAAAACATCTTCTGAGGTATTTGTTGGCGGTGCTTTCACTTCTGCAGGAGGAGTTGCAGTAAACAACGTTGCAAAATGGTCAGGATCCACCTGGTCAGACCTTGGCGGAGGTTTTAACGATCAGGTAAGCTGTATTTATGTGAGTTCAGTAACCGGCTCTGTATATGCAGGAGGGAAATTTTCTCTCTCAGGAACTACGGCTATGAACCACATTTCTAAATTGAATGGCACTACCTGGACTGCACTTGGCTCTGGAATTAGTTCCAGCGTTAATGCAATCATGGAAAATAATAGTATTCTTTATGCAGGAACTGAAGCATTATCTGCTCCCGTAAAAAAATTCGACGGATCTACATGGAGCGATGTTGCCGGTTTATCGAGCGGAAAAGTATATGCTCTCGCATCTTTCAATAGCCAATTGTATGCCGGTGGAGATTTCTCTTCCCCTACTTTTGCAGCAGCACGTTACGATGGCACCAATTGGAATACAATTGTTACTACGTTTGCTTCCGGTGATAAAGTATATGCCATGTTATCACGTTTTGGAATATTATACATCGGTGGTAAATTTTCAAACCTCGGCATACCGGGATCACAATCGTCTAATGCTGCAAGAAAAATGTCTGCCAACAACCCTATTCAATCGATTACAGCTACTTCAAGTACTATCAATGACGAAGTTTATGCAATCGGAAATCAGTCCGGCAAAGTAATTGTTGGCGGAAAATTCACCAACTTCAACCACATTGCCATTACTTCAACGACCATTGGAGTTGAAGAAATCAGCAGCCTTGTTTCAGGGTATAATTTTTATCCGAATCCGGTTAGTTCAAAAGCAAACCTGACTGTTCAAACAACTGAGAATCTTAAAAATCCTGCATTAAAAATCTTTGATTTACAATCCAGAATCATTGATAATCTGAACATCGATAGCTCAACCAATGGAAATGAAATTAATTTTTCTATTGATTGCAGCAGTTTACCAAAAGGAACCTACTATTATCTGCTTACTGATGAAGGCAACAATGTTCTTTCCCGTCAGTTTATCGTAGAATAAACATTCAATAAATTATTTATAGGGGCCGTGTTTATTACATGGCCCTTTTTTTTGTGTAAATTACCTTGGAAATCAACTAGACTCTCTTTCAAAATTTAATCGTATTTTAGATCAGCTAAATTTCTCCAATGAAGTATGCAATTATTGATATAGAAACTACCGGCAGTAATGCAGGTACCGGTCGCATTACCGAAATCGCCATCTATATACATGACGGTAAATCTATTGTCGATGAGTTTTGTAGTCTGATTAATCCGGAATGTGAAATTCCTCCATTTATTTCAAAGCTAACCGGAATTACCAATGAAATGGTTGAAAATGCGCCAAAATTTTATGAGATAGCCAAACAAATCGTCGACATTACTGAAGACACCATTTTTGTAGCTCACAACGCTACTTTCGATTATAATTTTATCAGGCAAGAATATAAGTCACTCGGTTATAAATACGATAAAAGTTATTTATGCACCCTTCAGATGAGCAGGCAACTTATTCCCGGACACCCCTCCTACAGTCTTGGAAAGTTGTGTAGAAATTTGAATATTGAAATCGAAAATCGCCACCGTGCGCATGGCGATGCATTGGCTACGTCCAAACTTTTTGAATTGATTTTAAAAAGCAGCAATTCCGAAAATTTTCCCGAAGAGTTTATTCGGAACGATTATATGAATCTTCGCTTTCCTCCGGGATTTAACAGAAAAATTATTGAACAACTTCCTGAAAATTCCGGTGTCTATTATTTCCACGACTCCGCCGGAATTGTACTTTATATTGGGAAAAGCAAAAACATCAAAAAAAGAGTTTTAACTCATTTTAGTAATAAACAAACCCGTAGAGCAATTGAATTGCGAAATTCAATTTGCGACATAACATTCGAAGAAACAGGAAATGAATTAATCGCCCTCTTACTCGAATCTCAAGAAATCAAAAATCAAAAACCTTTTTATAACCGTAAACAAAAAGGCTCCTATCAAAATTATCACCTTATCTATTTTTACGATGAGCAGAGATATTTAAATCTTGCCATCTCAAAAAAAATAGATGGTGCTGAATTACTTTGCACGTTAAATTCAAACGAAGAAGCTGAGGCGATACTGGAAAAACTCGTTTTGAAATTCGATCTTTGCAAAAAACATTGCGGAGCGCATGACATTTCACATTCTTGTTTTAGCTATTCCGTAAAACAATGTAAAGGCGCTTGCATCGGAAAAGAATCGCCTGAAAGCTACAATGAAAGAGTAAAAAAGGCCATTGAGACACAGAAATTCGAAAATCAAAATTTCATGATCATCGGAACAGGTCGAATCGAAAAAGAAAAATCAATTGTCCATGTTGAAAAAGGCAAATACATGGGATTCGGTTATTTTGAACCGGAACTCTCCGGCGAAAATCCTGAAATTCTGAAATCTTTTATCAAACCCGCAAACGATAACCGCGATGTCCGTCAGATAATCCGTTCATACATAAAAAAACCGGGTACCCAAGCACAGATCATTCATCATTAATTCTACTCAATCCTCCTCGTCTTGAAAATCTATTTTATCCAATTTATACTTCTGCTTTCTTATTCCGGTTCAATTGCCCAAAGTTCTATTTTTCAAAACAGTTTACCGGATATTGAAAATAAATCATTTTCTTTTTCCACGCTGCAACACAAAAAAGGAACAGTTATTGTTTTTCTATTGAGTGATTGCCCGGCCACTCAGGATTATACACGTTCGTTAAATATTCTTTCTAAAACCTATCTCTCCAATAACATTTCATTTGTCGGAATATTTCCGGGGAAATTCTCTTCAGACAGCGAACTGCTTGCCTTTCAGAAAATTTATAAATTAAATTTTCCATTATTAAAAGACAGCGAAATGACTCTGGCCAAATTCTTACAGGCGAAAACAGTACCCTCCTGCTATCTTTTAAATGATACAGGCGAGATTGTCTATCAAGGAAGAATTGATGACTGGCTTTTTGCCCTCGGACGTAAAAAGAAAAGCGCTACTCAAAAAGATTTAGAAAATGCAATTATCAGTTTAATAAAAAATCAACCCATAAAAATACCGGTAACACAGCCCATTGGATGTATTCTTGAATATGAAGATTAACAGAATTTTCACTTTTCCCGCTTTTACTATTTTTATTGTCATGAGCATTTTGTTTAGCTCTTGCATAAGAGAAAAGAATTCCAATCCTACTCCTGTTTTCTCCAAAGAAATTGCACCCATCTTTTATGAAAATTGCTCTTCCTGTCATCGTCCGGGCTCCGGAGCCCCTTTTAATCTGATCACGTACGAAGACATTGTTAAGAAGATTCATACGGTTCAACTTTCCATTAATGAAAGACTGATGCCTCCCTGGCCGGCTGATACTTCTTACTCTCATTTTGTCGGGGAAAAGGTTTTAAGTGAAAATGAAATACATCTTATCAATCGCTGGATTGAAGCCGGATTTCCTATCGGAGATACCAATCAAATACCACAGCCTCCGGACTTTGGATTGAATACGGAAAAGAAAAAACCGGATTTTATTATACGCATGCGTCAACCATTTCTAATCAAAGGTGATAACACAGATAATTTTATCATGCTGAAGATTCCCTATGAATTTCCATCTGATACTTTTATACGGACAATCGAAATTGTTCCGGGAAATAAAAAGCTCGTTCATCATATCAATGCACATCTAATTCAATATTTCGCGGGAGCCAAAAAAGACAACCAAAAAGGAGTTGCCTATGTAAATACGGAGTTGCATGATAAAATTAGTGCATATCAATTACTTTCGTTACCCAACGACGACGGCTCCTATCCATTGCTCACCCCTTCGGTCTCCAATTATCTACCGGGTGTTGAAGCGGTATTTTATCCGCCCGGAATCGGCGGACTAAAAGTAAAGAAACAAGGAGCTATCTTGCTCGATAACATTCATTATGGGCCGAGTCCTATCGATACATCCGATCAAACAACTTTTAATTTTTATTTCAGTCCGACAGCACCCGAGAGACCACTAAGGGAATTTATTATTGGAACCAGCGGTGTTTCTCCGATTATTCCGCCCCTTGTGATACCTCCGCATACGGTTAAGAAATTTATTTCGTCGTATCGGGTACCGGAAGACATTTCTCTTTTAACCATCAATCCACATATGCATTTGCTTGGTATTTTTTTCCAGGCCTATGTTCTCCTGCCAGATGGTGATACTCTCCCATTAATCCGCATTAAAAAATGGGATTTTCGATGGCAATATTTTTACACATTTCCGAAAATTTTAAAAATCCCTGCGGGTTCTCTTATTCAAATGGAAGGTCTTTTTGATAACACAGAGAATAATCCTTTGGTTCCCTTTCATCCACCACGTACCATTTCGGAAAGAGCAGGAAGCATGCGCACAACCGATGAAATGTTTCAATTGATATGCACATACTTGCCATATAAACCGGGCGATGAAAATATTCGATTAGAAAACAAACAAACAGAAAAAGACGACTAAGCTCGCTGTTTAATTTACTCTTCCTACTTCCAGCAATCATGAAATCAAAAAAGATCATTATACCTTCAACAGAGAAAGAACTCGAAGCATATTATAAATTACGTTTTGAAGTCTTGCGAAAGCCCTGGGGACAAGTAGAAAATTCCACCCGAGATGAATGGGAAAACATTTCCATTCATGTCCTGATGCTCGATGAAAATGAAGAAGCAATTGCTGCCGGACGTCTTCAACTGAATCCGGGAAATGAAGGCCAGATTCGTTCTATGGCCGTAAAAAAAGAATACAGAGGTCTGGGTCTGGGATCCGAAATCTTATTGTTCCTGGAAGAAAAAGCTAAAGAAAAAGCACTGACTTCAATTGTTCTGGACGCAAGAGAAAATGCCATCCCGTTTTACAAAAAACATGGGTATGTTTCGACAGGACCTTCATACCTGCTTTTTAATGAGATTCCACATGAACGCATGGAAAAAATCTTAAAAAATAAATCAGAACGTTAGTTAATATTTTATCACCTCAGTGAACGTTAAATCAATCTACTATCTTTAACGTGAAGGTAAAGGTTGTACCCACACCAAGTGTACTCCTCACATTAATATTTTGTCCGTGAGCTTCAATAATATGTTTGACTATCGATAGACCTAACCCCGTCCCTCCCTGGTCTCTGCTCCTGCTTTTATCCACTCTGTAAAACCGTTCAAATATACGCGCCATGTGTTGAGAATCGATTCCGATACCATTATCTGAAATTTCAACTAATATGTTTTCATCCATATCATAAAAACCGACAAAGGTATTCCCACCTTTTCGACCATACTTGATGGAATTAACAATAAGATTTGTAATGACTTGTCTGATTCGTTCTTTATCGCCCCAAACGAAAAATGGAATATCACTATCTTCTTTGAAGGAAAGCTTTATATCCATTTCCTTTGCCCTTAGCTCAGAAGATTCAAGAACATCTTTTGCCAGTTCATGAATATCGAATGTCCGCTGATCGAGACTTAATTCTCCGCTTTCCAGTTTGGAAATCGCTTCTAAATCGTCTACAATCAGGCAGAGACGTTCTACGGATCTTGCAGCACGCTGGAGGTAATTGATGTTAACTTCAGGATCAGATACAGCACCTTCCAATAATGTATGGATATATCCTTGAATATTGAACAAGGGTGTTTTCAATTCATGGGAAACATTGCCCAAAAATTCTTTTCTGAAATTCTCCATTCGTTTCAATTCTTCAATCTCATCTGAACGATTCTGCTGCCATTCCATAACTTCATTTCCAACATTCGTTAAGACATCTTCATTGGAAGAAACTTTTTCAACAGATTTCGCTATTGAATCCTTGGAACTGGAAATCGACTTATAAATCAATTTTATTTTTCGATAAAGAAATACATTTAACAAATAATTGAAAACCAAAAAGGCGCTGATGAAACAAGAGACAAAAATTAAAATATATTTTACGTTAGAGTCTGAAAAATATTTCGCTTCGAAAAAAAAATATGAAAATATTAAAACCAGAAAAGAAACAATCAAGGATGCAATTAATGCCAACCGACGTGGAGTTGCGTTTTTTCCTGGCGGTAATTGAAATTTAGAATCAGTCACGTAATATTTTTTAAAAATCAAATTTATAGCCAATACCTTTTACAGTCTTGATTAAATCATCTCCAAGTTTCTCTCTTAGTTTACGGATATGTACATCAATTGTACGATCGCCGACTACCACATCGTTCCCCCATACCTTATCCAAAATCTCTTCCCGCTTAAATACTTTTCCGGGTTTTGTTGCCAACAATGATAACAATTCAAATTCCTTTCTCGGCAATTCAATTTTTTCATCACCTCTTAAGATCAGATACTGGTCCCTGTCAATTGTTAGTCCGGCAATTGTTAAAATTTTTCCGGCAGTTTCTTTAGCCGTTGCATTCTTATCATATCTTCGAAAAAGAGCACTTATCCGGCTAATCAAAACCCGGGGTTTAATCGGCTTGGTGATGTAATCATCGGCCCCCACGTCAAATCCCGCAATCTGTGAATAGTCTTCACTTCTTGCAGTTAAAAAAGCAATTAACGTATTTTTAAAAGCAGGCAACTCTCTTAAATGACGACAGGTTTCAATACCATCCATTTCAGGCATCATAATGTCTAATATAATCAAATCCGGATTTTCCTTTTTTGCCATCTGAATAGCTTCTTTACCATTCGTAGCTTTAAATATTTGATAGTCCTCTCTTTTCAAATTATACTCCATAAATTCAAGAATATCCGGTTCATCATCGACCAACAATATTTTTTGTTTCATATGTTTAAATTTCGTGAATTTACTCTTTCAGGCTGATTGTGAATGTTAAATAAAGGTAAAGAAATAGTTACCAGATAATTTATGAAAGTTGAGAAAGTATCCTTTTAGCTTGTTCATTACTCTTATCTCTTTTCAAGACTTCCTTCAGATACATTTTAGCATCTTTCTCTCTGCCCAGAAAAAGCATTGCACCTGCTTTGTTTAAAAATGCCTGTACATTATCCGGATCCAGAGATAATGCTTTATCATACATTTTAAGTGCCGACTGAACATTCTTTTCGGCAGATAAAAGCAAAAATCCCAGACTTACATATGCGCTGCTGTATTTGGGATTTTCACGGAGAATAAACTCATAATTTCTTTTTGCTTCAGCTATCATTCCCGCATCAAATTGAGCACCGGCCAACTTATTTCTAAAATCGGTAACAAATGGTGCAAGCTCTGTTGAATTTTCAAAATAGGAAACTGCTTTGGAATTATTACCGAGGGCTGCATAGGATTCACCGATTCGGTAAGAAGTCCAGGCATGCTCATTCATCAGGGATTTCTTGTCCAGATTTTCTAAATTGTGATTTTTACTTTCCGCATAGCTCACAACTTTTTTGTAATCATTTTTTAAAAATGCCCAATGCACAAGCGAATGAAAATTGCGAAGAATACTGTCAACATTATTATCGACAAAATATTTCTTTGCAGAATCCAGAAATGAAGGATTATCAGAAAATTTTTCGAAATAGGAAAGAAATGCTTCTCCCTTTGAACGGTTATCAGGAGTTGAATTATTAATACAAATCAATCCGGCAAAATCTTTTATCCGTTTGACTTCCGCTTGAGTTTTAGGAATGCGAATATAATGATCGCTGGTGATAACATGTGGGATATCAGTTGCACCGCCTTTGGGCATATGACAGCTTATACAATTATCATTTGAAAGGGCTCTGACTTCCATGGATTCCTTGCAGGGAAGCTGATGAATTTTTGACTTACCGGATTGAGCATTTGCCGGCTGATGACATGAAATACATTTGGAATTAAAATAAGAACTACGTGTAACAGTAACACTAACATGTGGATCGTGGCAGGTTATGCAAGTCAATGCATTTTGATAAGGCCGAAGAGATGATTGCTTGGCATTAATCTCCTCTGCCTTTCTTAGACTCTCTTGGAAACATTTACTCATCTTCAGTCTTTCCGCATGCGAAGCCATAATATGACTATCGTCATCGCCTTTATAGAGTGGCATGTAAACATCCATCACTTCTTTCAAATGCATGCCGGGCTTAAAGTCAAGAAACGATTTGCCCTCTTTTAAAATGGCATTACCTTGTATATGACACCGCTGACAAACATCCAGTTGTAAGTCGATCGGTAGTTTTGCAGGGTTGACAATCGAATAATCGATTTCCTCCTTAACATCGATTATCTTTCCCTCCTTTTTTTCGCGAATGTGCAAACTTCCCGGACCGTGACAACGTTCACAATCAATTCCATTAGCCACAAAAGAATATTTATTCTCTGACCCTTGGACCATTTTCGGATAGGCATTGTGACAGGTCATGCATTCTAACCCTATTTTTCTTGAGAAACGACTATTATAACCGCCTTCAAATCCCGGAGGTAAATCCCACTTTTTTTTCTGAGTATAAAACGTTGCCGGCACTTGAAAAACATATCCGTTGACATTCATAAGATGCGAATTAGTATGCTGGCCGGAACCTACTATCCAATCTACGTGCTCGGCACGTTTGAATAAAGTATCTCTACCTGAAAGACGGAACTCTAAAACAACTAAAGAATCATTTTTCCAAAAGGGATGATATTGCAGGTTTTTAAAAGTATCTGAAATAATTGCAATATCAGAAAACTTAGCAGACGACTTACTTTTCGTTGCACGGTCAAACGAAAGTCCCATTCCCGTATGAAGAAATGTTTCATATTTATCGGAATGACATTCTTTACAGGATAGAATTCCCGCATATTGAACGGTATCATTTAAGGAAGAATATTGCTTTTTGTCATCGGAATCTTCATTATGAGAATTGCATGACATCAAATAAACAAGAAAAAAAATAAAACAGGAGCAAAACAAATTTCTTAATTGGCTCCTGTATTTAAATATCATCCAAAAAAGTTTATAACAAAATCGATAACTATTGCTTTTTAATTAATTGCATATTGTATTCATCATAGTATTTTCCATAATCGAATATCCAATCCTGTTTCAATCCTGTAATTTCAAACCCTACGCGTTTAAAAAGAGCAACACTGTTTTCATTATCGATACGAACGTTTGCATAAATCTGATGCAGGTCAAGGATTTCAAATGCATAATCGATAATTAGATGTAAAGCTTCGGTGGCAAAACCTCTTCCTCTATCCGCTTTATTGGCAATAAGAATTCCGATTCCGGCTCTTTTATTTTTGGGATCAAAATCGAAAAGATCAACACAACCGATAGAATAAGTCTTGTCGGATATGTTATCGTCCTCATCAAAATACTTCACATCGATCATCAACCGCAGTTGCTTATTTGTATAAATATCCTGATGTGCCTGATTTACGAATTCTTCGAGAACAAATTTAGAAAAAGGCATCAACGTGCCGCTTACACTCCAAACAGAACTATCATTTTCCCATTTATACAAACGATTTAAATCCGCCGGCTCCAAAGCCCTAAGCTGAATCATTTCTCCGACAAGTTGCATACTTTTTTATGTTTCGACGAAGTTACAAATAGTCATTAAATAGATGAAGAAATAAATAACAGTTCTTAAACAAAATATTGTTTATACAAATGCTGAAAGGAGGTTAAATAATCCCTTCAAAAACCATTTGTGCCGGCCCTTCCAGCCAAACGTCTTCAAACCCGTCCTGCCGTCTCTTGTAATATACCCTTAAACGCCCTCCGGGAGTTTCCAAATCGCTCTCATTGCCCAATTGGTAGCCTAAGAATGAAGCCGATAATGCAGCTGCAGTAACACCTGTGCCACAGGAAAGTGTCTCATCTTCAACTCCTCTTTCATATGTCCGAACGAATAGGTCGTTTTCTCTTTTTTCAACAAAATTGATATTTGTTCCAACGTCTTTAAATCGCTCATTGTATCGAACCTCTCGTCCTTTAGCAACAACGTCAATGTTTTTAACATCGTTAACAAATACCGTATAGTGAGGGGAACCGGTATTCATAAAAATAAAATCTTTTCCTGTCTCAACATTAAATACATCGCTCATCTGCAAACGAATCAGATATGGGTTTTGGGAAATCACTAATGCCTTATGTGGGCCGTCAAAAGCATAAAACCCTTTATATGTTTGGGCGATACCGATTGTGTTTGCAAATGCTACTGCACATCGGCCGCCATTTCCGCACATAGAACCAATGTTTCCGTCGGAGTTGTAGTAAAGCATTTCGAAATCGTATCCACCTTTCTCTCTAATGAGGATAAGTCCATCCGCTCCTATACCAAAATGACGGTCGCAAAGTTCCTTCACCTGATTAACGCTCCACTGCATCTGACTTTTTCTTTCATCGATTAAAATGAAATCGTTTCCTGTGCCATGATATTTTTTAAAAGGAATCATTTGGAGATTGAAGGTTTTTCGGTTTCAGGTATAAAGGGAGAAAAATTTTCAGATCGTTCGAGAGAAAACAATTCCTTACCGTATTTGAATAATAATTTATCGTTTCGCTTTATCAACTGAACAGCATCGGGTTCCTCGATTCCAAAAAGCACAATTCTATCATTGTAAAATTTGTAGCCTTTATAATTCACGGGAGAAACCCAAAATTCAATAATGTAATTGTCGTTCTCAATACTTTCATTGCCGGGTAAATCTGCCAGAGGGTTTAATGCTTCCGTAGTATTTTGAGCAATAGTATTATCTGAATTAATCGGTTTCTGTATTTCGTCACCTTCAACCTTAGCTTTTGTTACGATGCTTATTAGTAACTGATCTTTTTTGAAGACAATGTCCGGATTCTCTGAATTGATTGATGCGGTGTCGATGCCTACTGATTCTTTAATTGATTCAGGTGAAGGCGAAACAATATTCGATTTTGAGTTTTTTGAAACAGGAACTTTAATTTCTTTTTCATTTTCAGAGCCGGTATTTAAGTTAACAATTTCCGGTTTCTTCT
Organism: Bacteroidota bacterium; assembly: GCA_031385005.1. Lineage (GTDB taxonomy): Bacteria > Bacteroidota > Bacteroidia > AKYH767-A > 2013-40CM-41-45 > JADKIH01. The sequence goes on from JANNBB010000026.1 coordinate 72,077, forward strand.
GGCGAAAAATATCAAACAATAAATACCTCCTTTTATTTTCTGTTGATTCCTTACCTGAAAAATTCCAAATCGTAATTCCTGCGCCGGCCACAACGAAAAAGAAAATAATCAATTTAAGCGCAGATGGAATTAGCGGCTTTTTGTAATCGATGTGCTTTTCGATTAGTTCGCGCAGCCGTGAATCTTCCGCTTTACGAATTCCATCAATTAAATTATTTTGAAAGGAGACCTGACTTTTAAATTCCTGATCTTCTTCCATCCTATCCATGAAATTTTTTAATTCCAAACCCGACAATGAGTTTTGTAAATAACGATCAATCAACTTTCTGTTTTCAGATTTCATTACAACTCCTTAGGATCAACAAACAATCGTGATTTAACAATACTTTCAAATTGTGAAAATGCCTTAGTGAACTCGAACTCAGCGATTACAGGATTGCTGAAATTCTCGCGGGATGCAATTTGCTCAAAAGAAAGATTTTCAACATAGCGTTCAGAAAGAATTTTCTTAAACTCATCGTTTAATATGGAAAAACACCTGGCAACGACTTGTGCATCCTCTTCCTGTTTTTCTATTTTTTCATTTCCAATCGTACGGATATGATTAAGCTCTTCTTTTAAAGTATTGAAAAAGAAAATCTCCACATCGTTGTTTTTGGAAAAATCACTTTTTTGAACCTCACGAAATACCTTTAGCAATATATTACTGAAAACGGAAGGTGTATCGGAATCCTTTACCCCTTTTCTACGGAGCCACCTTCTGGAGGATTGAAAATATTTACCGGTCAGGTAAAACAAAACATCTTCGTCACCGTTCTGAATTGAAGTAATAATTTCCTGATTAGAATATCGGCCCATAAGTCAACAAATATATTCAATTTCAAAGAACCTTTAATATACCTGTCAATAATACAATACACATTCAAATTGTCAGTAACAGACACTCAAAATTGTCAGACATTTCAAAAAAAACTTAAGTATCTTTAACAACTGCTTAACGGTTGTTAACTTTACTATTCATTCTGACTTCATTGACTGTACGACAACTTTGTTGGCATAAAAATTGAAAAAAACCTTTCCAAAAAAATCATAAAATCATGAAAGCAAATATTAAAAAAACCTTCGCTATTTTTTCGATTGCTGCCATGGGTGGCATAGCCGGTGCTTTTCTTTTCAAGAATTTGAACCCGGAAATGGTTACCCAAACCGGTAATGTTTCCGATAGGCAAAAAGCACAATTCGTAAACCTCCCTTCAAATACTGTTTCAGGGCTTACAGACTTTACCAAATCTGCCGAGATGACAATACATGCAGTTGTTCATGTTAAAACAACATCTACAGCTCAGGTTAATTATAACCCATTCGGTTTTTCGCCATTTGATTTCGGACTACGTCAACCTCAAGCCAGGGAACAACAATCCAGCGGCTCAGGAGTAATTATTACAGATGACGGTTATATTGTTACCAATAACCACGTTGTAGAAAATGCAGATAAAATAGATATAACATTGAACGATAACCGGACTTATGCGGCAAAAGTAATAGGTACAGATCCATCCACAGATCTTGCTTTATTGAAAATAAATGAAAAGAATTTACCCTTTATTGTATATGGGAACTCCGACAATACAAAAGTTGGTGAATGGGTGCTTGCCGTTGGAAATCCATTTAATCTGACTTCAACAGTTACAGCAGGTATTATCAGTGCGAAAGCCAGAAACATTGGAATATTGCCTGATCAATATAAAATTGAGTCATTTTTACAAACCGATGCGGCCGTCAATCCGGGCAACAGTGGCGGGGCGCTGGTAAATTTAAACGGCGAACTTGTAGGAATAAATTCAGCCATTGCCTCAGCTACCGGATCTTATACCGGATATTCATTTGCCATTCCCGCTAATCTAGTTCGTAAAGTGGTAGATGATCTGGTAGAATTCGGAAATGTCCAGAGAGGATTTATTGGAATCAGCATCAGGGATATCGATAATCGATTAAAAGATGAAAAAGGAATAAAGGAAACTCAGGGTGTTTATGTAGAAGCTTTAACAGAAGGCGGTGCAGCAGCAAGTGCAGGAATTAAAGAAGGAGATATAATAATAAAAGTGGGTAGTGCCGAGGTCAACTCAACTCCTCAATTACAAGAACAAATTGGAAGGTTCCGTCCGGGAGACAAGATAAATGTCACTTTGATTAGAGAAAATGAAGAAAAAGTTGTTCCTGTTATTTTAAGAAATAAGGACGGTGATACTCAGCTTGTTAAAACAGAACCATCACTTAATATATTAGGAGCAAACTTTGAAAATGCCTCAAAAGAAGAAAAAAACAAATTAGGTCTTACCGGAGGAGTCAAAATTTCAAAGCTCATGGCAGGAAAACTACGATCAGCAGGAATAAAGGAAGGGTTTATTATTACTTCCATCGATAAAAAGCCAATACGCACGACAAACGACCTTGAAACAGCTATCAAAGCCAAGCAAGGAGGAATACTAATAGAGGGAGTATATCCCAATGGTGCAAAGGCTTATTACGGGTTTGGAGTTTAGTTTTAATTAATTTCAGGTTGAATAATTGGTAAAAAAGAGCCAAATTTTTGGCTCTTTTTTATTAACAATAATCATATTTTATCAACTCGGGTTAGCAGAAAACTTGCTTCGCTTTTACTGAAAACGTATCTTTGCAATTGAAGAAAATAATTTTATTTCTACTTAATTTTTATTTTTTTCAATAATATTTCTCCAATCTACTCCTATGCGTCAGCTAAAAATAACCAAATCGATCACCAACCGCGAGAGTCAGTCACTTGAAAAATACCTTCAGGAAATTGGCCGCGAAGAACTTATTACGGCAGAAGAAGAAGTTCGTTTGGCCCGACGAATAAAGGAAGGCGATCAGGTTGCATTAGACCGTTTAACTAAAGCTAATTTGCGTTTTGTTGTATCTGTTGCCAAACAATATCAAAACCAAGGATTAAGTCTGCCTGATTTGATTAATGAAGGAAACCTTGGTTTGATTAAAGCAGCAAAACGCTTTGATGAAACACGTGGATTTAAATTCATTTCTTATGCTGTGTGGTGGATTCGTCAAAGTATCCTTCAGGCATTGGCAGAACAATCGCGAATAGTTCGTCTTCCTTTAAATCAGGTTGGCTCTCTAAATAAAATTTCAAAAGCATATTCTAAACTGGAACAGGAATTTGAGCGGGAACCATCTCCGGAAGAACTTGCTAAAATTCTTGACATACCTACTGAAAAAATTGCAGACACCATGCGGGTAAGTGGTAAACACGTATCCATGGATGCTCCTTTTGTTCAGGGAGAAGATAATAGTCTGATCGATGTGCTTGAAAACGCAGACTCCCCGCGTGCGGATGGAATGTTAATGAATGAATCACTTCAAAAAGAAATTGATCGTTCTCTCAGCACACTTACTGAACGCGAGCGTGAAGTAATCAAATTATTTTTCGGTATCGGCATGCAACACGGACTTACACTCGAAGAGATCGGTGCTAAATTTGATCTTACCCGTGAGCGCGTTCGCCAGATAAAAGAAAAAGCAATTCGCCGACTTCGTCATAAATCCAGAAGCCGCTTACTTAAAGCCTATCTTGGATAATCTTATAATGAACTTCTAACAGTATCAGCTTTCCATTCGAAAGCTGATCTTGTTTTAAATAGATTACAAACTTTATAAAAAACAACTTAATGGCCTTTGATGCACTCAAACAAAATGATCAGGTAGATTTTAAAGATAAATACGAGAGTGAACTCGCTGAATGGATTGAACAGGAAAAAGCTGCGATAGCACTCATTCATACAACCGGCTCTCTGTGGTTTGATAAATCAGTTGAATTGGTATTGTTCAGAAATCAGCTTGTAGATAGAAGCGCTAGTGAAATTCTCAATTTGCACCAGTATGCAAAGCAATTCGTAAAAAAGCCAATCAATGTAATCGATACATTAATGCTGGCAAAGGAACTAAGCAAACTTGACCTTGCTCCTTCCCGCATTGACATCGGTCGGTTAGGCTCGGAGTGGATACTTGAAAGAAGTAATTACAAAAATGTATTGGAATTTCTTTCCGGCAAACTCAATAATTTTATTGGAAAAGAAAAACGAGTAATCGTTCCTAAGGACGTTGTACTTTATGGTTTTGGAAGAATTGGTCGTTTAGTCATGCGCGAACTGATAGCGCAAGCAGGAAAAGGCGAGCAATTGCGTTTACGTGCAATCGTAACCCGTAGCGACAGCGATGAGGATATTATTAAAAGAGCCGATTTATTACGTAACGACTCCGTTCATGGAGCATTTCCCGGAACTGTCATCGAAGATTTTAAAAACAAAGCATTGGTAGTGAACGGTCACTCTGTGCACATGATTGCCGCAAATGACCCTGCAACTATCGATTATACAAAATACGGTATTAACAATGCACTTATCATCGACAATACCGGAATCGTCAGGGATCGCGAAGGGTTAAGCAAACACCTTCAGTCAAAAGGAGTCAGTAAGGTATTACTTACCGCTCCCGGGAAAGGCGATGTTCCCAATGTTGTTTATGGTGTTAATGAGGAATCGTTCGACCAAACAAAAGAACAAATATTTTCTGCCGCTTCATGCACGACCAATGCAATTGTTCCCGTGTTGGCTGTAATTGAAAAGGCTTTTAGCATTGAACGAGGTCATATTGAGACTATACACTCCTATACAAACGATCAAAACCTGCTCGATAATTACCACAAAAAATACAGAAGAGGACGTTCTGCTCCTTTGAATATGGTGATCACAGAAACAGGAGCGGATAAAGCTGTAGCTAAAGTTTTACCACAATTAGCAGGTAAGTTAACAGGTAATGCCGTTCGAGTTCCAACGCCCGATGTTTCACTTGCAATCCTTAATCTGACTGTTAAAAAAGAAACCAGCAAAGAAGGAGTCAATGAGGTTTTACGGGAAGCTGCACTTCAAGGAGACCTGGTTGAACAAATCCAATATTCCGTATCGAATGAACTAGTCTCTTCAGATTTAGTAGGAAACTCCTGCGCTTCTATTGTGGATAGTCCGGCCACTATTGTCTCGAAAGATAATAAGAGCATGGTACTCTATATTTGGTACGATAACGAATATGGTTACAGCCGACAAGTAATTCGCTATGCGAAATTTCTTGCTGAAGTAATCAGACTCAGATACTACTAATAAAAAAAGGAAGCAAAGCTTCCCTTTTTTATAATACTTTTATTTAGCTTTTTAATAATCACGACCGAAATCAATAACCGTTGTTCGGATTTCAAAACCGTTTACGATAATTCCGTTTATCTTACCTAGCACATCTTGTTGCTTATATACCAGACCAACACCGGTGGCATAAATTTCGTTTTTGTAAATTCGTTCAATGTAATTGTCTTCATCCATCTGTATTACAGAAAGTGTAGAGTCAAAGGACATACCACCATATGAACCTTGCTCATGAAAGTATTCATAGCTGTAAATTTCTTCGTCCTCTGAATTTGCATCGTTTCCATTCCACGAGATATCTTCATTAATAGGAAAAGCCAGTTTATGAAGAGGAATATTATTTTCAATCCTGTAAGCCGCATATGGAGTCAGGTATTGAGTCCAAACGTTTATGATACTCCAATCGTTTGATGAATCTTTTCTGTAATAGCGGTTCACCACCTGAACAGTTTTTCCGGAACCATCAACAAATGACGAATCGATTTCTTCTTTGATTTCGCAATGGAAATAATAGACTGAGTCGTCGTTCAGGTTATCGTTTTCGGCGTGAAAAATTGAATCTACACTGTAAGAAACCCATGTTCCGGGTTCAGTCGGAAAATAATTTAACGAAACAGGAGGTACAATCAAAGTCTCTTTCTTGCAGCTTTGAAAAACAACAAGCAGCAAAAAGATAAATAAAAAAGAAACTGGTTTTTTAAACTTTTGCATAATCAGGTGAACGCTCTATGAAGCCACCTCCGATTACGTCTTTATCATCATAAAAAACCGCACTTTGTCCGGGTGCTACTCCATTTACAGGTCTGTGAAAAATCACATGTATTTTTCCATCAACCATTTGAAGAGTAGATTCCGTTCCCTTGTCCTTATAACGTATTCGTGTTGTTGCTTCTATAGATTCATCTAACGTAGCATATTTAATAAGGTTTATGTCTTTTACCCATAAGTCTTGCTTCGAAAGCTCATCGAAACTTCCCAATACGACAATGTTTTTATCCGGCTTAATATCAATAACATATGCTGGTTCACCGAGAGCAATTTCCAGCCCTTTTCTTTGACCGATAGTATAAAAAGGATAACCCCTGTGATTACCTAGAATCTTACCATCGGCATTTACAAAAAGTCCGTTATCGAGCTTTTCTTCAATTCCCTCTACCCTTTTCTTTAAAAAAGAGCGATAATCGTTATCAGGAATAAAGCAAATTTCATAGGATTCGGGTTTTAGAGCGAGCTCATGAAAACCCATATCTTCTGCCATTTGACGAATTTCAGATTTTTGAAAATTTCCAACAGGAAATAATGTTCGAGAAAGGCATGCCTGAGAAACGCCCCATAAAACATAACTCTGGTCCTTCCACTCGTCTTTTCCTTTACTTACCACATAACGTCCGTTTTCTTCTCTGACGTTTGCATAATGACCGGTAGCGATAAATTCGCAGTCGAGCATATCGGCCCGCTTTAAAAGAGCCTCCCACTTGATATGTGTATTGCATTTTACGCAAGGATTGGGAGTGCGACCGGCCAGGTATTCATCGACGAAATCGTTGATAACATGATTGCCAAATTCTTCACGTATATCGATTATATAATGAGGAAAACCTTTGTCGACTGCAATGGCACGAGCGTCATTTATTGAATCAAGCGAACAGCAACCCGTTTCTTTTTTGGAAGATCCGGAAGAAGCATAGTCCCACGTTTTCATGGTCATTCCAACCACTTCATAACCTTGCTCATGCAAAATCATAGCGGAAACGGAACTATCGATTCCACCACTCATTGCCATTAATACACGTCCTTTTTTACTCATTTTCAGAAAAAATGCAAAAAAATTGCATTTGCGGGCAAAGGTACGATTTCAGAGTGAATTTCTTTTCTTATTCCTCTTCCGGAGTCGTTAATACTCCGTTTTTAAACTCCTTTTCCTTTTCGAGCGTACCATCTTCTTTGTTAAAAATCCATTTACCATCTTTTAGCCCCTTTGAATAATTACCGGTTTGCCAGATTTTCCCATTCGGGTGATAAATTGTGAGTTTGCCCACAAACTCATCGTTGCGCATTATGCCCTCCATTTTAATTTTACCCGAATCGAAAAACTCTTTATAGGCACCATTTTTCATTCCCGCTTTATATTGGATTAGCTGCGAAGCAACTCCGTTTTTATGAAAAATTTTCCAGCTGCCTTCTTTTAATCCTTTCAGGTAAAATTCTTCTGCACTTTTCTTTCCTTCTTCATCGAAGAAAACCCATAAACTATCTTTTGTCTTATCGATGTATTTTCCTTTCGCCATAAGAATCCCGGTATCATACATTAATTCGGCATCGCTAATTACTGTATTGCCCCTGAATTTCAGGATTGATTGAAGTTGACCATTTTTATGAAAAGTCCGGAACGTACCTGTACGTTTTCCATTTTTGTAATACCCTTCAAAGTAAAGCGTATCGGTTTCATAATACTTTCTCCAGAGACCCTGCTTAAGGCCTTTGGAATCGATCCTGTTAATTGTATCCCCTTTAAAAACATTAAAGGTTTGAGCGAGTAATATCCGGTGGGAAACAACCAAAACCAGAAATAGAAAGATTCTTTTCATAAGTACAAATATAGCAACCCTTTTATAAACGATTAACATATGAAAATGAAATGAAGGAGGTTTAAAAATTTAATTATATTGCGACCTGCAAAAAAAAGAACTATGAATAAACCTACTACGAATACCGGTCATCCGCGCGGCCTATACCTCCTCTTTTTCACAGAGATGTGGGAGAGATTTAGCTACTATGGTATGCGAGCCATTTTTATATTGTATATAACCAAGGCATTGTTTTTCGACAAGGCATTGGCATCAAACGTATACGGAAGTTTTACAGGACTCGTTTACCTGACGCCGCTTTTAGGAGGTTATCTGTGTGATAAATTCTGGGGAAATAGAAAAAGTATTTTTATAGGTGGAATCATGATGGCTATGGGACAATTTTTATTGTTTCTTAGCGGCAGTGCGGTAACAGAAGGAGTGCAAAGCGCCACTGCAGTCACATATATGTGGATGGGACTTACATTACTAATTATTGGAAACGGTTTTTTCAAACCCAATATTTCAACGATGGTTGGTCAGTTGTACCCTAAAAATGATTCTCGAATAGATGGTGCATTTACTATCTTTTATATGGGAATCAACATGGGTGCATTCTTTTCACCTTTGGTATGTGGTAGTTTGGGCGACACAGGAAATATAGCAGATTTTAAATATGGATTTTTAGCTGCAGCTATTGGTATGGTGGTAAGTACAATTTCATTTGAGGTTTTAAAAAACAAGCACCTGAAAGGTCCTAATGGAGAAGCAATAGGGATGCCTGTAGCTAAAATGGGAGCTAGTACTTATGGAGTAATTTTAGGATCGATAGCATTGATTTTCGGTTTGTTGAACTTTCAATTGATTGTTAAAGGAATATTCGGAGCAGATGCCGTGAATACAGCCGGTACACTTGCAAATACGATAGCCGGTATTGATCTCGTTGCATATCTCATTTACGCATCCATTGTTTTGATGCCAATTATTATACTATCAGACAAATCATTAACAAAAGACGAGAGAGAAAGAATTATAGTGATCTTTATTCTTGCCTTCTTTGTTATTTTCTTTTGGGCTTGTTTTGAACAAGCGGGTGCATCCTTAACTCTTTTTGCAGATCAACAGGTAGATAGAGCGATTTCGTTACATGTAAATAAATATGTCATTTTAGTTGGCTTGATCGGTCTTTCCTACTTCCTGATAAAAGCACTCGGATGGTTTTTTGAATGGACGAAAAAAATTATTTTAGGAATACAATTATCCGCAGTGGTTGCATTTATACTTCTAACAGTTGGCGGATATATTGCAGACTATCAAAAAAATGAATTTCCGGCTTCCTGGTTTCAATCTATTAATCCTCTTGCCATTATTATCCTTGCACCCGTCTTTACGATGTTATGGGGTAAATTGGCAAAAGTCAATATGGAACCATCATCTCCGTTGAAGATGTCGATGGGTTTGGGATTAGTTGCACTGGGCTACATCATCATTGCTTATGCCGTTCATGGAATTGATCCTTCAACAAAGATTGCCATGTTCTGGCTATTTGCTTTGTATATTGTTCATACGATGGGTGAACTTTGTTTATCACCGATTGGATTGAGTATGGTAAGTAAGCTGGCACCGATTAGACTTTCATCGTTAATGATGGGAACATGGTTTTTAGCCAACGCTGTTGCCAATAAATTTGCAGGTACACTTAGCGCATTAATTCCTCCCGGAGCAGGTGAAGCACCGGCAGAAGCAGGAGCCAAAATACCCAGTTTCCTGGGCATAGAGATTAACAATCTCTTTATTTTCTTCTGTGTTTTTATCGTTTTAAGTGGAGCTGCATCTCTTATTCTCATTGGTCTTTATCGAAAACTAATTAAAATGATGCATGGCGTGCATTAATATTCTTAAAAGCCGGAGAGTAAAATCTCCGGCTTTTTTATGGAATAACTATAATTATCAGCAACTTGACTTCTTAGAGTATTTCTTTTTTTAAGAAATATTCAATTAAAATTTCTTTTTGACCTAAAACTGGGTATTTTTGCGCCCCTGTTCCTACAAGGAATTATATGGTGATTGTAGCTCAGTCGGTTAGAGCGCTAGATTGTGGATCTAGAGGTCGCGGGTTCGAGCCCCGTCTTTCACCCTTTATTTGTTTCGGACTTCCTACCTTTTTTTAAAATACCTTTGCATTCAAATGGATGAAAAAGTATTGCTTCATGTGGAAGGTATGGATTGTGCCAATTGTGCCGTAACGATTACAAAAACACTTTCAAAAGAAGGATTAAAAGAAGTTAAGGTTGATTTTCTCTCCGGTGAAGTTACGTTTGACAAAAAGGATAATAAAGAAATTAACTCTGCCGTTTCCACTATTCAACGACTCGGATATAAAGTTAAAAATCCGAATATAGGTGAGGAACCGGTGGTTGAAAAATCAATTATCGGCGAATCGAATACGAAGCAAAAGTTTTTCATTTCACTCGTTTTTACGTTGCCCCTCTTTTTTCATATGTTTCTTCCATTTTCATTCTTGCACAACCCTGTAGTTCAACTGTTGTTATGCCTTCCGGTTATGTATATCGGATTCACCCATTTTGGAAAAAGTGCATACTATTCGATTCGTGCCGGAGTTCCGAATATGGATGTGTTAATATTTATCGGTTCAACCTCAGCATTTATTTATAGTATTTTCGGTTTAATCAGTTTTTACGGAACAGAAACTGTAAATACTTATTTGTTTTTTGAAACTGCAGCAACCATTATCACACTTGTATTACTTGGCAACCTGATTGAGCAACGTTCCGTGAAACAGACAACAACTGCCATTAAGCAACTGGGAATGCTTCAGCCGCCTTTTGCAAAAAAAATTATCATCAAAGGCCTAGAGGAAGAAATTGTTAAATGCGAAGCGAAAGAATTGCAAAAGGGCGATTTGATTCTAATTAATACAGGCGACAGTATACCAACTGATGGAAAAATTCAATCAGGAAAAGGCACCTTTAATGAATCCATGCTCACAGGCGAATCACAACCGGTTTATAAAACCGTCGGCGATCCCGTTACCAGTGGAACCATTTTAGAAGATGGAAATATAAGGTTCATAGTTGAAAAAACGGGTAATGAAACACTCCTTGCGCGTATCATTGAATTAGTAAAAGCCGCCCAGCACTCCAAACCCGAAATACAAAAGCTTGGAGATAAAATCAGCGCAATTTTTGTTCCTGTTGTCTTACTGATTTCTGTGTGTACATTTGTGTTTTATTATTTTTTCACGGATGTGTTGCTTTCCCGGGCGCTCATGAACAGCATAGCCGTACTGGTTATTTCTTGTCCATGCGCAATGGGACTAGCCACTCCCACTGCCGTAATGGTTGGATTAGGAAGAGCAGCTAAAAACGGTATACTAATTAAAGGTGGCACTACGATAGAATCGATGTCGGGGATAAAAACAGTAGTATTTGATAAAACCGGCACACTTACAACCGGTAATTTTAAAATAAAAAAAATCAATTGCATAGAAGGAGATGAAAATACAATTCGACAAGTATTGTATTCCCTCGAAAAAAACTCCTCCCACCCTATTGCACGGTCCGTTCAGACAGAATTAAAATCGTATTCATCGTCCGCTTTTGAATGGAAACAAATTCAGGAAGACAAAGGAATCGGAATAAACGGAACGGATTCGAATGGCGACTTATATAGTGCAGGATCTTTTCAGATGGTCAAACATTTTCATCAAGATGCGGAACATGAAATTTATTTGCTGAAGAATAATAAATTGATTGCCACAATTGACATGGAAGACGAAGTAAAAAAGGGTGTCAAAGAAGTTGTAGAAGAGCTTCAAAAAAGTGGTATGCGGGTGGTGTTACTTAGCGGGGACAGAAAGAAGAATTGTGAAAATGTGGCTTCTCAAACAGGAATTAGTGAAATATATTCAGAAAAACTTCCCGAAGAAAAATTAGCCATCCTTGATCGTCTCATGAAAGAAAATCCGACTGCTATGGTAGGAGATGGAATAAACGACTCTCCCGCTCTGGCAAAAGCAACGGTAGGGATTTCAATCAGTGATGCCTCGGATACGGCCATTCAATCTTCTCAAGTAATTCTACTTGCAGGTAACAATCTGGATAATTTAACAAAAGCAATTGCTCTCAGCAGAATGACATTCCAGACCATTAAACAAAACCTCTTTTGGGCATTTTTCTATAATGTAATTGCCATTCCCATAGCAGCAGCAGGATTTTTGAATCCAATGATCGGAGCTTTATCCATGGCATTTTCAGATGTCTTCGTCATTGGCAATTCTTTGCGACTACGCAAAAGAAAAATTAAATAATAATGCGATTATTAATTTCCCGATTAAGATTTAAATTACACCTCACCAATCATCCTCCATCCATAATTTCAAATTGATCCAGAAAATTTTCATACCCGTTGTTTTCTTCTTACTTTTCGCCGTTACTTTTACTGAAGTAAATCCTGCTCAATTTTCTTTTTTGAAACATGTCTGAACCAAAAAATATCTGGATGCTAACCAAATGGTATCCAAACCGGGAAGATCCTCAGTTTGGGGTTTTTATTCAGAAGCATGTTCGAGTAATTGGTCGTCATAACCGCATCAGTGTTTTATACATCCATTCCACAACTAAAATATCTTCTACTTTTGAAATAGAGGAAAAAGAAAATTCAGGAATACATGAAGTAATCGTTTACTTTAGAAGGCAGTCAACTACTTTAGGGAAAATCATTAATTTATTCAGATTCCTGATTGCTTTAAACAAGGGAATTTTACGGCTAAAAGTTAAAAATCCCCGACCGGAAATCATCCATAGTTACATACTTTTAAGAACGGGAATAGTTGCCTGGTTTTTATCCAGACGAAGAAAAATTCCATTTGTTATTTCAGAACAATGGTCCGGTTACCTAACAGGAAATTTCCTGAAGAGCTCCCTTATCCGCCAATACCTTTCTCGTAAACTTGTTAAAAAGGCATCTGCAGTGAGCAGTGTTTCTAAATTTTTATTTAACAGAATGCAGGATTGCGGATTGAAGAATTCTAATTTTCATATCATCCCGAATATAATAGAAATTCCTCCCGACAGAAAAAATTCAGAAAGTCCATTCGTGCGAGTGCTTGTTGTAGCTGATCTGGTAGACGAAATAAAAAACATTAGCGGATTGATAAGAATGATTTCCGAATTGCCGGAGGACCTTCACTTTCAACTAAAAATTATTGGGCATGGAAAAGATGAAGCAACATTAAAGAAACTTGCATCTTCATTTAATCTGTTGAATACTAAAATTTTCTTTGAAGGATTAAAGACGAATGAAGGGGTGTATCAATATTTACTGGATAGTGATTTTCTGGTTATGAACAGTTTGTATGAAACTTTTTCGCTCATTTGTGCCGAAGCCATGAGTTGTGGAAAACCTGTATTGGCAACCCGCTGCGGAGGACCCAATGAATTCATTACTGCTGAAACCGGAATTCTGACCGAACCCGGTAACAAAAGCGAGTTAAAGAAGAATTTCCTTTTTATGTTAGCCAACCACCGATCTTTCAACCCTGTGATAATCAGAGAATACGTTCAAAACCTGTTTTCTCAGAGTAAAGTTAGCCAAGACTTTCAACGATTTTATGAATCCATTGTAAAGAAATAGCTTAATATTTTGGCTAAAAAAGGGATAATGAATTACAAAAAAATGTTAATATTCAATCTGACACAGATATGACTGAAAACAGCCCTTTCATAGGGAAATGTGACATATTATTGTTTGTAAAAGCCAATCCTTTAATTAAATTTGCAACTCAATATTACTTACTGGTACAAATCGTTTAAACTAAAATCAAAAAAATAAAATGAAAAAAAGTTTACTATTAAGCCTGGCCGTTGCCCTTGGAATTGGCGCAATCGCTCAGGTAAATCAAAGTCTGCCTGTCGGATTTCGCAAGGCAAATTTACCTGCTGCACTTAAAAACTACAGCGTAAGGGTACCTTACCGTTCTGAAGTAATTGACAACCAGGTTCCGCTTTCAACACTTGCTATTCCTCATGCAAATGCAAGAACAGCACAACCTGTAGCAAATGAAACAGTAATTGGTTGTACTTTTTATGATTTACAAACAAACAATTCAATCAGCAATCGTTTGGTTGTAAACACGGATGGTACAATTGCAGCTGCATGGACATTTTCACCGGATGCCATTCAAACGACAACTCCTGTATTCCCTAACCGTGGATCAGGTTACAATTACTATGATGGTGCAAACTGGAGCAATCCGGGTTGTCCAATGACTCGTGAAGAAGGAAGCGTTCGTACCGGTTTTACAAACATCGTAAACACGGCTAGCGGAAATGAAATGTTAATTGCTCACTCAGCCGTTACAGGTCAGGCATATAACAGAATTTCTGTTGCCAGAAGAGCTACTAAAGGTACCGGTGCCTGGACAATTTCATATCCATGGGGATCTACATCTACTGATACTTGGCCAAAAGCTACTAGTGCCGGAGATAACGTTTACGTTGTTTTCCAAGGTCAAGGCGCCAGCGGTTCAACTACTGTAACTCCGGCTCCGGTTTTAGGTCAAAGCGGTCCGATTTTCTACTCTCAATCTACTGACGGAGGTGTTACTTTCTCTCCAAAGTGGGTAAATCCTCTAATCGATTCTACACAATACAAAGGTTTTGGCGGCGATAGTTATTGCATCGATGCTAAAGACAGCATTGTTGTTCTCGGTTTTGGTGATACATATACCGATGTTGGTTTTTTAAAGTCAACAGACTATGGTCAAACATGGACGAAGACAATCATCCAAACACATCCTATTCCTTTTTATACTGACGATTCTTTAACAGATGAAAATCATGATGGAACAATCGATACATTATTTACAAATGGTGGTGACATCAAAGTGTTAATTGACAATAACGGTCTTGTTCATGCCTGGTTCTCTGCTTTACGTTACTACAATGATTCAGCTAGCGACGGTTTCTACAATCCAATGTGGGGAACAGATGGTCTTGAATACTGGAATGAGAACATGCCTTCAAATGGTTATGTTGAAATTACGGCTTCTCAGGATTATAATGGAAACAACATACTTGATGTTCCTTCCGATACATTCCCGGGAAATAGTCCATGTGATGTAATTTTGCCTTGGGGTGAGTATAGCGGTGGTATTACAATTATGCCATCTGCCGGAATTGATGCCTCAGGTAAAATTTATATGACCTATGCTACTATCAATGAAAGTGCTGATACTACAGATTTCCACGAAGCACACCGTCATATCTACATGATGACTCTTGCACCACCTTACGATCCTGCAACTTGGACATATCCATACAACATTATCCCTTCACAAGCAGATGGTGGATTAGGAGAATATCAGGAAGGATCTTTCGCTTGTACAGGACGTTTAGTTGATAATACTTATGCTTACGTATTATATCAGCGTGACGATGCTCCGGGTCATGGTTTAGCTCGTGCAACTTCTTGCGATCTTCACTTTAATCTTGGTAACTCAAGCGACATTTTACTTACAAAAGTTGAAACAGCTGTTGTAGGCGTAAAAAATGCTCCACAAAACGATTTATTTGTTAGCCAAAACTACCCTAACCCATCTGTTGGAATGACACACATCAACATTGGCTTAAAGAAATCAGCTGATATTCGTTTTGAAGTTTATGATATCATTGGAAAAGTTGTTTACTCAGAGACTCGTAAACAGTCTGTTGCAGGAAACCATACCATTAACCTGAACACAGCTTCTTTCGAGCCGGGAATTTATACCTACTCAGTAATTGCCGGTGGACAAAAATCTACACGTCAAATGATTGTTCAATAATTAGTTTAGATTATAAAAAAAACCTCCTTTACGGGAGGTTTTTTTTTGACTAAAAGTTTTGCTTTGACTTATTAAGAACTCAATGAATCAGCCTTTCTTCAATTAGATTAAATCGAAAAAATCTTTGACACCTGGAGTGCGATGGACTAAAAATCCTTCTGCATATTTAACACCCATAGGTCTGCCCATTTCAATAGCTCTTGCTTCGAGAAAATGAATAAAGTCCTCTCCGGAAATCGGAGTTTCCGGCTCTGAAGATTCTGCATTATAAAACTGAGAAGAAAATGCCAGGATGGTTTTCATTTTTCTATCCCAAACAGCAGTTACATCAATAGCCAAATCAGGTAAAATATGCCTGTCCTGAATATAATGATATAAGGCCTTTACCTTCCATTTCTCTTGTGGAACGTTGGCTTCTTTCGTTTCAACTTTCAATAAACCGGCAAGAAAAACAGCATTGGCAACAAGCATAGAAGCCCTTCCGTGATCAGGATGTCTATCGTGCTTGGCATTTGCTAAAACAATTTCAGGGCGGTATTTTCGAATTGCAGCAACAATGGCAAGTTGATGAGCTTTATCATTCAAAAAAAAGCCATCATCCATATTCAGGTTTTCCCTAACGTGTATTCCCAATATTTCAGAGGCGGCTGCAGCTTCTTTAGATCGTAGTTCAGCGCTTCCTCTTGTTCCTAACTCCCCTTTTGTCAGGTCGATAATACCACATTTATATCCTTTATCAATATGTATCAATAATGTTCCTGAAGCGCCTAATTCGACATCATCGGGATGAGCACCGAAGGCCAGAATATCTAATTTCATAATTTTAAATTGAGGTTTAAAAATAATAAAAGCCGCAAAACAGCCTGTTGGTATTAAATTCTTTTCTAATTTCGGACTTCTAAAAACTCACTAATCCGTCAAGTACTTTTATGCAACAAATTTTATTTCTGATCGATAAAGAAATTAAACTTGAATGGAAGCAAAAGTATGCATTTAACGGCATTTTATTGTATGTAGGTGCGACCGTCTTTATTTGTTATTTATCTTTCCGTGAGATAGTAGATGTACCGGTATGGAATGCACTTTTTTGGATCATTCAGTTATTCGCGGGAGTTAATGCAATTGCAAAAAGCTTTCTGCAGGAATCAAGAGGAAGAGCATTGTATTATTATATAATTGCAGACCCCAGAGATGTCATTATTTCTAAAATCATTTATAATTTTATGTTGATGATGCTTTTATCTGTCATTAACTTTCTGTTTTATTCGGTATTAATCGGAAATCCGGTAGAAAATATTCCCATGTTTTTCTTCACCCTTGTCTTAGGAAGCATGGGATTGTCCTCTGTTTTATCGATGGTTTCCGCTATTGCATCCAAAGCAGGTCATAGCGCTGCACTGATGCCAATTTTGAGCTTCCCAATACTACTTCCGCTATTGATGACAACAATCAGATTATCAAAAAACGCGATTGATGGTCTTGACTGGGCTGTTAATCAGCAATTTGTTATAATTCTGCTTTCCTTAAACATACTTATTATAGCTATGGGATATCTGCTCTTTCCTTATCTTTGGAAAGAATAGAAATGATGTTACACTTAACATGATATTTATAAAAAGAAATTATCGTAAAAAAACAATTCCCGACTTAAATGCACGATAACAAAACAGATTCAATTTTAAACATCGCTTGGTGGAAATGGCTTTGCATTGTATTGTTATTATCCACCTTTTTTTGGGGGTTTCTTGTTCCTGTCCCTCGTTTACCGATTTTACATGAAAGTATCCGAAACCTATTTTTTCATGTAACGATATGGTTTGCCATGATTATTCTAATGACCTGTTCTTTGGTTTACGGAATAAAATATTTACGCACCAACAATATTGACTTCGATATTAAGGCAGAAAAATATACGGTAACCGGAATTTTTTTAGGGATTATTGGATTAATAACCGGTAGCATATGGGCGAAGAATACTTGGGGTGCCTGGTGGATAAACGACGCCAAACTCAATGGAGCAGCTGCAGCCATGCTCGTATACCTGGCCTATATGGTGTTAAGAGGTTCAATCGATGATGAAACAAAGAGAGCACGAATTTCATCTGTTTATGGAATTTTTTCTTTTGTAATGATGCTTGTTTTTATCATGATTCTCCCTCGTCTTACAGTATCCTTGCATCCCGGTAACGGCGGGAATCCGGGATTTAATGCATATGACCTAGACAATACAATGAGAAAATTATTTTACCCGGCTATAATTGCCCAGACTCTATTAGGTGTTTGGATTACAGAAATACTTGTACGTATACAACGACTAACCAATAAAGAATAACAACTATGATCAGGAAATATTTTTTAACTGTTTTTTCATTTTGTATTTTTTCAATTGTTAATCCATTACAAATTATTGCACAGGAAAGTGATATTGAAATGGCTGATGTCATGCGAGGCAATGGAAAAATTTATGTAGTCGTTGCAGTGGTTGGAGTTATTCTTTCCTGCTTGTTAGTTTTCCTGATGATTATCGATAAAAAGGTCAGAAAACTTGAAAAAAACCACAAGAAAAACTAGTTCTTGGGATTCCTGAATTGCCGAATTAAATCGTAAATTTGCAATAATTAACCTATTCAGGATGAAAAAGTCACATGTCATCGCATTAGTCATTATTGCATTAGCAATTGGTGCAATAATTAGCACACTGGCGGATTCCAGCACCTATGCCACATTTAAAACAGCGGAAGAAAATCCTAAGAAATCATTCCACGTTGTTGGGAAACTAAACAAAAACATGCCTCAGGAATACAATCCTCAGGTGGATGCAGATGTTTTTTCCTTTTTTCTAATCGACAATGAAGGAAAAGAAAAAAAGGTCTTATTAAATAAAGCACGGCCTCAGGATTTTGAAAAATCAGAACAGATTGTAGTCATCGGAAAGATGCAAGATGACAATTTTGTTGCTTCTGATGTTTTAATGAAATGTCCTTCTAAATACAACAATCCGAAGGAAGACATGAAGAAGATGAGTTCAAGTGAATAGTGTTTTTTAAAGTAATTTCAGAATGGATATTCAATATATAGGTGAGCAACTGATTTGGGGAAAAATCGGGAACACCTTAGTTATGCTCGCTTTTACTTCTGCACTTTTAACAGCAGCATGTTATTTTCTTTTTATCCGTACCAATGAGAATTCCTGGAAGTCGATTGCCCGAAAAGCATTTGCCGTTCAAACGTTAAGTATTTTAGGAATTTTCTCCTTGCTCTTTTACCTGATATTAAATCACCGCTTTGAGTATTATTATGTTTGGGAACACAGTGATACCAAAATGCCGCTTCGTTATATCCTATCCTGTTTTTGGGAAGGTCAGGAAGGTAGTTTTCTATTATGGATGTTTTGGCATTGCATTATCAGTTGGGTAATCATTGCAACAGCTAAATCTTGGGAGGCAGGCGTTATGTTTGTTGTCGCATTGGCACAAGTATTTCTCGCTTCAATGATATTAGGCATTGTTATTTTTGACTACAAAATTGGTAGCAATCCATTTGTATTATTACGTGATCATCCTGACTTCGCCAATCTACCATTCATTAAGATGCCCGACTACCTAAGCAAGATAAATGATGGACGTGGATTAAATCCGCTTTTGCAAAATTACTGGATGACCATACATCCACCCACTCTCTTTCTTGGTTTTGGATTGACCATCGTTCCTTTTGCATTTGCCATTGCTTCGCTTATAAATAAAAAAGTTGATCAATGGGTAAAACCAGCTCTTCCCTGGGCATTTGCTTGTGTGATGATTTTAGGTACAGGCATATTAATGGGAGCTGCCTGGGCATATGAATCCCTTAGCTTCGGTGGATTCTGGGCATGGGATCCGGTTGAGAATGCTTCATTGGTTCCCTGGATGACAATGACTGCAGGAGCGCATGTTATGTTGATTTATGCACATCGCAAACGTGCATTAGTATCGGCTTATTTACTTGCCTTAGCTACTTTTATTTTAATTCTTTACTCTACATTCTTAACACGAAGTGGAATTCTGGGTAATTCATCTGTGCATGCATTCACAGATTTAGGAATGTCAGGCCACCTTGTATTATTCATGGTGTTCTTTATTTTACTCGCATTTGGTTTAATGTTTTACAACAGAAAATCGCTTTCAGAAAAAACAGAAGAAGAACACTTTTCTTCCCGTGAATTCTGGATGTTCATCGGTGTTTTAGTACTGGTAATTGGAAGTATTCAAATAACTTTTACCACCTCAACACCGGTTATAAATAAATTGTTTGGTACTAACCTTGCACCTCCCACAGACCCTATCGGTCATTACAATCAATGGCAGGTGCCTGTGGCCATTTTGCTCTGCCTGCTAATAGGTATTGGACAGTATTTCAAATACATTAAAACAGATTGGATGGCATTTTGGAAAAAACTTATGCCATCGGTAATTGTTTCATTACTTATAACCGGACTATCAGCATTCGTACTCGGAAAATATCCAGTTCATTATTACACCCTCCTTTTTGCTTCTGTCTTTGCTGTTGTAGCCAATACTGATTATTTATTCAGAAGTCTGAAAGGTCGATTCTCAAATTCAGGCCCTTCTATCGCTCACATCGGTATCGGACTCATTCTTTGCGGAGCGCTAATTTCCAATTCAAAGAAAGAAATTATTTCCCGAAACATGAAGAGCATTGACTTGGGAAAGGATATTCCGAACAAAGAGAATATCCTGATGGAATTAAAGACTGATACGCTTCCAATGGGAGAATATTATGTAACATATACAGGAAACGAACAAAAAGGTGTTAATGTATTTTACAATATCAGCTATTTTAAATTGGACCGATCAAATGGAGTTATGCAAAAAGAATTTGATTTAAAGCCATTCGTTCAATTGAACAAACGAATGGGCAATGTGGCTGAACCGGCAACGAAACATTTTCTTACACGCGATATTTACACGCATATTACCTATGCTGAATTAGAAGATAAAAATGAAGAACAACTGACAGCTGAATATGCTGCTCCTAAAGAACAGGATGTTGCTGTTGGCGACACTTTTGTTACCAGTAATAGCTTTGTAATCCTACAGCAATTAAATAAAGATGTTGAACGCGACGGACTTCATCTGAATGATTCTGATCTGGTAGTTGGCGCCAAACTAATCGTAGAAGATATCAATAAAAAATTATATACGGCGGAACCACTTTTTATTATCCGGAATTTCTCCATGATGACTCGTGAAGATGAAATTCCCGAGTTGGGATTAAAATTTTCTTTCAACAAGATCGATCCGAAAACAGGGAAAATTCAATTGAGCATTTTCGAAAAAAAGTCGAACAAAAAGAATTTCATTATCATGAAAGCAATCATTTTCCCGGGAATTAATATACTTTGGATGGGGTGTTTTATGATGATCATCGGCTCCTTGATTGCGCTTCGTAAGAGGTTAAAAAGCAAAACAGCGGAAACACCTATTGAAAAAACATGAAAATAGTTTTATTGGGATCCGGAAATGTTGCCAGTCACTTAGGGCCTATTCTACAACGTAAAGGTCATAAGATCATTCAGCTATTTAGTCATACCCGAAAAAATGGCTTTCCGCTTTCTAAAAAACTAAAATGCAGTTTCACTACAACTCCTGCTCAAATTAATCCTTCTGCAGATTTATACATCGTTGCATTAAAGGACGACATCATTGCATCTTTCGTTAAAAAGCTAAACTTTATTCCGAAACTTATCGTGCATACGTCAGGTTCTATAGGATTGGAAGTTTTTCCTAAAAAGTTTAAATCATCCGGTGTACTATATCCCTTGCAGACTTTATCGAAAAACACGGAAGTAAAACCGGATAACATACCTTATTGCATTGAAGGAAAGAGCGGCAAGTCATTAAACAGCATTCGTAAACTTGCTAATTCTATTTCTAGTCAGGTTTATGTATTCAATTCAGATCAACGAAAAGTCATTCATCTGGCTGCAGTTTTTGCGAATAATTTTTCAAATTATCTTTTTATTCTTGCTGATAAAATTTTGAAGAAAAAAAATATCCCCTTCAAGATACTTGCACCACTCATTACCGAAACAGCTCAAAAAGTATTAAATGAAAAGCCGGAAAAAATACAAACTGGCCCTGCCAAGCGTGGAGATAAAATTGTTATGGATAAACATACTGATTTACTGAAGAGCAATAAAGAAGCACAGAAAATTTACAAGATACTTTCTAAAAGCATTGCTAAATATTACAAAGTACCTGTTCAATAAGTTGAATCCGTTCTGCCAATGGAGTAAACTTTCCATATTCAGCCGTTGATATCTGGAAGGATTTTTACTTTATCCACCTATAATTTTTACTATACTTGCTGAATGAATCCCAATTTCAAGCAGTCTCTTAATAAAGTACGGTGCTTTATTTTTGACATCGATGGCGTACTGACAAATGGATCCCTGATTGTCATGCCCGGTGAATTACACAGAGTTATGAACATTCGCGACGGCTATGCATTAAAAGAAGCCGTTGACAAAGGCTATGTTGTTGCCATCATTTCCGGAGGAAAATCCGAAAGTGTAAGAACACGACTAGCCAATCTTGGCATTAAGGATATTTATCTTGCTGCAGAAAACAAATCAGAAAAAATGGATGAACTCATCTCTCAATATGACTTACAAGAAGATGAGATCTTATATATGGGCGACGATCTTCCCGACTATGAAGTCATGAAACGTACCGGAGTTCCTTGTTGTCCTGCAGATGCTGCGCCTGAAATCAAAGAATTGAGTGCTTATATTAGCCCTATAAAGGGTGGCGAAGGTTGTGTCAGAGATGTTATCGAGCAAGTGCTTCGCTTACATGGTAAGTGGCCGTTTCAAAAAACTTAATTACGGATTTATGTTGAAATATATCCGCCTGATAAGATTACCGAATCTGATAATTATTGCCTTTACACAATTGCTTATCAGAAATTATCTGATCATCCCGGCTTTTAAAGCAGAATATTTTGTGACTGGCATTTTCCCAACCCATTTATCCGATTTTTCATTTTTTTTACTCACTCTTTCAACGATATTAATCGCGGCTGGTGGATATGTGATTAACGATTATTTTGATGTTGATATCGATCGGGTTAATCGTCCCGGTACAAACAATATTGGAACTTCCATCAGCAAAAAAGCAGCATTTAATTTATTTATAGTTTGCAGCTTGATTGGAGTGATTGTGGGATTTTATCTGGCTATTGGTATCTCTCATCCGATTATCGGATTTGTTCCCTTATTTTCTGCAATCTCCTTATGGATGTATTCATCCTTTTATAAGAGAAGATTTTTAATTGGTAATTTAATTGTATCCATGCTTTCGGCTCTATCGGTTTTGTTACCCGGATTATTCGAACCCGAATTTTACAGAAACTTTGTTTATATTTCCTGGTATTCCGTCATCGCTTTTCTTTTAAGTATGGTCAGAGAATTGATTAAAGACATGGAAGATATCGATGGCGATATTCAATTTAAATGCAACTCGGTTCCTATACAATGGGGATTAAAAAAAGCCAAGTGGCTTGTTGTATTATTTATCTTACTTGCGATCAGTTATATTCATTATATACTGATAAATTTCTTTTATACAAACAAGGTAATTGACTTTTGGTATTTATCTCTCCTGTTTATTATTCCATTAGCTGCCCTATCCTATTTGGTATTAACTGCACGCGAAAAAAAAGATTTCTATTATGCCAGTCTATTCACTAAAGCCATAATGGTTATTGGCATATTGACCATTTATCCACTCTGGTATTATTTTCTAAAATAATATGATAAACTTTCACCGAAAAATCCTTCTTGGATCCGGCTCTCCTCGAAGAAAATTATTGCTTCGGGAATTAGGATTTTATTTTCGGACACAAACGAGCGATACAGCAGAAATTCCTCTGCCGCATTTGGTAAAGGGCGATGTTGCGGTTTATCTGGCAGAAGAAAAGGCGGACTTTTTGAAAAAATTCATTTTCGAAGATGAAATTTTAGTTACGGCAGATACAATCGTTTGCCTGGATGAAAGTGTTTTAGGAAAACCGGGCGATTCAGCCCATGCTTCTGAAATGCTTCGTCTACTTTCAGGTAAAACACATCAGGTATTTACAGCCATTTGCCTGATAGATGAACATAAAAGCAAATCGATTTGCGTCCAATCGAATGTCACTTTTCATCCGCTTTCGGATTATGATATTAAACATTATATAGAAGTTTATCATCCGTTCGACAAAGCAGGTTCATATGGTGCACAGGAATGTTTACAGGAAGGAATAAATCCTTGCTCGATGGAAGAAAAAATATTTCTGAAACGAATCGGCGAAAACGACTTATATGAACGAACGAAATCAAAATCAGTAGCCGAAAGAATACCTCTTATAGATCACATTGAAGGGAGTTACTTTAATGTAATGGGTTTGCCAATAATCGAATTAGTAACCGAGTTAGAAAACTGGAATTAGTCAATTGAAATATTTCCTGTGATTTCATATTCAGACCAACAATTAAGAAACAGAAAATTACTTTGAAATCCCGGTCGTGAGATTGAAAAAGTAAATATATTTTCACATCATAAAAATAAACAGGCCATCAAGAAACCCATAACACTGAAATCCGCCTACCTGAAAATGCACCTGGCTATTTTCCTCTGGGGGTTTACCGGACTTCTTGGTAAATTGATAGATTTAAATGAAGGATTACTGGTTTGGTATCGTTTGTTGATCAGCAGTATTGCGATAGCTCTCTTACTATTCTTTACCAAGAGAATTCCAAAAATTTCATTAAAAGAAACAATTAAAATTGGCGCTATCGGATTTCTGGTGATGTTACATTGGGTGGCCTTTTATGGCTCAATAAAACTATCCAGCATTTCTGTTGCGATGATTTGCCTTTCATCCATTGCTCTTTTTGCATCTATTCTGGAGCCGCTAATAAATAAAACCAAATTTGATCCACTGGAAATATTTTTTAGTGCATTGGCGGTTACAGGCATTTCTGCCATTTATAATTCAGATACTAGTGCCGCAAACGGTGTTATTGTAGGTATAATAAGTGCTATTCTCAGTGCCATATTTTCTATTTTGAACAAAAGAATTACAAATAAATACGAACCACTAACAATTAGTCTGATCGAACTTTCCAGTGGATGGATCTTTCTCACACTTTTGTTTCCTGTTTACTTTCTGTTTCAGCCAACCACAAAGTACATCCCTACCCTCAATGACTTCCTGCTGTTACTTTTTCTTTCGCTAGTCTGTACGGTTCTTACCTGGATATTATCATTGCAGGCCCTGAGAAAGGTTTCTGCCTATACAATGGGACTGGCATTGAATCTTGAGCCGGTTTACGGAATAGTCCTTGCCATTGCTTTTGCCGGTGAAGGAAGATTGATGAATCAAAGTTTCATAAAGGGAGCGGTAATTATTTTAATTACAATCATACTCCATACGATTTACAAATTCAGGAAATCAAAAAAAATTCCGGAAAATTCTATCGGACCAACCATGAGCTGATACTTTTTTTTAGAAAAAAAATCAGAAAAAATATTTTTTGTAAAGAAAATAAAATATTACTTAGAGAAAATTAAATTGCATTAACAAATGAATGCTCCAGTTTTATAAGCTCGCCATTTTTCAAAACAGGAATTACGTTAGTTTGATCGGGAGTCAAACAATACCGAACATCTTTTTTCAGATTTAAACTATGCAGACGTTCTTTATGCGAAGAATGACTGAGAAACTTATGTGGTTCATTGCGCGCCTGCTGATACAAATATTTTAAAGCGAGACAGGCATCGCCGAGTTTATAATCGTCAGTCAGCGCCGTAAGGGCTTCTGTCATCGCTCCTGCAAAAAGAGCATCTTCCAAATTGAATTTATTTATCCATCCTGAACACAAAAGCAATACGCTGCGTTTCTCGCTGAAAAGCCACTGACTGAGAGCAGTAATATTCAGGAAGGATCCGATCACTACTTTGTGAGCATCCCGGGCAACATCGATGGCTTGTGTACCATTGGTAGTTGTAATTACGATCGTCTTTCCTTTTACGGCATCTCCCATATAGCTGAAAGGGGAATTACCAAAATCAAAACCTTCAACGGGAATAGCATCTCTTTCAGCACCTGCAAGATAACCTTTGGCTTTCCAAATCCTCGCTTCTTCAACAGTTGCAACGGGAATAATTTTTTCCGCACCGTGTTCGAATGCCGTACAAATTGCAGAGGTTGCACGCAGAATGTCGATAATCACGACAATATTCTCATCGTTCCTGTAAATAGGATACAGATATGGTGAAAAACATGCGTCAAGTGTAATTTTATCGCTCATTATTTTTTATAAAAAGGAACCTTCACAACTTTTGCCTTCAGGTTTTTGTCTCTGATGCGAATATAAACTTCGTGACCTTCACCTGCAAATGGTGTTTGGATATAAGCCATACCAATTGCCTTCTGAAGCGAAGGCGATTGGGTACCGGAAGTAACACGTCCAATCTCTTTTCCTTCGTTATCGACAACGGGGTAGTCCTTCCGTGGAATTCCACGATCGATCATTTCGAAGCCAACAAGTTTTTGAGATACACCATCTTCTTTCTGTTTTTTTAAAACCTCGCTATTCACAAATTCTTTGGTAAACTTGGTAATCCAACCCAGGCCTGCTTCGATGGGTGAAGTTGTATCATCGATATCGTTTCCATAGAGGCAAAAACCCATTTCAAGACGCAAGGTATCTCGAGCACCTAATCCGACTGGTTTTATTCCATAAGCTTTCCCGGATTCAAAAATGGCTTTCCATATTTTATCTGCAGCTGCATTGTCAAAATAAATTTCAAATCCGCCGGCTCCTGTATATCCTGTAGCAGAAATCAATACATTATCAACTCCGGCGAATCGTCCTTTCCTGAACGTGTAGTATTCCATTTCTTTCAGGTTGATATCGGTTAGCGATTGCAATGCATCGGCAGCGAGTGGACCCTGAACAGCCAACAAGGTTGTCTTTTCAGAAATATCGTGCATTTCAACACCATCTTTGTTATGCTTTTCCAACCAATTCCAGTCCTTCGTAATATTGGAGGCATTTACGACAAGCATATATGTTTTATCGTCGATGCGATAGACTAATAGATCGTCAACGATGCCACCTCTATCATTCGGAAAACAACTGTACTGAATTTTTCCATCAACTAATTTAGATGCGTCGTTGCTTGTAACCAACTGGATTAAACTGAGTGCCTTCTCCCCTTTCAATATAAACTCTCCCATGTGTGATACATCGAAGACCCCGACTTTTGTTCTGACAGTCTCATGTTCCGCATTTATTCCTTCGTAAGAAACCGGCATGATATATCCGGCAAAAGGCACCATCTTAGCTCCTAAGGCAATGTGTGTATCTGTCAAGGAAGTACTTTTCATTATCGTTTCCGCTTCATTCATATTATTTCAATTATTTATTTTGTTAAAAGAATTCACTTTATTTTGAAAGAACTAATAGGACAAAAAATTACCAACAGTTCATTTTATCGATTTCTGCTTCAATGAATTTATCGTTTTTCTTTATCAAATAAACGCAAAAAATTCTCTTTATTCGAACGTGTAGAGTAATTATCTACTATTTTTTGTCTTGTTCCTTCACTTAATTTTTTCAAAAAAGAAGGATCGGAAATTATTTTTTCAAGAGCATCATACCATTCAGAAGTCGTTTTGCAAACAAATCCATTAATTCCATTGTCTACTATTTCGGCATTGACTCCGACGCCGGAAACAATAGCAGGAATACCCAGAGCCATGTATTGCAACGCTTTAAAACCACATTTACCCTTTGCCCAGATATCTTCTCGAAGAGGCATCAGCCCTACGTTGAATTTCAACAAATCATCAATTTCATTTATTTTACTCCACTTTACAAATTTCAAAGATTTGAGCTGGAATTTAGGAGGAACGTCACAAATAACATGAACCTCAAAGTCATACTTTTTTTCAAGTTCTTTGAAAACAGGATACAATTCATCAAGATATTGAACAGTAGAATGTGAGCCCGTCCAACCAATAACAAAAACTTCATTTGAATGACTGGCAGTTGTATTGTGGTATTCATCAGTATCAATCGTTGTAGGGTTAATTACAACTCTTTTATTGTGTTTGTAAGCATAATCCCCGAGGTATGAATTCCCAACAGAAACAACAGATGACCAGGAGCAAATTTTAGCTGTATTTCCGAAGCGTTTCAGCATCATTGTCAGATTTTTGTTTGTTTCTGAAGCATTGGGTATCCAAATAGCATCATCAAAATCAAAAACAGTGTACTTTCTAAAAACCTTGGTTATTAACCATTCAAACCAGGGTATGCCGAATGGTGCTGATTCCCTATGAATAAAAATGGCATCATAGAAAGGAGCTCTAAAAAAGTCAAAAACACGACGGAAATAGCCCTTGAATATGGCGAAAACCTTGCTGGTTAAATGTCCCGGCTTATAGACAATTTTCCATGCAGAATGGGTCAGAAAAGAGGATGTTGAATAGGTATGCCCATTTTCCTTAAGTATATTGAAATATTGCTCGTATCGAAAGCGTTGACTGGGCGCTTCGCCACTCGGATAAGGACAGATAAACAGAATTCTCATAATAAAACTTAACGTTTCATCGATTTCCGCAAAGATAAAAATTCGATTCACAACTGTTCAGAATCAAGTATACATGAATTTCTTATATATTTGGCTCTTAAGGGATAATTATGGCAATAAAATTAACTGAACGAAGCACACCGAGATGGATCATTTTTATGATCGACCTCTTTATTTGCTTTGGATCGCTTATGCTTGCCTATCAGGTACGGTTTAACTTCAGGGTTCCTCAAACAGAACTGGCATTTTGGAAATATGCAATTCCAACCTTGATTATTGTTCGCATTCTAAGTTTTTTTATTTCTAAAATCTATCAGGGAATCATTCGCTATACAGGAACGAAAGATGCATTACGCGTTTTCTATACGGTGACAGCAGGAAGTATATTACTTGCTATCCTAAATCCAATTTCCTATATCCTTCTCGGAATTTACCTGGTTCCGTTTTCCATAATTATTATCGATTATTTTACAACTGTATTTTGTTTATCAGCTTTTAGAATATTGGTTAAATCCATTTATCAGGAACTAAAAAATCCATCACGCGACAAAAAAGAAATAATCATTTATGGCGCGGGTGAATCGGGATTAATAACAAAACGCGCACTCGACAGAGATGCAGGAACCCGATATAAAGTAATTGCATTCATTGATGACGATCCGGACAAGAAAGGAAAGACAGCTGAAGGAATCAAAATTTATCACGTTTCAGAATTGGAAGATTTGCTTCGGTCGAATCAGGTTTTTGATATGGTCATCAGCATTCAGAATATTTCTCCTGCTAAAAAGCAAGCGATCATTGAAAAGTGTTTGACGCATGATGTAAGAATTCTCAATGTTCCTCCTGTAACAAACTGGATAAACGGCGAACTCAGTTTTAAACAAATCAAAAAAATAAAAATTGAAGATTTACTTGAGCGCGATCCTATCCGATTAGATGCCGACCTAATCAGAAAGCAATTAACTGGGAAGACTATCCTTATCACCGGTGGTGCAGGTTCTATCGGCAGTGAAATTGCTCGTCAGGTAATTCCATTTCGTCCAAAATATCTGGTGATTGTTGATCAGGCAGAATCTGCTTTGTATGAACTCGAACTTGAGTTGAATGAAAAGTTCAAGTGGAAAAATTTCGAAACTGTTTTAGGAGATGTCAGACAAACAGAACGCATGGAGCGCGTGTTTGAGGCATTTAAACCGGAAGTTGTTTTTCATGCTGCTGCTTATAAACACGTTCCCGTTATTGAAAATAATCCTTCGGAAGCCGTCCTAACCAACGTAGAAGGAACAAAGACCTTAGCTGATCTAGCCAGAAAATTCAATGTAGAAAAATTTGTGATGGTCAGCACCGACAAAGCGGTAAATCCTTCTTCCATCATGGGAGCTACCAAAAGGATTGCAGAAATTTATTGTCAGTCGCTCAATCGCCTTGGTCCAACCCGATTTGTTACTACCCGATTCGGCAACGTTTTGGACTCAAATGGTTCGGTCATTCCTCGCTTTAAAAAACAAATTGAAGAAGGTGGTCCGGTTACTGTTACTCATCCTGAAATCACCCGTTTCTTCATGACCATACCCGAGGCTTGTCAACTCGTTTTGGAAGCCGGAGCAATGGGAAATGGCGGTGAAATTTACATCTTCGATATGGGGAAAAGTATCCGCATAGCAGACTTAGCAAAAAAAATGGTGAAACTATCCGGACTTACACTTGGCAAAGACATTCAAATTGTCTTTACCGGATTACGGCCGGGTGAAAAAATTTACGAAGAATTACTGGCCGATAAGGAAACAACATTGCCTACACATCACGATAAGATAATGATTGCGAAAGTTCGCGAATATGATTTTAATGAATTCGAGAAAAGCATTAATCAACTCATAGAACTTTTTAAGACACAGGAAAATGAGTCAATCGTTCGTAAAATGAAAGAAATATTACCCGAATTTATTTCGTCGAATTCGGTTTACCAAAAGCTGGATAAAGCGGAAATCAATCAGCCCGAATAGGAGCTGTTCCTGTTACTTTTTTTAGTACTTAAGAATGGCTAAAATTTCTTTATACTACTTCACCAAATAAATCAAACTCTTCAGCAGAGGTAATTTTAACGGTAGAAAAATCTCCGATGCGTACGTAATTTTTTTCGGCATCGATTAAAACTTCATTATCTACTTCGGGAGAATCCGCTTCTGTGCGACCAACAAAATAATTTCCTTCTTTTCTGTCGATAATAACTTTAAATGTCTGACCGACTTTCGATTCGTTGAGTTCTTCAGAAATTGTTTTCTGAATGTCCATTATTTCGGAAGCCCTGGTTCTTTTCAAATCATCAGAAACATCGTCTTTTAGTGAAAAAGCATGTGTATTTTCCTCGTGAGAATAGGTAAAAATTCCTAGCCGTTCAAAACGGGTTTTTGAAACCCATTGTTTTAGTTGATTGAAATCCTCTTCGCTTTCTCCGGGGTAACCGGCAATTAATGTTGTACGCAGTGTTATTCCCGGCACTTTATCACGAATGATCTGAATGAGATCGTTTGTCTTCTGCATAGTTGTTCCGCGACGCATGCTCTTTAGCATATTGTCGGAAATATGTTGCAGCGGCATGTCGAGATACTTGCAGATATTCTCACGCTCGTTCATAACATCCAGTATATCCATCGGAAAACCGGATGGGAAAGCATAATGAAGACGTATCCATTCGATTCCTTCGACATCCGATAAGCGTTTTAATAACTCCGAAAGATTTCTGGTCTTATAAATATCGAGTCCATAATAAGTAAGATCCTGAGCGATCAGGATTAATTCTTTAATTCCTTTCGAAGCCAGTAACTTTGCTTGCAGCACCAATTCCTCCATAGGAACGCTTTGATGTGTACCTCGCATAAGAGGAATAGCACAAAACGAACAAGGGCGATCGCAACCTTCGGAAATTTTCAAGTATGCATAATGCTTCGGAGTTGTCAGAAATCGTTCGCCTACCAATTCATGTTTGTAATCAGCACCCAATGATTTTAATAAACGCGGTAGATCGTGTGTTCCGAAAAATTCGTCGACGTTAGGAATTTCTTTCTTCAATTCCGGTTTATAGCGTTCACTCAGGCAACCGGTAACGATTAATTTTTCGACCTTACCCTCCTGCTTGGCACGCGCAAATTCAAGAATAGTATCGATGCTTTCCTGCTTTGCATTGTCGATGAAACCGCAGGTATTGATGATAACAATTGAAGCATCGTTCTCATCCGATTCATGTACAACATCAAACTTCGACGCCTTTAACTGACCCATCAAAACTTCGCTGTCAAACACATTCTTGGAGCAACCCAGTGTGATGACGTTTACTTTATTTTTTTTGAGGGATTTTGTTTTCATGATTACAGGAAGAATTTTTCACCGGTATTTGAATTTGAAAAACCGGAGAAATAATTTTATTAGATTCTTTTAGTTAAATAATGAATCAACAAATTCGTGTTTATTGAAAACCTGAAGATCGTCCATTTTTTCACCGACGCCAATATATTTAACAGGAATTTTAAATTCGTCAGATATGGCGATGACCACTCCGCCTTTTGCCGTGCCATCGAGTTTGGTAAGCGCAATGGCATTCACTTCCGTGGCCTTAATAAACTGTCTGGCTTGCTCAATTGCATTTTGTCCGGTTGATGCATCCAATACCAGCAGGATTTCGTGAGGAGCATCAGGAATGACCTTTTGCACGACACGGTTTATCTTGCTCAGTTCGTTCATGAGATTAATTTTATTGTGCAAACGACCGGCTGTGTCGATTATGACTACATCGCTTTTTCGGGCTACTGCTGACTGAACAGTATCAAAGGCGACAGAAGCTGGATCGGAGCCCATAGGTTGTTTGACAATTTCAACGCCGATACGCTTACTCCAGATATCAAGTTGATCAACTGCAGCAGCACGAAATGTATCGCCTGCGCCTAGAACTACCTTCAACCCCATTTGCTTAAATTGATAAGCCAATTTACCAATAGTTGTTGTTTTTCCGACGCCGTTTACACCGACGACCATAATAACATAAGGGCGTTTGTTTTCAGGAACCACAAACTCCGTAGCATCTGCCGTAGCGTTTTCACTGAGCAATGCATTAATCTCATCCTTCAACAAACGATTTAATTCGTCTGTGTTGATGTACTTATCTTTGGCGACACGGGCTTCGAGACGCTCAATAATTTTTAAGGTGGTTTGTACTCCTACATCGGAGCTGACGAGAATCTCCTCGAGGTTGTCTAAAACTTCAGCGTCGACGGTAGATTTTCCTACTACAGCTTTCGCAATACGGGAAAACAAACCTGTCTTTGTTTTTTCGAGTCCTTTGTCCAGACTCTCTTTTTTTTCTTTGCTGAAAAAGTTAAATAGTCCCATGTTTATGCTGATGAAAAATTCTATACTGCTTCATGGCTGAAAATAAAAAGAGCTCCTTTCGGAGTGAAAGAAGCTCTGAATATTTTTGCAGTATTACTTATTTTGATTTCAAAAAATCCTTCACGTGATCGTTATGTACGACCTCTTCTTTGAATTGGTATGAACCGGATTCAGGATTTTTAATCATTTTAATAACCTTGGAAAATTCTTTTCCTTTTCCTGATTTCAGGGTTGCGACAACTTTCTTAGCCATGTTCTGTAGGGATTATTTGATTTCTTTATGAACGGTCATCTTCTTTAAGATCGAATTGAACTTCTTCAACTCAAGACGCTCCGTTGTGTTTTTTTTGTTCTTCGTTGTGATATAACGAGAAGTACCCGGCATGCCGCTGGCTTTATGCTCAGTACATTCCATAATTACTTGTATTCTATTGCCTTTTTTTGCCATTTGGGGGTATTTTTAAGGGATGCAAATGTATTGTTTTTAGTTGATAATTACAAATATGATTAATTTTCCCTAAAAAAGAAAAGTATGAAGCCGTTTTTCGGCCATATTCGCTTATTTAAAAAGAAACCGGATTTAGTTTCATTTATTTTGTTGTAGAAAAAAATCAGGTGCTTTTTTCATTTCTTCTTCGATGTCGGCAGCTTTTACGGGCAGGGATCCGGACAGATTCTCGTGTCCACTGCGGGTAATCAGCACATCGTCTTCAATCCTCACACCAATATTCCACCATTTGGGGTCACATTTGCTTTCTGAGGGTATATAAATGCCGGGCTCGACAGTTATTACATTTCCTTCTTTCAGTTTGCCGAAGGTTCCTAAATCATGCACGTCAAGTCCAAGATAATGTGAAGTACCATGCATGAAGTAATTTTTATATTCGCTTTCAGCATGGATGATACCGAGCGTTAAAAGTCCTTTTCGAATGATTTCAACAGCAGCATTGTGAGGATCCCTGAAATCAGATCCCGGTTTGCAAAGAGTCAGTGCAGAGTCTCTTGCCTGGAGTACCAAATCATATATAATTTTTTGTTCTAATGAGAACTTGCCATTTACCGGAAGCGTACGTGTAACATCTGCTGTATAACCATGGTATTCAGCTCCCATATCCAATAAGATTAGTTCGCCATCTTTCAACGTTTTTCGATTTGTTTCGTAATGCAATATGCAAGAGTTTAACCCGGCTCCGCAAATGCTGGCATAACCCACATATTCCGCACCGGAGTTTTTGAAAACAAATTCACCCACTGCCTGTACCTGATATTCCGTCATGCCCGGTTTGAGGACTTTCATTTTTTCAAGATGAGCCGAACAGGTCATCGTAACCGCTTTTCTTAAAAGTTCGAGTTCCTCCTTCTCTTTTACTTCGCGAAGTCGTTTCAGTATATTTCCTAAAAGAAAAGAATCGCCGTTGGGAGGCGGAAATGAAAACTTTTCATTGAATATCTTAGTTAACTCAAATAAATCCAATGAGTCGTTTTTGTCATCGGCAATACCTGTTGGCGGATTCAAATAAAGTACAGACTTAAAATCCTTATTCGAAAAAGTTCCGATAGAAAAATCGTGCGACGTTAAAACCATTTTTACTCCTGAAATTTCCGTGGCTTCAATTTGTGTGGCCATGTGTCCCGTCCATAACTCTTTTGATTTTTCAACCTGAGCAATAAATAAAATCTCATCCATTGATTCATTATTAATCTTCAACGGATTTTTGAAAATCATCAATACAGCATTGGGTTGTGTAAACCCCGTGAGGTAATAAAAACTAGGGGCCTGATGATAGCTGTAATAAGTGTCATTTGACCGGTTTCGAACAGGGGCAGTAAATAAAATGGCGACTGAACTGTCAGGCATCAACTTCCTGACTTCTTCTCTTCTGTTTTTGTGAAAGGATTGCGTTAAAAAATCATGCTCATAGCGTAATTGCGAAACATCTTGTGCATGAACAATTCCCGAAAAGCAATAAATAAAAATAAACCGGAGAATGTATTTCATCGAATTAATAAGTAAAAAAAAAGCCGGCACCAAAAGGTCCGGCATTGAAATATTTTCAATAGAATTAAATTTTGCCTTTGCGTATCGCTTTTTCAATAGCAGCGCTGATACCAATTTTGTCAATTGTACGAAGTGCAGAAGTAGACACCTTTAGGGTAATCCATTCTTTTAATTCAGGAACAAAGAATCTCTTCGTCTGAAGATTCGGATTAAATCTTCTTTTAGTCTTTTTGTTTGAGAAGGAAACACTGTTTCCCACCATTGCTTTTTTTCCGGTTAAATCACAAATACGTCCCATTTCAATCAATTTTTTAGTGGCGGCAAAGATAAAGTTTTTATTTATAAATAAAAGCAGTTTTTTGAAAAAATTCCTTTGTTTTTCTGATTCAACAATAGACCGGTGTTTTAATAAGCTGAAATTCAGGATAAAATCAATGAAAATGAGTGTATTTATTTGAAAATCAAGTCAATTACAATTCGCCAATTAGAATTTTTCTTACCAGATTTAATGCATGTTGTGCTGTTTCCAGAATCACTCTCTCCCTGTTGTTTCCAAGCTGAAGTTTACGTGTGATAATTTTCTCGTGGGAAGCAATGGCCAGCCAAACAGTACCTACAGGTTTTTCGGTTGTACCTCCATCCGGACCGGCAATACCGGAACAGGCAATGGAAAAATCTGTTTTGAAAATTTTAATTGCATGTGAGGCCATTTGTTTAACTACCTGCACGCTCACAGCGCCATATTTTTCGATAACTTCCATATCGACACCCAACTCCGATGTTTTTATTTCATTGGCATAAGCGACGACAGATCCTATATAATATTCGCTGCTTCCGGGAATGCTTGTTATGCGGTGAGCAATAAATCCGCCGGTACAACTTTCTGCTGTCGAAATTGTTTTTTTCTGATCGCGAAGTAATTTACCTACGATTTCTTCCAAACGGTCTTCATCGTAACCATAAATATGTTCAGGAATAATTTGTTTAAGCTTTTCAACTTCTTCATTCACTGCTAAACGAATTTCTGTTTCTTTTTTACCGGTAGCACTAATTCTTAAACGCACCATCCCTGCAGCCGGAAGGTATGCTAATTTCATTGAAGCAGGAAGATTGTCTTCCCAGGAAGCGATGAGTTCAGAGAGTGTAGATTCGCCAATACCTTGTGTTAAAATCGTTTTATGAACGTAGGGTGGTAAAACATACCGTTCTTTGAGGCGTGGAATCACTTCATTCGCAACAAGTCCCTTCATTTCTGTTGGAACACCGGGCATTGAAATATAAATCTTCTCGTTTTTTTCGAACCACATGCCCGGTGCAGTGCCTTTTTGATTAATCAATACGGTACAATTTTGCGGAACTTCAGCTTGCTTTCTATTTATATCCGTAACCTCTCTGCCGCGTGATTTAAAAATTGATTCAATGATTTTAAATGATTGTTCATCGAAGCGTAGTCCGGTGTTAAAATACCTACACAATGTTTTTTTTGTAATATCATCCTTTGTAGGACCCAATCCACCGGTGAGAATAATTACATCGGCACGAGTAGTTGCTAATTCAAGTGCTTGCATTATATGATGCTCATTGTCACTCACAGAAGTTATCTGGAAAACGCGTATTCCAATCGCATTCAGTTGAGTAGCAATCCATGCAGAATTCGTATCCACGACCTGACCAATGAGCAATTCGTCGCCAATGGTTATTATTTCTGTTAACACAATAAGTAATTTTTGACAAAGTAATGCAAGTTTTAGCGTAATACCAATCACAATAATCCCTATCGGACAATCAATCAAGAGGAAATCATTATCGATTAGACAAACAAAAGGGCTTAAAATAAGCCACATAAGTTTGATTAGCTTTACAACCGAAAAAAAATCACAGGAATTAAAATATTCCCATACATCTATTCGTCAGCATGAGAATATGATGGAGAAATCAAATGAATGCGCTTGAAATGATGCAGTCCCAAAATGAATCGATAAACGAAGTCGTTCGTGAAAATGGAAAAAAACTTTTCGATTTCATTCGCAATCGCGTACGCGGAACCGAAGAAGCGGAAGATATATTTCAGGATGTCATGTTTGAATTGACAACGACTTACAGGATGATGCAACCCATAGAAAAAATGGCTGCATGGCTGTATAAAGTTGCCCGAAATAAAATAACAGATAAATATAGAAAGAAGAAAACTGCCTTACTGGAAGATATGTTGGTTTTCAGGGGTGATGAAGATGACCATCTTTATTTGGAAGATCTGATAAAATCCACGACTGAGAGTCCGGACAAAGAATTTGATCAGGCAATTATTCAACAGGCGCTTGAAAATGCCATGGATGATCTGCCGGAGGAACAGCGGGATGTTTTTGTCAAACACGAACTGGAAGGAATTAGTTTTAAAGATATATCCCAACTTACCGGAGTCCCTGTTAATACATTACTTTCAAGAAAAAGGTATGCTGTAATTCAGCTTCGCGAAAAACTTCGTGAGCTATACGATGAATTAATATAAAATAAAAAAAAATGAAAAAGATCTGGATAGTTAAGATGGTTTTATTTGCATCGGCTGCTTTAATTGTATTGACTGCAGTATTCATGTGGCTGTGGAATTGGTTAGTTCCGGAAATTTTTAACGGTCCTTTTCTCAGCTTTTGGCAAGCAGGCGGACTACTACTGTTGACCCGTATTCTCTTTCGTGGTTTTTCCGGAATGAAAGATGGAAAACACAGGAAATGGAATGAGTGGAAAGACAAGTGTGATAAAATGAGTCCGGAAGAGCGTGAAAAAATACGCACGCTCTGGAAAAAACGCTGCGGAGGGATGGACTGTTCAGATGAAAAAGAAGTGAATAAAACGCTGTAAATTCTACAGCGTTCTTTTTTTGTATGTTTTTGAAAGTACAATTGGATGACACATAAGAATTCATAGTAATCTCATCCGCTTACATGAAATTTTTCAATTACATTTGCTTTCATGAAAAACCTAATCTTAGTCATTGCAATTGCGATTGCACTTCCTTCCTGTTCAAACGGACAATT
Organism: Bacteroidota bacterium; assembly: GCA_031385005.1. Lineage (GTDB taxonomy): Bacteria > Bacteroidota > Bacteroidia > AKYH767-A > 2013-40CM-41-45 > JADKIH01. Next base: position 109,776 of record JANNBB010000026.1, read on the forward strand.
CGACATCGGGAAAATCGGAAATGAAATTAATAAAGGTGTAAATTCGAAAAAGCCTTTAACCAATCAGGAAATCATTAGCGGATTGAAAGAAGCATTAAATGTAGGAAGTAACAATGCTGCATCTTCAGCTTCTAAATTAGATGGCTTTTTTAAAAACGCTGCAATCAAAATTCCTTTTCATCCACAAGCTCTTAAAATGGAACAGAAGCTTCGTTCTTTGGGAATGAGCAAACAAGTAGATGAATTTATTCTGACTCTAAACCGTTCTGCTGAAGAAGCAGCTAAACAAGCGGCACCTGTTTTTATGGACGCAGTTAAATCGATGACTATAACGGACGGACTAAGTATTCTTAAAGGTAAAGAAACAGCTGCAACGGATTACTTAAACAGCAAAACCTCTCAACCGCTGCACGATAAATTTAAACCGATAATTAAGTCGGCTACTCAAAAAGTAAATGTTACCAAATACTGGAATCCGTTAATCACCACTTACAATAACATTCCATTTACAGACGACTTGAATCCTGACCTGGAAGAGTACATAACGCAGCGTGCATTAAGTGGACTTTTCACCCTCATCTCACAGGAAGAAGTTAAGATTAGAAAAAATCCTGCTGCAAGGGTTTCTGAGATTTTGAAAAAAGTTTTTGGAAGCAATTAAATGCTATAAATAAGTAATAGCATACGAAACAATTTCAATTAATACCCCAACGAAATTTTATCGGGATCCCCTTCATCCGGACGAATGTTCATGACCGGAATTTTGGATTGATTGATTATTTGTTGCGCATAATTGCCCATAAAAATTCCGGAACCTTCCTGTTCTGTCATGATGATAAGTAAATCAGCATTAATCTGACTTGCATAATTCATCGTAGTAGTTGGAGAAGTATCCGTCTTAAAAACTTTTACAGTGTGTGCCACTTCATGCTCTTCAAGATATGCCTGTACTTGATGAACTTTCACTTCAAACCTGCGCTGAAGATCAATATCATTCATGGTCATCATACCGGCAATGTGAATAATTGAATTATAATGCTTGGCAATTTCGACGGCATATTTAACCTTCTGACGCGAAGAATGGGAATTGTCGATTGGAAGTACTATATCTTTAAATCCAATTTTTCGTGAATGTGCCTGAACAGAAATTACCGGACAAGGAGCAGAAATCACTACACGGTATGTATTGCTTCCAACGAGGAAATCCTGAAACCCACTGACACCATGCGTACCCATAATGATAATATCCGCTTGGTTTTCTTCGGCAATACTCACAATCTTTTTATAAATCTTTCCTTTTTCGGTAATATGAGTAACTTTCATACCACTATCGTGATGCAGTTTTTCGGTAAGTTGTTGCAGTTTTTCTTTTGCAGAACTTTCCATTTTATCTTCAAATTCTGATTGCGATTTTCCAAAGGCAGAAGTGATTGCAGAAGCAAAAGAGTAAGATTCAATAATGTGGAGTAGAATGATATCAGCTTTATGAAGCTTAGCCATAAATACGGCATGTTCTATTGCCAGTTCAGCGGTTTCTGAAAAGTCAAATGGAATTAAGATTTTCCGGATTTGAAATTTTTTTGTCATAAAGGGTGTTTTTTAGTATTCGAAAACTGAAAGTGTAGTATCTTTTCTAAGCATTGGTCGAATGCTAAGTACGGGAATTTCTGAGTTATTGATGATTTGCTGAGCAGATGAACTAATAAACATTATATCGGTCCAATTCATTTCTTGTTGCGTCATAATCATTAAAAGATCGGCATTTATTCTATTCGCATAGTCAATTACTGATTGTGTAACGTCATCGCTGTGAATAAATTCCATCGTGGTTGAAATTTCATGCTCCTGAACAAATTCGTTTACTTGAATCATTTGACGCTTTAACTTATTGACAATAAACTCATCATCTGTTGTAAGAACGGTAATTAGATGAATGGTTGAACCAAATAATTTAGAAATTTCAATACTTTTTTTAACTTTTTCTCTTGACTCTTTTGTAAGGTCAAGGGGAAGAACAATGTTTTTGCAGAAAGGGCGATGTTTTTTACCCTTAATGGTAATAACCGGACAAGGCGATTCTCTAATAACTCGTAAAGCATTGGAACCGATAAACTTCTTAATACCAATACTTCCATTCGTACCCATAATAATAAAAGAGCAATTCAGTTCTTTGGCTGTTTTTTGAATTTCTTCATAAATTTTGCCTCGGACTACAATTGTATTTACACGAATTCCAAGCTTTTTAGTTATGTCTGAAGCCAGTTTTTCAAGTTCATTTTTAATCCTTTTCTCTAAACCATCCTCTTCCTCCGGTTTACTGAAAAAAGAAAGATTGAAAGATTCATCAATGATATTAATTAAAGTAATATCAGCCATTGTTAATCTGGCCAGATTATAAGATTGTTCTAGGGCTATTATTGATTGTTCTGAAAAATCCACAGGAACCAAAATATGGTTCTTAAATACTGACATAAGTAAAAATTAGTTTTAATATTGTGTACAAATTTATATTAATCATTTATATGAGCCAAATACCTCCTTCAGAACTTATCCTCAATGATGATAACAGTGTTTATCATTTAAATCTTCACCCGCATGAAATTGCTGATACGGTGATAAATGTAGGTGATCCTGATCGGGTTCCTATGGTTTCAAAATTTTTTGATGAAATTGAAGTCAAAAAACAAAAAAGAGAGTTTGTAACTCATACCGGTAAATATAAAGGTAAGCGAATCACTGTTTTATCTACAGGAATCGGAACGGATAATATAGATATCGTTTATAATGAGCTTGATTCCTTAGTAAATATAGATCTTGATAAAAGAGAAATTAAGAAAGATCTTAAATCTCTTAACCTGATTCGAATCGGTACTTCCGGATCGCTTCAAAAAGACATTCCTGTTGATGGTTTTGTTTTCTCGGAATTAGGACTTGGACTTGACGGTTTACTTAATTTCTACAAACTCAAAAACGAACCTGATGAAAAAGAAATTATTGATGCCTTTCGGATTCACTATCCTACACTTGGGGTATTGGCTCTCCCTTATCTTTCCCGTTGCTCTTCCCGTCTCGAAAAAGGATTAAGCGAAGGAATGCACAAAGGAATTACAGCAAGTTGCTGTGGATTTTATGCACCTCAGGGTAGGATACTTCGCTATGAGCTTGCACGTCCTGATTTTATTTCCTCCCTACATTCATTCAATTTCAAAGGAAACAGGATTACCAATTTCGAAATGGAAACCGGCGCCATGTATGGATTAGCACGGATTTTAGGACACCACTGCTGCTCTATCAATGCCATCGTAGCAAACAGAATTACAAACGAGCATACTCACAAAGCGGAAGAAACAATGAATAAACTAATCGTAACGGTATTAGACAGAATTGTTGCAATGGGTTAAGAACCCTATTATCTAATATTTCACGACCGACTTTACCTGAATTTGATTTCCTGAACTTAATTTTAGAAAATACATAGCAGGCGGAATTTTTTCGAGGTTAACACTGCATGAGTACGAGGGATTAAAATCAAGCGGACTTTGCATGACGATCTTTCCCGTTAAATCATTCAGCTTCCAGGAATCGATTTTTGATTTTCCTGAAGCAATTTTAACCATACCGGCTGAAGGATTTGGAAAAATGTTTATTTCGTTTTCAGATACCTCTTTGATAGTCGCACCAATTGGTACTAATTCAACATTCAAGGATGTTAAAGAAGCATTTTGCAGGTTTACCGTAACTAACTTTGTCAAATAACCGGTTTTTGAAAATTCAACTGAATAGCTTCCGGAGTCAGCATAACCTGTCCTGTATTCTCCTAACCCATCTGTAATTCTCGTGATGTTTAGAGCTGTGAAAAGAACGTTTACATTGTTCAAAGGCAAACCGGTAACACTATCCGTAACAATACCTTCCAGATAACAAGCACGGATGTATTCGGGGGAAAAGATATAGAATGTACCACTGTTCATATCCGTTGCAATTATATTTCCGGAGTTAAGAAAAGGGTCGGCATCCCAGCAGAGTGAATTACCGGTAGTATAGTTACCTACTTCAATCAGATTATTGGGGTGTGCGGCATCGACAATCGTAAGCTGGCTCCCATAGCTTGCATTCAGAAGAAAGTTATTCTTAACTCTTACGTTATGCACCTCATTCAAAGGAAAATTTCCATTGTAAAAAGTATCTATAAGAGTTATGTTATTCAAATCGCTGATATCGAAGGATGCCAAAGGAACACCATTTCTTTCATCCGCTGCAAACAAGGTAGCACCGTCGTCACTCAGCCATGTATTGTGATTGAATTGTCCGGGTGTTGGCTGTGTAGCCAGCAATACCGGAGCGGCCGGATTGGCAATGTTATAAACAGAAAAAATTCCATCGATGATGTCGCTTGTGAAAATAAGGGCGTTTCTCACATAACTGTCGTGACAATATCTATTAGTAATTGCGCCTACATAAGCAGGATTCCAGGGATTTGAAATGTCGAGAATGATCACTCCCCTTCCAAGTGAAACTATGTTATGTCCGTTGAGATAAACATACTGACCTTCTGCTGTAATTGAATGTGAAGTAACTAACTGATTTGCTATGATGCCATCGCCTTGATAAAATTTGTAGGGTGCGCTATCCGGCAAATAACTTAAGTTAATTATCTGCATACCGTTTTTTACACCGGTAGAATCAGCACCTTCAGAAACGGCATAAGCATAGTCGCCGATTACTTTAATCTCATGCCATAAATTAGTAACTCCGGGCACTTGATTAACGATCATTGGAATTGATGGGACAGTTATGTCAACGATTGAAATTCCGTTTTCAGTACCGACGAGTGCATATTCTCCTCCTCCCGGTTTATTGTAATGCCAGCAACCGGCAAGTGTTTGTCCGGCATACTGTATAGACCCTAACAACGTTAAGTTTTTTGAAGGCTGTGCATCAAGTAAAGTTGCAACCAACAATAAAATCGGGAGGATATATTTTTTCATTAGTTAATGACCATTTTACCATAGGAAATTTTATTCTCGTTTGATATTAATCGGAATTGATATACCCCCGAAGCAAGGTCTCCTTTACTAAAGCTGAAAACAGAACCCGTGTATTTTTGGGAGTATAAAATCCGGCTTCCAGACATATCGTAAACTTCAAACAATGAAGTTGAAGAATCTTCAAGTCCGGGTACGACGATCATGCATTTGTTTGAAAATGGATTTGGAAATACAAGTGATGATCTATCATTTGGATAATCGACAATATAAGTTGTCAGATTATAATTATTAATGGTAATATCTTTCTGGTTGAAATTCATTCCCTCTGTATAACCACCAACCCACATTACATTTCCGCGAATTACAATTGAATTTGGAACATCATCTGTGGAATTAGGACCATTAAAATTCGAAATGAAGGTTTGAATTCCCTGATCGTTATAGCCAATAGTTATCCAATTGGTATTGACGCGGCCTCCGCTTGTATCGTTATCGGTTTTACCGGTAACAAAAATTTCACCTGCAGGACTTATTTTCAAATCAGTCGGACTATCGTCGCCATTTATCGGACTGTTATATTGTGGTGAGGAAGTAGTCCATAAATCAGCTAACTGGTTGTCAAATTTTTTAAGGAGAATATTGTATGAATCGCTTGAAAGACCTGACTGAGTATCAAAATTAAAAGCGCAATAAATGTTATTGCTAATATCAACAGCAAGTTTAACGGGCTCCTCATTCTGACCTTCACCGTTATAGCTGAAAAACGCTTGCTGATTTCCGGCTGCATCGTATTTAAGGATAACAGGATCATGTAGTGACGGAGCAGAGGAGGTTTGAGAATATCCGCAAATAAAAATATTATTGGAAGCATCGACAGTAATATCTGTTACCCGATCGTCGTTGGAGAAAGGTCCGTTATAAATGATAGGATTTGCCCACGAACGACTTCCATTTGCAGAATTATATTTGATAACAAAGAAATCATCGTCGTGAATATTTTCTGTTCTTCCTGCAACGATTACATCACCATTGTTGTCGAGAATTATTTTTATCGGTTCATCGCGCAGTGAAACCACTCCGTTGAAACGATCGATCCACAACTGATTTCCATTACTGTCGTATTTGATTGTAACAATATCGTTGTTATCTGATGTATCAACAGGGTTAGCGTCACTTTTCCCGGTTAAATAAATGTTACCGGCACCATCCAGAACAATAGACTCCGCTTTGTCGCTTTGATTTACGTAATCGTAAGTGCGCGTCCAAATGGTATCGCAAGTTGCAGGATCCCACTTTACAAGCAGCATATTACTTTTTTCACCGGTTACCTTAGTATATCCGGCTGTGTAAACGATACCATTTGTAGCAATAGCCATAGCAGAAAACTCATCATCGTCATTTTTCAAACCATTATACATATAACTACAAAGAAAATTTCCGGCTTGATCAAATTTGACAATGCAACCGTTTAAATTCTGATTTTCAACGAAAGAATAGCCGGCAGAATAAGACATGTTTGAAGCATCCACGACCAATGCTTTTCCATTTTCGGAAAAATCACCATCACCATTATAATATTTAACCCAGGTTGGATTCCCTGTAGCGACATCATATTTGATACACGTAGCATCTTTTTGAGTTACGTTATTGTTGGAAGCACCGACAACATAAACATATCCACCATCAGCTAACAAAGAATAAGCAATATCATCACCTCCCAAGCGAGTACCATTATGATAAGAGGGCTGACCGGACCATTGAAGAACTCCGGATGTATTGTACATGACAGTCATGAAATCATAATCTGCTATACCGGATCCGGGATTCATATCCGTTCTTCCGGTAACGAAAATATTTCCTGAGGCATCAACAGCAATACCGGTTGGTTCATCATCTTGTGAAACGACGTTTCCGGTACGGGCTACCCATTGCAAAGTGCCTGAGGAATTATACATAACAGTTTGAAAATCGAAATTTGTAAAAGATGAACCATCGACATCAGAAATTCCCGTTACAATAACATTATCAGAAGCATCGACTGCAATTGCAATGGGCCTGTCATCTTCAGACACAGGAGCATTATAAAGTCGTGTCCATTGAAGCAATCCGGCATTATCATATTTAATTGTGCGGTAATCGAAATCGGAACCATTATCTGATCGACCTGTAATGATGGCATTTCCTGAATTATCGACAACGATAGCTGTAGCTCTGTCATTATTACCACCATTATAAGATTGAAGCCAGGATTGAAGTCCACTGGAACCAATAATTTTAATGGTAACAAAATCATCGTTAGTATTATTAAAAGATCGACCAGTTACATAAGCATCATCAGCTACATCCAAATCGATGCCTGAGAGTTCATCCTTACCGCCTGTAACGCCTGAACGGGAATATTGGTAAGACCAAACAATAGCACCGCCGGGAGCGAATTTTACGACTACATAATCGCTGCTACCACTCACAGTATCGGGTTCTGCATTACCGCCAACCAGACAATTTCCGGAGCCATCTATTTTCAAATCGACAGGTATATCATCCAAAGAAGCGGGTGAATCCCAGGTAGTGTCCCATTGAACAGTTCCACTAGCATCGTACTTGATTACGATAATGTCGGAATTTGATTTATCATTATCGACGTAACCTGTAACATAAACAAAACCGGAAGCATCAACACCTAAAGAAACTCCGCTATCATCACCATTGGCTTTGCCGTTTTTCGTCCTCCACCAGAGAGTGTCACCGTTTGAATCAAACTTAACGGTAAGGATATCCCGGTGATTCCCTTTTTTAACAGTATAACCAACAGCGATGAAGTTTCCTGTACCATCGGCAATAATTTTATTAAAACGGTCAGAATTATCACCATTGCCCTGATATACGCCGGTCCAAACAGGAGTATTTTGAGCAAAAGCTGTAATACCGCAAAGGGAAAGCAAAACAAAGGCAATTGAGTACTTTAATCTCATAAGATTTCTTTTTTATCATTTAAGTGTTTGACAAAGGTAAAGAGTAAATTTGAGGGAATTATCCTCAAAAAGTAAAAGTACTACACATAATTATTAAAAGACTAAAAAAGAGGAATCAATTGTGCAAAATAGAAATAGTTACGTTTTTTCGGTATTTATCTTCTAACAAAAAGTTGTTGAAAATAACGGGGTCGAAAAAGTATCTTTTTCCTGCCAGGGGTGTTAAAGGATAAGCTATGAAAAACATAAACAAGACAGAAGTTGATGCGCTTATCCGATTACTAGATGATACGGATGCCGAAATTTACAACCACATTCAGGACCGCTTGGTACATTATGGAAAGGAAGTAATTCCAATTTTAGAATCGGCCTGGAGCCGATCGATGGATGCTATTATGCAAGAAAGAATAGCTGTAATCATCCATAAAATTCAATTTGATGACCTTTGCCATGAATTGCACGTTTGGGCACATTCGGGTTCTCACGACCTTATTAAAGGAACAATTTTAGTTGCCCGCTATCAATACCCGGAATTGCAGGGAGAGGTCATTCAGAAGATGCTGGATAAACTTAGAAAAGATGCCTGGCTGGAAATGAATGATGGCTTAACAGCTTTGGAGCAAGTAAAAGTTCTGAATAAAATATTTTTTGATATTCATGGCTTTACAGGAAATACACAAAACTACCATGCTCCACAAAATTCCTTTATCAATATTGCATTAGAGACGCATAAAGGGAATCCGTTAATGCTTTCTATATTGTATTTGGAAATTGCACGTTCCGCAGGTATTCCGATTTACGGTGTAAATCTCCCTGAACATTTCATCCTCTGCTATAAAGATGAATTGGAAGAACCAGCTTCTATCGACGACCACTCCAATATTCTATTTTATATAAACCCTTTCAGCAAAGGTGACATCTTCAACAAAAAAGAGATTGATACTTTTTTACAGCAGTTGAAAATAGAAAAGGATAAAAGTTTTTATGAACCCTGCTCAAATAAAGAAATGTTGCAGCGGTTGATTCGTAACTTAATGAACTCCTACCATAAACTGGGATTCATGGATAAAGTTGATGAGTTAATGTTGTTAATGAAGGCCACGCAGTAAAAATTCTAGAGAAAAACAGTACGAGCATTTAAAAGCTCAGGTTAATCCGATTAAAGGATTTATCTGGGCTTTTTCAATTTTATAATTAACAGAACCAACAAGCCCGCCCTTCTTTTACATTCAAATAACATAAATTTCAAGTCATTTGATTCCAATCTTGTCATTACCCGGTAAAATAAATTAAGATAATTAATAAAAACCCATATATTATGGAGGTTTTCAGCGAAAAATTAAGGATTTTTAAAAAATTATTATACTTTTGAATCCTCACTGAAATACCTCTGACAATGAATTCCAAGATCGCAAGAATAATTCTTGCTTGTGTTTTCTCTTTTATCTTTTCCGCAAAATCACATGCTCAATTAATTGCCAATTTTAATGTTGTGGACCCCGATGGGTGTTCACCACTGCTAGCTACCTTTAATGATGCCTCATCAGGAAATCCTTCTACACATTCCTGGGACTTCGGAGATGGAGGAACATCTACAGATCCCAATCCCCTGCATAATTATGCCAATCCGGGAACCTATACTGTTACTCTAACTATTTCAAACGGTTCAGTTACGGATACAGAAGTTAAAACAAACTTCATTACTGTATTTAGAAATCCAACAGCCAATTATATTATTACGATCGACACCATTTGTTCCGGTACTTCGGTAAACTTTCAGGATAATTCAACTCCCGGAGATGGTGCAATCACACAGCACGAATGGGACTTCAACGACGGAACACCAAGTGTTACCGGATTAAGTGTCGTCAATCATATTTTCAATAATACATTTTCTCAGCTAATTGCCTATGTCCCTATTCTTCTCATTACGGATGCAAATGGCTGTAACAGTATATACAGCAGCGATTCAATTTTCGTTCACCCTTTGGCAACAGCATCTTTTGGTATTGGAACAAATAGTTCTTGTGCATTACCGGCGAATTTCTTTTTCACCAATTCGAGCACAGGACCGTCGATTTACAACTGGAATTTTGGTGACCCCGGAAGCAGCAGTAACACTTCGACTCAAGCAACGCCATCACACACTTTCAATACGGCAGGAAGTTACCTGGTGACTTTAACCAATGGGGCAATTGGTTGTGAAGCTACAGACACTATGACGTTAAACATCACTCCTCCTAATGCATCCTTTACAGCTCAAGACACTGTTTGCAGAAGGGACACCGTATTCTTTAGCAATACGAGCACCCCTTCCAATGCCAGTTTTCAATGGAATTTCGGTGATGGTAGTCCTGTTAGTTTTCAGTCAAATCCAGCGCACAGGTACTTAAATGCAGGTACATACTTAGTAAAATTGAAAGTCACTTCGGGCGCTTGCACCGACTCCATGATGATGACGATTTTCGTTCCTGCTCTTCCTTCGGTTGGATTTTCATCACCGGATGTAACCGCTTGCAGCATTCCGTTTGCCGTTACATTTAATGCAAATTCATCACCGACAAATATTGCATGGTCCTGGAATTTCGGAGATCCGACAAGCGGAACGGCTGACACATCTTCTTTGCAAAATCCCGTACACACTTATAATAACTTTGGAAACTATAATGTTTCATTATTGGTTTCTGATATTTACGGTTGCAGCGATTCGATACGGTTGAATAATTATGTTAGGATTACTCAACCTCAGATTGACTTTACCCGCGAAGACAGCGGATGCGTAAACGACATTTTTACATTCAATGCAACCGTTAACTCTCCTGCAGATCCGGTAATTACAGATTATACCTGGAATTTTGGCGACGGCACTGCCGCTCAGTCCACAACAAATCCCGGCATTACACATCAATATACAACTGTCGGTTTATTTGATGTTACACTCACGATTACTACTCAAACGGGATGCACGGCCACTGTTACCAAACAAGATTTTATCCGTGTCGGAACAAAACCAAATGCACAAATTGATTCCATGTTTCACTCCATTTGTTTTAAAGATAATGTATCGTTCAATGACAGTACTCTTGCACCTGTTACCGGCTGGCTTTGGTTTTTTGGTGATGGCGGAAGTTCAACCGAACAAAACCCTAGTCACCAATACAATATTGATACCTCCGGTGCCACAAATCCTTACGACATCATATTGATTGCTTATTATAATGGTTGTCCGGATACCGATACGGTTGTAACAATGGTAGCAGTCCTAGGTCCGATTCCGAATTTCGACCCTGTATTTAATTGCACAAACCCCTACTCTGTTGATTTCACAAACCTAAGTGGTGGCGCAACCAGTTATTCCTGGGATTTCGGAGATGCATCACCTGCAGATATTACGACAAACCCTACGCATGTTTATGCCAGTCGTGGCGGCTATTCCGTAATACTTACAGCCACAAATTCCGGTAATGGTTGTGTTGTAGATTCCACCTTGCAAATTCAAATTGTCGATCTGATTCCAACTCTGCAGGTTAATACCAATCAGGTTTGTCATCCGGGCACAATTAATTTTACCGGCAGTAATTCACAAGACGCTAATTCTTATACCTGGCATTTTGGTGAAGGAATAGCTGGAGTAAAGGACACTTCTTTCACTGCAGATACCTTGCATTTATATAACCGTACCGGATTTTATACAGTTGAATTGATTACTACCGATATTCATGGATGCACGGAAGTAGATACAGAAATGGTACATATCATTGGACCGGAAGCGGGTTTTACAGCGAACCCTTTTTCCGGTTGTTCACCGATTAATGTGACTTTTACAGATACAAGTTTAACCGAAGGTTCTGCCATTACACAATGGATTTGGAATTACGGAACAGGGGTTCCACCGGAAACAACATTAGTCGGAAGCGCAACGCACCCGTATAATGTACCTGGACAATATTCGGTAACCTTAACAGTTACGGATGCCAATGGATGTTCTGATACCTATACATCTCTAAACTATGTAAATCCCACAGCTCCGGTTGCATCCATTATTTTACCGGATACCATTGGCTGCCGCAATACCCCTGAACTAATTACCGCTAATGCCGGAACACCCGGAACTTTTTCATTACCGGCCACCTATCAATGGGATTTCGGCGACACTCAAACTTTTTCGGATACTGCCAATCAGGTTACACACAATTATACTTCGAATGGTTCTTATACTATTAGCGTGAAAATAACTGACGCCAATGGATGTGTCGATTCAACGACTAAAAATATTTTTGTCTATACTACATCTGCTAACTTCAGTGTTGCTACTACTGAATTATGTGTGGATAGTAATGGAATAAAAAAAGCATTTATACGTGGAGTATTTACCGGAGATTCTAATCAATATGTTTCAAACGCTAATTGGAATTGGGATTTTACCGTTTTCAGTCAACCCTCCTGGCCAAGTAACGTTATTCAATATAACTTTAACGTTGCGCCCGGCTCGTACGATGCCACACTGATACTGACTAACGACTTCGGTTGTATGGATACCTTTGTAAATACCGGCGCCATTGTCGTACCCGGACCTACAGGAAGTTTTTCTTTTGTACCGGATAGTGGTTGCAGTCCGCTAACAGTTGACTTCACCGGAGTAAGTGCGAACTCCTCATTGTATGCATGGGATTTTGGTGACGGAACAGTGCTAAATGGCACGACCGATTTAGTGCTTTCTCACACCTACACTACACCCAATGTTTATACCCCTCAATTTTATTTAGGATTTCAATTGACAAATTCGTTTTGCTATATCCCTGTTCAAACACAGGGAACGGTTACTGTAACAACAGGAATTGGGGTGGACATTTTAGAAAGCGTCATCTATGTTTCGCCCGGCGAAAGAGATACTTTAACCGTCAGTGTCACGAGCGGAAGTCCTCCTTATACTTATAACTGGACACCTGCCAGTCAGGTTATTGGTGGTCCGACTAGCAATACATTTTTAGCTGCAGCCGACCAAGACTCTGTCTATTATTATGTTTCTGTACCCTATGGAACAGCAGGATGTGCGGGCATTGACCGTGTACTTATTCGTTTGCTTCCGGAGAATTGTGAATTGAGATGGGATAGCATTCCCAATGTTTTCACACCGAACGGTGATTTCAAAAACGACTTTTTCCATATTAAGAACCTGTGTATATACGACGGATTCTTCATAAAAATCTTCAATCGCTGGGGAAGGTTATTGTATGAATCTACCGATCCGGAATTTCAATGGGATGGTAAAACGAATAGTGGTTCGGAGGTTTCCGATGGCGTTTACTATTATATCATGAAAGCAAAAACCAGAGACTGGCATGGCTATATTGAAGTAATCAGAAACGAAAAATAAAAAAATTCAAAATTATTTATTGCCGACTTTTATCGTGTGTCCCATCTTATCTCGTTTAGTAATGAGATAAGATTTATTATGTGGATTCGATTCTATTTCAACAGGAACGACTTCTGTAATTTCGAGTCCGTATCCGATTAAACCAGCACGTTTCTTTGGATTATTTGTTAGTAGCTTCATTTTGGAAACACCCAGGTTGCGAAGAATTTGAGCACCTACTCCATAATCACGCTCATCACTTTCAAAGCCGAGTTCAACATTTGCTTCGACGGTATCTCGACCCATTTCCTGAAGTTTATAGGCCTTCAATTTATTTAACAAACCGATACCGCGTCCTTCCTGATTCATATAAACGATAACGCCTTTACCCTCTTGCTCGATAATTTCCATCGCTTTATGCAATTGTGGACCACAGTCACACCTGCAGGATCCGAAAATATCACCGGTTAAACAGGAAGAGTGAACACGAACAAAAACAGCTTCGTCTTTTTTCCATGTACCTTTTACAAGAGCCAGATGCTCTTGTCCATTTGTTATTTGTTTAAAAGAATAAAGCTGAAAGTCGCCATAAACGGTTGGCAAATTAACATCTACTTCTCGCTCGATGAGACTTTCCATTTTTAAGCGGTAAGCGATCAGGTCTTCAATGGAAATAATAGAGATACTTAATGACTCGGCAATATTGAATAAATCCGGAAGACGAGCCATAGTTCCATCTTCATTCATGATTTCTACGAGAGTTCCGGCAGGTTGTGAGCCGGCGAGTCTTGCCAGATCAATGGTGGCCTCTGTATGACCGGCTCTCCTTAATACTCCACCTTTTTTAGCACGTAAGGGAAAAATGTGCCCGGGCCTTCCTAAATCCGATGGTTTCGTATTCGGATCAATCAATGCTTGTATGGTTTTGGATCTATCGGAAGCAGAAATTCCGGTTGTGGTTCCCTGACCGATGAGGTCGACAGAAATAGTAAATTGAGTTTCGTGTGATGAAGTATTTTGTTTAACCATTAGGGGTAAATTCAATTCTTCGCATCGATCTTCGGTGAGAGCAACGCAAATGAGGCCACGACCATATTTGGCCATGAAATTGATGACCTCGGGCGTTGAATTTTCTGCTGTGGTGATGAAATCACCTTCGTTTTCACGGTTGGCATCATCGACAACAATGATGACTTTTCCTTTTTTAAGGTCGGCAATCGCTTCCTCTATCGTATTTAATTTATTCATGACAGTTAAACTGGCTGCAAAGTTAATAAACTTAACAGGAAGTGATGACTTATTACAGTTATAAAAAGAGAAAATGTAAGTAATTATCTGCTGAAATTGGGAGAAAAAAGAAACTAGCCACTTTTTATTTTATGAAATAACCTATTGATTACAAATGTAACTTATTGCAAAAATTGGAATATTTAAATCTGAATTCAGTAGTATAATTGAATGAATAAAAACCTAATACAGCATTATGGTTTAACGCAACCCCGTAAGGTTGCCCTCAAAAGCTGCCAAACCCCGTAAGGTTTGCAGCTTTTGTTTTTTACCTAATTCATCAAATGGCTTCATTAAAAGATTTGTTAAGTTATTCTAAAAAAATCATGCCTGAATTTTCCAGAATCAGAACAATCAAAATATAATTATTTTGGCTCCTCTTTTTGTTTGCTTCTCATCTTCACAAAAAGATCTTTGATCGAATTAAACTCTTTCCTGTAAAAAAAACCTACACCCTGACTATAAGGTGCCTGAGAATAGTTGATGATATCATCCGCATTCGAGCGGTTGAATCCTTTGAGTCGAAAACGTCCGTCGGGGCTTACTTTGTACTCTGCATAAAAATCACCGACAACATTGCTACTCAGATAAGCTTCATCGCTTAGGTAACCTACGTTTCCTTCGATGAGTAACCTGTCGTTTAAAAGTGACTTGGAAAAAATCAATTTTATCTCTTCGTTGGTGTAGGTATCTTTGGCACGGTAATTCAATCCGATATTCACGTCTTTGCTAATTTGTCCGAGCCAATTACTAACCTGATTACTCAACAATTCACTGGCACTGGCTCCTGCTCCTGCTCCCGGATCAAATCGTGCAACCGATTGGTTCGTTCCCGGTGAAGGAAGAAACTGGTTAAAAACTAGTAGCCCCAACATTTGCATATTAATATTTTCCTCGGAATTTAATTTTGTATTGACCAACCCTTCTTCCGAAGGAGACAAACCACGCACGGTAATCTCATAGTTAATGATTGGATTCATCAATTTGTTTGTCAGATGCAACCTGCAATCCACAGGAACGCGGCGTTTATAAGTTGAATCCTGAATAACATTATATAAGGTAGAAGTATGAACCGTATAAACAGCAGAAAGATCGACTGTTGCTTCATAGGGATCCCCTGCCCAGGTAATTCTCCCTCCCGGATCGATGCTGAATTTTTTATTGATTAGATTTTGTAATGTAAAGAGGTAATCACCTTGATCAATAACGTACGTTCCATACATATTGAAATTACCTGCCGTATTGATGTCTAACCGAAGGCTACCTCTTCCCGACCCTGAGATGACGTCACCGATTTTTTCATCAAAAATAATATTGATCAAAGCATTTCTATTTAAATCCAGATTCATGTTTAACCGGATACCTGAAAGGTCGACCTGACCTTTCACAACTTTTTCAGAATCTGAAGTGGAGCGGTCTATAAACGTAATAAAATCATTGGTTGTTAAATCTTCTGTTGTATTCAACGGAATGTTTATCACGGTACCTTTATCCGGACTCAAAGAAATATCCATATTCATATTGTCGATGGGACCATAAAAGTGTGCATATCCGCTTGCATTCGCTTTTCCATAATACAGAATATTATCGTTGAGAGTTGTATTGAGTACCTGAAACCGATTGGCTTGCAATTCAACATCGAATCGAAAATTATTAAAATAGTTATGTGTTACCTTACCATTAGCAATGGCTATATTGTTATTAACATCAACAATATTCAGATTTTTTACAATGAAGGCGTTTTCTTTTACAGATACAGTAGTAGTAAAACTGTATCTGGTTTTCAAGTAATCGACTATTAAACTTGTCTTATTTAAATCAACAGAACCATTAAATACCGGCTTTCCAACCGTACCGGTTAAATTAAGGTCGGCAGTAACTTTACCGTAAACTTCCGTCATAATACCTTCCACATATCGTTCGAGAGGATGCAGATAAAGATTATTTAATTTAATTTTAAAATCCAGATTATCAATTTCACGATTTAAATAATAATCACCTTTTATATCAATGATCGTTGCAGATCCCTTTACTACATTAATATCTGAAGTAATAATTTGCTCATTATTTTTGTAACGCGAATTAATGTTAGCATTCCCAAGCGTGTCGTCATTAATGGATAAGTTAGAGATGTCCAAATCCGTTTCCAGTTGGAATTTGCCATATGCATCCTTCAGGTTAATTTCTCCGCTTAACTCGCCACCAAGTTTGGTGCTCTTTGAATTCAACAAGGAAGTTAATTGATTAAGTCCGAAACCGGAAATAAGCAGTTTCAGTTTTTCATCAGGATTTTTTCCAATGCTACCACTTATTGAAACAGATTCTTGATTCTTAGTAAAAGATAATGCTTGAATATTTATACTACTTGAGTCAAAACGAATACCATTTTCATTGTCCAATTTCCAACGGTTATTATCAACTATTAAAAGCGAAGAATCGATTTTTAAACTAAAGTTTGAAGCAGATGAAAAGTCGATTGCACCTTCCAGATGTGCACGGTTTGCTGCGGAATCATTATCGGCAATCCGCAATACAAAATTTACCTTATTGTATTTCGCTTTAGCACCGAGTTCAGGAAACAAAGCGAAATCAGCGCCGTCTTTTAATACTTTAGTAGAATTTGTTATAACTTCAAGTTCAGTGTCCTTACCATTCGCACCTATCTTAAAATTTTGAAAAGTAAAACTCTTGAAACGAATCCAGTCAGAATTAATATGCAAGGAAAAATCATTTTCTCTTGTATTAAAATGACCATTAATTAAAGTGTTTGCTGCGAAATCCCAGGAAGGAAAAAATGTTTCGGTGAATACATTGAGGTTTTTTATATGTACATCGAAAGTAAAATTCTGGTTGCTGAAAAACGATTTTTGTGGCAAGATAACAGATGGAAGATAACGAGGGATAATTTCTTTGAATGCATCTCCCAGTTTAGTCAATTCGAATTCCCCTCTCAAAAAAGCATCGAGGTTATCTGATTTAATATCAAAAGTTCTGATATTTCCAATCTTTTCGGCTGTCATATCGAAGGAATTAATATGATAGAGTTTTTTACCGATCAGCAGATTTGTATTTTTAATATTAATATCACCAACAACATTATCCGGTTTATTTCCGCTGAAATTTGATCGGATGGTTGTCTGTAAAACAGTATTTTCCTTGGTATTAAAAAGATTCAGTACATCGAGATTGGCGGAATTTACATTTGCGATAAAATTAAACAAGGGTAGTTTACCTCGATAATCTACTGAGCCCAAAAAGTCAAAGTTGACATTCTTTTCATCCACCTTTAGCGAACCATTGAAAAGCTTCTTGGCAATTTCACCATCGACCTCGATGTTTTGGTAATTGTAATTTCTAAATTGGAGTTGACTAATGACACCATTTAAATTGGCATTAATATTATCCAGTCTCAACCCTTTGCCTTTTATATTTACACTAAAAGTTACTTTTCCTAAATCGCTGATTAGGGCTATTTTCCCTGCATCGAATTGAGATGCAGAGAGATGACCACTATACTCCGACGATTTAGTTGATTCGTTGTATTTTAAATTGAGGTCAGAACTAATTGATCCAATGGCAGTGTTGAAATTCCCAAATGCGACAAAGTCGGTGAAAAAACCGGAAAACTTTCCTTTGAAAGTGACTTTGCCCAGAACAGCAAGATTTTGAGGGACTACCAAATTTATTTTTTTCTCAAATGGAGGAATGGGAAGCCATTCAACATCTGATTTATTAGTGACGATTTCTTCCGCATGAATATCCATATAGGTGTTATCGATTGCAGGAAGTCCGCGAAAAGCTATGCTGCCGCGAAACAAGGAGCTACTCCCCCACTTTATCGTTACATTTTTACCTTTAAAGTTGTTTACTTTTCCATTGAAGTTCCCATCCAACGATACAGCTTTATCGAGACCATAAAGTTCGGGGGCAAAGAATGCAATATCAGTAAACGATACCTTGCTTTTTCTGAACGTAGATTCCCAGGCAATCTGAGAAGTAAATTCATCAAAACAGGGTAAACTGTCGAAACGAAAAACAAGATCAGTACTGATATCTGAATGCGGCGTTTGAATTAAAAGTTTCTTGAGATTAATTTCTGTTGAAGAAAGACTGGCCTGAGAAGAAAATTTTTGAACAGAAAATCCACTCTTATCCTCAAAAGATAATGAACCAATTTTAACCATTAAGGATGAATCTCCATTATCGAAGTCAGTGAAGTCACCATTAATGCTGCGAATATTCAAGTGAGAAAAGTCAACACCATTTGCCAATGGAATATCGCCTTGAACTTCATTTTTAAAACTGAAATTTTTTAAAGTAAGATCTTTAACTTTAATCTTCCAGGGCTTTCCAGTCGCAGTCGATGTTTTATTGCCGGATGAAAAATATTCGGAAATAAAATGCAGATTGTCATGTATTTCTCCTTTGTAATGCACTAAATTAAATTTCCCCTCCTTTAAAATGACCCGGGAAACATCCAATGTATGTAAAGCAGTACTGATATCATTAATTGAAGCAACCAATTCGTTTGCATAAATCAACGTGTCACCATGTTGATCTTCAACATAAAAACCGGTAAGTACAATACTTTTAACGAAACGAATACTGACCCCGTCTATAGAAACCTTTGTTTTCAGCTCCTTTGAAAAATAAGAAGCCAATCGCTTAGTAATAAAGGTTTGTACCGCATCAATTTGAATGGCAATAACCAGTGACCCGAACAAAAATAAAATGATGCCGAGTACCCATAAAGTGATGCGAACAGGTTTTTTAATAATTTTGTGTTTTTAGAGCTTTATAAAAGACAACTTTCATACCATGCAAAATAACTTCATTTTAGGAATAGAATCTTCGTGTGATGAGACAGCAGCCGCAGTACTTTCAGATTCAACAGAACTTTCAAACATCATTGCCGATCAGCATCTCATCCACCGTTATTTCGGAGGTGTGGTACCCGAATTAGCTTCAAGAGCACACCAACAGAAAATCGTTCTCGTTGTTGAAGAGGCATTGTGCGTTGCAAATATAACTAAAAACGATCTTTCTGCTATTGCTTTTACAAGAGGCCCCGGATTAATGGGTGCCTTACTGGTCGGTGTTTCTTTTGCGAAAGCTTTAGCACTTGGACTTTCCATTCCCTTGATAGAAGTTAATCATATGCAAGGACATGTTTTAGCTCATTTCATCCAACGAAAAAACGAACAAAAAGATTGTCCCGCCTTCCCATTTCTCTGCTTAGTTGTATCTGGTGGCCATACGCAAATAGTTAAGGTCGACGATTATTTGAAAATGGAAATTATCGGACAAACCCGAGATGATGCTGCCGGAGAAGCATTTGATAAAACAGCAAAGATGTTAGGCATTCCTTATCCCGGTGGTCCATTGATCGATAAATTTTCCAAAACGGGAGACCCATTCCGTTTTAAATTTCCTACCTCTCATATGGAAGGACTGGATTTCAGCTTTAGCGGACTTAAAACTTCCATACTATATTTTCTAAGAGATGAAGAATTGAAAAACAAAAACTTTATCAGCGATAACCTTGCAGATATTTGTGCATCGGTTCAACAAACCATCGTTTCCACATTGATTCAAAAAATGCGAATCGCAATCAAACAAACCGGAATAAAAGAAATCGCATTGGCCGGTGGCGTTAGTGCAAATAGCGCTTTAAGAAAAGCATTTACCGATTTGGCAGAAAATGAAGGATACAAATCATACATTCCTCCTTTTTCTTATTGCACAGATAATGCTGCCATGATTGCAATAGCCGGCTATAGAAAATTTCTAATAAAAGATTTTGCCGGACAGGATGTTACTCCATTGGCCAGAATGGGATTTTAAGAAAAAGGTCAAAAGTTATATCTTAGAAATCTAGAATTCGCTTTTCGTATATTTATTATCCTAATTTCATGAAAATAAATTTTTCAAAAATAAATCAATTCAAGTTTAAAACTGATTCGATGAGAATGAAAAAAATCATTGCAATGAATTTTGCATTTACAATATTATGCGTTTCATTTTTTTCTTGTTCCAATAAAAACAAAAAGAATGAAGAGAGTCCGGCGACCTTGCAAGCGGATACGATGGAAATGATTCGCGGATATATTTATGGATTGTGGAGCATGGATTCAGGGAACGTTTTAAACAATTTTGGATATTATTTTAAACCGGATGGTACAGTTGATTTTGTCGCTGCCGATGCGATTGGAAATTGGGAGTTGTTTCAGAAAGATTCCATAAAAATCGTTTACAATTCTTTCAATGAAGAATTGAAAGAATCATTTAAAATTGACTCAATTTCCGAAGGAAGAATGACAATTCGAGATAAAGATGGGAGTTATTTGTTCAGAAAAGTTCCTTTCGGTATAAACAATGAAGGAGTTGTGTTGCAAGGATTTTCCGGAAATATTCCTCCAGGTACTGAGAAAGAATATGAATTTGATTTGCCGGCGGCAAAAAAAATAAATTTAAAACTCATTTCTTCAAACAAGGAAATAGTTTTCAGGGTTTTTGAAAAAGATGTTGAGGTTACTTCAACTCCGTTAAAGGAATGGACGGCAATTCTTATCAGAAGCGGAAAATACAAAGCGAAAATATTTTATCCGCCAGTAAAAGGGGTAAAAGAAAACGGAGAGTTTGACTTAAAAATAATCGGTTATTAAAAGCATAAAAAAAGTATCAGCTTTCAGAATTTCTGAGTGCTGATACTTTTTTCATTTTTTCTAACTACCAAATTTTAACTCGAACAGAATCCGCTCTCCACATTTTATCACCTTCTTTTATTCCGAATGCTTCATAAAATTCAGGAACATTGCTGAGTGGTCCGTTTACCCGCAGGAAGTTTGGTGAATGCACATTCGTCATTACCTGCATGGCCAAAGAAGCATCGCGAGTATGTCCTAACCACCCCAATGTATACCCCAGAAAATAACGCTGAACCGGTGTGAGACCATCTGTCTTTTCTCCTTTTTTGTATTGTTCTGTCTTTTTGAATGCATCGAGACCGATTACTACCCCACCTAAATCGGCCATGTTTTCACCCAACGTTGCTTTGCCATTAATGTGCATACTATCGAGAACAATAAAATCATTGAATTGTCTGACAAGCAATTCGGCCCGCTTTGTAAAATTCAACGAATCTTCGGACGTCCACCAGTTAGATAGATTTCCGGAAGCATCAAACTGACGACCTTCGTCATCGAAACCATGTGTAAGCTCATGACCGATTGTACTTGCCGCAGCATAACCATAAACAATTGCATCGTCCGCAAGCGAATCGGGTAGTCCGGGAATCAGAAATTGTGCAGCCGGAAGTACAATTTCATTGTTGGAAGGATTGTAGTATGCATTGTAAGTCTGAGGAGTCATTTCCCATTCCGTACGATCGACCGGCTTGTATAGTTTGGCCACCTCATAATCGAATCCCCATTTACGGCAATTGATTACATTTTGCACGTGCGAATTACGACTGATATCCACTTTAGAATAATCTTTCCACTTATCGGGAAAACAAACCTTACTGTTGATTTTACCAAGCTTAACAATTGCTTTTGCCTTGGTACTATCACCCATCCAGTCGAGTTTCTGAATACGTTCCCTGTATGTATCGAGCATGTTCGTAACGAGTTGCACATATCTTTTTCGCATCGATTTAGATACATATTTCTCAACATATAACTGTCCCAGAGCATCTCCCAGATAATTTTCTTCCTGATCCATTATTCTTTTCCATCTCGGACGTTGCTCTGTTGTACCGGATAAAACTGTACCGAAGAAGCTGAAATTTTCTTTGTCGAAAGCAGTGCCCAGATTCTCTGCAAATTCACTAAGCAAATTCCATTGTAAATATGTTTTCCAATCCTCAATAGAAACAGTTTTCAGACTTTTTTCCACTTGTTTGTAAAACTCAGGTTGACCGACAATAACGGAATCCATGTTTTTCACCTGAATTTTTTCAAGCATATTTTTCCATTTTACGGAAGGAGCTAATGCAGAAAAATCGGCAATAGACATTTTATTGTAATTGGCATAAGGATCACGCAGGTCTTCAATTTTACGTGAAGCAGAGGCCAAATCAGTTTCGATCTTTAGAATAGCGGTACTCTTAGCGGCAGCTTTTTCAACAGGATCACCCAAAAGAACAAACATCCTTTGGATATGCTGCTTATATTCCTTACGGATATTCTGTGTCCGGGCATCGTTGTTAAAATAATAATCACGATCAGGCAAACCAATGCCACCTTGGTAAAAATAGAGTGCAAACTTTTCACTGTTCTTCGCATCCTGATAAATTGCCGGAGAAAATAAAGGAGATCCTGCATAAATCTGGAATTCTCCGATTACATCCATTAATTCATCGGTGGTTTTGATTTTTTCAATCATCTCCAATTGAGGCTTTAAAGAGGAAATTCCTTGCTGATCAATTTTTGCTGAATCCATTCCTGTTGCCCAGAAATCACCTATCAATTGAGCATTGCTTCCTTTTGAAGCATCGGTATTTTTTGCAGCTTCTGTATTTATCTGACTGATCTGATCATAAATGGTGTTGCGTACAAGTTTATCTATTCCCCATCTGCGTTCACTGGAAGGAATCGGATTATCTTTCATCCATTTTCCTGTGGCGAAACGAAAAAAATCGTCTCCGGGCTTTACCGAACTATCCATGAACTGAACAAGAAAATCGTCTTCTTTCACATTAGAAAAATCAACTGACTTTTCCTTACAGGATGAAATAAATAAAAGGAGAAATAAAATTTTAAATGAATGGTTTTGAATGAACATAACTTTTATTTTTTTGATTTAATATTTTAATTAATTTTTATAATTGGAATGTAGTTATAGATTAGTTTAAAGGGTTGATTAACTCCCCGTAAAACATGGCCGTAAATTAACTTCGCGACTTCCAAGGAGGCGCAAAACTAATTAAATGTTTCGTTTTCTACTTAAAAAATATGATTATTCTGAATACTGATGATGCAATGACAATTCGATGAAGAAAGAATTGTTAGTTTCGCAAAAAAAAGGATTATGAGATTAATTTGGTTATTCGCATTTTTAACAACTATTTCTTCTGTTGGACAGGCTCAGCATCCAACTGTTGTAAAAATTGATACCACCATTCATTTTTCAGAAGAAAAGCATTTTAAATCCGTCAAACAGTTAACATTTGGGGGCGATAATGCTGAGGCCTACTTCAGTTTTGATAATAAATCGCTCACTTTCCAGGTAACCAATCAGGCATGGAATGTTTCCTGCGACCAGATTTACTATTCAACTATTGAAAATTTTAACCCTAAAATGGTAAGCACAGGAAAAGGTAGAACAACTTGCTCCTACTATTTGCCGGGAGATTCTCTTATCCTGTATGCATCCACTCATGAAGCATCGATGGATTGCCCTCCCAAACCGGCTCCACGTGCAGATCATAAATATGTCTGGCCGATCTATGAAAGTTTCGATATTTATGTGTCAGATCTGAAAGGTAATATTCGAAAAAAGTTAACGGATTCCAAAGGTTACGATGCAGAAGCTACGTTAAGTTCGCAGGGAGATAAAATTGTTTTCACTTCTCTGCGTAGTGGCGACCTTGAATTATATACAATGAATATCGATGGCGGTGATGTTATACAAGTCACTAACGAGCTTGGCTATGATGGCGGCGCCTTCTTTTCACCGGATGGAAAAAAATTGATATTCCGTGCTTCACGACCTCAAACAGAAGAAGAAATAAAAACGTATAAAGAGTTGTTGTTACAGGGTCAGGTAATGCCAACAAACATGGAGCTTTATACGTGCAATGTGGATGGAACGGAACTAAAGCAAATTACTCATCTTGGAAATGCAAACTGGGCTCCTTACTTTTCGGCAGATGGAAAAAAAATTGTTTTCTCAAGTAATCATGCAAAAGGTGGTTATCATTTTAA
Organism: Bacteroidota bacterium; assembly: GCA_031385005.1. Lineage (GTDB taxonomy): Bacteria > Bacteroidota > Bacteroidia > AKYH767-A > 2013-40CM-41-45 > JADKIH01. The sequence goes on from JANNBB010000026.1 coordinate 134,305, forward strand.
TCTTTGGATGTGCAATATAGACGGCAGCGGTTTAGAGCAAATCAGTTTTGATCCGGCATTCGATGCATTTCCGGTATTTTCGAGGGATGGAAAATACCTGGTTTTTTCGAGTAACAGAAATAACAACGGGGGCCATGATACCAACCTCTTTATTGCTGAATGGAAGTGATTGGATCGATCTGATTCAAAACAGTTTACATTTTTCTCTTTTAAAGAAGTGGAATCAGAAGTCCACTAATAGAATTCTGAATACCGAAATGATGATTTTGTATTTTGATCAGACTTTATAAAATAATAAGTTTCAAAGCGGAGTCGACAACACATTCAATCATTATACATAACTTGCAAATAATTTTTAGAATGTATTAAATGAAAACCGGAAAGCTATTATTGTTAACTGCGATTGTTCTTTTAGGGATTGTAGTTTATTTGAATAAATGCAAATCACCTCAGGAAGGCCTCCCTTCTGCATCTATCAAAGCACAACAACCGTTGCTCGTAACAGGAATTATTGCGCGTGCCGGAATATTTGAAGAAAAAATTTATTCCTCCGGTACTATTCTGGCAAATGAGGAAGTAGAGATTAGAAATGAAATAGCCGGTAAAATTACAGCAATTGTTTTTAAGGAAGGATCAAGAGTTAAAAAAGGAGATTTGTTATTAACCTTATACGACGATGATTTACGGGCACAGTTAAAAAAACTTGAACTTCAACAAGAATTGAATCGAAAAACAGTAGAAAGACAAAGTGATTTGCTTAAAGTTAGCGGTATCAGTCAACAGGATTTTGAGTTGACCATGAATCAACTTCATGCAACGGAAGCGGATTTGGAAATAATAAGATCCCAACTGAGCAAGACACAAATTCGTGCACCGTTCGATGGAATTATCGGATTAAAATCGGTAAGTCGCGGTGCTTTTCTGGCTATCAATACTCCAATTGCAACCATTCAGTCAATTGATCCGGTTAAACTAGATTTCTCCTTACCCGAACGATATAAACCTATGATTGTCGAAAATTCCGATATTCAATTTACAACAGAATCGACAGAAGGAATGTTTACCGGAAAGATTTACGCTTTCGAACCAAAAATTGATCTGAAGACAAGAAGTGTATTGGTCCGCGCCCAGTGTGATAATAAAGATTTTAAATTGTTTCCGGGTGCATTTGCACACATAGAGATTCCGCTTCAAAAAATTTCTGATGCAATTCTTATTCCGACGCAAGCACTCATACCGGAATTGAAAGGTCAGAAAGTTTTTATTTCAAAAAATGGAAAAGCGGAGAAAGTAGATGTTGTAACCGGAGCAAGAAATGATTCGGCTATCAGAATTACTTCCGGAATCCAAGTTGGAGATACCATACTTATTACCGGATTAATGCAGGCAAAACCGGGATCCGTTTTACAAGTTACCATTAAAAACTAATTAAAAAATTAGCGTGTCACTTTCCTCCATAAGTCTGAATCGTCCGGTACTGGCAATGGTCATGTCGATCATTATCTTATTATTTGGATTTATAGGATACCGTTCGCTTGGCGTCAGAGAATATCCGTCGATTGATCCACCCATTATTACTGTTAGAACGGTTTACACGGGAGCAAGTGCAGAAGTAATCGAGTCGCAAATAACCGAGCCGCTTGAAAAAGCAATCAACGGAATTTCAGGTATTCGCTCTATTTCATCAGCAAGCAACCAGGGTTCAAGTAATGTTACAGTTGAATTCAATTTGGAAGTAGATCTTGAAGCAGCGGCCAATGATGTAAGAGATAAAGTTTCACAGGCATTAAGGCTATTGCCTCAGGATATAGATGCTCCTCCTGTGGTGACTAAATCCGATGCAAATAGTGATGCAATCATATCCATGACACTTGAAAGCGATAGTCGGAATCAACTTGAAGTGAGCGATTATGCTGCGAATGTATTATTAGAAAGATTGCAAACGATTCCGGGAGTAAGTACAATTCAAATATGGGGAGAAAAAAAGTTCGCCATGCGTTTATGGTTAGATCCCGATAAGTTGTCTGCTTTTGGTCTTACTCCTCTTGATTTACAAAATGCATTGAATAAAGAAAACGTCGAGCTGCCGGGTGGTAAAATTTATGGGAATACTACTGAATTAATCATCAATACAATGGGACGGCTAAGAGAGCCCGAAGAGTTCAATAACCTCATAGTTAAAAACACAAATGGAAGCGCAATACGAATCAGAGATATTGGAAGAGCTGAATTAGGTGCAGAAAACGAAGAAACAATATTGAAACAATCCGGTGTACCTATGATAGGCCTGGCTCTTGTTCCACAACCCGGCTCCAATTACATCGAGATAGCCGACGAGTTTTACAAACGCTTTGATCAATTAAAAAAAGACCTTCCGGCCGAGTTTAAACTGGGAATAGCACTTGACAATACCCGCTTCATCAGACAATCCATCAGCGAAGTAGAAGAAACATTGCTCATTGCATTTTTATTGGTAGTGATAATTATTTATCTCTTTTTCCGTGACTGGCTGATAGCCCTGCGTCCGTTAATCGATATTCCGGTTTCTCTCGTAGGTGCTTTTTTCATTATGTATCTGGCAGGATTCAGTATTAATATTCTGACACTTTTAGCGATCGTATTGGCAACAGGATTAGTCGTGGATGATGGAATTGTAGTGACGGAAAACATTTACAAAAAAATCGAAAAGGGAATGAACCCTCGGGAAGCTGCAGAGAAAGGATCAGAGGAGATATTTTTTGCAGTCGTTTCCACATCGATAACGCTGGCTATCGTTTTTCTTCCAATTATTTTCTTGGAAGGGTTTGTCGGAAGATTATTCAGGGAATTTGGAATCGTCATGGCCGGGGCTATACTCATTTCGGCATTTGTATCGCTTTCATTAACTCCTGTTCTAAATGTTAAGCTTGCAAGAAAGAATCACAAACATTCCCGATTTTACGAACGCACAGAACCGTTTTTTGTGCGCATGACTGAAGGTTACCGAAATTCGTTAACCAAGTTCATTCATGTACGCAGACGCGCATGGATAATACTATTCATTTGTGTTGCGATAATTGTTGGAATTGGTTCAGTTTTAAAATCGGAACTCGCACCCTTAGAAGACAGAAGTCTGGTTCGCCTGCAAGTCCTGACACCTGAAGGAACTTCTTATGATTACATGGATCAGTTCATGAATCGTCTGACTCAATTCCTGATTGATTCTGTTCCGGAAAACCGAATCATCTTAAGTGTAACAGCACCCAATTTTACCGGCTCAGGTGCTGTAAATACCGGCTTCATTCGACTGGGATTGAAAGAGCCCGATATGCGTAAAAAATCTCAACAAAAAATAGCAGATCTGGTAACACGTAACACAAAGTTTTTTCCGGAAGGACGTATATTTGCCTTACAAGAGCAAACTATCAGTGTTGGATTAGCCGCGCGAACAAGTTTACCTGTTCAGTTTGTAGTTCAAGCGCCGGATTTTTCTTCGCTTAAAAAAGTTTTACCGGTATTTGTTGATGAGGTTGGAAAAAATCCGGTTTTTCAGGGAGTAGATGTTAATCTGAAATTCAATAAGCCGGAATTGGATGTGACAATTGACAGAGAACGAGCATCAGATTTGGGAGTTACGGTTGCAGATGTGGCTCAAACAATTCAACTTTCATACAGTGGAAGAAGAATGTCTTATTTCACAATGAATGGAAAACAGTATCAGGTCATCGCTCAGATGAATCGTGCAGCCCGTGATGAGCCGGTGGATCTGAAGTCACTCTACGTAAGGAATGATCAAGGAGAAATGATTCAACTTGATAATTTATTGAATGTGGTGGAGAAAAGTTCGTCGCCACAATTATATCATTATAACAGATATAAATCGGCCACTATTTCGGCCGGACTGGCGCAGGGAAAAACAATTGGTGATGGTATTGAAGCAATGGAAAAAATTTCTGACAAAGTCCTGAATGAATCATTTACAACATCGCTGACAGGACCGTCACGAGATTTTGCGGAGAGCAACTCAAATATTCTTTTTGCATTCATATTGGCTTTGATTCTAATTTATCTGGTACTTGCTGCTCAATTTGAAAGCTTTGTTGACCCATTTGTCATCATGATTACCGTACCCCTGGCTCTTGCGGGAGCTGTTCTTGCATTATGGCTATTTAACCAGACGATGAATATTTTTAGTCAAATTGGCATTATATTATTGATTGGGCTGGTGACTAAAAACGGAATCCTGATTGTCGAATTTGCCAATAAACAAAGAGAATTGGGCTTACAGAAAATGGATGCGGTAATTGAAGCATCAACGATGCGGCTTCGTCCGATATTGATGACGAGCATTGCAACCATTCTTGGTGCATTACCGATTGCAATTGGTCTTGGCAATGGAGCACAGAGCCGCATGCCAATGGGCATTGTCGTATCTGGCGGATTGTTATTCTCACTGGTGCTGACCTTGTATGTCATTCCCGCCATGTATATGTTTATTTCCCGAAAAAAAACAACTGAATCGATTGAAACTAAATGAAGCAATTGAGATAACTTTTATGAAAAGAAATAAGATATCAAGCGTGCAAAACATAAGAATAATTAAATTCAAATCGCTTGGAACGCTTTTGCTTGTTTTCTTTTTGTTTCCTGAGATCATTTTATCCCAGGATAGCTTATTAAGATATCAGGATGCAATTGCGATCTCGCTAAATGCGAATTACAATATACAGATTGCACAAAACCGTTTTATTCAAGCAGCTAATTTAAATACTCCGGGAAATGCAGGCATGTTGCCGAAAGTAGATGTGAGTGGCGCATATACGAAATCATCCAATTCACTCAATCAAAAATACAATACAGGCAATGAAGTGAAACGCGACGCATCAGAAGCGACAAACACTTCGGCTGACATAGGTGCTGTGTGGACCATTTTTGACGGATTGAAAATGTTCAGCACGAAGGAAAAACTGATGGAACAATCGAATCTGCTTAACGACCAATTTAAAATTCAACTGGAAGAACTGATGTTGGAGTTAGTCGATGGATACTATATACTGGTGAAGCAAAAGCAGTTGTTGAAATCGATGAAAGATGAAATTAAATTCGCGGAAGAACGAAAAAAAATAGCCGAACGAAAACTAACAAATGGATCGGGATCGCGGCTGGATTTGTTGCAAGCAAATACGGAACTGAATCGTCAGCGCGTGGTGGAAATGAATATTCAATCAGAAATTAATTCCGCTCGCATCCACCTAAACAAATTACTTCAAAGACCTGTTGAGACAAACTTTACCATAGAAGATACGGTAATTATTACTTACAATAAGTCGTTGGACGACATTAAAAAAACAGTTTATGAAACCAATACACTGCTGAATTATTACAAACGAAACAGACGAATTGCTGAGCTTGAATTAAAAGAAACAAAAACTCTGCGCATGCCGGTAATAAGCCTGAATGCGCATTATGCTTATTCGAAAAATACCAATGAGGCCGGATTCTTATTATTTAACCAATCGAATGGCTTCAATTATGGAGCGACGGCCACACTCCCACTCTTTCGGGGATTTTCCATTAACAAGCAGATCAGAAATTCGAGATTGGAAGTGCTCAATTCGGAACTGGCTTTTAAATCAGCAACCGACGATGTGAATGCGGAGTTGTATACGATTTGGCTAACGTTTAGCAAAGCCATGGAGATATTGCGAGTTGAGGAGCAAAACATTGTTTTTGCAAGAGAAGTGTTGACTGTTTCTCAGGAACGCTTTCGGGTTGGATTAAGTTCGAATGTAGAGATATTGGATGCACAACGAACTTACGAAGAATCCATGACACGCCTGGCAACAGCCCGATATACAGCAAAGATTTCTGAAGCAAGGTTGATGAAGGTGAATGGAGAACTTATAGTTTTTGGTAGCCTCGTAAAGGAATAATAACAAGATCTTTCGGGTAAATGCAATTAAAAATTTTAAAAGTTAATATTACTTAAAAGTTCATTTTTTAGTCAATCCTTCATTATCTTTACAAAAAATATCATGAAAATTAATTCAGCAATCTGTTTCTTTTTTCTGTTCGCTACCTGCTTATCTTCTTGTGCACAGGAAAAAAAATCAACCCCACAAACAATTATTATGGAAAAACCGGCAGACCTTTCAAAACTTGATACAGCCACAGTTGGTGGTGGATGCTTTTGGTGTACAGAAGCACAATACCAATTATTAGATGGTGTTGTTTCTGTCACTTCAGGGTATTCGGGAGGAACAGTTAAGAATCCGTCCTATAAAGAAGTTTGCAACGGAACTACAGGACATGCAGAAGTTATTCAGGTTGTTTACAACACGGATAAATTAAACTATGCAGATATTTTACAAGCTTTTTTTCTTTCCCACGATCCTACACAGCTCAACAAACAAGGCAATGATGTGGGAACACAATATCGTTCAGTAATTTTTTACAATAGCGAAGAACAAAAGAAAACAGCAGAGCAAATTAAAGGGGAATTGGGAAAATCAGGTGCCTATTCAGATCCTGTGGTGACTGAAATTTCTCCGTTAACAGCTTTTTACAAGGCTGAAGATTATCACCAAAACTACTTCAATCAAAATGGCGACCAGCCCTATTGCCAGTTTGTAGTAGCACCAAAAGTGGAGAAGTTTAAAAAAGTTTTTGAGAAGAAGTTGAAGAAAAAATAAAGCCCTTCTAAAAAATTATCCAGATTTTTCTAATGCAGAAGCCACACATTTTCAGGTATTCATTCTTTTTGAATCGTTCAGGAAAGACTTCATATTTCAGCTTGTAGCAACCTCAAAAAGCCGGACCATTAAATGATTGCTTGGTGATCAAAGAAAAAACAGCATAAATGATGAAACCTCGGGATAATTTCGGAAATTTGGGGATTATTTTTGGAGGGATATGGGAGACATTATACAACTTTTACCGGATGCCGTTGCAAATCAGATAGCTGCAGGTGAAGTAATTCAGCGGCCTTCGTCGGCTGTGAAGGAGCTTTTAGAGAATTCTGTGGATGCCGGTAGTAAACGCATCGAATTATTCATAAAAGATTCAGGCAAAACACTCATCCAGATTGTCGATGACGGAAGCGGAATGAGTACCACCGATGCCCGGATGGCTTTCGAACGCCATGCTACCTCGAAGATTCGAAATGCCAACGATTTATTTACCATTCGAACAATGGGATTCCGTGGAGAAGCACTGGCTTCTATTGCTGCCATCGCACACGTTGAAATGAAAACGAGACGTCAGGATGAAGAAATAGGAACCACGCTCGAAATCGAAGGGAATGAAGTCAAAAAGCAACAACCCTCAGGAATACCAACAGGCACAACAATATCCATCAAAAACCTATTTTATAATGTTCCTGCTCGCCGCAATTTTTTAAAATCAAATACCGTTGAAGCGAAACACATCATCGATGAATTCGAGCGTGTAGCTTATGCACAACCGGATATATACTTTTCCCTTCATCAAAATGGTTTAGAGATTTTCAGATTACCAATTTCCAACCTTCGTCAACGCATTATAAATATCAACGGAGCCAATTACAATGAAAGACTTGTTCCGGTCAACGAAAGCACTTCTCTTCTAAATATTAGCGGCTTTATCGGTAAGCCCGAATTCGCCAAAAAAACGCGCGGCGAACAATTCTTCTTCGTTAACAAACGCTTTATAAAAGACGGATACTTGCATCATGCAGTTACAACTGCTTTCGAAGAACTACTTAGCAAAGACAGTTACGCCTCTTATTGGCTTTATTTGGATATTGATCCAGCACGCATCGATGTCAATATTCACCCTACAAAAACCGAAATTAAATTTGAAGATGAACGATCGGTTTATGCAATAGTAAGAGCATCCGTTAAACGGGCACTCGGGCAATACAGCATCTCGCCTTCTCTGGATTTTGAAAGAGAGAAATCCTTTGACGTTCCTCATGAAATGCGTTATCAGGCAGTTGCCCATCCGGGTATTACTATTAACACCGGCTTCAATCCTTTTGAGAACCGTGAAAAATCAATTGCATCTTCAGGGTGGTCTAAAAACCAGCAGGAGATTATCGGCTCCACTATTCCCAATGATTCCCCCTATTTGGGTTTCCACCACACCACACATTCAGAGATAAAAAATGATATCGTATTTCAATTCGGCACTTTTATTATCAGCAAACAACAAGAGGGAATACTGGTAGTAAACATTGCTCAGGCAAGAGAAAGAATTTATTACGAACGTTACATCAATCAATTGAACTTGGGAGAAATCGTTTCACAACAAAGCCTGTTTCCTGTTTCCATTACACTCAGCTCCTCCGATTATGAACTGATGAAAGAACTTAACCCCTCTATAAGGAATCTGGGTTTCGATCTTCAGGAATTTGGCCCGCATACCTTTGCTATCCATGGAATACCAAATGGAATAGATCAGGGTAAAGAAAAAGACATCCTGGAATCATTACTCGAACAATACAAACACAATTCGAATTCACTCTCAACAGGGTTCAAGGAAAACATAGCTCGGTCCATGGCCAAAAGTGTTACCTCGCGCAAAAATGCTGTATTAAGCGAAAGTGAAATGAAATCAATACTAATTGAAATCCGCACTTTAGAAAAAGGCAGCCACGGTCTGGATGGAAAACCGTGTATGATTTTGTTGAAAACCACCGATATTGCCCAATTATTCAAGCAATAATTATCGCCATTTTTAACGTTGACAGTAACGGGCATAATTTCATTCAAAAATTCTGAATCTTTCTATTCAGAAAACGTTTGAGAAATCACTTTCCGGATACTCTTAAAACAATGAAATGAGAATTCGAAAAAAAAATTAATCAAGTTGAAAAACTGAATTGATTAATTTACAATGAGATTTTTAAGAATAGATGAGCTACGAAAATTATCAACCAAAAGGATACAGAGTACTGCCGGAAGTGGTGAAGAACCTTCTCATCATAAATGGCATTATGTATTTAGCCACTCTGGTTCTACGACAACAGGGAGTAGACCTGATCGACATGCTGGGGTTACACTATTTCGCGTCAGAGAAATTTAAGGTTTACCAGATTTTTACTTACATGTTTTTGCATGACAGCGGAAGTATCATGCACATACTTCTGAATATGCTCGCCCTCTATATGTTCGGAAGTGCTGTTGAAAATGTTTGGGGCGGAAAACGATTTCTGCAGTTTTATCTACTTACCGGACTCGGCGCTGCTGTCGCTCATTATGCCATCGTTTACTTTCAATTGAATCCGGAAATTTCTTTTTTCAATGCTTATATCAATGCAAACTCCCCGGAAGAAATGACTTCATTGCTCACCAATGAATCATTTAAATATCCTTACAGCACTCAATTTTATGAGTTTATTAAATCCAACGAATTATCCACCTCCGAAAGCATTTCTTATGCTTCACAAATTCGCACTCAACTATTAAATGCGCCTGTAATCATTGGAGCTTCGGGGGCCGTTTATGGTGTACTGCTTGGTTATGGTATGCTTTTCCCAAATAGCTTGCTTTACTTATTCTTCGCTATTCCTGTTAAGGCAAAATACGTTGTTGTACTTTATGGTGTGATAGAATTGTTTTCAGGAATTTCAGGAGGAGGAAATGTTGCACATTTTGCTCATCTTGGAGGGCTACTAACAGGCTTTATCATCATTATGATATGGCGAAGTAAATCAAAAAGAAAAAGTGATGACTTTTATAATCCAAGCTAAATAAAAGATTATGAAATCGCACATCGATAATTTACGTTCGCAAATTCGGACAGCCGATACACTCAAGAGGTTACTCATTGTAAACATCGCTCTTTTTCTAATCATCCGTATCGTAAATGCCATATCCGGTTTATTTCTGATTCCGATTTTCGACTTTCATCAAGTTTCTCAAACCCTTGCTGTTCCAGCAGATCTTCCAACCATTTTAACAAGACCTTGGACATTTCTCACCTACATGTTTTTTCATTGGGAAATCAGTCACATCTTGTTTAACATGCTTTGGCTGTATTGGATGGGAAAAATCTTTCAAGAGTATTTAGGAAATAAAAAGCTCCTGAACACCTACCTTATGGGAGGAATTGTCGGTGCTTTTTTTTTCGTAATCGCCTTCAATATATTTCCAAGATTTTACGATGTCCTTCCCGGATCATTTGCATTGGGAGCTTCTGCCAGTGTCCTCGCCATTACCGTAGCCGCCGCAACACTTGTTCCCGAATACAGAATTAGTTTACTGTTTTTTGGTCCTGTCGCTTTGAAATGGATTGCATTAATTACCATCTTGCTCGATTTAATAAGCATTGGCGGATCGAATGCCGGTGGACACATCGCTCATTTAGGTGGTGCATTGTATGGATTTATTTACATCAGGCAATTGCAAAAAGGACGAGACCTAACCGGCTGGCTTACCCGTTTCTTCGACCGCTTCTCTCGTTCAGGTAGAATGCATGTTGCCCATTCAAAGCGAAAAAAAGACGAAGACTATAATGTAAATCGTAAAAGTCAGCAAGAAAGAATGGATGAGATATTGGATAAAATCAGCAAATCCGGGTATGGTAGTCTGACGAAAGAAGAAAAAGAATTTTTGTTTAAGATGAGCAAGGATTAATTAGCTATTTAGCTAATTGAAATAAATGGCAAAAGGAATTTTCAAAAAAATAATTTGGGTATTTAACATCTTAGCGGTGATTGGATTGCTATTGTCTTATTTGGCCGCATGGGTTAGTCCGTTGCAAATTTGGTGGCTGGCTTTATTCGGACTCGGTTTTGAAATATTATTCGTCGTCAACATTTGTTTTGTCATTTACTGGATGATTCTTCAGAACAAGCGACTTTTTCTTTCATTAATTTTGATTGTTCTTGGAATCGGTCGCATTGCAAGTAACTTTCAGTTTAATTTTTCTCCCGAAAAACAAGAAGTATTAAAAGAAAAAGGATACATAAAAGTAATGTCTTTCAATGTCCGATTGTTTAACCTGTATAATTGGTTTCACAATAAGGAGACCCGGCAGCGTATTTTTGATTTTCTAAAAAAAGAATCTCCTGACATTATCTGCTTTCAGGAATTTTACTCATCCGATAAAAAAGAAAATGGATTTAAAAATGACGATACCCTTCGACATTATTTGGATGCGGCATTTTCCCAAATCGAATATACCGTTACGCTGCGAAAAACCGATCATTGGGGAATTGCTACCTATAGCAAGTATCCAATAGTTAATAAAGAAGCGATTCACTTTACTAAATATGGAGCGAATACTGTAATCATGAGCGATATCAAAATCGGAAACGACACGATTCGTGTAATAAATACTCATCTTGAAAGCATTCGATTTGCCTGGTCCGATTACCGTTTTATCGAGAATTTAAACAAAGAAGATGTAGAACAAGATGAATTAAAAGGCAGTATAAACATTCTTAGACGACTCAAAAAAGCATTTATCAAAAGAGTTAATCAAGTAGAAGTGCTTAGCGACTCTATTAATGAAAGCCCCTACCCTGTCATTCTCTGTGGTGATTTTAACGACACTCCATCATCTTACACCTACTCTATTTTATCAAGCAATTTGAAAGATGGTTTTAAAGAAAGCGGAAAGGGCTCAGGCAAAACATATGCAGGTCCTTTCCCCTCATTCAGGATTGATTATATTTTTCATGATAAACGCATTACTTCCTCCGGCTACCAGACAATTAGAGAAAAACTGTCGGACCATTATCCGGTGAGTTGTATGTTTAAACTTGAAAAAAAGAATTGAAGTTTTTTAAATAACTTGTAAACGAAAAAAAATGTTTCCGAAAATATTAATTCCGGAATTTATTTAAAATTTAATTCATCTCAACATTTTTCAATATCAACAGATTCATTGCGTTTGAACCAAGTCCGGTTACATTTTTTGCTGACAAACGTAAAACTTTATCGTAATACAAAATTATAACAGGGGCCTCATCCATAATCAATTTATCCATTTCTCTATAAGAAATGTAACGGGCAGAATCGTTTGTCGTATTCAAAGCAATATTGAACAAATCGTCAAACCGGTTGTTTTTAAAATGCGTGTAATTTGGTCCTGCAGGCGCGAGATTAGGAGAATAGAACAACGACAGGTAGTTTTCTGCATCCGGATAATCTGCAATCCATGAGGCACGAAAAAAATCAAGCTTCTGTTCAGCTACCATCTTTCTGTGAATGGCTGCCTGATTCACATCAATGTTTATTTTAATGCCCAATTCTTCCCACTGGCTTTTGATAAATTCGCAGAGGTCCTGATAAGTTGTAGTTGTACTTAACGTAATTGCCGGAAGATTTTTTCCGTTGGGATATCCTGCTTCCGCCAACAATTGACGGGCCTTAACAGGATCATATCCATAAACCAGAACAGTGCTATCAAATGACGGCAAACCGGGAGGCACCATTCCGTAATTTCCCGGAGTGCCCATGTTGTTACGCAAATAGGCAATCATGGCATTTCTGTCAAAGCCATAGTTTAACGCTTTTCTGATCCTAACATCCTGCAAAGGTGTCGCTTTCTTACCATCCATTAATATACCTAAGTACTCCGTATTTAAGTAAGGTTGCGTTTCCATTTGAAAACGGTCTTTGTATTTTGATTGCAATTTTCCGGAACGTGTCAATAATTCATCTTTAAAACTTACATCGAGTCCCGATAAAAAATCGAGTTTGCCTTTAAGAAATTCTATAAACACACTTTGCTTATCGTTAATGAAAGAAACTTCCACAGCATCTAAATGTGGCAACCTTTTACCATTAACAACTTCAAAATAATTTTCATTTTTTAGTAGAATCAATTTTACTCCCTCCTTCCATTCACGAAACTTAAACGGCCCGGTACCACATGGGTGTCCTCGGAAGTCGGCTCCATAAAATTCCACCGCCTCTTTCGGGACCACGGAACAATAAGGCATCGTTAACAATCCGATAAATGGCGGATAGCTTTGAGTAAGCATGATTTCAAGTGTAGAATCATTCAACGCAGTTATGCCGGTTAGCTTACTTACATCGTTCTTGACAACCGGATTCATGATCCATGCTCCGGGAGATAAGATTAAAGGATTAGTTAAACGCTCCAGACTATATAAAAAATCGGAAGCCGTAACTTTCCGTGTTGAATCATGGAAACATTTATTCTTATGAAAAAAAACATCTTGACGCAGATGAAAGGTATACGTTTTTCCATTATTTGAAATGTCCCATGACTTGGCAATGCAAGGAACAATTTTGAGTTGATCATCCAATTGCACGAGTCCGTTATAAAGCTGTAAACAAGGCCAGATAATGGCCTGATCTTTTGCGAATGCAGGATCCATTGTATTCAGTCCACTTGCCTCATTATAACGAAAAACGGTTTTGCCTTCATTTCCGGTTTTGTTTTTTTGACAGGCAATAAAAAAGATGCAAACTAAAATGCAGTATTTTTTCACGTGGTAAATCTATCAGCAAAAAAGATAATTTACTAATTGATTTAGGAGTTTAGAAACCGAATTATCAAATGACCGAACAGATATGTAAAGAACATCAACAACAAATGCAGACAAACTTCAAGTCGCTCAGTAACAACCTTGTTCTTAATACATTGCACTTAATACTTAATAAATTCCTATTTTCGCCAAATGAAGCCGACAGTATCTTTTCATACGTTAGGATGTAAGTTGAATTTTGCCGAGACATCTGCTATTGGCAAGCAGTTGAAAGAAGCCGGATTTGAAAAAAAGGAATTCGAAGAAGGGGCAGATATTGTTGTAATTAATACGTGTTCGGTTACAGAGAATGCCGATCGTGAATGTAGAACAATTGTTAGGCGAGCCCTTGGCAAAAATCCCGATTCATTTGTTGCGGTAATTGGATGCTATGCGCAACTAAAACCTGAAGAAATCTCAAAGATAGATGGGGTCGATTTGGTTTTAGGAGCAACAGAAAAATTCAATCTAGCTGCCTATCTATCCGATTATTCCAAAAAAATAAAAACAGAAATTCATTCTTGTACGATAAATGAAGCCAATGTTTTTCATGCGGCTTATTCTTTTGGTGATCGCACAAGAGCGTTTTTAAAAGTACAGGATGGATGCGATTATCCTTGTACGTATTGCACGATTCCGATGGCAAGAGGTGCAAGCAGGAGTGCGACAATACAAGAGATTGTCATACAGGCAAATGAATTAGCCGAAAAAGGAATTTCCGAAATTGTGTTGACAGGAGTGAATATTGGCGATTATGGGATTACAGAAAACACAACTTCCAAACATCAGCACAATTTTCTGGATTTGATTCGTGCGTTAGATGAGATAGAGCAAATTTCTCGTTACCGCATATCATCTATAGAACCCAACTTGCTCAACGATGAAATTATCTCTTTCGTTGCCCGTTCAGAAAGGTTTGCTCCGCATTTTCATATTCCTTTGCAATCGGGTAGCGATAAAATTTTACGGCTAATGCGTAGACGTTATAAAAGAGAATTGTATGAAGAGCGTGTTCGTAAAATAAAAAATGAAATGCCTCATGCATGTATAGGTGCAGATGTGATAGTAGGATTTCCTGGGGAAACAGAGGAAGATTTTCTGGAAACATACAGGTTTCTAAATGAAATCGAGGTCTCCTATCTCCATGTTTTTACCTATTCTGAACGCGCCAATACGGAAGCCGCTAGTCTGCCGGAAGTTGTTGAATTTGCTGAAAGAAAGAAAAGAAATAAAATGCTGAGAATACTTTCCGAGAAAAAAAGAAATTATTTTTATTCTAGCCACATAGGAAAAGAATTCGAAGTATTGTTCGAAGAAGAAAACCGTAACGGATATATGTCCGGTTACACAGAAAACTATATCAGATTAAAAAGACTATTTGATAGCGGATTCACGAATAAACCGGTTAAAATTAGAATTGAACCGGGCGATTGTTTGACAACTATCGATGCTGTTGAGGAGATCACAGCATGAGAAGTACAGCTACCTTTTTTACCAACTTATTACTCTAAGCCACTATGTACCCGGGAATATCTGATTTATTTAACGACCTGTTCGGAACTCATTTTACATCTTCATTTCCCCCTTCGTTTGGGACGCTGGTTGCTTTATCTTTTTTACTTGCAGCGTGGACGATGGGAATAGAATTAAAAAGAAGAGAAAAAAACGGACTTCTCAAACCCGGTCAGCGTACTTTTACTGAAGGCAAGCCGGCTTCTATACAGGAATTATTCTGGAGTGGCTTGTATGGTTTCCTGATAGGATTCAAATTGGTTTACATATTTCTTAATTCAGATAATTTCTTCGACAACCCTCAGAAAGGATTGCTGTCACTGAAAGGAAACATACCTGCGGGAATTTTATTGGCAGGATTATTTGTTTGGCTAAAATACAGAGAAAAAGAAAAACACCGTTTACCACAACCGAGGGAAAAAACAGAAATCATATATCCTCACATGCTTGTTTCCGAATTTACCATGGCTGCGGCAATCGGAGGATTATTGGGAGCGAAAATGTTTCACATGTTTGAATACTGGAATGATTTTGTTGCTGATCCGATAGGGATGTTTTTCAGTGGCAGCGGACTGACGATGTATGGAGGATTAATTGTAGGTGCAATTGCAGTGTTATGGTATGGAAAGAAAAACAACGTCCCTCCTCTTCAGCTATGCGATGCCAATGCGCCGGGTCTTATGTTAGCATACGGAACCGGACGTTTGGGTTGTCAACTGGCAGGTGACGGAGACTGGGGCATCGTCAACCATTTGCCGAAACCATCTTACTTAAATTTTTTACCGGATTGGATTTGGTCTTATCGGTATCCAAACAATGTTATAAACGATGGTATACCAATCGAAGGCTGTACAGGACAACATTGTTATCAACTGGCGGAAGGAGTTTTTCCGACACCTTTATATGAAAGCATAACATGCATTTTGTTATTTTTTCTTTTGTGGTCGATGCGAAAAAAAATAAGTACGCCGGGAATTATGTTTTCCTGGTACTTATTATTTAACGGGATAGAAAGATTTTTAGTAGAACTCATACGCATCAATGCCAAATACCATGTTGCTGGAATTGATTTTTCTCAAGGTCAACTTATTTCCTTGCTCTTGATTGTGGCAGGAATTTCCGGATTGTTTTATTTCAGAAAAAAAAGTACTGAATATGCCTGAGTACGAAAAAATCTGTATTGAAGTAACAAAACTTACAAAGATAGTAGGCCATTTTATTTTAGACCAACGGAAAGAATTCCAAGCTTCCTCTATAGAGAAAAAAGGACATAACGATTTGGTTTCTTACGTCGATAAAGAATCCGAACAAATGCTTGTGAAACGGCTGAGAGAAATTTTTCCTGAGGCCGGCTTTATTACGGAAGAAAACACATCGGTAGAAAAAGGATTAGTTTATAACTGGATTATTGATCCGCTGGATGGGACGACAAACTTTATACACGGTATGCCTTGTTTTTGCATCAGCATTGCATTAATAAAAGAACAAGAACTTGTCATTGGTGTTGTGCATGAATTGAATTTGGATGAATGCTTTTATGCCTGGAAAAATGGCGGTGCTTATTTAAATGGAGAACACATTCATGTTTCCTCAGTGGAGAAGCTTTCTGATTCATTGCTAGCGACAGGATTTCCATACCATGATTATTCACGCATGGAATCCTATATGCAAATTTTTGATTATTGCATGCGACATACGCATGGATTGCGCAGACTAGGTTCTGCGGCGGCAGACTTGGCCTATGTGGCCTGCGGAAGATTTGAAGGATTTTATGAATATGGTTTAAATGCCTGGGATGTTGCAGGTGGTGCTCTACTGGTTAAAGAAGCAGGCGGCAGGGTTACTGATTTTAAAGGAGGTGTAGATTTTATTTTTGGAGCTGAAATTGTGGCAACGAATAGGGAGATAGGAAATGAATTTCTAACGGTAATAATAAATAAAATGACAAACTAGTATTTTATTAATTTTCATGCATTATTTATAAATTGAATTTGATTCTGTTAAAAAGAAATCAACTACAAAATACAGTAGTTTTTTTTCATTTTTAAGAGATTTAACTGTACATCCGCCCATTTTTCCAGGTTATTTACCAAATTATTTAATCTGTAAAACGTAAAAAAACTAATAATTTGACGATTAACAGGCATTGTTATAGTTTTCAACAACATTGGTAAAAACTTTATTAAATATTACCCCTTTTTTTCGTAAATTAAAGCCCTAAACAATAGATAAATATTCAATTGTAATAATAATCTGTTAATGAATTCGTAAAGTTCAGAATACAGATAGATTGTTAATTGCAGCAATTATTAATTTCGTAAACTAAAAAAACGAATTTTGAAAAGAAACACAAGATTACGGCTAATCCTTTTTTTCTTTTTGTTCGGTTTCAGAATAGCATCCGCACAATATGCTATTGGGGATTACGGTTCACTTTCTTCCGGTAATTGGAATGGTACAATTTGGGGAACATGGAATGGTGCCGGATGGACAGCTGTTGGTACATTTCCATCCTCATCAAAGAATACTTTTATTTTAGCCGGCACAACAGTAAATGTGCCAACCGGAGGTCCCTGGAGTTGTCAGGATCTAACAGTGGAAGCAGGTTCCAAATTATGGACAACGAATAGTGGCACAAACGTATATATTTACGTCTATGGCTTCAATTTTATTTGCAATGGACAAATTGGAGATGGTGCAAATTTCGATGGTATTTCTTTTGGAATTGAAGGAACCAATTGTACCATTAGCGGAAACGGACTTTTTGATTCATCGCGGATGCGAAAAAACCTAACAACTCCTATTACCAATCTAATAATTAATATGAATATTAATTTACGATGGAATGCAGGTTCTGGAACTCAACTTTATAATGCTGCGAATAATACAAATTTCAATGTTACTATCAATCCATTCTGTACTGTCAACTTAGTACCTAACGGTCCTAACATTGGTAATATTTGCATTGATGGATTAGATGGAACAGGAGTCGCCTTAGAAGCAGGTGGAACCTACACAATAAATGGCACATTAATTATTTCCGGTAAACTTTACCTAACAACGAATAATACAAATACTGTATACGGTTGTAGTTGGATTATAAACGGGCTTGTACAAGCAACAGAAATTGTTGCATCAAACAGTGGATTTGGAGGGCACGGACTTTACATCAATTCCGGAGGAAAACTTGATATTACAGGAACAGCGGCCTTTAGTTCTTTAGGTGTAACCAACAATTCATATACATTTAACTTAGGAAGTACTGTTGAATATTCTGCCGCAGGAACACAAATCGTTCGAGTAAAATCAGAATTTGCAGCGGTTCCAACAGTAAGTCAGGAATATGGCAATCTGATTCTTTCCAACTCCGGATTGAAGTCTACCACACTTTCGGGATTATATGTTAAAAATGATTTGACAATTTCCGGAGCAGCAGTTTTAGACCCGAATCCTACAGCATGTTTAATTTTTCTTGGTGGAAATTGGTTGAATTACAATGCAACAGGTTTTGCTGAGAAAACGACTACAGTTTATATTAATGGTGGAGGAATTCAGACTATAAGCTGTCCGGGAGGAGAAGTTTATAATATTTTAAGATATCAGAAATCAAGTTCTTTTTTACAATTCAATAATCCCGTCGATGTGATAACTCAACTTGTATTTGCAAGTGCAGGTTATGTTGACCTTAATTCAAATGCGCTGACTGTAAGAAACTCATTAACTACAGGAATTGCGGGAGCATCCAATTCCCGATATATACTTTCAGAAAAAACAGACAACAGTTCTAAAATTATTTGGAGAATTAATACCGGTACCGGAACTTATACATTTCCGTTTGGTATTCCACCCGGACTGGCAGCCAACTATATTCCTGTTGTCGTTAGTAAAACAAGTGCAACATCCATTGGAGATCTTTCAATAGCTACTTATGGAACACCGCCTGACAATCTACCTTGGCCAACTACACCAACAAATGTAACTAACCTGAGAGCTTATTTCGGAATTTATAACGCACCTGACAACAGACATTGGACAGTAGATAGATATTGGGAAATCGGATCAACAAGTCCAACGCCTTTAAACTCTCTAACATTTAATTATCGCACTTCGGAGTTGCCGGATCTGGATCCTACACCTACTAACCTAGCTGCTCAATTTTGGGCAGGAGCTTTCAGTGTGTGGAACCTGATTCAATACGGAACAGGGGTTGCCAATAACGTAACAGTACCAACTTTTTCTTTTTACAATACGTCATGGACACTGACAAGTTTGACTTCGCCACTTCCTATAGAATTACTCAGCTTTACTGCTTCACCTGACGACAATTCGGTTCGCTTAAACTGGGAAACTTCCGCTGAAATCAATAATGAATATTTTACCATTGAAAAAAGCACCGGTAACGGTGAATTTTTCGAAATCGGTATATTGAACGGTGCAGGCAACAGCACTACCAAAAACGAATATAAGCTAATTGACAACCATCCTTTTTCAGGAATTAATTATTACAGATTAAAGCAAACTGATTTCGATGGTAAATCAACTTACAGCGATGTTGTGGCCGTTGATTTCAAAAAAGGTTTGTCAAACTTTTCTGTTTTTCCAAATCCTGCATTTGAAAATGCTTTTCTGATCAATGAGAAAGAAAAAGAAGCCGAAGTATTTATCCGTACCGTTTCCGGAAAACTAGTAAATCATCTTGCTACAACCGGAAAAAACAAAACCACTACTCTATCCTTATCTGACCTGACGCAAGGGATATATATTTTAGAAATAAAATCGGAAAATGAAACACAATTTTTGCGATTAATAAAGCAATGATCTGACAACTAAAAAAACTAACCTACCTAAATAATATGAAAACACACTTATTGTCACCCACCTATCGGGCTAAATTTTTCTTTGGAAAAATTGTGTTGGCTCTCTTGCTACTTTTGAATCAAGAAGTAAAATCTCAAATTGCTGCATGGGATTTAACAGGTCAAGCTAGTCCGGCAACTTTTGCGGCTACAACATTTAATGCCAATCTGATTTCATCCACAGGGGCAAACAATATAACGCGAGGTGGCGGAGCCGCTTCAAGCACAGGAAGTAATTCATTTAGGACCACAGGTTTTCAGAACAATGGAATTGCTGTAACTAACACAGATTATTTTCAAATTACCCTAACCGCTAATGCCGGTTTCAATCTTTCACTCTCCACTATAGATGCGAAATTTGCCGGTACTGCAACTTTTGCGGCAAGTCCCGGAGTTTCCAGTCAGTTTGCATATTCATTGAACGGAACAACTTTCACTTTGATTGGCAGTCCAGCAGTTACGATTGGAACACCTGCAACATTACCTCAAATAATTTTAACGAGCATTACTGCTTTACAAAACGTTCCGGCCGGAACAACAATAACACTTCGTTATTATGCTAGTGGGCAAACAACAACAGGCGGTTGGGGATTTAATTCTCCTTCTGCCGGAGCAAATGGTCTTGCAATTGGTGGAGCCGTTAACCCTGCTGGATCAATAGCAACATTAGCAAACATCACTCAACCATCAGGACCGATAACTCAAGGTACTAACGATGTTGTTCTAGCAGGTTTTACATTGGGTGTAGTCGGAGGCAGTGCAAACTTTTCGACTGTAACGGTATCAAGTACAGGAACAGCGACATCAGCAGATTTATCGAATGTTAGAATTTACAGAGACAACGATGCTAACGGAGCAATTAACGGTTCAGATGCAGCGGTAACTGTTTCCGCTCAACCCTATTCCGGTGCTATGGCATTTTCAATTACAGGGGAAACAGGAATTACGACAACAAGAAATTATCTGATTGTCGGCGATGTTGCAGGAGCAGGTTTTTCTACAGTCGGGAATACGACAACTTTAAGTATACAAGCAGGCGGATATGCCACGACAGCGGCAACTAATTCAGGAAGCGCCACAGGAAATCTTCGTACAATTGCTGCAGCCAATACACCTACGATTACTTTAACAGGATCTGTTGCTGCTTTTACCGGATTTGTGGGATCTGCGACGTATACAAAAAACTACAGTGTGTCAGGAATAAACCTGACAACGGCTATTGTAATAGTCCCACCGGTGCCATTTGAAATTTCTCTTGACAGTATCAGCTGGACAACGAGTTCAGGTAGTATCAATCTTAGTCCTGTTGCTAATACAGTATCGAACACAATCATTTACGTAAGATATAATCCTGTAACAGCAGGGAGCACCAGCAGTAACATTACACATAACAGCACCGGTGCAACGGTTCAGAATATGCCGGTTACCGGAACTGCTGCAGCTTCACCCGGTCCACTCTTATACTCAATTACAGGATCAACCTCTTTTCAAAATTTCGATGGACTTCCATTATCCGGAGGAGTATTAAATACAACAGGATTTGGATCGGGACCCGTTTATGTTGGATTAGCTCCGGTGAATGCAACCGGTGGAACCGGCTGGCAATATGCCAGAATAAGCGGATCAACAACAGATGTAAAGTTTACCGTAGATGCCGGAACTGCAACAAGTGGTTCGGCAATGAGTTATGGCTTAGCGAGCAATTCAGACAGAGCTCTTGGAACCTTATCTTCAGGAGCCAATACAGACAGGATTGGACTTGTATTAAAAAATAGCACTACCGACGTACTGACAAGAGTAACCATTACTTACGTTGGTGAGCAATGGAGAAATGGAGGAAGTGGACTTCCAAACAGGCTTGAATTTTCTTACTCTTTGAACGGGACAAGTATTTCTAATGGAACCTATTCCAAAATACCCTCATTGGATTTTTCATCACCGGTTACAGGAAATCCGGCAGCGAGTTTAAATGGCAATATTTCCCCAAATAGAACAACTATTACACATTCATTTTCGCTGAATGGTAATTGGCTTCCGGGTCAATTATTGATTATAAGATGGGATGATATAGATGAGCCGGGAAGTGAAGATGGCCTCTCTGTTGACAGTTTTGCATTTACTGCACAAATTCCTATTGCACCTGGAATTCAAGACAACAACATTTCATTCCCATCGACTACCACATCTTCAATGAAAGTAAAATGGGTGAATGGCGATGGTTCTAATCACTTGGTGGTAATAAGTAACTCTCCAGCTGCTATTACGGCTCCAACAAATGGTGGTAGCTATACAGCTAGCTCAATTTATTCAGGATCAGGCGAACAAAATGTTTACATAGGTTCAGGTGATTCTGTAATTGTTACCGGCCTTTCTCCCGGAACAATATATTATTTTCAAGTATTTGGATTTAATGGATCAGGGTCAGCGTCCGTATTTAATACCAGTACAGCAACATTGAATCCGAATAACAATTCAACTTCTCCTTTAGTAGCGCCTACAAAACTTGTTATTACATCCGTTAATGGAGGTGTGTTTCCATATGTAAACCAGCCATTCAGCGTTGTCGTTCAGGCACAGGATAATTCCGGCAATCCTCAGCCCGTAATAGCTACAACAAATTTTGATTTAAGTGTTCAAGTTGGGATTGGTACCCTGGCATCAGGAGTGTTTTCGGGAAGTATTGCAATAGGAACAACAACTGCTACCCTAACAGGAGTAATTTATGATCAAGTGGATAATGGAGTTCAGTTGCAAGCAGATGTCACTTCCGGTGATCCATTAACTGCCCAATTAAGTAATCCTTTTAATGTTTTGGATGCTGCAACTGCACTGAGGTTTGATACAATTCCTTCTTCCGGAATACAAAACGTTACCATTTCTCACATTGTTGCCACCGCTATTTTAAGTGATTTATTGACAAAAGATATCGGGTATACAGGAGCTATAACTCTTGCTGTAAATACAGGTCCTGTCGGGGGCACAATTACAGGAACCACCATGAGAAACGCTATTGGAGGTTCTGCCACGTTTAACGACATTCAATTTACTTTGCCGGGTACGTATACCATAACAGCTTCTGCTTCCGGATTAACTCCTGTCACTTCTTCAAATATCATCATTACAGCTTTGCCAACTATGACAGAACTTGTAGTGCCAAGGTATATCGGCAGTAAATCAACAGCATCAGCAAATGAGTGCAGGACACCACTCGCTATTTGCATTAGGTTAGACAACCTTTTACCGACTACTACCTACAACATGTCTCTGGCACTTGGCGATATAGCCGAAGCTAATACCGTTTTAGGTGCAGGAACAATATGGAATGATACATCTTTTGCCAGTGCAAGTAATTATGGAGCATTCACGACAAACCCAAGTGGAAGTTCAGGTCCGGTTTGGGTTTTCTTCCAACCATCTGGCAACACTACCAGATTTGCAGCAGGTCAGATTCATAATATCCGCATTGCTTATTCGACAGGAGCATTAACCAGTACACCGAATTTTGTGGGGACAAAAACAATAACAGCGTTGGATATTCCTACAACAGACTACACACCGGGAGTAACAACAGATGATGGAGCATTCTTAAAAGGAAGTTCCGTATCGTGTATCGGTGGAAAATTTGTGTTGGTTTACGATAATGTAAACGGAACCGGAGATCCTCTCTTTGCATATCAGGCAAGACAAGCAACTGCTACGGGAACCAATAATGGACAATTGCCAACAGCCATATCCAATGTGTATAATCAAAATGCATCATCTGTCATTGGAGATTATGTTGCAGTGATTCCAATTGGCGCCAACAATCCAAACGGTGTTCGAAGAATCGAAATCAGAAACAGTGGCAATTCAGTTGTGAATTTCGCTTCAGATGCCGATGGTATCTGGCCAAGTGGTGCAAATACTACTACTATAGCTAGACGTGGAGTTGCTTCTATTACCAATACGGATGCTTTTTTCAATACAGTATCTGTTGCAGCAACTTCTACAAATGCCAATTGTTTCGGAGCCCTTAATGGAACACTTATTGCAACAGCATCATCTACCTTTACTCCTATAACTTACTTATGGACACCCGGAGGGGCAACAACTGCTAACGTAAATTCAGTAGGGGCAGCAACATATACTGTTGTTGCGACTGATGCAAATGGTTGTTCTGCTTCTTCTTCAACTACAATTAGTCAGCCATCACAAATAATTACTTCAGGAGCTGTAACCAACACAGATTGTACTTCAAATATAGGTGCAATAGATCTTACGGTATCAGGTGGCAGCGGCGGATATTCTTATTCCTGGTCAAATGGTTCTACAATAGAGGACTTAAGTGGACTTGCCGGCGGAAGCTATTCGGTTACAGTTACAGATGCAGCTTTGTGTACGGCAACACAATCGTTTACGGTACTTACAATAAATACAACTTCCCCACTTACAATCACTGCTTCACCTGCTGCAGTTTGCCCTGGCGGAACTTCTACCCTGAATGCAAGTGGAGCGGTAACTTATTCCTGGAGTCCTGCAACATACTTGAGTGGTACAAGTGGCGCTACTGTCACCTCTACTCCTTCTGCGCCAATTACCTATACCGTAACAGGTGTTGATGGTACCGGCTGTCAGAGTACAGGAACGATTTCTGTAGGAATTAACACAGCACCGGTTATTAATGCCAGTGGGTCAACGACTATATGTTCAGGTCAATCGGTCACACTTTCTACAACCAGTGTCGGTACCTACTCATGGTCGAATGGTGCAACAACACAATCTATTTCTGCCTCAAGTGCAGGTCAATATTCCGTAACTGTTGATTATGGAAGCGGATGTGTGTTAACTTCATCTGTCACAAACGTTGTTGTTAACAATTTCGTATTTACCGGAATATTATATTCTGAAAATATTGGTTCACCTGCCGCAACTACTGATGTTAATTCATATTTCGGTTGGCAGGCAACATCACCTGTTACTTATTTGAGCACCTCTACACTCAATCAGGCCGATGTAAGAACTACGACTGCATCTTCCGGTTATACGGGTGCAAGCGCCGGCGGAAATGTCTTCTTTGGAGTTTCCGGTGGAAATAGTAAAAACCTATTTATTTCAGGAATCAACACACAAGGATTTTCAACGAATACTCTAACATTCGGTTTGTTAAGGACAACCATAACAGCAGATCTGACTCTTGAAATAAGCACTGATGGAATAACTTTTACTCCATTAACTTATACTGCACCTCCAACTCAAAATGTTTGGGCACTTTGTACTGTGGGAGGAATACCACAGGCAAGTAATCTTAGAATAAAATTCTCTAAAAACAACAGTACTTCTTTCCGTTTAGATGATATAAAATTGACCGGAACAACAACAACTGTTGATATTGCCGCAAGTGGTCCACTAATAAACTGTGGCGGAACAGGAATTACACTTACTTCCAATATTCCATCGGGAAATGTCTGGTCTTATAATTCTTCAACTGCTAAGTCATTATCTATTTCTGCACTCGGGCCTTTTTCGACTACTGTTACCGCAACCGGCTCTAATGGTTGTACGTTAACATCGGCAGTAATTTCCGGACAAATTAATCCGAGCCCAAGTGTTGCCATTACTTCTACGACAAACGTTGCTTGTTTTGGAGAATTAAACGGAAGCGCAACAGCATCTGCCTCCGGCGGAACAGGAACATTGGGATATTCCTGGAATACAAGTCCTGTACAAACAACTCCTTCAATTACGAATCTAGCAGCAGGAACTTATATTGTGACTGCTACTGATGTTAATGGTTGCACAGGAACTAATTCGGCAATTATTTCACAACCATCACAAATTTCAATTACAGTGGGAGTTAGTGATACAGTATTATGCGAAGGACAATCGATTCTATTAAGCTCCTCAGGATCTAACTCGAAAGCATTTACCGCTTTAAATTCAACTCCGGTCAATATACCTGATAGTGGAATTACAGGAGTAACACCTGTTTCATCATCCGTAACGGTTTCCGGTCTGAATATTACAGGGCTTACAGCAGGGCAGATTGCCAATGTGAAAATCAACAGCATCACACATACCTATACAGGAGATCTTGTAATTAGATTGATTGCACCAGATGGAAGATATTTAACACTTGCTGCAAGAAGAGGATTGGGTGCTAATTTTGTGAATACTTTATTCACACCTTCAGCAACGACATTAATTTCTGCCGGCTCGTCGCCATTTACAGCAACATATGTTCCTGACACTGCAGTAGCTGCCGCAGCTGCTTTCAGTGTATTCGATGGTGTTAATCCAAATGGAACATGGTCATTACAAGTTTTTGATAGTGCATCTGTAGATATTGGTACTATCGATAGTTGGAGTATTACATTCTTGAACCCTCTATCCTATTCATGGACTTCTACTCCGGCGGGATTCAGCTCATCCGTTCAAAGCCCGGGTACAGTTACTCCTTCAACTCTTGGATTAGGAAACGTAACATATACAGCAACTGCAACAAATTCCTTTAATGGATGTTCGGCAAGCAATTCATTTACTGTTACTGTTAACCCGCTTCCAACACCTACCATTACCGGAAATCTTAGTTTCTGCGCAGGAAACAGCACGACACTTGGGACCACATCAAGTTACAGTGGTTACATCTGGACAGGCGGATCTAGTGCTTCAACACTAACAGTTAATACAGGTGGAACATATGCCGTTACTGTTACCGATGTCAACGGTTGTTCCGGAACTCAATCTGTCGTTGTTACAGAAAATCCAAATCCGGTTCCAACTATTTCAGCAACGACTACACCTGCTCAAACCGGAAACCCAATTACTATTTGTTCCGGCGAATCAGCTATTTTGAATACCGATCAAACATTTGACACCTACAGTTGGAATGATGGAATAAGTATAATTAGCACGAATCAAAATGTTACTGTTACGCCTACTGCAAATACAATCTATACCCTAACAGTAAGCAACAACGGATGTTCCGGCTCTGCAACATTCGAAATCGATGTAGTTACTTGTGGAGGAAACGTAACATTGAATGCAACGATGTATTTAGAAGGATACTATGCTGCCAGCAATACAGGATTAATGGATAACTATGGGACAGGTGGATGTTTGTTTGTAAATTCAATATCCCTGAATTCAAATGATGTTGACACTGTTGAAATCAGTATGATGGATGCCGCTACTTATGCATTAGTTGATGCTCAAAAAGGTATTCTACAAGTTAATGGTTCCGTTAGTGTTACATTCAGCCCATTGGTAACTGCCGGAACAGCATATTATATCAGAGTAAAACACAAAAATGCTGTACAAACCTGGAGTGCAAGTCCGGTAATGACGAGTGCGACAACTACATATGATTTCTCAACAGCAGTTACACAAGCTTATGGAAATAATATGGTTCAGACTCAGGATCTCTTGCATTGGGCATTCTATAGTGGCGACTTATCTGATGCTGGATCTGCTACAATAGGAATTCAAGATGAAGTAATCGAATCACAAGATTATTCAGACATGGAAAATGCTATATTTATTACATTAGGTGGATATACTTTCGAAGATATCACCGGTGATGGTGTAGTTGAATCGCTGGATTATTCTATATTGGAAAACAATGTGTTCTTTACTATCCAATCCCTGCATCCATAAATTGAAATATTTTTTTACAATAGAGGGAGCTGAAAAAATCAGCTCCCTTTTTTATTTCACAAATGTTTTATCCCATATAAATATTATGGCTTTTCAATTTATATAAAATCAAGAATAAGACTTCACTCTAAACGTTACAATTTTTTCAATTAAATCAAATGGAATGGGCTTATCCAGTGGGAATTGCACAGATCCCTTACCCTGCTTATATTTAGCCAGTTGCATCCTAAATTTTTCATGCCCGGATGGAGTGGCGTAAAAACCAATGTGCTTCGTATATGCAGCAAAATACACCAGTGGTTTTTTACTATATTTATAAGCAGGCATACCATAGGAAATACTCTCTATTACATTCGGAGCATTCTTTTTTATAATTGCTCGGATCTTGTTTAATATCAATTGTAATTCCTGCGGCTGTGAGCCAATGTAAGCATCTACAGTTTGAAAATCACCTTTCATAATTTATGTATTTATTTCAACTAATAATTTTAAACTAATTTGTTTACATAAAATTAAAAAAAGTATTATTCACATTAACAAAATAAAAAACAATCATACAGTCAATATATTTCAGAAAAATACTATTGAATTAATTCCTTTCAATAATTGTTCCAAACTACAATACATCATCTAACATTTGAATTAAAAAATTAAGTAAAAATTATTCCTAATCCTTCCCTAAACCCTATTATAATAAAGCTGTCTGATAGTTGCTAAGTGCGAAAACAAAACCAAAGGTACAATAAAACCGGGGAGCCAATTGAAAGGGAAATAAAGCACTGCCATGTTAGCCTGATCGAATGCAAATTGCTGAAATGGAAATGGTGCAGATAAAATTCCATTTATCACAATATTAAACAGCAGAACTAAACAAATGCCATTCCAGAAAATCAGGAACTTTTTACTCAAACTTTTTCGGATAAAACCCAGATAAAAAACAATTGGCGCAGAAATTCCGGATAAAATATCCAAATTTCTCCCCGAGAAAGTCATGAGTTCAGGTACTGCTCTGTTTATATACAGCCAATAAAGTACCACTTCAACGGGAATTCTTATTGTGTGCAAAATCGTAAGGGTTTTGATGTCGAGACTATCAATGAACTCAAGTCCTCTTGCATTGTTAAAAAGAAAAATAATCAGCAGTAAAGGCGGCAGAACCAAAAGTAAAAATCGCGGTGGCATTGTATCAGTGATAGTATAAAAGCCGGCAAGACCAAGTCCTGCTTGAAAAATAAGCCAACTGATTAAAATAACCCCTGTATTCCTCGACTGAACTGTAGCTTTGTAAAAAATGTAACCGGAAAGAATAGTTGTTAATCCGAATACAATTCCAATATAGACAGGTAAATTATCCATGGATCAGGGAAAAGATATTTTGAATCTTAAGTTATTTCTTCCAGACTATTTTTACAAACACTGCACTTGAAAATTCCGCACCATTAATTTTAGTATTTCCGATTATTCCGCCCAAATGACCGATGGTTTTGCAATCCGCATTTATTACGGCCGAAGTCATATCTGCTCCACAAGTTCCCGGCTCAAATACATAAACGGTTTTGGATTGAAAATTATATTCCTTTACAGTTGCATCCTTACAAGTGGCACTTTTACTATAATCTGCAATTTTATCGTTTATGCATGCCGGAGTTTCAGAAATAGATTTGGAACAACTCATGAATAAGCCCATAGAAATAATTGAAAATAATTTAATGACATTCATTTTTCAGTATTTGCTTAAAATTAATAAAATACGATTATTGACCAAATTGATTTTCTGATTTTCTTGAAACGATTAATCTCAACGTGCATGAAAATGTTGGCTGTGTCCTGTAATGACCATACTTTATATCCCATTCTCCATTTTCTAAATCATCCCGGAGCGTTTTTACATATTCCTCCTCTAAACCATCCGCGAAATGAATTCCCATGTGAATTTATTAAAAGTTATCTAATTTACTTGAAAATATTTTTTCAAAATCAGAATAATAATTAGAGTGATTAAACGAGTTGATAGAATTACGCGCATTTACAGAGAATATTAAGTAATCTTCATTACTCATGGCGTAAAACTGATTCAGCTTATTGAAATAATCTATTTCATCCGAACAATAATATCCATTAAATCCATCGACAATAACAGAATTATTTTCCGGCAAATTGGAGCTTAAAACAGGAATTCCATTGTTTAAATACTGCTTGGCCTTTATTCCTGATTTTGATAACTGTAATTCATCATTGGTTAAAGTAGCTATTCCAATGTCGAAATCCAATATCCTGTTTTGAATACCTCTTTCATCATTCCAATCAATAACCATTGGTAGCTCAATTTTAATATTTTTATTTTCTTCAAAGTATTGAAGAATAAATTTTTTATCCGATAAATCATAAACTCCTAAAATTTTCAAATTAAAATTGAATGTAAGTTTCTTTAAAGCCGGAAATACAAATTCAATCATGCTTTTCTTTTGGTCACCGCCGAAACCGCCAATCCATCCGACTGTAAAAATCGAGTTTTTATTTTTCTTAGATAAACTTAAATCCATTACAGGCGAAGTTGTATGAAAAATATGCTGATTGTATTTTTTTAAATGAGACTCAATCAGCTTGCTACCTGCTGATATTTTTTCACAGTGCCCGGCAAAATAGTAGATTGTTTTGGGATCAGATTCCAAATAATCAGCATCGTCCAGATCATATACAGAATTCTTACTTCTAACAAGAACGAGCAACTTCAACAAGTTCGCATAAATAAAATTTGAACTTACTCGCTGAACGATTATTAATGAATTTCGCCGCCGAAAAAATAAAGCCGAAAAATAGGATTTCAGAAAAAATAAAATAAGTTTAGGAGAATAACCCGGAATTACCAGATAACTTTCCACGCCTTTGTACTTCTTAAAATAATCAAGTGGATATTTCGCTCTATATCTGACGCTCGGAGAATCTGTATTATAAAATGAAAACCAGTAAATGAATTCCAATCTTTTATTCGTTTTCATTAAAAGTCAGATGTAATTTACGTGTTTCGTTCAGTACCATTTTTAGTCAAAATTTTATAGACGAATAAAACAACCATTGTAGAAAATACTAAGTTAGTAAGTACAATTGCCCAAGACGATTCATATACATTTATTCCGATTTTTAAATAGTAAAATAGTCCGGAAACAAGAGCGACAGGCGCTTCAATTAAAGATGTAAGCGCACGGATTGGCTTGGGCAAAGACTCGTGAACATAATAAAAACAGTCAAGGAAAATTGACAATAAAACAATTGTCAAAATAATCTTAATTTGTCTCTTTGAATTAGTCACATGAATAAATTGCTATTTGTTTTTACTGAGCGAAGAAACAATGATTCCCTTTAAAACTTTCAAGTCGATTTCCTCCAGCATATTAATGTAAAGGCAACCCACACCTGTCTTGTGTTTCCCGAGCTTTTTTAAGGTATCGGCATGTTCCTGAATACCAACGCTCACATATAAAGAAAGATTTGCTTTACGCGGAGAGAAGCCTATCCGAAGCCAATCTACTTCCCTGCCTGTAGTTGGACTCTTATACCGCTTAATTCCAAAACCTACAATAGAACTGCTCCATAATACCGGCTCCTCTCCGGATGCCTTTTTCATCATTTCCAAAAGCATGAAACAATCTTTACGCTTTTGTTCATCAGGAACCTTATTGATAAAATCATCAACACTTGCAGTAGTGGGCTTGGTCTTTATGACAGCTAATTTTGATTTCTTTTCAGCCATTTGAAATTAATTTAATTTTAATATTAACCCGTATGAAAATGATTATTACGATTATTATTTAGTTGTTTGGGCACCCATCTGTATTCCCATCTTTTCATATTCAATATCATTCGGCTCCCATAACTCAAGTTTGTTTCCTTCCACATCGAGGATATGAACAAACTTACCATATTCTACTTCCTGAATCGTATCTAAAACTGTTACTCCGTTTTTTTTCAATTCCTCAAGCAAAGCTACCAGATTTTCCACTCTGAAATTTATCATGAAGTCCTTTGTAGATGGTTCAAAATATTTTGTTTTTTCATTAAACGGACTCCATTGTGAAAATCCTTTTTTAGTACTGTCCGCTCCTTGCCACCATTCAAAAACAGCCCCATATTGGTTTGTATTTAATCCAAGATTTTTTTGATACCAATCCCTCACCTTGGCCGGCTCTTTACATTTAAAAAAGATTCCTCCAATGCCGGTGACTTTCTTCATTTTTACAGTCTCGCCGGTTTGCTTAGAAATAATCGTCTTCAACCCAAATCCAAAACAGAACGATGTTAGAAGACCTAAAATAATTAAGATTGTTTTTTTCATGTTGATTGAGAGTTTAATGTGCGTGTAAAATTAAGTGACTAATATAATAATTTATCATCACCCGCCCTTCGACAGGCTCAGGGCTCGCTAATAAACCAGCTATTAAGCTCGCTAATAAACCAGCTATTAAGCTAGCTAATAAACTAGCTAATAAACTAGCTAATAAACCAGCTATTAAGCTAGCTAATAAACTAGCTAATAAGCTCAATAATAAGCTCGCTAAAAAATTATACAAATTATCAATTTCATCGGTACGAATATAAACCTGACCGTAATTTTCATTCGGTTCTAGCTCCTTAAATTCAAAAAAGTGAATCTGGATATTGTCCTTTTGTACCATAAGATAACCATCATTATCCTTATTTCCAAATTTTACAATGAAGTAATTCAAAATTTGAATATACTCAAACATAAAAAAAAATAAATGTAATTTGAGTCAATTCTAAAAAAAATTAAAACGTAATCTCTCCTCTTTCAATTTGCAAGACCACGTTTTCAATAGCTTTGTCTTTGCCGGTGGGATCGTATTCTTCTTTGAGGTCGTGATTAAAAAGTTTGGCTACGCTTTGTGAGAAAAAGGCGTTGAGGGAGCCTTTCATTTGTTTGATGAGATCGAAAGTGGTATTGCCGGTTTCTCTGTCGATGAGTTTGATGAGCACATTGCCTTGGTTGATAGAAAGTTTTTTTATTTGATCTTCGAAGTCCTTACGCACTTGCTCTTCTACCTGTTTTTTATATTTTCTTTTTTCCCTATCCGAGCTCATGGTCTGCATGCGCCTGTTCATCTCATTCAGCTTCACCGCTGCGAGACGCGCATAAGGATACACTTTAATCACATTGAAACGAAGACGGTAATATTCCTTCAGGTTTTTCAGATAATCGGGATTGCCGTAATCGACTACGTTTACTATCGGCAAATTAACGACAGGAATGGTATCCGTACCTTCAATGATAAAGGGAAGTCGAACTCCTTCTTTCGTCTGTAAGGGTTCTTGAGCAAAAAGTGAGCAAGTTGGTGTATGCAATAAAAAAAGTGAGAAAGCGAGGCAAACTAAAAAACAGCTTTTACTTTTATGTGGGAAGATTTTCTTGTTTGTCATTCATCTATTCCTGCGAGAGTCTATTATGTTTCCAATTAGAAACATTTTTTATCACCGGATTATTTTGATTGTTTACATTTTTCATTCCATGTATTGCTTTTACGGCAAGAATGGCTGCTATTTTCATCTCTTCTTCAGAAAAAGCGTTATTTTCTCCGGGTTTAAAATATTTCTGGACAAAATGGGTATCAAATTTCCCGCTTACAAATGCATCGTGCCCCATTACGAAACGGCAAAAACCGAGGGTGGTGGTAACACCGCTGATCCGGTAGTCGTCGATGGCTCGTTTCATTCGCTCAATCGCTTCCTTACGATCTTTACCATAGGTAATCAATTTGGCAATCATGGGATCGTAATAGATTGGAATATCCATTCCTTCTTCATAAGCATCGTCCACACGCACTCCGGGTCCCTGAGGAATTACATAGGTACTCAGTTTTCCGATATCAGGAAGAAAATTATTTTCCGGATCTTCCGCATAAACGCGCGCTTCAATGGAATGTCCATTTATCGATAAATCACTTTGCTGAAAATTGAGCTTCTCCCCTCTTGCAATACGAATCTGTTCTTTAACCAGGTCAAGTCCTGTGATGTATTCGGTCACAGGATGCTCTACTTGCAAACGGGTGTTCATTTCCAGAAAATAGAAATTCAGTTTTTCGTCGAGTAAAAACTCAACAGTGCCTGCACTGCGATAACCGACAGCCTTGGCAATCGTCACGGCGCATTGTCCCATTTCATTTCTAAGTTCCGGAGTCAGCACCGATGATGGCGCTTCTTCAATTACCTTTTGGTGACGACGCTGTACGCTGCACTCCCGTTCAAAGAGGTGAACCATGTTGCCATGATTATCACCCAAAACTTGTATTTCGATGTGTCGCGGTGAGGAGACATAGCGCTCAATAAATACGGCACCGTCGCCAAAAGAGGATTTCGCTTCACTCACAGCCAATTTCATCTGCTCAATGAATTCATCATCGGAATGAACAATGCGCATGCCTTTCCCGCCCCCTCCTGCAGAAGCTTTTATAAGTATAGGAAAGCCAATCTTGATTGCTATTTTTCTGGCTTCTTCGACGTCGTCAATTGCCTTTGCTGTTCCGGGAACGAGGGGAACATGGTGTTTTTCTGCCGTTTCTTTCGCTGCAATTTTACTCCCAACTCTTCTCATAGAGTCGCCGGTCGGTCCAATGAATATAATTCCTGCAGAAGCTACCTGATCGGCAAAATTCGCATTCTCAGAAAGAAAGCCATAGCCGGGATGGATAGCATCTGCTCCACTATTTTTTGCCGCTGCAATTATTTTTTCTGAAACCAGATAGCTTTGTGATGATGCCGCCGGGCCTATGCAGATAGCTTCATCTGCATATCGAACATGCAAGGCATTACGATCGGCATCGGAATAAACAGCCACCGTTTTGATTCCCATTTCACGTGCTGAACGCATTACACGAATGGCGATTTCACCCCGGTTGGCAATGAGGATTTTATTCATCAGGCGAAGGTAGGAAAGGTTTTTGTTTAACTATTCAGCTAATTAAGAAAGAACCTGCTTTACCAGATCTGCAGCTTCCTTGAGCTCGATGGCCGAAAAAACTTTTAGTCCGCTTTCGTCGATGATTTTTTTGGCTTCTACGGAATTTGTTCCTTGTAGCCTGACGATAATCGGAATGGGAATGGAACCGATATTTTTATAAGCATCAACAATTCCTTGCGCTACTCTGTCGCAACGAACGATACCGCCGAAAATGTTAACTAAGATCGCTTTTACGTTCGGGTCCTTTAGAATGATTCGGAAGGCTTGTTCTACTCTTGCGGCATTAGCTGTTCCTCCTACATCAAGGAAATTCGCCGGCTCTCCTCCTGCTAGTTTGATGATGTCCATTGTTGCCATGGCGAGTCCTGCTCCGTTGACCATGCAACCGACGTTGCCGTCTAATTTTACATAGTTTAGATTGTGCTCACCTGCTTCTACCTCTGTTGGGTCTTCTTCTAAAACATCACGCATCGCTAAATAATCGGGGTGACGAAACAATCCATTTTCATCGAAATTTACTTTTGCATCAACAGCTATAATTTTATCGTCAGATGTTTTTAAAACAGGATTAATTTCAAATAAGGATGCATCGATAGAATCATAAGCTTTGTACAGGGATGTTACAAAGCGTATCATCTGCTTAAATGATTCACCGCTAAGTCCCAGGTTAAAAGCGATCTTCCTTGCCTGAAATCCCTGAAGACCAGTTGCAGGATCTATTTCTTCTTTAAATATCAGATGTGGAGTGGTTTCGGCTACATGCTCGATATCCATTCCTCCTTCTGTTGAATACATGATGATGTTTTTACCGGTCTGACGATTCAATAAAACACTCATGTAAAATTCTTTTGTAGGAGATGCTCCGGGATAATAAACATCCTGAGCAATTAAAACTTTGTTTACTTTTTTTCCCTGAGGTCCGGTTTGCGGTGTAATGAGATTCATCCCGATAATGGCTTCAGCTCGTTCTTTTACTTCATCCAACGATTTAGCTAATTTCACCCCTCCGCCTTTTCCTCTTCCACCGGCATGAATTTGCGCTTTTACTACCCACCATTGCGTGCCTGTTTGCTTCGTTAATTCCTTTGCGGCTTCAACTGCCTTCGCTGGAGTTTCTGCGATAATACCTTCCTGGATGCCTACTCCAAAAGATTTTAAGATGGATTTGCCCTGATATTCGTGGATGTTCATAGTTGGTTTGTGAGTGTTGGATTTTCGTGTAATAAATGGAAAAAATCGGTTGGTTTTACTACCGAACTCTCCCTGCCTGCAAAAATAGAATTTTAACCGGAAAATGAACGATCCAGGTAGCGATCTTTTATCACCTGTAAATGATGTTCCTGATGAACGACTATAAAATAAAGAACGATGCGCGCGCTTATAGTCACACCATTTGCTTTGCTTTTGAAATCCAGCGATTCTTCTGATAAAGTAGAAATCAAACTAATGGTGGAATCTCTAATAACATTGAGCTCACGGGCTATATCCGAAAGAAAACGCTTTTGGAAATTAGCATTTTTCACGTAATGGTCCTCATCAAATGCCGCCATTTCAGTTTCGTCATTTCTCGCACATCGAAGCACCCGATAACAAAGAATTCGCTCGGTGTCTGCCAGGTGTCCAACTACTTCCTTTAACATCCATTTGCCGGGAGCATATACTTTTTCTCCGATAACCCGGGGCAGCTCGCTTAACATTTTCTGTGTAGTATGCTGTTGATCTTTTAGCAGGGTAAACAAATCATTTCCCTTCAGGTATTTTAAATATGACTGATAATAAGGGTTTAAACTTTCTTTGGATGGAGGTTCGATTATCATGTATATTCTAAATTAAACAAAAGCTATATCTAACTGACATTATGCTTTATATATAAATTATGTAATGCAGAAAGTTTTTAAATTTTTAATATACTTTTTAAAAATCAAATAGGAAATTCAAAGATCAAATATTAAAATCATTCATACAACCTCAAATTTCAATAAACCATCTTGTAATTCTGCTGTTGAATGGAAATCACAAAAAATATGACTTTAACATTTAATTAACCGAAAAATACTGAATGAAATACTAGGTTTGCTTATATTATAAGTTAAAATTTTATTCACCATGAATTGGAGTTTAAAACGGAATGTTTCTTCTTCCTTCGTTTTTCTTTTATGCATAACCCTATTACACGTTGTGCCGGCTTATGGTTTGACTGAAATTGAACCCAAAAAGTACAGCGCTACTTTGTTAAGTTCACCAATTAAAATAGATGGTAAACCGATTGAAGAGGTTTGGAAGAGTGCAAAAGTAGCCACCAACTTTACCCAATTAGAGCCGGTTGAAGGAAACCCTGCCAGTCAGGTTACGGAGGTGAGGGTGCTTTACGACAACGATGCCATTTATATTTCTGCCATGTTATTTGACACCATGCCGGATAGTATTTTACATCAGTTGGGAAATAGAGATCAATCTGGCTCCTTAAATAGCGACGCCTTTCGTTTTGGATTAGATCCCTATAACCAGCGCCAGGCCGGTTATGTTTTTGAGCTGACTGCTTCCGGAGTTCAATCGGAAGCCTACAATGACGATCTCAATTTCGACGCAGTTTGGGAAAGCGCTGTACATATCAATCAATCCGGTTGGTCTTTAGAAATGAAAATCCCTTATTCTGCCATTCGTTTTCCTTCGACTCCTCAGCAAGTTTGGGCTATACAATTTGCACGATTAATACGTCGCAACAGAGAATACGATCAATGGACACTTACACCCAAAAATGTTCAAAATAAAATATTGTATTGGGGTACCATGGATGGTATCAGTAATATACAACCTCCTTTACGCCTAAGTCTTACACCTTATTTATCCGTTTATGCCGAGAGGTCTCCTTCATTAGAAGAGAATGATAAATACCAAAATTCATTTGTCTATAGTGGAGGAGCCGACTTGAAGTATGGCATTGACGAACGTTTTACACTTGATATGACTTTGTTGCCGGATTTTAGTCAGGTACAGAGTGACAATAAGGTAAAAAACCTTTCTGCATTTGAAACCATTTATGAAGAAAGACGACCTTTTTTCAAAGAAGGAACTTCCTTATTTGAGTTAGGCAGATTATTTTATTCCAGAAGAATTGGAAATATTCCTTCCGGTTATTATGATGTTTCCTCCAATCTGGCAGATGGAGAAGTCTTAGAAGAAAACCCGGGTCGCGTAAAATTACTGAATGCAACCAAGGTATCCGGCAGAACAGACAATGGATTGGGTATTGGTTTGATGAATGCAATTACAGGAAATACTTATGCTATAATTAAACAAGTGAATGGTGAAAGAAGGAAAGTTTTGACTTCACCGTTAACAAATTACAACCTTCTGGTACTTGATCAACAACTCAAACACAACAGTGCTGTTCGGGTGATTAATTCAAGTGTAATCAGAAATGGAAGTTTTAGAGATGCCAACGTTACGAGTGCAATTGGAATATTTGAGAACAAGCTTCATCAGTACAATATAAAAGGAGAATATTCTAATAGCCGAATCCACGAATGGGATAATGGAGTTAAACAAAATGTAAATGGCAATAAATATTTGATTGATTTCAACAAGATCAGCGGTTATTCTTACTATGGAGGAAGCTATGAGGTATTGGATAAAAAATACGATAAGAACGACCTGAGTTATAATTTTACGCGAGACATAACGAATTTCAGTGCTTATTACACCTATAATAAGTTTAATCCATTTTGGAAGCATTTTAAACAAGGAAACGTATCTATTTATACTTATCGGTCAGGGCGTCTGAGTTCCCAAAATGAACTTACAGAATTCGGAATATCACTAAGTATGTTTCTGTTATTTAATAACAACTGGTCTCTTTATTCCGATATAGGTGGATCTCCATTAAAAGCAAAAGATTTTTACGAACCGCGTGTTGAAGGAAGGTTTTACCTGATTCCAAAATCAAATTACGGAAGTATCAATTTCACTACAAATTACAATAAGAAGTTGGCATTTGATTTCGGAGGCCGGTTTAATATAGCAACGGATATAAACAATATTAATCTTGGCTACTATATCATTCCTATTTTTAGAGTGAATGATCACTTTAATTTCAGAGTAGAGAATTACTTTGATGTATATAAAAATGATGTGGGATTTTCTTCCTTAATTTCTAGTGATAGCATATTATTTGGTCAAAGAGATATTACTACGATTGTAAATAGTCTGGTTGCGAATTACATTTTCAAGAACGACATGTCACTCTCCTGCTCTGCCCGCCATTACTGGTCAAAAGGCGATTACAACAAATTTTCTCTTTTACAAACTGATGGAGAACTTCTACCATTCCTTAGTTATTTTTCAAACGATTACGACTTCAATTCGAATTATTTGACGATTGATTTGGTTTACAACTGGCAGTTTGCACCCGGAAGTTCATTCCTGGTTACGTATAAAAATGCCATCAATTCAGAGTCTCAGAATACGAAGATTAATTACTTCAACAATCTGAAAAACACTTTCTCAGATCCACAAAATAATTCGATTTCACTAAAAGTAATCTACTATTTTGACTATCAGTATTTGGTTAAAAAGAAATCAAGTTAAGTTTTAAAAAGTCCTTTTTAAAACTACCAATAACTCAAAATAACGCCCTATATTCGCTCCTTGTAATAACAGAAATTTTACAGGAGTTTTTCAATGTTGAGCGTCGAAGAAAAAGAATTACTTTCAGAGCGACTGGTTACGGGCAATCTTTATAAGCTGAAGCATCTTACATCAGATGTTCAGCCCGAAGAATTGGCCGAAATGATCAATGACTCCAAACACATTGATTTTTTTAAGTTATTTCAGGTTCTTGATGCTGAAAAAGCAATAAAAACCTTTGAGAATCTGGATTTCAATATTCAGATAGAGCTTTTGGGCTCCTTCAGCGTCGAACAATTAAAATCAACTCTTAATCAGATTTCTCCGGATGACCGAACAGCCCTATTCGAAAAGCTATCCGAAGAAACACTATTGAATTATTTATCGCTTTTAAGTGACGAAGAACGAAAGACTGCCAAAGAACTCTTACAATATCCGGAAGACAGTATTGGTCGGTTAATGACTCCGGATTATATTTCAGTAAAGGAAGACTGGACGGTACAACAGGTTTTGGACTACATTCGCAAGACAGGAAGCAACAGTGAGACCATTAGTAATATTTATGTAACCGATCCGAAGGGTTTTCTGATTGATGATATAATTGTCCGCGACTTTTTATTGGCTCCGCTGGATAAAAAAGTAAGTGAGTTAATGGACAGGCAATTTGTTTTCCTGAATGCAAGGGATGATCAAGAGGTAGCCATTGATATTTTTAAGAATGCGAACAGGACGGCCTTGCCGGTGGCAGACTTCAATGGACTTTTACTTGGTATAATAACGATTGATGACGTAGTAGACGTAATTGAAGCAGAAGATACAGAAGATATCCAGAAAATCGGTGGTACGGAAGCCTTCGAGGAGCCCTATTTGAAAATCGCTTTGGGGAAAATGATTCGGAAAAGAGCCGGCTGGCTGGTTATTCTCTTTTTTGGGGAAATGTTGACGGCCAGTGTGATGGGTTATTTCAACGATGAACTTAGCAAAGCAGTAGTCTTAACCCTTTTTGTTCCGTTGATTATTTCGAGCGGTGGAAATAGCGGATCGCAAGCGGCCACTTTAATTATTCGTGCGATGGCATTAGGCGAAGTTACATGGCTCAATTGGTGGCATGTAATGAGAAGGGAAATTATTTCGGGATTGACGCTAGGAAGTATTTTGGGATTTATTGGATTTATCAGGATTGCTTTATGGTCGCAGTTTACGACCTTATACGGCGAACACTGGTTTTTGCTGGGTTTAACAGTATCCCTCACACTGGTAGGAATTGTCATGTGGGGAACTATTGCCGGCTCCATGATACCCTTAGTACTCAAAAAAATTGGCAGAGATCCTGCTGTTTCATCGGCTCCATTTATAGCCACACTTGTTGACGTAACAGGGCTGATAATTTATTTTACGATAGCGTTTTTATTTTTAAAAGGCACATTACTTTAGGGAATTATTACATCCCTCCCGGAGGGTCAATTATTTCCTTTTGAAAAAAAACAGAATTCTTTAATGAAGAGATTGCTATACCTGGAAGGATTGCGCGGTGTGTCGGCATTTATTGTTTTCATGGCTCATTTTAAGCCAACATTTTGCATTGACATCAATGAACAATTGCTGGATCGGATAGGATTGCTTGGCGTTGGCGAACGAATGTTTGCGGAAAATTTTCTTAGGACCTTTTATGAAGGCACCTTGCCTGTTTTCATCTTTTGGTTTATGAGCGCATTTGTAATTTCGATTAAAATGTTCGATCGTTCAGTTAATGAGAACAACAGATATTTAGTGGAAGCCGCTTCAAAAAGATATTTCCGATTTGCTATACCCGTTTTCGTCTCTTCCCTCTTGTGTTTTATTCTGATAAAATCAAATTTAATGCTCAACCATCAGTTGGCCAATGCGGCCGGACATGGTTATGAAGACGGATGGTTGGGATTGTGGTACAATTTTGATCCGGGAATTATTCACTTTTTAAAAACCACAATCGTCGAAGTTTTTTTAACGGGAAATTGCAATTACAACATTGCACTTTGGACAATGACACCTGAACTGATGGGTTCGATGCTTTGCTTTGGAGTCTTTGCTATAGCAGGGAAAAACAAATTCAGGTTTGTTATTTACTCCGCAGTTGGACTTTTCATGATCATTGCCGGCTTACGTGACGTGAACTACTTTGTCTATTTAATTTTCCTTTGTGGAGTAATTTGGTGCGATTCTGTTTACTCGCAAGATGAAGGTGTATTATTAAAGGAGAAATTCAAACTTACATTTAATTCCAAAGGGATTGCCATTGGATTGCTGATAATTTCTTTTGGAGCTACCATTTATTCTGATGTGTTTCATCCAATTCCGGAAAACCTGTACTACTTCTTCAACTATCCGGTAAAGACTGTTGCATTGACGCTTTCAATAAGCAATTTCAGTATGATGCGTAAATTTTTCGAACTCAGACCTTTCCGCTTTATGGGAAAGTTGTCGTTTTCTTTTTACCTACTGCATATACCGATTATGTTTAGCGCAGGAATTTACATGTACATGTATGCGGGAATTACCTCTCCTTACAAAACCCTAATTGTTTTTGTATTTCTATCCGTTTTAATTACTGCCTGCTCCTATGTATTTATGTTGCTGGTGGACAAAAAAGCAATAAAAATTTCAGACAGGATCGGACGGTATTTTGCGTCCAAAAACTAAGTTAAGAGAAACTTTTATGATCACTTAATGGCTGGCAGTAGTTGCACCTTTTCCATTATTTACATCATTCGTTTCTCTCGGAGCTTTCATGATGATAATGACTATCAATGCAGCGAAAAAAAGAATGAATAGTTTGTTGTAAATGTTTAGCTTTCTCATCAGTTAAAAAGTTGTGCGTTAGTAATATTTCCTATATCAATCATTTCTCCCAACTTCTTGTGGGCATCCATTTCGGCTTGTGAACGGGCAGCCTGATAGGCCATGACGTTTTCGGCGCTTATCATATAATACTCGATCTGAGCTTCTCGAATATTGTAACGGCAAACTATCATGCCTTCATTTCTTTTTCCGTCTGTAAAGGTGAAAATACCATTTTGGTAAATAAATTGTTGAATTTCGTGTGCACTCATTTTTTTGTTTTTTTATGAATGAATTTCAAAACTAAACTCAAATGAGGGGTAGGACAAACTAAGTTGGGCAAACGGGCTTTATTATTGGAATATGATGGTAAAAAAAGGGTGAATGAGTTTTAGAAAAACTTTAAAAAGAGCATAAGATTAAAGAAAAATAAAAAACCCCGCCAGTTTTCACTGGACGGGGCCTCTCGTCTAACCAAAAACCAATCTTAAGTGTCAATGTCTTTATGGATGGATGAATACTGAAAACCGGTAAAACAGCAGAAAAATAGGATTGCTATATTCATCGTTTTGACCTTCATTATTCATTCTTACATGTCGATTTCAGAATAAATCTTATATGTCCTTATAGCATTTATTCCCTTTTCCGGTTTTTATACAATAGGGGAAAATCTTACAAAAAGTATGTTATTTTAAGGGAAAATGATAGTAATTGAACTGAGTTCAAAAGTGAAATTATTCGTAATTAAAGCTTCAAATAATTTTTATAAAAATATAATAATGAATGCTTTAAGATAAATAAACAAACTGTTTATTAATTAGAAAAAACGTGCCGAATAGCTAACTTTTGTGTTGAGGATTTTCTGATAATTGCGGAATTCTAGGAAAAAAATCAATATGAATTGGTGTTTTTTTTATAGAGTTTACAGAGACAGAAACAGAGACAGAGACAGAGACAGAGACAGTGACAGTGACAGTGACAGTGACAGTGACAGAGACAGTGCACTGTGTACAGTTCTGTACACAGTGCACTGTACATAGTAAACTGTCAAAGTGCCCGGGGAGAGACTCGAACTCTCAAGGAAATTACTCCAACGGCTTCTGAGACCGCAACGTTTGCCAGTTTCGCCACCCGGGCGGAAAAGAGTACACAGTGCACTGTATACAGTATACTCAAAAAAGTGCCCAGGACGAGATTCGAACTCGTACGGTTGCCCGCCACCCCCTCAAAGTGGTGCGTCTGCCAGTTTCGCCACCTGGGCAAGGGACGCAAAAGTAATTTATTTTAGGTATTTTTCTAAAAATCCGAAAAATTCTCTTTGCCACATAATACTATTCTGTGGCTTAAGAACCCAATGGCCTTCATCCGGGAAACTTAAAAAACGGGCAGGAATTTTCTTCATGCGAGCAGCGGAATAAGCTTCAAGACCTTGCGAGTAAGGAATTCGATAATCTTTTTCATTCGATATAATCAAAATAGGTGTATCCCAATTCTGAACGAATCGATGTGGCGAAAACTTGGCATAGCTGATGGGCTGAGGAGTTCTCCAATAAGCACCATCGAATTCATAGTTATGGAAAAACAATTCCTCAGTTCCAAGCATACTCTCGAGGTTAAACACGCCGCAATGTGAGATAAATGCTTTGAAACGACGTTGG
This sequence comes from Bacteroidota bacterium, assembly GCA_031385005.1. Classification (GTDB taxonomy): domain Bacteria; phylum Bacteroidota; class Bacteroidia; order AKYH767-A; family 2013-40CM-41-45; genus JADKIH01. Next base: position 177,838 of record JANNBB010000026.1, read on the forward strand.
TGATGTCCGGCCAGCCAGAACACAGAATAACCCCCGAAGCTTGCACCTACTGCACCCAGTTTGTGTTTATCGACATAAGGTTGCTGAGAAACACTATCTATGGCACTCAACAAATCTGTCATCGCTTGTCCACCCCAATCTTTACTGATTTCATCGTTCCACTCTTTCCCAAAGCCCGGTAAACCTCGTCTGTTGGGAGCCACAACTATATAACCGTTGGCAGCCATTAATTGAAAATTCCATCGATAAGAGAAAAACTGGCTGACAGTACTTTGCGGTCCACCCTGACAATAAAGAAGTGTTGGATATTTATTGGCCGGATTAAAATTAGGAGGATAAATAACCCATGTTAACATTTCTTTTCCATCAGAAGTTTTAATCATGAACTTCTTCACTTCACCGAGTGTTATGGGTGATAATACTTCATCATTTGTGCTTGTTAGTTTTTGGGTTGCTCCAGACTTACTATTCACAGAATAAAGTTCTGTCGGCTCGGAGATTGACATACGGGAAGTTAAAATCAAATCATCCTTTCCGGGAGGAGTAACAACTGAAAGTCCGTTGAAATCGGCCACATCCTTGGTTAGCTGCTTTATAGGATTTTCCATATTCGGGGTGATGTCACAACGAAAAACCTGATCGGTAGCAAGAATATCAGAAATAAAATAGATTGCATCTGACTTACCGGACCAATGAAGATTTTCAACATTGTATTCAAATCCTTTAGACCAATCCTTTTTTTCTTTCGTTGCGATCGTATAGGTAAACAATCGCTGAAGTGAAGCTTCATTACCGGCTTCTTCCCAGCTAATCCAAGCGAGTTGTTTACCATCAGGAGAAAAAGCAGGGGCCTTATCATAACCGTTATTTCCGGCTGTTATGTTCGATGTTAATTTACTTGAAACATCATACAAATAAATTTCAGAATTAGTCTGTATGGCATATTCGAGTCCGGTTACTTTTTTGCAGGTATAAGCTAAAAGCTTTCCATCCGGGCTCCAGCTTATTTCTTCATCGCCACCGTGTGGTTTCATTGGTGAATCAAAATGTTCTCCCTTCATAATATCGATAGGTTCAGAAGTCAATTTGGTGTCATTTAAAGAAGCAATAAAAATATGGCTGTAACTCCCATTTGCCCATTGATCCCAGTGTCGCATCATCAAATCACTGTATACATGTCCGGTTGATTTTTTGAGATCCGGATATTTATCTTTCCCAAGAAATTTGTCTTCTAAAACATCGATGCTTAACCAGATCATTTTTCCATTTCCGGAAATGCCATAGGTATTTATGTCGTCGGCAAGATTGGTGACTTGAACTTTATCAGAGCCGTCGACATTCATGCTGAACAACTGACTTCCTGATTTATCGTTGAGGTAATAAATGCGTTTTCCATCGCTGCTCCAACGCGGTTGCGTTTCATTGCTGGAATCGGCAGCAATAGCTTTGGATGTCCCCGTTGAATAATCGTATAAATAGATGTCTGTATTTCCTTTATTCATTTCCACATTAAATCTGCGGATGTTGTATACGGCTTTGTTGCCATCGGGAGATAATTGAGGATCAGAAACCCTACCCAACTGCCAAAGCAATTCAGGAGTGAGCCAATCGGCAGATACATTTAAAGAAAGAAAAAATAAAATCGGTAAGAGGCGTTTCATTGGATTTCTTTTTTTACGATTAGGTTGAGAATTTTAATTATTTATTTCAAATGTTTGTTTGAAGTTGATCAAGAATAATTGAAAAAAGATAGATGCAAGATTATTTTAGAACTTCAGATGCTATTAATTCGAAAGTAGTATCAATTCATACCTCCGTCAACATGCAAGACTTGTCCGGTAACATAAGCAGACAAATCCGAAGCAAGGAAAAGTACGGCATTGGCGACATCTTCGGGAGTGCCTCCTCGTTTTAATGGAATAGACTCTCGCCATTGCTTAACGGTTTCGGGAGGAAGCGCATCGGTCATTTCAGTTTCGATGAATCCGGGAGCGATAGCATTGCAACGAATACTTCTGCTGCCGAGTTCGAGCGCAATTGATTTGGTAAATCCGATGATCCCCGCTTTTGATGCGGCATAATTTGCTTGTCCGGCATTTCCCTTTACACCCACTAAACTGCTGATATTGATGATACTTCCGGAACGCTGCTTCAACATTGGTCGCTGACACGCTTTCGTAATATTGAAAACAGAATTCAGGTTAGTTTTAATTACATCGTTGAAGTTTTCCTCAGTCATTCTCATGAGCAGGTTATCTTTGGTAATACCGGCATTATTGACAACGATATCGAGTCGCCCGAAATCTGCTACGACTGCAGCAATTAATTCATCGGCCGCTTTAAAATTGGAAGCATCGGACCGATATCCTTTTGCTTTAACACCAAATGCAGCCAGTTCGGTTTCGAGAGCCAGGCCTTTTTCAACAGAAGACAAGTAAGTAAAAGCAACATCGGCACCGGCTTGAGCAAGTTTAAAAGCGATTCCGCGACCGATTCCTTTAGAAGCTCCTGTTACGAGGGCAGTTTTACCTGATAGTAATTTTTCCAAAATATTGAGGTTTTGCGCAAATTAAAAAAAAAACTTTGAGTGAAGCTATTAAAAAGCTCTTAATGTTTGTTAACAATTCTTGCCCGAATTGAGGTATTTGATACATTTACGGCTTAACTAAAAACCATCATGAAAAAATATTTTAATATTCTATCTCTTGTTTTCTTTATTACCGTAGCGAAAACAAATGCTCAGAAGCCCGAAGCTGCGGCTCCTGTAAAAGTAACTTCTGTAGAAGGTATAACAGAATATAAGCTCAATAATGGCTTACGTGTATTACTTTTTCCGGATCCTTCAAAAGCTACCATTACTGTCAATGTAACTTACCTGGTAGGATCGCGCATGGAAGGTTATGGCGAAACCGGTATGGCTCATTTACTTGAGCACATGGTCTTCAAAGGCTCTACCAAGCATCCGAACATCCCACAAGAACTTACTTCGCATGGGGCAGGTCCAAATGGTTCTACGTGGTATGACAGAACAAATTATTTTGAGACAGTATCTGCAACGGATGAGAATCTAAATTGGGCACTTGATTTAGAAAGTGACCGCATGGTCAATTCATTTATTAAGAATGAAGATTTACAGACAGAGTTTTCTGTTGTTAGAAATGAATTCGAAGCAGGAGAAAATGACCCTTCCGGTGTTTTGATGGAGCGCATTTATTCAACTGCATATCTCTGGCACAATTACGGAAAATCAACAATTGGTTCTAAAGAAGATATTGAAAAAGTACCCATCGATAACCTGAAAGCTTTTTATAAAAAATATTATCAACCGGACATGGCAGTGTTAACGGTTGCCGGAAAAATCGACGAACAAAAAACACTGGCACTTGTCAATAAATATTTCGGGGCTATTCCAAAGCCAACGCGTAAAATTCAGGAACCCTATACAGTTGAGCCCGCACAGGACGGAGAAAGAAGTGTAACACTTCGCCGTGTAGGTGATGTTCAGGTAGCAGCTTGCGGTTATCATATCTGTGCCGGTTCTCATCCGGATTATGCAGCTACTGATGTGTTGCAGGAAATTCTTACCAACACACCATCCGGACGACTTTATAAAGCGCTCGTTGAAAGTAAAAAGGCATCTTCTATTTATGGATTTTCGCTTCCATCAAAAGACCCGGGATACATGTATTTTGGAGTTGAAGTTCCGAAAGATAAATCGCTTGATGACGTACAAAAAACCATGTTCGATTTACTCGACAACATGAAGAACAATCCTGCTACGGCAGAAGAAACACAACGAGCAAAAGACAACATATTGAAATACTACAATATGATGTATAACAACAGCGATAATATCGGCACATTATTAAGTGAGTTTATTGCGCAAGGCGACTGGAGATTGTTATTTAAATACCGCGACAACATTGAAAATGTAAAACCAGAAGATGTAACCCGTGTGATGGCAACGTACTACAAACCCTCCAATCGTACAAGTGGAGTATTTATTCCTGAAAAAAATCCGGATCGCGTAATCATTCCAACGGCTCCTGATTTGGCAACTGCTATGAAAGACTTCAAAGGAAAAGAAGCACTTGCATCAGCAGAAGCTTTCGATCCATCTCCGGCAAACATCGATGCACGCACTGTGCGTGGCACAATCCCCGGAGGAACAAGCTATGCACTGTTACCAAAGACTACTCGTGGTGGAGCAGTAAAAATGAAAATCACTTTGAATATCGGCTCTGAAAATTCGCTGAAGAATAAAGGCGAGATCATTGGGCTTACCGCTTCCATGTTAATGAATGGAACCAAAAGCAAAACAAGAGAACAAATCAACGATGAATTGGCTAAACTGAAAACACAAATTGATATTTTTGCGGATGGACAAAAAGTTGTACTCAGTCTTGAGTCTACGAAAGAAAATATGAAAGCCGCCCTTGATCTTTCACGTCAAATTCTTCGTGAACCATCGTTCCCTGTAAACGAATTTGATAAACTCAAACAGAAAAGACTCACAGACATTGATCAGCAGAAGAGCGAACCACAAGCAATTGCAGGAACTGTTTTCGCCAAAATGTCTACCAATTACGACCCTTCAGACTTTCGTTACGCAACTTCTTTCGATGAACAAACGGCAGAAGTAAATAAAGTAACGCTCGATGCAGTCAAGAAGTTTTATTCAGATTTCTATAACAGTGAAAAAGCAACAGTTGTTATCATTGGAGATTTTGATAAAACGCAGGTATTAACAGACTTGACAAGTATGTTACAAAACTGGACATCTCCTGAGAAATACACGTTTGCTTCAACAAAATTCTATGATGCTCCTGTGAAAAAAGAAAAAATTAATACCCCTGATAAAACAAATGCCATGTTAGTTGCCGGCTGCAACCTGGAACTGGCAGATATAAACCCTGACTTCCCAGCTTTGATAATGGGTAACTTTGTTTTAGGAGGCGGATTTTTGAATTCACGATTAGCGACTCGCATTCGTCAAAAAGAGGGAATCAGTTACGGTGTCGGATCGTATATTCGTCCGGGCGATTTTGATTCCAACGGAAATTTCGGCGCTTATGCAATTTACAATCCGGAAAACTCTCAAAAACTTGTTGCTGCATTCAACGAAGAGATTGCCCGAATTCTTAAAGACGGTCTCACTGATCAAGAGCTTGCAGATGCAAAATCAGGATTTTTACAGACACGCAGCAGGTATCGTTCACAAGACGACTATCTCCTCGACAAACTATCTAAATATTTAGTAATTAACAGAACTTTCAAATGGGATGCTGATCAGGAAAAAGTTATCGAAGGATTGACAACTGCACAAATTAATACAACTTTAAAGAAATGGATAAAGCCTGAAAAAATTATAATGGTTGAGGCGGGTGATTTTGAATCGAAGAAAAATTAATTCGTTGATTCGTTGATTCGTTAATTAGCTAATGGGCTAATTAACGAATCAACGAATTAAAAAAATTTAAGCGACAACTTTTACACCGATTACTTTTGCCATAGTTACTCCAATTACAGCAGGAGATTCAACTACATGTATTCCGCATTCTCGCATGATTTTCATTTTTGCTGCGGCAGTATCGTCGGCACCTCCGACAATTGCGCCGGCATGACCCATTCTGCGACCGGCAGGAGCAGTTTGACCGGCAATGAAACCTACAACTGGCTTTCGTGAATTTTCTTTAATCCATCGAGCGGCTTCTGCTTCCAGACTTCCACCGATTTCGCCAATCATTACAATTCCATCCGTATCTTTATCATTCATAAAAAGTTCAACAGCTTCTTTTGTAGTGGTTCCGATTATTGGGTCACCTCCTATTCCAATGGCTGTTGAAATACCGAGTCCGGCTTTTACAACCTGATCGGCAGCTTCATAAGTAAGAGTTCCGGATTTAGAGACGATTCCGATGCGCCCTTTTTTAAACACGAACCCCGGCATGATACCAACTTTACATTCACCGGCAGTAATGATTCCCGGGCAATTTGGTCCGATGAGTCGAGCCGAACGTGAAGAAAGATAGTTTTTAACGACAATCATATCCTTTACAGGAATTCCTTCAGTGATAGTAACAATAAGACGTATTCCGGCATCGGCGGCTTCCATAATAGCATCTGCGGCAAAAGCCGGAGGAACAAAGATTATGGAAACATCTGCTCCGGTTTGCTTGACGGCATCACTAACGGTATTGAAGACAGGACGGTCGAGGTGAGTGGTGCCACCTTTACCAGGAGTTACACCACCGGCAACTAGGGTTCCGTATTCGATCATTTGCTGGGCATGAAATGTTCCTTCACTGCCTGTGAAACCCTGAACGATGATTTTGCTTTGTTTGTTGACGAGTATGCTCATGCTGATAACTTTTATGATTGCTTTTAAGTGTTCAAAAATGCGGATTTCTTTGTAAGAAGTTCGAGTAAGATGGATTATTATCTAACAATTCAAACAAAGTAATTCAACTTCGCATGCGAAAATAGATATTTTAACAATAATTCATACAAATCTATCCAAACAGTTGAATCTTAGTCCTATTTTTACCGCTGTGAGGACATTTAATAACGACGATACGATAGTTGCCCTGGCAACAGGAGGCGGAATTGCGGCTATTGCAGTAATCCGGCTGAGTGGAAAAGAATCATTTACTGTTGCCCAAAAGATTTTTTTTCCGGCAAAAGGGAAGAAGAAACCCATAGCAGACTATAAAACCCATACACTTCACTTTGGCTCCATAAAGGAAAACGACAGGTTAATTGACGAAGTTTTATTGTCAGTGATGAAAGGTCCGCACAGTTTTACGGGAGAAGATACGATTGAAATTTCCTGTCACGGATCAACCTATGTTCAGCAGAAAATATTGGAGCTTTGTTTGGCCAATGGAGCACGGCTGGCAGATCCGGGAGAGTTTACGATGCGTGCTTTTCTGAATGGGAAGATGGACCTGACACAGGCAGAGGCAGTAGCAGATCTGATTGCTTCTGATTCGTCGGGTGCACACAGCTTGGCGATGAAACAAATGCGCGGAGGATTTTCAGAAGAGATAAAAAAATTAAGAAACGAACTCATTCACTTTGCCAGCTTGATAGAATTGGAACTCGACTTTGCAGAAGAAGATGTTGAATTTGCCAACAGAGGACATTTGCGTGAAACGATTGATAATATATTAAGAGTTATTGAAAAGCTGGTGCGCTCGTTTGAATTTGGCAATGTTATACGAAAAGGAATTCCGGTTGTGATAGCAGGCAGACCTAATGCAGGTAAATCAACACTACTGAATGCCTTGCTGAATGAGAACAGAGCCATTGTAAGTGAGACAGAAGGAACAACGCGAGATACGATTGAGGAAGAAATTACACTCGAAGGAGTCAAATTCCGCTTCATCGATACGGCCGGACTGAGAGAGACACATGATGCGATTGAGAAAATAGGTGTGTCAAAGACTTTTGAGAAGATGAATGAGAGTCCGGTTATACTATACATTTTCGATGTAATAGGAACAACAGGCAATCAATTGTATGCAGAACTTGAAAAACTAAAGAGCAACGTAACACCCGGCGTTCGAATAATTCCGGTTGGAAATAAAATCGATGCAGTTAGTATTTACAATGTTGAGCAGGCATATAGTATGATTAAGAATCCTATTTTCATTTCCGCCAGAGACAAAACCAATATAGACCAGCTTCGAAATCTTCTTTTATCGCTTTACTCGCATGGGAAAATCGAAGCCAATAATTCCATCGTTACCAGCGCAAGACATGTGGATGCATTGAAACATACGGCTGAATGCCTGCAGCGTGTATACAACGGACTTTTAGGAAATCTCACTAACGATTTCATTGCCGCCGACCTCCGTCATGCAATGAATTACCTCGGTGAAATTACCGGGGAAATATCTACGGATGATTTGTTGGAGAATATTTTTTCGAAGTTTTGTATTGGAAAGTGATTCTATTTAAAATATAAATTACTACTCCGCTTTTGTGCGGAGTTTTTTTTGTGTGTTAGTTTTTCGCATATAATGGGTTTTTATTGAGAGGATTTTATTGAATTTTTGTACTTCGGCGGGCTCTACTTCGGCGGGCTCAGTAGGCGGGGCTTCGGCAAGCTCAGCGAACGGTGGTTATGAAAAGTTCTGTGGGCTTCGAATCCAACTGTGGCAGAGCTTGTTCCAACTCTGGCTGAGCTTGTTCCAACTGTGCTGAGCTTGATACAACTGTGGCTGAGCTTGATACAACTGTGGCTGAGCTTGTCGAAGCCACGGTTGTAGCAAGCTCAACTGCCAGTTATCTCCACACAAAATAATTTCTAAAAACTTAACTCTTTTTAAAATGACAACTAGACCAGAGAATAAGAAATTGGAATCTGAAATTAATTTGGATGATGAATTGAAATGGGGGGTTGATGATGGGGTGGATTGGTGGTTACAAACGTCGGCTTCGGCAAGCTCAGCCGCCGTTTGTAGGGAAACGGGCTGCTCATCTAACGTTTGTAGGGAAACGGCAAGCTCAGCCAACGTTTGTAGGGAATCGGGTTGCTCAGCCGACGTTTGTAGGGAGGAATGGGAGCAGCCTTTGGCTGACAACGAAGGGATAAAACCCACGTTGGCTGAGCCCTCGATAGCTGAAACTGTGTCGGCTGAACCCGTGTTGGCGAAGCCCTCGTTGGCTTCGACCAGCTCAGCCGATGAGGGCTCCTTTCCGGAAATCGACATCAACTCTATCCCCTACTCCTATGGCTACATGTACATTTTAGAATGTGCCGATGGTAGTTTTTATACAGGCAGTACCAAATATATAAAGCGCCGATTGGCGCAGCATCAAAGTGGAGAAGGCGCAAATCATACGAGTAAATTTTTGCCTGGGAAATTAATTTATTATGAAAGTTTTGACAGAATTGATGATGCTTTTTACAGGGAAAAACAAGTGCAAGGATGGAGCCGCGCAAAGAAAATTGCATTAATAAAAAAAGACTTTGATCTGCTCAGATTACTTTCAAAAAACAGAATGAAATAATTTTTATTAGCAGAACAGGGAAAAATTTTTACGGATTTTAACAGATATTGACATACTAATATTTCTTGCGAAAACGAAATCCAATTTCTGTATCATCTTGAATAAAATATAATCTAAAAATTTGTTACGTCTGAAACGAAAAGCTTTTTCATCCAAACCATAAATTTAAAATATGGATTCGTTTCAATTGACTGATCTTAATCAGAAAAATAATTTCTAAGGTCTCGAAACAGCAATCTGCAATCGTGAATTATTTTCTACAAGAATGTAATCCGAATTCTCAATTAAATGATCGCCGTTAAGATCCTCCTTTAAATATCCGGTTGTAAACAATCTTGTTTTTGATTCGACCGAATTAAAATCAGAAATATTAAAAACTCCGTCTTGATTGATATCACCATTGTATAATGAGAAAGTTCCATCGCCGGTAGCATAAAGTTGGTTTCCATAAGCTTTACCGATAGCATCAGTGAAAGAATAGCTAACCGACAAACTATTGAACAATACCGGTGATGTACTCCACACCTCCAACGCACTTCGATGACGAACAACAAGGTAATAACTACCCAAAAAAATTGTAGGTGAAAAAACAAAGTTACCATATCCATTCACGTCTATTGTTCCCTTTACGCTTTGAACAAGTGCATGTTGTCCGGTGGTCGCATGAAGTTCCAAAGTAATCGAATCACATAACGTTGGATAATTGACTCCATTGATGACTGCCTGCATTACGCCCGTACTTTTATAATAACCTTGAATAAATACACGCAGATTTACTGTTACCGGAGATGTATTTCCACAAGTACCCGGAGCATTAAAAGGGGAGAACCATCTGACACAATCTTGTCTGTAGGCAGCCAGCTCTGTCAACTCCACATCCCGGCAAAGCCAGGCACTTACATGAGTACTATCGGAACATTTGGACATGATGGTAAATCCTTCAATGTTTTGGTTTCCTGTCGGATTAGAAACATAATACTCATTGTTCACAGTAAATTTCCGATCGCCACCTGTTACAATTGAGGAAGTAAGATTGGTGACTTCAATAAAATTACCCAAAGTATTGTGCAGTATATATAACAAACCGGTTGTCCTGTCAAATGAAAGTTCGCAACTTTCGCTTTTATTTGTTTTATATTTTCCAACATAAGCGAAATCGTTACTCAAGTTTGGATTGACATCGAATACCCATATATAGCCCTGATTCTGATGGGCGATAAAAAACAACCCTCCCAGCCCTTTAACTGAAGTATAAGGCAAACCGGAGGCCTGACTAATAAAACCAATGGCGGATAAAAAACTATCCGGCACGAAAGTTATTCCTTCCGGGCCAGTGTTTCCGGTGTTTGTCATGGGCGAGGGTGAAGCAACAATGTTCCATGATTTCGAAAGAGTGAGTGAAGAAAAATCAGCCGGATGTGTGTATTTTCTTATTTGATAATTGTCTTCATCGATTGTATAATATTCGTTAGCGCTTAAATTTACTTGTGTTATTCCTTCCGGACCTGCGGTATAAGATCGATTAGCGATTTGAGCAAATGTATTCGTAGTAGTGTTTAACTGAAGGACACGTAATCCTCCATTACCATTTGAAACGTATAATCGCTTGGTAACTTCATTCCAAAATAGTCCGCTGATGTCTGTTAATCCGACGGGATCCATTACCGGAGTCAAGTTGACACCTGAAGTCCACGGAATGGAAGGCCATGCAGTTTGTGCTTGCACTTTAATGGTATATTGACAAAAGATACCAACAATAAATACTAGATATAATCTTTTCAATTGCATTTAAAATCAAACAAATTACTATTTCAAAAATTAGGGCGATGATTTTTATTAGTTTTTTTTAAAAGTGTGAATTTAACAATAATTTTAATTTCAGATTCTAATTTTAAGCTAATTGAATGATGGATATTTATAGTCCTAATCTGAACAAAAAAACAGGAAACTTGAAAATCGGCAATATCCATACAATTTCGTACCTTCAAATTCAGAAAAAGGTAAAATAAAAAGATTGTGTATAGAAGATTTGACTTAAACATTACGAGCATTTTTATTTGGCAAATGTTTCTATTTGCTTTAATAAACGGTGCTTATGCTCAATCATCTTCCAACTATTCATTCTCCACAAATAACAATGGATATCTAACAAGAGATTTATATTCGGATACGATTAACTTGAGCACAGGAGCTACACAACTAATCGGACCGGGCACGGATAGTGACATTTCTGATGAAACAACTATTGGTTTTGATTATTATTTTATGGGCACGAATATCAAAACATTTTCCTGCAATGAAAACGGAATAATTGAATTAGGCGCCCATACAATACCGGCTGATCTTTCGAAACCATCAACCTCGGCTATTCCAAATCTACTCGCACCGTTTGGTCAAAATCTACAAACAGGAATAGATGGCGAGGTTCGCTGTAAGTTATTCGGCACTTCACCCAACAGAGTTTTTGTAATTGAATATTTTAATATGATGATCAGCTTTGCCGGTGTTAATAATGCATTAGCAGGAGCAGCAACTTTTCAAGTACGTCTTTATGAAACAACAGGAATTTTGGAATACGTCTATGGACAGATGGCAACAAATAATAGCGTGCAAAATCTTATTCCTGTTGAAACAGGATGGATAGTCAATACTACTCCCAATAATTTTTTCGCTATAGACAGTTTATACAATACATCAACTATTGGAAATTGGCCAACATTTATTGTCCCTCAGGGTTCAATTGTCAATCACCTAAATTCCATCTCTGAAGGGTCCAGAAGAATTTACCGATTTACTCCACCTCAGACGGCAGTTGTTGCGCCCACAGGATTATCTTTCTCGTCTGTGGCAGCGACTACAATGACAATAAACTGGACAGACAGCTCAACCAATGAGACGAATTTTAATATTTTAATTTCTTCCAATAATACCAATTTTTCCAAAATAAGCACCCTAAATTCATTCTCGACAGGAACGATAGGAACCGGATACAATTATACTGTAAAAGGCCTTTCTCCGAATACAACTTATTATTTTCGCATTGCAGCAAATACTGAAGCGATTTCGTCTCCTTTGCTTGCCGGAACACGAGCGACCACAATACCAAAAGCTTATCATTGGATAGGTACCGGAAATACTTTTTTCGAAGATCCTGCCAAGTGGAATCCAAATAGATTTACACCTGATCCAACAGACTCACTTTATTTTGATAATGGATTAAGTTCTACAATTAATTATGTTATTTCACAAAGCGTTTCGAAAATTGTAGTCAGTAATAATACACTCTTGAGAATGAATTCAGATGGAGGTGATACATTACTCATAAGTGCAAAAATACCCAATGCATTTTTAATAGCCACCGGATCTTCAATTATCAATACAGCTCTTTTTCCTAATACCGTGACAATTTCATTTACAAACGGTAACGGCGCCACTGCAAGTATTTCCGGAACTCTTGAATTAGGAAAAGATAATAGCTACAATACAACTAATTGCATTACTTCAGTAAGTGGAACAATTGCTAATGCCGGAAATGTTTACGGTGCAACGAGAACCAATCTTATTTTTTTATCGACTGGTGTTTATAATCACAAATACAATGTTTCACCCGGAGTTGTTCCAACAGCAACATGGAATATTGGCTCGCTTTGTTTAATAAGCGGATATACTGCCAATCCAAATATTTTGACAAGCTTGTCCGGACAACAATTTTACAACCTCACCTGGGATTGTCCTGCACAACAGGTCTATGTAAATTTAGGAGGATTTTTTCCGGCCTCAGTTAATGGAACTTTTAAAATGGCAAATGGTTTACTACGACTTCAAACAAATGCTTCACCAACCTTAGTATTAAACAATTTCATTCAGACAGGAGGATCCTTCGATCTTAACAATGGAGGAGGAAGCTGCACGATGAAAGTGTCCGGTACATTCAATCAATCAGGCGGAATATTTGCTCCTTCTGCCGGGGGAGGATTGCCCATTCTCGAATTCAACGGAACAAGCGGTGTGCAACAAGTTAACTTTTTCAACTCCGCTCCTACCGGTTCTTTGATTTATAAAATATCAAATCCAAACGGCATTAACCTGACAGGTACAGGAACACTTACAACCTATTTCAATATCAACATTAACTGTGGAGTCCGAATAGCAACAGTTGCAACTACTCCGATTAATACTTTCTTAAAATTAACTTACAATACTACTTCCACTACATTAACCTATGAAGCACCTTCGGACATGACAATGACACCGACAGAATTTCCATTGGTAAGTGGTCCGGGAAATGTCTCAATCAATATGCCTGGAAGTGTCGCAAATATGCCCTTCTCACGAGTAATTCCGGGCTCCTTGATAATGAGCGGAGGTGATATAAATTTAGGTGCAAACTCAATTACCCTTGGAACTTCATCAACTTTACCGGGAAACTTAAGTTGGGCTTCCGGCAATATTCGTGTTACGTCCGGTTCAATGACACGCTGGTTCAACACAACAGGATTACCAACTCAACCCGGATCACAAATCGGGTTCTTCCCAATTGCGAATGGACTTGACAATCGTAATGTTTCTATTTATGGAACTTCACAGTTCATTACCGGTGGCTCCATTACTGTTTCGCATTCAAATGTTCCGGGAATTACAACAGGAATTTCCATTTCAGACCTGGGTTATATTATCCAGAGAAGAACAAATTCCTCCTGGACATTTGTAAATCGTGGAATAGTTAGCAATTTAAACTCTATTGGAATAAGAGTTACAGGAGCCAATCTGTTAAGCAGCAATTCACCGACACAACTTCGGTTAACACAAGCAAATTCGGTAATCGGAGTAACTGCAAATGGAAGTGGCACAGCTCCTAATTTAAGAGCAGAAAGAATAAATATTCATTCGAATCAGTTATCTACAACATTATTTATTGGCGCATCGGATACTCACCTTGATCCTTACTATGTAGCGACAACAAGCGGCAACTGGAGCAATCCTGCAATTTGGAGTTCAGGAATTGTCCCGGGATTAGCAAACAATGCAATAATTGACTTGGGCACAGTAGTAACGACAGACGGAACAAATCAATGCAAAAGTCTAACGATTAATCCCGGCGGAACATTAAATGTCCCAAACAATTCAATTTTAATTGATAATTCTCTAAGCAACAATGGAAATTTAAATGTTACAGGTGGTGATTTAATAATCAACGGAGGACAGCAAACTGCACAGGGATTCACAACAACGAGTGGAAGCAACACAGTCATATTATCCGGAACATTTACTATAGGCCCGCTTTTAGGAGGGAATAAACGATGGATACAATCTGGTGGCACGGCAACAATAGCAGGAGGAACAATTAATATAAACGGCAGTATATTAATTTCAGCAGGGAATTTTAATCAAACAAATGGCAATATTATAATCGACGGCAACAATGGGACATCGGCTTCCGGAAGTGTTGCAAATGGGCTCCATTTGTTTCAGGTAACCGGGGGTACGCTTTCATGTAATGGTGGAACAATAATGATTGTTGACCCTCCTTTTGTCGCATCAAAAAACAGTTTAGCAATTTCAATAAAAACTACAACAACAAGCACAAATGCCTTCACAGGAACACATACATTTATTTTTGGAAATGGAATTTCCAACACTGTTGGATATAATGTAACCGGTTTTTGCATGGAGACTTATTCATCTTCCTCAGGGGGCCGTGTTCCTCTAAAAAATGTCATTATAAACTCCGGAAATGCATCAGGAAGATTTGTCAGAAACACATTAGTGAATACAAACGGTACACAAATTCAAGGAACATTAACTATTAATCCCAATTCAGAATACAGGATTGCAACCAATACAATTAGTCGTGATTGTATCGGAGGCCACATAATCAATAATGGAACATTAACAGCAAGTGGGACACTTACGTTGGGAGGAGAAAATGGAATATATTCAATTTACAATCCACAAACGATTAGTGGAACCGGAGTTTTTCAAAATCAACAAATTTCGTCAACTGCAAATTTCTCCGGAATCACTTTAAATAACCCGGGAGGAATTACATCAACTATAGGCAACATAAGCTATTCCGGTATATTGACATTCCAGAATGGAAATTTATCCTTTGGTAATAATAAAATTGAACAAATTGCCGGAGGAAGTATTGCCGGAAGTTTTGGCGCTTCCAGTCATATCAAAGGAAAGTTTCAACAACACACAAATACAGGTTCGTTTGTTCTTAATTTCCCAATTGGGGATAATCTAAACTACTCACCGGTTTCGATAATTGGAGCTGCCGGATCGGTTATTACACCCGGCGACATACTCGTTAGCACCTTTCCTTCAGAACATCCGTTGATTTCAACTGCAAACATAAATTCATCAAAAGACATTACACGACACTATACGCTTCAAAGTTTGAATGGTATTACATATACTACGGGTTCACTAAGTGTAATACTTAATTGGACCAATTCTGATATCGATGCAGGAGCTAATACAACCAACTTCGTTCTTGGGAAAACAGAAAATGGCGGTTGGGTTTACCCTACAATAAAAAGCAAATCGGCAAACAACATTTATGTGACAGACGTTTCTTCACTTGGTGATTTTATTGTTGGAGAAAAATGTAACTTAAACACCAACTTTAGTTATCCTAATTCCCCATATTGTAATAATGGAACTGTGACTCCACAATTTAATAATGGAGGAATTGCCGGTATTTTTACGGAACCATCAGGATTAGTATCAATTAATTCAAACACAGGAGTTATTAATCTTGCCTCCAGTACTCCCGGCACCTATATCATTACTAATACGATTGCTAACACCGGATGCCAACCGTCAAGCAGCACTGCCAACATAACCATCATTGGAAATTCAGTGGCTACTGTTAACATTACATCCTCTGCCAATCCAACATGCTCCGGCCTGCCTTTAACTTTTACTGCCGTTCCTGTAAATGGCGGTAACCCAACTTATCAGTGGCAATTAAACAATGTTAATGTCGGAACAAATAGTGCTGTATATACAAACTCCAATTTGACAAACGGAAGTATAATAAAATGTATAATGACGACAAGTCTGACTTGTGTTGCCGTTAACCAGGTTACTTCAAATATTCTAAGTATAACAGTTAACAGCACTCCGGCAGCACCAATTGTAACAATACTTGGATCCACAACAATTTCCTGCGGAGGGTTTGCAACACTTTTATCCAGTTATCAGGGAATTGGCAATACATGGTCACCGGCAGGAATAATGAATGATACTTTAATTACAACAGCGGGAACTTTTTCAGTTACATATACAGACAGCAATAATTGCACTTCCTCTCCATCCCTTCCTGTAATTATATCTCTTGTAAATCAAACAGGACCCTTGAATGGATCTTTTACAATAAACCCCGGCATAACCAGTTGCACCAATTACAATTCCCTTTACGCAATAATAAGTGAGTTAAATACAAGAGGTATAAATGGAACAGTAACAATTGATGTTCCATCAGGATATACTGAAACTGCACCATCGGGCGGACTTCAAATTAAAATGTGTGGATTACCCGATTCAATACAGCCGAAAAACACGCAGTCAATTACTTTCAGAAAAACAGGAAGCGGAAGTAATCCATTACTTCTTGGAAACATTGGCAATTCTACTCAGGACGGAATCGTTAAAATTATTGGAACAGATTATATTACTTTTGATGGTATTGATGTCAATGATACAATGTCAACAGGTAATAGCGCATCACAAATCGAATGGGGATATGCATTGTTGAAATGTAATGGCACAAAGGGCTCCTCACATAATACCATTAAAAATTGCAACATATCTTTACAAAAATCAAATATATCGTCATCCGGGATTTATCTGAACAACCATACTGAACAATCGAATGTCCCTCTTATTTATTCAGGAAGTCAGGGATCAGATCAGGCATTCAGAAGCTCCTTTAATGTCTTCTCAGGAAATAGCATTTCCAATTCATATAGTTCTGTTAGTTTATCCGGATCCAATTTTTTCAATGACTCTTTAAACGAAATAGGAAAATCGGGTTCTTCACCCAATTTATTTTCGAATGTTGGTGGCGGAGTTTTTGCCACTTCAATTATTTCTGTAGCTAACCAACAACGGGTTAAAATAAATAATAACATTCTTAATGGAGGTGACGGTACGACCGGCGTTTTAAACGGAATCTTCGCCTACCCCAGCTCAGGATTTTCAGGAGATATTGTAAATAATTCCATTCGATTATCGAGTGCTTCTTCCGCAGTGAATGGAATAAATGGAATTAATATTTCAGACGGAACATTCGGTGATAGAATCAACATCACGGATAACATAATTGAAGATTGCAATTTTTCAATTGGCACAACCGCTGATTTTAATGCAATACTTTCATCATATAGCGGACCGGGAATTGTCGATATCAGCAGAAATAGCATTCGTAATAACAATCTGACTACCCCATCTTTCGGTTCTTTTACCGGCATCAATACAAGTGGAAGTCCTCAGACTTTGAATGTAGCTGCAAATTCAATTACCGGAAACAACTTATCCGGCTTCGGAGTATTTAATGGTATCAATATTACTGACTCACTAAATCCGGTTATTGTTTCAGAAAATATAATTTCTTTCAATTACAAAACCGGACAAGCAGGAACCCTAAATGGAATATCAATTAATGCAGCGAATAGCCAAACAATTAATTCCAACATCATAAGTGAAAACGGACTGCCTTTTTCAAGTGGGAACAACTCAGTTTTTATTTCAGGAATAACAGGAAATTTTGGAACAGGAAATGAAACAATTAACAGAAACAGGATTCGGAAATTATTTATTTTAGGATCAAACAGCAGTCAGCAAGTAATTAACGGAATTCGTTATCATGACAATGCATCATCCCGCGAGATAAACAATAATTCAATTGACAGTCTATACTCTTTAAATAATTCAACAATAACAGGAATTTATTCAGGATTGGCACTAGGGACGGTAAATATTTCTGCAAATAAAATATTTGACGTTAATAGCGGTGGGGCATCTGCATCTGCTTGCGGCATACTTACGAATTATGCTCCGCAATTAGTTACAATATCAAATAATATTATTGGCCGACTTTATACTCCAACTTCTACAAATTCAAATGCGATAAGAGGAATGGACATCAGCGGAGCGACAAGCATACGCATTTATTATAATACAATTAATCTTGATGCAGTAGGCAACAATGTATCTTTCGGAAGTTCCGGACTTTTTGTATTGTCAACTTCGCTACTAGATCTGCGTAATAATATTATCATTAATAATTCACTTCCAGGAGGATCTGCGGGCGCTGACGGAGTAACAGCAGCATTCCGCAGAAATAATTCAACACTTACAAATTACTCAAACTCTTCCAATAATAACTTATTTTATGCAGGAATTCCCGGTCAAAATAATGTAATTTATTGTGAAGGATTTGCAAACCCGGTTGTTAATGTAGCATCATCAATTCTGGATTACAAAGCAATATCTACACTTAGTCCGAGGGATTCGGCATCCGTAAGCGAAAATGTATCCTTCACTTCATTGTCCGGAGCTGACTCGCTTTTTTTACACATCAACAACAATGGATTGACCTATGTTGAAGGAAATGCCAAACCAATTAACGGATTTACCACAGATTATGATACTGAATTGCGAAATGTTATCAATCCGGATATCGGAGCTGATGAAGGAGGTTTTACCGGAATCAGACCATCGATAGCCGTTGTAATTCCGAATCCCGGTACAGGGCAATGTTCTGCGGTTGCTCATACGATAAATGCAAACGTTATTCCCGGTTTAAATCCAATAACTTCGGTGATTCTATCGTATTCTTTCGGGAGCGCCACACCCATCAATTTAAGCATGACTCATCTTTCCGGAAACAACTGGAGCGCAACAATTCCTTCGGCAAGTCCTTCCAATGCTGTAGTTAACTGGACAATTAACGCAACAGATGGAACTTATTCGCAAGTAGTATCCGGAAACTACCAAGATGAAATATATTCTCAGTATTCATTAAATATAAATGCAAGTACAACACCGGGAAACGTATGTTCATCGGGAACAACTCAACTGCTTGCTTCGGTAATTGGTACGGCAACAACTTCCAATACATATTGCCTACCCGCTCAAAACAATTCCGGAAACTGTATTTCAAATGTTGAGTTCAACACGTTAAACAATTCTTCTGGATCCTGTTTATCCAACACTTATACATTGTTTCCTCAATCGGGATCAACTACTACGACTGTGGTATCCGGACAATCTTATCTTTTACTAACCACTAACGTTACCAATTCAATGACATGGGTATGGATCGATTTTAATGGGAATGGAATTTTTGAAACGGCTGAAGGGAAATTAATTTATGGTTCAGCAAGTTCCGGATTTACAACAATTTCCATCCCTGCATCAGCGGTAATTGGAGCAACAAGAATGCGAATACGTTCAACTATACCAAATGGAATTTTAAATTCAGCAAGCTCCTGTACTTCGATTACAACAGGCGAAACAGAAGATTATCTGATAAATATTATTCCTCCATTAACATATTTATGGTCGCCATCAAACGGATTATCGGATTCGTCGATTGCCAATCCTCTAGCGACAGTAAATGCGACATCTACATATTTTGTTTCTGCTTATGATAAATATGGATGTACACTTCCTTCATTAACAACTTCAATAAATATTCAAGTATTAACCCCGCCTACACCACCGATTGCAAACAATTCTATTCAATGCGGCACCGGAATCCCGCCATGTTCTGTAACCGGCACAGGCGTAAAACGCTGGTATTTGAACGATTCTATTGTTAGTCCTCTATCCGGAGAAAGTGGAAATTTTTTAGTTGCTTATTCAATTAACACTACAAAGCATTTCTGGGTTTCTGTGTTTGATGGAAGTTGCGAAAGTGGAAGAACAGAAGTTGTTGCTTTTGTAAATCAACCCGATCCTATTTCGGCAAATGCTTCAACAGTTTCTACGTGTACCACAAATCCCATTAATTTATCGGTTGTTCAGAATGGAGCGAATAATCAATATACCTATTCATGGACTGCATTACCAATAACAGGCAGTGGAATTGCAAGTCAAATAAGCGGTCAAAATATAACTGTTGTACCAACTGCACCCGGGACTTATGTTTACAAGGTAAGAGCAACAGACATTTCTTTAAATTGTTTTACAGAAGCAACAATAACAGTTATAGTTAGAGAGCCAAGAATTTCCGGTTTGGTTGCCAGTGCAACTTCTATTTGTCCGGGTACAAATGACACTTTATCTGCTTTTACAACCCTCAACGGACAAGCTACTATAGGCACGGGAAACTTGACCAATTCAATAACAAATGGATGGCCGACACCTTATGGCGGATATTATGGGGGAACAAGAAGCCGCTACCTGATCCTTGCAAGTGAATTAACATCAGCGGGATTACTTGCAGGAGCAATCAGATCCTTATCCTTTAATGTTGTCCAACTCGGCGGAGTTGCCACCTTTAACGGGTTCAACATTAAAGTGGGACATACTAACCTAACTTCCCTCCCAACAACCTTCCAGTCCGCTTCACTCACTTCTGTTTTTGGTCCGGCAAATTATGCTCCTGTTTCAGGAATAAATACTCATAATTTTTCAGTTCCATTTTTGTGGGATGGAATTTCGAATCTACTGATTGAAATTTGTTTTAATAACAATGCAAATACAAATGCAACAGGAAATATGTCATGTAAATCAACTGCAACAAATTTTACATCAGCTATTCATTTCGGTGCAAATTTCAACAGTTCAGTTTGTGGAAATTTATCAACACTTGGTCAGCAAATGCAGCGACCAAATATGATAATTAGCGGGCAGGTACTTTCACCCGGACAGGGCTTGATAAACTGGGTTTGGAATCCGGGAGGGATTACCGGCAACAGTATTGTGGTTAATCCCACATTATCTACTACTTATACGGTTATTGCAACAAATACAAGTACAACTTGCACAAGTTCGAATAGCATTCATATAAATGTTCGATCAACACCACCTCAACCTACAGCTCACGATTCGGTTCATTGCGGAACCAACGTACCGCTTTGTTTTGTTAATGGAATTGGAAATGTATATCGCTGGTATAATTTACCTGTTGGCGGCAATTCCATTCCCGGAGAATCGGGATCTACACTTAATCAATATACATCAGGAAATCCGACAACATTTTACGTATCAGAATTTGATGGAACATGTGAAAGTCCTCGTATAGCAGTAAATGAAGGAGTAATAAAACCTGATTCTGTTTTTGCTGCTACTTCTGCAGGACCCTATTGCATTGGGTCCACAATAAATCTATTTACGATTCAGACAGGTAATACAAACACTTATGTTTATTCATGGAATTCTAGTACTTCATCCGGCAGTGGATTACCTGCTCCTCAAATGGGTCAATCTATTGCGATTGTACCAACGCATAGTGGCACCTACACGTATACGGTTACGGCAACGGAAGGCAATTGTGCGACAGTATCATCCGTTACGTTAACAATAAATGAAAATCCAATCATTACTGCTGCTACAGCAAATCCAATTAGTTTATGTTTAGGAGAACAAATAACGTTGCAAGCAAAATCTTTTGTAACAACATCTCCGGCTGCAGTTATTGGGTCAGACACATTAACAAATACAGCAGGAACTTATCCTACTCCATTTGGACACTCATTCGGTGGAGCGAAAGAACAATATTTAATTCCTGCTTCAGAATTGTTTGCTTCCGGCCTTCAACCCGGCAATATTACTTCATTAGCAATTGATATAGTTGATCTGCCCCTAATTGGTAGCTCTGTATTTCAAAATTTTTCTATAAGTATGGGGAGAACCAATCTGACCAACCTCCCTCCTTCTGTTCAAACAGGAATAAATGGAATGACGCAAGTTATATTTATCCCATTTGATACCATACATACGGGAATAAACAACTATACATTCAATAATCCATTTAACTGGGATGGATCCACCAATTTATTAATTGAAATTTGCTTTAATAACAATGACAATGGAGGTGGACAAGGAGGTAATGCAGTAGTCAGACAAAGCTTAACCAGTTATGTTTCTACGACCGGCTATCACATTTCCAATCAACAAAACGTTTGTTCAACAAATGGGAATGCAAGTATTAATACCTTTTACCGACGACCGAACTTTCGATTAGGTGGAATTGTAGGAAATGATCTTACATCAACCCTTTCATGGAATTGGACACCGGGAAATCTTTCCGGCTCACTTGTGAACATACAAACTAGTTCACCGGGTAATAATACCTATACGGTAAAAGCGACAAATACAGTCGGATGTACCAGTGGTGCGGGAGTTAATGTATTTGTGTATTCACAATCTCCTCCTCCAATTGCAACTAACGGATCGCATTGTGGAAATAAAGTACCCAACTGTTCAGTAACCGGTTTAACAGGAATATTTAAGTGGTATCTGAATCCTACAGGAGGGACATCCTTAGCAGGAGAAACCAATGGAACTTTAAACTCTTATGTGATCGGAACAACTACGACTTTTTATGTATCAGAATTTGATGGTTTGTGTGAAAGCATTCGAGTACTCGTAATTGAAACAGTAATACCAACAGATTCAATAAACATTATTGCTTCTTCACCGGCTGTTTGCCAGGGGATACCAATAACACTAATCGCCAACCAAAACGGCAATACGAGTAATTATTCGTTTAACTGGACGAGCTCAACAGGAGGAGGGTTATTAACAACAAGTGGAAATCAGGTTACTGCTACTCCAACAATAGCGGCAACCATCACTTATACTGTTGATGCTTTGGATATCACATCCGGCTGCAGATGGATTTCAACTATAAATGTTACCTCAAACCTTTCGCCGGTTGTTACGACTACCTCTCAAGCCGATACAATTTGTTTGGGTGCAGTCACACAACTTATTGCCTCGGCCAATTTAGCCGGAAAAGCTCTGCAGTTAAATGGAATTAATCAATATCTTACAATACCGCCTTCAGCATCTTTAAACTTTACAACTAATTTCACATTAGAACTCTGGATGAATCCGGGAAGTCTGGATGCAGGAAGAGGATTGCTGAGTAAAAACCAATCAAATCCAAATGGGTCCTATTTTCTTCGTCTGGGAAATGCTTTTCCTTTTTCAGGTTTATCTACAGGAGGACAAAATACCATTAATGCTCCATTGGGTAGTCTAAGTCTTAATACCTGGTATCATGTAGCTGTTGTTTATTCCAATTTAAGTGGAACGAATAACAATGTAACTATTTATTTAAACGGTAATGTAATAGCTACCGGCATTTCTACTGTAGGTCTGAATACGGATTCATTACGAATAGGAATTGACTATGGAAACGTTACCTTCTTAGGGTTGATTGACGAAGTACGAATATGGAATAGTCCATTAAACATTTCCACTATTCAAAATTGGATGAATAAACCATTGGACAATTCTCATCCGAATAATTTAAATCTTAAAACTTATTTCGATTTTAATTTCCCAAGTGGATTGACGATAACAGATTTAAGTGGAAACGGGAACCATGGATTCATAGTTAATAATGCATCAATATTACCTTCGAACGCACCAATAAATGCAGGTATTACCTATGCTTGGTCACCAACTTCAGGGCTAAGCAATCCAGCCGTTTACAACCCGATTGCAAGTACTACTTTACCGGGAATTCAAACATACAATGTAACGGCAACGGCACAAAGTGGGTGCTCTTCCGGATCTACTTCACTTTTTTACGCATCTCTTTCAGCCCAGGATCCGATAATTACTTCTGCATTAGGATCAATTGTTTTTTGTAACACAGGAAGTGATTTACTGACTTTACAAAATGCAAGAATCGGAAACCAAATCAAGTGGCAGATTTCTACGGACAACATAATATGGCAGGATATACCGAATGCAAATGGAATTTCATATCAAACTTCTGCGTTCACAAGAACAACTTATTTCCGCTCTATTGTTTCCTGTACAGGAAGTGATACATCAAATGTTTTGCAATTGACAATAGATGTTCCAACAATTACTTCGACAACAGGAGCCATGCGGTGCGGAAGTGGACAAGTATCACTCCAGGTAACGGGTAACGGAAACATTAACTGGTTTGCTAATTCAACGGGAGGCAATTCGTTATTTAATGGCAATACATACCAGCCGACTGTTTCAGTGAGCACTACTTTTTGGGTTGAGTCGAACATCAACGGTTGTTTATTTTCCGGAAGTCGCCAACCGGTTGTTGCATCAGTTATTCCGGCGCCACTAATCAGTTCATCGAGTTCTGCAAATTTGATTTGCTCAGGTTCATTTGTCAATTTGAGTGCAATCAGTAGTAACGATCCAAACTACTCTTATGTATGGACACCGGGAAATCTTATCGGTGCATCGGTATCCGTTTCACCAAATTTTACTACAATTTATACTGTAACAGCGACTGATACAACTTTGGGCACAAATAATGGCTGTATCGCCACATCAACGAATCAGATTTCGGTGAGCACTACTCCTCCTGTGGCAATAATTAGTCCATCATCACCATCAATTTGTAGCACCGGTGGTTCTGTGTCACTTTCAATTTCGAATATTTTTCCGAGTACGGTATACCGATGGAATCCGGGAAATTTTCAAGGATCAAGTTATACTGTTTCGCCAACAACAACTACAACCTATACGGTTACTGCTACGAAAAGTCCGGGGTGTACAAGTACGGCAAACGTAACGGTAAATTATTCTCCGGTTACACAACCTGTAATCTCAACACAAAACATATTTACTGTTTGTCAGGGCGACTCAATCACTTTGAGCACTGCAGGAAGTTATACAACATATAATTGGTTTATCGGCACAACAAATATTGGAAGCTCCCCTTCCATTACAATTTCTCCATTGTCCAACGTACTTTGTTCATTAATTGTCTCAAATGGATCCTGTTTTGCAAATACAACTCAAGCGATTACCGTAAAACCATTTATTCCACCCACTGTTTCATCAACAAATAATCAAACTGTTTTTTGTGAACAGGATAGTTTATTATTGTCAATTAGCCCCTCCTATCAAAGCTATCTATGGAAAAAAGGATTAGTTACTGTATCCACTGCGCAAAATTTTTATGCACTAACATCAGGTATGTATACTGCTAATGTTACTTCGGCAAATGGTTGTACAGCTACCAGAAATATTACAATTACAACAAACCCTTCTCCGCCTGTAGCACTTATTTCCACAGCAGGACCAATCTTACTGTGCGATGATGGAAGTAATTCACCCTCTATATTATTAACTGATACAACAGGTTCAGGTCCAAATTCCACACTTATCTGGAATGACCTTGGAGGATCAACCGGCAATACTCTATCTGTAAACTATAACGATTTGGATCTATTAATAAACGGCAATTCATTCAATTATTACTTTACAGTTACAAATAGTTTTGGTTGTTCTAAAATTTCAAATCTTGTTACAGCAACTACACTTCCCTGCTCTGCAAATGTTTCATTAAATGTTCGACTATTTTTGGAGGGCTTTTATACTATGGGTGGCAACGGACTGATGGATAATCAAGGTTCAGGTGGCTGTCTCTATTTAAATGGAATTTCAACTAATCCTTTCGATGTTGATACGGTTACAATTAGTTTAGTAGATGCTTCAACCTTTGCACTAGCAGAGTCTTCCAAGGGAATATTAAAAACCAATGGCAATGTCAGTGTTTCTTTTCAGAGTCCGGTAGTGCCGGGTTTAAGTTATTATATAATTGTCAATCACAGGAATTCGATTGAGACATGGAGCGCAAACCCTGTTACTATGAATTCAATTACAAATTATGATTTTACACTATCTCAATCTCAAGCATATGGTAATAATATGGTCAATACTTTAGACGGCCTTTATTGGGCCATATATAGCGGCGACATATCAGATGCTGTTACCGGTTCACTAGGAATTCAGGATGGAGTAATTGAGTCACAGGATTACACTGATCTTGAAAACGCAATTTTATATGTGTTAATCGGTTATGTAGTTGAGGATATTACAGGAGACGGAGTAGTTGAATCCATTGATTACTCTATTATGGAAAATAATATTTTTCAAAGTATATATACGTTACATCCATAGAAAAAGGAAAATATCGAAAATTTGGAAGAATTTCGACCTAAAATAAAATCAAATTAATTTCCATTCCGTTATTTATTCGACTTTTTAAGTCTCACCGACAAAGTTGAATTAATTTTATTTATTAAATAAATGAAACATATTCAATTTTTTTAATATTTTTGAAATAAGATATCTGTTGTTCTAAATAATTTCAGTTAGTTGAATATCTAAAAAAGTTTATTAATTATACCGAATTATTAACTAAATACTAAATATTATTAAAAATTTTATTTTCAAATTTCATTTTTTAGAGCTTTTAATTACTAACAAAAAAGCGTTAATTCCCTCCTATTAGTTAAACAACAACTGATAATAATCATTTCAACCTAAGATAAATTAATAGTAGCTTTGAATGTAAGGGAACTATTTTCTTCTTATTAATTACTTGGTTCTTAAATAAAATTATCAATTATAAAACACAAACTTCTCAAATGAAAAAACAAGATTTAGAAAAATGTATCGGAGTATGGCTCGATCATGAAAAAGCTTACTTAATTAAACCGGGAAAAGACGAAAAGGACATTGAAACGTTATTTTCAAATCAACATGCGAATTCCAGAATTCCTGGAGAAGAATCGTCCGGAACCCGCCTTGGTAACAACCGCTCGACAAATGATGAATACAGTAAACATAATAAAGAACAAGAGCATTTAAAACACTATTACAAATCTCTTTCAGAAAAATTAAAAACCTATGACCACATCATTTTACTGGGCGCTTCTACAGCAAAAAATGAACTTGGTAATCTAATCAGTAAAGACAAATCATTTAACAGTAAAACAGTAGAAACAAAAAACGCTGACCATATGACGCCAAATCAAATGACTACCCGGATTTCCGAACTTTTTTCGTAAACGAGTTTTTAAGTTTCAATTTTAAAATTAATTCAATTCGTCTTTATATTAGACAGATTTATAATCCGTTTTTTTTCTGTATGATTTTTCAATTATCATTATCGAAAAAAATATGGTGGCCGGTGTCATTATTTTATAAGGATATAAATGTTCTTCAATAAAGTTGCCCAAGCACCTGTTGAAAAACCAAAATTTACGAATTTGAATTTCATTTTTTAATTTTTTCACCCCCTTTACTTGTTCGTTCGCGGAAAAATTCTGTTAAACTTTTTTAAAAATTATTGAAAAAGTTAAAAATAATCAAAAAATTAACCTTTATTTTTGATTTCCCGACGATAGTTCATAAACAGAAATTATTTACAATATTAATTATTCAAAATTGAGTTAAAATCGATATATTAGGACATTAATCCAAAGAGTCTCCTACCTTAATTAATTACTTAACCAGATCAAAATACAATTAAAATTTTGATCTTTTGAAACACTCCAACATGATGATTCAAAATTACCAAAAGTTAAAAACTTTCATTTTCCGGATATTGTTTATTCTCTTTTTGCTAAACGCAATGGCTGATAAAACAATGGCCCAGTTAGCGTCCGGAATGCCTTTCAGGTTTTCACCTTCTACACACGCTGTAACACCTACGGTTCCTACACTTATTAATCTTGCTTCACGACCGGCAGCTATCAGGGACGAATTCGATACCCTTCTTGTTCCGGCCGGATTCAATTTTACTTTTGCAGGTATTGCTTATGATAGGGTAATTATTTCTACAAACGGATGGGTTGCTTTGGCTCCAAGCTCTGTTGCTGTTCTTCCTGCTTATTTTGCTTCAGCATTACCTAACAATTCGTTGAGTACCTATGCGGGCGGACTACCATTGATTGCACCTTTATGGGACAATGATTCTTGCAGTCTAATTCAATATGGATTATTAGGAAACGTTTTAACAATTCGCTGGACTGTAAAATGGGATAAAACTAATGCAGGGGCTTACGGTTCTCCTTTTTGGGTTGTGCTTGACGGAAACACAGGTAACATCGATATTTATTTTTCTACTATCGCTTATGTACCTTCCGCTTCGGCCAGTGCTTCAGTTGGAATTGCCGGGGTATGTACCGGAGATTTTTATTCAGTAACTCCCAATGCCGCCATTGCCAGTACAGCGATAGACAGTGTCGCCGAAAACTCAACGGTCGCTTTAAGACCCCAAGGGCACAGATATACCTTTATACCTTATAATGCTAACGACAATTGCTCCGGTCCATTTCCGGCAAAAAACCTGGGTACGATAAATAGTACTTGTACTTATACTCAGTCAACGACTGTAAACGCTACTGTTTCAGGAGTTGGAAATTGCTCCACTGCTGACGACAACGATGTTTGGTTTACTATTGTTAAACCTATAGGTACAACTAATGTAATTGTAACCACTGCCCCATCAGCTTCCTGCCTTTCTGTTTCGGGAACAAGTGTAGAAGTTTATTCAGCTTGTGGCGGACCGGTTTTAGGATGCGCTACTACTAGTGGTGCTAATCCGGGTTTTGGCGAGGTAACACTCACCCGTTCCGGTTGTGTTGCTGAAACATTGTGGGTCCGAGTAACAGCGGATGGAGACGTCGCCGGCAAATTTCAAATTTGTGCAAAAAGTAATAATCCGGTAACAGGCAATGCATGCGCGAGTCCAACTCCTCTTTGTGCTCCGCCATTTAATTTAACCGGACTCAGCACACTTGGAACAGTAAACGATTATAGCAACAACGTGCTTTGCCAATCCGATTATCTAACAGGTGAAGATTATGTTTTCACTTACACACCAACGGTTACTCAATGTGTAAATATTTCCATCGACGGTACAGGTGCGAATTCATATCCGGGTTTGTTTCTTCTGGATGGTTGTCCAAACGACACAGATAATTCTGTTTGTGTTGCATCAGCTTCGAATGCATCTTTTGGAGATACCATTGGTAACATTACTCTTATCGCAGGACAAACTTATTACATCGTAGTTGACAACAACAGTATTTTGAGCGGGACAACATCAATGCCATTTAATATACACCTAAATACATCAGCAGCAGCAGCACCTCCGAATGACAACTGCGGTTCTGCTGTGTCGCTTGGAACCATACCGCTAAATGCTACGTGTACTTGGTCTGCTTCATATACAACAAGATGTTCAAACCCATCACCCATTGCCGGTTATCCTAATCCGGGATGTGGTGGATTTAATGCCTCAACTACTAACGATGTCTGGTTTACTTTTACTCCAAGTTTTTCCGGGACGCTGTTAATTAACTCACAAGGAACCGGAACCAATCCTGTAATCCATGGAGGACTTGCAGTTTATACCGGTACATGTGGATTGTTAAGTCTTGTTGCTTGTGCGGGTGATTCTGTTTCTATCCCATTCATGCCTAGTCTGAGTTTTCCTGTCACCAATACAACTGTTTATTATATTCGTTTTTGGTCAGCAACCGGATTTGACCCCGGTGATTTTCAACTTTGTTTTCAAAGTAATTGCTCTCCTCCAAACGATCTACCAATCAATGCTATTCCACTTACTTTAAGTGTACCTGTAATGGGTGATAATACGTGCAGTACAGGTGCCCAGGAAATGGCTCCATTGGGTTGTACACACGATGGAACCAACGTTTCAAATACAGTATGGTATTCTGTCGTTGTTCCTGCATCCGGCCAAATTGCTGTTCGAATCAGTCAGCTTTCTCTGGTCGATGCTGCAATTGGTGCATATCTTTTTCCTACCGGTCCGGCAAATGCCGCAACTTCGAACACCTTACTTGGATGTAACGATGATATTATTTTTATCACCCAATGCGGCGTTTGTGGAATGACTGGCGATAACGATGCTGCCCTTGTATTAACCGGAACTCCCGGTTCAACCATTTACTTAAGAGTTGATGGGGCACAATCCTGGACAGGTAGTTTTTGGATCACTGCTATTTCCGGAACTTGCGGATCTGTTTTTCCTCCTGTTTACAGGAAAGATTGTGCAAATCCCGAATTCATTTGTACAAACAGCAATTACTATTTACCAAATGGTGGAATCGGATCAGATGGCAACATCTGTGACTTTACTAATCTTCCTTGTTCCGGTGGAGCCACACGTTCCGAAGTTGGATCTGCCTGGCTGAAATTTACCGTTACTCCGGGAAGCCAATTAGGTTTTACCATTACTCCAAACGACTCTGCAGCGCCTACATGTAACTACAACTTCTTCCTTTGGGATGTAACCAGTCTGCCAAATTTTTGTAATCAAATTGCCACCACACCTCCTCTACGTTGCAATACCGTTGCCAACACGGGGAAAACGGGATTGCAAAATCCGGCCGGTGCAGCTTACTCTGCTTTAGTTGCTGCAGCTGCCACTCCGCGTACTTATATGCTATATGTCGAAAATCAAACTTCTGCAAACGACGATGAAGGAGTTCCGGGAACAACAGCCGGATTCATTATTGATTGGGGAATCTGGAGTGGAGGAATAAACACAGGTCAAACTTTATTGTCGGGAACTTCAACAACTTCTATCTGGAATGGAACTGTTATCGATACGAATTATCAATACTTGCCCAACTGGAAAGGTGTAGGAACTTGTCCTGCCGTTCTGCCTTCATGCACAACAGATGTTTCTATTTCCGCAGCTACTAAAGAATGTTGGGTAACAGGAAATTCATATGCAAAAAATATAATTATCAACCTGGGCGGAACACTTCGCATAAAGTCAGGTGGAAATTTACATGTATGTGGCGATTTCACTAACAACGGAAGTTTAATTTGCGAACCCGGTGCCACCATTACTTTTGAAGGAACATCCTTTCAATACATTTCAGGCGCACTTACGGGAGCTAATTCTTTTGCCAGCATCGTCATCAACAAAACCAATAGCACTATCGTGTATTTAAATAACAACCTGGATGTAACTGAAAATTTTACTACTGCAAATGCTACCAGTATTTTCAGTATCAATGGAAAATATTTAAAAGTCGGAGGTGATTTTACCAACGCCTCCGGAGCCACTACTTTTACCGGAATAGGCGGTTCTACTGTTGAATTTTATAAACCCATAAATCAATTCTTCACCAATCTGGTCGGTGCTATTACACTCAATCGTGTAGTGATGAATAAACCGCTTGGAAAACTATACCTGAACGGTGCTTTCAGTACGATGAATATTGACTCGGCATTAACCTTAACTAACGGTATTATCGTAGGACCAAGAATAGTTGGTGCTCAGGAAGTAAATATGAAATATTATTTACCCACATCCATAACCGGGCACAATGCTTTAAGTTATATCGATGGTAAACTAAGAAGAAAGATTGCAAACCCAACCGGACCTGCATCTCCAGCAATTCCTGCTTCATACGATTTTCCGGTTGGCGACTCACTTACTCCCGGTGGATATGAAATGGCTAATATTACTTTTATTTCACCTACTCTCGTGAATAATTTGTTATGTACATTTCAACCTTGGCCTTTAATGGCTCCACCTAATCCCGGACCAAATTCTCCATTTGAATGTATCTTCGCTCAGTATAATGTCCTCCCCATGTTAGACAATGGATACTGGAGTTTTGAAAGAAGTGTTACACCAAGCAATGGGGTTTACAAAGTTACTTTAAACAATACCGGTTATACCAATCAATTTGGTGCTAG
This sequence comes from Bacteroidota bacterium, assembly GCA_031385005.1. Lineage (GTDB taxonomy): Bacteria > Bacteroidota > Bacteroidia > AKYH767-A > 2013-40CM-41-45 > JADKIH01. Next base: position 209,578 of record JANNBB010000026.1, read on the forward strand.
TGGCTGGTCAATGGCTACAGCTGCTATTGCCGCCAATGCCAGTCTTACGGCATCGTGGAGTATGGCTGCGAAATGCAGTATGTTAAGTACATTAACAAGTACGAGACGTGATAGCTTAAACTCCATTCCATATCCGGGATCATTTAATCACTTGTATGCAACAGCTCAAACAGGTTCTCCATTACCAATCGAGTTGCTTTATTTTAATGCAGAAAAATATGGAGAAGGTGTTGTATGTAAATGGGAAACAGCCACAGAAAGGAATAATGACTATTTCGAAGTTGAAAGAAGTTTCGACGGCGAATCCTTCGTATCTGTGGGCAGAGAAGCAGGATGCGGCCCGGGAATTTGTAATGATTCCCGCAGCTATTCTGTAACAGATTACGAACGATGCAAGGGAATTGTTTACTACCGACTCAAACAAGTAGATATAGATGGACTGTTTTCCTATTCAGATATTGTTGCAATCAATTGTACCGATGTCAAAGACCTTGTAAGCCTTCATCCAAATCCTGCACAGTCTTCTATCACTTTATCTTTTAATCAATCTTCAGACTGTATTGTGATGGTTAGTATTATCGACTATACCGGTAGAATTGTTTATTCAAAAAAACATTCCGCAATAAAAGGATTTAATAAAATTCCAATTTCTATCGAAGAACTTGCTGATGGGGTTTACAATGTTGATATACAAACCGACGGTAAAAGCAATGAAAAACCACGTCAGGTTAGATTCTTCAAAGAGTTAAAATAAATAAATTACTGAATTGTTCTATCTAAAAAAAGAGAGTCGGTCGACTCTCTTTTTTTTGGAATAATATTTTACAAAATACTTTCTGTATTATTTTTAAGTAGTAGAAATTAAATAATCTACACCTTATAAAAACTAATTTTTCAAAATCCTCAAATACTCCTTCCATGGGCCAACTTCCTCTCTATATTGATGTGCCATGACTCTAGCAATTTGTGATAAATGATCCAAATCGTGTACTACCCAGGTTGCGAGCAGGTTTTTCAAAATGACCTCACCAAAAGCAGGATGAATAGCAGTACGGTTTAAATCGGCAACCTGAATGTTTCGGCTTTTCAGTTTCCTGATATTTTCCATTCTAAGTTGACTAAATTCCTCAATAATTTCCTGTAATGATTTTCCGACACTTTCCTGAAATTGCGCAAAACGATCAAAGGATGTAAATTTTCTCACAGCATTTTCAGAAAGAATAATATCCAATCTCTGTATCCAATCCGCTCGTTCTCCATGAACCAAATGACCAACAATATCGTAGGGCGACCAACTCTCTCCTCCTTCATTATTGCCGGTCCACTCCGGTGAAAGTCCATTTAACAATTTACTCAAAACCTCCGGCGTACGCTCCAATATTTCTATTGAATGATTGATGCTAAATTCAAGTTTCATTGGTTATAGTATTTAACATTGAAGATGACTTTTTAGATAATAACTATCATAGAACAATAATATCCATCAATAATCTCCTCCAATTGGTCTTTCATTCAATTTGTCCTCGCCGGGAAAGAGTGGCAATTGCGATGGTTTAGAAGTAAGATAAGTTGTATCCGTTAACGATTTTAAAAAAGATATAAGTTGAAATTTTTCCGTTGGAGTCAGAAGTAATGAGTCGCTGCTTAAGGTTTGTAAAGGAACCTTATAACCCAAACCGGATCCGCCACCCACATCATAGAATTCAATCACCTCTTCCAATGTTTTGAAAACACCATTGTGCATATAAGGTCCTGTTACCTCTATATTACGTAAGGTAGGAGTTTTAAATGCATGTCGGAATATGGGTACATCAATTACACCGGCACGTCCGATATCCGGATCGAGTTTTGGTTTATATCCTTGCTTTAGTTCAGGTACACCGATAATTTCCCATTCTGTTTCCACATAATCCGGAGGCATTAACCCATTAAATAAAGGTATGAAATGACAGGAAGCACAGTTTCCTTTGCCCATGTAAATATTAAATCCTTCCTTTTCATCAGCGGTTAGTAAATCTTCCCTCCCACTAATTGTTTTATCGAACCTGGAATTCATACCAACAATTGAACGCTCATATTCAGCAATCGAAGTTAGAATAGAACGATTGGAAATAATTGTATCCTCTGTTCCAACATAGGCATTCCTAAAGAGTCGGACATATTCGGGCGATGTACGTAATTTCAAAGCAACCTGACTGAAATCATTATGCATTTCGAGAGCATTGCTCATAACCTGCCCGGCCTGATCTTCAAAAGTAAATGCCCTCCCATCATGAAAAAGCTTTCGCTGAAAAACAGCGTTCACAATAGTAGGCGCATTTCGGGTTAAAAATTTACCTGGTTCGAAAGCCTGGCTCTTCGGTAATCCATCGGAGAATCCTTTATCCGGTTGGTGACAAGAAGCACATGCCCTCAGATTATTAGCTGATAAAACCGGATCAAAAAACAATATTTTTCCCAATTCGACAATACGTTCTTTATCAGACAACCTTTTTGCAGGTAAAAAATAATTGGAATTAAATGCATGCGGGTCGAAAACAGAACGGTTATGGAAGTTTATTGCAGTAGTATTCATTGTTTCCTCCCGTACAAAATAATCACGAAAAGAAACCAACTTTTCACTTACCGGAATATAATATTGCATATAAAATTTAAAGTAATCAGGATCCTCCCCTGCTTTAACTTCATTCAAATATGCTACGGCATTATTAATTGAAATAAATAGTTCTTCTTTTACATCTACTTGTTTTCCTTCAGCTAAAGGATAAGCTTCCAATAAAATTTTTTCATAAGAAATCAACAGGGCCTTCGACTCCTGAACACCGGTACGACTTTCCGCTGTCTCGAAATTGGCAAAACCAAGCATAAACTGTCTGATCAAATGCATTTGCATAGCATCAAAGACATCCCGATCGTGAATTTCCATTGATTCAATAGATTGATTAATATTTCTTAATAAACTATAAATATTATCGATCTCACTAATAATTCTCTTTCTAAAAAAACGAACACTATCACTATAAAGCATTGATTCGATATACTGAAAACCATGCGGCTCTACATAATTGGTGATTTCATCGTCCTCTGCCATTTCTAATATAATCGGGCGATTGATGAATCGTGCATCACCGGGAAAAAATGCAATCACAAAGGGCTCTATAGACTTATATTCTACTCGTGCTTTAGAAAGATAGATTTTAGCAGAGTCAAGGGAAGATGGGGATTTCTTGAGATTTGAAGTGAGATTTTCTAGGGTAAAGTTGATTTTTTGGATTTCGCGGGAATAAATTCTTTTAAAACCAAAACCCAAATCAACTTCAAGATTCAATTTATTTAAAAAAAAAGAAGATAAAATAAAATAAAATAGTACTAAAAAAGAAAATTTCAAAAGTGTTTTAAAATAAATCATTTTTGTAACCTTTTATTAATTTTCATTTGAATTGCTTTTTTATGATTATAGTTATCGAAATTCATTATAGATATAAACCACTCATCAAAAGGTATCATCTCAGGACTTTTTATGTTCCAACTAAATAGTAAATTTCCGTCCTTCAATTTACTGAATTCGGATGATCTAATCTCATAAACAGTCTTAAAATTAAAACTTTCATGTACTAAACTAGTAAATATTTTTAAAATTAACTTAGATCTTTCATAAAAAGCACCTTGACCTTTCACCTTGCTCATGTACTTTCTCATACTTTCAATACTATTTTCTGCCAATATTAACTTATTTGTTACAATATAGTTCATAACTGTAAATATCCTAATACCAATGTTCCAACCATCCTTATCAGTATCTAAATGCTTACAGTTTTTTAGATACAAAGTTGTTTGAACATAATTCATATTTATAAAATTAATTACCGCTGCAAAAAACATAAATTTAGCCTTTAAATATTTAGAAATAATTACATTATCTATTTTTGCAAATATTTTATTCATACAATTCATTGAATCTTTTAATTCCCCACTAAAATAATAATTATAGAACTTCATCTCTGTAACAAGAAGCTCATTAAAATCATTACGAGTAGGGGATTTTGCAATTTTATCCAAATAATAAAGTGATTTATTAAAATTTAAAAGCATTGTTTCACACTCAGCTATGTTCAAAAGACATGTTGCGAAATAACTATTAAAAACAAAATTTTTATTGCGCTGTAAGTATTGAAATAATTTTTTGAAATTGTTAAGACAGGAAAAGTAATCTCCTGAATTATAATATTGAACGCCTTTTAAATTAAACAAATTAATTTTGATACTTTTAGATTTAGTTCGCTCATAATCATTGCCTACCTTTTTAATAGCGTTTTTCAAACTTAATCCATCCAAAACCTTTTGTCTAAAATCAAAATTTGAACTATAGAGCCTTATTAAATATTGTGAATATTTTAATGCAATGTTACATTCATTATAATACTGAATGCTCTTAAATACTTTATTGTATTCACTAATTCCTTGCCTTAAAGACATTTTGACTAGTTTCTTTTCCAGTGCAATAATTAAATAATCGTAGTATTCAACTTTAATAGATAGTCGAATTGCTTGATTTAAAACAAGCAATGCATATTTTGTTATTCCTCGATAAGCTAAAGCATCATACAACAAAATCTTCTTTCGAATTAATAACACTTGTTTGCTTTTCAAATCAAAAAGTTCATTATTAAACATTAATTCATTTGAAATCAAACCCTCAAAAACCTTTTCGGTTAATCTTTGAAGCAGCTTCCGTAGAGTATCTGTGCTAATATCATTCTTAAATAAATTAAATTGAATTGAGCTTCCATTTTCAACAATCGCTTCAAATAGCGTTCTGGATAATTTGTCAACTTTATCATTTGAGCGCTTATAAAATATTTGTTTGCGAAGTATCTTTATTTCAATTTCTGTAAGTTTTGAAAAAACCGTACATAATCTTTCAAATTCCATCATATCTTAATAAATTATATTTAATAATTTAAACATATTTTTTTGAAATAACACTACAAATTTTGTGTCCCTTTTTGGTTAATAATTTCCATTGAGGACAGTTGCTTAACAAATATATTTGTAAAAATAAAAATAATAAAATGGAATCAAAATTCAAAGTAAACGATATTCTTTTTAGTCTTGGTAGCACTTTGCGACTATTAAGAATGAACAAAGGATTTAAATCTGCTGAAATATTCAGTTATGAGCATGACTTAAATAGAACAGCTTATTGGAGGTGGGAGAATGGAGAAAATATAACAATGAAAAATTTTTTAAAATTATGTGAAATCCACAATATTTCACCCAAAGAATTATTTGAATTACTGGAGGCAAAATACAATTCCCCAGCTAAACAAAATTTACTAAATGAACCCGGCAGCGTAGCATTAAAACATCGAAAAATTAAAATTTAGTCAAATAAATTGAAAAATTAAATGACTCAAACTAAATTATTTTAGCATTTTCTGGTCAAACCAATAATTAAAATTTATTAGCTCAGGGGATTTAATTTCCCATTTCAAATCAATATCGCTTGACAATAACATTTTAAAATATTTCTCCTTTTTCTTATAAACCATTTTAAAGTTGTAATTTGATCTAACCAATGCAAATAAAACTTTAAGGATAATTAAATATCTTTTTTTAACTATCCCTCCTCTTGAAATTCTCTTTACATATTTTTCTAGATTTTGCATTTGAAAATCTAGAGATTCGAACTCATTTAGTTCAATCCTATTAAATATTTCTAAAATCCGTTTATTTATATTCCATCCTTGCCTGTCTCTTTCTATTTCATTTGATTCATTAAGATTCGCAATTGAGCTAACATAGTCTTTATTAACATAATCTATACAGGCTTTAAAATAATAGAATTTACTTTTAATTATTTCACTATCAATTTTTTTATGATTAATATTTAAAAGCGATGAACAATTTTCAAATTGATTCATATAAAAATAATTATAAAATAAAATTTCATCTACTATAACCAAAGTTAATGGTAAATTTTTGAAGTACGATTTAGATTCAATTGCAAAAGACACACCTTTTTTGAACTCATGCAAGTAAATGCAATTATTTGCCAAATTTATTAAAATATTACCAAATCTATTATCTGTATAAGCTGCTTTGCTTCTCAATAAAATAATCTTATTTTTTTCTAAACATTTTTGAGCTTCAATATAATTAAAGTTAATTTGATTCCACTCTGTCTTTAAAGTATAAAGAAAATAGGAAATTGTTGTTGAGTTATAATTATTCAAATAATCTTCCAATAAACTTAGTGCCCTTTTTAAATCATCCTTATAAAATTTGTTGTTCTCAAGATTTGAAATTTTATTTGAAATATCATTGAAAATTGAATTGGAATCTTTTAAAGCACTCAAACAACCTTCCGCATATTTAATTTGCTCATTAGTTTTAATAAATAATTTCATATTTGAGTTAATTGACTTTAATCTTTGCAAAGAATTCAATGCTTGAATTTGAAGGTCATATAATTCAAATGTTTTGGAATTATTAATTACATTTTTATAAATATTAACAACATTCTCTCGAAATCCCTTTAATTGCAATATATCAGCTTGTAAAAGCTTTTTCCTTAATTCTATTAATACCTTATTTCTTTTAGAATAATTATTGCTTTCAATGCTTAAATTAAAAGTAATTATTTCAAGAGCTCGAGATTTTAATCTATTTAATAATTTATTAAAAGCATAATAATTCTGAACATTATATAACTTAAGTTGCATTTCCTTGGATGAATAATTTTTTTCAGATAAAAGTAAATCAACAAGTAAATAAGATTTTGATCCAACCTTTTTAATTGAATTATTAATTATTAAATAATTTTTCAACAAAATAATTTCCTTCTTATTGAATTTTTGCAAAAGATTCTTCATTGTTCTCAAATTATCCATAATGATGTGATTTATCTCTTTTGTAAGATTCGATTATTAATTTATCCCTCTAGACGCTGTTTGAAATTAAATTTGTTAAAGAAATCAAATACAAACAACCATGCTAGAAACACTAATCACAATTCTATTAAGTATGAATTTAAATTTCACTGTTATTAACGATGAAAAAATTCAACTATCAACTCAATCCATTATTAGTTTAAGTACGAATGAAGATTTTATTGAGAAATCCAAGAATGGGGAGATAAACTACCTCCTTGAACCTAAATCAGATAATTATTGGTATGACATCGTTATTATACCAGATGTCGATCCCATTATTGAGTAGTAAAACTGATGTCCAAAATTAATAAATTATTGTAAATATTGAAATATGTTAAATAATTGTAAATCAATTATTTAACATATTTATTTTATAAATAATTATAATTATTGGTATTTTTTATTCTTTCCCAATGTCTATTTATTTTCATTTTGTCCCTTTTTTAGGGTGGACTCTGAGGGTACTTTTGGTACAGAAACACAAACTCTCAGATAATGTCTACCAAAGGAATCAAAATAGAAAAAGGAGATCAGGTAAATCCGACTGCTTTTCCAAAATTTAACAAAGTCATTTTACTCGATGATTCTGATGTTGCTTTTTTTAGCTGCGAAACCCTTTTAAAAGAAGTACATATTTCAAGAGAAATTAAAAGAGAAATCTCCGCCTCATCTGTTATCAATAAACTGAAGTCGTCCGAAAGACTCAGTGATATCCCTGAACTGATTTTCATGGATATAAACACAAAAAAAACAGATGGTTTTAAGTTTTTGGACGAATTCAACAACCTCTCTGATTTCGTCAAAAGTAAATGCAAAATCGTCGTTCTCTCCAACAACCATGATCTGGATGATAAAAAAAGAATCCTGCTTCACCCCAGCGTAATCATGCTCTTGCATAAACCAATTGACGCCTTTCACTTAAAAGATCTACTCTAAATCAACAAAAATAAATCAACAATCAATCGTTAATCTCTAAAACCAAAAGCCATGGAAATCATTCACAACCAAAAATCCAATTCGTTTTTATCTCTTAGCACTTCTCACGAAACTAAAAGAGAATCAGATAACCTGAAAGATTCAGATAAAGCATTGTTAAGCCAGGTTTCTGCTGCATTCACTATTATTACCGGTGGCCATTTTAAATCACGCAGACAATCTGCTTAAATGAACCATTTACTCTTCTCGCTTAATCCATATTAACCAATTCAAAAACCGTAAGAAAATGATCAATCTCATCAACCAATCCAAGTACCTGATAGTCGATATCCTCTTTTTAGGACTCTTATTACTTGTCGCTTTTAGGGTTATCAATTAAAGGACCTTGAGCAGTCCTTGCATTGAAAACCCTAAAACCCGCATTATTACACCCGAATCTTATACTTCATTTTTGAACTAGAAGTAATACGGGATTTTAATACAATAGAATTAAGAAAGCCGATTTCTCCCCTACTGTTTTTTGGTAGCTTTGATGAATGAATCGGCTTTCACAAAAAGAATTGAAATTTTTTCTGGACGAAAAAGTTTGCCGCTACAACACTCCCCGATTCATCGTTGATGATCCGATTTCTATTCCTCGTCGCTTTTCTAAAAAAGAAGATATTGAAATCGCCGGATTTTTAACGGCTACTATTTCCTGGGGACAACGTCCGGTAATTTTGAAAAATGCATCTCAGCTTCTCAAAAGAATGGACGACTCCCCGCATGATTTTATTCTTCACTTTCAACCGGCAGACCTTGCTCCTTTTCGAAACTTTGTACACCGCACCTTTAATGGTGAAGATTGTACATTTTTCCTTCAATCATTACAGCGGATTTATCATGAAAAGAAATCGCTGGAAGTCCTTTTTACTGAATCTGCCGAAAAAACCAATCAACCTGACTATAAAGATGCAATTGGTCTGTGGCGGCTGTTTTTCTTCGAACTCCCTCATCAATCGAGAAGCGGGAAACATTTTGCTCACCCGCAGGAAGGTTCTGCAGCAAAAAGAATCAATATGTTTCTTCGTTGGATGATTAGAAAAGACAATGCGGGAGTCGACTTTGGAATATGGAAAAACGACCCTGCCCGACTGACTTGTCCGCTCGATGTTCACTCAGGAAGAGTGGCCCGAAAACTCGGTTTGTTAAAACGAAAGCAAAACGACTGGAAAGCTGCCGATGAATTAACCCAAAACCTCAAAAAATTTGACCAAAAAGATCCGGTTAAATACGATTTTGCCCTTTTTGGAATGGGTGTTTTTGAGAAATTCTGAATATCTTTGGCGACAATGCAATTTATCTACCCGGGCTTTCTTTTCGCCTTTCTCGCTCTCGCAATCCCCGTCATCATTCATCTCTTTAATTTCAGGAGATTTAAAAAAATTTATTTTACAAATGTTCGCTTTCTCCGGGAGATCAAACAGGATACGCAGTCCCGTTCCCGGCTTCGGCATTTACTCGTTCTCTTTAGCCGTTTACTTGCTCTTACATTTCTTATCCTTGCTTTTGCTCAACCTTTCATTCCTGTTACCAATTCTAAAGTCGAAAGTGGAACCAAAAAAGTCAGTGTTTACATCGACAATTCCTTCAGCATGGATGCCCAAGGTAAAAACGGAAGTCTGATTGAAACGGCAAAGAAAAATGCCCGCGAAATCGCCCTTGCTTTCAAACCTTCCGATCAGTTTCAATTACTAACTACTGCTTTTGAAGCCCGTCACCAACGTCTTGTCAGCCGCGAAGAATTTTTGCTTTTAGTCGATGAAGTAAAACCCGTTGCTTCAGTACGAAAACTTTCTGAAGTATTACAGCGGCAGCAAGAAGCTTTATCTTCCGGCACTGAGAAAGGTTCTAAAAACGCATTTGTCATTTCCGATTTTCAGAAAAGCACTACCGATTTAGATTTACGCTCCGATACTTCTATGTTTATCTCCCTTATTCCTGTCGCCGCTACACTTCAAAACAATCTCTTTATTGATACCTGTTTTCTCTCTACACCATTTGTTCAGCTAAATGTTCCGGCCGAACTAACCGTTATCATTCGAAATGCAGGAGAAAAGGATGTAGAAAACATTCCTTTGCGTCTAACCATTAATAAAGTTCAAAAAGCAATTGCCAGTGTGACTGCAAAAAGTGGATCATACGGCGAAACAAAGCTTACTTTCACATTGACGGAACCCGGATGGCAAGAGGCCGTACTCTCTATTACTGATTTTCCCGTAACCTTTGACGACAACTTTTTCTTCTCTTTTAAAGTCAGAAGCAACTTAGATATTATTTCCATCAATGGGAAAGAACCCAGTCCTTCTATCAATAATGTTTTTGGCAACGACGAATATTATAAACTCAGAAATTTTCCTTCAGGGCAAATTGATTATTCCTCCTTTCCTTCGACGCAGTTAATCATCTTGAATGAGGTAGCTACTTTTTCTTCCGGACTAATTCAAGAAATTCAGAAGTATGTTAAAAAAGGCGGGACTGTATTTATCATTCCCGCTGAAGATGCTAATTTGTCTTCTTACTCAGAAATGACAGATGCATTGGGTATAGATCGATTTGCACAACTAGTCAATACAGAAGACAAGGTAATTTCTATTGACTCTAAAAACACATTATTCTCCAATGTATTTGATAAAGAAAAAGGTATCCCCGAAAACCTCGATCTTCCCGTTGTGAATCGCTACTTTTATTTTACGAAAAGTCCGAATAGCACTTCACAAATGGTCATGAAATTTAGAAGCGGCAATGCATTTTTAATTGCATCGGATTTATCGCGGGGAAATGTTTATGCATTGGCTTCTTCTCTGCAAATTGAAGCAGGAAGTTTTGCCCGACATGCACTCTTTGTTCCCATACTTCTAAGGGCAGCCCTTCAAGGCGCTTCTGAGATATCGTTACCCCTGGTGATTGGTCACGATCACGATTTTACCATCAGCGATACGTTAGTGTCGAACGATAACATCTTTCATCTTTACAACAGTGAACTCAAGTTTGATATTATTCCTGAAAGCCGTTTGTTAAATCCGAATACTATTATCAACGTACACGATCAGATAAACACAGCTCAAAACTATCAGCTGAAATCAGAAGAAAAGTTGATTGCCATTGTTCCATTCAATTACGACAGAAAGGAATCAGATCTTTCGGTTCTTAATAAAGATGAACTGAATAAGCTTACCTCACTTCCCGGCTTTTCCAATCTCAGCGTTGTGGAAGCAGATGGAAAAGAATTATCGCACATCATTTCACAACTCAATGAAGGCAAACCGCTGTGGAAGTACTGCATTGTCCTTGCTCTTATTTTTCTTGCCATAGAAATTATTCTGATCAGATATTTTAACCGTCTCAAAGTCGCCGCATCATGAAAATTCTTCTTCGAAAAATCAATGTGATTTCACCGGGTAGTACACATCACCTGAAAGTAAAAGACATCTTAATCGAAGGAGAAAAAATTATTTCAATCGATGCGCCCGGCACAATTTCCGGAGATGGATCAGAAATAATAAATGGTGAAAAACTTTTCGTTTCACCCGGCTGGTTCGATTTGCATGTAAATTTTTCGGAACCGGGAAACGAATACAAAGAAGATATTGAAAGCGGATGCAATGCTGCCATACAAGGAGGATTTACAGGCGTATTGGTTATGCCTTCAACAGAACCACCTGTCAGCAATCGCCCATCTGTAGAATACATTTTGCAGCGTTCCGCTAAATCGCTCGTGAGTGTGCATGTCGCCGGCTCATTATCTAGTAATCTCGAGGGAAAAGATCTTTCAGATATGTATGACATGTACCTTGCAGGTTCACGTGTTTTTACGGACGACAAAGCCGCTGTTCAGGATTCGGGATTGATGACAAGAGCATTACTATACTCTCGTAATTTCGGCGGACGAATTTTCTCCTTTGCAGAAGACAAACACATTGCCGGTAAAGGGCAGGTCAATGAAGGGGTGAATGCAACCTTGCTCGGTCTGAAAGGAATTCCCGGAACTGCTGAGGAGGTTATGATCAACAGAGACTTACAGCTGGCCGAATACACTGAATCAACTATTCATTTCTCTACCATCTCAACTAAAAAAAGCGTTGAACTAATCCGTCAAGCGAAAGCGAAAGGAATGAAAGTGACCGCTGATGTTTCGGCACTTCACCTCCTGCATGACGATTCTTCTTTACATGGTTTTGATTCAATCTTCAAATTGAAACCGCCTCTTCGTGCTTCATCGGACAGAGAGGCGCTTATCGAAGGACTTTCGGACGGCACCATTGATTGCATTACTTCAGATCACACACCACAGGATCCAGAGAATAAAATGAAAGAATTTGAACTGGCGGCTTATGGCGCCTCCGGACTGGAGACAGCATTTGCAGTAGCACGGACAGCCACCAAAAGTAAGATGAGTTTACCGGAATTGGTTTCACGGTTTAGTTCCTACCCGCGTATGTGTGCGGGATTGAAACCGGGGATGATTGAAGTTAACCATGCCGCTGATCTCACTGTCTTTGATTCAGATACTGAATGGAAAGTTGAATCAGAGCATATTGTTTCTAAATCGAAAAACAATCCGTTTTTAGGAAGTAAACTTACCGGTAAAGCATTCGCAGTAATCAACAATGGAAAAATTATTTTTTGCAAATAATCGAGAAGAATTTTAGTAATCCATATGAAGCTACTTGTCGTTTGTTTAGGAAATATTTGCCGCTCCCCTATGGCTGAAGGTATTTTACGAAAAATAATTACTGAACAAAATCTAAATATCGAAGTCGATTCTGCAGGGACTTCCGATTACCATGTTGGAGAGCATCCGGACAATCGTGCTATTGCTACGGCAAAAAAATTCGGGATAGACATTTCCTCTTTGCGCGGCAGACAGTTTACCACTGGCGATTTCGACAGGTTTGATAGAATTTATGCTATGGATAGGGAGAACTACAAAAACATAATTTCATTGGCACGTAATACAGAAGACAGAGAAAAAGTTTTCTATTTCTACAACGTAAACAATGAAGGTTTCGATGTTCCCGATCCCTGGTTTGGCGGTCATGAGGGTTTTACTCCTGTTTTCAAGCTACTGGAAAATTTAAGCGAACAAGTAATTCAAGATTTGAAATAATCTTTTCTAACAAGCCAAAAAAATCAGGACAAATTCATATTTATTTTATCAAAATTCCTTAAACTTTAACCTAGTCTGATGACAGTTTACCTGATACCCACTTTCATTTCCGAAAACACCAATACACTCTCACCGGAGGCAAAGGAAATAGCTAAAAATCTGGATGAATTTATTGTTGAAAACGAAAAATCTGCCCGTCAGTTTTTAAAATTGATTCAAACGAATATCAGGCAAAATGATTTGAAGTTGCATTTACTTAACGAACATTCGACGCCGGCAGAAATTTCTTCATTAAAATCTTTATTAAACAACACAACCGATATCGGAATATTGAGTGAAGCCGGTTGTCCGGCTGTTGCAGATCCCGGTGCCGCATTTGTAAAAATGGCTCATGAAAACAACATTAAAGTTGTTCCTTTAACCGGTCCCTCGAGTATATTGCTGGCACTTATGGCCAGTGGATTAAGCGGACAAACATTTGTTTTTCACGGCTACCTTCCGCGCGAATCTGTACAAAGAAAAAGCAAGCTGCTGATTCTTGAAAAAGATGCACAGAAAAAAAAGCAAACACAAATATTTATGGAAGCCCCTTATCGCAACCAACCGCTTCTCAACGACATTTTACAAACTTGTTCAAACGACACCCTGCTTTGCATTGCCTGCGACATATCTTCCAAAGAAGAATTTATTCAGACAAAATCAATAGCAGAATGGAAAAAGAAAGTTCCGGATGTAAATAAGAAGCCGGTGATGTTTTTAATTGGGTAATCAATAGAGCTTCATAGATAAAAACAGTTTGTAAAAAAATATTTTATATTCAATAGACCTCAACTAATACATTTAACTTCTATAAAACAAAAGGTAATTCAAGACACACTCCATAGAAACAGGGCACATTGTTTTCTTGGCATAATAGTTTACATTTTAATCACTCGTTTATAAAAAATACCGGATTTTGTTTTAAATTTAATAAAATATATTCCAGATGAAAGATTACTTAAATCCATATTTAATTCTCTATCATCTTGCTGTAAAAAGGTTTTTGAAAGTAGGTAATTACCTAGCTTATCAAAAATTTCTATTGAAATTAGCAAGTTTTTTGAATTTATTGTAAGAAAATTAATAAATGGATTTGGCTTTAAAATAATATTATTTATTAAGTCTGAATTATTAATTCCAACAGGAAGGCAAGCAGTTGATGTTAGTAAAAGTGGAAAGTAAAAAGCAATTGAATTTTGCATCCGAGTTGCTTGTCCTATAGTGAACATATTTACACAAGGCTCAGCAGCATAATCCATAAAATTCATAAACATAACTCCCGGAAAATTAAAAGTACAAGCATCAAGTAAAGGGAAACTAGGACAACCAGAAGCTTCGTATTGTTCAATGGGCGTATCACTTACTGAATCAGGATCGTAACATAGAGTATTTGTAAATGGATGAAACAAATTAAAACAATGACCGAGAGTATGTGTAATTGCTCTCCCACTAATATTTGAAGTATCGCCGAGTTGAATTTGCCTTACATAATTAAAATCAGCAAATAGACCCCAATACGAATGATTGGCAGGATTGATTGAGTATCCCACAGAATTCACGCCATTCCAACCCGCCGCATTACCAACCCAAATATTAAAATATTTGTCAGTGTTCCATGCCGAAACTCCACCAAAAGAAGGATTACGCATTTGAAATGGATTTGGAAATTGTACTGTATTTGTAAAAACATGATCTATTCCGGAAATTGCATTGCCTAAAGTATCTTGTGCAGCCATGCAAAATTGAATATTAGTAGAAGCAGCTAATGGTTTAAACGCAGACGGTGTATTCGCTGTGTCAGAATTATATCTGCCTAAATCTTGATTTAATACTGAAACCATTTTCATGATTTGGCTATCGGGAACATTTTCGGAAGGAGTATTAAACAAAACATGAACAACTAATGGAATAATTATAGGTGAACTTAAATTAGACTGATTTAAAGGATCCTTTGATTGAGTTTCAAATTCTTTAAATTGATTCAACAGTTCAGGATTATTTACGAGTTCTTGACTAAGGCGAGTTTGAAAATCACAGCTTCCATATTTTTGCTGTCCAAGTGAACGTGGCTGCTTTTTTCGACAAGTTGTAAATATAGTTTAATGATATGATTTTTGCAATGAACTAAAACGGAAGCCGGCTCTGCTGAGGAGCAACCAGCCAGGGATAAGTTCACCCGACGAAATGTCGATTTTAAAGCAGGTGCATTTATTTGTACCTGCTTTATACATTTCTGAGGGTTTATGCCTAAGAAAAACCTACGCAGCATATTCAATCGGGGTTAAATTGTTTAATGATTCGTG
>JANNBB010000008.1:0-133310 GCA_031385005.1 Bacteroidota bacterium
GTTGAGTAAGTATATCCGTTATTGGACGAAGCGTTGATGGCACAAAAGGATTTCCATCGAAAAAATATTTTGTGTCGATGTTAATCTTGTCGCCTTCCATTACCGACAATACCTTCGCATGCCCAATTGGTTTTCCGGCACTGGAATTTAATTCGCTTACTTCCTGGTTAGGAGCATAAGTCGGGTCGAACGGATAATTGCCGGGTTTAGGTTCACGTGTTGTCGGAATGTTATAAAACAACTGCTCTTCTGTAGGAGCATTTTCTAGCTCCATGGTTGCGGCATAATAATGATGGGCAACTTCATTGGTAACAACAGCACGGATATTCCCCAAATGATCTTTTAGGAAATAATCATAAAGAAAGGCATCTGCAGGGGATTGTGTTCGCGGACCGCGCGGTCTGATTCGACCTTCCTCCGTCATAATAAACTGAAGACCATCCTGGGAATCGTATTCGATGCCATCGATGTAGTTGCGGGTAATGCCGTTTATGGTCTTTTGTCGTTTTTGTTGATTGCCATCGTATAAATAACTAAGTGTGGTATTATTGATATCGATTACAGAAACCGGAAGATTAAATACGTTATAGTTAATTGTTAATTTTTTATTTTCATCATCAATCATGTTTCCATTAAGGTCATATTGATAATCGGGAGAAGAAACATTGAGATCTTCAAATCCCATTGTATTGCTTTGCGTAATATTATCCGTTATATCCTGTATCTGATTGCCTAGATGATTATAATTTAAATCATCAATAGTAGCTCCTCTATATGTTCTTTTCAGGTGAGTAATATTACCCATTGGATCATAATGCAAGGTCTCATCGAAAAAATGAGCCATATTATTAAATACGTTAGGGTAATTATCAGAGCTTTCGCAATAATAACCGGCAGTCATCCGGTTTAAATTGTCGTAACGATATACATATGCTTTTTCCGCATTGGCATTGGCATTTACGTTGCCATTATATGGGGAACAAAACTTCCATTTTATGGCTGAAATGTTCCCGTTAAATCTTGAAACAGGGGCCAGATCGTTTAGAGTAGTGCTAATTCCGGAAACATCATCATAAAATAATTCTTCGCCAAATGCATCCTGATCATCCGTATTTGTAATTCCGCCGTCACAACTTATTGAAGAATTGTTAATATTACTCAACCATCCTCTGATGTTATAACGGTAATCTATTGTTTGAAGAAAGCTGGTTTGTCCATTACAATTCGTATAAGTAGTTGTTCCATTATTGTGAAGTTTTTTAGTTATTAATTGACCAACTTCATTATATTCATTATGCTCCAGTAGTATATCAGGATCAGAGTTAATTTGTTTGTGTATATCTAATAACCGTCCGGTATGATCATAGGTATTCGTAGTTGCTATTTCCAAAGGTGTATACTGAGCAGTTGTATGATACCTTGTGGAAGAAGTGAGCTGCCCTGTAAAATTATACTGATTAGAATATTTATCCCAGCCGTCCAGTTGATTTTGTTTGTGTTTTTCAATGTTTCGGCATTTATCGTCATAATAATTCATATCTAGTAAATATGAAGATTGTGATGGATTACCCACATTAGGTGAGAGCTCATTTAGCGAACCGGTAACCAATGAATTTGTATGAATGGATTTGCCTGTTGGTGCTGTATAAGGAGAATGAACAGATAGCTGCGAATCGAAAAAATAATTATCATAGTAGTTAATATTAAATAATTCGGAAACTACAGTTGGATAAGCTGAGTTAGTATAACCTAAAATTGCCGGATTTACTGAAGTAAACATTTCGTGATTAGGATTATTATTGCAAAATAAATCAACAGCACTTTGAATTACGTTTCTTGTTCCTGGGTAATTCAAGGAATAACCATTCGAAATGCTTCTACGTAAGGCATCGTATTTAAAGCATTTCCAGCCGCCCTCAACTCTTTCCTTACCATCCTGCGACATTATAATATTGTCAATATCATTGTAAACAAAGTACTCCCAGTCTTTTCCCGGAATTTTCTTTTCAATTTGTCTTCCTTTTTCATCGTAATGATAAGCATAAACCCAATTATTGAAAACAGGATCGGATTCAGTGAAATTATGAATACCCTGATTTTGTAATTCGATTAATGCACTTTGAGGAATTACATAACAAAGACGACCAAAATCATCATAAACATAATAAGTAAAGATTAATGTCGCTGCACATGATTGACAGTGATTGTTGTTTGTTCCTTCTGTATAATCATACGTTTCATTGGTTGAAGATTCAATTTCAACAACATTACATTTTGCAACCAACTGACCAAGTAGATTCGTATACTCAAAACTGTGATTATGATCCGGATCAATTTGAGCCTTTTTAAATAATGTATTTTGAACATAATTTTGATTTGATACGGCACCATTGGGAAATCCATTTGATAGATCAACTGTCCATAACTGAACTTCATCAAGATCGTTTGAATTATATGCAAGGTTTGTAACATGTCCACTTCCTAATTGCCAAGAATCTCCGGCAGCACCTTGATTAATGATTCGATTAAGTGGCGACGCCTCATATTCTGATTCTGAAAACGGATAATTAGAATGTGCTACATATTGCTGATTCAGATAAAAGGATGATTGATTTCCTGTCAATGCGTTGGCATCAAAGCTTCCATTATTTGTAGATGAAGAATATGGTAAATAATTTTTAGGATTTCTGCCAAAAGCATCAAACTCAAAAGGGGTGATTATGTCATTTCCCTGAGGACTTTGTCTTTCATTGACCGTCTGTATTTGTCTTCCTAATCCATCCAGAAAAGAATTGTTTCGATTATATTCATTCCAGGCAGGTAAATTCTGATTTACCTGTGCCACAGAATACGGAGAACGGAAAAGTGTTTCGGAAACTTTATTATGATCACCTGTAATTTGTAAATCCTTATAGTGATAATCGTTCTTTTTTAAAACTTTATTATTAAAATCGCAAATAAATTGTAAGCGTCCAAAATTATCATAGTTAAAATACTGCGGTAAGCTGTTTTGATCACTAATTGAAGAGACCTGATTAAATTTGGAATCATAAGTTACTGTCTTTGTCTCGGAAGGGATTGGTTCAAATCGGATATCGTCTACATTAATAGTGAATGCATCCGTATTCTTAATTATACAGGAAATCCATAAATTACTATTTGAATTCATCAAGTGATGAACATTTTCAAGATTTATAATAACTTCCTGATAAGTCCATTCATTCGAATTTCCGGTGAACGAAACCTGTTGGCTTCCAGAAAGAGCTGTTCCAGTCAGGCTACTTTTTGCATTTAAAACCAGAGTTCCATTTTGTTTATTATATCCATTCGGGAAATTTACCCAGCAGGATAAGCGATAAAGTTGATTTTGGTTATCAGGATAAAAATCATGAGTTATTGAATTATTTCCTGACGGAATTTTTACGCTCCAATCACCGGTATGTGCTTTAGACTGATCGCTGCTAACATTCCCTGTCCAATTATCATCTGCATTGCCAAGAGTTTCGAATCCGGTATAGCTACATTCATTTCCAGTTACATTCGAACTATAATTGGCATTGGTAAATGAGGCAATTGGATTAAAGGTATTTTGATCCCACATGAATGAATTTGAAATGTCTCTTTCCTTATGATATTTTAATAAATTTCCGGAAGCATCGTAACTGTCATAATTAATTGTTGGTTTATAATGTGAGTCCATTAAGATACCATTAGAGGATAATGATGAACTACTGAAATTCACAGATTCAATTGGTTCTGCTGTTTGTATAGAATAGATTTTACGAGGTAAAATATATTTTATAGACCCGGAAGCATTATTGAATAAATTGTAAACTGTAAATGTTCCATTAGTTACAAATTCGTTCCCGCTTATATTTTTCTTTTCCAATTGTTCAATCGGAATCCCGGTCATGTGTTTAAAATTTACATTTGAAGAATTACCCATGGCCTGAAGTGCAGCAATTCCGGGATCTGTTGAAGTTGTATTCAAATTAAAATCTTGTGCATATTTATATTCAGAAAATATCTCAGAACCATCAGAGTTGTTAGTTACTGCTTTAGTTAAATGAATGTGGTTCGGGCTGTCGTAATGGTAAGTGTGTGTTTTAATGACTGGGTTTTGACCGGACATATCGTAATTAATTTCAGTTGAAGAATCCATAAAATACCATTCGCGTGTTACTTTGTAATAGGATTCATTATATTGATCTTCCATACCCCAACAGGTGTTATCGGGCATTTGAATTCTTATTTGATTTCTATATCCCTTTGTTTCGACATAATTTGGATCACCATTTGAAGAATTAAAATGGTATGTGTTGTCTATTTCTTTGACTGGAATAAAACTGCCTGCTGAAGTTTTCGCGTAATCAATACTTTTCAATAGCAAACCGCCCTTATAGTCATCATTTGTAGGAGGTACATTTAGTGGTCCTTGAAAACCTGAAGGATGCCATTGATTAAACAAATACTCCGTTTTACCATTTTCGCAATTATTGCCGTTATAAACGGTCGAAGCAAAATAACCAACATTGCTTCCTTGGCTCGTTCCAAGAATTGACATAGAATGCGCTGAAATAATATCGTAGTAATTTATTATTGATTGTCCAACACAGGGAGCGCAATTTGTACAATTAAAGGGTAATTCTTTAACTTGATATGTATAACTACTTAAATAATGTGGATTTGAAAAAAGTACTCCGGTTGATCGTAAGTCTCCGTTTGAGTCTTCAACTTCATACTTAAATAATTTTATTTTATTCTTGTTAACATCTATTCCATCATAATCGACAATTTTATTTATTCGAACACCACCAGTAAAACTTTTGTAATTATTATCAACAACGTAATTAGTATAGTCAAGATTTAAATTAACGGTTAAATTTAAGTTATTGCTAGATCCAACATTTGGCCACATTTGATCAATTCCATCAATTACTGTCTCGATTTCATAATATCCAACGTTTAAAGAGACCATTTCTATACCAGTCTCATCTTGTGTAGAAGAATAAAAATTATGTGATTTGGACCAAATTATATTTCCTGAACTTAAATCCTTTATACGTACGTAACCTAAAATGACATTATCAATCCAGTTTGTGTTATTTGTAGTATTTCTATCAAACGTATAATGTGATTGAATAAATTCATGTTGTAAAATAGAAAATGAGTGCGTGTGAGTTATTGTATAGTTTGATGGATAAGAATTAGAATTTACCGTTGAAGTACTAGAGACATTTATATTTACAGGATGGTAATTTGAAGTTGATGTATAGTATTCGTTTGGTTCATAGGTAAATTCTGTTGTTCCACCAGTTGGGTATGTAATTAATTTTAATATTCCCCTATTTGCAATTGTAATATCTGATGTTGCTTCTCTATCAGCTCCATTATAGTATTGAGGCAAAAGATTTTTAGGAATTAAATTTTGATTATTATTTTTTCCATTGTAGTATCCCCAATGATCCTGTGCATAAGAGTTTACGGCTGGTAAAAGATCAGGAGAAAAGTAGTCGAATGTATATGGTGGTTGACAATTATTACTCGCATCACAAAACTGCATCGATGTTAATTTGAGACGCTTTTTATTAATGGAGTTGCTATTAAAATAACTGTATGAAAAATTAATTGTTTGAGTCGCTGTACCATTTGTTTTGCAAATAATCTGATCTAGTTTTTTTTCATATTGAATATCATCTCTGTTAGAAGTAATAAAATCTATTTCTTTATTTTGATAAATAATTTTATGAAGTTTGATCATTTCCATGTAATTACCTACTGTTGATGGTGTAATAACAATATTACTTGGCCCGCCATTTGCACTTTGAGTCATTGTCAATTGGTGACTTACTACGCAACCCAGATTTACTATATTACTACCGTGTTCATATTCAAAATTAATTTGATCATTTTTTTGAGAAGATGAAATTGATGTTATATACCAAGCAGAAATATCATTCTCTGTTGTTTCAACGGAATTATTTTCACCAAATTTGTATATAGTTCCTGTTTCATCCGTTAATGTCCATGATTGAATGTTTCCTTGACTATCTCTGTACGGTTTCACAATAATATCCTGCGCAGGAGTGGTTGTAAATTCTCCATTTCCGATATAAATAATTCTTCCTGATTTAATTCCTATATTGTAATAAATGATATCAGGCTCTGTATCTAAAAATCCTTGTGAAATACTTAATTTATCTGATTCGACCAGAGTCCCATAATTAATCAAATCAAAAATACTTGAATTATAGTACCCAACTTGACCTCCATCATCGGCTTGACCTTTAATTGTACGAGTAATCACAAAACCAGCATTTAATGAAAACCCTAAACCTACCCATGAGGCTTGTTCTTGAACTTTTATTCCTCCCGAGTGATAACTTAGAGATATTGGTAACGCAAATGTTTTACTTTGCAAATCTGAAATTGGAATACTGATATTAGGAATACCTGTATAATTACTAACTGGCACCTCAATATACTTACCTAATGCACTTGCTGTTGGAGATGGTGGTAAAATTCTAAAATTATCAGAAGGTGGTTGTTGTCCACGCGTATCCAGTAAGAAAGTAAGAATAATAATAATTAAAAGTGTAGCAGTTTTCATAGTACCTGTTGATTTAAATTCGATATTTTTCATAAATAAATACTTTAATTATATGTTCGTTTTGTGGTACTTAATTAATTCCTTTTATCGTAAAGGTTACTTCCCAAAATCCCATCCAACTCTATAGATAAATGCTGACGAGGGAGTTTTATGTTGATTATTTAGGAAATTATATAATAGTGAGACCGTAGGAATTATTTTTTCTTTGTAATTGTATTTCAGTTTTATCCCGGCCAATGCGCTATCATCCCAAATCATTTTTTTAGATCCCTTTTCATTTGTAAATGATGCAGGGTTACTTCCTTTTTTTTCATACCCGCATTCAAAAATCAAAATATTTGAAATTTTATAGTCTAAAAAAGAACTTAAACCAATTCCTTCATTCGAAAATTTAGTTTTATTCCATCCATTGCCAAGTCCGAGTATATAAGAAACTCCGATACCGGGTTTTATTTTATCAGTAATCTTATATCCCGCTTGAAACAGAATTGATAAAGTTGATGGAAAGGAGTTTTTCCCGGGGTTGATTTGAAAATTATTTCCAAATTCAACTCGGTCTAGAAAGGATTTTGTTTTTACAGCGTTTGGCTTGAATGATGGAATGTCGGCAGCATTTGTTGTATTTCCATAATTCCCACTTTTGAGTTTATCAAAAGTATTATTCATGGGCTCCATATTTTTCTTGACAATATCTTTTGCTTCAGCACCTAATTCTTTAACATCTTTATTGACCAGGCTCTTGGTTTGTTTGATGGTTTGCAATCCCTTTAAATTATTTCCCCAATCGGATGGTATTTTCGAAAATGCAGATAGTTGTCCGTTTTTTGAAATGAAATTCTTAAAATCAGCATTGTTTTTCAATAATTCAATTGCTTTTTGATCAACATTAGAAAAATCAGCATACTTATTTTTGTATTCCTCGATTTGATTATGATAATAGTAATTAACTTTATCGCAATCCTTATAATTTGATTTCAGTTGAGGATAATCATTAACTAACCCCTTAGAAAGCATTTTCCGCTCTCGAAAATATTGCTGCAATTTCGAGGATTGAGAAAGCTCGTCTTCAAGTTTCTGTGATTCAATAGTCGATTCTGCTAATTTTAGGGAATCAATTCCGTTATCATACTCTGAATTCTTTTTTAAAAAATCGAGCGCAGATTTAAGAGTGTCTATCTTTGGGAAATACTCTTTTGACCCACTATTATTCTTAATTGCGGTTAAACAATTAGGATCGTTCTGATGATAGTATAAGGGATCTCTTTTGAGAGAAAATATATTATCAGCCAGCTCAGGATTTAACTTACAAAGTTTGCGATGCAGTTTGTTTTCCGAACGGAAGTATTTTTTAAGATACCTCTTATTAGTTCTGACAATTCTTTTACTTAACAGCTCCGAGCTGTTTTTCGAGCTGCTTATAAATTTATTAAATACCTGCTCATTTTTTGATGTTTGAGAATACAGGTAATCACTTTCACATATAATAAACAACAAAACGATTGGATGGAGGAAAATAATTTTGAAAACCGTATTCTTCATAAATAGAATATTAAAGGGTAAAGGAAATACTATTACAATTCTTGAAATTTGAAAAAACCAACGAATTGATATGGACTGCTACTTGGTCATAATCTGCCATTGCCAGGTTTGTTTGATCAAAGCCAAACAAGAATATTTGAATAAATTTTTTAAAAAAACAGTATTTATACTGTTGTAATTGTAAAAAATTATATCTTCGTCTTGATATATCTTTTAATATGTCCAGACTTAACCCTTTTAAAGTAATCGTAGCCGATGATTCTCCGGTTTTCAGATTTGGGCTTGCTACCCTGTTAAAGAATGTACCATTTATAAGTAAAGTTGTAAGGGAAGCAAAGGATGAAAACGAAGTATTAGGTAATCTTGAGAAGAATATATTTGATATTGTATTTATAGATATTCAAATGCAACGGATGCATGGAATAGAGACCATCTATAAAATCATTAAACAGTTTCCTAAAGTGAAAGTCATTGCGCTATTAATGGATGAAAGGAATATCTACACTGACGAAATACTTCATAGTGGAGCAAATGGATTCATTTTGAAAAATTGCGACAAGCAAGAAATTATAAATGCACTTGTTCAAGTATGCAACGGTGAGCAGTATTTTGCACCTCAGGTTTTGAACCTGATCTCATTAAACAACAAAGAAAAAATCAGATTAAGAAAGTCGAGTATTGCAGATAAGAACATGATAGCAATAATGTATTTAATTTACCATGAGAAAACATCAAAGGAGATTGCTGGAATATTGAACCTTTCACCACGTACCATTGAAGATTACAGAATCAAAATTTTAAGAAGGACTAATTCCGATAACATGATTGGTATTATTAAATATGTTGTTGAAAACGGCATTCATATAGATGCCTTGATGATTGCAAGTTATGGCCGGTTCTGTGTAAAGCGAGATCATCAGATGATAGATTATATTCGATAGTTTTATAAAGGAGTTTGCAGAGACAGAAGCTGTGTCGTGTTTAAAGAAGTGAAGAGTGAACTTTAACAATAAACAATGAACAGCAAAATGAAAAACTATGAAGTTTTACCTACCGCAACGGGCTTGTCAGCCATTTGTCGTTAATTTTCATATTTCAAAGTTAGAAAACGAAGCGCGGTAGAGTTTAGCAGATGTGGAAAATAAGTACAGCGCAGCAGGGGTGCTTTCTAATTTTTGAAAATTAATATTATGATAGATTCAGTGTTTAGTGCAACATAATAGTATTTTTATGTTGCATTAAACACTTGAATCTACCTTTTACAAAAAAAGAAAAAAAACATGAATTTTATTTTTTTTAAAAAAAGCGTGAAAAAATCCTGTTTATTGAAAAGGATCATATTCTCTCTTATTCACTCACATTTCATGCTTTCAATGAATCCTTGAGTTTGGCATCGACAATTTTCTTCCTTAACACCATATTCTCTTTAAACAAATCGATCTTCTTATTGTTATCAATTTTCAGATACCGCATAAATGCCCGTTCGGTCTTATGTCCGCTGATGGCCATAATGAGGGTGACAGGCATACCGTTCAAAAAGTGATTGGTGCAAAAGGACCTGCGGCAGGTGTGGGAGGTAACCAGTTCATATTTTTTGAAGATGACTTCCCGTTTTTTATTTGCTTGAGTTTTGAGGAGTGAAACTTCTTCTGTTATACCGGCTGATTTACACAACTGGCGGATGATGCGGTTGAATTCTGTTATGCTTTCATATTGCGGGGGATTGTTCGCATACTTTTTTAATACAAGTTGCAAAGTGTCTGTGCATACAGGGACAATTACTTTCTTGGAAATTTTTTTCTGGTGAATTTCTATCCTGTCTTTTTTGATGTGATGGCTTTTCAATCGGGAGAAGTCACTGAAGCGTAATCCGGTTTCGCAGCCAATGATGAACAAGTCGCGGACGGTTTCTTCTTTTTCATCTTTCAGCTCGAGTTGCATTAAACTGTCGATCTCCTCTTCGTTCAGGTAAATGCTGTCCACTTCCTCTGTCTTTGTGACCAGGTGTTTCAGACTGTAGGGTTGAATGATCTCCCGGCTAAAACACCAGTTCAGAAAAACTTTTAAATTTTTATACTGTTTGCCAATGGTATTGACGGTAAGGCCTTTCTCACCATTCGAATTAATGGCTTGATGCGTGAGGTATTCGTCAAAGATTTCGAGGAAGCCGCCGGAGCGGTTTTTAAAAAGCAACAAATTTAATGGCGAGCCAAAAATGGATTCCGTTTTTAACAAGTGCTTGCGCAGTGAATTGTCGTAGTCGCGGCTGTCGGGTAAAACCGATTTTTTGTATTTTATAAAAGCATCGAAATGTGTCCAGAAAACGGAAGCATTGAATTTTTCTCTCGGGCTGTTGAAAATTTTCAGCACTTCTTTTTTCATGCGCTCGGGCTCCAGGCTAATGCCAAGATCTAAATGATCGTTGTACACCTTCAGGATTATCCGGCTCCAGTCCTGCAGTCCTTTGTTGATTTCAGAAGAGCCGGCATACTCCATGACTTCACGTACCTGTTGACTTTTCTTATTCCAGTACCTGGGAGGCACGCTAAAACCGGTAGAAAGCTTTAAGCGTTGTTGTCGTAATTAAAAACGCGCATGATTACGGAGGATTTTGCCGTCTCATTATTGAGGTTAAATTTTACAATTGCCATAGGGAAATTTATAAAATAAAGGTAAAAAAAAAGAGCGGTCAGATCGCGGTCAGATTAACTTTATAAAGCTTAATTTTCACACCTCAAAAAATCAGCAATAACATGTGTAACACTGTGTACTACAGTTAACTACAGTTAAAATAAGTAAACTTGAGTAAATTGAAAAAAACGCAGTTCCTCATCCCGTCCGGACCGCAAATAAATACAAGGCCTTGGAGATCAATATTTTCAAGGCTTTTTTGTTGGTATTAGGTTTAGAATATTTTTTAATCTGAAACTTTTGCCGGATGACCAACTATTGTTCAGCTATATTCATTCGTGATTCGCGAATTATGAGATCTATATGATAGTAGAAAGTAGCCAGATTTTTTGACAGTTTGTGATTATAATTTAAGGCACTCAAACATTCCCCGAGCGGAGGTTTGTCTTTAATGATGAATCTGTGTCCTTTTTGAGTTTTTCAGGATTGTCACGACTATGTTAGGCTTTGACAAATCCGGAATCTTTATGCTGAGCGGGCAGGTTTTGTGAATTTAATTCTCTATTTCCCTTCGAAATATTGCAAATCAAATTCACAAAACCTGCCCAGTCGAAGTATAATTCCATTTTTGTATATTTATACAAATCCGGAATTTAATTCCATTTATGTATATTTGTGCAAATCCGGAATCGATGATCACACGTGCCATACTTTCAGAAGCCAGATATTCACTGAAGCAGTTTCGCGCTTTATGCATTACAGGTCCCAGGCAGAGCGGTAAAACCACGCTCAGTAAGTTGTTGCTGAAGGGGAAACCTTATGTGAATTTTGAAGATCCTTCCATTGAATCTGAATTTCTGGCTGACCCTGGAAAGTTTCTGGAACAATTTTCAAAAGGAGGTGTCCTGGATGAAGTACAGAGAGTGCCGGAAATTTTCAGGTATCTGCAAGTCCTGCTGGATAAACGCACTTCAAGAGGGCAGTTTGTATTGACAGGATCGAATAATTTTTTATTGTATCAGCAGATATCGCAATCATTAGCGGGTCGGGCAGGATATCTTACCTTGCTACCTTTGAGTTATGCTGAAATGAAAGAATCAAAACTACCTGTAAATGACATTTTGGTCAATATCCTTTCAGGCGGCTACCCGGAAATTGTTTCCAAGAAGCTGAATCCTCAGAAATGGCTACAAAGTTATATCCACACGTATGTTCAACGTGATGTTCGCCAGTTGAAGAACATCAATAATCTGACTGCCTTTAACAAGCTGATTCAACTGTGTGCGAATCATGCCGGTCAGTTATTGAACAGAGATGAGTTTGCCAAACAGATCGGTATTGATTCCAAGACTGTTCAGTCCTGGATCGGCCTTCTCGAAGCGAGCTATATTATATTTCTTTTGCAGCCCTGGCACAATAATCTGAATAAAAGAATAATAAAGAGCCCCAAAATCTATTTTTACGACACAGGACTGTTGTGCACATTATTACAAGTGAATTCCAGGGATAGATTAAAGCGACATTCTATGTTTGGAGCTATTTTCGAAAACTGGTGTGTTGCAGAGATAAAGAAGAATAGAGCTAACCAGGGTATGAACGATGGCATGTTTTACTTCAGAGACCATCTTGGAAATGAAATCGATCTTATAATTGATAAAGAAACAGGCCCACAAGCCATTGAAATCAAATCCTCATTAAAGAAAGACCATAAACTGTTATCCGGCCTCAAGTATTGGAGCAAATATCAACCATCATCTAATGGGTTACTTCTTTATCAAGGTGAAGATAGTGAAGCGGATTATCCTTTACTCAATTATATTTCCTGGAAAAACATTCACCAGTTGTGACGGCGTAAATGTCTTATTGAAATTATATGGTTTTATCTAATAATAACATTGGGTCAGTGTAAGCTTTACCAAAATCCGGCCAATTAAAAATGGATCAATCTTTTTAAAATTCTAAACCTAAAGTTCAAAATTCTAAACCCGGAATTTTAATTGTCATAGGTAAAATGGCGTATTATATACGTTAACGCCACCCCTGCTCGCTCCGCAAACTCTTCCTGAGTAAGATTGGCTTCTTTTCGTTTATCTTTAACAAATTGTGCTAATGTTTTCATTATATGCTTTTGCAACGATTTACAGCAAAATTAGTAAATTATATGCTAATACATATAGAAAGTAAAAATAGTAACAAATTATATTCAAAAGCATATAATTTTATATGAAAGCAAAATCTCATTACTGATAATAAATCCCTATTCCCCGGGTGCAGGAACTAGACCTCCGGAGCTTACCGGTAAAGAAAGTCTTAGGCGGGCAATGCAGATTTCTGTTGCACATATTTGAAATGGGTTAAATGCAAAAAGCATTTTGATGGTTGGCCACAGCTAATTAAAAAAGGAATGATATGGAGTCCGAACCACGGTGAAACAGCATTTACCGTTCCTCTTTTTGATGAATACATGCAAAGAATTATGACCGGTAAAGAATGGAGAAGTAAATAAATTTTGGTTTTTTTATTTCAAAGTTCAAAACACCGTTCGCACGAACTTAACTTTCGATTTGATTGAAGGGATATTAGTCGTGCTTACTACTCCGAGCGGGCTAGCGGAAAGGTAATGGGAACCGGCACAACGGATTACTAAATCAAAAATGAGAAACTGTGTTTTCTGACTTTTTTGTTTTATATTGTATTCAGAATCGCTATTAGAATTTATATTTCTAATTATCCAATAAATTATTTCGAACAATTGAAAAGCAATGATCCCTTACACGGTATTACCCTCGAAGCGATCGTAAAGCATCTGGTGGATCATTTTGGCTGGGAAGAACTCGGCAGGAATATTCCAATCAATTGCTTCAGAAAAGATCCCAGCATTAAATCCAGTCTTACCTTTTTACGAAAAACACCGTGGGCAAGGAAAAGAGTTGAAGAGTTGTATGTGGAGTTGGTTGCTTCAACATAACCTTTATTATCCAACTAATAAAAATTCTATTTCGACAATGAATAGATATTTGCTACCGGCAGATTCGAGAATTAATATGGCTGCGCCAACAAAACATATTTTTGATAATACAAACTTTTCCCTTTTAGCTCAGTATATTTTAAAACATCTGCATTTGACAGATTGTATAACGACTTGGCGTCATTATACAAGGAGCCATAATAAGAACGGTTATAACCCGTGGTTGCATACATGTTGAATAAGAAGGAAGTTTCAAGAGATTGTAACTCTATTATCGGGTAATCGAGCTTATTAAACTTTTTCGCTGATTTAGTTATTCCTCCATAGGAAGAAGTACCCTGATCGAGTCTGTATTTTATCCGGTTATCCCACTTGCCATAACCGGCTGCAGTAGATAAATAATCAGAAACAGATACATAATTGGATAAAAATATTCCGTCACAATAGTAAACCATGGAATCTACTGCACTTTGGGGGTTGGAGTAATTTTTCCCCATCCATCCCGTATAAAAATAAAATTTAGCTCCATACTTATTGCACATCGTTCTTGTTAATCGTAATAGCGTAAAGCATCCGGCATAATCATAAGTAACCCAAGGTTCCTTCTCTGTCAGCGGTGCGACGATTGTTCGTAAATCAGGATAGGAAGTATATAAAGCATCCCACGTAGCAATTTCAGAGGTTTCCCTGATATCACAGGTAATTAATTTAATCCCATATGAACTCACGGCTTTGCGGCAAAATGCAGCGAACTTACTTCTTTCTGTAGGTGTTGTCATTGAATTGCGGGCATAACAGTTAATCATGTTGCCGCCTTTCCTTTTTAAATAATCAAGGAAGGTGTTTTCGCTGGTGACGTTTCCAATTACCAGGTATGTCGGATGTGTATAAATTCCGAACAATTCGGGAAGTACAAGATTACTTGCCCTTTGAACGGAAGAAGAAATATCTTCTGTCACAGCCGGCTCAACGAGTAATTCTTCTTTTTTACAGGAAGTGAAAAAAAGTGAAAAACTTATCAGGATTAATGCCGGAATGAAATAAATTCCCGAAGAAGAATGCTTTTTTATCATTGGTGTTTTGTATTTAAGACTGAGTTGAATAATCTTATAGATTGACGTTTAATCTTTATATGTTAAATAAAACTGAAATATTATTATTGTTGTCGAGCAAGGGGTTTTCACCTTACTTGTCAGTCAATAATTCCGCTCTGTTGTTATTGATAAGATGTGATTTAACGGGCGTTTCCGAGATTGTAATGGTACTTACAGAATTTGGGTTTTAAATGAACTCCGGAAACTACCGGTTTAAGGGGTGGATTCTGCTGATATGCGCTTTCCTGCTTAACTTTCCCTTTAGCTGTTTTATAAAAAAACCTTTTTCCATAAACTTTTCAAAAATCCAACAATGGATTGCTGATAATTCTGATTCGCAAAATATTCGTGCAGAACTCAAAGCTCTGAGGTATAACGATGAAAGGATAAATGCTCACTTGAATGAATTTAAGAATGCGAAATATGGCAAAAGACAAGCTAATGCTTTTATCTTTCTTGCTGTCGGTGCTATACCGGGTTTTATTAGTTGTCTGCTTGCTCTGATTAATCCTATTCCTGAAATGCATAATTTATTCCTTTATGGCTTAACTTCTATCGCAACGATCATAATTTTTGCTGGACTTTATCTTCTGTTTGAATAAATAATTGCTTCACGGACTATTTTCCCCTGAATAACGGCGTGAACAATTAAAACGTCGAAAAATATTAATAAAAAGTAGTTGTACAACCGGGTTTATTTCTCCTGTTAACTTTCTTGAACCCAAAAATTAAACAATTATTTTTATTTCTGTTGCTAAAATATTTTTTTATTCATATAAAATGGTAGCATCTGGCCTATTTTCGATTCATTTGTTATCAGCCGAAAACCCTTATCCAGAGCGGTTTCTGACGAAATTTAAAAATAATTTGCCTAGGAAGACGTTTTCTTCAATTATTTTTAATTTAAAATTTGTTGTTTAACTACAATTAATTATCTTTTGACATTAAAATTTTTGTGTAAGAATTTTTATTAATCTATTTGTTAAAATGCGATTCCGACTTAAGAAACTATTTAAGCAAAATGCCAAGTTTTCAATCCTTAGAAGAAAGATACTGAGGAAACCCACTAAACAGGAAAAGCTGGGTATTCGAATCCTCATTATCATGAGTTTGTTTGCAATGACACTTTTTCTGATCTGGTTTTTTGATCCCGGGAATAGGGGAGTATCATGGCTTTATTGGATGCTAACTTTCGCTCTTCTATTTAAAATGCTTAGGTGGTTACACGAATGGTATCACTATTTCGCTGTCAGTTACCCCGAACCTCCAATTACAATTAATGAAATTAACTGGAGTGTTGATATGTTGACTACTTATTGTAAAGGTGAGCCCTATGATATGGTGTTAAATACGCTCGAAGCAATGATAGCCGTTACCTATCCGCATACAACATACCTGTGTGATGAGGCCAACGATGAATTTCTGAAAGCAAAATGCCTGGAAATGGGGGTTGTCCATATTACTCGCGAACTCAAAATTGACGCAAAGGCAGGTAACATCAACAATGCCTTAAAAAGCGCTAAAGGTGAAATATGCGTAATCCTGGATCCTGATCACACTCCTTTCCCGTATTTTTTAGATGTTGTCTTGCCTTATTTTCAAAATCCTAAAATTGGCTTTGTTCAGGTTGTACAGGCCTATAAAAACTACAATGAAAATGCCGTAGCGAAAGGCGCGGCGCAGCAAACATATCAGTTTTATGGCCCTTTAATGATGGGTATGAACAGCTATGGCACTACACAAGCCATTGGAGCCAATTGTACCTTCAGGAGAGCTGCACTTGATTCTATAGGCGGTCACGCCCCCGGATTAGCGGAGGATATGCATACGGCCATGCAGCTACATGCTGCCGGATGGAAATCGGTTTATGTTCCCGAAGTGCTCGCTCTCGGATTAGTTCCTTCTTCCATTTCGGCTTATAATAAACAACAATTGAAATGGGCAAGAGGAACGTTTGAGTTATTGTTTACTGTTTACCCAAAGCTCTTTCGTAAACTCGACTTCCGTCAAAAGCTGCATTACTTTACCCTTCC
Source organism: Bacteroidota bacterium (assembly GCA_031385005.1). Taxonomy (GTDB): domain Bacteria; phylum Bacteroidota; class Bacteroidia; order AKYH767-A; family 2013-40CM-41-45; genus JADKIH01. Next base: position 16,876 of record JANNBB010000008.1, read on the forward strand.
TTTGCATTATTTAAGCGGATTCGTTACTTTATTTGATATACTTATTCCTGTCATTGCGCTGCTTTTTGCTCTCCCTGTCTGGAAAATAAATGTACCTGATTTTCTTGTTTTATTCCTACCTCTATGGGCAATGGCTTTATTAATCAGAGTCTATGCTCAACGTTGGCTAGCTCAAAAACATGAACGCGGAATGCATCTGGTAGGTGGAGTCTTAAGAATGGGTTCCTGGTGGATTTTTATTCTTGGTTTTTTGTGTACAATTTTCAGAGTGGGCATTCCATACATTCCTACTCCGAAAGAAAATGAGATAGGTAACGACTGGAAATCTAGTATCGTTAATATTATTTCACTCGTAATTTGTATACTTGCTATTATTATTGGTCTTCAAATCGATTGGTCGCCATATTCCATTTTCATGGCGGCATTTTCACTCATCAACATTATTTGCCTCAGTTATGTCATTCTGATCGGTCAACAAAAACTTCTTCTTAACTTGAAAAGAAAATACAAAGGCATGAAATCTACGTCGGCTTTTTTGCGACGAATGTTTCATTTTGCAAAAAAGGGATCTTCTGTAACCTCTTCCTATATCCGAAAATATGCGATAATGTTAGGTGTTGTGTTATTTGTTTTTGTTTCCGGTAATGAATACAGAATAAAAAGTTATAATGCTGATTATAATATTGCAGAGATTGTACCGAAAGTAGATCATCTGAATGGCGGATTCTACACCGGAATTTATATTCCTGAAATCAATAGCGTACAAACATTAACTGCTGCAGGAAATGTTGAAAAAATGTTGGAAACACATTTCGATATCGTCTCTATTTATCAATCATGGGGGCCGAATAGCATCGATAGTTTTCCTCTTGATTTGTTAAACACAATTCGTAAACGTGGAAGTATTCCTATGATCACCTGGGAGCCATATTCCCATAATTTCCCTCAATTTAAAAAAGACAAAAATCTTTCTGTCGATTGGCGAATATTTGACGGAATACTTTCCGGAAAATTTGACAGCTATATTGAAGCTTATGCTACTCAAATCAGAAACTTTGGCGAACCTGTAATGATCCGCTTTGCTCACGAAATGGATAATCCGGCTTACCCGTGGTCTTTTTATGGCGGTGGAAATACTCCGGAAGAATTTATCAATGCTCATCGTTACATTGTAAAGTTTTTCAATAAAATAGGTGCATCCAATGTTTCCTGGGTTTGGAATCCATGGGAAGATGACAATCTCGAAAAATATTATCCCGGTGACGACTATGTGGACTGGATTGGACTTACTAACCTGAATTACGGACTTGCCAATTCAAATGGAAGTTGGGTGAATTTTGAAGACATATATATTCCTTTCCATAAAAAAATCATTGATTATAATAAACCGGTCATGCTTTCTGAATTCGGATCAACTGATTTTGGAGGCAACAGGGCAGAATGGTTTAAAAATGCTTTTTCAAAAATCGAAACGCAATATCCTGAAATAAAATCCATCGTGTTTTTTTACAGCGATAGTGATAAGAATTGGGGTGCTACGAAATGGCGTCCAAAGGACGGATCTGCCGTCATTAACTGGACTTTTAATAACGATCTTTCTTCATTAGCTTTTTTAAAGAATGCTTTTGACACCAAACCATTTAGTGAAAAACTAAATCTGTCAACAGAAGAAGTTTTTTCTGAAGTTAAGTCTACCGACTATCATTCGAAGTTTATTAAAAATGCTTATCCCGATTTTCAATTAATTGTCGATAATGAACCTTTTTATATTAAAGGTGTCGCTTACAATGTCGGACAAGATTGGCGCGATGGAAATATTCCTCTGGTAGTTAGCCGTCTTGATGAAGATTTTAGTCTGATCAAAAAAATGGGCGCCAATACTATCCGAAAATATTCTTCTGATATTTATAATTTCAACACATTAAAGGTTGCTGAAAAAAATAAGTTGAAAGTCATGTTCGGATTTTGGTTCGAAAACAAAATCGATTATGCAACTGATAAAAATAAGCTGGAAGAATATGAAACAGAAGTTTTAAGCACTGTAAAGAAATTCAAAGACGACCCGTCCATATTGTGTTGGACACTTGGAAATGAAGTGTGGGGACTGCTTAAGCAATATTATAGTCAACCTTACCTGACTGTTGTACGAAACGAATATGTCCGCTTTGTCGAAGGGCTTGCAAAGAAAATCCACGAATTGGATCCCAACCATCCTGTATTTGCTGTAGGAGAAAACTCAAAAAATTTAGCCGGTGAATTTTATTCCTTCCGAAAACTTGCACCTTCGATAGATGTTTTAGGTATTAATTCATATTATGAGGATCAAATAAACATACTCCCAAACATACAATACCTTACAGACACCATGCGACCATATGTTGTTTCCGAATATGGACCACATGGATACTGGGATTCCTACTTCTCAACTTTTGATGAAAATAATCGGATAGTAGAAAATCCCGGTTCAATAAAATCGAAATTGTATACAGGGCGCTGGGATCAATATATTGAGGGAAAAAAAGGCATGAACATAGGCGGTATTGCCTATACGTGGCGAGACAGGATGGAAGGTACATTTACCTGGTTTGGATTGACAGATTATAAAGGTCGCCTGAAGCCGACTTATTTTGCATTGAAAGAGAAATGGACCGGAGTAATTGAAAACTATGATAGCACAGATGTTTATATTTATTCTCCAAAGGAAAAAATAAAGGAAGGAGCGACGTGTACGTTTTATGCAATTACGGAAAACAGTTCAACTGCAAAATTTACATATGAATGGATGCTTTGCGCAGATGATTTTATGATTTATAAAATTAACTTTAAAATAGAAGATAACGGTAAAAGAGTTGCATTTGAAATCCCTATAGGTAAAAAAGGGCTTAGACTTTATTTATTTGTAGCAGATGAAAATAATGTAACCGTAAAAACCGCTTCTTTTTCAATATTAAAGTAGATGAATGGATTAAAAGGAAAATTGCTTTTCTTTTTTTTATTTCTGTTTTATTTATTCCCTGCAAATTGTTTTGCTGATACAAAACCGGCAAATTTAATTAGCCGGGAAATTGTTTATTATTCCGAAAAAGCGAGTGAAGTCACAATGGTATGGGGTGTCAATGAATGGAAAACCCCTCCAGTATATTTGTGGCCCAAAGGGTCCTATTTGAAAGACAATTTTGTCTATTCAGTAATGCATGCAGATAATGATTCATTTCGAATTGTATTAACTGTTCCCGAAAGAACCAAAATTGATTATGTGCTTTGGCTTTCAAAAGACAAAAAGGGTAATCCTTTTGATTGGTGGGATGATAATTATAAAGACAGCTATCATGTTTTAGTCACATCCGGAAAAATTAAGTCATTTGATATTAGCTTTGATGAAATTGAAAAAAATCCTCCTTTTAATATTTTAACTTCAGGAATTTTTATATTACTAAGTGTTTTAGTATGCAATATTATTTTGCTTGTCATTTTTAAGAAGAAATATTTTTCCGGATTTAAAATTTATGACCTGTTTTATTTTTTCGGACTTCTTCTGGCATTATTTATTTGCATGTTAATTGTAAGAATGCAGCTTAATCACTTGTTTGATTCAAATTATTTTCAACTATTCGCTGCACTTTATTCCGACTTTATATTTGTTTCTGCAATTTCCGTCGTTTTTTTCACACTTGACATATTATTTACCGGTACAAAAGCAAAGAAACTAATTAAAATTTCGTTTGTATTTATTATTTGTATTTCAGCATTATCTACTTTATTCAATATCGAGTTAATACGTTTCCTGGGACGGCCGCTGAATTTTCAATGGCTGTATTACTCGGAATTTTTAAAAAGTAATGATGCGATGAATGCATTGTCTGCCAATTTAAAACCCGGGTTTATTTTTAATATCGTTGAAATTGTATTTTCTGTTTTTCTTTTTGCTTATCCTATAGCATTTGCTCTGCGAAAGCTAATTGATCCGATTAGAAAGACTAAACTCATTTTAGTTGCCGGAGTATGTAGTGTTGTTTTTTTGATAACCGGAATCTTTCAGCAAAGATCAATACGTTTAAGAAAATCGCATATCGAAAATCCAGTAATCGCATTTACGTCTTCCTATTTTACTTCTTCTAAAATCCCTGATTTATTTACAATGAATATTCCGGATTCTATTAGGAATGAGGTTTTGTTGATGCACCAAATCGATACTGTGATACCTTTTATCGACAAAAAAATTAAGCATGTAATTGTTTTTGTTTTGGAGTCCACTCCTGCAGAATATCTAAGTGTTTATAATAAGCAATATGCTGTTACTCCCAATCTTGAGAGATGGATGGCTCATGCTAAAATATTTGATAATTTTTACGCGCCGGCTCCTTCAACGGTAAAATCACTTTTTACAATTTGTTCAGGTAATTATCCATGGATTAGTTATAAAGCACTGACCGGCGAATACCCTGATTTGAAAGTGTCTACAATTGCTTCTGTTGCTAAACAATACGGTTATAAAAGTTCTGCTTTTAGTTCAACTTCCTGGGATTACCTGAAAATGGAAAGTTTCTTGTTAAATCATGAGTTTGCTCCTGTTGTTAATTATAGAGATTTTGAATGTGAGGGATTAGCATTTACTTCTCGATGGAATTTAATGGATGGTGTTGAAGATGTTTGTACGACTAAGCAACTTTGTAATTGGATTGATACCAATCAGGAAACACCAACTATTTCAATCCTTTGGACCATGCAAACTCACTATCCTTATTTTTATTCCGGAGTGGAAAAGCAATATGTAGAAAGCAATCCTGAGCTTAACAGGTATCTTAATGCACTAAATGATGCCGATCGCTCGTTTGGCGAACTCATGCAATATCTCCGGTCAAGTAATTTGTTATCGCAATCAGCTGTAATCGTAATTGGCGATCACGGAGAAGCGTTCGGAAGGCATGATCAAACAACACATGCATCTGAAATCTATGAGGAAAATGTCCACATACCCTGCATCATTTTTCAGCCGGATTTATTTCACGGTGAAAGAGATCAGCGTATTGCAAGTTTGATTGATATAGCCCCTACAATAGCTAATCTTACCGAAATGAAAACGGCTGATGAATGGCAGGGACGAAGCTTACTAAGTAATATCAGAAAAAACAGAACCTTCTTTTTCAGTCCGTATTCTGATTTCCTCTTTGGAACCCGTTATAATAATTGGAAGCTTATCTACAACGCAAGTATTCACGAATTTGAATTATATGATTTGGAAAAAGATCCCCTTGAACAAAGGAATCTATCCGAAGACCATCCTGAAATTGTACAACTGCAATACAATTATATAGCAGCATGGGTGCAAATGCAGGATTCAGTAATTAACAAATATATCAACCGGACGATTAAAAAATAAGATAGCGCATAAGATTATTGGAGATTTGCCAAACTCTCCGTGTAACTCCATGCCCTCCGTGTCTCCACGGTAATTTTTAAAAAAGCTAAGCGTCACGGCAAATGCAAATTATATCGAAAACTCTATGAAGGTTTGTGCAAGTATTTTTTAAACCATGGATGCACGGAGGACATGGAGTTACACGGAGAGTACGATAGCCTCCGTGTAACTCCGTGTTCTCCGTGCCTCCATGGTAATTTTTAAAACGCCAAGCGTCACGGCGCATGCAAATTATATCGAAAAAAGCTGACCATTTGCAGTATAGTTATATAGTGGAAAAGTAAGTTTGTAAATGCCGGCTATTATTTTTACCGGACAACAAAGATAAATCTATTGTTCTGTTACTCTGAAAAAGACTAAGATCTGATTAATTCTTTATCACCTTAAAAATGGAAATTTTATTTTCAACCTCGATTTTTAAAAAATAAATGCCCGAAGCTCGTTCCCGAAAATTAATTTTGATCGTGTTTTTATTTTCAGAATAATCTTTTTTTGCCTGTAGGGTTTTTCCCAACAAATCTAAAACTGTAACATTTGTCTCCCCGGAAATTTTTTGTTTAAAATAAACAGTCAACTCGTCACCAACAGGATTAGGGAAAATTTCAATTTCTGAAACTGACAGGGAAAGCGGTTTAGGAAAAGGCGAAGCACATATAATAAAATTTACATTGATAGCATCGAATCCTTCACAGCCATTGGAATCGGTTACGAGAACTGAATACATTCCGCTCGTTGTAACAGTCAGGGTTTGATTGCTGCTATTGTCATTCCATAAATAGGAGCTATAGCCCGGACCGGCATCCATCGTATAGGGTGTTCCAATGCAAGGTAGCGTATCGGGACCCAGTTCAATTGCAGGTGAGGAAAATTCATAGCCGATCGTTGTTATCGCAAAAGCGCGACAACCCAAATAGTCCTCAACCATTACGGTATAGGTTCCCGGCTCCAGGGTTGTAGTGGTGGCAGTTGTATCGCCATTTGGCCAAAGATAAGAGTGGGGTGGAGTGCCGCCGATTGCAACGACAGTAGCAGAACCATCTTCACCCGACTGACAAGTAGCATCTTGCACATTGGTAATAGCAGCAGAAATACCGGCTGAATTAGCAACAATAATCGATAGTGATTGAGAACATCCCGTACCTAAATCATATGCAGTAACGGAATATAATCCGGGAGGGAGACCTCCAATTGATGCGAGGGTAGTATCATTCGGCGGACTCCAGTGATAGGAAAACCCACCCACACCACCGGAGTGTCCGACAGTCACTGTCCCATTGTTTGTTTGGCAGGAAGCAGGGGTTTGGTCGATGGTGAAGGTGATTGGAGGAGACGAAGCGACAACAGCACTTTCAATAGCTGAACATGCATGATTGTCAGTAACTGTAATCTGATAGGAGCCCGGTAAAAGACTGTCAATATTGGCAGTTGTTTGTATCGGTAGAGTGTTCCAGTTGTATGTATATATTCCGGATCCACCGGTAACATTTGCAATTGCACTTCCGAAAACGGAGCCGCAACCCGCATTTTGAGTTGTGATATTTACATTTATCGGAGTTGGTTGAGAGATGTTAAAATAATGCTGCGATGTGCAACCCAAAGCGTCAATTACATTCACAGAATAATTTCCTGTGCTTAAATGCGAAATAGGATTATTCGTTAAAATAGCCCCGTTTGGCAATGTCCAGATGTATTGATAAGGTGGTGTTCCAAATACACTGATTGAAGCAGAACCATTATGCGATCCATAGCATTGAACAGTGGGTGTAGCCGTTAATGAAGTATTCAAATTTGAAAAACGAATTATGATATATGCTGTGTCACACATGCAAGTGTTATCTTCTATCAGATATTGAATTGAATCAACACTGCAGGAGTTATTTATGTTTGTGTAACTTATTTGATTTCCGGAAATCACTGCTGTTCCATAATTAGGTCCGGAAACAATCGAAGTTAGTGATATAGTATCACCTTGAGGATCGTAGTCATTCAAAAGTGGACTTATTACAATTCCTCCTGATGTCATAGAAACTGTGTCCAGATTAGCTACAGGTGGATCGGGCACCTGCAAGAATTCGGGGAATCGCCTTACCTCTCCGTTAAAATTTCCCGGGTTAGTAATAGTAGAATAGCCGCAGGCATTTCCAACAGCAGATAAATTAGCATTCAAAATTTGCGATAAAGGGTTTGTTGTGTTATAAGTGTTAATAAAATAAGTTATTCCATTGGGAGCGGTTTTAACGTCATGAGCATAGCAGCAGGTATTCATATTAGTCCATGTGCTAGTATTAAAGTCGTATTGCCATAAATAGAGATTAGTAGTACCAAGTCCGGCATAAATTTTAGAACCATCCGGTGAAAAGTTTCCGACCCATGCACTTAGGTTTCCTGTATAAAGCTGTTGTTCATTATTAAGTATGCCGGTTAATGGGTCAAAGTCAAATAGTGTTACTTTTAAATTATTGGTTCCCATATTAAAAAGCTTGCGGGTATTCGAATTATATTCCATGGCCCAGCTACGTCCGGAATTTGAAAAATTGTATACTACAGGACCGACAAATCCTGTTGGTGTAATTTCGAAAACATGGTAAGTGGCTGAGTTTATAAGGTGACCGATCAGCCAATAATTATTGCTGTTTGACTTTGGGATAATTCTCATCGCCTGATGATAGTTTGGTCCATTCAGATATTGATTTTTAACAGTTACCTGCCCCAAAGGATTTGTGCTGAAATCAACAATAGAATAATAATAACTCCCCGGTGTATTATCCCATGAGGAGTTTGATATTACATAGTATTCACTGCATGTTCCCGGCTTTTTACATATTTGAACGCATTGTGATCCTGAGTAATTAGCAAGTAATCCTGAGCCATTGGCCATTATGGAATGATTTTTATCGATGACAGTAATGCCGTCGGTATAAAACAAAAGTTCACCGGAGCATGGATCATTGGCTACAGCCATTCCTTCAAACCCAACACCCGGATATTTATTGCTGATTTTTACAGGTGTATTCTGTGCATTGAAAATTATTCCATCCGTTCCATCACCGAAATACCAGTTTTTATCTTGGTGTTGAGCGGATGAAATCGTAATAGTTAATAGAAAGAAACAGGTAATAAATTGCTTCATTGAAATTTTTTAAAAAATAGTATTTAATAATCCTCAATATGCAAATTACAAAAAAAATTGAATTTTCATGTGCAAAATGAAAATAATGTTTGTCGGAATCGTTCTGATTAATCAGATAAACAAGGGATAAATCACGTTTAACTTAGCTTTATTTGAAACAATAAATAGCATAAAAAATGCGAGAAGGGCAGAATTAATTTATCGTTTAATTTTCGGAATGTATTTATGAAACTCAGGAACAAGTTTCAAGAAATATGTTCCTGCAACATATACGCCCAGAATAATCAGTGACCTGTAAAATATATTCAGAAAAGGGGAATTTGTATGCGGCAGTAAATAATTAAGAAGTACACCCGAAAGAATCAATAATAATATTTTAAACATTGTTTTATCGTATGGCTGTAATTTATAACCCCGTAAAATGATTATATATCTGGAAATAGCATATACAATTATCGTTATGGCCGTTGCCAATGCAGATCCTTCCAAACCATATCGTGGAATTAAAAACATATTAAGTGCAAATGCCATGGCGGCCATTAAAATTACAAGTATACCACCTAGCTTATAATACTTAGAATTAAAAATTAAAGAAGTATTTGAACCTCCTGCCATGTTGAGTAATGTGCCGGTGCTGATAATTAAAACAACATTTATTCCTTTTTCATAGCCTGCCGGAAGTAGAGAAAGTAAATCTGCTATGTTTAAATTGACTGCCAGGTAAAGTGCGCCACCAATGAGAAATAAATAACGTGAAGATTTATAATAAATATCTTCGATCTCTTTATGGTTATTTAAGGCAATGGCATTGGATAGTTTTGTATAAGCAATCCTATCGAGCGAGTTTAAAGGGGCTTCTATTACTGTCGGAATGAATACAACTATGCTGTAGATGCCTACATATTCAATTGGCATGTATTTTCCAATCATTATCGAATCCAGGTATTTTAAACCTAAAGATGCAATACCTGCAAAGGACAAGAGAAAACCATAACTCATCATTTTTGTTAAATTCTGTTCTCGTAAAAAGTGTTGATCAACTCGAAGTCGAGGCGAGTCAATTTTAAAAACATAAGAAAGAAGCAGAGAAAGTTGTAATGCGTAAATTCCAACATAGAATAAGATAAGCATATGTAAATCAATCCATCGAATAAAATACAAATAGATAATTGCAATGGTTAATAATCTGACAAAAACATCATTCAACAATGATGGAATAGTTGTTTTGAATAATGAAAAGCAATAGGTATTTAAGACAGTAATAAAACCAAGGACAATCGAAAAAGGAAGTATGTAGTTGTAATAATCAGTAAATAATTTTGAGTGCTCAATATAATGCCCGATTATTTCTTGTTTAAAAACGGAAAGCAGAGCATAAATAACTATTCCACCAACTATCGGAAATATCAAAATAAATCCTAAGAAGCCATAGTGACCTTCCTCTTTATTTCTAAAAACCGGGAAATACCTGACTGTTATGCTTGTAATACCCAAAGGGATTATTGATGCCACAAGAGATGAAAATGCAAAAAGCACTCTTATTAACCCGACTTCCTCTTTAGATAACAGAAACGGTTGAACAATAATCAAACTGACGAAACCAATGATAATACCCAAATAGGTAATTATCGTGTTCTGGATTCCTTGTTTCTGTATAATCCCCAATATGAAAAATATTTATACTTTTGGCGCTATCTTAAGTTGAGGCAAATATAGTAGTAATAAGGCATTATTTTTAGCAATGGAAGTCGTTATTTTATGTGGCGGTCTCGGTACCCGTTTAAAAGAAGAAACCGAATTTAAGCCCAAACCAATGGTGGAGGTTGGTGGCCGGCCAATCCTTTGGCATATTATGAAAACATATGCCCATTATGGTTTCAATAAATTTATCCTTTGTTTGGGTTATAGGGGAGATGTAATAAAGAATTACTTCTACAATTACGAAATACGAAACAACGATTTTACCCTTACACTTGGCAGTAATGATGTTAAGGTTCATCAACATCATAATGAACAAGGTTGGGAAATAACTTTCGCCGAAACAGGGGCATTAAACATGACGGGCTCACGCGTAAAACAAATTCAGAAATATATTAAAGGAGATTCTTTTTTTCTCACCTATGGCGATGGTCTTTGTGATATTAATATCAATGATCTCGCAACCTTTCACAAAGAGCATGGAAAAGCCGGTACTGTAACGGGTGTTTTGCCTCCTTCCCGTTTTGGTGAATTGAACACTGATGGCAAATTAGTTACGTCTTTTATGGAAAAACCGCAAATCCATGATGGAGGACTTATCAATGGTGGTTATTTTGTTTTTGACAAAAAAATCTTTGATTATTTGAGCGAAGATGCCTCTTGTGTCCTGGAACGGAACCCTTTAGAGACACTTGCCGAAACCAGGCAATTATGTGTTTACGAACACCGGAAATTCTGGCAATGTATGGATACGTATCGCGATTTTGAGTACCTGAACGGTTTGTGGAGGGACGAAAAAGCAGAGTGGAAAGTCTGGTAAAATTATTATTATCTTTCCCTTGTATCCGCAAGGAAATTAGCAATGAATTTAACTTCTACATTCAGAAATAAAAAAGTATTCCTCACAGGTCATACAGGCTTTAAAGGCTCATGGCTAAGTGTTTGGTTAACGTTGATGGGAGCAGAAGTTAAAGGATATGCATTAGCTCCGGAAAAAAAATCTCTTTTCAACGAAGTTTATCCTCAACTCAAAATTGATTCTGTAATCGCAGACATTAGAAATAAAGAAAAGTTAATTCAAGAAGTCGCCTCGTTTAATCCTGATTTTATTTTTCATTTAGCTGCCCAACCCTTGGTCAGGGAATCCTATAAATTCCCTACAGAAACATTTGACATCAATATTATCGGTACCGTTCATGTGCTCGACGCACTTCGTAACCTTAAAAAAAAATGTATTTGCGTTATTGTTACTACTGATAAGGTTTATGAAAACTTCGAAAAAAATTACGCTTACAAAGAGTCGGATAAATTGGGAGGACACGATCCTTACAGCGCAAGTAAAGCAGCTGCAGAGATTGTCACTGGTTCGTATCGCCTTTCTTTCTTTAATCCCTTGGAAATCAAAAAACATAAGAAGTCAGTTGCAACAGGACGGGCAGGAAACGTGATAGGAGGTGGCGACTATGCTCCAGATAGAATCATGCCGGATATTTTTCGCTCACTGACTTCTTCTTCTGTTATTAATGTTCGTAATCCCAAGGCCATCCGACCCTGGCAACATGTATTAGAACCTCTTCATGGTTATTTGACACTTGCTTCATTCATGAATTCAAATCCGGGTAAATCGAGTCCGGGTTATAATTTCGGACCACGTTTAAATGATACCTTTACTGTCGAACAGCTTGTCAAACAAGCTATCGAATGTTGGGGTGATGGTAAATATAAATTACACAATGAAAAAAACGCTCCTCATGAAGCCGGTTTATTGAAACTAAATATTCAAAAAGCAAAACAGGAGTTGAATTGGCAACCGAAATGGAAGGCCTCCACTGCGATACAACATACTGTCAGTTGGTACAAGAATAATCTCAATAAAAATTCAAATGCTTTTCAATTGTGTGAAGAGGATATATTAGCATACCTGAAGAAATGAAATCAATACAACATAAAATAGGTTCCTGCCGAATCTGTAATTTCCCAAAACTAAAGACCATCATTCTTCTGGAGAAGATGCCTTTGACTGATGAATTTGTTACAAAGGATGGGATCGGAAAGGAATTTTTGGGAAATATTGAAATTGCCATTTGTGAAAATTGTGGATGTTCACAAAACATTTACAACACCGATATGGATGAATACTACAATGAATACACCTATAGCGTTCAGTCTTCCGGTTTTGCAATATCATTTATGAAAACGCTTGCTAAAAGAGTTAAAGAAAAATATTTCAAATCACTTTCACGACCTAAAGTGATAGAAATAGGAAGCGGAACCGGTGAGCAATTACTCGAGTTCAAAAGACTGGGCTTCGATGTTCTTGGAGTTGAACCTTCGGAAAAGTTAGTAGACTATGCCAATAGCATAAATATACCAACGCTACATGCCTTCTTCGATGAGCAAATTTCTGAAAAGTTGCCGGTGGATTTTCAGCATGTTGATTTGATAATCAGCAGCTATACTTTTGATCATATTCCGCAACCGGTTTCTGTGTTAAAAAAAATTCATTCTATTCTTAATCCCGGCGGTATTACCATTCACGAAGTACATGATCTCGGCTTAATAAAAAAACGAAATGAATATTGCCTCTTTGAACACGAACATTATACCTACCTGAACGACCGGACAATGTCCTATGTACTTGGCGAAAATGGATTCGAAATAGATACTTATGACTTGCTTTCGCAAAATGAAAAGCGGGCAAATTCGCTTTTAGTGGCCGCAAGAAAGTCAAGTAAGCCGATCAAATATATCGTAGAAGTTGACTTTGAATTGAACGAATTAAAAGCACTTAATAAAAATGTACAAGAAAGTGTTTTTAGAATTCAGAACTGGTTAAAGGAAAATGCCGGAAAGAAAATTGTCGCCTATGGTGCTGGCGGTAGAGGAATCATGACTATTGCAGCTTTAAACGATTATTCAGGCATCTCTTACATTGTAGATAAAAATCCTAAGGCAAAAAATATTTTTGCACCTAAATCTCATCTTCCTGTTTTTGGCTTAGATGAATTGGGTGTTAATCGTGCCGATAAAGTCCTTGTTTTCAGTTTTGGTTATTACAAAGAAATTGTTGAAGAATTAAACAGGAAATATCAGTATAAGCCGGACCAATTCACTTCCATTTTGGAGTTACTCGAATTCAATCATGCCTGAAATAATCATTCATGGAGCTTCCAGTTTTTTAGGCAAACATTTTATTAGAAAGTTGATTGCCGAAAAAAATCATGTAATTGTTTTTGCCCGCAAGTCAACCAACCTTTCTGCGATTGAAAATAATCCCCTCGTTCATATTTACAGGTATCAGCAATCTTTGGATGAAATTAATACTGTCAGTATAGCTATTAATCGTCCGGTTTTTCTTGAGTTTTCCTGGCATGGCGTATTTGGCAGTGAAAGAAATAATGAGGAACAATTAACAGTTAATATTCCACTTATAAAATCTTCCGTAGAATTAGCGCACCGACTGAATGCAAAACATTGGATTGGGATTGGATCCCAGGCAGAATACGGGAATTTGGATAAGCGTATTTCGGAAAGCGATATTTGTCGTCCAACTACCCTGTACGGAAAAGCAAAACTGCAATGTTCTGAAATATCCGCTGATTTGTGTAAACAATATGGAATCGAGTATTCATGGCTCCGGCTTTTTTCGGTTTATGGTCCCGACGATAACCATGAATGGCTGATTCAGTATCTGATAAAGGAAATGCTTGCTAATAAAGATATAAATGTCACCAAAGGTGAACAGTTATGGGATTACCTTTATATTGATGACATTTCTGATGCTCTTCTTAAATTGGCTCATCTTAAAGGAGTCGGTAAAGCAAATTTGGGTTCTGGAAAAGGAAATAGTGTAAAATCGATCATTGAAAAGATAAAAGAGCTTACATATTCAAAATCAAAAATTAATTTTGGGGCAATTCCTTATCGTGACGATCAGGTAATGTTAATGGAAGCTGATATTCGTAAGTTGTCTGATCACCTGAATTGGAAACCTGAAATCGACATTAACGAAGGTTTAAAAAGAACAATTAATTCATTAGTGAAGAGTTCCGATAAATTGAAACCTGCTGTCTGAAAAATTATTATTCAATGAAAGATCTAATTCAAGAAACTAAGAATATTCGAAAATCAATTCTGTTGATGAATCATCGGGCAAATGCTTCGCATAGTGGATCTGCTCTTTCAATTGTTGAATTACTCACTGTGCTTTATTTTAAGTACCTGAAAATTGATAGGAAAAATCTAAAAGATAATAAAAGAGACAAATTTATCTTAAGCAAAGGTCATGCAAGCAGTGCCTTATATGCAACCTTGGCAGAATGGGGGGCATTTGAAAAAAGTTTTCTCGATAAATTTTATATTGATGGCGGAATTTTGCCAGGGCATGTGGATATGGAAGCAGCCCCGGGTTTGGAATGCGCAGCAGGTTCTTTAGGCCACGGTTTGTCTATAGGATTAGGAATGGCTATTGCTTCGAAGTATCAAAAACTACCATCCAGAGTTGTAGTGATGATAAGTGATGGTGAGTTGAATGAAGGAAGTATATGGGAGCCGCTTTTACTCGCACCTCATTTGAAACTGGATAACTTGACTGTAATTGTTGACTACAATAAAATTCAAAGCTTTGGTATTACCAATGAAGTTGTCAATCTTGAACCATTAGGCGAAAAACTAAAATCATTCAACTGGCATCTTATTGAAATAGACGGGCACGATATGATGCAAATTGAAAATGCTCTTAATGAGAAAACAGATAAACCCAAAATTATTGTGGCACATACTACTAAGGGTAAAGGTGTTAGCTTTATGGAAAACAAACTCGAATGGCATTATCGTTCACCGAATAAAGAGTTACTCGAACAAGCATATCTTGAACTAAACTAATTTTATTTTGTTTCGAATGTAACAAGGGATTGAAAAATGAGAAAAACATTTATAAATACATTAGTTGAATTAGCCAGAAAAGATGAACGCATCTTTCTCATTACACCCGATATTGGATATTCCGTGCTGGAGGTTTTCATGAATGAATTTCCTCATCGCTCCTTGAATGTAGGCGTTGCAGAACAAAATGCTGTTGGGATTGCAGCCGGAATGGCATTAAACGGATTGATCCCTTATGTCTATACAATCAATCCTTTTGTATGTATGAGACCATTCGAACAAATTCGAGTGGATGTCGCATACATGAATACGAACGTCAGAATCGTTGGAGTAGGTGCTGGATTTTCTTACGGTAGTGCAGGCGCTACGCATCACTCTATAGAAGATATTGCCATTATGCGGGCTTTACCAAATATGACGGTTGTTTGTCCGGGTGATCCTTGGGAAGTCAGTGAAGCACTTAAAGCATCTGTAGATTATAAAGGTCCTATGTTTTTCAGATTAGGAAAACAAGGAGAACCGGTAATCAATAACCCCAAATCAAAATTCAAAATAGGAAAGGCAAATAAAATTCGAACCGGAAAAGATTTGCACATAATTTCTACAAGTAATACTTTGGAAATTGCCAACAATGTTTGTGAAATTCTAAAGACAAAAAAAATTAATGCCGGTTTGTTAAGTATGCATACAATCAAGCCGTTCGATAATAAGGCCGTCATTGATTTATTGAAAACAAAAAAACCGATTTTCACAATTGAAGAACATAATATTATCGGCGGATTGGGAAGTGCTGTTTCTGAAGTTATCGCAGAAAGCGGATTTAATCCATTGTTCAAACGATTTGGAGTAAATGACAAATATTCTCATTATGTGGGAAGTCATGATTTTATTAGAGCAAAATTTGGAATTACAAAAGAAAATATTTCCAAAAATATTTTAAAATTAATTGGTAAAAAATAGTAAGATGAGTATTCGCAATTGTAAAATCTGTAATAGAAATAACTTAAAAGTGTTTATTTCATTTGACAAGTATCCTAAAACCATTTCAAATCTTTTTAACGACAGTGAAGTCGCAAAAAAAGATTTCGAAAAAATATCTTTTGTACAATGTGACTTTTGCCACCACGTCCAGATTTCAGAGGATATGCCCCAATATTTTTATGAAGAATACATAATGACCGTTAGTCATTCTCCGAAGATGAATAATTTTCAAAAAGAACAAGCAGCTTTTTTTATTGAAAAATTTAAATTGAAGAATAAGAATATACTGGAGGTAGGTTGTGGAGATGGTAATTTCTTAAGCATTTTACAAGGGCTAAATGTAAATGCCTATGGTAATGAGCCATCCAGACCATTTAGGGAGTTGGCTCTTAAAAAAGGATTGAAAGTAGACGATTTATTCGTTGATGAAAACTATAATCACCCGACGGCTCCATTTGACGCAGTTGTCTCTAGAGAGGTTATGGAACACGTTCCACAGCCGATCGAATTTCTGAGAAATATCCGAAGAGTAGTAAAAAGTGATGGATATGTCTTAATTGAAGTACCTAATTTTGAAAAGGCAATAGACCAATTAAGATATTATGACATGTTTCCTGACCATTTATCTTATTTCACACGTGAATCATTAACGGCGGCATTACTTATTAGTGGCTTTAAAAATATTGAAATATTTTACGGAATGGATGATGAATTTATTTATGCAACTGCGCAAAATCATTCTGTCGATAACAACGGGTTAATTTATGCGAAGAATAAGATACAAACTGATTTTGAAGAACTCTTTTCTAAATATAAACAAATTGCGGTTTGGGGTGCAGGAGGAAAAGGAATAGCAGCTCTTGGATCATTAAGAAATAGTACAAATATTAAATACGTTGTCGATTCAGATCCTTTTAAACAAAACAAGTTTCTGCCATCCTCCGGTATTAAAGTAATAAGTCCAACAGAGTTTTTCTCCGATTCAAATATTGATTTACTTGTCATCACTAATTTAGCTTATACAGATGAAATAATTAACATTTTGAAGAAAAATAATTTTAACTCTGATGTAAAGATTTTATCAAAAGACGGCATCACTGATTTGACAGCAATTCTGTAACCAAAACTTGATTAACGATACTTGAAAAAAACTCTTACAATTTCAATTCCTACCTGGAACCGGTCTTTTTATTTGAAAGAGTTGCTTCACGAATTGACAGCACAAATAATTACATACAATCTTCAGGAACAAATTGATATTTTAGTCTCTAATAATAATTCAGATGATGATACTGAAATAGTTGTTGATGTTTTTAAAAGTAAATATTCATTTATTCGTTATAACAAAAACTCAAGTAACATTGGCGCAAAATCAAATGTAATAAAATCAATGGCATTAGCTGAATCTGAATTTGTCTTGATTTTAGGCGATGACGATAGAATCAGAAAGGATTGTTTAAAAGACATACTCGAGATATTAAAATCAAAATCTGATATTGGAGTTGTTATCGATACTTCAATTTCTAAAGTAAAAAGTAGTCATCAAAATGGAGTTATTAAGCTTGAGGATATGCTTAAATTATTTTATTGGTATATCGGTAATGCCGGTTTGTTTATTATGAGAACCGATTTTATTAAAGATCTGTTAAACAAATTTAGCTATGATGAATTCAATGAATGTTGGCCACAGACTCAGGCGATGATCGTTGGAGTTCAAACAAACAATAAGTATAAGTGCTATTTACACGAATTAAATATTCATTCTGGTAGCATTCATGCGGATGTTATGATTTACAATTCTTTTTATTTATGGCGAACCTGTAGTCTTGAATTAGTTAAAGCAATTGATGGGATAAAAAATTTGGTGACGTTAGATGTTTATCAATCTGCAAGAATATATATTAAAAAGAGTTTGCCTCAGCAATTTTTTAATATACTTCAATGTGCAGTTTTTGTTGATGACAGCGATAATCGTAAAAAGACATATAAACACATAAGCAAAAATCTAAACCTATTTTCCACCTATGAAAAAGCAATATTTTTTGTTGTAATTTTTGTACTTTATTTACCTATCTCCATCTCCCAACCCCTTTCCAACCTCGCTATCTTCCTCCTAAAAGGAAAAAAAGGTCTCGACAAAAAAAATAATTTCGTCAAGCATGAACTGGCCAAAAAGGAGAAATTGAAATTGAGCAAATCCGGCGCTATTCGAACGCTCGAATTTGAAATTGAGTAAGTATTTTTTACAACACAAACTTTCCGGACTTCACAGGTTTGCCTTTTGCTGAAAAGATATAGAGGTAAACGCCTCCTGCCAGGGTTGGTAATTCAACAGATGTAAGCTCGCTCTGAAGAGTTACTTCTGCGTTATTTACTTCTTTTCCTTCCAATGTATAAATCCTCACATTTAAGTGATGTATGTTATTCAATCCCGAATGTATGAATAACTCATTCCTCGAACTGCTGTAACTAACAGTCAGATTCGAATAGATGTTTTCTTCAATGCTGTTCAACTCACAGTTTCTATACATGTCCGAAAGTGAAATCGGGCTGACGATTCCATTGTAAGAACCTGTTCCAACGTAAATACATTGCGAAATGACAAATCCTGCCGGAGCATAGCGGCTTGAGGACGGCAAGGTGTCGAATGCCTGCCACACATCCAGCGCCGGATCATAGGTCCAGAAATCGTTGAAGTAAGATGTGTTATTGTATCCTGTTCCAAGAAAAACCTTGCCTACACAATACAGGGTGATGGCTCCTCTTCTGGCTCCTCCCGGGAAAGTTGTTTTTTGTGACCAGGTAGCATTGCCAGGATCATATTCCCACCAATCGCTGTAACTTGTTCCATTGTTGTATCCCAGTCCTAAATATATTTTTCCATTGGCAACTACTCCTGATGCATGTTGTCTCGCCGAACCGGGAAAACCGGTAAGTTGTGTCCAACTATCTGTCGATACATTGTATTTCCAAAAATCGTTTAGGCAAGTACCATTGAATCCTGTTGCTAAGTAACCGTCTCCATTTAATGCAAATCCTATCGTGGAGTATCTGGCAGAACCGGGAAAATTATTTTTGTGCGACCAGGAATTCAACAATTGATCATAACTCCATACCGAATTGTGTTGAGTAGATGCACTATATCCACATGCTACATAAGCAATGTTGCCGATTACAAAAACGGCCGGACTAATGCGTCCATCACCCGGATAATCGGCTTTTTGTGTCCATGTTGCACCGTTGAATTCCCATAGGTCTGTTTTCTCCCCTGTATTGTTTCGTCCGCATCCGGCATAACCTTTATTGTTCAATGTGAAATAAGTAGTGATTTCCCTTGTTCCTCCTCCAAAATCAGGAACAGGTTGCCATCCGGCATTTACTCTTACTGAAAAAGTCATTAAAAAATACAGGAAACAGAGAGGTAGTTTTAATTTCATATTACTTAATTTTATTGTTTCAAATATAAACTTTAAAACTGAAAAGCTAAAATTAATTTAAATCGTAAATTATCAAATAAAACAACCTAATTCTGCGGGAGTATATTTCTATCACTTGAAATTATTCACTTATTCGGAGATAAATTTTAATAAGGCTAACCCATTTTACCTAAATTGTCTAAGCTCCTGAAATAAAATTATATTTGCTCACCCAATCTATGATTGACTGTTTGTCCAATGAGTATTAAGAAAAATCAGGTTCAGAATAGCCAAACGAAAACGAAAGTAAAGCACACTAAGAGTGGGGCTGCTTTAGAACAAGCAACCCCTAACCGCCTGTGGTTGCCATTGATACTTTTACTCACACTAATTATTTTCATCCCTGCTTTCAATAACGGTTTTACCAACTGGGATGATCCAACTTATATTTTAGACAACCCGCTAATTCGTCAATTCAACTTCGATACTATTCGAAGTATTTTTTCTGAACCCTATTTTGGCAATTATCAACCCTTGCATATTTTATCTTATGCTTTAGAATACCAGCTGTATCAATTGAATCCTGTCGGATATCATGTTACCAGTGTTATCATGCATCTGATCACAACTGCTCTTGTTTACCGGTTTATTTTTCTGCTCTGTGGAAACAGTACCATTACAATTATTGCAACTTTACTCTTTGGAATTCACCCTATGCATGTCGAATCCATTGCCTGGGCTGCCGAAAGAAAGGATATGTTATATGCGGGCTTCTTTTTAGGTTCGTTGATTATGTACTTGCAATATCTGAAGAGTGAGCTGAAAATAAAATACCTGATTTTTGCTTTTCTTCTTTTTACCCTTTCCATCTTTTCTAAAGCAATGGCTTCTTCACTCCCTCCTGTCTTAGTGCTTCTTGATTTTTATTATAAGAGAAAATTCAGTTCAAAGCTGGTGATGGAGAAAATTCCTTTCTTCGCTCTTGCTATAGTATTCGGGTTAATCTCGGCAATTACTGCTTCATCAACCGGACAAGTTTCCTTACATGTATTTAATTTATTTGAACGGATTATTATAGCTAATTTTAATCTACTCACTTATTGTTTTAAACTTCTCATTCCTTTTAACTTTTCTGCTTTTTATCCATATCCGCAACGAGTTGAAGGCATGTTGCCTTTTTATTTTTATATCGCTCCTTTTATTGTTATAGCTCTTGCAATCCTCATTTTAAAATCAGTAAAAAAGACACGTGTAATTATTTTCGGAGCCGGTTTTTTTGTGGCTTGTATTATTCTGGTATTGCAATTATTTCCTGTCGGACCAACCATTATATCCGAACGCTATACCTATCTTCCTTCTATTGGTTTTTTCTTTGTTTGCGGATATTTTATCGATCAAATTATCCGGCAAAAACCCGGTATGAAAACAGCAATATATTTTGTATTATCAATCTATTGTTTGTATTTATCTGTTGCAACTTATAAAAGAAACGACGTCTGGAAGGACAGTATTTCTTTATGGACCAATGTGCTTAACCAATTTCCTCATGTAGGTACAGCTCTCAATAATATAGGCAACGTTTGTGGTAAAGAAAGAGGGGATTTGGACAAAGCATTGGAGTACTTTAATAAATCTATTCAGTATGATCCCGGCTATGAAAATGCCTATGCCAACCGAGGAATTGTTTTTTGCATGAAAGGAAACCTCACAGACGGTATCCGGGATTTTTCCAAAGCAATCGAATTAAAACCGGGTTATTATGATGCACTTGTTAATCGAGGCATTACTTATTGTAGTATGAAGGAATACGATAAATCAATTGCAGATTTTAATACACTGATTGCAACTAAGTCAAATGATGCAATACTTTTATCACATCGTGGTTGGTCGCTTCTTCAAGCCGGTAAAAATGAGGAAGCGCTCAATGATTTTAACCGTTCGATAACAATCGATTCGGGTAATTCTCTTACTTTTTTACGACGTTCAAATGCATTCTATAATTTGAAACTTTTTAAAGATGCCTTTAATGATTTACAAAAATCATCTTCTATGGGTATGCAAATCGATTCTGCTTACTATCAATCATTGGAAAAAGCCGCTTCAGGAAATTAATTTTTTAAATAATTTATTAAGGAATTTCTTCTATTTTTTTTTAGAATTCCATTTCCTATTGGAAATAAAGGATAAAATTTTCCGAATTAGCTGAATTTGTTGCTTTTTAATTTAAAATCCATCATTCTGCATTGAATCATGTTAATTAATGATATCAATCATAAAATTCAAACAACAAACAGACTGATATTTACAAACACAAAATTCAAAAAACCATGACTAGAAAGTTAAACCTATCCATTGTCTTCGGATCCATTTTATTCATTTTCGCATGTGGACCGGCTAAACAAGAGCAGCCTGCAAGTGAGTCAACACAAGATAATAAATCTTTAATGTCCGATGAGGGCGGATCTGCCTCTACCGAAGCAGCAGATGCCAGAGGTATCGGGAAATTCACCAACGTGGAATTAGGCCCGACACTCGATGTTGCTATGTCTAAACAAGGCAAAGACATTTATGATTTGAAATGTTCTGCCTGTCATAAACTAACCAAAGAAAAACTTGTTGGTCCCGGATGGTCCGGTGTTACCTCCAGAAGAAAACCGGAATGGGTTATGAATTTTGCTACCAATCCGGATGAAATGCTTAACAAAGATCCTCAGGCACAAGCAATGCTCGAAGAGTGCCTTGTTCGTATGCCTAATCAAAACCTAAACGATGCTGATGCCCGTGCCGTTTATGAATACATGAGAGAAAATGATGGCGTTAAATAATAAAACATACTTACTAATTATAAATATCCACACTATGAAAATTAAATTTAATCACATTGCTTATCTGTTGCTAAGCATTGTGTTGTTTTCTTCCTGTAAACCCAAAGGGCCTTCGCAAGTTGTAAATAGCGATGCGGCTCAAAAAGCTTATGTAGCTCCCGGCAAATACGACGAGTTTTACAATTTTGTGTCCGGTGGTTTCAGCGGACAAATGAGTGTTTATGGACTGCCTTCTGGCCGATTGTTCCGTGTTATTCCTGTTTTTTCCGTAGACCCTGAAAAAGGATATGGTTATAGTGAAGAAACGAAACCTATGCTGAATACTTCCAATGGTTTTATTCCATGGGACGATTTACATCACATCGCATTGTCGGTTACAGATGGTATTCACGATGGTCGCTGGGCTTTCGGTAATGCAAATAATACACCGCGTATTGCCCGTATTGATTTGAAAACATTCCGTACCGCTGAGATCATCGAAATCCCGAATAGCGGTGGAAATCACTCATCACCATTTATAACTGAAAATAGCGAATACGTAGTTGCCGGTACACGTTTCAGTATTCCTATGGGAGATAATACCGATGTTCCTATTAATACCTATAAACAAAATTTCAAGGGTACTGTCAGTTTTATCAGCATTGATAAGGCGTCGGGAAAAATGAGTATTGCATTTCAGCTTTTGTTGCCTGGTGTTAACTTCGACTTAGCCCGTGCCGGCAAAGGAAAATCTCATGGATGGTTTTTCTTCAGTTGTTACAATTCTGAAAAAGCAAATACACTTTTAGAAGTTAACGCATCGCAAAAAGACAAGGATTTTATTATGTGTGTCAACTGGAAAAAAGCGGAAGAATACGTCAAAGCAGGAAAAGGGATGAAGAAAAATGTTCGCTATGCGCATAATACTTATGATGAAAATAAACATTCTGCCACTTCAACTTTTGAAAATGACGTAATAATGCTCGATCCAAAAGATTGTCCGGATATGGTTTACTTTATGCCTTGTCCGAAATCTCCTCATGGATGCGATACCGATCCAACGGGAGAATATATAGTTGGCAGCGGAAAATTAGCAGCTATTATCCCTGTATTTTCTTTCACAAAAATTCAAGCCGCTATTGCAAATAAAACTTTCGATGGCGCTTATGATGGAATTCCTGTCCTGAAATATGATGCTGTCTTACATGGTGAAGTTAAAAAACCCGGACTCGGACCTCTGCATACAGAATTCGACGCGAATGGTAATGCTTATACTTCATTCTTCGTTTCCAGTGAAGTTGTTAAATGGAGACTCAGTGATTTAACTGTATTAGACAGAGTACCTACCTATTATTCTGTAGGTCACTTATGTGTTCCCGGAGGACCTACTAAAAAGCCATGGGGAAAATACATGATCGCTTATAACAAAATCACCAAAGATCGTTTTTTACCTACAGGTCCTGAGTTGGCGCAAAGTGCACAGCTTTTTGATATCAGCGGCGATAAAATGAAATTAATACTCGATTTCCCTACAATCGGTGAGCCGCATTATGCTGAAGCAATACCGGCTGAATTAATTTCGAAAAATTCGACCAAGATTTATAAAATAGAAGACAATAAAAATCCA
The DNA here is from genome assembly GCA_031385005.1 of Bacteroidota bacterium. Lineage (GTDB taxonomy): Bacteria > Bacteroidota > Bacteroidia > AKYH767-A > 2013-40CM-41-45 > JADKIH01. The sequence continues at coordinate 40,835 of JANNBB010000008.1, forward strand.
TATGTAACAAAGGGTGAGAAGGAAGCAAAAGTTGAACGAAAAGGCAATGAGATTCATGTGTATATGACTTCCATCCGTTCTCACTTCGTTCCTGATAATATCGAAGGTGTGAAAATGGGTGACGTTGTTTATTTTCACGTAACAAATCTCGAGCAGGATTGGGATGTGCCTCATGGATTTGCTGTGAAAGGTGCTCCGAACTCTGAATTGTTAATCATGCCTGGCGAAACTCAAACATTAATGTGGAAACCGGAACGAACAGGAGTATTTCCTATGTATTGTACTGATTTCTGTTCTGCTTTGCATCAGGAAATGCAGGGATATATAAGAGTTAGTCCTGCAGGTTCTAGCACACCAATTACCTTCAGCACAGGTACCAATCAACCCAAATCAAATCCGTAATAAATTTCATCCAAAATTTCAAAAACGATATCAATGAAAAAAATAAATAACCTCATTGCACTCATTTTCATCTTCGGAATGATTTCCTGCAGCCAGGAAAATAAAAACACAGAATCTGCTACCACTACAGATAATTCAACTGCTGTAAGCGGGGGTCAGGAAGGCGTAGCCGACGATGTTTCGCAAAAAGATGTTGTTAAAATTGCTATTGGTTCAGCAGATCATACAACACTCGTTGCAGCATTGAAGCAAGCAGAATATGTAAACGATCTTTCGAATGCTGGGCCGTTCACTGTTTTTGCTCCAACCAATGCCGCATTCGATGCACTTCCTAAAGGTACAGTTGAAGAGTTGATGAAACCGGAGAACAAAGATAAGTTACAAAATATTCTCGAATATCATGTAGCTATTGGAGTTTATAAAATTGAAAACATGCTCGATGGACAAACCATCAATCAGGCAAATCTCGACAACATAACGTTGAGTGTTAAAGATGGAAAAGTAATGGTGAATAATTCTGCTCACATCATTGCTTCCATACCTGCTTCAAACGGAATCATTCATGTTATTGATGCCGTGCTTTTGCCACCCGCAAAGTAAATTCATACCAAAGGCCCCTTCAATAATGCTGGGGCCCTTTTTTTATATTATAACATAAACATGAAAAAATTAAGTACGCTTTCCCGAATAATTATCGCAATTTCTTCATTAACCATTATTATCACCTATTTTTATCCTGTTTGGCGAATTGATCTTTTCGCACCGCAATATCCTGAAGGATTGGTGATGAAAATATGGTTGAATAATTTAACCGGTGATGTGGATATAATCAATGGCCTAAACCACTATATCGGCATGAAGAAAATAAGCGTTGAGATGTTTCCCGAATTTGGTTATTTAAAATATGTAGTTGCGCTTTACATCGCTTATGGTTTACTGATTGCTGTCACCGGTAGCCGAAAAATATTATTCAGTTATCTCGTCGTATCTGCCATTGGGGGATTATTGGCCATTTACGATTTTTATCAGTGGGGATACGATTACGGACACAACCTGAATCCTGATGCTCCCATAAAAGTTCCCGGAATGGGTTACCAGCCGCCATTGCTTGGTCATAAAAAACTTCTTAATTTCGATGCTTATTCTCTCCCTGAAGTCGGTGGGTATGTTGTTATTGCTGTTGTAGTAATAGCAGCACTTGTCTGGATACTAAACAGGAAAAAATCCTAAGAACGTTAAATGAAAAAAATTATTTTTCTCTTATTATTATTCAGTTCTTGTACGACGGAACCTCAGCCCATTGTCGCAGGTAAAGACGAATGTCATTTTTGTAAAATGACGGTAGCGGATTCACGCTTCGCAACTGAATTGATTACCGATAAAGGAAAAGTATTCAAATTCGATGACGTTATTTGCATGTCGAAATTTATTAAAGCCGGTAAAGTGGATGAAAACAAAATGAGCCGCATCTTGCTGATGGATTTTTCCGATAACTCATTGATCGATGCGGAAACCGCTTTCATCTTATTGAGTAATGAACTTCATTCACCAATGGGTGGAAATGCAGCTGCTTTTCTATTAAAAGATGAAGCACATAATATGCAAAAGGAAAAGGGTGGAGAAATTTTGGATTGGAAAACATTATTTAATAAGCTAAATTGATTGTGCGAAACTTAATCGTACTGGCATTTTTTTTTATTCCTTTCCGCAATACGGCTGCAGAAATTAAAGTCGGAAATAATCAACAATTCCAACACATTAAAGAAGCGATTGCTTTTGCTAAACCAACAGATACCGTATTTATAGAAAATGGATTATATCAAGAAGGTAACATCGTTATCACAAAATCATTACATATTTACGGTGAGAAAAACACAATTTTAGACGGCCAGGGTAAGTTTGAAATACTTACAGTTTCCGCAAATAATTTTTCAATCAAAGGAATTACTTTTATTAATTCAGGTTATTCTTCCATGAATGACTTCGCATCCATTAAAATTATTGATGCTTCTCATTTTAGTGTCGAAGGAAATACAATAACAAATGCCAGTTTCGGAATTCACGTTTCTAATTCTTCTTTTTTTACCATCAAAGGAAATCAACTGAAAGGTAACCCCAGAGAAGAACAAAATACCGGTAATGGTATTCACCTTTGGAAATGCAATGGCGCAAATATCTTTAACAATAAAGTTTCCGGTCATAGAGATGGTATTTATTTTGAATTCGTCATGAACTCAAACATCATTTACAACTATAGCAATAACAATCTTCGTTACGGTCTTCATTTCATGTTTTCAAATGACAATGCATATAAGTTCAATACGTTTGAACTGAATGGGGCCGGTGTAGCTGTTATGTTTTCTCATCGTGTTGAAATGCATCAAAACAAATTCGAAAAAAACAGAGGCGGATCCAGCTATGGAATTTTACTTAAAGAAATTTCAGATGGCTCCATCAGTAACAATGAATTTACGGACAACACTGTCGGTATCTTTATGGAAGGTACAAGCCGTATTACAGTGGCCAATAACCGGTTTTCCGGAAATGGTTGGGCTTTTAGAATTCAGGCCAGTTGCAATGAAATTATCGTCGAAAAGAATAACTTTACCGGAAACACTTTCGATGTGGCCACCAATGGTAGTCTTGTGCTGAATACATTTTCCAATAATTACTGGGATAAATACGAAGGTTATGATCTCAACAAAGATGGCATAGGCGATGTTCCCTACCATCCTTCGAGTTTATTTTCTACCATTGCCGAAGAAATGTCTTATGCCATGATGCTTTACAGAAGTTTTACAGTGATGCTTCTCGAACGAACAGAAAAAGCCATTCCGGCCGTCACTCCCGAAAATCTCGTCGATCCGAAACCGTCCATGAAACCTTTACTATGATCATCGAAACAGATAAACTGGTGAAAAAATTCGGTAAGCTGACTGTCATCGATGGCCTGGATCTGAAAATCGATAAAGGTAAATGCATGGCTTTAATCGGGCCGAATGCTTCAGGAAAAACGACGCTTATTAAATCTATTCTTGGTCTTGTTGTTCCAACATCAGGAAAGATTTTATTTAAAGGTAAATCTGTTCTTTCGGATTGGGAATATCGTAAACACATCGGTTACATGCCTCAGATTGGAAGGTATCCGGATAATATGATGATCGGGCAATTATTCAGCATGATTTCTTCTTTACGCAATTCCCGTTTGGAAGATTGTGATACTGAGCTTATACAAAAATTTAAAATTGAAGAGATGTATTCCAAACGAATGGGAATACTCAGCGGTGGTACTCGCCAGAAAATTAGCGCTTGCCTTGCTTTTTTGTTTAACCCGGAAGTCCTGATTCTCGATGAGCCAACTTCCGGACTCGATCCTGTATCCAATGAAATGTTAAAAGAGAAAATTATAGCCGAAAAAAATAAGGGCAAATTAATTTTGATAACATCCCACATCCTCAGCGACCTCGACGATCTCGTCGATGAAATTCTATTCCTTCAAGACGGAAAAATTAAACTCCACAGCACCTTCGATGATTTGCGAAGAGAAACCGGAGAAACCAAACTTTCTAAAGCAATTGCCCGCATCATGGGCTATAAAGAAAATGTTCAAACTGTTTAAATACATATTCAGCGATATCATAAAGAGTAAAATAATTTTATTTTATTCATTGGCTTTATTTGTAATCAGTCTGAGCATTTTTAATATTTCTGATTCACCCGTAAAAGCACTGGTAAGTTTGATGAACCTTCAGCTTATTGTTCTTCCGTTAATCTGTGGTATATTTTCTACAATTTACTTTTACAACTCGTCCGAGTTCATCGAATTGCTCGTCGCACAACCCATTCGACGAAGGACCATTTTCCTAAGTATTTTATGTGGCTTAACTGCCTCACTTTCGCTTGCTTTTATTATTGGAATGGGAATCCCTTTGTTAATATTTTCTTTCGATATATCTTCAATTCTCTTTGTTGCAACCGGACTCGCATTAACATTCGTTTTTACATCTTTCGCACTTACCGCTTCAGTTTATGCCGGCGATAAAGCACGTGGAATTGGGACGACTCTGCTCATTTGGTTTTATTTCACCCTCATCTACGACGGACTCATTTTGTTTTTACTCTTCAGATTCAGCGATTATCCACTCGAGAAATTTGTCATTGCCATTTCTTTTCTCAATCCTGTCGACTTAGTCAGAATTCTACTTCTTCTTCAAGTCGATATGGCTGCCATCATGGGATATACAGGTGCTCTGTTCAAGGATTTTTACGGTACAACTCAAGGCATTTTACTATCAGCAATCGTTTTGATTCTTTGGTTCGTCATTCCAGCCCGGATGAGTTTGAAGAAATTTCTCAGAAAAGATTTATAATTTAGCCAAACGATTTTGATCAGATAAAACTCCATTGGTATAATCGAAACTGCTGAATTATGAAACAACTATTTACAATTCTATTGTTACTGATTTCTATTGGCTGTTCATTTGGTCAGAATAAGCCGGATCCGAATTTCATTTTTTGGAGCTCCAAACATAAATTTACCGCTGATGATTTCGCTATTAAAACTAAAAATCTGGAAACAAGTCCATCGTTTGCTCAATTCTCTATGGACTATCAGGTTGGGGGCTTTGACTTTCTGACAAAAAACTTTAATAAAAAGATTCGAAACTACATGATTAAATCGGCTTCATCGATTGATACCACTTATGACGTTGAAGTATCGTTAAGGTATCAGCAGACACTTTTTGACATCTGCGAAATCTATACCAGGAAGTTTAGAAAAGAATTAAAAGAAAATAGAAAAAAGATCGCTTCCGGATTGCAATTCGTGGAAGAACTTAATTCCAAGGCAATGACAAATTTTGCAAACAGAAGAGTGGAATACGATCGAGAAACTAAATTTGGCACCATTGCCGACAAACAATTTGAATGGGAAAAGCAAATTCAAACGGAACTGAATGAACTAAAAGAATTTTCCAACGAATAATCATCCTTAAGGATCAAACAAAGAACAACTCTTTTTCCGCCTCAACTTCTATTACTTGATTTCTAACTTTTGACTTTGAAACTACAGTCCAACAAAAAATTATACTGGTCAAAACAACATGGGGCATACATTTCACTAATTGCCGCATGGTTAATAGCCAATATTCTTAACGGTTTTAATGGTATACAAGTCGTGGCTATCATTTTTTTACTCAAGAGCATCTTAGCAGAATGGGTTATCTTCTTGCTGATTTCTATAGCGGCATTCTGTGGTTTGCAACAAGTGGTTTGGAGCGATATATTTCCTGCTATTGGAGCACTGACTCTTTTTCTCGGTTCAAGTATCTTTACAGTCAAAGCAAGATTTGAAAAAATCAGTGTAACTCCCGTATTGGTATATACTGCATTCTCCGTTGCGCTTTTATTGTTTTATTTTTCATTTAATACTTTCAGCATTATTTTATCCCTGCTGATTATTCTGAAAACTTCGGGAATATGGTTGTTTCCTGAAAAATTCAAAGCGATTCCTATTCGAAAGATTGGAATAATGGAAGCCATCTTTCAAATGCTTCTCATAGTTGATTTTTATTTTTTTTATTGATTTTTTTCCGAAAGCAATCCGATGATTAATTAGCAAATAAAAATAATCAAGGCCGAATAAAAGTCCTCAACAAATTATTTTCCACTAAGCTGAAGTCTGTTGATTCTACAAGACCATCGCCATTTAAATCTGCATGCATGTAACCGGATTGAAAAAGTTGTGTAGCGTCCAGAACGTCCTGAAAATCGAGTTGATTGATGATGCCATCATTATTTACATCACCGCTGCGAATGGTAAAATTGCCATCGATCATTTCCTGCATTTCGCCTCCATATGCTTTTGTGGAAAGATTGGTGAAATCGTAAGTAACATTGTTTGAAAGGATAATGGAAGACGAGCTCCATGTTTGTAATGCATTCCTGTGGCGAACTACCAAATAAAAATTGCTATTGTTTACTGCAGGAGGGAAGGTGAATTGCGCCATGCCATTTGTGTATAGAATTGTTGAAGCCGTGTACATAACAGAGTTGGGCGCCGTCGATGTTGCTAGTTCTAAAGTAAGTGTATCACAAACCAAAGGATTGGTTATTGGATCGGCAACAGCAACCATCATTCCGCCGCCGGTATAAAATCCTTCTATGAAAACTTTCACATTAACCTGTATGACGGTTAATTGAACAGTAAAATTACCTGTACTCATTACAATCCCGCATGCTGTAGTTACAGAAATTTGTCCGTCAGTAACTCCGGTAGGAGCAGTCGCACTAATTTCATTGTTATTTATTAACGTGAATGACGCACTCAGACCATTAAAACTAACAGCCGTCGCGCCTGTAAAATTACTTCCATTTATAGTAACAATTGTTCCCGCTGATCCTGAAACAGGAAGGAAAGAGTTGATAACAGGAATTGGCTGTACGGATATTGTAATGCTATTTGAAACAGCCGTAGTCGACGAAAGACAATTTGCATTCGAAGTGAGCACACAGGAAATAACCTCGCCATTCGTCAGCGATGATGACGTATAAGTCGCACTATTCGTTCCCACATCCGTCGTTCCCGATTTCCACTGATAAGCCGGCGTTCCTCCATTAACCGGAACAGCCGTAAACGTCACCGATGTATTGTCGCAAATGGTACTACCCGGATTAGCCGTAATGCTTACACTAGGCGCAATCAATGGATTCACCGTCATCGTAATTGAATTCGATGTGGCTGTATTTGTAGAGAGGCAATTGGCATTCGATGTTAGCACACAGGAAATAACTTCACCATTCGTCAACGATGATGATGTATAGGTAGCGCTATTCGTTCCCACATTCGTTGTTCCCGATTTCCACTGATAAGTCGGAGTACTTCCTCCATTAACCGGTACTGCCGTAAACGTTACCGATGTATTGTCGCAAATGGTACTACCCGGATTAGCCGTAATGCTTATGGAAGGTGTAAGAATCGGATTCACCGTCATCGTAATTGAATTCGATGTGGCTGTAGTTGTAGAGAGGCAATTGGCATTCGATGTCAACACACAGGAAATAACCTCACCATTCGTCAGCGATGATGACGTATAAGTCGCACTATTCGTTCCCACATCCGTCGTTCCCGATTTCCACTGATAAGCCGGTGTACTTCCTCCATTAACCGGTACTGCCGTAAACGTCACCGATGTATTGGCACAAATGTTATTACCCGGATTGGCCGTAATGCTTAAGGATGGAGTAAGATTCGGATTCACCGTCATCGTAATTGAATTCGATGTTGCAGTTGGAGTCGTCAGACAATTTGCATTCGAAGTGAGTACACAAGAAATAACCTCACCATTCGTCAACGATGATGATGTATAGGTAGCGCTATTCGTTCCCACATTCGTCGTTCCCGATTTCCACTGATAAGCCGGCGTTCCTCCATTTACCGGAACAGCCGTAAATGTTACCGATGTATTGGTACAAATGGTACTACCCGGATTGGCCGTAATGCTTATAGATGGTGTAAGCGTCGGATTCACCGACATCGTAATTGAATTCGATGTGGCTGTAGTTGTAGCGAGACAATTTGCATTCGAAGTGAGTACACAAGAAATAGCCTCACCATTCGTCAACGATGATGATGTATAGGTCGCACTATTCGTTCCCACATTCGTCGTTCCCGATTTCCACTGATAAGCCGGAGTAATTCCTCCATTAACCGGTACTGCCGTAAATGTTACTGATGTATTGGCACAAATGGTACTACCCGGATTGGCCGTAATGCTTATGGAAGGTGTAAGATTCGGATTCACTGTCATCGTTATGGAATTCGATGTGGCTGTAGTTGAAGAGAGGCAATTGGCATTCGATGTCAGCACACAGGAAATGACTTCGCCATTCGTCAAAGATGAGGATGTATAGGTCGCACTGTTGGTTCCCACATTCGTTGTTCCGGATTTCCATTGGTAAGCCGGTGTTCCTCCGTTAACCGGAACAGCCGTAAAGGTAACCGATGTGTTGGCGCAAATATTATTACCCGGATTGGATGTAATGCTGACCGAAGGTGTAAGTGATGGATTCACCGACATCGTTATAGAATTGGATGTAACAGGATTTCCGGTTACACAGTCAGCATTCGAAGTCATCACACAGGAAATCACATCACCGTTGGCGAGCGTATTGGTTATGTATGTCGGACTATTCGTTCCTACATTTGTTGCTCCTTTTTTCCATTGATAAGATGGACCGGCTCCTCCATTGGTTGGTGTTGCTGTAAAAGTAACATTGGTGCCTGAGCAAACGGTACTGCCGCTATTGGATGCAATACTTACACCTGCAGTAACATTAGGGTTCGTTGTAACTGTAATGGCATTCGAAGTACTTGTACATCCATTCGAAGACGTAGCTGTCACAGAATAAGTTCCCGCTGTGGTTACAGTAATGTTTTGTGTCGTCGCTCCTGTTGTCCAGAGATAGGAAGCTGCCGCCGTAGAATTTAAATTTACTGAACCTCCCTGACAAAAAGTAGTCGGTCCCTGCGCTGCTATGGAAAGAGAACTGTTGGAATAGGTGAGGAGGACGTCATCGATGCGGTATTGACTTGTAGCAGTTTGTGTAAATTGAATTCTTAAATTTGATGTAGAAGGTATACTTCCTGTAGCAGTTACATAATACCATGTAACAGTACCTGTACCGGTTGGAAATGGAGGAATTGTGAGTGGAAAGTAATTAATACCATCAGAACTAACTTGAATTAGAAAATCACTGCCGTCAGTAACAGTAGCTTCCTTTCTTACTCCAAAGGAAAGTGAAAGATTATTTAGTCCAAGTGTATTAATATCAGAAATAATAAGATTTCTGCCTGCCGTTGATGTTAGAAATGCATTGGCACTACCTGAAGCTGTTGGGTAACCTGCCGAGAAACTTGTTATCCTCACATCCCCAGTCCCCGAAAAAGTCAACCCCGTATTCTGGAACCCATTATTCGTTTCATGAGTTGCAATAGCGGTTGTTCCTGTTACACTCCCCATATTCTCCGAAAACACTGTTCCATTAACCTGAAATCCCGAAGTGGTCACGCTTACAGGTGAAGCCGTAGATAAACATCCATTGGCATCTGTAAACGTAACAGAATAGCTTCCTGATGTGGAAACAGAAATGTTCTGAGTTGTTTGTCCGCTTGACCAGAGGAAAGAGTTTCCGTTGTCTGCAGAAAGAGTAACAGAAGATCCTGAACAGATATTTACAGGTCCCGGAGGTGTAATTGTTGATGATACTGCAGAAGTAATGTTAACCGTAGCAGCAGGCATTGCATTGTTTGTGGAATTCCCATCAGGCGCAAAAACGGTAGTTGCATTGAACGTATAATTTCCGGAAACACTCATGTCATACGTTGGAGTAAAGGTGACATCCATGGTAGCAGAAGGTGCAAGCGTTCCTGTAGTAAGCGTTTTCGTGAAGTTCGTAACGACGGATGAAGGACTGCTTACTTGCAACTGTACATCGGCATTGGTAGTAGAAAAATTGATGGTATTGACGCCGAGGTTTTGTATTCTCACCTGTAATGTTTTCTGGCTTGAGGGACATGTTGGACTAACCGGACTAACTAAAGCGGTGGCGCCTAAATCGAGCGACTGACAATTATTAATTTGAAAGTCCACACTGATAATAACAGGAAGGTGATCGGAAGCATTGTACAAAGCAGTAGCAATGGGTACTCCTACGGCATTGTTAGGAGATAAGTAGATCGATTTATTATAATGCAATCCGTCATTTCCATAGGGATTCGTTGAACCGGCAACATAGGTAACTCCTCCTGCCTGACTAACTGCATTGGAATATAAAAACATGTCGAAGCGATCGTTCATTCCGCCGGATGCACCACCTGAACCTAATGCCGTGTCTCTTGTACATTGTGTATGATAAATTGCATAAGAGGATTTATTCCATAATCCTGTCAACGTTATCGGATCAATAAAATGTCCGTCATCTGTCGGATTGTTGGCAAGCAATTTTATATAAGCATTTTCGGTAGAACCGTAAATATTGAAGTCTCCGCAAACAAAAAAGTCTTTTCCCGCCGGCAGTGCATTAGTTACTTTTCGCAAAGAATCCACTTCAAGGGCTCGTTGTGCTTCAAAGGTAGCACCGCTGGATGCTTTTAAGTGGACAGAATAAATACGAATCGTATCGCCCGTTAGCGTGTGTACCAGTTTAAATTCATTGATATCCCTTAAATCGGTTTCAATGGGGGTGTTGCTGATAAACGTAAATTTTGAAGTCTTATAAAAAATTCCATTGTCGCTATCGAAACCGTTGATGAATGTTCCTTGTGAGTAAGTGTTACCGGGTGCATTCAAAACATTTGTCCTAAATCCATTCATACCCTGAATAGAGGCAACTTCCTGGGCAACGAGGATGTCCGGATTTGCGGCAGCCATGACAGTTCGGAAGTATGGATTTCTTTGAGACGTATCAGCAGTTACATCATCATAATTCAACAAATTATAACTCATCATCTTGATGCGGTTGGCACCAACGGATATGTAATCAGTTTTGGTATTGGTAGAAGTTCCATCAGGGCCTGTAACGGTTAACGTAACGGTTTTCATTCCCGATGTTGTGTATAAGACGGTATGAGGACCAGCAGTCGTTGCTGTTGCAGGCGATGCTCCGGAACCGAAATTCCAGGAATAGGTTGAAATCGTGCCGGTAGATGTACTCGTAAATGTCGTTGAGTTCCCTGTGCAAATGGCTTGATTATTTGCCGAAAAATTGGCGACAGGAATTACCGAGAAAGCTTCATGCATATTCCCAAAAAATAAAAGGAATAGCAAAAACGATCTCATTGAAGAGTATTTCAATGTGAAGGAATGGTAGATTTCTCTCAAAACAACTTGACTCTTTTTACTATGAACTAATAGCTACCTAACGGTAGAAAACAGGATTATTACAAATTTAATAAATTTAGGGGAGAATTCTAAATTATTAAGGGTAATAAATGCGGGTCTTCATCTATCAATTAACATGTCAATGAATTTGATTTCTTTTCGAATTACCCCTGTTTTTAGTTAAAAAAATCCCCTTGAAAGTGTATTATCAACTTCAAGGGGAACTTAAATGAATATCGATGGTAAACTGACTTAAGCTAGTCAACAAAAATGCTGAATTCTATGGAGCTTATTCTCCCGAATAAAACAGCCGCAACGTCTTGTTAATTTTCTCTCCCTTAAAATTCAAAAGATACATACCCGGTTGAATTCCTTTTCCGGAGAGATTTAGTGTCAGCATATTGTTGCCTTTAGGAAGATTGTCTCCTTTAAGCATAAACATGAGTTGACCGGTCAATGAATACAATCCAATATTTAAATCAACTGCTTCAGGAAGTGAGAAAGCTATCTGCGTTTCTTTCGAAAATGCGGATGGGCTTGCTATAGCATCAAAAGTGTTTTTAGATAATTCAGGAATGGAAACAGGGGCTTGATTAAAATGAGCAATCAGCGTATCGGAAGAAGTAATATTCATTTCCACATTTATCAGGTAAACAGATGGGAGGATGGGATTATTTTGAGTTTCCCAGCGATCAAATTCAAAACCATTCAATGAATCAGGATTAGCAGTCAGATAAATCGGAACTCCCCCGTAAAAATTACCTGTCCATGGAAATTCTGAAATAGTAAGTGAGTTCACTTGCAGCGTCCCCGTTCCAATCGGATCTTCGGTAATTGTTAAAGGATAGGGGCCGGTCAGATTATAACAAGAATCCATAAGAGCCGGAAAAGCAGCGCATCGTTGAATAATAAAATTCCGGAGTTGTTGTACGTTGGTCTGCCATTCTGCATAGGTTCCAAACCAGCGTTGTGCATGTCGGGTCATTTCCGGATCGATGACTGCCGTTATGCTGTCGAGTTCATGAAGCATGTTGTCGCAACTGAAAACCGTATTTGTTAAATCGATGTATCTGTTGATGTAGTAATTATTAAAACGTGTATTCGTCCGAAGTTTATTTAGCAACCCAATATGATCCTCCGGATCTGAAGTAATCCATTCAACATTACAAGGAGCCGCATTCGGTCCTTTTTCTATAATATTCGTATAGTTGATGTAAAATCCGAAAGTAGCATCGTTATCCCAGAGAATATAACCCCAACGCCTGTGTTCACCAAGTGAATCAAGTCCACGCCACCATCCTGTATTGTAATTGAGCCAGTCGGAGCAAACAGAAAGTGAGTTCGCCATAATGTAATCAACCAGACTGTTCACGTCGAGTTGAGAAACGACATAATCCCAATTGGTTTGTTGTGTCATGTCATGTGTCATTACCCATGCATGAAAATTATTCCAATCTGTCAATGCCTGATTGCCGCCATATTCTGCCCAGGTATTTCCCCAAGTTTCTATGTATTGCAAACTGTATTTTCCCTGATTATAATAGTATTGTGTGTAATCGTTATCGTCAGGAATTTCGCGGAGGTCATATACGCCCCAATAAAATCCATTCAGATAAACGATTGCCTTCGTAGCTGTACGCACATCGAGATCCATGCCGCCTTTTTTTGCAAGGTTTTGAAGATAGGCATCCCGAAGGTGTGCGCTCCCATCGTTCGATGAATGATGAGCCGCAGGATAATTATCGTCCCCCGCCGCTCTTAATATTATTCGTTGAAATTCACTTCGCGGAGTGAGGTTAAACAACTCTTCCTGCAAAGCATAATTGTAACCGAATTCATCACGCATGATATAATCAATACTCCGCTGATCATTTGCCCATGAATCTTGTCCATGACTGTTAAACTCGCCATAACCCGATGTAGTACGTACTTTATTCATGTTAAAGTATTCAATCGTTCCTTCCGGGCGAAGTGAATTATCGCCATCAGCAAGATCCCTCAATTCATTTCCGGCAATTGAAACTACCGGTAATGTATGCGAATCGTCAATAAAATAAGTTCCGAAAGTGATAAAAGAACCGGTTACGGATGAAGATGTAGGAATCGTTATTGCTTTAATAACTGTTGTTGAGTCAATAGTGATCGGCCCGGTGTAAACGGTAGAAGAAGGATTGGGTTCTGTTCCGTCTCTGGTAAAGCGGATGGTTGCTCCTACTTCAGGTGTAGTAATGCTGAGGTTGAATGATACAGGATAAAAACCGGGAGTGAGATTAAAAACCGGACTTTGGGCATACCGCTGACGTGCTGTCGAAATATTATTGGGCGCACCGGAAGTAGACGATAAGTAATAACTCCAGTTGGCCCCTCCATCAGGATTGCGACCATAGGAGTGATGTTTCTTCATGCGTACAAGAGAAACCTGATTGATGATTGTTCCGGAAGCATCGGCAAGCACAATTTCTTCTATCGGAAATTTTGTTTGTGACAACTTGAAATTGGTATGGTGATAATTACCGATAGATTCATTTCTTCCTGATGCCCATACTACAAGAAAACTATTTGCATTGATCATTACATTGGCTGGAAATTGCCATTTCGTTGGTTGTGTAGATCGATCACTCAGATAAAATCCTCCAATATTTACTGCATTGGAAGTTGGATTGTATAACTCAATCCAGTCTTCATATTCATTGTGATTGTCCGAAACCAATGATAAATTAGAAGTAGAAAACTCATTGATTACAACCTGGGAAAAAGATTGGTTGATTAGCAATGTAAAAGTTGCTACTAAAAGTAGAATCTGTTTTTTCATAGGGGAGTGGGTCAGGATAGGATTTCCTAAATTACAAAAAAATAAGGAAATAGAAACACCATTATTTAGCTAAAAACAATCGTTTTGGCATTAATCCCCATTTAGATAATCAGTTCCTTTCCAAAACACTAGAAAGAAATTTAATTTTCTTTCTTCACTCCATAGTGAATCGGCTTGAGAACATTCAGCGCTTCTTCCGGCTCGGGAACCCAATGGTGCAATCCGCCGGCAAGATCGTCGTTGAATTTTGTTGGAATATTTCCTGCCAATGTACGTTCCTTCCAAGTCAGTTGCTCATTGCCATCATCTTTTCTGTCCATCGTAATGCAATCTTCAACCGGACAAACAAGTGAACAAAGATTACATCCTACACAATTCTCTTCGATAATATTCGGAATTCTGTTTTCAGGATCCGAAGATAATCCGATTGCCTGGTGAGCTCCATCCTCGCATGCAGTATAACACAATTGACAGCCAATGCATTTGTCGGCGTGAATATTCGCGACAACTTTATATTTCAGGTTGAGATCTTCCCAATGCATAATGTTCGGTAAAGCTTTACCGCGGAAATCATCTAGGGTTTTAAATCCTTTGTCGTCCATATAACGCTCCATTCCGGAAACCATTTCGCGGATAATTCCGAAGCCATAATGCATGACTGCCGTACAAACCTGAACGGAAGTTGCGCCGAGTAAAATAAATTCAACAGCGTCTCTCCAGTTTTCAATGCCGCCAATACCGGAAATTGGAATTTTTATTCCCGGATGTTGAGCGCAATTTTTTAGCATGTTCATGGCTATCGGTTTCACAGCAGGACCGCAATAGCCGCCATTTGTGCTGCGTCCATCAACATTTGGATTGGGCACGAAGTTGTCGATATCAACATTGACAATACTTTGAATCGTGTTGATGAGTGAAATGGCATCTGCACCACCATCGTTTGCTGCCATAGCAGGACGTGTGATATCAGTAATGTTCGGAGTTAGTTTGACAATGACAGGTGTTTTAGCTACTTCTTTCACCCATCCAACAATCGTCATTAATACTTTTGGCTCTTGTCCTACCGCTGATCCCATTCCTCTTTCACACATGCCATGCGGACAACCGAAATTTAATTCAAGTCCGTCGGCTCCGGCATTTTCTGCATCACGTACTATCTGATGCCATTCTTCGCGAGTTTCCACCATCAACGATGCAATTACCGCATGATCCGGAAAACGCTTTTTTACTTCTTCGATTTCGCGGAGGTTATCTTTCAGATTTCTGTCTGTAATCAATTCAATGTTGTTAAAACCCATCATCCTGGTATCACGGTAATTCAGCGAACCGTAACGACTCGATACATTCACAACCGGAACGCCAAGAGTCTTCCACACTGCGCCACCCCATCCGGCATCAAATGCTTTCATAATCTGGTAGCCGCTATTCGTTGGAGGCGCTGAGGCAAGCCAAAACGGATTCGGTGATTTTATTCCTGCGAGGTTTGTTTTTAAATTAGCCATAGGACTTTGTTTGATGAATGTCATTTAAAAAACATTCAAAGTTGTATCGTGTGTTTCTTTAAACGAATATTATTTTTTATTGATCTCAATTATTGCCAGTGCGGCTTTCTTTCCGTCAGCGGCGGCATTGACTACTTCTTCTCCGCCACTTACTGAATCCCCTGCTGCAAAATATTTCGGATTTCCTGTTTGGTAGGTTACCTTGTTAACGATAATTCTTCCTTTTGAATCGAGTTTAAGTCCGCTAATCAAGGATAGTAATTCTGTTTGTTTGGATTGTCCGGTCGCTTTGATTACCCAATCACAAGCAATCGTAAATTCGCTTCCGGGAATGTTTTCCGGTTTTCCATTGATATCTTTTGTGCGGATGAATTTTACTCCCGTCACACTCCCGTTTCCTGTAATTTCTACCGGCGAAATATTAAACATGCCTTTTACACCTACACCTTTTGCGAGATCGTATTCGAAGTCGTATGCGCCCATTTCTTCTTTCGAACGTCTGTATGCAAGGATAACCTCCTGCGCACCCATGCGCGCAGATTCTGATGCTGCATCCATCGCCGTATTTCCTCCTCCTAAAACAATGACACGTGCGGGAACTTTCACTCCGTGGTGATTCATGCGCAGCTTTTCTACAAACTCTACCGCTCCAAAGCAGTTCTCTAATTTTTCTCCGTTAATTTTTAACTCTGATGTTGCACCTAATCCGATTGCGATAAATATTCCTGCATATTTTTTCTCCAGTTCTTCGATGTCTTTCGCTGTAGCAACCGGCTTATTGTAAATAACATTATACCCAAATTGATTCTGCAGATAACTCATCTCATTGAGCGCTTCTTCGTTGGTAATTTTATATGGCGCTACTCCATGAACTGTAAGTCCGGATGGCTTTGATTTGGATTCAAAAATATCAACTTCAAAACCGGCTAAACGCAATTCGCAGGCACAGGAAATTCCTGCCGGACCGGCGCCAATAATTGCAATTTTTTTTCCGTTTGATTTTTCCGGTGTGTATAATTTTTTTTCGGATTTTATTGCTTGTGCTGTTGCAAAACTTTGTAAGCGTCCGATCTCAATGGGTTTTACGTTCTGGTTGTTGTACACACAGGCGCCTTCGCATAAAACTTCAGTAGGACAAACTTTTCCGCAGGCATAACCGAAATAATTGGAATCGTAAATCGTTTTCGCGGAACCGATTGGGTTCTTTGTATTGATCTGGCGGATAAATGTTGGAATATCAATGCCGGTCGGACAAGCATTCACGCAAGGTGCATCGTAACAATACAGACAACGCGAGCTTTCATAATAGGCCTCTGTATCATTCATCAGTGGCTTAATCTGAGAAAAGTTTTTATCAAATTCCTGCTCGGAAGATGGTGCTTTGTATTCTGACATGGTTTGAATAATTGATTGTGTACTTAGTTATTATACTCTTGATATTTTTTTCTGATGAAAGATTTTTTAAAACGGAAATGTGAATTTCAGCAGATACAATTGGGGTTATAATTCCACTAACTTACCATAAGTTTCCGGCCTTCTGTCGCGGAAAAACTGCCATACCGAACGTACTTCCTCTATCATATCCAGATCGAAATCGGCAATGAGTAATTCATCGTTATTTTCTGATGCCTGAGAGAAGATTTGTCCGCGGGGATCGACAAAATATGAGCTGCCATAAAACTTCCCCAGATTCCAGGGCTTTTCTGTTCCGACCCGGTTAATGCAACCCATAAAATATCCATTTGCCGCTGCATGTGCCGGTTGTTCAAGTTTCCACAGATACTGGGATAATCCTGCAACCGTTGCGGATGGATTGTATACGATTTCAGCTCCATTCAAACCAAGCACTCTTGCTCCATCAGGAAAATGTCTATCGTAACAAATGTAAACACCGATTTTTGCATAACGCGTCTGAAAAACAGGATAGCCCAAATTTCCCGGTTTGAAGAAAAACTTCTCCCAGAAACCGGAGGTATGTGGAATGTGATTTTTCCTGTATTTGCCCAGGTAGGTTCCATCCGCATCAATGACTGCAGCAGTATTGTATAATACGCCGGCTTGCTCTTTTTCATAGATAGGGACAATGATTACCATCTTGTATTTTTTTGCATACTCTTGCATCAATTCTGTTGTTGGACCGGGAACAGTCTCTGCTGATTCATACCATTTTTTATCCTGTCCCGGACAAAAATATGGCGTGTTGAATATTTCCTGGAGACATAAAATCTGCACTCCTTTTTTCCCGGCTTCTTCAATGAAAGGAATATGTTTTTTCAACATTGCATCCTTAATTTCTGCAACAGTTCCTTCGCCTTCTGTCATAGGCAGACTCATCTGTATGAGCCCCGATTTTATCATTCTTGCCATAAAATTTAATTATCGATAAGTTGAATTTTTAAAATAGTTTTTAGTTGAACAAGTTCAAATGTAATAATTGAAATGATTTACAGAAAGCTAATTTACAAATCATTCTTACTTTCAAAAAGAAAATGGCTTACAGAATAAGATTTTTAAATGTCCGGAAAACTAATACGACTCAGAATGTTCGTTCGTCAAAAGAAAAAAATGTCATGTTGCATGAAAAGGAAAATGATTTCTCCTTGAAAAAAAATATCGGTTAAAGAAATGCAAGTTTTAAAAGAAAATGATCAAGAAAATAAAAACTAAAACCCCGGAATTATAAGGTCGAAATAAGATTTAAAACTTCCAGTCTGGTCTTGGAAAGACGGAATTCGATTCGCTTAAGTAAATCTTCTTCCTGGCCTTTTACATAAATAATATCCAGTGAAGTTAGTTTAGGAAACCTGTTTCTTAATTTGTCAGAGATGTTTTCCCATTGACCTTCTAGGTTATTTCTATTCATGAATATGTTTGATTAGTATTGGATGATAATTGCTTAAAGATAACATATTTATACGACTTTGTCGCTATAAAGTACAGTTCTTTCGTTATTAAAGTTAAGAATCATCGAAATAAAATCAAATTGTAAGAGTGCACCTATAAGTTTGATCAAATAAATGGGAAGAAAGATTTTTTAATAAACTAGATTCTTGACTAATTCATTATTAGAAACTTATAGAGTTTTGAACCGATTTGGTGTAAAACATCAAAGCGATATTTGATATTTTACTAATCGGCAATATAAATATGTTTATCTTGTTGCCAATAAGAAGGTAAAAGTTGATTTATTTGTAAAAAACGCTCCTGAATACAATCCTGTGGGAACTTTTTCACTTCAGTTTCAACTAAAAAAAATTCTCTTAATTAAGATTTCTGATGCCCTTTATTGATAACATTCTTGAACCACCAACATATGGTTGGGTAGACGCTAATGGCGAATTCGTCAAGCCAACAAATAAGCAACTTGTAAAGGAGTTTTTCTCCCGGCTTAATATTTTTAAGTCGAAGAAAAACTGGCTTCCTCTGGCAAGTTGGAGCAGCGTAATATTGTTGTTTCCATTTATCGTCATTTTCTCTGTTTATCATTTTAGTTTTTTAATGGTGCTTGTCGGATTTTTATACGGCATGATCGTTATGGGTTCGCATGGTACCATTTGGTATCATCGGTATTCCACTCATCAGGCCTATACTTTTAAGAATAAGTTTTGGAAATTCTTAACTCAAAACCTTGTTCCTAAAATGATTCCTGAAGAAATTTATGTTATTTCTCATCATGTTCATCATGCAAAATCAGATATGCCCGGCGATCCTTACAATGCGACCGGAGGATTTTTATATTGTTTTCTGGCTGATGTCAATCATCAACTTATTAATCGCAACATGAGTAGAGAAGATTATGCACGTGTAGCCGATTTCTTAAGCCACACAGGAGTAAAATGCAATACTTACGAAAAATATCAGAAGTGGGGTTCTGTTTCTGATCCTGTTTATACAATTACAGGAATCGTTCTGAATTTGGCTTTCTGGTTTTCTGTTTTCTATCTAATTGGTGGAATGCTTTTAGCCAGCACATTATTAGGCGGTGCATTTTTCTGGGCTGTTGGTGTCCGTACTTTTAATTATAAAGGTCACGGCAAAGGAAAAGACACGAAAGAAGAAGGAAAAGATTTCAATCAAAACGACTATTCTGTCAATCAATACTGGCCGGGAATCGTTGCGGGTGAATGGCATAACAACCACCATCTTTTCCCTCGCAGCGCACGTGCCGGTTTTTTAAAATATCAGATCGATTTCGCCTGGTACTATATCTATTTTCTTTACAAGATAGGTGGAGTAACTACTTTTTACGATTCCAAGCCCAAGTTCATTCAAAACTACTATTTACCTTATCTCGCAAAGAAGAATAATATAAAAGTCGAAAATGTTCCTGCCGAAGTAGTCGAATCCGAATACTAAACCGGATTCAATTTTTGGTAGTAGGAGATCAACGGAAATACTTTTTTTCAAAAGTCATTTTAAATAATACCGTTTACTTTCTTCCTTTTAACGAATTTTCCATAGCCCGGATTGACAATTAACTTATTATTATCGACCGCAATCTTACCGCGCATAACAACCGTTTTAATTTTGCCTTTCACCTTCCATCCTTCATATGCGGAGTAATCAACATTCATGTGATGTGTCTTTGCCGATAAAACATGCTCTTCATTCGGATCCATGATGATAATATCTGCATCAGAACCGGGTGCCAGAGATCCTTTTTCCGGAAACATGCCGAAAATTTTCGCGGCATTTGTTGAGCTAATCTCCACAAATTTATTCAACGATATTTTCCCCTTGTTCACGCCTTCCGAAAACAATAATTCCATCCGGTGTTCAATGGCAGGATGTCCGTTCGGTATTTTAGAAAAGTCGTCTTTACCCATCAACTTTTGATCCCATTTAAACGGACAATGATCGGTAGCCACAACTTGAACGCTTCCCTGGTTTATTCCTGCCCATAAAGAATCCTGATCTTTCTTCTCCCTCAAAGGAGGACTCATTACCCATTTGGCGCCATCGAAATTCTTTTCATACAGTGAAGCATCTAAAACCAAATATTGAATGCATGTCTCTGCAAAAACTTTTTGATTTCTTTCTGCAGCTTTGCGAACATGATTGTGTGCGCCCTCGCAGGTCATGTGTACAATATATGCCGGCACGCCCGTGTATGAAGCCATATCGGCAAACCTTCCCGATGCCTCAGCTTCGGTTATCTCCGGCTGTGACAAATAATGGTAGAGTGGGGATAGCTTTCCTTCAGACCGGTGTTTGTTGATCAGAAAATCAATCATGTCGCCATTCGTCGCATGAACCGTGACCATTCCCCCGCAACTCTTCACTTCATTCATCAATCCGACCATCATTCTGTCATCAATCATCAATGCTCCCTTATAAGCCATGAAAGTCTTGAAAGAAGTGATTCCTTCTTTCTCAACCATCTGTCTGATTTCTTTTTTTGTTTGCTCGTTAAAATCAGTCACTGCCATGTGAAAAGAATAATCGCAACAAGCTTTGCCATCCGATCTTCCTTTCCACTCATTCAAAGCATGCTCAAGCGATTTGCCTTGCGTCTGTAAAACAAAATCAATCAACATAGTTGTTCCTCCAAACAATGCAGCGGAGGTGCCACTCGTATAATCATCACTTGAAAAAGTTCCCATAAATGGCATGTCGAGATGCACATGCGGATCAATTCCGCCCGGCATTATGAGTTTTCCTTTAGCATCAATTACCTCATCGGGTTTTACATTCAGGTTTTTTCCGATAGCCGATATTTTATCTCCTTCCACATATAAATCCGCCTCACAATTCTCAGAAGCAGTAACGATCGTTCCGTTTTTAATTAAAATTGACATAGTCTCGGTTTTTTAATGTTTAATTTTAGAGTTGGTTTGATATTACTGATTTTTTATTTTATAACTCACCGATATCTTCATTCCATAAAGTTGGATTTTCAGCAATGAATTTTCTCATCATCTCTTTGCATTCTGAAGAGTCCAGATTAATTACTTCCACACCCATCGATTCCATAAATTCTTTGGCTCCCGAAAAAGTCTCATTCTCTCCCGCATATACTTTCTTAATCCCGAATTGTACGACAGCGCCTGCACACAAATAGCAAGGCATCAGGGTAGAATAAAGCTCCGTTCCTTTATAGCTACCGATACGGCCCGCATTTCTCAGACAGTCAATCTCGGCATGCGTTATCGGATCGCCATCCTGTACCCGTTTATTGTGCCCTCTGCCAATTATCTTTCCCTCTTTAACCAACACAGAGCCAATCGGAATACCGCCTTCACGCATTCCTTCACGCGCTTCTTCAATGGCCGATTTCATAAATTCAAGCATAATTCTATTTTGAATTGTTTTTATTTTATTAAACAAAAGTTGGCTGTTCAATTGCCTCCCTTCTTACGTCCAAAGTACAAATAAATTTCTTACTTATGTTCTATAGCATTTATTAACTTTACCGCTTAAGAAAAGAATCAATTGTTTTGATAAAATTTATTCTGAATAATAAAACTGTAAACACGGACATGGCGCCGGGAATTACAGTACTCGATTTTATTCGTTACAATCAACGGCTTACCGGAACAAAAATCGGTTGCAGAGAAGGTGACTGCGGTGCTTGTACCGTATTGGTCGGATCTTATGCAGATAATAAACTGAATTACCAATCCGCTACTTCCTGCCTCATGCCCTTGGGAAATGTAGCCGGCAAACATATCGTAACTGTGGAAGGTCTAAACACTCCCGGACTCAATCCCGTTCAACAGGCGATGATTGATCAGGGTGCAACACAGTGTGGTTTCTGTACACCCGGTTTTGTAATGTCGCTGGCCGGATTTTGTCTTCAGGATAAAAGTGCCAACATTATCTCCGCTATCGATGGAAATATTTGTCGATGTACAGGATATAAATCAATTGAACGAGCGGCATATTCGATCTCCGAAATGATGAAGAAAAGAAATTCCGGGGATGTCATCGGATATGCCATTCAGGAGAAAATTGTACCTGAATATTTTTCAGGAATCAGCGAACGCTTGGCTCTGTTGAAAAGCGAATCTGCCGAATCGAAAAAAAATGCGGATACGAAAATCGGTATTCCCGTTGGCGGAGGAACCGATCTCTATGTTCAAAAACACGAGGTCATGGTTGGTGCTCAGGCGGAATATCTTTTCGATAACCCTGCTTTAAAAGGAATTCGACAGGTAGGAGATACATGTATTATTGGATCTTCATCGACCGTTACCGATCTATTAGAATCTAAACTGATGCGGAATATTTTTCCCCATCTGAACAAACATATAAAACTCGTTTCTTCTACGCCTATACGGAATATGGCAACTCTTGGAGGAAACCTGGTTAATGCCTCTCCAATAGGCGACCTCACCATATTTTTTCTCGCGCTGGATTCAACAATTACATTATCCGGTAATGCCGGAAAGCGCGATGTGTCATTAAAGGATTTTTACAAGGGATATAAGTCGCTCGATAAAAAGGCCGATGAAGTACTCGAAAAAATTTCCTTTCCGATTCCCGGGGATCATACCTTCTTTAATTTTGAGAAAGTCAGTAAGCGAACAAATCTCGATATAGCCAGTGTCAATTCCGCAATGAAAATTACTGTCATCGACAACACAATTTCTGAAGCCATAATTTCCGCCGGTGGAGTCGGACCTGTTCCAATGGTCCTAACAAAAGCCTCAGCATTTCTCATCGATAAAGTATTAAATGAAACCAATGTTTTGCAAGCCTGTTTAATTGCTGACGAAGAAATTACTCCCATCAGCGATGCAAGAGGCGCTGATTTGTATAAGCGTCTTTTATTAAAGCAGTTAATAAAGGCACATTTTATTACCTTATTCGATACTATCATTCCTCAAAATCTTATGGCCGTCAATGAATAACATAGATTCAAAAACACATACAAAAGGCGAATCCATTTACCTGGATGATATTCCTGTAATTGAAGGAACGCTCTTTGCTGCTGTTTTTGATTCACCCTCTGCACATGGAAAAATAGTGAGTCTGGATACTGCTGCTGCAAAAGTTTCTGAAGGTGTCGTTCGGGTTTTTACCTGCAAAGATATTCCCGGAGAAAATCAGATTGGTGGTATTATTGCCGATGAGCCGCTTTTTGCCGATGACATCGTCGATTTCTGCGGAATGCCAATTGCCATGGTTGTTGCAGAAACCCGCGAGTTAGCTCATGCAGCCGTTAAAAAAATTAAGGTAATCATCGATCCGCTTTACGTCATCACCGATCCCCGTGAAGCAAAAGAAAAAAATAAATTAATCGTTCCTCCCCGAACATTCAATTTGGGAAGCACGGAGCTGGCGTGGAAGGAATGTGCGCACATTTTTAGTGGACGTGCCGATACAAACGGTCAGGAGCATTTATATATTGAAACTCAAGGCGCCTATGCAATTCCACAGGAGAACAATTCTATCAAAGTCTTTTCTTCGACTCAAGGTCCAACAGCCGTTCAGCGGTGTTGTTCGCGTGTTTTAGGAATCCCCATGCATCAGATTGAAGTCGATGTTACCCGCCTTGGCGGCGGCTTTGGAGGAAAAGAAGATCAGGCCAATGCTTGGGCTGCTTTGTGCGCGCTTGCCGCCTTTGTTTTGAAACTTCCGGTAAAATATTCGCTGGATCGAATGGAAGATATGCGAATGACCGGCAAAAGACATCCATATTCTTCGGATTATAAAATTGGCCTCGATAAAGATTTGAAAATTCTTGCATACGAAGCAGAATTTTTCCAAAATGCAGGAGCCGCCGCAGATCTATCGCCCGCAGTTCTCGAACGTACGCTGTTTCATTGTACCAATTCATATTTCATTCCCAATGTCAAAGCAACGGCCTGGAGCTGTCGTACCAATCTGCCTCCCAATACTGCATTCAGAGGATTTGGTGGTCCGCAGGGAATGTTTGTTATCGAAAGTGCTATCGCTCATGCTGCCGGTGAAATCGGTGTGGAGGCATATGAAATTCAAAAGAGGAATTTGATTTCAACTGGTGATGAATTCCCTTACGGACAAATCGCCGTTAGTGATGCTCATGAATGTTGGGATATGGCTTCCAAGCGTTTTCATTTGGATGAATTTCACAGAGAGATCGCAGAATTTAATCATGAAAATTACCTGACTAAAAAAGGCATGGCACTGATGCCAATTTGTTTTGGCATCTCTTTTACAAAAACATTGATGAATCAGGCTCGATCTCTGGTGCATGTATATACCGATGGAAGCATCAGCATCAGCACCGGTGCCGTGGAAATGGGGCAGGGGGTCAACACCAAAATACTACAAGTTGCCGCTCGAATTTTTTCTGTTTCTCCTGACCGCATTCGCATCAATTCAACAAACACCTCCAGAATCGCTAATACTTCTCCTTCTGCCGCTTCGGCTACTGCCGACTTAAACGGCAAAGCGACAAAGATGGCATGCGAAAAAATTCGTGAACGACTTTTACAAAAAGCCGCAACAGAATTGAATACTGAAATTGAAAATGTATCCATTGAAAACGAATCGGTATTATTAAACGGTAAGCCGACTGAAATCGATTGGAAAAAACTGATCATGATGGCCTACGTTAGCCGAATCAGTTTATCGGAACATGCTCATTATTCTACCCCTGAAATTCATTTCGACCTGACAAAAGAAAAAGGTCATCCTTTTGCTTATCATGTTTATGGCACCGCAATCGTTACCGTAACACTCGACTGTCTCCGGGGAGTTTATGAATTCAATGCTGTTAATGTTGTTCACGACATCGGTACAGGAAATAGTAAGCAAGTGGATTTGGGACAGTGCGAAGGCGGAATTGTTCAGGGCATCGGATGGATGACAATGGAAGAAATTATTTTCGATAGAGATGGCAGGTTGCGGAGCAATGCACTTTCTACCTATAAAATCCCTGATGTCTATTCTGTTCCAAAAGAAATCAATGTCCATTTTCTTGAAAACGAAAAAGACAATCTAGCTATTTTCAATTCGAAAGCAGTTGGTGAGCCACCTTTAATGTATGGAATAGGTGCTTATTTCGCTTTAAGAAATGCAATCCTGGCATTTAATCCCGCATCTGAGGTAGCATTTTCTGCACCGATGACTCCTGAAAAAGTGTTGATAGGCCTCTATCAAAAAAAATAATGAGTGTTTAGCTCATTATAAATTCAGGCCTCGCTTTGTTTTAATTTTTCTACATCCTTGCCTGTCGGTTTCTGATTAAAAATTATCGTAACAAATAATCCAATCAGACAGCCGACAATAACCGACCCTAATCGTTGTAAAGTAATCGACCAAAAATTAGGATGAGAAAAGTCTTCTCCATGCATCATGATAATAATTACTGCAGCAATTGCAGCCCTGCTTCCTGTCATTAACTTAAAGTGGTTGCATGCCAGAATCGTCAGTACAACGGAAAGTGAAATGGACAGATATAATGGAAGATTTAAAAGTATAAACAAAATACTGACCAATCCTCCGATAAAATTGGCTTTGATTCTTGTTATTGCAAGTGGCATCGCTTCGTTGCTTTCCGGAGTTAATACGAGCATGACGGATATTATGCACCAGCTAAAATCTTTGTAATTAATCAACCAGGAAATCAGAAAAACAAGTAAGCTGCCGCTTACGCATTTGGCAATATAAAGTAACAAGGTTTTTCTCTCCGGACTCATATTCATTGTCGATTAAATTCAATCCAACTTTGCACCTTGTGCAATCCATCTGCCTAACAGCAATCTTTCCTCCTCTGTAATTCCGGTTTTATTTCCTTGGGGCATAGTCTTAGTCTGCACCACACGGAATTGTATTCTTTCGCTTTGCTTGACAATCTGTTGCGGTGTTTCAAAAATGATTCCATTGGGTGCGACTTTTTGCACATCATCAGTTGGATTCGTGGCATGACAAGTCAAACAACGTTTGCTAATTATTGTTTGTACTTCTGCAAACTTTACCGGTGTGTTGTCCACAACCTTTTTTTCCGGAGCAGTTACAAAAACGACAGCAAAAAGAGCGATTGCGCCAAAAGCGATGAACTTATTCGAGTTAATTCCTTTTTCATGCAAATTAATATAATGTCTGATAGCTACGCTGCCAATTGTAAGTAAAGCCAGGATTGCCCAATTGTAAACAGGAGCGAAAGTTCCGGGAAAATGATTACTGATCATAATGAAGATTACCGGCAGAGTTATGTAATTATTATGCAGCGAACGAAGACCGGCATATTTTCCTAAATTTAAATCCGGTGGCAGGTTATTCTTTGCGGCTTTGACGAGTTCTTTCTGAGAAGGAATGATAACGAAGAAAACATTTCCGGCCATAATAGTTCCGAGTAATGCTCCTACATGAATGAAGGCCGCTCTTCCGCTGAGAAATTTGCTTAGTGCGAATGAAATCAGTGTAAGCAAAATGAAGCCGATTGCTCCGAAGAGTTTGGGTTTCGAAAGTAAGCTTGACCGGCACATGAAATCATAGATAACCCATCCTCCGATTAATGAACCCGCACCAATCATGACGGCTGTTGACGATTTTATGTCACTTACAGCCGGATCGATCATGAATGATTTCGCATTGAAATAATATACAATAGTGAGTAGAACGATTCCTGATAACCAGGTGAAATATGCTTCGTATTTAAACCAATGAAGTTTTTCAGGAAGTTTTCCGGGTGCTCCTTTGTATTTTTCGATGTAATAAAATCCACCACCATGTATGGCCCAAAGATTTCCTGCCAGATCGTCGCGTAAATCCTTCGTTCTATTCAGACTATTTTCTAAAAAGATAAAATAAAACGAAGCTCCGATCCATGCAATGCCTAAAACAACATGCGCCCATCTGACAATCAAACTCAGCCATTCCATCAAATGACCTTCTAAACTCATTCGTTGAATATAAGGAAATGTCAAATAAAGAATAATCCCTGCTATCAATGAACCAATTAAAATTGTACGTGTTGTTTTTGCTTCACTGATATTTTCTTCATTTTTTTCTTTCAATGTTTCATTTTTATCGGCCAGCTTAACAACGTCATTTAATACAACAACAATCAGCACAACCAAAGCCAACAAACAAAAAATAAGTATTAAATTAAAAGAAACCATATTGTTTATAAATTCAATTCAATTTTTTTTTCACTCAATTATTTTTTCAAATCTGAAATCATCCCTTTCTTCCTCTTCTGCCAAGTAGAATCCTATAAAACGACCGGCTTCTTATCTCCTCAATTGTGAGGCCTGTACTTAATACCTCTTTTTCTGAAATCGCACCGCAATTCATCGCTTTTAAAAAGTAGTTTAGTAGACCTTGTCCGGTTGCGGCATCATCGAAAACATCGCCGGATAAAGTAGCTTGTGCAGCTTTTTCGACGAAGTTACGGAGACGAACAGCGGCATCGTCATAGCTTTCGAGAAAGAAAGAATAGACTGCTGCATATCTCATTGGAAGTTGCGCAGGATGTAAATCCCAACCTTGATAGAAGCCATTTATGAGTGAATGCATGGTATGTCCAAACCCGAGTCGCCAGGCATTGTGAACTACTTCTCGGTTTTCAATCTCTTGCGCTTCGGTGATATTTTCGCCACGATGTGGTCCAACAGGCATCACATTGGTAGCGCCATCAGAAAGCATGATTCCTGTTCCACCCAAAGCGACGCGCGTCATATGGTGTGCAAAATCGCAAACGGGATGATCCATCGTTTGATACTTGGCAGTGATATTACAAGATGCCGTATAATCATACGTGCCGAAGTGTGCGGCTATACATCTTCCTTTTCCGGCACGAATGAGTGACAGCAAAGGATTTTTTCCATCAGCATCCATTACGGCTTGTGTAGCTTCAACCATCATCTCCATCTTCAATGAAAGCGGAAGCAATTTGTGTTCGTGTTCAAGTATTTCGAATAGTTTGACCAGTGCCTTAATTTGATCGGGAATGGTAACTTTGGGCAACATGACTACAAAATTATCAGGCAACACGCCATTTGTTTTTTGTAAGAGTGTTGTTAAGAATATATCGAGGGTCCGTATTCCACGGTGTTTCAGATCTTCCGTAAATGGCTTTATTCTTATACCTATGAAGGGGGAAATTGTTTTTTCCTTCATGCCTATGGCCAGTTGCTCAGCTGCTTGAACGGCTGTCAGATCTTCTTCTGCGTCGGGTCTGTTGCCAAATCCATCTTCGAAATCGATACGGAAATCTTCCACAGCTTCTGTGCTTAATTTAGAAACAATTTTTTTATGTATGAGATAGGGGAGCCAGAATTTCTCTTTCTTAATAGCATCATCCGAAATCGTAGTGAACATTTTTTTGATTCGTTCGATTTCATTCTTGTCTTTCGGAAGTAATTCAGAATCTTTTAAATTTAGTACGGTCGCTAAAACTGTAAAATCAGGAGCATAGGTAAGGAAATTCTTGAGTGCAACCTGTCCCATTTTTTGCGTGGTATCCGATTTAAAAAGGTTGGCTCCTCCATAAACTGTATGTACGGGCTGACGATCAGGAAGCTCACCAGGATAAATTTTTTGAAATTCAGAGTTGGCCTTCTTGAGGTCTGTCAATACTGATTCTACCTCATTTTGTGGAATCGATAATTTCATTGTCATAGAATGATGATTAATTTATTTAACTGCCCCGGTATGTTGTATATCCAAAAGGATTCAAAAGTAAGGGGACGTGATAGTGTGTTTTATCTGTAATACGAAATTCAATCTTTACAGACGGATAAAATGTTTTAATATTCATTGAACTATAATACGCGCCTACATCAAAAACAAGTCTGTAAACTCCCGGTTCAACAGTTGTACTTTCGGAAAGCAGATTTTTTATTCTTCCGTCTCCATCCGTTTTTCCTCTCGCAAGTTCTCTCCAAACCCCGTTGTTTTCTTCCTCCAATAGGATGTTGACATTGGCTGCAGGTTTACCTAGTGACGTATCTAATATGTGGGTTGTTATCTGGCTCATGAAAATAATTTATCTATGCGAAGGTGGGTAATTTTATTTTGTTCTGCTGCTGCAATAGCTATTTCTTTTTCAATAGAATTGTTTATTCTCTCTTTCAATAGGTGCAGCATTTCTCCGGCCGATTTTCCGGTGGCACAGACGATATAAATGAATCCATACTTGGAAGCATATGCTTGATTCAATTCCGCTAGTTCATTCAATAGGGATAATTGAGCTTTGTCAACTCCCGATTGTTCCTGTGCAGCCCACTTATCTGAATGGTTTGTTTTATTGGCTGAAGGTTTTTCACCAATTTTAGGATGATGTGTAAATGCTTCTAAAAAATCATTCTCTTTACAAACCAGCCAGGCTTTTTCAGCAGTTTCTTTTACTTTAAGCACCGAATCAAAAGGAAATTCCTGCATCATCAGGTTGACCCATGTTGTACTCCCACAGCATTTAAAGAGCTCTTCTTTCGCTTGTGCAGGTGTTAATCGATTGAATATTTCTAATTTCATATTAACCCGCAATAGTACCAAATAATCTCATCCTGCTAATGCCTCCATCCGGAAAAATAGTCAGGCGAACATGCGTGAAAGGTCCATGGTTTGCGATTTCATTCTCAAAGAAATGCTCGTAATCAGCTTTCAATTTACTTTGCGGTAAAATGGTTGTCCAGTGAATTTTTTCCGATAACATATCTTTCTCTTCTAAAGTTGTCAATACACTTCCCTCAAGCATGCAACTATCCGGGTAATTACCTTTGAAGTGACAAGTATCAATTAATATCTTTTGAATCAATCCTTTTTTTGCAAGTCTTACAATAACCCAATCTTTATTTCCGGGTGTTCTGTTTCTTTTTGTTTCCCATCCATCTCCCATATTAACTCCTCTTCCGGGCATGATGAGATTATCCATATGACTAAAAAACATGTCGTTGCATAAAATACTTTTTGCTCCGTTTTCTGCTGCTGCCAGATTTACAATTTCATCTGCCCCAACTTTACTCCAGTCGCGAAAAACTTCTCCATATACTTTTAACCTAGCCACACCACCATCCGGATAAATATTTAAGCGCAAATGTGTGAATACTACCGGGTTTTGTATTTCAAAAAAATGCTGACTTCCCGGTTGTAAGGGTGACTTTGGAAGTATTTCTATCCATTTAATTTTGTCCGGATCCAATGTCTCTTTTGTTTGCTCTACGATTGCTGCATCAACTGAAGCAAATGGAGGATGATTTCCCAGGAAGTGATTGGTGTCGATGTCCAACCCTTTAATGATTCCTGAAGTTGCCAATTGAATGATACACCAGTCGTGTCCCGGTGTTCGCTTTCTTCGCGATTCCCATCCATCCATCCATTTACCGCGATCCGTATATTTATCGGGTATGAAAATTCCTCTTCCGGGTTTAAGCAGGTTTTCTTTCTCTGCAAAAAAGTCGTCACTGCATTGCAAAGCTTTACCCCCAAGACGTTCTGACGCAAGATCGATGAGAGTGATAAATGATTCAGTTTGTGGCATTTTAATATTCAATTTATTTAGTCCTGTGCGCGCTCTTAAATGGGTTGTTGTGAAGTAAAAAATTGTGTGTTAAAAGTAGATAAATTTTCCTGATGAAATTGCTATGATTGACTCTATGTGTTTTATAATTGTAGACTAGTTGTTGGTTTTAGCATCTTCCATTGAATTAGTTTTTTTATGAAAAATAATATTTTATTTTTACAGTAATTAATACTTGATTTTAATATATATTTGAGAATTCGATGTTTTATTTAGCATAAATTCGCAATATGCTTATTTGCGTTTAATTTTAAAGTATTTCCGGATTTTGGTTTTGCTAATTAAATGAATTATACATCCACTACCGACAATATTGCAATTTAATGAAATCGAAATTTCCAATTAAGTTAACGTTTTTGTTGCCACTAATTGTAATTTTATCAGGAACACTAATCTGGTTTTTCATTTGTAAACTACAACTTGTTCCCGCTTACCAGCTTCCATCTCCCATCGATGTTTTAAGAAGTTTAAAAGAAGAAATAATTGCAGGCAGATTGTATAATGACATTATTGCGTCTCTTTGGCGTGTTACAATTGGTTTTGTAATATCCGCTTTTCTGGGTATTCCGTTTGGACTTTGGCTTGGACAAAATATGGTTGCAAGAAAAGCTCTTTCTCCAATTCTGAATTTCTTCCGGTTTCTTTCGCCTTTGTCTTGGATACCTTTTGCAATTCTTTGGTTTCATATCGGTGACAAGCCTGCAATATTTTTGTTGATAATGGCAACGTTCTTCCCTCTTGTTATTTCTACAATGACAGCAGTTGCAGGTATTCCCGGTATTTTTTTTCGTGTTGCTAAAGATTATAATTATACAGGAAGGGAACTATTAACAAAAGTTACCTTTCCTGCTGTCTTGCCTCAGATCATTACAGCCATGCGCATATGTTATGGTATTGCCTGGGTGGTCATTGTTGCATCCGAAATGGTTGGTTGCCGGGATGGACTTGGCTTTGGAATCTGGGACGCACGAAATGCACTTCGACTGGATACTGCTGTAAGTTATATGCTTGTCATTGGTTTGTTAGGTCTGCTAATGGATCGAATACTTTCACAATTGTCAAAAATGCCTAATGTTCGCTGGGGATATGATAGATAAAGATTCTAAAAGCAAACTTATTCTTCAAAATGTTTCGCATAGTTATGGCGAATTGTCTGTTTTGGAAAATTTAAATATTAACGTAAACCCCGGAGAGTTTGTTGTAATTGTGGGCCCTTCCGGTTGCGGAAAAACTACTTTACTAAATGTTTTATCAGGATATTTATTACCTGTTTCAGGAAACGTTCAACGGGATGGAATCGTTAGGACTGTCTATCAACAGGACGGACTTTTCCCTTGGCTTACGGTTGCGGAAAATATAAGTATGGGTTTGCGTTCCATTGCCGATAAGTCTATTCGTGAAAACGAGTTGAGTAAACTTTTTGAATTAATTCACTTAAAAGATTTTCACAATCACTACCCTCATGAACTATCCGGCGGAATGAAACAAAGGGTGGAATTAGCGAGAGTACTTGCAGGAGATTCTGATATTTTGTTAATGGATGAACCCTTTTCAGCATTGGACTATCAAACACGCCTTCGGATGAGGCATGAGTTAAACAGGTTATTAATTAAACGCCCTCGTACTGTTGTTTTTGTAACACACGATATCGAAGAAGCTACACAGTTAGCTGATCGGGTAATCGTTCTGTCAAATCGTCCTGCCCATATTTGTAAAGAGTTTAAAATTGATGCTCCACGGCCAAGAGAATTGACAAACCCTGTCGTTATTCAAGCTATGGATGCTGTTCTGACCGAACTTGGATTACATACTTTCAACCATCCGGATATTTCTGAATTTGATTCAATCGATGGAAAATAAATGTGAACAATTAAGTAATAATCGTCTTACCTTTTCAGACTTATTGTTGAATAGCAACAAGTACTAATCGTGTTATGAAATTAACGTATGTAAAAATTATTTTGGGCACACTGCTAGCGATAACAGCATTGGGTATTTTACGTTTTAACCCGTTGAAAAGTGTAAGTAATAATGCTCTACAAAGTGATTCAATACACGATGGACCCAATAATAAAGCAAAAAGATCATTAACGGTGGGATATTTGCCGGTTACTTGTCATTTAACATGTCCGGTGACTGACTTTGCCTCTAAAACAACCAATTCAAATACAAATTTCAATTCACAACGATTTTCGGATTTCCCTACAGTCGTTAGTGCTCTTCTGGCAAAATCTCTCCAGGCATCATTTATGAATCTCCCTCTTGCAATGAAGATGCGGGAAGACGGTGCGCCGGTAAAGGTTTGTTACCTCGGTCACAGAGATGGTTCAGAACTCATCATTGCGAAAAATAACCAAGCAAAAAGTTTACGTGATCTGAAAGGAATGACAATTGCTTTTCCCAGTGCTTACAGCAACCAGCGCGTCGTATTTTTACAATTGATGGAAGATCAAGGAATGAAGCCTGAAGAGATTGAAATGGTAATTATTCCTCCTCCCGACATGCTTACGTCTTTGGCTTCCGGTGCCATCGATGGCTTTTTTGTTGCTGAACCTATTTGTGCGAAGGCGGAAATAGAAGGTTTCGGTCGCATTTTATATATGACGAGAGATGTCTGGCCCAATTTTATCTCTTGTGTATTAGTCGTGCACGAAGATCTGATTAATGAGAACCCGGATGTCGTTCGTGATTTGATTCGAGGAATTGCTCAATCAGGAAAATGGGCAGAAACTCACAGAGCCGAAGCCGCCGAACTGGTGGCCCCTTATTATCGTCAGGATAAAAAACTTATGGACTTCGTCCTGACATCAACTCCTCATCGTGTAAGTTATGTAAACCTTACACCAGCTGTAGAGGAAATCCAGAAGATCCATAACATGGCAGTTAAAATGGGTGTGCTTAAAAAGAAAATGAACATGGCAGATCTTATCGACAATACTTTCGTACCTGAATTAATTAATGATGTTCCAATTGACATAAAAAAAACGGTGGAAAAATAATATTCGTTAATTTAGTCTACAAATTTTCTAAAAAAAGAATATTAAAAATAATAGAAATTTAATTGTTCGATATGAAAATGATATTCATTTTGTTTCCATTTTTATTGATAAAATCTTTTTCTTATTCTCAGGAATCATCAACTGTACAAACATATCCGAAAGTACAGGTTCATAAGGTGAGCTTGTGAACTATCATCAATGAATCCATATTAATTTTATTTGTCATATTTTAATAAAACATTACCTGAGTTTATCGCAGAAAATACCTTTCTATTATAAACAATTTTTCCGTTTACAATCGTTTGCTTTACTTCCCCCTTTAATCTCAGTCCTGCATAGGGTGTCTGTTTGTGCCTGTGATAAATGTCATTACCGGCGATCGAAAATTCTTTTTCGGGATCCCAGATTACAATATCTGCTTCAAAACCTTCAGTAATTTTTCCTTTTTTATGTTGCAATCCAAGAAAAGTTGCAGGGTTTTCGCTCATCCATTTACATAAATCTTTTAGCGTAATACCGTGTTTTAATCCGGCAGTCCAGGTAACTGGCAACGAGAATTGTAATCCTGCAATTCCTCCCCATGCCTTCAATAAATTTCCGCTTTGAATCTCTTTTAAATTAGGAGGTGCAGGAGAATGGTCGGTAGCAACAAAGTCTATTAAACCTTCTTTCAAAGCTTTCCAAAGCTGATCATTGTTTTTCTTCTCACGAATTGGTGGTGCGCATTTCAGTAACGTATTTTTATTTTCAATTTCTTCTGCACAAAAGAAAAGGTAATGAGGTGCAGTTTCAACAGTAAGTGGTAGTCCTTCTTTTCTCGCTTGCTCAATCATGGGCAAAGCTTCAGCCGATGAGAGATGCACGATGTGAACATGCCCCCCTGTTACTCTACACAAATTGATCATCGTTTCAATCGCCTTGTTCTCCCATGATCTCGGTCTGGATTGCAAGTAAGCAGCATAACTTCCCGGATTTTCAGTTAGCAATCTTGTGCCTTCGTGATTTTCACTCAACTCACAATGCACGAGTAATGGCAAACCATATTCTTTTAATTTAAGTAATACATTCTTCAATTCCGCAGGATGTGTCTCCGGGAAATCATCGATGCCTGAATGCGTGAGAAATGCTTTTAAACCAAATACGCCTCCTTTCAATAGTTCATCAAGTTTATTTAGGTTGGCAGGAATTACTCCACCCCAAAATCCACAGTTAACATGTATTTTCCCTTCGGCTGCAACGAGTTTCATTTGTAAATTTTGAAGCGTCGTTGTCACCGGCGATGAATTAAGCGGCATATCGATGAGTGTGGTAATTCCTCCCGCAGCAGCAGCCATTGTCGCTGTATCAAATCCTTCCCATTCAGTCCTGCCGGGTTCATTTATATGCACATGCGGATCGATAAGTCCGGGCATCACAACAAACTCTCTTGCATCCAGGTAGGTCTTAACTGAGGCAGTGGAGTCTCCTTTCACTATTTGGACAATCTTGCCTTCTGAAATCAGAATGGTGCCATCCAACATACCTTCCGGTGTCAGTATTCGCTTGCTTCTTATGGCTAAATCAAAATTCATTTCTTTCGTTAAACAGAACAAAAATAGAATTAAATTTCCGATGTAATTAACCTCTCTAAAAAACCTTGGAAAATAAATTTTCTGCCCTCTATGCAAGCAATTAATGTCTGGAATTTCATTCACAATCACCTGAATAATACAGAGTCCGTCATATTGCTTTGTGTAGTCGAAAGCCGGGGTAGCAGTCCCGGTCGCCCGGGATTCAAAATGGCCGTTTCTTCTACCGGTATGGCTGGCTCTATCGGCGGTGGCATCATGGAACATAAGTTTGTCGAACTGGCAAAAGAGAAACTGAAATCGCTTTCAGATATTTCCTTTCTTAAAAAACAAGTACATAGCAAATCAGCCGGAATAAACCAAAGCGGCATGATTTGTTCGGGTGAGCAAACAGTTATTTTTTTACCGGTGACAAGCCGGCATCAAAATGAAATCAAAAAAATAATAGCTTGTTTGGAAAGCGGCAGTCCCGGTTTAATAACCATTAACCCAGGTAGTATTTCTTTTTCTGAATATGAAAAAAATATTCCCGATTTCTCATTCAATGCTCAAACGGAATCTGATTGGAAATACACTGAAAGAATCGGTTTCATTAATCATCTTTTTATTATCGGTGGTGGTCATTGTGCTTTGGCATTATCTAAGCTAATCAGTTCTCTTGATTTTCACATCTCCGTTATCGATGAAAGAGATGGCTTAAATACCATTGAGCAAAATACATTCGCTCACTCCAAAAAAATTGTAAATAATTTCTCCGATCTCCGCGAAATTGTCCCCGGAGGACTAAATGTTTATGTTGTTATTATGACTTTCGGTTACCGTACTGATGATGTCGCATTTCGTGCCCTTGCCGAAAAGGAGTTTAAGTACATAGGAGTTTTGGGAAGTAAAGCAAAAATGCAAAAAATGTTCGAAGAATGGAGAAATGACAAGTTGCCGGAAAGGATACTAAACAAACTTCATGCTCCCATTGGATTGCCAATAAACAGCCATACGCCAGAGGAAATTGCAGTGAGTATTGCAGGAGAAATAATAGCCATTAAAAATGCGCTATGATTTTTTATTTGAGTAATAGTTCTTTCGCTTTCCGGAATCGCTTTTTTAACTATTTCTTTTCATCAATCGATAATATAAAATTCCTGAAACAAAAAAACCTACAAACCAGGCATAATTATACAATCCGGATAACCAATTCGGAAAAAAATCTTTTTCAATAACACCAATTGTTGTAAAGAAGCCGGGAACATTCGGAAGTATACCGACCACTAGAGCTATCAGTGCATTTCTATTAAAACCATTTGTATAGGTATAGCGACCTTTATATGAATAAAGTTCGTCAACGATTAATTCCTTTTTGCGGATGAAGAAGTAATCGACAATCATAATTCCTCCAACCGGTCCCAAAAGACTCGAGTAAGCTATCAGCCAGGTAAAAATGTATCCATTCGGATCAGCAATAAGCTTCCAGGGAAAAATCATTATTCCAATTATTCCGGTGATATAGCCGCCTTTTCGGAAATCAATTTTCGACGGTGCAAGATTTGAAAAGTCGTTGGCAGGACTTACAATATTAGCAGCTATGTTTGTCGCCAGCGTCGAAAGCGTAACTGCAATCATGGCAAAACTAACCAACATCTTACTTTCAAATTTACCCGCTAGTACCAATGGATCCCATATTGTATTGCCATATATAATCAATGTTGCAGAGGTGACAGCTACACCAATGAAGGCGAATAGTGTCATCGAAGGTGGTAATCCAATAGCTTGTCCAAGCACTTGCGCACGCTGACTCTTGGCATACCGTGTGAAATCAGGAATATTCAACGATAATGTTGCCCAATAGCCAACCATTCCCGTTAAAGCCGGAAAGAAAAAAGTCCAAAACTCGCCGGACGAATGAAATTTCGATGGCTGAGCCAGTATCGGCCCAAGCCCATTCGCTGCAGATATTGCCCAAAATAATAATGCCAATGCTGCCACAGGAAGGAAGATTGCCTTAAAGACGAGCAGTTTTCTAATACTTTCAACGCCGAGCTTGATTACATACATATTGAGTAGCCAGAAGAGAAAAAATGTAATTGCCGGTCCGGTCTGCAGGCCAAAAGATTCCGGAAAAACTGGTTGTAAATTATCAACTGCAGGAAACCAAACTCGCAACATTTGATATAAAGCAAAACCACCAATCCAGGTTTGTATCCCAAACCATCCACAGGCAACAATAGCCCGTAACATTGCGGGAATGTTGGCTCCTTTAACACCAAAACTTGCCCGCGCTAAAACAGGAAATGGAATACCATATTTGGCTCCGGCATGGCCGTTTAAAATCATCGGCAGCAGAACAATGCTATTGCCCAGAAAAATAGTTAGAATAGCTTGCCACCAGTTCATCCCGCCTTCAATCAGCGAACTGGCAAGCATGTAGGTTGGAATACACAAACTCATGCTTATCCATAAAGCAGCATAGTTCCATGTATTCCACGTTCGCTGTTGCGGTTGAATAGGAGCGAGGTCTTCGTTTTGTAGCGACATATTGTGTTAAATATGCTGTGTAGTAAACATTCGTGAATTCGTGTAAATTACTTTTATAACATCAACACACGATGAAATACTTGTCTGAATTTGAATTGAATTTTCGAAATAAAAAAATCAATTAGTCACATGCTCATCAGCTATTGAAATGGCTTTTGAAATAATATCTAGACCTTCATCCATTTCTGCCTGATTAATACAAAGTGGGGGAGCAGTAAAGATATAATTCCAACGCACAAAAGTAAACAAACCTAACTCCAGTAACTTCGCATTTACTTTATTCATTATGGACATTTCATCTGCTGAAGCATTCCATGGAGCCATCGGTTCTTTCGTTTTGCGATTCTTTACGATTTCAATACAACCCAATAATCCTGTTGTACGGTAATCGCCTATCGATGGATGACGGTCTTTCATTTTCTCAACCGATGCTTTCATATAGTTGCCCATCTTAGCCGCATTCTCAATGAGTTTTTCATCTTCATAAATCTGCAAAACTTCAACAGCTGCCGCACAAGCAACGGCATGACCGGAATAGGTGAGTCCAAGAGGAAGCGGCTTATCGTTAAACTTCTCAATTAGTTCTTCTTTAATTATCATTCCACCAAGTGGAATGTATCCACATGTAAGCCCTTTCGCAAAGCACATAATATCCGGTACCACATCGTGGTGATTGACTCCAAACCATTTTCCGGTTCTGCCAAAGCCACTCATAACTTCATCGCAAATCAAAATGATTCCATACTTATCTGCAATGGCTCTGATTTTTTTCCAATAACCAACAGGATATTTAATGCATCCACTCGAGCCACTTTCCCCTTCCATTAGAATTGCTGCAACATTACCCGGACCTTCATACTTGATTATGCGCTCCATGTGGTTAGCTGCATTTTCTGCACACTCTTCCGGTGTTGCACTGTTCCATGGACATCTGTAAAAATATGGATTCTCAACATGTACAAAATTGGGTGCACCTTGTCCGTCGTGCGGAATACCTCTTGGATCACCACTAGCCGACATAGCTCCATAGGTGGCTCCATGATATCCCAGATAAAGTGTGATTACTTTATGACGTCCGGTATATAGCCGTGAAAACTTAATTGCATTTTCAATAGCTTCAGAACCTGCATTCGTGAAAAAAGTTTTTTTCAGAGAGCCCGGAGTAATCTCCGATAGTTTTTTTCCAAGTTCGCCGCGCGCTTGCGTAATCATTCCCGGGTGTACAAAACTCACCTCTTCCATCTGCCGCATGACTGCTTCCTTCACCCGCGGATGTCCATGCCCGATATTCATATTCATTAACTGAGAGGAAAAATCTATATAGCGCTTTCCACTCCTGTCAAATAAATTTACTCCTTTTGCACCTTTAATGTTTAAAGGGTTCAATCCCGCCTGTTTTGACCATGAAAAAACAGTATACTCTAAATTGTTCTGAAGAATGATTTCTTTTTCCGAAAGTGTAGTAGTAAGCATTATTGTTTTCTTAACGACTAATATTATTTTATTTTTTTTCTGCAAATTGCGAATCAACAAATCAACGAATTAGCTAATCAACGAATTAACTAACTCATCCAATTGGCTCTCGCCTCCGGATTCCACTTCACCGATGTTTTTTTCAACTGTGTCCAGAAAGCAATAGAGCTTTCACCGGTGATGTCGCCTACTCCAAATTTAGAATCATTCCATCCTCCAAAAGAAAATGGTTCGCGTGGAACAGGAACGCCGATGTTTACGCCAATCATTCCTGCGCTGGCTTTTTCCATTACCAGACGGGCAATTCCGCCGCTTTGCGTAAATACGGATGCGGCATTTCCATATTCGGAATTGTTTTCGATGACGAGGGCCTCATCAATGTCTTTCGCACGAATGATTGCTATCACCGGACCAAATACTTCTTCTTTGGCAATGGCCATATCAGGAGTTACAAAATCGATTACGGTCGGTCCCACATAGAAGCCCTTTTCTTTTCCTATAACGATTGCATTTCTTCCATCGACGAGTATTTTTGCTCCGGCTTTTTCTGCTTCTGTAATGTATTTGTTGATTCTTTCAGATGCCTCTTTGCTGATAACCGCACCGAGATTTTTTCCCGGAATAATCTTATTGGCTTCGTCGCAAATCTTTTTAACAATGTGATCAATATTTCCTACACCAACCATTGCCGAAGCTGCCATACAGCGTTGACCGGCGCAACCACTCATAGAGGCAGTTACATTGGTTGCCGTCATTTCCGGATTAGCATCGGGCATGACGATCAAATGGTTTTTTGCTCCACCTAATGCCAGTGCTCTTTTTAGATTCGATGTCGCACGTTTGTAAACAATTTTTGCAACTTTGGTAGAACCTACAAATGAAACGGCAGAAATACCCGGATGATCACAAATTGCTTCAACAATTTCTCTATCTCCATTCACCACATTAAAAACCCCATCCGGAAGTCCGGCCTCTTTCAACATGGTAGCAATTTTATTCGAAGAAAGCGGCACTTGCTCCGATGGTTTAAGTATCATGCAATTTCCTAAAACCAATGCATTTGGAATGGTCCAGTGTGGTACCATGTGTGGAAAATTAAACGGTGCTATGGAAGCCACAACTCCAATGGGTTTGTGATCTATTCGACATTCTACTCCTTTACTCACTTCAAGAATTTTTCCCGGTATAAGTTGCGGCATGCTACATGCAAATTCAGTAAGCTCAATGCTCTTTTCAACTTCCGCAATCGCTTCATCCATCGTTTTTCCGTTTTCCAGATGCACCAGTCTGGCTAATTCTTGCAGGTTTAACTCAAGCAATGTCTTATAGCGAAAGAATATTTGTACACGCTCTTTTATCGGTGTTAACGACCAGCTTTCAAAAGCTTTCCGTGCTGATTCAACAGCAGCATTTAATTCTTCCATCGACGACAAAGGAACTGTAGAAAGAACCGTCCCATCCAACGGTGAAAGTACATCCATCGACTTTTTATTTGATACTGAAAATTTTCCTCCGATATAATTTTTTACCTCCGGGAATGTTGTGGTAGTGGGCATTTTTAACTTGATTAGGAAACGTTAATTTATGTTGATTTTTGAAGATAATTCGGTTACTTGATTACTTTTTCCATTCTGCTCTCAAATATCTGTATTAAACTGAGAATTATGAAATATTAAGGCAACTTATTTAAAATCTCAGTGCTGCAAACAATGTTAATCCTTTCCAATCGTAATTTACATCTTTCAGATAAACATCATTGTCGGGTATATTTTTTACTTTAATTTCATTAAATGAATATCCGATTCCTGCTCCAAGAAATTTAAGTAAATATTGCTCAACAGATACTTGAGCTTCAGTAAAATTTCCTTTTGTCTGTTTGAAGCTGATTGCAAGGTATTCAATTGAACCGCGAATTAGTGTATTCGGAAGCAAATAGAAACTGGTCTGTACACCCGGCAATATTACCGGAATATTGAATTTCCCTTCCCGTTTAAATACTTGACCATAGCTGGTGGCTTCTATTCCTGCCTTCAGATTTAAATATCGAAAACCTAATGAAAGTCCTAACCGCACTTTAGGTGAATGTATAATTGCATATTGTAAATTAAACGTGTAATAATCTGTATTAAAATACGCTTTTATTTCTGATCCAAATGAATATACAGAATCGCCTATTGCAAATTCTCTTCGCAATTCTGAATTCCCATTTCTGTAAAGCCGTTGATAACCTGCTGAAAACTGAAATGACTTACCGGGTATGATTTTAATAAATGGAAAAACTGCACTAGATGGAAAATCGAGGTCACTCTCCAAATCCAATGTGTTATTTACACCCGGAATATTCGCATTAAAATAGGCAAATGTGTTAATCTTCGCATACATGAGCCCGCCATAAACGTAGACCGGAATTTTTTTATCTTCAAAAGGTTGGGCTATACTTACGTTTAGAGAAAAACTCAAAAAGAAAAGTAACGTAAGTGGGTAAGGAATGTGTTTTGATTTCATTTCAAAAGCGGTTTATGAACAAGAGTTGTTAGAGATTTATTA
Organism: Bacteroidota bacterium; assembly: GCA_031385005.1. Lineage (GTDB taxonomy): Bacteria > Bacteroidota > Bacteroidia > AKYH767-A > 2013-40CM-41-45 > JADKIH01. Next base: position 83,001 of record JANNBB010000008.1, read on the forward strand.
CAATTTCTAATGAACATTGAAAATTAAAGATTAATTTGACATTCAAATTTTACCATAGTATTTCAACTGTTAAATATACCATCATTTTCATGAAAAAAATAATTCTTCTTACTCTTTTTTTAGTGATTAATTTACCCAACTTGTATAGCCAATACAAATTTCAACAATTAATCGGCGGACCTGATCACGAAAGGGCTCAAACTGTATTTTCGACTTTTGATAATTGCTTCATCATAAACGCTGCTACTTTTTCCTTCGGTTCCGGAAATGTCGATGCCATGCTTATTAAAATGGATAGTACCGGACAACTAATCTGGAGCAAAACGTATGGAGGAATAGATTATGATAATGCCGAATACGCCATTCAATCTTTTGATCACAATATTATTTGTGCCGGTAGAAGTAGTGTTTCTGCAGGCGCTCCAACTTCTGCAATCTTATTTAAAACAGATTCTGCAGGTAATCTAAATTGGAATAAATCATTCGGAGGATCTGCCAATGACGGCTTTGTTCATTTTGTAGAAACTTTCGATCGGGGATTCGCGTCTGTAGGGTATTCCAATTCCCTTTCTTCCGGTTTAGCTGATATATTATTTATCCGAACAGATTCTAACGGCGATACTTTATTTACTCGTTCCTATGGTACTGCCGAGCAAGAGGCCGGATCTGGAATTTTCCAACTCCCTGATTCCGGGTTTATCTTAACCGGTCGTCAGACCACAATTTCTTCAGGAGGGTCGCCTGTTGCCGATGGACTGTTAATTCGAACAGATGCTAACGGCAACATGCTGTGGAGTAAATTATACGGCGATTCTCTCTTCGAAGAATTAACATCGATTAAATTGCTGCCTGATGGAGGTTTTATTATCTGCGGATCCACGACCACTTTTGGACACGGTGGATTTGACATCTTATTAATGAAAACGGATAGTACCGGAAATCCGCTTTGGACCAAAACCTTCGGAGGAGCAAAGACAGATGCTGCATACGACATCCACGTTAATTCCGACAACTCCTTTGTCTTGTCAGGATATACGGAAAGTTTGGGATATGGTCATACGCGGGTTAGTGATAGCACAAATGTATTTTTGCTTAAGACAGACGAAAATGGAGCATTGATCTGGATGGAAGTTTATGGAGATGGTTTGCAAGATGAGGCATACAGAAGCAATCTTGCTCCCGATGGTGGCTATGTTATTTCCGGCTTCAGTTCGAGTTATTTGTTAAACGATAGCACACAAATTTTTATTATTAAAACCGATAGCACAGGAATTACCGGTTGCCACGAAGAAAGTGCTATTCCTCCGGATTCATTAATTACCATGCCTTTTCAAACCATCATTCTTTCGCAGCTTTCGGGTATTGCATTAAATACACCAACCTTCAATGAGCTAACAGCAAATCCCACAAACGACGATGCTTGTCTATTCTCAAATGTGTCTGCTACCTCCTCACATAATACTGAAATTATCGCATTCCCAAATCCATTCAAAAATACAATACACTATAAATTTGATGGTATTTCGGTAGAGGGTAGTCTCATTATTAGCGATTCATACGGTCGTATCTTTAAGCACTTACCAATCAATCAGCCCGAAGGTGAAATCAACCTCGAAGAACTTGCTAATGGCTTTTATTTACTTTCCTTATTCGATAAAAAGTATTCAATGAATGTGAAATGCATAAAGCTTATTAAGAAATCGAATTAATTTATTTTCTTGATTTGAAAAATTTTTTCTGCTGAAAAATTTTCTCTTCACCTAATAAATATCCCCATGGTTTTAAACCATCGATATTATCAAAGGCAACTTTTAACATTCCGGTTAAAGGCACCGATAATATCATTCCGGGTATTCCCCAAACCATACCACCTACAAGCAATGCAATAATTGCTGTAACGGGATTTAAGCTTACACTGGAGCCGATTACATAAGGTGATATAATGTTGTTGTCAATAAACTGAACAACTACCGCTACTCCCAATGCCCCAAATGCATAGCTAATATCATCTTTCGTAATAAGAGCCATAATTATCGGAAGTAAGCTGCCGAATAATACTCCTACGTATGGAATGATATTCAAAACGGCAGCGATTACTGCAAAGAGTATTGCATGTTCAATTCCTAACATTAAATATCCTATCGAACCCAGGACCGATAAAATAAATATATCGATCAAGACACCTTTCAGGTATTTTTGTGAAACGATTGAGATTTTATGAATGATCTCAATAACCTTCTCGTGATTTTCATTTGAAACTAAAACGATAAATTTTTTATACTTTTCTTTAAAATAGGTGAAGAAGAAAATATAAAATGGAATCAACGCGAGCATAGCAATAAAGGATCCGGTCATGGAAAAAATTCCCATCAACAAAGTCGGGGTGGATTCTGCCGCTGTTATAATCTTTTCTTTCAGCCAAACAATCTGTTTCTCTTGCGTTATGAGTGTTCTGTTTTCTATCCATTCCAAAATATTCATGCCTTTTTTTAATGCCTGAGCACGTAGTAATGGCAGGTCATCACTAAAGCTTAAAAGTTGGTCGAGGAAAAAATAAATAACAGAACCGAAAATTAATAAGGCCAGGATTATACTTATGGTGATGGCTAAAGCCCTGGGCACTTTGTATTTCATTAGCCACAGTGAAACCGGATTCAATAAAAAAGAAAAGAATATTGCCACAGTCAAAGGAATAAATACCTGTTGGCCAATTATGACTATCGTTAGAAAGGCGGATATTAAAAATATTTTTATGGCGAGATCAAATTCCCACTTGTTTGAAGAGATATTCATGACGATGAGTTTATTCTATGGGAAAGATGCAAAAAAATCAATAACACATAACAGAGCTGCCAGTGGAATACCAAAGGTATAAATTTCAATTTAAATAAAGCTAAAAAGGAGGCAGACCGTTTTGGTCAATGCCTCCTTGTTAGGTGTAGCGTATTTGTAATTCCGTTTAAGCCGGAACAAATTCGCGTTTGATCTTTTTCACATATGCGGCACTGGTGTTCGCTAATCGAACAGTATATTCATTTTTCGTGAGCATCCTGCCATCAATAAAGCGACATGTATTGTATCCTTTTTTCGAATTTGTATAAGCTTTAAATACGTTGTTTCCTGCTTCATCAAAAATTTCAACTGACATTCCGCCTTCACTTTCTGAATAGTAATTAATGTTGAAGAAATTTTCGAAGTTTTTTGGCCCAATATCATTGATGAACAATGGCTTGTTTTGGTTTTGTTTGCTGCGGGTTACTTTTTCTAACCCTATATATGAAGTAGAGCCGTCACGTGACACCTGTTTAAGTCTATAGAAAATTAATCCGGATCCGGGTGTATTATCTGTAAACGAATAAACTGAACTTTTTTCCAATGATCCTGTGCTGCTCATTGTTCCTACTTCATTAAAAAGTCCTTGATCGTTAGAGCGTTCAACAATAAAATAATCATTTTGATTTTCTGCCGCACAACGCCAGTCTAAGTCAACCGTAATCGGGTTGATCTTCGCCGAAAAACTCGCAAGTTCCACAGGACGTTTTTCCATTAAATGGCTTTCAGAAATTGGTTTCGTGAATTCTTTCTCCGGTTGAAGCAGAATCATTTTTTCCGTCGTTACCGTTTCATCGGCAGTCGCATATTCATAGCCGGTGAACTGTACATACACAAAAATTGCAATCGCAATTAAAGTGAATATACTTGTTGTAACTAAAATTGTTCGTTGCTTACTGTAAACTCTAACAGTAGGCCGAATGTGTGTTCTTCTAGGAAGATGGTTTGCCATAATATTTGTTTTAATCCGTGTTTTTTTACGGCAAACTCCTTTCGAAAAACGGATGCTTATTTCCTCTTCTCTTGCAGTTGTAAGAATATGGACTCAATATTCTATAATTTACAGCATTTAGTTGATTTTTTGGCAAAAATGCTTGGTTCCTGCTTCCAAATGCACTTCAAAATCTGTAATGTTTGATAGAATAATGGTAATTAACGTGAAAACATTAAAGATTAATTCGAGGAAAAGTGAGATTCAAACAAATGGTTCCCTCAATAAATATTCAAAATGTCACATTTCAAATTGAAAAAATTTGAAAGAAAATCAATATAAAAAGAAAAAAGAAAAATTATTCTTCCAGAAGATCATCAATATGGTCGAATTTTTCTTCGGTATAACCTCCGGTTGTCCGGTAAACAACCTTGCATTCTTTATTCAATAAAAATATGTGTGGAGCATCACTCTTATCCATTTGTAAAGCAGCTAAAATATTCTTGCCTTCTTCGTTGCAAAAAATCACATGCGACTGTAGATCTTCCTGAGTATTTTCCTTAAATTTTTTCTTCATCGATCCTGCAAATGTGAAATTTGTTCCTGTTAAAACCGGAATAAAGAAAACATTCACATCATACATATCGTCCATGATTCCTGACTTCGCGATGAATTTTTGATAGACAGGATCCAGCCAGCTTTGTAAATCTGTTTCAGCTTTAGATGAAGAGGCAAAACATAATAATGAGTATTTGCCTTTGAGATCTACCGGTAAATTTATTTTTTTATTATTGATTGTTTCACCGGCAATGACAGGAATTTCCTGAGCCTTTGTTAGGATACAAGCAAGAAGTATAACAAACAATAGGGTGATTTTTTTCATATGGTTAGTAACGCATTATCACTAGTATTATTTGATCGTGAAATTAAGAAATGAATCATTGTTTTCAGTGTTTTAATGGAAATAATTTACCTGAAAGCCTTCAATTCTATTCAAAATTTCAATTTTGGCGGTGATAAAAATGAAAGCTATTTCACTCTGAAAACCTATATTGCAGCCCTTTTATGAGAAATCGTTTCATCCTATTTATTTTATTTCTGATTCCGACTATCAGCAAGGCTTCTGTGGATGATTCATTGCCGCAAGGAGTGGCTTCCCGATTATTGGTTTTCCCTTTTGTTTTACGTTCACCGGAAACAAAATGGGGTTTTGGTGCAGCCGGCGCTTTCTTTTTTAAGACGAACAATAAGGAGGAGAATCTTCGAACTTCTGATATTAATATTGTTTCGCTTTATACACTCAGAAAACAATTGGTAATTGTACTCGGTTCTACAGTCTTCTTTTCGGGTGAAAAAAAAATATTCAGAGGACAGGCCTCATACAGTTATTATCCGGATAAATTTTGGGGATTGGGAAACGACTCTCCCGACAGTCTAAAATCGAACTACTCTCTCAAGCAGTTTTTTCTAAATCCGCAATTCATAATCAAAACATATAAAAAACTATTTGTAGGAGCTTCGATTGAGCTTCAAAACGTTTCTGACTTTTCTTACAATTCGGGAAATGTTTTCGATTCGCAAAACATTTTCGGTAAAAACGGTGGATTTACAGCAGGTGTCGGAATTTTGTTTACCCTGGATACCCGTAACAATGCTTATTCTCCAAGTAAAGGGGAATTTGCTGAACTAAATATCACACGTTTCACAAAGGCCCTTGGAAGTGATTTTGACTTTACCAGCTATGCATTTGATTTACGGCGGTTCTATCCACTCGGAAAAGACAGAGTCATCGGTTTTCAAGGATTTTCTAAATTTAATCTTGGAAATACGCCTATCCGTAACTTGTCAATGCTCGGCGGTAATGAAATTATGCGAGGTTATTACAAAGGCCGTTATGCTGACCGTAACATGATTGCATTTCAGGCTGAACTCAGACAGCATTTATTCTGGAGATTCGGTTTGGCCGCCTTTATTTCAACCGGTCAGGTAAGTAATAAAATAAATGAATTCGGACTCAATGATTTTCATCTGGCAGGTGGTGGTGGCTTGCGAATCATGTTGCAAAAGAGGGAAAAATTAAATCTGCGTGTCGATGTTGGTTTTGCCGAAAACAGTACCGGCGTTTATGTAATCATGAAAGAAGCATTTTAAGACAATCGGCTACCTTTATATATCATCTTTTTCCAATGATCCTAATTTCGTACATTTGAAAAAGAAAAATAATTATGCAGACAGGGGAATATAACGACGCTATAGCCATACTCTTGATGAGAACGGTTACCGGAATACTTTTTTTCTTCCAGGGATACGATAAATTATTCAATGTTAAAATTGACAATGTAGTCAGAACATTTAGCGAGCCACTCTCTAAATTCCGCCTTTCATCGTCCATACTTAAGCCCTCCATTGCTCTTTCTTCCGTCATTGAAATGGTTTGCGGAGTTTTACTTTTTATCGGATTAGGTAAAAACATTTCGCTTTACCTATTGGCAATGGATTTAATTTTTGTTGCCTTTATTTTTAGTTCAATGAAAGCTATGTGGGACATGCAATTTTTTTTCCCCAGATTGCTTCTAATAGTTATACTTCTTTTTTGCCTTCCCGAACAGGATTTATTTTCGCTCGATACCTATTTGGGTTTTGTTGCAAACTCCGGAAAATAAAAAACCCTTTTGACGGAAGAAAATTTTCCGTAAAAGGGTTTACCACATGAACACACAGGTTACTTTAGGATGCTTTATAGGGCTGGTAGATAAGGTCGACGATTATATTCGTGTCATTCGAAACTTTATCTTTTACCAGTGATGGTACTTCAATTTTGAAGTCATTCAATTTAATTTTAAAATTCGATTTGCCGGCTACGATGGCTTTGTCTTTAACAGTCAAGGTTCCTTCAGCAGTAATTTCTTTTGTTTCACCATGCATGGTAAGCATACCCTTTACGTTTACAGGATAGCTTCCATCTTTTGCCAGAGTAACGGTACTCATATTCAATACAGAACCTTTAAAAACAGCTTTTGGAAATTGATCTGACTCAACATAGTTTTCATTGAAATGCTCCTGCATCAATGCTTTTTCAAAATTGAATGCTTTCATTAATATGGCAAATTCCATTGTGCCTGTTGTTACATCAATAATGCTGGTCGCTTTTTCATTCACTCCTACAATTTTTTCAGGAGAAGTGGATGTCGTTGCATCAAAGGTTACCTTGCCGTTCTTCGTAAAAAATCTGGATTGTGCGTTTACCGATACGGCAGCCGCAATAAAAAGGAGGGAAAACAATATTTTTTTCATACGTTTTATTATTTTTAATTGAAATTAATTATTTGATTTTTCAGATTCAGGAATGATACAACAATCTACCATTACCACATCCATTAGTACTCCGGTACATACTCCTTTGATAGTTACTTTTTGACCTTCCTTGATTTGCATAACATAATTCTGTGCTGCTGGTTCAAATTCGCAGCCAATTCCTGAAATATCCGGTCCTTGCAATGTCACGTTGTAATTTCCTTTTTGATCTTTCATTTTTTCTGCAACTACTCCTTGTACTTCAATGACCTTGCCAAGATATTTTGAATTGGCTGTTTTTTCATTGCTGTCATATTCACTTACGAGTAAGTGTGCATCCATTGTAAATGCGGGCTTGACTTCTGAAACACTTACATGCTTTTTGTTGAATAAATAATAAGCATAGCTTACCCCACTCACAAAAACAACAAGAATTAAAATTATTATTTTCTTTTTCATTTGCTTCAAAGTTCGTTTAGAAATTTGATGAATTAATGAATTATCGATTAATACTATCTTTTTTTTCGCTTAATTATTCGGACAATTATTTCTCATCCAGATTTTAATCTGATCAATCTTACAGGTGGCCAATTTATTTCCTCCTTTAGGCATGGGTTGAAAGCCACTGTCATGATTAACGCTGCCTAGCAGCTTTCCATTTTGTGCAACTGTAAGAATTGTTGAATAATTTTCAAGACTTATCAATCCTCCCGGATTTGGCCCCGAATGACAACCTATACAAGAGGTCTGCATCATTGGAAATATCGTTCCTGAAAATGTTACATTATTTGTATCGCACTGATCTGAGCAACTGTTATTATTGGCGCCCTGTGCAATCCAGTTATAAATAATATCTTTCTGAGCTTGACTCAATGGGCCTGATGGCGGCATTTGTTTATCCGGGTCTGTTTCCAAAAGAACTTCATAAATTTTACTATTGCCCGGATCGCCCGGATCGATATCGCCAGTTGCCATCACGTTTTCATAAGTATTCAGGATAATTCCTTCTTCATGATCTTGAGGTGAGTGACAACCGCTTTTTGCACAGTTTGAAACCAGCAGCGGTAATACCTGTGTCTGAAAATAAACTGAATCAGGGTCACATGTAGATACAGAATTGCCGTTGCTTCCCGTTTCTGTTAAATCTTTCGGCAATACTTTTGGGTCATGCTTACATGAGTTTAACAATAGCATCATTAAAATCATCAAAAACAATGTTCCGGCCAGTATTGAATCGAGTATTATTTCCTTTCTTTTCAGCATTTCAAATCAAAAATACTATGCGTTTCTCCCTTTTCAATACGAAAAGTGCCGAATGGGAAAAATTGGGTACTGAAGCAGGTAATTTACTCTTTACCTGATAACCATTCTTTGAAAAAAGGGGAACGCTCTGTACTTACAATTGTTTCTATGTTAATAGCCGGTTTCAAAACAATTTTTACTCTTGACTTGGAATAAGAAAACATTTCGGTAATGGATTCTATGCTGATTATAAATTGCCTGTTTATTCTGAAAAATTTTTCCGGGTCCAGCATTTTTTCCAATCCATCCAAATTGTATTCGATCGGATAGGTGTGATTATCTTTCGTTTTTAAAAAATTTATTTTTTCTTCTGTGTAAAAATAGGCCACCTGTTCGATATCTACTGTTTTGATGTGTTCACCATAACGAATCAAGAACCTTTTTTTAAATACTGCTTTTTTGTCTTTCAGATTTTCAAATAACTCTTTTAATTCGGGTATATCAATTTTAACCTGATGCATTTTTTTGAACTTTTCTATTGCATTCGCCAATTCTTCTTTTTTAATTGGTTTTAGCAAATAGTCAATGCTGTTTACCTTGAATGCTTTTAAGGCATATTCATCGTAAGCGGTTATGAAAATCACAGGTGAATCGATTTTTACTTTTGAAAATATTTCAAAACTGGAGCCATCAGCCAGATTAATATCCATAAATATTAAATTCGGCGCAGGATGATTATTTATCCATTCAATAGATGAACGAACACTCACCAGCATATCTAGAATTTCCACTCCGGGTAGAATTTCTTCAACTAGTTTTTTGAGTCTTAAAGCCGCCGGCTCTTCGTCTTCAATGATTAGTATTTTCATCGTTCTTATTTAATAAAGGTATCGTAACTGTAAAGATATCGTTTTCATTAAGTATATCAACCGTTTCAGTAGTCAGTAATTTGTATCTGTTTATGATATTCTGTAAACCTAATCCGGTTGAAACTTCTCTGGTTATTTTAAGATTGATGTTGTTTACAAAAACCATTTTGTCTCCGATTATGTAAATGGTTATTTTTAATGGCGTTTCTTTTGATACCGCATTGTGTTTTATCGCATTCTCTGCAAGTAACTGTAATGTCAACGGTGGTACAAATTTATTTTCCCGAATTGGCTGCGGTATGTTTATTTCAAGAATTAAACTTTCCCCATATCTTTTTTTCTGAATAAATATATAATTGTCGAGTAAGCTAAGCTCTTCGCTGACCTTTATTACATTTTGATCCTTATAATTAATAATATTTCTGAAAAATTCTGATAGTCGCTCAACATACTCTACAGCTAAAGTCGGAGTGTTTTCGATTACTGTTATCAATGTGTTGAAGCTGTTGAATAAGAAGTGAGGATTCACCTGACTTCTAAGCGTCTCAAATTGAAATTCTATTTTCTCTTTCTGAAGTAGATCGAATTTGCGAATACGGCTTTCGCGACGTCTAATAATCATGAAAACAATAAATGAAATTAATCCTGCAGTAAGAATTCTAAACCACCATGTTTGCCAAAAAGGAGGATTTATCTTAAATGAATATACAGTCTCTTCACTCGTCGAAAAGTTGGAATTTAAGGATGCTTTTATGCGAAATTTGTAACTGCTCGGGGGTAATATTGGAAAGGTTACAGTATGATCTTTTGTAACCTCCCATTTATTGGAAAACCCTTCCAGCATAAAATAATAATTGATCTTTTGTGGATCAGAATACCAAATTCCATCGAAATCAAAACGAAAGTTATTTTCATCGCAAGAAAAATTATTTGATGAACCGATTTCAATAGGTTTTGTGTAAATACTAATAGAGCGCAATACCACATTGGGCTGTTCTTTATTGGTCTCCATAACTGTATTATAGAGAACAATTCCTCTTTCAGTACCTATCCAAAGTGTGTTGTCAAATGTATAGGTAAAAGAGTTTATATCGGGATTTAAATCTGAAAGATTTTCTTCTGATGAGTGGTAAAAAAATGTTCCCGTCTCCGGGTCCAATACGTCAAAACCATTTGGATGAGTAATAATTATTTTTCCTTCAGGTGTACAAAATAGGGAAGTAGGTGAGGGGTCTGATAATCCATCTTTAGTTTGGTACACTGAAATGCTATCGCCTCCATTAAAGTACTTTATTCCTTCATCAGCAACAGTAAACCAAATTCGTCCCTTTTTGTCTTCCGTAAAGCTATGAATAGCGTTTTTCGTCCTGTAAACATTTCTTAATTGATCATGATCTAACATAAAAACTCCATTTTCATCTGTTCCAAACCAGGTTCTTTTTTTTGAATCTATAAAAACAGAATAAACATAATCATTTAAAATAGGGCTCCCCGAGAATACTTTTTCACTCGAAATTTCTGCAGATTCAGATTGGCCATTTTTAAGAATGTTAAATTTCATTACTGAATTAAAACCGGCAACCCATACTATGTTATCATAACCATTTATAGATAAAATACTCGGCTTTTCATTGTCGGCAAATGAAGTTATTTTTTTGTAATGACCGTTTGCAGGATTAAATCTGTAAATTCCTTCGCCCATGGTCCCTAACCAGAGAAAACCAAATGGATCAAAGTACATGGTGGCGATATCGGTGTGTTTTTCAAAAATTTTATATTCTTTATAGTGTTTGTAACCTCCTTCTTTATACAGGCACACCAGGTGTTGATTCGGACTCAACCAGATATTTTCATTTTTATCCTTTGAAATACTATGAACAAAATCAATTTTTTTATCGCCAATAGTTTCTATAATTTTTATCTTATTACCTGTTGTTCTGAATAAATGAATCGACTCAGATATCCAGACTAGGTTTTCTGAATCCAAAATCAAAGAATTAGCTTTTAAATTATCATGACCGTTTAATTTTAATTTTTCAATCTGTGAATCAGCTCCAATTTCAACTATTCCAAATCGTTCTGTGGCCACCCAAAGCCGGTTATCTATTGGTAAAATACAATTGATTTGTCCGTATTTCCATTTCTCAGATGTCAAAAATGGAATGAATTTGTTTTTTTCATAATCAAATTTCGAAATTCCTTTTTCCTGTAATCCAATCCAAAGTGTATGGTTTTTTCCCATTGCGAGCGAACGGGCAATATCATCAGGCAGTCCTTCCGATGTTCCAATATTCGTTACCTGTTTAATTCCGTTATGCAGATTTACGAAATTTAATCCTTTATCTGTTCCTACACACATTCGTTGATCGGGAAGACTAATCATCGAGTAACAATAATCATCACTCAATCCATCATCGTGATTAATGTTGTAAATAAGATTGTTTTCTATACAGTAAACTCCTTCTCCCTTTGTCGAAAAATATATACTCCCATTCCTGTTTTGAGTGAATGAAGTGATGGCAACTTTAGGTAATCCTTCTTTTGGGTTGTATGGAAGTAATTTTTGCCCACTAATTTTAATAATCCTTCCATTTTCAAAACCGACCCAAACAATGGACTGCGAATCCTCAAAGATTGCGCTAACCGGCAGGTACAATGAATCTCCCGTCGGTACTCGTATAAAATTAATTCCATTGAAAGTAAATAATCCATTGTCGGTTCCCACCCAAATTAATCCACTTTTATCCTGAATTAATTTTAGAATTTTTGGCCGCGTGTTTTCAGTCCGAATATCGAACGATTTTACTAAGGATTCCTGTCCGTGCAATTGTATTTTTGCAGTAATAAAAAACAGGATCGTAATCCAAAACAATTGTATTTTGAAATATCGTCTCAATTACTTTTTTTATTTAACACAAGACTAACCTCAACTCCAATATCACCGGCTACTTTTTCATGTACGACTTTGGGAATTTTAATGGAGTGGTCTGAAAGAAGTATGCTGAATTTGGAATTAATAAAAATCTTATCATTTTTTACAGATACAAAACATTTAATCACTCTCTCTATTTCAACACCATGCATTTTTAATATTCCTTTAGTACGTACTTCGTAAACTCCTGCAATGGAAAGATCGATATTTTCGATTATTTTACCGCTGAAACTTGCTTCCGGAAACTCTTCTGACTCAAGATATTTTTCATTGAAATGTTCTTGTTGCATCAAACTGTTGAATCCGGAAAACGACCGAATCATTACCTTAAAAACAAAAGTTCCATTACCTGCATCTAAGATGCCTATTAATTTATTGGATGTTGCCTTAATTAATTCCTGCTCTGCTTCCGATTTAAATGCTACTTCACCACTGTTCGTATAATAATATAATTTATTTATTTGCCCATGAGCGGTAAAAGTGAAACAAATAAATAATAATAAAGCAAAATTTAATTTTAATGGTGCTGTCATAAAATTAATCGTCAATTTAATCGGGGTAGTGATGCAACAATTTTATCAGTGGCCCCATTATTTTTTTCTATATACCTTTTATTTATCTCAAAGCATTTTTCCAATTCTTGCTTACCGGACCATAAGTTAAGAAATATTTTTTTTATCTCAGATTTTGTTTTGACGGTAAATGCTCCTCCGAGATTTATTAAATCCTCTCCTTCTTTGAATTTTTTGAACTCTGGTCCGATAATTACCGGTAAACCATATCCGGCTGCTTCCAAAATGTTATGTATTCCTTTGCCAAAGCCACCGCCAACCCAGGCAATTGTTCCATATCTATAAATTTTTGTCAATTGTCCGATAGTGTCGATGATTAGTATTCGTTTTTTAGAAAAGTCAACGTTAGAGGTGAAAAGAGCGATTTCATCAACCGGATAGTATTTGGAAGCGAGTTTGAAAATACTTTCAATCCTCTCATTGTCGATTTCATGAGGAGCAATAATAATTTTTAATTCCTGAAATGCTTCGGGATGTAAACTTTCAAAAATCATTTTTTCATCTTCTTCCCAGGTGCTACCGGCAATTAATATTTTTTTTCCATTTTTAAATTGTTCTATTTTTTCTAATTTATCTGACTGCTTTACAATTTCCTGAATACGATCGAAGCGTGTATCGCCGGTGACATCAACTTGAGTTATTCCGAGCATATCCAAAAGTTCTTTAGATTCCTCATCCTGTACAAAAAAACGTGTGACGTTTTTCAATATATCTACATAGAATTTACCATACCACTTAAAAAATATTTGAGATCGCCTGAAGATGGAGGATACACTAAATATCGGAATTTCTTTAGCTTTTAATAGGGCATAGTAGTGATGCCAGAATTCATATTTAACAAAAATGGTAAAAGTAGGGGAGACTAACTCGATAAAGGCAGCAGCGTTTTTAGAATTATCTATCGGTAAATAACATACAATATCGGCTTGCGAATAATTTTTTCTAACTTCATATCCGGACGGAGAAAAAAAAGTGAGTACAATACAAGTCGAGGGATTCGTTTTTTTTATTTTTTCGATTAGCGGCCTGCCTTGTTCAAATTCTCCCAGTGAAGCGCAGTGTATCCATATGCGCTGTAAACCTTTTCCTGCTAATTTACCTGCTAACTCTTCCTGCCATTTTTCTCTTCCCGTTGTCCAAAGTTTAGCTTTCTTATTTCCTGAAAAAGCCGCCAATTGAATAGTTACTTCATACAAACGGATAATTAAATCGTAGATAAATTTCACTATTTTAGTTTATATATATTTTATCTGCATTTCGTCTATACAATGGAAAAACCCATCCAAAGCGTATTCCAAAGAAAAGATCGGTTCGTTGCTTATCATCTTTAATTCCACTATCAAAATTTAATTGCCTCTTGTTTTTAGTTAAGGCCTGAGTAAATTCTAATCCCGCATAAAAATTAACAAGTCGTTTGTTGCCGAAATTTGTATATCCGATGTATTCAGTCAAACAAAATCCATTCGTAAATCTGTCAAATCCTTTTCTGTAATTATCTTCAATATAAGGTATAGGTCCTTGTGGCGTTTCAATTAAAATTTTATGTTGAAGATAGCCAAAACCCAGTGTAGTCATTAGTCCTGAATTTTTATTTGGACCAATTAGCGGAAATATTTTCCCTCCTTTAAATTCAAGCTTAATTCCTCTTTCACTTAATGAAACCAGACTATAATCTCCATTGCCATCGATAATATTTCCATCAGCAGTTTTATATTGATCGAGGAAGTATTTCTCTTTTACATTATCGCTGAAGAAAAAATTTCCGTCAAATCCGGTAAGCCAGTTGTTCTTCAATTTCCATTGAAAAACAACTCCTATACTGATGTCGTTTCCAAACCGTTCTGAAAGATCTCCTCCCGGAAATTGATAAGCCGCTGTAACACCTATCATGGGAAATGAAATTATCGAATCTCTGATGTTTTTTTGAGAAAAAGCAGATAACTGAAAAGCTGCAACCAGTAGGATGGAAATTGGAATTTTAAATTTACAAGTTCTCTTTCTGTTCATAATTAATTAATTTTCTTTACGCGAAGCAAAAAGTGAGTTATCCGGATTTCGTGGAATAGATAAAGACTTGAAATCAGAAGATTGAATGAGTTTGCAAATGTAAACGATTTGGCCGGTATGATAGGCATAATGAGCCAACTGTCGGTTCAATGCACGAATGACAGTATGGTCTTCGTTTCTTATTTTTACAATATTCGTAAGATTGTCAGGTTTCAATTCTTCTAATGCTTGAAAAACACAATTCCAACCTTTATTCCATTTGTTAAAAAGTTCATCTTTTGTTTCACCCCTATCTACAAATTCATCATCACGGTTTCTATCCGGTTTTTCTCCATCAGTAGTAAGAAAATCAGTAAATCTCGACAACATATTACCGGAAAGATGTTTGATCAAAATGGTCAAATTGTTAGACTCTTTTTCCGGGAAGAAATGTAAATCAGCTTCTGAAATTTGCTCCATTGCTTTTTCAGCATTGCTTTTTAAACCCCTAAAACTTTTTTTACATTCTAACAAGAACAGTTCACCGATTTCACTCATTTTCGCCTACGTTTAAGATCACTTGCATCAAACTGAAAAGGAAGAAGATTTCCAATGCTCTCTGATGTAATTACCTTACCTGATTCTCCTACCATGATAATACGGATATTTTTTCCATATCGGTGTTCGTATTCAATAATGGCTTGTCTACATGCACCACAAGGAGGAATTGGCTTATTTACAGAAAAGAAATCGGATCGGGCTGAAATCGCCAGTGCTTTTATAGTGACTCCGGGATAATTGGCTCCGGCAGCATATATAGCCACTCGTTCAGCGCAGAGTCCTACAGGATAAGAGGCATTTTCCTGATTATTTCCTTTAATAATTGTTCCATTTTCCAGAAGCAATGCAGCTCCTACCTGAAAATGAGAGTATGGCGCATAAGCATCGCCGGTGCTCGCCTTGGCTTCTGTCGCCAATAATTTATCTTCAGCATTTAATTCTTCAATCGTTTCGTATTCTGTAAGATGGCATACTATTTCTACTTTCTTCATAGTGTAATTTAAGGACTTAAATGTAATGAGAATTAGGTAATTACACCAAATAATTTTCAAATAAAAGGACTTTGGTGCAGGTGAGGTCTGCTTTCACCAATGACGTGTTTTTAATAAGAATGTTGGAATATGAGGATAACAAATTTCGTTTTATTTCGTATTGTCATAACTTAATCAAACATACATCTATTAGGTAAAAATATTTATCATCTTTGCAGTAAAATACATATTTAGTATGAAATCAATTCATTCAATTATCTATTTCTCTGCCCTTTTTCTTTTTGTAGTCTTACAGGGTTGTAAGAAAGAAGAAGGAATAGGAGGGACATCGTCAATCAGTGGTAAGGTCATTGTTCATGATTTCGATGCCGGATTTCAAGAGGCTTCACCTAGAGAAATTTATCCTGCAAGAAACGAGAAGACATTTATCATTTACGGAGAGGACGGCACCACATACAACGATGATTTTAACACTTCCTATGATGGGACGTATGAGTTCAAGTTTTTACAAAAAGGTAAATACAAGATTTTCGCCTATTCCAAAGACTCTACCGGAGCCAAAACAACCGGAATTATTTCCAGTCAGAAAATTCCTGTAATAATTAATGTGGAAATTAAATCTAATGGATCCAAAGTTGTTGCACCCGATATTATCCTCCTCGACAATAATTTCTAAAAAATGAAAAAAATTACTGCACTTACTTTGGGTGTGCTATTATGTATTACGGCATTTGCTCAAAACAAAAAAGACGTAAAGAAAAATAAAGTAAAAACGTATAAGGAAATACATACATCTGTTGAAAATGGAAAAGAAACGACCGTCGATGTATTGTTTCAGAAATACGATGGCAGTGGTAATATCATCGAAGAGATAGATTATGATAAAGAAGGGAAAGTTAAGGATCATTATACCGCAACCTACAATAAAAGCAACGATAAAACTGAAGAGCAGGTTTTTTCTGAAGATGGTAAGCTGAAAAAGAAAAAAGTTTATACATACAATGCAAAGGGCGACAAAACTCAAGTCACAACTTCCGATGCAAACGGAAAATTAATTTCAACAACTTTGTTTAGTTATAACTTAAATGGTGACAAGATCGCTGAGACGGAAATGGATGCTGGAAATAAAGTTTCTCGTAAAACTTTCTTTATATACGATAAGAAAGCAATGCTCATACAAGAGAGAACTGTTGATGGTGCAGGAAATTTAGTGAAGGAAACCCGTCATACCTACGAATACTAGACTATCTTGAAAACATTAGAAGAAATACTTTCAACATTCGATCCCATTTCTTTAAAGGAAATGGACAATGTAAAACTACAGGATAGAATTGATACGAAATTTATGTTTCGCGATTCTCTTCTTCCGGAAATTCTGGAGTTAATGAAAGAGAATTATTTTGCTCTGGAGATCTCAGGAATGAGATATAATCATTACGAAACATTGTATTTTGATACTCCTGACTATGCATTATATATCAATCACCAAAATGGTCGAACTAATCGCTATAAATTCAGAGCCAGAAAATATGTTGAATCAAACTTAAATTTCTTCGAAGTGAAATTTAAAAACAACAAAGGCCGGACAATTAAAGAGCGAATTAAAAGACCGGAGCAAGTAGCTCATATCAGTGATTCATCAAGGGAGCTTGTAATAAATATTTCAAACATTGATCCCGATTCCCTCGTACCTAAAATCTGGGTCAATTACCGAAGAATGACTTTCGTGGGAAAAAATTCTGCCGAACGACTTACCATCGATACTAAACTCACCTATAAGGACGACAAACAAACTATTCCTATTACCGGACTTGTTATCGCCGAGGTGAAAAAGGGAAACGCCCGCGAAAAAAGTCCTTTTATTTCCCTCATGCGTAAGTTTAGTGTTCAAGAGAAATCTATCAGTAAATATTGTCTGGGAGTCATCAGTCTGAATAAAAACATAAAACAAAACAATTTTAAACCTTCTTTACTTTATATTCAAAAAATTTTAAAAGCATCATGAACGAAACAATCAACCAAATGGAATTATTTGATAAGTTATCTGATAAATTTTTCCTTCGACTCCTCATTGATATTGTGTCAATGCTGGTACTTGTCAGATTAATTTACTTCCGTATTTACAAGAAGAAAGATTACCTGTTTACTTTTTTTCTTTTTAACATCATCATTTTTATTATCACATACCTGCTTAATAAAGTGGATATGTCTCTCGGTGCTGCTTTCGGATTATTCGCCGTATTTTCAATGCTGCGTTATCGTACAGAAGGGATTTCAACCAAAGACATGACCTACCTGTTTATCGTAATCGCCATGGGTTTGATCTGCGCAGTAAGTAAAGCCACATATTTTGAGTTGGGACTTATCAATGCCATCCTGATTGGGTTTACTTATGCATTGGATGGAAATTGGCTGGTCAGAAATGAGCTGGTGAAAAATGTTCAATATGAAAATATCGAAATGATTAAGCCCGAAAATTACCCGGCTCTCATACAAGATCTAAAAAACCGAACAGGACTTAACATTCACCGTGCTACCGTAACTCGTATAGATTTTCTTAAAGATGTTGCTGTAATAAAGGTGTATTATTACGAAGACGGAAAACCTGAAAAAAAGAGCTAAGTTGATAAAGCGCTTCTGTATACTTATCATTTTTCTGAATCTTGCAGCGTCTGCCCGGGCACAATTGGACGATACAGGTTTGTGGTTAGATGCATCCATTCAGAAAAGCTTTACCAGAAAACTCGATGTGTCTGTTATGCAGCAATTGAGATTGAGTCATGATATTGCCGAAGTAGATGCGTTGATTTCCGATGCAGGAATTGACTATTCTATCACCAAACAACTAAAAGCCGGTCTGCATTATCGTTTTATCAATAGCAATAAAGAAAATTATTACAGTAAAAGACATCGGATGTATTTCGATTTGGCCTGGAAACAAAAAGTCGGCATTCTCTCCATTACGCTGAGAGAAAGAATCCAGCAACAATTTAACGATTACCATTCAAGTGAAACAGGTAAAATACCAACCTGGACGTTGCGTACAAAGCTTGCAGTAAAAGCAGACCTTGACAAGAATTATTTCCCTTATGTTTCAGGAGAAATATTTTACCTCGTTGATAATGCCAAAGAAGAAGATAAACTAATTACCAACTATAGACTGGAAGCAGGATTTGAATACAAATTTAATCGTATGCATAGTATCAATCCTTATGCTCTTTTTAATTATACCATTTCTCCTCAATTCGAAGAGTTGATTTTTGGAATTTCATATTCCATTTCAATCTAATCCGAAAGTATTCCTAAGATTGATGGGGATGATTTGATACAGCAAGATTTTTCAGAAGTCTTGTGTTTGACAATCACAATCATCAGGAGAAAAACAATTATTATTTACTGTTAATTAGCGCAACAGCATAACAAGTAATACCTTCCTCGCGTCCAATAAAACCCATCTTTTCGTTCGTAGTGGCTTTGATGGAAATGCAATTCAATTCAATGCCCATAATTTCGGAAAGCTTTTTTCTCATCTCCGGAATAAATGGTGCTATTTTAGGTTGTTGCAGGCACACTGTAGTGTCAATATTTCCAATGCTGTACTTGTTTTCAGAGATCAATTGGCAAACTCTCTTCAACAAAATTTTACTGTCGATGTTCTTGAATTCTTTAGACGTATCCGGAAAATGAATCCCAATATCTCCCAAACAAGCTGCGCCTAATAATGCATCACAAATTGCATGTATGATTACATCTGCATCGGAATGGCCGTCAGCCCCTTTATGATGTGGTATTTCAATTCCCCCAAGCCAGAATGCTCGCCCATCTTTTAACTGGTGTACATCAAAACCAAAACCTATTTTCATATTGCAATCAACTAAAAAATTATTGAAAAAAAAAGCGGATGAAAATTCACCCGCCCTTTAAATTTTATTTTGGAGTAGTTTATTCTTCTTTATTGGTATCATCTGTACTCTTTAATCCATCAAAATCAAACAACAATGTGAAGCGAAGTGTGTTTTCGAGTGGATTTCTTTGTGTTGTTGGTATCAAGTAAGCAAAATCAAAGCCGAATACATTGTATCGTATTCCTGCTCCAATGGTGAAAAATTTTCTGTTTCCTTTTGTTGCCGCCTCATGGAAATATCCGGCACGGATTGCAAATTGTTTATCATACCAGTATTCTGTTCCTATCGAATAGGTAAATTCTTTTAACTCTTCTTTAAATCCTGCAGGAGCATCTCCCCATGAACTAAAAATAGCTGAAGCCGGAGAAACTCCTGTAGGATCTTTTCCTGCTGCTATTACTTTGTTTCCGTCTGCATCCACTTCGAAGTTTCCAGCACTGTCTTTTGCATATACCGGTGGAGTAGGAACCAGCAGTTTGTTTATGTCTGCTCCGAACGCTATCGTATTGTACTGATCCAGTTCTACCTTAAAATTCGTTCCTAACCGGAAATTCGTTGGAATAAAATCTTTCGTCTTCGTATCAGTATAAGAAATTTTAGATCCGATGTTTGAGATATTCAATCCAATTGCCATAAGCGTTTTTTTGTTTGAAATCTCAATGTCTTTTCTGTAATACCCGGAAATATCTGCAGCGACAGAAGTTCCTGCATGTGTATTAATCGTTCCATTGCTAATCGCTACGCCACCTGTCAAATTCGAATAGATATATCGAAGTGCCATACCTCCTGAGAAGTTTTCTCCAAGTTTACGGGCATATGCCACATCCAGTGCCCACTCATTTGGCTTAAATGATGCATATCTGTCTCCTCCTTCATTGGTAAAATCAATATCTCCAAGAGAGAAATAGAGTAGGGAAGCCGCTATGGTTTGATCGCCTTTTAGTTTTTTATAACCTGACAAATAGGCCAAATTAATATCATTGACCAAGGCATGTAGCCATGGAGTGTAAGAAACAGAAAATCCGCCCTTTTTTTCAATAAAAGCTAGTTTTGAAGGATTCCAGTGAATCGAATTCGGATCCGGAGTTGTTGCCACTCCATAATCACCCATTCCACCGGCTCTCGTGTCCGGTGCAATCTGTAAGAATGGAACCGAAGTTGTTATGGTATTTATCTGTCCCAACAACGAGTCCTTAAAAGAGGATAGCTGTGAGTGCCCTTTATGAGCCGAGAAAATAAATACAATTGTTAGTAAAAGTGCCTTTTTAGTGTTTAAATACATTTTGTTTGAAATAATGGTTGTCCAAATATACGTTAATAAATAAATTATGTTAACGAAGAATTACGAGTTTTTCGAATTTGTCGGCATATTGGCCATCATCGGTCTTAACCCTTAATCTGTAAACATATACCCCTCTTCCGATTTTATCCCCATAATCATCCAACCCGTCCCATTCGATATCGTCAGAACGGTAACCCGGCATGGTTATTTTATCAGAAATCGTTTTAATTAGCTTTCCGGAAACAGTAAAAATTTGAACCTGGATATTTAGTGGAATATACGGTCTGTTATGCTCAAACATAAAAGTAGTATGCGTAGAAAATGGATTGGGATAATTTAAAACATGTTCAAGTGCCAAATCTGCACTCTCGCTTACGATAAAATCTGTAGTAGTAGTAGTAGAGTTGTTATAGACATCCCACACCTTGAAAGTAAGTGAATGTGGTCCTGAAGCGAGATTTAAAAATTGATAACGAACTTTTCCGGATCTGTAATTGTCCAGGTCGTTTTCGTAAAAATCATTCAGAATGTATTTATTGTCTCGCTGAGTTGAAAATTCTGCAGTCATATCATGCCCAATTCCCGTTCCAACAGTATTCAATCCACTGCTATCTTGTATTACGGCATATAAAACAGGATTCTCATCTGTCAATCCTCCTCTAACAAATTTTTCATCGTTGATATATAATTTTACTTCCGGACCTTCAACATCTATCGGTGCATTCAGATTAATACCACCTGTTGTAATTATCGTGTCATATCCTGCAGCGTCAAGTTGTCCATTTTCGGCATAGTAACTCAACTTACCTTTTCCATACTGAAATGCAATGTCTTTTGGTACAACAAAGGTAAATGAGAAATCTCCGTTTGTAACACTCGCTTTACCACTGTAGATTACATTCTTCTGAAGGAAGAAAGGAACAGGAGTGGAAGGGTCTACATCAAATTGATCGTTACCTAATGAGTAATAAGTTGCTAATTTATCAAACACCGTTGGAAAAATAATTCCATTAAAGTTAGTCAGTTTGTTTCCTGAGTTATCCTGAATTTCTCCTGTGATGGTTATTTTACTTAATGCTTTTAATGTATCAATCGGCTGACTAATATCAATTCCATTTACAGTTTTTGTTTTTACATTGAATTTTGGATAAGCAAGTCGAACAGCAGGATCTCCAATCATTAAAAAATTTCTTACATATGGATCCGTGTAATAGTCGACCTTGGTCTGTTCAAAAATTTCACCGCAGGTTGGAAATTGACCGCTTGAATTATCAAAAACATGGGTGAAGAACTGCTTACACAAATTGAAATTGGAACTGGCAAAAGCCAATCGCGATGTAGTAAACATGCAAATTCCTCCACCATTCGGATTCAAAAATACTAACTCTCCTGCCGAGGTTCTTTCAGGATCATCCGCTCTCGTAAATTCACATGTTGCTGTTAAAAAAGCAGCCAACTTATCAAAATTTGTCCACCCGTTAATGTCATTGATCTCCAGAATTCTTTCCAATGCCCAACCCATTTCGCCACCGTGACCGATGTATGAAATTAACAGTGTGCCTCTTTCTACTCTATCAACTATTGCTTTGTGTGCATCCGGGTATCGTTGTCCACCGGGAGTACGTTCCTGATTATATGCGTCTATAAATATCTTATCTAAATTATATAAAGGATATTTCTTAAATACTCTTTGCGCCAACGTGTCGGCCTGATTCATATGGGTATTGTGATCTTGATCGTCTCCAATAAATGTCACTACATTTCTCCAGTTAGCTAAAGTTGGATTGGCTGATGTAGTTCCATTCCCTTGTACATAATGCTTAACCTTATTGACAGCAGATTGCGCTTCAACGGCTGTCTTTACCGGCATTCTGCCTACACTTAAATCAACGATTTCGCCTCCAATCCAGTTTCCTTCACTGTTGTCGAGCAGTCCGAAGAAATCATCAGACATATAGGTTTGTGTTTGTAAAGTAGAGCCGGCTGACTGATACGAGGTGACTAGATTTGTATTTCCGGCTATCCTGTATTTATTATCATAAGATGCATCGCCAAAGAGCAACAAGAACCTTGGCAAGTCGGTTGTACCGGTTGCTCTGTCATAAAACATTTTCGTAAAATCCCTGATCGCTGAAACATCTTGTGCGCCGCTTGAAAATTCATTAAAGATCTGTTGTGTCGTTGCAACTACAACAGATAAATTATCATGTGTACGGTGAAAGTCGGCCAATTCATATGCTTGAGTTAAGAAAAGCGGATTTGTAACTATTAACATATCTGTTTGAGCGAGTCCATGTAAATTTTGATTGACTACCATTCCCGTAAAGGAAGGAGTATTGTATTGTTGTCCGTCGAAAGCAATAAATTCCCGCAATTTGTCTGTGGCTACTGTAAAGTTTGTCGATCCGCCAACATTCATAGTTTCCTGATTAACGATATTAATCGGATCAGTTACATCCCAAACAGTTAGTGCGTTATTGGTATTGCTGATTCTGAATTCACTGATATTACTTAATCCTACCGTATTTTTATCTCTGAAAGAAAACTGATTGCCACGGTTGGAGGCATTTAATTCTCTTCTGAAATTTATTTCAAAATAATTCAGCCATCCTTTGGCATTCGGATCAGTAGAGTTTAGCGTGAATTTAAAATTCAAATTCGGATCTGTAGTAGTAAAGGATTTATTCAAATTTACCTGTACAAGAAACGGATCTAAAACTGTAGGGCCCACAAAAGAAAAATTGGTGCTACCCTGCACCGTATTGTTCAGACTAAATGTAAAAGAATTGGGAACAGCCAACGTCACACGTCCTGCCAACACAGAACGGAAGTTAATCGGGTCTGCCGTCGATAGGTTGGGAAACGAAGCAGAAATAGTTGTAGTGTTATTCAGGTAATCCATCGCTTCTCCAAACCACTCTCGTCCCGATTTCAGGAAGTTGTAAAGTTCGGCTTGATGATAGTAGTAATCGTCATAGGTTGTAACCACATTATTGGCGCCGGAAATAGATGCTCGCTGCGAAATTCGCTTTCCAGGATCCGAGCCAACGTTTAGAAAATAGTAAGTAGTATCCGAATAGAGATTTATTTTGTGATTAAACTGGGCTGTTGCAGAATCAAATTTCCATTTTGTTTGATTCGTCCCATAAAACAAAATATAATCCTGAGCGTCTAAGGTACCATCACCTTCTCCCGAAAAAATAATTGCATTTTCCTGTAAGTCGTCATATCGGGCTTCACTGTTTAAAAATGGAAGCATGCCCCCGCCGTTTCCAAATAGCTTTATGTTTTGCGGATTGATATTGTCAACATCCATTCCCATGTTTTTCAAAAAAGAATAATCGATTTTGAAAACCCCGGTCTGTAGTACTGCAATTTTGTACCAATCGCCTGTTGCCAGTACGCTCGTAGAAGTATAAGTTCTTCCCTGTGATAATCGTGCTGCGGTATAAACAGGCTGAAAATCTAAATCAAAAGAAATAAGTTTCTCAAAACCGGTTGCGACTTTTCGAAAAGGGAAAACTGCGATTGAAGAAAAATTCTTTTTCTTGCGAGTGACTATTTGAGGTGTAACTGTAAAATCAGTGCCGATTGATTCTTTGTTACGAATCAATTTGAGGTCTTCTTGTTTAACCGGCTCAGTAACAACATTGAATATTCGCGCCTTTATTTCTGTTACTGAATTTGAAACGGGTTCTTTTATGTAAAGAACAGGCATGTAGTTTTCATCAAAAGATGCACCTGTAAAGTTGAAGGATCGAAAAGTCTCTTCTTCTGTTATGCGGTTTTCAAAAACAGGAAGCCATTCAATTTTATACGACTTACTTTTTTCAGCTCCGTGTAAAAGAGAAGTCGAAATGAATAAAAGTAAAAAAACGGTAAGTTGCTTGAGCATCGACAGGAAATTTGTGTGAAATAAGAATAAAAGATGTGGTCGATTTGTTAACGACTCTTAATTGTTATTATTGTAATCTATTACAAAAATATCAATAATTTAACTGATTAACTTCTTATTGGTTGTTCAATAAGCCATAATTTTGTAATTATATTTGCCCGGAAATTATTTTTTCAAAAAAAATTGATTTTTATGAAGTTTATTTGGATTAAAGAGTAAAAATTGTTTAAAATTGTACGTTATTCTTACAAAATGTTCATAAAGCTATTATTTCCCTCTTTGTAGAGTCGTAACCCTCTATCTTGACTCTCGTAATAGCATGACTAATATAATTCTAATGTTCAGGAAGTTTCTGATTGTAGTTTTTATCGGATTGTCGGGAACTGCCTTTGCGCAGGATCCGGAGTTTACTCAGTTTTATGCGAATCCGATATATCTCAATCCGGCTTTTGCAGGATCTGCCAGATGTCCGCGCGTAAACTTGAATTACCGAAATCAATGGCCTGCGCTTAGTGGTACCTTTGTAACATATACTGCATCCTACGATCAGCACGTTGAAGCATTAGGAGGCGGACTCGGTTTTTTAGTTCTTAATGATAAGGCCGGTGAAGGGACTTTGACAACCACACAGTTAAGCGGTATGTATTCTTATCAGTTGAATGTAACCCGTGAGTTTTCTGTACGTTTCGGTATGCAAGGAACCTATTTCCAAAAGAAAGTGGATTGGGATAAACTAACCTTTGGCGATATGATTGATCCGCGATATGGTTTTGTTTATCAAACGCAGGAAATAAGACCGAACACCAATAAAAACTTTTGGGATTTCTCTGCAGGAATTTTAGGTTATAGCAGCCGGTTTTATGGAGGCGTTGCCGTTAATCACCTGACAGAACCGGAAGAGTTCTATATCAAATCAGCGGAGGGTAGTCGTTTGCCGATGAAAATTACTGTACACGCCGGAGCAGTTATTCCTATTGCCGGAAGCAGAGATGGTTCAACTTATGTCTCCCCTAATTTCATCTGGCAAAAACAACGTGATTTCAATCAGTACAATATTGGTTTCTATGTAGCAAAAGCACCACTTGTCGGTGGAATCTGGTACCGCGGCGGTGATGCTTTCATCGCTTTGGTTGGATTACAACAAGGAATATTCAAATTCGGATATAGTTATGATGTAACAGTTTCTAAACTCTACAATGCTTCTGCGGGCTCTCATGAACTATCTTTGGGGCTGCAATTTGGATGTCATCCCAAGAAAAAGCGGTTTAGAACCATTAAATGCCCATCCTTCTAAAAATTCAAATAAAATAAATACATTTGGTCACCGTTTCAACATTAACCCAAACGCTCAAAAAAATAATGAAAACACCTAATCGGAATACTCTTTATATTTTAGGGTTGTCATTCCTTCTCGCTTCTTGCAGTAAAGAAAAATCTTCTGTAACCGGTTGGAATTACAACGATACTAAGAACGGTGGATTTGAAGTAGTTCCTTACGATGAACAGGAATCCGGTCCCGGACTCGTTCTAATCGAAGGTGGTACTTTCACCATGGGTAGAACAGAACAAGAGGTTACTCAGGATTGGAATAATATTCCTCGCCGTGTCACCGTAAGCTCTTTCTATATAGATGAAACGGAAGTTGCCAATATTCACTACCTGGAATACCTGTATTGGGTTTCACGTGTTTTTTCTTCTGATTATCCTGAGGTTTACAAAAAAGCGCTACCGGATACGCTCGTTTGGCGTGACAAATTAGCTTACAATGAGCCTCTTGTAGAACTTTACCTGCGTCACCCTGCTTATCAGCAATATCCAGTTGTGGGTATCAATTGGTTACAGGCAAGTGATTTTTGTGCATGGAGAACAGATCGTGTTAATGAGCAGATATTAATTCGTGAAGGTATTTTAAGACCCAATCCTAACCAGATCAACGAAGATAATTTCAATTCTGAATCTTACCTCGCCAACCAATACGAAGGACTTGTTAAAAATGACCTTCAGGATCTGAACCCAAGTTCCGGTTCTAATGGTACAAGAAAAGTTAGAATGGAAGACGGAATCCTTCTTCCAAAATATCGTCTCCCGACAGAAGCAGAATGGGAATATGCAGCACTTGCTCAAATCGGAAATACTATTTATGAGCGTGTAACAGATCGTAAACAATATCCATGGAATGGTCACATCGTTCGTAACAAAGACGAAAAATATAAAGGACAAATCATGGCCAACTTTAAACGTGGACGTGGTGATAATATGGGTACTGCAGGTTTCTTAAATGATAATGCCGATATCCCTGCTCCTGTACATTCATATTGGCCAAATGATTTCGGTCTTTATTGCATGGCCGGTAACGTAAATGAATGGGTAATGGATGTTTATCGTCCACTTTCTCCTGAAGATAAAAGTGACTTCAACCCTTATCGTGGAAACGTCTTCCTTACTCAGCAACGTGACGAAGAAGGAATGATAAATGAAAAAGATAGTCTCGGTCGCATTCCTTTCCGTGAAGTAACACCGGAAGAAAGTGCTGATCGTCGCAATTATTCCAAGGCCGATAACATTAACTTTCTTGATGCAGATGAGTCAGAATACATAAAATATGATTACGGTATTACCTCTTTAATCAACGACAAAGCTCGTGTTTATAAAGGTGGTTCATGGAAAGATCGCGCTTACTTTATGTCACCGGGAGTTCGCCGATTCACCGACGAAAACCAAAGTACAAACGATTTAGGTTTCCGTTGTGCAATGACAAGAGTAGGTAGTCCGGTTGGTATGGGTTCTAAACCGAAGACTAAGATTACTCGTTAATCGAATAAAAAAATATTAAAAAAAAGCTGGCAGTTATGTCAGCTTTTTTTTTGCTTAAGAAATTATCAGTTTATTAAACTCACTAAAAATATTTCCCACCGGCTGTGACCGACATACCAGCGTCTCTTGTCATCCTCCCTGCCCACCTATAAAAAAATTGTGCTTCGTTTCTTTTATTATTTTTGAGAGATGACGAGAAGCAAAGTTTGAGTTGCCAGTCCGTCGCAACAGGTTAATGCAAATGAAAATTAAAAAATATGACCCATTCAGAAAGAATCTTTTCAAAACCAATTGACCGATTAATATATTCAGATATTGAAACTTATTTCACAGAAGCAAGAAGTGAAAGTGATTTGATTGAATTTAAGTCTTATGATACAGGTAGAAATCTTGATTCAAATTTTTCTTTAGTTCATAGGTCTTTCTGCGCCTTTCTCAATTCTCAAGGTGGACTAATAATTTGGGGAGCGCCAGCCGGTATTACAGTTGCAGGGCAACCGGAAAAACAATTTCAAGGTGCATTAAAACCGTTACAGGAAGTTTACGGAAAAGATAGAATGGTAAATAAATTAGGTGATAAGATTGTTCCTTTACCAAACAGTTTCAAACTTGAAATACTCGCTAATCCTGAAAACAACAAATCAGTAATTATAATTGAAATTGAAAAAAGTGAATACGCTCCACATCAATACGACAATAATTATTACATGAGAATGGACGGGCAAACACGATTTGCTCCACACCATTATGTTGAAGCTCTTTTCAAACAAATTAAATTTCCTCAGATAGAAGGATATTTAAAATTTGTAAGAGCAGCTGTGAGCAGAAGTAACCTAATATTTTTCTTTGATGTTTATTTGTTTAATTTTTCACCATTGCTAAACGAGGAAAATGTTTCATATCAAATAACTTGTAGTCCTGGTAAATTTTCAGATGGCAACTCTCAAAAAAGAGGAAAAACAGAAGATGTACTTTCATACGGTTCACCTTTTTCCGCTCAACATTCAATAGTATGTTTAGATACTGACCTAAGAGAAAATTCAGGTAAAATGCACTTCTTTCTTCAATTTATTGGTACGAATTGCCCAACAAAAATATCTGAATATAAATTGGTTCTATCAGACATGGAAGAATTAAACGTAGCCCAATTAGCTACTAAGATAACTTTCATATCTGAGAATAAATTAATGAGTGATAGAGAACCACAGAGCATAACTAAAAATGAAAAACTACAAAGTATATTAGGAAGACCTTACGGTTAAGCAACCATGCTCGGCGGAATGTTTGAGTGAAAGCCTGAGCGATGGGGTATCTGATAGGAATCGGATCCGCCGCACACAGTATTTCAATTTAAATCTGGCGATACAATATCTCTTAAACTACTCCTGGCGGTCTTCTGGCGGTGGCAATAAGTCGTAGTCCGCGCGAACAGTTTTTGCAACATTGATTTAAAGGTAGTAGTCGCGCTTACTACTCCTAGCGGTATAAAAAAATAGTCTACTGTTTGATGAATTTGCTATCCAGCACCATTCCGCTTTTTGTTATCGCCTCTATTAAATAAAGTCCGGGAGTGAAAGAAGAAACATCAATTTTATTTTGACCGTCGTTCAAATTAATCGAATAAAGTAGCCGACCTGTAACATCATAAATTCTAACGCTTTTAATTTTGCTCGAATTTATTTCCGAACATACAAGTTGATTGGAAACAGGATTAGGTGAAATTGAAAAATCAACCGATGGATCTTGCGGATTACCGATAATTAAAACTAGCCCGTTCGCCAGTTTCCAGTAATCATTAAATCCGGTTGATATGGTATTTTGTTGTCCTCCCGTTCCTATATACATGTCATTATTGATCACATAACCCGATGCATATCCTCTTGGGTATCCCGGAAAGGTGCCTTCTAATGACCACTCATCATTAACCTGATCATACTTATAAAGCATATTCATGGGATTGTGAGTTATCGTATTTCCAAATTGATAGTAGTATCCGCAAAGAACATAACCGGCAAGATTTCCTGAATAGTTAACTGTACTGTTCAGTGTATGAGGGAAAGTAGCCCGCTGAGTCCATGTGTCATTCGATGGATCGTATTCATAAAAATCTACAGGATAAGATGTCGATTGATTAGCATTTCCCATTCCTAAATATCCTTTATTTCCAATGCTGAATGAAGCTGCTCCATTCCTGTTTATTCCAGGGAATGAACTCTTTTGTGTCCATGTATTTAATACAGGATCGAATTCATGAAAATCATTAAAACTGTTACCACCTGCATATCCCGTTCCGAAATATCCTTTATTACCTATAGAAAATCCGGCGCCGTTTTCTCTTACTGTTGGCAGGTTTGCTTTAGAATTCCAAACATTATTTACAGGATCGTATTCCCAAACCTGATTTAAAGATGCGACACCGTTATCCCCACCAAGAACATATCCTTTATTTCCAATCGTAAAACAGGTTGTGCCCCATCTTCCTGCAGATGGAAATGATGCTTTAGCTGTCCAGGAGTTTGTCGCCGGATCGTATTCATACCAGTCTGTATGCCCATTTCCTAGTGTATCTAAACCTAAGCCCATATATCCTTTACCATTTATACTAAATGAAGAAAGGCCTTTCATGCCAAGTCCGGGGTAATTCGGCAATCGTAACCAGCTAAGTTGAGCAAATGAATACAATGAAGCGAATAAAATCGTAAACATTATTATTATTTTTTTCATATCGTTTATTGATTTATTATTTACTTTTGGAATTTATGTATTACTAAAAGTATTGCTACTATTTATGAAACCACTTACAATGTTAAGGTTTTTTATTTTAATTTTTATTATTATTTTCTTTTGTATTGAAAAAGTATTTTCTCAAAACAAAGATGTCAACGTACTTAAACTCGACAAAATTAATATTTATTGCAATAAGACTGACTTCAATTTAATTTATAAGAAGCCATATGAAAATAATTACATTTCTGTAGATCTAATCTATAATGAAACTAAATTAGATAAAGTAAAAATGCGTATTCGCGGAGATTCAAGTCGACGTTTTTCAAAGAAATCATTAAAGTTAAAATTAAATCAAAACAATTTTTTTCCTGATGGTGTTACCGATATAAATCTTAACGGATTACAATTGGATAAATCATTTATCCGAGAAGCGATAGCAACATTTGTAATCACTAAGTCGGGGTACCCTTGCTTTTTAGCGCAACCGGTAATTGTATCGCTTAATGATTCTTGCATAGGTTTATATATGAACGTAGGAGCTGTCGATGACTATTTTCTAGAGTCAAATGGATTAGATAAAAAAAATAATCTTTATAAAGCCGATAAAGATTCTGCATGTCTGAGTATTTATGACAATCTTGAGTCAATGTGGCAGAAGAAGACAAACAAGGATATCAATGGATTCAATGATTTGCAGGAACTTATACTTTTACTAGATTCTGTTTCTGAAGAGGAATACCCGGAATTTTCAAAAGCGATATTTGATTATGATAAAATGGTTCACATAATTGCCTTGAATTTATTGCTTGGTAATCATAGCACATATTACCATAATTATTTTATGTATCACGATTTGACAAAGAATAAGTGGTTAATGCTTCCCTGGGACCTTGATAATACATTATTTTTAGAGGATTGTAAAAAAAATTATCAAACCGGAAATTATTCCGATGAAGTAAATAGTGAAATGGCAAGCAATTTATTTTTTGAGCGCGCACTAGCAACACCTATAATCTTAAAGGACATTAAAAAGAAGGTTTTCGAAATTAGAAATACTGTTTTTAATAATGAATTTCTAAATCCTGTAATTGATAAATATGTAAAACAACTTACACCATATATCAAAATGGACGCTGCATTTAATACTGTGAGTTTTTCAGAATGGGAAAATTCAATTAATAATATTAAAGAGTTTATTGATAAAAGGTATAAAAATTTAATGTACCAATTTGATCATTCACCTTCATCATTCCGTTTGCATAAGCCGAATTATCACAATAAATTTCCAATATTGTCATGGAGTAATTCAAAAGATCCAGACAACAAATCGCTTTCTTATATATTGAAATACAGCAGCACAAGCGATTTTGTTTCGGATAAAACAACAACTGTAAAAATTTCTGATAACAGCTTTACAATAAAAGATGTGCTAAAAAAAGGAATCTATTATTGGAAAGTTTTTGCAGATGATGGAGAGTTTTTAATTCCGGGATTTGACAATCGAAGTTTTTTTATAATTGAATAAGTTCGAACAAATTATTTTTTCAATTTCAATTGTTTTTCGTTTTTTTTCTGAATATGTAATAAACCGGAACTCCGGTTAATATAATAATCAAGCCATATAAACTAAAATCCGTTTGGTAAATAAGCATATTGATCGCTACTAGAGATGCTAAAATGATATAGACTGCCGGTATAACCGGGTATCCAAATGCTTTATAAGGCCTTTCCATTTCCGGTCTGGTAATGCGGAGGCGAAACAATCCTGAAATGGTAAGGATATAAAATAACATAACTGCAAACATGATGTAATTGAGTAAATCTCCATACGTTCCCGAAAAACAAAGAATGCATGCCCAGATGCATTGCATCGTTAGCGAATTAGCTGGCACATCATTTTTATTGAGCTTTGCTGCTTGTTTAAGAAACATACCATCTTTGGCCATTGCATAATATACTCTAGCAGCAGTAAGTATGCAGCCATTCAGACAGCCAAATGTCGAAACCATTATCATCGCAGCCATGAAAAATTTTCCATTGTTTCCCAATATGGTTTCCATCAATTGTGTTGCGACCCTATCGTTTTCTGCATGTTGAATTTGCTCTATCGGCAGCACATAGATATAGGCAATGTTGGCTAGCATATACAATAGAATCACTGTCGATGTTCCCAGAAACAAGGATAGCGGAAGATTCTTCTGTGGATTTTTTACCTCACCTGCAGTGAACGTAATGTTATTCCATGCGTCTGCAGAAAAGAGTGAGCCCGTCATTGCCGCCCCAAAAACCCCAATTGTTGTGAGTGTTATAATATCCGGAAAGGCAGGTTTAAAATTTGCTGAATTCCCAAATCCATGGAATCCAAAATATATTCCCAAAACAACCAAAATAAGCAGAGCGAGCACCTTCGATACGGTAAAAATGTTTTGTAGAAAAGCTCCGGCTTTTACGTTTCTGAAATTATACAGACTTAAAAAGATAATCAGAAAAATTGCAAGTACCTGTTGAGAACTGACCTTTAAAAAACCGGCCTGAAAAAGATAGTTGTCGCCCGAAATTACCGGAAAGAAAACACCTGTAAACTTCGCAAATGCAACAGCAACTGCCGCTATTGTTCCTGTTTGAATTACCGCAAATAAAGTCCAGCCATATAAAAAACCATAAAGAGGACCGAATGCTTCTTTAATATAGACATATTGTCCTCCGGCTTTTGGCATTGCCGCTGCAAGTTCCCCGTAACTGAGGGCACCGAATATGGTAATTATTCCCGTAATCACCCATGCCAACAACAACATTCCCGGCGTCTCTACTTTTCGGGCAATCTCAGCCGAAACAATGAAAATTCCGGATCCGATCATTGACCCGATGATAATTGCTGTCGAATCGAATAGAGATAGCTTCTTTTCTTCTGTTTTCTTTTCCATTTGATTTATTTGATTGATCAAATTAAAACAATTAATGATTACAAAATGTATTTTAGCAGCATGACACGCAAACAACTTTTCGAACAGATAAAAAGAAAGAATTCTTACTTATGCATAGGTTTGGATACAGATAAAAGTAAGATTCCTGTCCATTTATTGAAAAATGAGGATCCACTATTTGAATTTAACAGGCAAATCATCGAAGCCACAAAGGATTATTGCATTGCTTACAAACCGAATTTGGCTTTTTATGAATCAGAAGGCCCAATAGGACTCACAAGTCTGGAAAAAACTGTTTCAGCTATTCCGCCTGAAATATTCACCATTGCTGACGCAAAACGCGGTGATATTGGAAATACATCAGAAATGTATGCGAAGACTTTTTTTGAATACTATAATTTCGACTCTGTAACCGTTGCACCTTACATGGGTAAAGACTCTGTTTCTCCTTTTTTAAGTTTCAAGGACAAGTGGTTAATTTTACTGGCACTTACCAGCAATGCCGGTTCTATGGATTTTCAATTGACTGATGTTGTCGCCCACGGAAAAAAAAGCGAAGAGAAACTCTATCAGCATGTAATTCGACATGCATTGCAATGGGGAAATGAAGATAACCTGATGTTCGTTGTTGGAGCTACACACCCTGAACTTTTTGAAGATATCCGAAAAATTGCTCCGAATAACTTTTTACTCGTTCCCGGAGTTGGAGCACAAGGTGGGAGTCTGGAAGAAATTTCAAAAGCAGGTATGAATTCCGAATGCGGACTGATCGTCAATTCCTCCCGTCAGATACTATATGCATCTTCAGGAGAAGATTTCGCGGACGCCGCTGCTCGCGAGGCTAAAAAGATTCATATCGAAATGAAGGCTTTGTTGGAAGCACATTTGTAATTTATTTAGTTTTAATTTCTTTTTTCTAAAAATAGGATTCAAATTACGCAGTCATTATTCCTATTATAATAAACGGGATTTGATTGATCTCTGCTTTTCTTTGTAGAAACATTTTTCGGTGACTGAAGCATTTTTACATTATCTCTGGCAATACCGTCTTTTCGACATGAATCATTTGAGAACAGATGACGGTCAAGTTGTTGAAGTAATACGTTCCGGGCAATACAATACCGGGGCAGGCCCCGACTTTTTCAATGCTCAAATCCGTCTCGATGGAACATTGTGGGCAGGTAATGTTGAAATTCACATTCACGCTTCCGATTGGCAAAGGCACAGGCATCATACAGATCCGGCTTATGATAGTTGTATACTTCATGTTGTTTTTGAAAACGATACTACAACACTTCGAATGAATGGCTCTGCAATTCCTGCCATACAGTTGAAAAATAAATTTCAACCCTATCTCTGGGACAATTACCTGCGATTAATCGGAAACCGGGGTTGGATACCTTGTCAGCACCGGATAGGCGAAATTGATATGGTAACCTGGTCGTCCACTTTTGAAAAGATGATCCTTGAAAGAATGCAAATGAGGAGCGAACAAATATTAATTGCTTTAAAGGGAAATAACGATGATTGGGAAGAGTGTTTTTACCAGCAACTTTCGCGAAATTTCGGTTTTCAATTAAACGCAATGCCTTTTGAAATGCTGGCGAGAAGTCTTCCTTTGAAATGTATCGCAAAGGAAAGAGGAAATATTTTAAATGTCGAAGCACTTTTTTTTGGTCAAGCCGGAATGCTGCAGGATAAATTTACTGAACCCTATCCTTTACAATTGCAGGAGACTTATCATCATTTAGCTTCGAAATATTCATTAAAGCCCATACCGTTTTCTGTCTGGAAGTTCCTTCGTTTAAGACCTGTCAACTTTCCAACTATTCGATTGGCTCAACTGGCCACTTTATTGACTGCATATCCATTTCCTTTCGCACAATTTCGAGAAAATACGAGTGGAAGTAATATTTCTAAATTGCTAAGCGTTGAGGCATCTGCCTATTGGAATACTCATTTCGTCTTTAATAAATCTTCAGCATTTAAATTAAAACGATTAGGAAAAATTTCTGTCAATAATCTGCTTATTAATACGTTTGCGCCTTTTTTATTTGCATGGGCAAAATATACAGGTGACAATCGCATTGCTGATCAGGCAATCGATTTTCTGAAATCATTGCCTCCCGAAGAAAATCACCTTATTACCAGGTGGAAAGAAACAGGAGTTTCGGTTCATTCTGCTGTTGATACTCAGGCTTTGATACAGTTGAAAGTAATGCATTGTTCAGAAAAAAAATGTTTATCTTGCAATATCGGAAATCGATTAATAAACATATTGCCTTGAACCTAGTTTCCCGTATAAGAGAATTTTTTGAAACCAAAGCATTCGGCGTTTGCACATGGTTAGGTAACGTCTTGCATATGCGTACATCTGTAATTCGTTTATTCTTTATTTATGCCTCTTTTTTAACTGTTGGTTCCCCTCTTATCATTTATATGATACTCGCTTTTTGGCTAAAGATGAAGTCGTATATTCGTGGACGAAGGACTTCAGTTTGGGATCTATAGTTTTTTCCGGCTCTTTTGAAGAAATGACTCTTCCTTTTGCTTTTTGAATTATTGATTTATGTTGTTGATTAATTTTTAATTGTACTTCAATGAAAATAGCTTAGAATTCAAAAAAATCGTTCTCTTTGCTTTACTCAAATCCGAAAATCTGCCACAAAAAATAATTTTCTATTTGCAACAATACAAATGAGCACATTGAGAAATAAACTTATATCCATAAACTTTAAGTATTTCGGTAAGCTTTATTTGGCAATCGGACTTGTTGTTTTCATGATTATGGTTGGGGTATCAGGTTATTATTTCATCGAGGATTACACTTTCCTGGATGCCATTTTCATGACCATCATTACCATAGCTACTGTCGGATACAGAGAAGTTAAAGAATTGGACGATGCCGGCAAAATTTTTACGACATTTCTGATTATCTTTAGTATCGGTACATTTGCTTATGCAATTTCAGTTATAACACGGTATGTAATAGAAGGTGAGTTTCGTTTATTTTTCAAACATTATCAGGTGAATAAAGAAATACAAAAATTAAAAAACCACGTAATCGTTTGCGGTTACGGCAGGAATGGTAAACAAGCTTGTCAGCAGCTTATGTCCGGCGAAGAAAGCTTTGTTGTTATCGAAAACAATCCAAAAATTATCGAAGAATTACGTCTCGAAAATAAAATTCTATTCGTAGAAGGAGATGCGACGGAAGATGAAATATTGGAAGAAGCCGGACTCGAACGCGCAAAAGCGCTTATTACTGCTTTGCCGAGTGATGCTGCCAATGTATTTGTTGTATTGACCGCACGCGATAAAAACTCGTCTTTGAAAATAATAAGCCGTGCTTCTGAAGATGCAAGCGAGCATAAGTTAAAACGCGCCGGTGCCGACAATGTAATTCTCCCTGATAAAATCGGAGGAACACACATGGCTGCTTTGGTAACCAAGCCGGATGTATTGGAATTTATCGATCACATCACCGGTCGTATAAATATTCGTCTCGAAGAAATCCTGTTTAGCAGTCTGCCCGAAAGTATGCGAAACAAATCCATTCGCGAACTCGAAATCCGAAATAAAACAGGAGCTAATATTATTGGGTTTAAAACGTCCGATGGCGACTATGTGATCAATCCTCCTCCGGATACAGTCATGATGCAGGATGCGAAATTATTTGTACTCGGAACACAAGAGCAGGTTGCCCGTTTCAAGGATATTCTTAAATAGTTAGCGCTGATGAAAACGATTTTAGTAACGGGAGGCAATGGCTTGCTTGGACAAAAAATTATTTACGGACTTCGGAACAAAGAAGGAATTCGTTGCATCAGTACCTCCCGTGGAGAAAACAGGATGAAAGCGAAGGATGGATATATTTACGAGACACTTGATTTGACTTATAAAGAAGATTTGTTTCAGATCGTCAGTAAATATTCGCCTGATACCATTATTCATACTGCTGCCCTTACAAACGTCGATGCTTGTGAAAGCAGAAAGGAAGAGGCATGGGAACAAAACGTTACAGTAGTGGAAAGTCTGGTTGAGGTATGCACAAAATTCAATACTCATCTGGTTCACCTTTCGACTGATTTTGTATTTAACGGAGAAAAAGGGCCTTATGTAGAAACGGATCAACCGGATCCTTTGAGTTATTATGCACTAACAAAACTCGAAGGTGAAAAGAGAATTATAGAAAGTTCACTGAGCTGGGCAATACTACGAACCATCATTATTTACGGAGTTGTAGATGATAACAGCCGTTCAAATGTCGTGCTTTGGGCTATTAATTCGTTGAAGAATAAGAAAACGATTACTGTTATTAACGATCAATTCCGATCGCCAACTCTTGCAGAAGATCTGGCCGATGCTTGTATATCTGCAGCAATAAAAAAGGCGAAAGGAATCTATCATGTTTCAGGTTACGAACTTATGTGCATGCTCGATATAGTAAAAATTGTAGCAGATTTTTTCGACCTCGACCCTGCATACATTCAACCTATCTCTTCAAAGGATCTCAACCAACCTGCGAAACGACCGCCTGTAACAGGATTTATTATAACCAAAGCCAAACAAGAGCTCG
The DNA here is from genome assembly GCA_031385005.1 of Bacteroidota bacterium. Lineage (GTDB taxonomy): Bacteria > Bacteroidota > Bacteroidia > AKYH767-A > 2013-40CM-41-45 > JADKIH01. Next base: position 120,837 of record JANNBB010000008.1, read on the forward strand.
ACTTTCATCCGCGATCTTTTATGGACGGGCTTGCTTTTTTAAAGAACCAGCTTTTATTGGTTGCCGGTAATACAACTAATTAATTATTTTGAGGAAGCGTTGGCTTCTGAATGAAAAAAAATAAAATTAAATCGGGTTGGAAAGAATACTTTAATTTTTCTGCCCGCGAAAGAAAGGGCGCAATTTTCCTTTCAGTCATTATCTTTATTCAAATCGGTATTCTTTATTATCTAAAAAACAGAACTACTATTCTTCCAGCTCCTGATGAGCGGGAGATTCGTGAATTACTTTTTGCATTAGATGCTGCAGAAAAAAGCAGTCGGGATACAGTTAACTTTCATCCGGAAATAATAAAAAGCGCTGTATTGTTTCCTTTTGATCCGAATAAACTCAATGATTCGACCGGACATGCAATTGGATTGACAGATAGACAGTTGACAGGAATTAAAAATTATTTGAATCGCGGAGGAAGGTTTAGAATCAAAAGCGATTTTAAAAAAATGTATACGATTTCTGAAAAGCGATATTCTATGTTGGAGCCATTTATTTTATTACCGGATTCCTTTGTAAAGGAACGTGCAAAAAAAATGAAATCGGAAGTCAAGCAAAACAGTATTGAACTTTCCACAGCAGATTCAGTTTTGTTAATGAACTTGAAAGGCATCGGGCCGGTATTTGCATCCCGTATCGTCCGCTATCGGGAGAAACTGGGAGGGTTTTATGCGCTTGATCAATTGAAGGAAATATGGGGATTTACAGATTCCCTTACAGAGAGTTTATTACCATTTGTCACGTTAGAAAACCGGATACCCAACCGATATATACATTTAAATACAGATTCCTTTGCCGTGTTAGCTGCACATCCTTATATTAAGGGGAAAATCGCAGGAATGATTTGCAGGTACAGGAAACAACATCCATTTTCAGAAATTGAAGAATTGAAGCAACTTCCTTTGGTAAACGATGAAAACTTCCGTAAAATTGCACCCTATCTTCGAATTGATTAATAAGGATTTCCAACTTACCCACGAATAAATAAATGCTTTAATGAATCAGACAGACACCAATACGGCAGCATCTAACATTGATTTTAATTATTCCGAAAATCAAAAGATGATTGCTGATACCATTCGACGTTTTACAGAAACTTCTATACGTCCACAGTTTATGCATTGGGATGAAGAACAAATATTCCCTGTTGAGTTGTTTCACAAAATGGGAGAGTTGGGATTGATGGGGATTTTAGTTCCAGGCGAATACAATGGATCAGGTCTTGGTTATTTCGAGTATGTAACTGCAATTGTCGAAGTCTCTAAAGTATGCGGGTCAATTGGTCTTTCAATGGCCGCACATAATTCTTTGTGTACCGGACATATCATGCAATTCGGAAACGAAGAGCAGAAGAAAAAATATCTTCCCAAATTAGCTACCGGAGAGTGGATTGGTGCCTGGGGTCTGACAGAAGCAAATACCGGAAGCGATGCTATGCGAATGCGTTGTGTAGCAAAACCGGATGGAGAATATTGGGTGCTTAATGGAGCCAAAAACTGGATTACTCATGGTATAAGTGGCAATGTTGCTGTTGTTCTTGCGCGTACCGGCGAACTCCTCGATTCAAATGGAATTACGGCCTTTGTTGTCGAAAAAGGTACTAAAGGTTTCAGAGGAGGTAAAAAGGAAAATAAATTAGGAATGCGAGCTTCTGAAACTGCAGAAATCATTTTCGAGGACTGCCGGGTTCATAAAAGCCAGATTTTAGGAAATGTGGGTGATGGTTTCAAACAAGCCATGAAAGTTCTCGATGGTGGCCGAATTTCTATCGCGGCTCTTTCTTTGGGAATTGCAAAAGGAGCCTATGAGGCAGCATTAAAATATTCAAAAGAAAGGGAACAATTTGGCAAGCCAATTTCCGAATTTCAGGCGATTTCATTCAAATTGGCAGATATGGCCACACAAATTGAAGCCTCAGAATTGCTTATATTTCAAGCTGCGGATTTGAAAAATAAAGGACTTAAATGCACGAAAGAAAGTGCTTTTGCCAAATATTATGCTTCTGAAGTTGCTGTCAGGGTTTCTACAGAGGCCGTTCAAATATTCGGTGGTTATGGCTATACAAAGGATTTTCCGGTCGAAAAGTTCTATCGAGACTCAAAACTATGTACAATTGGAGAGGGTACGAGTGAAATTCAAAAACTGGTGATTTCCCGTGAAATTTTAAAGTGAAATTATCTGCTTAGAATTTGCGAATTAAAGATAAAACCCTACTTTTGCATCCCTAAAACATTAATATTCAAAAAATCAGATGATTATTGTACCCATTAAGGAAAACGAGTCAATCGACAAAGCTTTAAAGAAATTTAAAAAGAAATTTGAGCGTACAGGTGTAGTTCGAGAACTACGTCGCCGCCAAACATTTGAAAAACCTTCAGTCGAGCGCCGCCAGGAAATTATCCATGCTAAATACCTGGACTTGTTAAAGCGCACAAACACCTTGTAATATTTCAAAGAATATTCTATATCTTTACTAGCATTAATACCTATGGGTTGACATGCAGTTGAATACAAGAAATTTAGGAAGAGATACAATGCATATGCATTTGTCTCTTCTTTTTTATTTATGGATATAAATAGTTTTCTGCAATATATACAGTATGAAAAACGGTTTTCTCCGCATACCATACTGGCTTATAAAAATGATCTGGAGCAGTTCGGTGCTTACCAGAAGGATCTGTACGAAACAGAAGATCCTGCGGCGATTACTTACTCAATGATTCGCTCTTGGATTGTGGACTTGATGGAAAAAAAAATCAGTCCCCGTTCTATAAACAGAAAACTTACTTCCCTTAAAACATTTTACAAATTTTTACTCAGGCAAGGGCTTGTTCAAACGAACCCCATGCTAAAAGTACAATCTCCCAAAACATCTAAACGACTTCCTGTATTTGTAGACGAGGCAAACATGGAACTTCTTTTTAAAGATGTTGATTTTGGTGATGGTTTTCCTGCAATCAGGGATCGACTGATTCTCGAAATATTTTACGCAACAGGAATGCGGCTTTCTGAATTAACCGGACTGGACGATTCCCGCGTTGATATTTACCAGAATCAGATCAAAGTTTTAGGAAAAAGAAACAAAGAGCGCATAATACCGTTTACTAAAACGTTGAAGGATCTAATAGAAAATTACCTGAAAATCCGGAAAGAGTTGATAAATCCACCACCATCATTTTTTGTAACGGATAAGGGTAAAAAAATGTATGCAAAACTTGTTTACAGGATTGTTACTCACCGTTTAGGAGAGGTTACTACCTTAGACAAAAAAAGTCCTCATATCTTAAGACATACTTTTGCTACTCACATGCTTAACAGAGGTGCCGATATTAATAGTGTAAAAGAACTTCTCGGTCACGCCAACTTAAGCGCCACACAAGTCTATACGCACAACACAATTGATAAATTAAAACAAGTATATAAACAAGCCCATCCACGGGCATAAATTTTTTCAGGAGGGAATATATGAAAATCAGAGTTCAATCAATTCATTTCGACGCAGACACAAAACTGCTGGAATTTATCCAGGAAAAAGTCGATAAACTTATTCATTTCTATGACCATATCATTGGTGGTGAAGTTTTGTTGAAACTCGACAAAGCCAGCGATATGAAAAATAAAATTGTCCAGATCATGATTCAAATACCTGGTAATGATCTCATGGCAAAAGAACAATGTAAGTCATTTGAAGAAGCAACCGACTTATGTGTAGAAACACTTACCAGACAAATCAAGAAGCACAAAGAAAAACTTCGCGGAGTTTAATTTTTGTAAGTTTTCCGGTCTGTTTCAATTAACTTTTGCCTTTCGTTATCGTTTGGTTTAATAGCTGAAATGAGAAATAAAATTCCACTTTGCTTTCTTTTGACATTGTGGTACTCCACTGCTTTTGGTTACAGCCCGGATTTGTTGACCAATAAGGTAGTTGTCGGGTATGGTGATACCATGCGGATGAGTTTTGTTAAGGATCCTTATTTGTATAAGGAAGGATGGGATACGCTTCCACAAACCCTTTTCTGGAGAGAGATTATAAACCTCACTTGCGATACATGTGTTATCAATATTGCTGAATGCAGAAAACCGGTTGACCGAATTATGCGTTCAGAATGGGTAGATCGCAGCGATACGGATAAGATTTGTTTTAAAGACAGCATTTGCCGTAAATATGGCCTCGATAGCTCCACTTCACTGAATATTACAGCCGGTAAGGTTGAGTTTTACGAAATAAAAAAATCGATCGGTGATATCAACACGGCCGTTAAAGTTTTCAAGAAAAATGATTGTGACCCCTGGTATGCCCAGGCAATATTGCTCATAGAAAGTCCGGGTAAAACAAAATCAAAGTCTTATGTTGGAGCCAATGGTCCATTTCAACTCATGCGTTCTGTTGCGTTGAAGTATGGTTTGCGCGTTAATAAAAATATCGACGAACGAACAAATATTGAAAAATCAGCCCGGGCCGCTTCTCAGTTGATTAGTCGCTCTTGTATTCCGGCAATTAAAAGATATCTCGATGAGCATTGTTTGGCGTATTCGGAAAAAGACCTGTGGTTTCGTTTACTCGTCTTACATGCCTACCATGCAGGCGCAGGAAATATTCGTTGCGTGATCGATCAGTTGAGGCCATCAGTAGGAGGAACCGCTTTATTTAAACAAGTATGGAATACTACCTGCCGCAGTTTTAAAAATGAATCGCAGAACTATTCACAAATTGCACTGGCATCGCTTGTCAACTTTGATCAACTCATCAGTCAATATGGAGACACCGTATTCCTCATTCAGGGCGATCGTTTGTTGCGCGAATACAATAAGAAAAGTCAAAAATTATATGAAAACTATGAGATTCTTACTCAGTGTATGACTTTATATGAAAATGATTTTTTGGAAGAAATGATTCCATTCGATTATTTCATGAAAAAAATATCTTTTATCCGGAAAGAACTCAGCCATATTGCCAAAGTTGTCATGCGTTCTGAAAAAGAAGTTGCTTTGAAAAAGTATCCATCGAGTGAAGAGCATCTAACTCAACTTGCTTCAAATCTGACTAAAAGAAGACGTTATGAGGATGCAATACGTTTGCTAAAACTCAATCTTGAATTATATCCCGAATCATTCACATCGGCAGACAGCATCGCTCAGCTATATCGTTTGACGGGTGATAAAAAGAATGCTGAGTTGTACAACAATCGCTCAGGTTTTATCGGCAAAGAAGGCCTTAAGAATAGTAATTGAAATTATAAAGGGCTTCAAACTTGTTTACGGATTATTTCATATCCGCAAAAAACGGTTCATGATAGTTTTTTATTGCTGTACACATAGCCTGCATTTCAGTGTTCGTTTGAATTATCGGTGTTTAAAAAATCTACCTTTATATTTCTCTTCTTTAGGAATTATCCTACTTTTGAAGGTCTTTTTAAACCCCTTATTTGAACACTATGAGTAGGATTTTTTTAGCAGCATTGTTGATTTTATTGAGTTCGGTTAATCTTTTTTCCCAGGAAAGACTTTTGGTTATTCGAAATGACATGGACAGTCCCACGGAAAGTTTTCCATGGATTAATATGACTACACTTAAACAAGGCGATGCTTTTTCCGGAAAAAATTATTCGTCGACTAATTCGACATCACCTTTTGGGTTAGGTTATCAAGGAGCTTTTCCTGAAGCATGTAGAAATAAAAATCTTCATATTTTGATCAGTGAATATATTCGAACGAATGTTATCGGGAATGAATTTTTAATGGTTGTTTCTATTTCCTCCGGCGACTCAATAGTATTTTGGAATTCTTTCAATGTATCTGACAGGATACTTAAAAAATCGAACTGGACGAATATTAGAAATGAAATCAATATACCTGCAACATTTACTCAACCCAATTTTACATTTTCTGTTTATTTATGGAATAAAGATGGAAAAGGAGTAGTTGATATCGATGACCTTCAATTTGATTTTGAAGAAATGAAAATTCCATCTTTTCTCCCAGAGGGGATTGTTAAAAATACAATCGAATCAGGATGGCAAAAACTTACGGCAAGGAAAGATTTTGCTTGTTATTATAATAAGGAGGCCGGTAACATCCGGTTTTTAAATTCAATTGGCGATACACTTATTCACTCTCTTTCTTTGGTGTCAGAATGGAAAGATGATAAACAAGAAATCAGGCATATTTGGTCTCAGAATTTTCGGCTAAAGAAAGATTCGATTACTGAAGAAGGGATTTACTATCTTTTATCGGCATCGAATGAAGTATCTGTAAACGAAATTGAAATTTTAGCCGGCAACGATGGTAATTTGGTTTTCAATATTCATACACTTTTTACACAGGATATTAATTTGTTCAGGCATGCATTGGCCGTTCAATATACATTACCATTAAAAGAAGTATATAAAAAAAATACATTGTTGGATTCGGCAGCTTTTAAATCTGAATATTGGTTAAACAAAGAAGGTTTTATGCTTTCAAATTCGAAAACAGCATTCATTATTTATCATCCGGAAAATGTTTCATCGATACAATTGAATCCTGCCGGAAAATTTGCGCTGATTAATCTGGATTATGCCATGGATCATCCACTGATGCATTTCCCGTTACTTTCAAAAAGTCAGGGGAAATTTGAAGATCATTCAACAGCTCTGTATAAGGCAAAAGACAAAATCAATTCTACTTTTACTTTTTATCTTTCAACTCCACAAATAAAATTTCCCAGAATGTTGAACAATCCAAGAGGATTTCTTTCTTCTTTTGTCTGGACTGAACATGCGGATTTCAGCGACTTGCGATTACATAAAGCTGTTTATTATGGTTCTGAAAAAATTAATGAACCTGATAAAGCAGTTGGTGGATTTGTCGGTAATAGTATTCCTGTGACTAAAAGTTATTTTTATTCAAACCCTGAAAATCTGAATAACGCTGAGAAAGTTGGTTTTTTACCGGGTATGGTTGAAAGTTATAAAGAAGACCCTGCCTTTGCCGTTTTTCTGAAACAATTATATGAAAGTGGTTATGAGATTTGCCTTCATACACCGGATCCCAACACCAGTAATAGAAATCTAATAAGTGAAGCACTCGAAAAAAATAAACGCGAGTTTTTTTCTTCTACTTGGATAGATCATGGTTATGATAATTCAGAAAAAAGCAATAGGGAAAATTTGATGTGTGACGGTACTGATAGTACATCCAACTGGTATTGTGCCGACTTATGGAAAAAATACGGTATTAACTATTTGTGGAATTCTTTTTATGAAGACACCAATATTTTTGCCGGATATGGATTCAATTCTTTTTTTTCTTACCCTTATTCCGGTTGGGGAGATGCATTTCCTGTTCCGGTTTACTGGAGGAGTAAAACACGAACAGCAGATTTCATTCATTGGGGAACAATGAGTACATGGGATCCACCTGAACAAACTTACTGGCAATATTTTTTCAATAACTTACGATTGAATGATCTTGTCAATAACAGAAGTTCAGTCATATTGCATAGCTATCCGGCGCGCGTGGATTCTTCATCGGGTTATTATTTATTCAAAGATGGAGTGGCAATAGCGAATGAATCTTTTAACGATGCCTTGAAAACTTTAAGCGGTTATAGACGTCAATCTAAAATATGGTTAACAACCATTCATGAAATGCTGGATTATAGATTGCTGCTCGAGAAAATTTCTTTTCAGGTTCAGAGCAATGGGAATATCCTGCTTAGTAACACAAGCAAATCGCGTATTGCCGGGGTAACTTTTTCTGTTTTGGGTAATGAAGTATATGCAAAAGATAAGAAAATTGAAACCAAAGTGATAAATGGAGAGCTGGTTTTCTGGTTTGACATGGAGCCGGGAGAACAAGTTAGTTTATTGATTAAATAAGTTGAAAGTATTTGACACAGTTAATTTATCATAGGCGATTAAATTAAACCGGGCGATGCTTACGAGCTGCACTTTTAATTTAATTGATATTCTTTTACGCAATTAGTCAAAAATTTATGTGGAGACGATTACTTCGAATTATCTTTAAAATTAGTTTGTGGTTTTTAGGATTAAGTGTTTTTTCGATTTTACTTTTTCGATTTGTACCGATACCTGTTACACCCTTGATGTTAATCAGGTGCATAGAGCAGAAGCGTGCAGGAGAAGAGGTGCAATTACACAAGGACTGGGTTTCACTGGAAGAAATAAGTTCGGTTATGCCATTAGCAGTAATTGCGGCAGAAGATCAGAAGTTTGAGGAACATTTCGGATTTGACATAAACGCAATTCAAAAGGCAGAAAAATACAATGAGAGGCATAAAGGAGGACGAATGAAAGGCGCTAGTACAATTTCGCAGCAAACAGCTAAAAACGTTTTTCTTTGGCCTTCCCGTTCCTGGATACGTAAAGGATTTGAAGTTTACTTTACCTTCCTAATTGAAACGCTTTGGAGTAAGAAGAGAATTATGGAAGTATATCTGAATGTAATTGAAACAGGTAATGGGATTTATGGAGTTCAGGAAGCGTCTATGAGATACTTTAAAAAACCGGCAATAAAACTCAGCATTAAAGAGGCAGCGAGAATAGCGGCAATTTTACCGAATCCCCGAAAGTGGAGTCCGGTAAATATGTCACCTCGCATTTCGAAAAAAGCATCGAGAATAGTTTATTTTATGGGACAATTAAAGACTGAAAACTTTTAATGCATTTATGTAAATTATATTCGATAATAAAAGTTTGGCTGTATAAGGTATATTGCACAAATTGTGAGTCGAACTAGACAAATCGAATTAAGAAAAGAATAGTAATTGTGGAGTTGCGGAATAGAAATGAAATAGTAAAATATGGGTTGTTGGTATTGTTTGTACTGGCATCACGACTGCCTTTTATTTTTGCCGGTTATGGAATTGATGGGGATTCCTGGTCTGTTGCGATAACGGCCAGGCATTTGCATGATACGGGCGAATATACTGCATCCCGATTACCCGGTTATCCTGTTCACGAAGTTTTGGCTTCTTTTTTTATTGAATGGGGACCGGCAGGATTGAATATGCTTTCTGCCCTATTTAGTGCTATGGGAGTTTTATTTTTCGCTCTTACACTTAGACAGCTTAGGTTCAAACAAATTTTTCTGGCTTCGATAGCATTATCGATGGTGCCAGTTCTCTATATTCAGAGTACTACGGCAATTGACTATGTAATAGCATTGGCATTTATATTGGGCGGATTATACTTTCTGCTAACAAACAAGATAATAGTCGCCGGAGTTTTTGTCGGATTAGCGATTGGAACGAGAATTACTTCAGGAGCTATGTTGATTCCTTTTTCTATCTTATTGTTGGATAACAAAGATCTGAAAGTGAATCTTCGGAAAATTGCAGTTCTATTTACGGCAGGAATTCTTACGGGGGCATTATTATTTTTGCCGGTATTTATGACTTATGGTATATCCTTCTTTACTTATTACAACGTTCCCTATCCGTCAGTGGCGAAAGTTTTATATAAATTTTTTATTGAAACATGGGGTGTAATAGGATTTATTGGTTTGGTGATTTCAACAGGTCTTCTTTTTTTACCGAATCGGATTACGGAGAGAAAATTTCTTTTTCCTCGTGCAGTCAATGAAAAATATGTGATATCGTGGTTGGTTGCTATCGACCTGTATATCATTGCCTTTTTAAAACTTCCGATGGAAAGTGGTTATTTAATTCCGATCATTCCTTTTGTGATATTAATTTTCGGAAAATATCTGTACGATACGGCATTTGTCTTTTTATGTGCGATGCTTATCGTATCTCCATTAGTTTGTACAATTTCTCCCCGGGAACGATTTGATGCAGTTACACCTTCTGCTGTTTCTTTCGATTTCAGGATGGCAGGAGAAAATTTATATTTTGATGTGCTAAAAGGTCCGGTACTTTCTTATGAAAGCAGGAGGAAAAACGGAGTTGAATTCACGGATAAGCTACTTTCATCATTTGATACAATGCAAGAAAAGTCGGTAGTTGTAGCGGGGAAATGGTATAATCAGTTAACTGTTCGTTGTAAGGATGTAAGTAAATTGAAAACTACCTTACATGATTATTTATCGGAAGAAGAAGCGGTTTTTTACTATGCGAAAGGATATAGGATTTATTATTTACCAAAGCAGGATTATTACAATAAAATCATGCGGAATACTGATTTAGAAATTTACAAAGCACAATCTTATATCCACGATATTAAATACTGATTGAAAAAGGAATTAGATTCCAAAACCAAATCCAATTCGTATGATTGGATTGATGTAAGGGGAGTTTCTATTATCGTTTATGTTATATAGGAGTAAAAGGTCTAGTGAACTTCTGTCGCCGATCATTTGCCTGTATCCGCCACCTAAAAAAACGCTTGTTATGTTTTTGCGCACATATTTGTAATAAAAAGCGTCGGGAACTTCCATGTTGAGTACTTCGTATTCGGCATGTAAGAAGAGTCCATCGGTGACAAAGAATCGGGTAAAAGGACCACCGCCATATATGTTTGTACTATAGGTGTAATTGCGGTCTTTGAGTTTATAATAGATGTATTTCAAACCAATCCCGGCAGATAAACGATCGGTTATTTTATAGCCGATAGTGGGGGAAAGTTCAACATACGTTTGTGTTCCGAATTGTATTCCAAAACTTCCCCCGAAGAAAACGCGATCAAAGAATTTACTTTCTGAGGGATCATCTTTCCTTTCTGTTAAAGGAGGTTGTGCTTTTGAAGAAAAAGCAAGGAGAAAAAAAAGGATAACAATTTTTAATTTAGTGCTCATAATTGTTTTTGTAAAAGTAAAAATTATTACTTCGTTAATAACAAGAATATTCGTTTACTTTAGCAATATAAAACATTTTAACAGATGAATATAGTAGTAACGGGAGCAAGCAGAGGAGTTGGATATCAGGCGGCATTAAATTTTTCAAGAAATAGAGACCATGTAGTTTTTGCATTAAGCAGGAACGAAGCAGGTTTAAAAAAATTATTAGAAAAATCGCAATCGGCAACTTTGGTACCCATACGCTGTGATCTTGCCGATCTTCAGAGTATTCATGCAGCGGTGAAAGAAATAGAAGGTCGCGTAAAATCGATAGAGGTATTGGTTAACAATGCAGGATCCTTATTGCTAAAAGATTTTTCCGAGTTAACGATGGAGGATTGGAAAGAAGTTTTTGCGGTAAATGTATTTGGAGTGGCAGAATTAACCAAGCAACTTTTACCCTTACTGAAGCGAGGAAATTTAGCGGAGAAGAAAGGAGTACATGCACATGTAGTAAACATTGCATCGATGGGAGGGATACAGGGGAGTTTAAAATTTAAGGGGTTATCGGCATATAGTTCGAGTAAGGGAGCCTTGATAACGATGACGGAATGTATGTCGGAGGAATTAAAAGCAGAAGGAATACGAGTAAATTGTGTGGCATTGGGATCGGTGGAGACGGAGATGTTTAAGCAGGCATTTCCGGGGTATGTAGCATCTTCAAAGGCAGAAGATATAGGAGCGTGGTTAGAAGATTTCGGAGTTCATGGATTTTCATTTTTCAATGGCAAAACGATACAATTATCGACATCTACGCCTTAGAAAAGCAGAAAAGGGAAAGTAAAATTAAAGTTTGAGATGTAAAAGCGGCTAATAACCATAAAAATTAGCATGGATATCTTTGTCAGCCAGAAAATTACCTCAATTGTTAATATTTTTCTATTTAAATAATTGTTTGATTAGAATTAATTAATACATTTGCACCCCCGATAAAGAAATACAGAAAAGGGCGTTAATAAAAGAAGAGAAAACGGCAAAAGGAGTGATTTAAAACGTTTTTATCTGATTATGTGACGGTTAAGAAAAAAAGAGAAAAATCTTTAATAAAGATTTGGAATGAAAGAAAGGGTTAGTATCTTTGCAGCCCTTTAAAAAAATAGAAAATTCTAAACAACTCAACGGAGTTGTAGAAAATAGAGTAACGTTCTTTGAGGAATTGAAAAGGAAATAACAAGCCCTGAATACCGTCAATTTTTATTGACAACAATTCAAGAGTAACAAATCCTAACAGAGTTTTAAGAATCAACTTTACAATGGAGAGTTTGATCCTGGCTCAGGATTAACGCTAGCGGCAGGCCTAATACATGCAAGTCGAACGGCAGCACGGGTAGCAATACCTGGTGGCGAGTGGCGCACGGGTGCGTAACGCGTATGCAATCTACCTGTAACTGGGGAATAGCCTTCCGAAAGGAAGATTAATACCGCATAATATCACGAAGCGGCATCGCTTTGTGATCAAATCTCCGGAGGTTACAGATGAGCATGCGTGACATTAGCTAGTTGGTGAGGTAACGGCCCACCAAGGCTACGATGTCTAGGGGGTCTGAGAGGATGATCCCCCACACTGGTACTGAGACACGGACCAGACTCCTACGGGAGGCAGCAGTAAGGAATATTGGACAATGG
>JANNBB010000045.1:0-70263 GCA_031385005.1 Bacteroidota bacterium
TTCCCAAAATATTGATAAGTACTTCAGAGTTGGACTTCAAAATAGATTCGCTCTCCCGTTCGTGGACGGCCATCGCACCTCTTCGATAAATGATTTCGTTTTCCTTGGTTGTTCTATTAAAAGGAAAACTTATTTAAATAAAATTTTTACAGACGTCATAATAAAAAAATAATTAGCTAATTGGTCAATTGACCCGGCACCAAAGCTTCTGCACCCCGTAAATATACTCCGCTTCAAAAACTTCTATCTTACATTCCTTTAACAAGTCGCGCAATTCATAACGATCGAACTCGGTGATGTGATCGTCGTCGGAATAAATGAGCTTGCAGTTTAAATCTTTGCGGTAGTGATTGAGATAATAACGGTCGAAATCCGGAAGCTCTATGTAAATACGTTCGAAATAATCTTTGAAACTTAACAGAAATCCTTTGGGGTCGTCGAGGTGTTCAAGTATGTGGGAAAGAATTAACGTATCGAATTTTTCCGTATTATTTTTTAAGTAGTCAAGGGCTTCGGCATGAAGAAAGGTCAGGTTTTCTTTTTGGTAACGCTCTTTCGCTGTATGAATTGCTTTTTCATTGTAGTCGATTCCAACAACTTCTTTCGCCTTCTCCGCAATCATAAAACTGATGTCGCCCAGATTACAACCCAGGTCCAATACCCTGTTCGTTGAATCAATATGATTCAGTATGGTTTTTTTTGTGAAGTAACGCCAGGGATGGTCGTTGGGCTTATAAACAACAAAGGACATTTCATGTGCCAGCCGGTCGAAAATCCACTCCAGATCGAGGTATAAGCGAATCTTAGTCCTCTTGCTCAGCGGTAGAATCTTATGTAAACGGTAAAGGATGGTTAATAGAAGAATCCGGGGCTTCTTTCTTTCTAATTTTACTCCCATTTTAATTAAATTCTATCGATTTTGGTTGAACTTTTTTCAAAAATCAATTTCACCTCCCCAAATAATTGAAGCGATAAATTGTATTGTACGAATTAAGAATAAAATCAGCCCCCTGTGATTGCTTTCACCCCCTGTTTATTAATTAGTTATTAACGAATATGAAAAAGTGCGATTCTCCGGTTATCAATCAAGTGCAAAAATTCGTCATTAACAACTGACTTTCAGGCAACTGAATCAGTACCATTTTTCATCCTTACTTTTATTTTAACAATTGGCATGTTTAGGCTGATAGTAAACGTCCGGATTCTATCATTTTCCTGATTTAGATGAAAAAAGCAATGATTTTTCAGAAAAAAATTTTCTAGTCCTCAATTGAATTCTCTACATTTATGCTCTAAAAATATCTCCTAACTAAAATTAAACTCATGAAAAAAAATTACTTAACATCTTTCATCGTCCTGTTAGGTAGTGTGGCCATACTGAATGCCGCTACTACTCCTCAACAGGGAAACAAAAACGACGTAAAAGGTTCCAAAACCAATGTCGCTTCCGTAAATAATCAGGAATTAAAACAAACAGCCGGTAGCTCTGCAAGTCATCTGGTAATGAAGAACATTTCTTCTTCCAATACTACCAACTTCGTTTGCAGCCCAACTATCTTTACTGATAATTTCGACGGATTAAATGACACTTCTTCTCTACAGGCAAGAGGTTATAAAACCTACTTCCGTGGAGGTGGTGTACCGGGAACATCACCAACTTGGTTTAATGGAAATCCCCTTGTTTTCAGTGCCTTTAACGGACCGGCTGATGGTTACGTAGGTTCCAACTTTAATTCTGTTACGGGTGCTAACAACATCGACAACTGGCTGGTTCTTCCTGCTCTGAATGTAAGCGTTGGCGACTTTGTTTCTTTTTACTCACAAAGTCCTGCAGGTTCTACAATCCCTGATTCAATAAAAGTGATGTATTCTCCGGCAGGTGATTCTGTTCCAGAAGCACTTACTTGGGTATTATTAGGCGAATTTAAAGTAAACGTAAACGGTGTTTGGGAATTTAAATCATTTAATATTCCTACTGCTAGTGCAACAGGTCGTATTGCTATTCGCTATGCAGTTGTTGATGGTGGCCCAACCGGTGCTAACAGTGATTATATCGGAATTGATCAGCTGGACGTCGCTAGTCCTACAGTGGATGATGCAAAGCTGTTGGCTATTACTTCTCCGGTATCTGCTTGTGTACTTTCTGCAGCTGAGTCAGTTTCTGTAAGCATCGTAAACGTTGGTTCAGATTCTCTTCCTTCTTCTTTTGATGTTGCTTTCTCTATCGATGGCGGAACTCCTGTTGTTGAAACGGCATCTGCTTTAGTTGGTCCCGGCGACACACTTCTTTACACTTTTACCGGAACTGCAGATTTATCTGTTATCGGAGCACACACCGTTCAAGCATATACTTTAATCGGAACAGATGGCAATCAGTGTAATGATTCTGCTCTTATTACAGTATCGAGCTTTACACCTGATACTCCTCTTACCACTCTTTATTCAATGGGCTTCGAATTAACTGAAGATTTTTCTGATTGGGTAGTTGAAGACGGAAATGCCGATGCAACTTTCTGGGATCCGATTGACGTTAATCCACACTCCGGAACCTTCTGTATGCGTAAACCCGGAAGCGGTTCTCCAGATAACGATTGGTTATTCACAAGCTGTTTATCTATGACAGGCGGTGCTTCTTATACACTCGACTACTGGTATAAAGTATTTGAACTTACTACTCCTTGCGAAATGGAAGCTTTCATCGGCTCCGCTCAAAATGCTGCTTCTATGACTCAATTGCTTATTTCAAATCCGATTCCAACTGATACAATTTATCAGCACGCTATCATCGTATTTACTGTTCCAAATAACGGTACATACTCTATCGGTTTCCATGCATTCTCTGCAGCGGGTTCAAGTTCAATCAGACTGGATGATATCAATTTAGATGACGGTACTTTCATCGGTATCAATAAAGTTGAAAACAGTGTTGTAAATGTTTACCCGAATCCGACGATCGGCTTCTTCGCTTTACATTCACCTGCAACTGTTAAAGATGCTACTGTAGAAGTGTTCGATATGAACGGTCAGCTTGTGTATTCTAACCACGTTGGTTTACTCTCTCACCTGACAGTCGATTTAAGTAAATACTCAAACGGTGTTTACAATGTAAGAGTAACTTCAAACACTACTGTTGAAAATCACAGAGTGGTTGTAAATAAATAATTCAGCTTTTTCATTTTTTGACCGGGTAAGCCATGAGGTTTACCCGGTTTTTTTATTACCACATACGAGAATTAATATTTCAGAATTATAAAGATGATAAATAGTCCTTCAATTCAGAAAAGTCGGATGAAATCAGGTGAGCTGTTTTTGTTTTCGAACGAAGTTTTTCCAGTGCAGGAGGAAGCGGCACTGAGATTTTCAATACTCTTTCCACCGTGTCGATAAACTTGGCGGGATGAGCGGTTTCTAAAATGATTCCGTTTGAACCCGGATGAGCAGACAAATATTTTTCCCATCCGGCAATTCCGACAGCACCATGCGGGTCGGTGATGTATCCTTTTTCAATGTAAATCCTCTTCATCATCGCTTCCGTTTCGCTGTCAGAAACAGAAAAAGCAGTAATCGCTTGTTGAATTTCGGGAAGTGAATTGTTAAAAAGTTCCAGCATGCGTCCGAAGTTGCTTGGATTACCAACATCCATGGCATTGGAAATAGTAGCCAGGGAAGGACGCGGAGTAAAACCTTTTCCGGAAAGATATAAGGGCACCGTATCATTTACATTCGTAGCAGCAACGAAATGCGAAACCGGTAGTCCGATACATTGGGCAAACAAACCGGCAGTGAGATTTCCGAAATTACCGCTGGGGATAGTGAAAACAACTTTTTCCTTATCCGGTAATTGCGCATAGGAGGAAAAATAATAAACCATCTGCGGAATCAGCCGTGCTATATTGATGCTGTTAGCACTTGATAAACGGTATTGAGCAGATAAATCTTTATCTAAAAAAGCACTCTTCACCATGCGCTGGCAGTCGTCGAATGTGCCCTTCACCTCTATGGCACGGATATTTCCGCCATAGGTTGTCAGTTGTTTCTCCTGAAGGTCGCTTACGCCTCCGGAAGGATAGAGAATAATAACTTCAATGCCTTCTACATTAAAAAATCCATCCGCTACTGCCCCACCGGTGTCGCCTGATGTGGCGACTAAAATAGTCAGCCGCTTTTTTTCGCCGATATTTAAATAAGACATGATGCGCGCCATGAAGCGTGCGCCGAAATCTTTAAATGCAAGCGTGGGTCCGTGAAACAATTCCGCTACATAAGAATGCGAATTCAGTTTGACTAAAGGAACGGAAAAATTAAATGCCTCTTTACAGATTTTCTCGAGTTCTGCAGCGGGAATATCCGGTTCGGCGAATTTTTTACAAATCGCATAGCCGATGGCAGACATTTCCATTTCTTTCAATGCAGAGAAAAATGAAGCCGATAGTTTTTCGAATTTCTCCGGCATAAACAATCCATTGTCTTCCGGAAGTCCTTTTAAAACGGCATGGCGGAATGAATAGAAGGAGGATTTATTTTTTGTTGAATAATATTTCACTAAAAATTTTTCTGTTTATGGTATGTATATCTTCAGTTTAAAAGTAACTATAAAAAATGCGTACGGAATTATTGAATTACCCTTACACCCTTTTGATTCACAGTAGAAATATAAGCAGTATTTCTGATCTTCTTTTTCCTGAATTCAGCTTGCATGGCTTTGGCAACAGTTTCCGCTGACTTCTTCCCTTCGCAAAAAGCGAAAATAGATGGTCCGGAACCACTGATGCTGCAACCAAGCGCACCCTGTTGCAAGGCAGCGGCTTTCACGTCTGTGAAACAGGGAATGAGTTCGGCCCTATAAGGTTCTGCGACATGATCGGAAACAGAACGGCCGATCAGTCCGTAATCGTTAGTATACAATCCGGAAACCAATGCGGCAGTATTCGACCACTGTGCAATGCCGTCTTTCATCGGAATTTTTTCGGGTAAAACGGCACGGGAGTTTTTTGTTAAAACTTCAACATCGGGATGAACAACGACGACCAATAATTTACCGGGAGAAGGAAGAGAAATTACTTCAAATGGATCGTAGGAACGAACCAAAACAATTCCACCCAACATACAGGGAGCGGCATTGTCGGCATGTGCCGCGCCACTTGCTATCTTTTCTCCTGCCATGGCGAAAGGAATTAATTCTTTTCTTGAAAAAGGTCGACCGAATAATTCATTTAATGCGAATACACCGGCAACAGCACTGGCGGCACTGGATCCGAGTCCGCTGCCGAGTGGCATTTTTTTCTTCAGGTAAATATCGAAACCTTTTTTTAATTCGAGCGCATGCAACAATGCCTGAATGGCAACACCGGCGGTATTTTTTTTGGGATCGAGTGATAATTTTTTGTTGTCACCGGTGATGCTGCGAATAATAAGCTTACGGGAATCGTTGGCAATTAAAGTGAGTTCGTCGCCGGGAGCGGCAATAGCCAATCCCATGGCATCGAAACCGCAACCCAAATTGGCAACAGTAGCAGGAGCGAATACGGTGACTTTCTTTTTCATTTATTCGAAGTACTTAGCGATGCTGATGATTTCAGAAAAAACTCCGGCGGCGGTTACTTCCGCACCTGCACCGGGACCTTTGACTACGAGGGGACGATCGTGATAACGTTCTGTTGTGAATGAAATAATGTTGTCGCTGCCTGATAAATTATAAAAGGGATGATTGCTGTCAACTTCTTCCAGACTAATCGATGCTTTTTCACCGTCCAGTTTGGCGATGAAGCGTAACACTTTTTTCTTATCGGCTGCTTTCTTTCTGATGTTTTCAAAATGGGCATTATTTTTTTCCAGTTCTTTGAAAAAATCATCCACACTTTTTGCACGCATGCAGGAGGCCGGCAGCAACTGATTTATTTTGATATCATTTAACTCCATTTTAGCGCCGGTCTCACGGGCGAGGATTAACAATTTTCTGGCAACATCTTTTCCACTGAGATCGACACGCGGGTCGGGCTCTGTGTATCCGCGTTTCTTGGCTTCTTTCACGATGTGACTGAAGGAAGTTCCCGCATCGAAATTGTTGAAGATGAAAGAAAGCGTTCCACTCAAAACGGCTTCGATGCGAATGATTCTGTCGCCGCTCGACATCAGGTCGTTTAATGTTGTGATAACCGGAAGGCCGGCACCGACATTTGTCTCATATAGAAAACGGACGTTGCCTTTATTTGCATTGTCACGCAAGTTTATATATTGTGCATACTTGCCGGAGTTAGCTACTTTATTAGGCGTAACGATGGAAATACTGTTTTTCAAAATGTCGGCATAACAAGATGCAATTTTTTCATCGGATGTGCAGTCGACAAAAATACTTTGCGACAGATTCATCTCTTTCATGTGTTCTACGAATTGGTGGATATCCATTTTCTGTTCGGACTTATCCAGCAGATCAGAATATTTCAACAGGGAAAGTCCATCAGGATCGAATACCATCTTTTTTGAATTGGCTATTCCCGTGATTTTTATTTCGAGGGAACGCGCCCTTTTCAAATGATCGCGATGAATAGCAATTTGCTTGATGAGTGTGCCACCGATGAGTCCTGTTCCTACGAGAAAAACGGAAAGTGTTTTTACATCCGATAAGAAAAACGATTGATGAAGAGAGTTTAAGGCCTTATGGAGATTGTGGTTATGAATGACCGTAGAAATATTTAATTCCGAAGACCCTTGTGCGGTGGCGACAACACTGATACCATTTTTTCCCAGCGCCTGAAACATTTTACCTGAAACACCCGGAGTATGTCGCATGTTTTCGCCGATGACGGCAATAATTGAAAGATCACTTTCCACTCTCACCTTTTCGATGAGCTTAGCGCGAATCTCAAGTCTGAAAGCGTCTTCGATTGCTTGTTGAGCATGTCCCGCATCTTCCGGTTTTACAGCAAAGCTGATTGTATGCTCCGAAGAACCCTGAGTGATGAGTATGACATTTATTTTGGCCTGAGAGAGGGCCCCGAATAATCGGGCTGATATTCCGGCTACTCCGACCATTCCGCTTCCCTGAAGTGTAAGCAAAGAAATTTTATCGATGGAGGAAATTCCTTTGATGAGGAAAGAAGGATCGGCCGGTTTGGTCGAAATAAATGTACCGGGATGTTCTGGCTTGAATGTATTTAAAATTCGCAGCGGAATTTTTTTATCAAGTGCGGGTTGAATGGTAGGCGGATGAATGACCTTAGCTCCGAAATGAGACATTTCCATGGCTTCTTCATAGGTCATAGTACGAATGGAAAATGCTTTTCTTACTTTTCTCGGATCGGCAGTCATAACTCCATCAACATCTGTCCATATCTGAATTTCCGAAGCATCCAATGCGGCTCCGAAAATAGCAGCCGTGTAATCCGATCCGCCTCGTCCGAGCGTAGTCATTTCACCTTTGGATGTGGAAGAGATAAAACCTGTAATGACAACGACGCTTTTTGATTTCACGAAAACATCGCGGATATTTTTATTGGTCACATTAAAATTAACCTTCGCTGATCCGAAGTTTTCATCGGTACGAATGACCGTTCTGGCATCGAGGAAATCAGAAGAAATTTTCCGGGACTGAAAATAGTGTGCAATTATTTTAGCCGACAACACTTCTCCATGTCCGCTTAAAAAGTCGAGTGTACGAAAAGACAATTCTTTAACAAGAAAAACTCCATGCAGGATATCATGCAAGGAAGCAAAAGTCTCTTCCAGAAAATGATGAAGTTTTTTGTCACGCTGAAGATTCAGTTCTTTAACCGCACGCTGGTGCCTTTCACGGATATCTCTGAACACATTGATGTATTCTTCGTCACGCGCGGCAGCCAGGCGGCTCATCTTAATCAATTCATCTGTCACACCGCCAAATGCGGAAACGACGACACCGATCTTTTTATGTTTTTTTACCAATCCGTTAACGATATCTGCAACGTCTGAAATACGTTGTGCATTGGCTACGGAAGTCCCCCCAAATTTGATTACAATCATAATTTAAAAATAGAACTTAAATACGATTTTTACACTCAAAATGTTCACCCATCAACACTCCATTAACCAATTCGACATCAACTGCTTACCGCAATCTGTAAGAATTGACTCCGGATGAAACTGAACGCCCCTTAACAACTGATTTTCATGGGTAATAGCCATCAGACAACCGGATTCGTCTTCTGCGGTTATCCGGAATTCGGCAGGAAGATTTTCCCGGTTTACGCTCCAGGAATGATAACGGCCGCCGAAAAACGGAGATTGAATTCCGCTGAATAGTTTTTCATTTTTATCTACGATGGTAATTGGTGAAGCAATGCCGTGAAAAACTTTTTTCATGTTGGAAATCTCCCCTCCTAATTCTTCAGCCATGGCCTGCATGCCTAAACAGACACCGAGTATTGGTTTGGATTGAAAATATTTTCTGATGACTTGCTTGGTAATTCCTGACTCTGAGGGTAATCCGGGTCCGGGAGAAATTATTATTCTGTCATACTCCCCCACTGCTGCCGGTGTAATCTGATCATTCCTGAACACATCGGTCTCTATTCCTTCAAACTGATCGGCGAGATGAAACAGGTTGTAGGTGAAAGAATCGTAATTATCGAGAAGTAGAATTTTCATTTTCGAATGCAAAAGTATCAATGATAACCAATCCGCGAATTTTTTTTCATATTTGTACCGGATAAAAGCGGTAATGAATGAATTGTTTGATTTATTTCCTTTTAATATCCATTAAGCTATCATCAAATTTAATAAGAAAATGAAAAAAGTAATCCGAACTGAAAAAGCACCTGCTCCTATCGGTCCATACAGTCAGGCCGTAATGACGGGCAATACGCTATACGTTTCCGGACAAATTGCAATCAATCCGGCAAACGGACAATTGGAAATTGTGAATGTAATCCGTGAAACAAATCAGGTGATGGAAAACATAGGCGCCATCCTGAAAGAAGCGGGATACGAATATTCTGATATTGTTAAGACGACGATCTTTCTTACAGACATGAACAATTTCCAGGCGGTAAATGAAGTGTATGGAAGTTATTTTACAAAAGATTTTCCTGCAAGAGAAACGGTAGAAGTTTCGGTACTTCCGAAAAATGTGAATGTAGAAATTTCGGTAATTGCTGTCAGGAATTAATTCATGACATAGGCCTAGGTCTTGACGCAAGTTCTGACTTTGCGTCCTTTCTCAACTTAAGCAGTTGCGACTTTCAGTTTATCTTCAAACTCCTGCTTCAGCCAGGTATTGTAAAATTCCTTTTTCTCTGTTGAGGGATTACTGCTTTTTACAATTGCATACTTGGCGAAAAATTGTTTTTGTGAAGGAGCAACGGCAATATCTTTCAACATTTTCATAGGTGTAAGTATGGTGAGCACAATTTTTTTGCCGGCAAACATTTTCAGCAGGGCATCGATGTTTTCTTCTACACGAATTTCATTGACGGCGACAATCATATCACCGATTCCGAGTCCGGCTTCGGATGCAGGAGAGCCGCCGACTATTGCTCCTGCGACAGTATTACCGCTTTCAACGCTAGTTTTAAATCCGAAGTAATTTTCCGTTTGAACGTGTGAAGGAGATTTTCTCAATTCACAACCGGCGAAAGAAAGGACTTCAGATAAAAGAGCTTCATCGTCTTCTGTGCCATAAACATGGTCGAGTAAAAAATCGGCCATTGACTGTTTGGCAATAAATTCAACAACAGAAAAATAGTCGTGCTCGGTGTAGCCGATATTCTTTTTTCCAAAATCTTCATAGAGTGTGAGCATGACATCATCGAGAGAAGCTTTGGAATTGGTTTTCTTTCGAATGAGTAAATCGGTCATTAATGCAGTAATACAACCTTCGTCGTAGATAGAAGTCTTGCGACCGGGAATGCCGGGAGTATAACCATCCAACCAGGTATCGAAAGAAGAATCAGCAACAGAAAGGTTGTGCCGACCCGGATTGTCAAAATGTTTTTGGATTCTCACATTGAGCTCTTTGAAAAACTGCTCAGAGTTGTAAACTCCGCAACGGGCTAGAATTAAATCGCCGTAATAAGTAGTGACACCTTCATAGACAAAACCAAGTCGCGAGTAATTTTCTTTTTTGTAATTATAAGGCATCATCTCGGCGGGACGTATCGTTTTGACGTTCCATGCATGAAAAAGTTCGTGAGAAGCAACGCCAATAAAATCGATGTAAACATTATTATTCATTAGATCATATCCCGGACCAATTCCAAGTACTGTTGATTTCAGGTGTTCTACACCGTGGTAAAAAGGATAGGGTAATACCTGCACGAGAAAATGATAGGTATCAAAAGGAAAACTCCCCATCATCTTATGTTGATCGATAGTGAATGCTTTGAAGTCGTCGATTATTTTTGTCCAATCAGGTTCACAATTGCCTTGCAACCAGATATAAAATTCGACACCCTCCACTTCATATTTTTCTACCTGCATGGAGTCGCCGGCAATAAAAGGACTATCATAAAGTTCATGAAAGTCGGAGGCGAGAAGCACATGTTCGCTCTTCTTTTCAAGAGAACCAGCGACTTTATAATTTTTTGGAAGATTGAGTTCGAGGATAGTTGATTCATGCAATAGGCCTTGAACATAAAAGAAACAATGAACGGGATTGATATAAACCTGATTTTCGTCTATGTAACATGCTCCGGCATCGGGTTGATTGGCATAGTACTCATACTTCACGATTACCTTTGAAGAGCCATCAGTAGAAATCTGCCAGGTGTCTTTCGATATTTTTCTGAAAGCAAGAATCTCGTTTTTATCATTGTAAGCTTTCCAGGAACGGATGTTCTTTGCAAAATTACCCAGCTCATAACGCCCGGGTCTCCAGGAAGGTAATTCGAGTGTAAGTTCTTCGGAATCGATTCCGTCAATGGTCATTTCGATTTCTGCAAAATGAGAAACCCTGTTTGGCGCTGAGAGTTTGAAAAAAATAGACATAGGGTAAAGATAAGGATTCGGGTGTTATTTTCACCCCCTTAAACAAAGGATAATAAATGAGTTATTGCCGGAATAATTAACCGGAAAATATTACAACATGCTATTTATCAGGCAAATATTACAGCTGCAATTTCTTTAAGTTGAAAATGAATGGAACATTTCAGGATATGTTTTCAACTCGAAAAGATTCATGATAAAAAGCAATTTCGATATAAATCTATTGAAATTTACATGAATATAACCTAACAGATAAATAGGTAGAATCTACTCATTACATTTTTTTAACTTCGCCTCAAATTTCAGATTTATGAATTACGATTTACTTGTATTAGGATCCGGTCCGGGAGGTTATGTTGCTGCTATTCGCGCTTCACAACTGGGAATGAAAACAGCTATTGTGGAAAAAGCAGAATTAGGCGGAGTCTGTCTCAATTGGGGTTGCATTCCAACAAAAGCGCTTTTGAAAAGTGCTCAGGTATTTGAATACCTCATGCATGCACAGGATTACGGTGTGAAGGCCACAGGCGTTGAAGCTGATTTTGGCTCTATGGTAAAACGAAGCAGAGGAGTTGCTGATGCCATGAGTAAAGGCGTTCAGTTTCTGATGAAAAAAAATAAAATCGACGTCATTAATGGCAAGGGAATTATTAAGCCGGGTAAAAAAGTTGAAGTTATCGATGATGCAGGAAAATCACAGACGATAGAGGCAAAAAACATTATCATTTCAACAGGTTCCCGCTCCAGAGAATTGCCTGGATTGAAACAAGACGGAAAAAAAGTAATCGGATACAGAGAAGCGATGACACTGGCTAATCAACCGAAGTCATTGATCATTGTCGGCTCCGGAGCCATCGGTGTAGAGTTCGCTTATTTTTATAATTCCATCGGAACAAAAGTAACAATAGTTGAGTTCATGCCGGAAATTGTTCCGATAGAAGACGAAGACATCTCTAAACAACTTGCGCGTTCTTTTAAGAAGTCAGGCATTACCATCCTGACGGAATCCACTGTCGAATCTGTTGACACAAATGGCAGTGGTTGTAAGGTTTCTGTTAAGTCGAAAAAAGGTGTGGAGGTGTTGGAATGCGATGTGGTTTTATCAGCCGTAGGAATTACAGCCAATATCGAAAACATTGGTTTGGAAGAAGTCGGAATAATTACCGATAAGGGAAAAATTATGGTCAATGAATGGTATCAGACAAACATACCCGGATATTATGCAATCGGTGATGTATTAAATACGCCTGCACTGGCACATGTTGCATCGCATGAAGGAATTACCTGTGTAGAGAAGATGGCCGGATTGCATGCTGAAGCCATGGATTATAAAAACATTCCGGGATGTACATATTGTCAACCCGAAATTGCATCTGTAGGTTACACAGAAAAAGCTGCACGAGCGGCAGGATTCGATATCAAGGTTGGTAAATTTCCATTTAGTGCTTCAGGAAAAGCAAAGGCAGCCGGACAGGCAGATGGATTCGTAAAAGTAATTTTCGATGCCAAATACGGCGAGTGGTTGGGTGCACACATGATTGGTGCAAACGTAACGGAGTTAATCGCAGAAGTTGTAACCGCACGCAAACTTGAGACGACAGGACATGAAATAATTAAAGCTGTTCATCCTCATCCTACAATGAGTGAAGCGATAATGGAAGCTGTAGCTGAGGCCTATGGTGAATGCATACACCTCTAGTTTTCGAAGTAAATATTCGAACCTGAATTTCTACTGTACAAATACCTTTACGGTGGCGGAATAATCCGTACTCCTCACTTCCAGAATATAAATACCTGCGGCAACTCCGGCTAAAGAAATCAGTTTGTCTGTTTTTCTGTTGTAGGTATTGACGTTTTCTGATCGTACATTTTTTCCATCCATTGAAAGTAGTTTCAACTCAAATTGATTTCCGGAAGATTCCGGTAAAACAACAGTGATGTTTTCATGTGTTGGATTCGGATATACCGTCAAAGGACTTTTTCCATCCAGGTTATTGACGGCAGTATAGAAGTCAACAAAAACATTGTCGCTTCCACTACATCCATTCGTATCGGTAACGGTAAGTGTATAAACCCCTTCAGCAGAAACAACAATGGATTGTGTTGTTTCTGAAGTCGACCACAAATAGCTCATGAAACCCGTTCCACCATCCAATGTAAATGATTGACCGGAAGGAACGATGACTGTATCTGCACCAAGATTTACAACAGGAAGATTGAATACAAATGCATTGACGGCAACGGGTTGACCTGTGCAGGAAGAATGAGCGACGACATAGAAAGTTGTGGAAGCATTCAGATACGATGTTGTGAAATATTGTCCGGTACCGAGGTAATTCCCACCCGGAGCATCGTACCAACTGATTGAATCGATTGCCACAGAACTGGAAGCGGAAATTACGGCATTACCGGAACCACACAACACTGCATCGAAAGCAGAAGTAACCTGAGTTCCTCCGATGATTGCTTGTATTGGAACACGAGAACTGATACAAATGTCACCTGTCTCAACATAATAAGTTGCATTCGCATACAATACCGGGGTAGTAAATGAAGATCCGGTAGTAATCAAGATTCCACCTGAAGGAACATCGTACCAGAATATCGTTTGAGAAGATGAAGCTGTCAGTTGAACGACTCCGCTTCCACAACGTGTTACATTAGAAACACCCGGAGCCGCAGGAGCAGAAACGATGTTTGCATTTACCGGCACGCGTGTGCTGTTGCAGCCAATACCTGCGTCTGCATAATAAACAGTTGTTGTACTGATGAATGGTGTTGAAAAGATTAATCCGGTGTCGAGTAGATTTCCTCCGCTTGGAGCATCATACCAGTTTACCTGTAAAGACGAATTCGCCTGAAGAACAATCGTACCCGGTCCGCAACGTGAAGAATCAACCACAGCAGGAGGATTAGGAGCCGAAGTAATAACAGCTAAAACAGGAACTCTTACACTTCTGCAGTTATTTCCTGTTTCGACATAGTATGTTGTGCTCGTTGAAATTGATGAAGTAGTATAACTTGAACCTGTTCCGAGTAACCCGCCGCCCGAAGGAGCATTGTACCAATAAATTTGCTCAGGAGAAGTTGCAGTTAACGTGACAACACCCGGGCCGCAACGCGAAACGTCATTCGTCAAAGGAGCAGCAGGAAGAGCGGTAATTGTTGCAACAGCAGCGGTACGCTGACTCGCACAAACACCGTCTGTTGTTCCCGCATAGTAAGTAACAGAAGCATTTAAAATTCCGGTATTGAATGTAGCTCCGGAGTCTAAAGGAGAACCGCCGGTAGAAGTCGCATACCAATAAACCTGGGTTGGAGAATTTGCACTAAGTGTTATTGAGCCCGGACCACAATTAGAACCTGCAGTAACGGAAGGAGCAGCAGGTAGCTGAAGAATAATTGCCTGCACTGCAACTCTTACACTGGCACAACCGACTTGTCCTGCCTCCGCATAAAAAGTAGTGGTGGTGGAAATAACCGGTGTATTGAAACTTGTTCCTGTTCCCAGCGGACTACCACCGGTTGAAGTACTGTACCAGGTGACTGTAGAGGAAGATGCTGCTGTTACAGTAACAGAACCAGGACCACATCTGGAACCATTGGTGAGGACAGGAGCAGCAGGTGTTGAATTTATGATTGCCTGTACAGGAATACGTACACTTCGGCATTGATTACCGGTCTCTACATAAAATGTGGTTGTAGTACTTAATGACTGAGTAGTAAATGTTGTACCTGTTCCGACAGAAGTTCCGCCTGTCGGCACCGTGTACCAATAAATTTGTTCAGTAGAAGATGCAGTAAATGTGACGCTTCCGGTACCACAACGGCTGACATCAGCAGTTGTTGGAGCATTGGGAGCTTGACTAATGATTGCATTTACCGCAGTACGCAAACTTGCACAGCCATCATTTGCTTCCGCATAATAAACAGTTGTTGTACTGATAGAAGGAGTGGTAAATGACATACCTGTTCCCAATGCTGATCCACCGGTTGCAGTAGTATACCAACTGATTGTTCCGGCACCGGTTGCAGAAACTGTAACAGTACCTGCACCGCAACGAGTTCCGTCCGTTGTGACAGGAGCAGCAGGCAATGCAAGAATGGTTGCCTGAACGGGAACACGCGCACTTACACATGTTCCGTTTGAAGCTTGCGCATAAAATGTGGTGTTCGTAGAAATAGAAGGAGTATTAAAACTCAATCCGGTTCCGAGTGGACTACCACCGGTTGCACCGGCATACCATGTAACCTGTGAAGACGAAGTTGCAGTAAGAGTTGCAGACCCCGATCCGCACACAGAACCACCTGCAACAGCAGGAGCATTTGGGGTAGAATTGATTATTGCCTGAACAGGAATACGTAAACTTCGGCATGTATTTCCGGCTTCAACATAATACGTTGTGGTGGTGGAAATCGTCGGAGTGGTATAAGAAGAACCGGTTGCAACCGGAGTCGTTCCCGTTGGGGAAGTAAACCAGTAAATCTGTTCCGGAGAAGTAGCATTTAATGTTAAAGCACCCGGACCGCAATTGCTGACGTTTGCGGTTACAGGAGATGCAGGTAATTGGGTAATGATGGCATTTGCAGCCGTTCGGGTACTTTTGCAACCATCATTTGCTTCTGCATAATAAACAGTTGTTGTACTGATTGAAGGAGTGGTAAATGACGTACCTGTTCCCAATGCTGATCCACCGGTTGCAGTAGTATACCAACTGATTGTTCCGGCACCGGTTGCAGAAACTGTAACAGCACCTGCACCGCAACGAGTTCCGTCCGATGTGACAGGAGCAGCAGGCAATGCAAGAATCGTGGCCTGCACAGGTACACGCGCACTCGTGCATGTTCCGTTGGAAGCTTGCGCATAATATGTTGTATTCGTAGAAATAGAAGGAGTATTAAAACTCAATCCGGTTCCGAGCGGACTACCACCGGTTGCACCGGCATACCATGTAACCTGTGAAGACGAAGTTGCAGTAAGCGTTGCCGATCCTGATCCGCACACAGAACCACCTGCAACAGCAGGAGCGTTTGGTGTAGAATTAATGATTGCCTGAACAGAAATACGTACACTTCGGCATGTATTTCCGGCTTCAACATAATACGTTGTTGTGGTGGAAATCGTCGGAGTGGTATAAGAAGAACCGGTTGCAACCGGAGTCGTTCCCGATGGGGAAGTAAACCAGTAAATCTGTTCCGGAGAAGTAGCATTTAATGTTAAAGCACCCGGACCGCAATTGCTGACGTTTGCTGTTACAGGAGATGCAGGTTGTGCATTGATTATAGCATTGACGACTGTTCTAGAACTTGCACATCCATTGGTTGCTTCGACATAATAAACAGTATTTGTGCTAATCGTCGGTGTGGAGAAAGACGAACCTGTCCCTAATACAGAACCGCCTGAAGAGGTAGCATACCAGTTTAAAGTTCCGGTTCCCGAAGCAGAAAGATTTACGGAACCCGGGCCACAACGATTTCCATCCGTCGCTAAAGGAGCGGCCGGAGCATTGGTCACAGTTGCCTGAACGGAAACTCTTGGACTGATGCATGTTCCTGATGCTGCCTGAGCATAATAATTTGTCGTTACAGATATCGATGGAGTGGTAAAAGTTAAACCGGTACCGATAGGGCTTCCACCGGAAGGTGTGCTATACCAGGATACCGTATTGGAAGAAGAAGCGCTAAGTGTTGCACTTCCGCCATTACAAACTGTTGCACCGGTAAGAGTTGGAGCATTTGGATTGGGATTCACAATTGCTTGCACGGAGATTCTTGTACTGCGACAAACATCACCGGTCTCTACGTAAAAAGTAGTAGTAGCAGAGATGGATGTTGTATAAGAAGTTCCTGAAGCAACAGAAGTTCCTCCGGTTGGAGTTGTGTACCAATAGATTTGTTCAGGACTAGTAGCAGTTAAAGTAACCGATCCTGCACCGCATCGGTTCACAGCAGCAGTTACAGGAGCAGCCGGTATCGGGTCGATCACGGCCTGAACAGCAACACGTGCGCTTGTACAACCGTTGTCTGATTCAGCATAGTAAGTTGTCGTGCTACTGAGTGTTGGCGTAGAGAAGCTTGTTCCTGTTCCTATTGGTGAACCTCCACTTGGAGCGGAATACCAATTGATGGTAGAAGATGATGAAGCAGAAAGATTAACTGATCCGGATCCACAACGATTTCCTCCGATCACCGAAGGTGCAGAAGGTGCAGAAGATACAATTGCCTGTACAGGAATTCGAGAACTCTTACAACTTGTTCCTGCTTCAACATAAAAAGTAGTTGTTGCAGAAATAGATGTTGTAAACGATCCACCTGTCGCCAACGATGAACCACCGCTTGCACTTGCAAACCAGGAAATAGGATCTGATGAAGTTGCAGTTAATGTCACGGTGCCGGCACCACAACGGGAAACATTGCTGGTTGATGGTGAAGCAGGAATAGGATCAATAATAGCTTGAGCTGCAGTTCGTGAAAGACTGCGACAGAAAGTTCCGGCTTCAGCATAATACGTTGTTGAGGAAGAAAGGACAGGTGTCACGAAAACATCGCTGGCCAATAAAAAGTTACCGCCGGTTGGAGCATCGTACCAATAAATCAATTCAGGTGATGCAGCATTCAGTGTAACTTGTCCGGGACCGCAACGGGAAACATCTGCCGATGTTGGCGGCTGTGCCGGTGAGCTGACTGAAACAGTTACAGGAACACGTGCACTCGGGCAATAATAACCATTGGACAAATAATAAGTTGTTGAAGTCGACAATGCCGGTGTAGTAAAAGTAGTACCGGAATAGAGTAAATTTCCTCCACTAGCTGCATCAAACCAACTGATCTGTTCGGAAGCTACTGCCGGAATATCGACACTTCCTGAAGAACAAATAAACGTATCGGTTACAACAGGCGGTGAAGGTATTTGAAAAATAATAGCAATTGCTCTCTCACGGGAACTCGGACAACCACTATTGGCTTCCACATATAAAGTATCGCTGACAGAAAGAGTGCCGGTAGAATAAGAAGGACCTGTTCCAACTGCAGAACCGCCATTTTGTGTGGTGTACCAGAAAATCGGTGCCGCTGATGAAGCAAGTAATGTCAGTGAACCCGGACCACAGCGTGAAGTATCTCCGGTGATCACCGAGGGAGTTGTATTTACAGTCACCATTACTTCCACACGAGGGCTTGGACAAACATCGCCGGCTTCTACATAGAAAGAGGTGTCGTTATTCAGGATATTAGTAAGGAATGTAGGACCGGTTTCAAGTAATGCACCTCCGCCGGCCTGATTATACCAATGTATGGTAGCTGTATCGGAAGCAGTAAGAGTCACAACTCCCGGTCCGCAACGTGTAACATTTGAGGCAACTGGAACTGCCGTTTCCGGAATAATGGTAGCTGCAACGGGTACTGAAGCACTCTGACAAGTACTACCCGTTCGTGCATAGTAAGTAGTCGTTGAATTCAGATTGGGTGTAACTAAAGTATTGCCTACGCCAACCTGATTTCCACCAACATTTGAATCGTACCAAAAAACACTGTCTGTGGATGTAGCAGAAAGTGTAAGAACTCCCGAACCACAACGATAAGCCGGCACTACCTGAGGTTGCGGTTGTTGTCCTACAACCGTTACAGCAATCGGTGCTGATTCGCTCGAACATCCTTGCTCGCTCGCCACCACGGTATAGGATCCTGCCAGAGATGCAACATAAGAAGGGTTAGTTGCTCCACTGATAATTACATTGTTTCTCTTCCACTGATAAGTATATCCGGGAACACTTGTAGCATTTAAAGTAACAGATTGTCCGGTACAAAAAGTAGTATTTCCGGCTACACTTACAGGAGATGACAAAGCAGAACTGAATGCGCGTCCCGGTGATCCGCCCAGACATCCCTGAAACCAACTTGCGGCATTGTTTGGATTAGCAGTATTGGATGTTAACTCCAGTGTATAACCACCGCCATCAGGTCCGAGAGGCCATGGAGATAAATCTTGGTAATAGAAACTGAGGTATAAAGAATTGGTATGATTAAATAAGCGAATCTGATCTCCTCCATTGCTGAAATTAAATCCTGTTGGTCCGATTTTGTTTACTGTAGGAAACTGACTTTTAAATTTGGCGGTATCTTCTACAACAACTAAATAACCATTTGCAGGGATAACAGTGCCCGTCGGAAAATAATAATTGTGATTGTCACTACCATCGCTCAAGTGCCATCCCGATAAATTAATACTTGTTGATCCGTAATTTTTCAGCTCAATCCAATCTCCTGCATTCAGCGTGGAGTCCGAATTATAGTTCAATTCACTCACACAAACATTTGCCGGCGCGCTGGATCCTGTGAAATAGCATGTAATCGTTTCACTTCCTATAAAATTATAAGTAACCGATTGATTGTAATTGTTCGAATTGATTACTCCGGTAGATCTCCAGTGATCAAAAGTATATCCGGGATTCGGGATAGCAGTAATGGTAACGGTATTGTTTTTAAAATAATCGCCTGTCCATGGATAACTGGTAGGAATGATCGTACTTACTTCAATTCTTCCCGCATTGGCAGGTGATACAGCAAACGTAAGAGTTACGACATTTCCCAACCCAAATTCTGCTTTAATAAAATCTTTCATTTTAGCAGTACGTGCAATCGCAAAAGTCATCATAGCACTAATATTCGAATTCCATGTTGACACGTTACTTCCCCACTTGGCAAAATGATTTACCATATCGAAGTCCATCGAATCTTTATATGACAACATCACATTATTCATATTCGTTGACTTGTAAATGGTATTCATTAAATCACAATAACGATTGATGAAGTATCTTTTATAAGTTGGATTATTTAGAACAGCATCGAATAGTTCGGAGCTGATACTGAAAGCAGCCGGATTGCGGGCGATTGCTAAACGATTATCATTCACACTACCGGAATATCCTAAACCAAAATCAAGGTCATAAAGCAAATATTTCCATTTCGATCCCGGCTTATTCGATCTCCACAACTTGATGTTATTTGTCCAGTCGCCTATCCAGTCACCATTATTAAAATACGTTTCAGCTATAAAATAATCTGTGTAATTCTGCAGATCGAGAAGTGAATTTACATAGTTATAATAAGTTTGTGTTGAAGCATTCTGAGTGGTTGCATAATTATATAAATTCCAGAAAGTCACATCGCTTCCATATCCGATTTCCATGGAGCTTCCGCCCTCTTTCAGGTAATCGATATCGTTTTTACCTAATCCGAAATTATTTTTAAACCAATGCTCATCGTGGTTTTCATACATGCAATAAACGCCCCAATAGCTTCCGTTCAAATAAGCAATCGCCGGTGAGGCAGCCAGGTAGCCGCTGTAAGTATCTTTCATCACTCGCTCCATAAAGGCATCCCGAAAGTGTACCTTATTCCAATCTGTTCCTGAATTTCTTAGAATGAAATTGTCTATCTGATCAACATAGGGCTTTGTAGTATATAGTGGATAGTTTAAACTCCCCATTCCATACTTGTCACTTAATTTAATCTCGAAACTCTTCTGTGGTTTGGCACGTGAATAATTTCCGTAGATTTCTATATCTGCATCAAATTTTGAAATCAGACTCTGGTTCTTATCAAAGATCTCTATTGAAGCCGGCTTTTCCCAGTTCTGCCAGAAGTTCGCTCCTTTATAGGGATAAGTCGGATCTGCATTGGGTCCTGTTGCATAAATTCCTGTATTATAATCCCAGAGATTCAGTGAATCTGTTGTGATTGAAATAGTAGGTAATTCTGTTGTCTCACCAATGAAATACGAATTGGTAACGGTCGGACTTGGTAAATAACCGCTTGCAAATACTCTTGCCCGGATAACTTTCGGTGATGACAATGAAATTGAAGAGGTGTACTGTGGACTAGAGGAAGTGGGTACATCTCCGTTTGTCGTATATCGAATAACTCCTCCCGGCGTACTTTGTGTCAATGTAAGGGATTGCGTGTTTGCATAGTAACCACCTTGTCTGGAAAAAACAGGAACGCTTGCATATCCCGAATAACAGGTAGATGAATTGTTCGTAGCATCCGGTGTTGGTGTCGAAACAAAACACCATGTGGATGAACCATCCGGTTTACGGCAAAGTGAATTATTCGATTCAATGGAAGTATAAGTCTTCTGGTCGGATACCGTTCCGGCAGGATTAGTAAGGTAAATGGTTTCTCCTGTTCTTGAAAGTTTAAATTTAGCATTGAAGTATTCTTTAGCAGGCGGATGAAACCAAGTAGGAATTGCTGAATATGTACTTCCACTGCTCCTCATTCCAAACATCAAAAATGGAATGGATGATAAATCCGATCCGGTTGAAGTGACATTGTGTGTTTCAACTGCAAGTACATTGGTTCCAACTTTCAACAACGACTTGAATACAGTAGGTGAAATGAAAAATGAATCGGCCAGCTGTCCTTGATATCGCAATGCTTCGTGCGAACTGTTTGCCAATTCATTCCATGCAGGTCTTGTTCCTGCTGATCCTATGTTTGCTCTCGCAATCTCAACACCATTCAAATAAGCAACAAATCCATCATCATAATCCATCATTAACACACATTTCAATATCTGGGATGTATCGGGAATGGTAAATGTTTTGCGCATCATCACGGAAACCGTAGTGCCGATAACAGTATTGTCATCTCCATCGGCATATCCGATTCCACCGTTTCCGGTAGACCACGGTGTCTGATTAAAACTCAGGTTTCTCCAATTCGTATCTAATGAAGAACTACCGCTTGCATACTTCCAAGAACCCAGTGCATCCACGGGCATTTCCCAATGATGCACGATTGTTTGGCTCGTTGAATCAGAAGCGAACACTAATATTTTTCCTCCTGCACTCAGATTATAGGAAGGAAAGGTAAAACGATACGGTTTTAACGGATCATCACTCAATCCATATCCTGCTAAATTAACTGTCGACCCACCGGAGTTGTGGAGCTCGATCCAGTCATCATAATTTCCATTCGAATTGAGAATAACGGAAATGTTGGCCGGACAAATTTCATTAATAACCACTTGAGAATTTGCCCCGTGATTAATGATGAGACTAAAAAATAAAATTGCGGTAAACTTTGTTAAAGTAAAGTGTTTGTTCATGAAATGTGAATATTTTAAATAGGAACTGAAAAATCGGGAGATTTTGGAGGCTAAATTAAGAAATGAAATGACCTGATTATAAGTAAATTGGCGAATGTTGAAAATTTCTTGGTTGCGCGTACAAAAGTCAAACCCTCTGAAAGCCATATTTGACAAGGGTTTCAGCTTTTGAACAGTTAATTATAAGATTGAAATACAAGCGATTAAGTCAAAATAAAAGGAAAATAACTTTGTGACCAATACCTAAAAAAACATCAATCAATATTGGTAAAAAAAATATTTATCAACCAATATAAATATTTCCGACAAGCTCTTTTCATTTAAAAAACGAGGTAGCCCAAATTAAAATTTAGTGTGAAAGGAGGTCAGGAAGCCACTTTCAGGAGTATAATTCATCTCTCCTAATTAATTTTTCACACCTAAACTATCCAACTCTTTAATTTCAATTGTAGGTGGAAGGATATTGTTTTTGATTTTATATTCCATTAAGCGTGCAACTTTTTCCGCATCGTCCTTTGATTTGAAACCGTTATTCCCGGAGATTGCAGGAATATAAGGTTGATGAATGTAAACGCGCCCATCAACTTCTATGTCATATCCAAATCCATTATTGTTACTGTTTTTAAATGTGATGAAGCGAATATTTGTTTTGCCGCTTTTATCGATTGCCGGTTGCGTATGAATTGAAAGGGAATCTTTAATTACTGCTTCAACAGATTCAACGGGAATCACTTCTTCGGATTGGATGTTTTCGCTTTTCAGAATATCTATTGAATTATTTTTCTGCTCTCCTGAATTGGAGCATGATTGAAGGAAGACAAAAACCAAAATGGTAATAAAATCAGATCTCATATTTTAGTAACGATAAACTATTGAATTAATTAATTTGACTCAATGAATATTTTCTTCCTGCATTTTCTTTTTTCAACCATTCCATGAGTGGCTGAAAATATTCGAGCATGGCACGGGCGCTTAAATCTTCGCCGGTTTTATCTTTTAAAAGTTTTCGCCAGTCTGCACTGCTGCCCGGTTTCATCAAGTCCTGAATAAACTTTCCGACTTCTTTATTTCCAAAGTAGTTGGTAGCATGAACGTCCTGATGAAGAATATTTTTCGAAATAAAATCGTGAACCTGGAACAAGAGTATAAACGACAAAGCATAATCATAATACTGTGCAGGATCATCGTTGATATGAGTTTTCGTTGCCGGATCACAGAATTCATTTCTATTGCCCGGAGGAACAATTCCCTGATATTGTTTAGCCAATTCCCACCACCTGCTATTCCATTGGTCTTCGGGAATATTTTTAGCATATAGATCGTGTTCGAACATACTCATTGTTCCGGTACTCCAGGGTATAAACACTACATAATTCAATGCATCTTTTAACAGTTGTTTTGTATCGTCGGTCTTAGTATTGGGATCGATTAATCCGAGTCCGGCTGCAAATGGTTTCTGCATGGCTGCGAGTCCCATCATACTTCCCAATGCTTCATGATAAGCGCGATTGGCTCCCTCGCGCAACAGGTAAGGAACATCGGGATTGCTGTAACTCATGTAGTAATAAATGTGACCGTATTCATGATGAACAGTCTCATACCATTGAGCATTAGGAACAATACTCATCAGCGAACGCACATCATTTTCTAAATCCATGTGCCAGGCAGAGGCATGTGTATTCTTTTTATATCCTGCATCTTTGGCAACGGGATACAAGCTTGATTTTTCCCAGAAAGAGTTCGGCAAAGAAGGAAAACCAATAGAGTTGTAAAAAATCTCCCCTTGTTTTGCTATCCATTCAGCGCTTTTATTTTTCAGGGCGCTATCCAAATTCAATCCTTCTACTGTTACCATCTCACTCCAGTCTTGTCCCCAGCGATTGCTCAGCCAGTGTGCAGGAATGAAATCCGGAACATCTTTTACATGATACTTTTTTGCCAGTTCATAGCGCATATACGTATGCAATTCGTTGTAAAGCGGGAATAATTCCTGATTGAACTTTTTCAACAGCGCCATCATCTCTTCGGTATTCATACCATAATCAGAGACCTGGTAATTAAAGTAATCCGGATAGCCCAGATTCTTAACGACATCGTTTCTTAACTTACGAAGATTAACCAAACCGCCTTTGAGCTCCTTCCCTACTGCCTTACTTGTTTCCCATACTTTTCTCCTGACCGCTGTGTCTGTCGCATATACCAAAAGCGAATCCACATCATTAGGCGTAATTTCTTTACCGTCCATCATAAACTTATATCCATACAACTTTTCGGTTTGCGCCGTTCCTGCTTTAATCAATTCTTTTACGGTTGCTTCCGCACTCTCCGGATTTCCGGCAGCCAGGTAAAGAATTTTTTTCAACTGCTTAACTTGTTTGGAGCTGAGATCTGATTCCCATTTCAGAAAGGCAGTAGCTTTGTTTACGTTTTCATTGCTACCCGTAAATTTGGCCAATGCTTCATCCGCTTTTCCGGAGACATAAGCATTCATGGTATCGCCTTCAACAATGTGTGTATTCACAGACCATTGTCCTTCGCTGCTGGCAGTATATAGTTCTTTGTAATTTTTATTATAACCATCAAGATAATCCTGCACTTCTTTTTGATGTGCTGTTTTTTCATCCTTGCAGGAGGAAAAAGAAAAAGTGAATACCAACAATACGAATAATGGTCTGAGGAATAAGTGTTTCATTTATTTTGATTTGAGTCGGCAAGTATACTTAAATTTCTTGCTTAATTTCGTTAAGCCGATTCTAAAAATATCATGGTTTTTTGTTTTCTTTGTGCCCGAATAAATGAAGACCTGCTTATTCAGGCCGACAATTTATCAAAAAGTAAAATGAATAAGGGGGATTAGCTCAGTTGGCTAGAGCGCTTGCATGGCATGCAAGAGGCCACCGGTTCGAATCCGGTATTCTCCACATTGACTGTACACTATACACAGTATACTGTGCACAACTCTGTAAACAGTAAACTGTCTCTGTACACTCCTGCACACTGTCTCTGTCCCTGCTTCTGTCTCTGTTTCTGTCTCTGTTTCTGTTTCTGTCTCTGTCTCTGTCTCTGTTTCTGTCCTTGCTCCGACGTACTTATTTCCCACCTCTGCTAAACTCTACCGCGCTTCGTTTTCTAACTTTGAGATATGAAAATTAATTACTACGGGTTTACAAGCCAGTTGCAGTGGGGTTTCATAGAAAGAGAATAAGCTAATTGAAAACTAAAATAAGGCTTTATATTTTGTATCGTGTAAGCATCTCCGGTGCAGCGGAGATAAATTGTAATTATTACGCACCCAACTAAAAAGTTAATCCTGTTCGATTCATACTATTGGTCAATCCAATCAACAACAGTCATTGTTATGTTACCGTGTAATAAATCTTTCATTCTTTTTTAGTAAGGATATTTACATTCCTATACTTCAATATAAAAGCCCAAACATCCATAAAGGAATATCGTTACCCGCAGGATATTCCAGTTCGCCTTTTACAACTCTGGCATTTTTAATACCTGAAATTTGTTTGGAGGTTTTGTTTCTGCCTCCTATTTCAAAAATGTATTTATTATCAATTATAAAATCGCCTTGTTTAGGAATGCTGGTTTTTCCGATTGTTTGTACCTGTGACAAAAAAAATGTTTCACGAAGGTTTCCTGTTTCAACTTGTTCTTCGGCGAGTGCAAAAAGTAGATTCGTATTGTTTAGATATATTTTTTCCGGCTTTTGAAGGATTGCTGTACTTTTACCGGCGGGCTGAAGCAAGGTTATCAGTTTGGCTTGTTCCAGGTAATTAAGATAATTGTTGAGTGAATTCCTGTGTATATTCGTTTTAGCAGCCAATGCTACAATGTTGGGTTTAAATGGAACTTGTTGTGCAATCACATACAATAATTGCAATATTTTTCTAGCATTCCTGATGTCGAAGTCTTTCAACTCTGCCATGTCGTATTCAACAATCGTTCTTATTAACTGGTTAATTTTGCGATGAACAGTTTCACTATCTTCCATCATAAACGGATAATATCCTGTTTGAAGATATTCGTTGAAAAACGCTAACGGCCGAAATGAGCCGGGTAATTGTAATTTATATCCACCTGCATCTTTCAGAAGCTTTTCCAGTGTCAGGGTCGGAATAACAATGTGGTGTTTGAGCAATAGGAATTCACGGAATGAAAGTCCGGGCAATTCATACATAACCGCCCTTCTGCTTAAATCACCTTGCTGTCTGCTAATGTCAATAATTGACGATCCTGTAAATACTATTTTTAAATCAGCGTATTGGTCATAAATGTTTTTTATTTCAGCAGACCAGTTTTTGTACTTATGCACTTCATCCAATACCAGTATTTTTCCTCCCTGCTTATGAAATTGAACCGCTGTTTCTTTCAGACTGTTATTTGTAAAGTACATATCATCCATCGAAAAATAAACAGCTTGGGATGAAGGCAGGCTTTGCATTTTCAGCCATTGCAAAAGCAGAGTTGTTTTTCCGGTACCCCGCTGGCCTTTGATTCCAATCAGGCGGTTTTTCCATTTTATCTCAGGGATGAGATACCGCTTAAATTCCATGGATGTATTGCTTAACAGGTAATCCGATTGCTCTAAGAGTATATTCATTTGCACTTTAATTTGTACAAATATACGATATTATGCATATTTTGTTGTGCATTATACATATTATTATGCACTTTCAAATGTGCATAATGTTTATTTTCATTAAATTCGATGCAATCGGGTACTTTTTACCCCTTGCTGCGACTAACCTGCATTTTACAACACCTTCCTTTATTATTATTCCATGCAGAAAGCATCTTGTGGCCTTTCTCCATCTTCAACAACAATGAACGCCATATCGCCGGAGACCTTGTGGGTAAACGGAATGAAGCATGCAATACGTAATTGGATGGTTAATAAAAATAACAAAATGAGTAAAGGCTTGCTTGCTGTGCGGATAATGAAATCCGGTAACCGATTAATTTAGTTCACCATATATAAATTCAGTTTTTGAA
The DNA here is from genome assembly GCA_031385005.1 of Bacteroidota bacterium. Taxonomy (GTDB): domain Bacteria; phylum Bacteroidota; class Bacteroidia; order AKYH767-A; family 2013-40CM-41-45; genus JADKIH01. The sequence continues at coordinate 27,074 of JANNBB010000045.1, forward strand.
ACAAGAGGTGGTACCTCGTTTTATTTTAACAAATAATCACATTCATAGAATTATTAAAAGTACTTTAATAACCCACAAGGTGTCCGGCGAGATGACGTTTTTATTGGTTATGATGAGGTTATGGCCACAAGTTGCTTGCTGCAAGGCATTGTTGCCACTTCTTAATGTTACATATTTGTTTACTCCGCTTAGAAAACTTCTAGCTGTGGTTTCCGAATACCGAAGTTGCATCGCAGAGCTGGCGAACATTTCAAACATACATTTCACAACTAAGGGGTCCTCAAAATTGCATATTATCACGTTGAATTTTTGCGTGGGTGAAGTAAATAATTCTAAAAATAATTCTTACTAAAAAATTCAATACACGAGAACTTTTCACAGGTGTTATCCCACCTTCTCACCTAACCATTGTTGAAATCCATACAAGGGTATATTCTTCATCCACTCCTGATTTTGATATCCTGCAAGTGATGTCCGTATACAAACTTCCGGTTTATACTTGTCGTAATAAACACGCAGACTACGTGATCTTAAGTTTTCGGTTGATTTAACTTCAATTGGAATAGCTTTATTGTCTTTCTGAATGACAAAATCAACTTCCGATTGCGCGTTTTCGGGACTCCAGTAAAATGCTTCATAAGACTGATTGACTAATTGTTGCAAAACAAATTGCTCAGAAAGAGTACCTTTAAATTCAACAAACAAACCATTTTCTTTCAGCAGTATTTCCGGAGTCAGGTTTGCCATTGCACAAAGTAATCCGGTATCATTCAGATAAATTTTAAAATCCGACCAATCCGCATATACATTGACTGGGATTCCGGGTTTGGTTATCCTTGTTACTTTATGGATTAGTCCTGCATCCTTTAACCATTCAATGGCCATTTCAAAATCTTTTGCCCTAGCACCGCTTTTTAATACATTGTAAATAAACTTTGAATTTTCTTTAGCAAGTTGTCCGGGTAGGGATTGCCAAACTAAACGAATGCGCGGTAATTGAGGAATGGGTGCATGTTTGGAAAAATCATTTTCGTATGCATTCAGAATGTTATCCTGGATAGCTCTTGCCTCTTGATAATCGTTGTTAGCGACAAATTGTCTTACAACTTCCGGCATACCACCAATGAAATAATATTGCTTCAATAATTCAATGAATTGGTCTTTAAAAATATCAATGGTTGGATGATTGCTGCTTTGTAATGCTCCGAGCAGATTTTCTTTTCTCATAGCAATTAGAAATTCATTAAAGCTCAAAGGATGAAGGGTGAGGAATTCAACCTTGCCGACCGGAAAAGAAACACCTTGGTGAATTGCTACACCCAATAAAGAGCCGGCAGCAAGTATGCAATACTCAGGATTGTTTTCGTGAAAATATTTAAGAGATGATATAGCTTCAGGACAGAATTGAATTTCGTCGAAAATGATGAGTGTATCCTTGGGCTGAATATTAATACCGGCCAGAACATTTAATGCGGCAATGATTTGCTGTGTGTTGAAACCCCGTTTGAAAATTGCCGGTAGTTCTTTAGAACTTTCAAAATTAAAGTAGGCCGTCTGATTAAATTCCTTTTGTCCAAAGTCTTTCATTAGCCAGGTTTTTCCTACTTGCCTGGCTCCTTGCATAATAAGTGGCTTCCTGCTAACCTTGTTTTTCCAATTAACTAAAAATGAATATGCGCTTCTAACCATGGCTGCTAATTGCTTAATACGCAAATATACAACTTAAGTTATGAAAAATGTATATATAATACACTTTTAAGTACTTAAAAGTGTATGAAATTTACATTTTTAAATATTTAACCATAAAAATAGATAATCTTCCGCCCGCCGGAATTTTTGCGCTTCAGCCTTGTGTGAAAGGGGATCCGATAGCTATCGCTTAGACTGACGCCTATGCGATAGTTATCAGTCCCTCGCAGACAGTACTTCAAACGCAGTACATAAGAAGTTCCCTGCTGCGACGACCTTCACTCAAACCCGAGAATACTACGACCGTCCACTGCTGTGACTGAAATGCATTTCATAGAACTTCCCCTACTGTACCGAACTTGATTACCAAAATTCAAAACAATAATACCTTACCCTCGTTTTAGATTAGCTTATTCCATTTCTATGAAACTCGAATGAGCTTATTTGAAAACTAAGGCGAGGTTTTATTTTTTGTATCTTGTAAGCAAGTCCGGCGCAGCGTCGAAGAGATGACGTTTGTATTGGTTATGATGGTGGTTATGGCCACAAGTTGCTTGCTGCAAGGCATTGTTGCCACCTCTTTACTTTTTTCGTTTTTGTTCACAAAATGTAATAATTAAAGTACGTCGCCAAAACGGGCACTCGTCCGTTGTTTTTGTGTCTTGGGTATTCATCCACTCCTCAGCGCTCATCGTTTGTGAGTACTTTTTAAAATTTTATGCGAAGAAAATAGAACAAGTGAATAGAAAGAAATGTAGAAGAAAAATTAAGTTTACAGAGACAGTGACAGAGACAGTGTACAGAAAATGTGAACAGTGAAAAGTAAACAGTGAACAGTTATAATTGATATCTCAAAACAACCCCTTACATTTACCCCTCAAATCAGATTCCATTTCCATGCCCTTCTCCTTCTGGGAAAAAAACACTTTTATTAAATCGCCTGATGTCGTAATCATCGGATCGGGAATCGTCGGATTGTTTTCTGCATTTTTCCTCAAACTATCAAAACCCAATCTCCATGTACTTATTCTGGAAAGAGGAATGCTGCCTTATGGTGCCAGCACCAGAAATGCAGGATTTGCCTGCTTCGGAAGTCCTTCCGAACTGTTAAACGACCTCAATCATCAAAGCGAGTCTGATGTTTTTTCTCTAGTCGAAAAAAGATGGAAGGGTTTACTGCTCATGCGAAAAATTTTAGGCGACGAGAATATTTCTTATGAACCACTTGGCGGAAATGAAATTTTCACTTCCGATGATCAATTGGTTTTCAATAATTGCATGGAGAAGTTGGATTTTCTAAATGTGCATTTAAAAGACATTACCGGTGCCAACGATGTTTACAAACTTGCCAATGCAAAAATTGCTCAAAGCGGTTTTAAAAATGTTAAAAATCTTATTCTGAATTCCGGTGAAGGACAAATCGATACGGGAAAGATGATGAAAACACTGTTGGATAAATGTAAAGTACTTGGAGTAGAAATATTAAACGGTGCAAACGTCGTGGAGATTATTGAAAACGATAAGCAGGTACATATTCGTTTATCGGACGACTCCACTTCTTCTACCTCCACTGAAATTATCCACACACAAAAACTATTAATCTGCACCAATGGTTTTTCAAAAAAGTTTTTACCCGATCAGGACATCCATGCAGCCCGCGCACAAGTACTCATTACCGAACCCATTGAAAACTTACAGGTAAAAGGCAGCTTTCATTACGACAGCGGATATTTTTACTTCCGCAATGTCGGCAACCGGATTTTATTCGGCGGCGGACGTAATCTCGACTTCCAAAAAGAGTTTACCGAAGAATTCGGACTCACAGAAAAAGTGCAAACGCATCTGGAAAATCTTTTACATACCATGATCCTTCCTGACAACACTTTCAAAATTGCAATGAGATGGAGCGGAATTATGGGACTTGGTAAACAAAAATCACCTATTGTCCAACAAACAAAACAAAACATCTTTTGTGCGGTTCGCATGGGTGGCATGGGTGTTGCAATCGGGAGCTTAACCGGAGAAGAAGCCGCAAACCTGATTATTCAAAATTTGTAAGCGCTTCCGGTAATTTTAAGAATCTGTCAGCCATCAGTTTTGTAGTATAAGCAGTTAGATTTCATTACAGGTTGTTAACAATAACCAACAATATGTTGTTGACCGCCGGTAAGGCTTCAATCACTTAATGGTTGCCAGATTTAGTTCTTCCTTTTACCTTGCAAAAAATTAAATTTGTGCATTTATCTAAATCCGTAATAATCCTCATCCTCGCATACGGCTTTTTGCTTGCATGTAATCCGGCACAACATATTCCGGATGGAAAATTTCTTCTTGTCAAAAACAAAACGATAACTGACTCAACCATAATTTCTAAAGAGAGTTTTGAACCGTTAGTTAAACAAAAGACCAATCGGAAAATTCTTGGGCTATTTCGTTTTCATCTAGGAGTTCATAACATTGGAAGCTCGGGAAAAGATACCAAACTAAAAAAATGGTTGCGAAAAATAGGCGAAGATCCGGTCATTTTAGATTCCAATTTAACGAAAAGAACCATTCAACAATATAAATTATTCCTCCGCAAAAACGGATTTTTCGATGCTGAAGTTACCGATAGTGTTGTCACACATGGCAAAAAGGCCACTGTAAATTACTACGTTAAATACCGGCAACCTTATACGTTTAACAAGCTGTATTATTCAACACAGGACACCGGTATTACCAAATACATAAACTTTTATCATAATTCTTCTTTGTTAATTCCCGGTGAGCGTTACGATGAAGTCGTCATTGAAAAAGAAAGAGAAAGAATAACGACCGACCTGAAGGATAGAGGATACTATTTCTTCAACAGAAACTACATCACCTTCCAGGCCGACTCCGCACTCGGTAAACACCAGACCGACATTTACCTTTATGTAAACCGGATAAATGAAAACGACAATTCAACCTATACAGGAGATGCCGTGGTGTTGGACCATCAATCCTACCGGTTACGGAAAATTTATATTCACACCGATTACAATCCGAAAGATCCTGCTCTTTCCTTTCCGAACGATACCCTTGCTTATGAAGGATACTTATTGCTTTCTACCAATGGCCAAAGAGTTATTCGTGAAAACGTACTGATAAAAAACATGTATATAAGTCCGGGCGACATGTATTTCCAACGCGACCTGGACTTCACTTATAAAAAACTTCAAGAGCTGAACATTTTCAAGTTCGTTAATTTTTCGTTTACGGAAGTTCCCCGCGATTCATTTCAGACGCAATACCTGCTCGACCTCCAAATTCAATTGACTCCAATGGAAAAGCAGGATTATACATTCGAACTGGAAGCAACGAATACCGGAGGAAACTTAGGAGTAGCCGGTAGTTATAGCTACAGGAATAAAAATACGTTTCAAGGTGCGGAGGTGCTGGAATTTAAACTCAAAGGAGGACTGGAAGCTATTCCAAACTTCAACAATGCTACCGAAACAAAAAGATTACTGTTTTTCAATACCTATGAAATAGGACCTGAAGTATCCTTATCCTTTAAAAAGTTTCTACTCCCGACATTCCTTGAGCGGAAGACATCGCGTTATTCGAATCCACGCACAAACATTACTTCGGGTTATAACTTTCAGGAAAGGCCTGACTATACAAGAGCAATTACCAACTTCTCATTGAATTATAACTTTACTCCTACCAAGCGACAAAAGTTTATTATTTATTTCCCCGATATCAATTCCGTTCGGGTAAAACTTTCTCCGGAATTCAAAAAGAAGCTAGATGATTTAAATGATCAGCGATTGATTTATACCTATCAAACGCATATCATTTCCTCCACACATGCGACATGGATTTATACGAATCAAAGTACTAACAGCACAAAAGATTTCATTTTTCTTCGTTTAACCGGTGAGTTTGCTGCTAAAGTATTTCGGTCCAGCTTAAATCCATCTCAATACCTGAAAAGCGATTTCGATTTCAGCTACCATCACTCTGTCGATGTATATAACAATATCGTTTATCGTATTGCTGCCGGCTATGGACTACCTTATGGCAATTCCAGCGCCCTTCCTTTCGAAAAAAGTTTTTTCGGCGGCGGAGCAAACAGTTTACGTGCCTGGAATACCCGAACCCTCGGTCCCGGTTCATATAAGAAGACTGTTAACATAGAAGAAAGCGGTGATATTAAAATTGAAGCGAACATTGAATACAGGTCGGAGGTTTTTCGGTTTTCCAATGGCATAATCATGGAAGCGGCCGCATTTGTAGATGCGGGAAATATTTGGACCCGTAATGAAGATATTGGTCGACCCGGAGGAAAATTTGAGTCGTCTCAGTTCCTGAGCGAAATGGGAATTGGCATCGGCACCGGACTCCGTTTCAACTTCTCCTTTTTCATTTTCCGTTTTGATGCTGCGGTGAAAGTCAGGGATCCATCCCTTCCACTTTCCGATCGATGGGTATATCCAAAGCAAAAATTTGTTATTGGAGATATCACATGGAATTTTGCAATTGGCTATCCATTCTGATAAATTGTATTTTTTTGTTGAAAAATCGATTTTCAAAGGCAATACAAACAACACTCAATTTCAAATTCTTCTTAGCTTTGCCATTCGAAAAAATAATTTCATGGCTACGAATAAAATATCTGAATTGCTTGGCGCCGGTGCAGATGCGCTTTTAAATCACACCTGTAAAACGATTACTAAAGATCAATTACATCTGCCCGGATCGGATTTCGTGGATCGGATTTTTTCCGTCACCAACCGTTCGAACCGGACCCTGACAAGCATGCAGCAGTTATATGGTCACGGTCGTTTGGCGAATACAGGATATCTTTCGATTCTTCCTGTTGATCAAGGAATTGAACATTCTGCCGGTGCTTCATTTGCCCCCAATCCTGCCTATTTTGATCCTGAAAATATCGTAAAACTTGCCATCGAAGGCGGATGCAATGCAGTCGCATCTACTTACGGGGTTTTAGGCGCCGTATCCCGTAAATACGCGCATAAAATTCCATTTATAGTTAAGATCAACCACAATGAATTTTTAACGTTTCCGAATAAATTCGATCAGATCATGTTCGGTACTATTAAAGATGCATGGAATATGGGAGCTACTGCAGTTGGTGCAACTATTTATTTCGGTTCGGAAGAATCTGCACGTCAGATTCAGGAAGTTGCTAAGGCATTTGAATATGCACATGAACTGGGAATGGCGACAATCCTATGGTGCTATCTTCGTAATCCGGGATTTAAAAAAGATGGAAAAGATTATCATACGGCAACGGATTTAACCGGACAAGCCAATCATTTAGGTGTAACAATTCAAGCCGATATTATCAAACAAAAATTGCCAACTACGAATAACGGTTATACGGCAATTAATTTCGGTAAAACACATCCGAAAGTATATTCTGAATTGTCGTCTGAAAATCCGATCGATCTTTGTAGATACCAGGTTGCTAATTGTTATATGGGTCGTGCCGGATTAATTAACTCCGGGGGAGAATCAAAAGGAGCCAGCGATCTTTCCGAAGCAGTAACAACAGCGGTAATCAATAAAAGAGCGGGTGGACAAGGACTTATTTCGGGACGTAAAGCATTTCAGAAACCGCTTGCAGAAGGTATTGCATTGTTGAATACCATTCAGGATGTTTATCTCTCCAAGGATATTACGATTGCCTGATAATGTTTAAGAAAAATTAAAGAACTAAATCCTAAATAAATAACTTTCAGAAACAGGTTTTCATGTTAAGTGAAAACAAAAAATTGTAATTTGTAAACCGTTTTAGTAAATTATTCTAATTCATCGATCCCAACTATGTCTTGGTTCAAACGCATTAAAGAAGGTATTACAACTTCTACGAAAGAAAAAAAGGAGACACCGGAAGGTCTTTGGCATAAGTGTATATCCTGCAAACACATTGTCCCTTCGAAGGATCATGCGGCTCGAATGTTTGTTTGCGAACGATGTGGTTATCACGATCGAATTAACTCACAAGTTTATTTTGAAATTTTACTGGATGGCGAAGATGGTATAGAACTAAATCCAATGCTAACATCGGCAGATCCATTGGTGTTTACAGACACAAAAAAATACACGGATAGAATAAAAGAAACGCAAAAGAAAACAGGATTACAGGATGCGATTCGAACGGTTGCGGGAAAAATTAATGGAGAGCCAATCGTAATTGCTTGTATGGATTTTACATTTATCGGTGGATCGATGGGATCTGTTGTAGGCGAAAAAATATCGCGGGCAATCGATCATTGTATAGAAAACAAGTTGCCTTTACTCATTATTTCCAAATCCGGCGGAGCCCGAATGATGGAAGCTGCATTTTCATTGATGCAAATGGCGAAAACATCGGCCAAGCTTACCCGTCTTGCAGATGCCGGTCTGCCCTACATTTCTTTGCTTACCGATCCTACCACCGGTGGAGTTACGGCATCCTATGCCATGTTAGGCGACCTGAACATTGCCGAACCCGGAGCTTTGATCGGATTTGCAGGACCAAGAGTGGTAAAAGAAACGATTGGAAAAGACCTGCCAAAAGGATTTCAAACAGCCGAATTTGTGTTGGAACATGGATTTTTGGACTTTATTGTCGATCGCAGGGAGTTAAAAAACCGGATTTCTCAGGTTTTACGCATGCTGAGAAGCTAAATTAATCGCTTTTTTGAATCCAAAAGCGAATCTAAACTCCAACTATTTTCATCATTCTTTTTATAAACAGAATTGAAAAATGCAGTTGCACCAATGCATAAAAAGTGTACATTTGCACCTCAATTTTAAGAATTAGCAAAACAATGTTGACGAAAGAGGCAAAAAAAACAATTTTTAAGAACTTTGGTGGTTCTGAAACCAATACGGGATCTGCAGAAGCGCAAATCGCCATGTTCTCGGACAGGATTAATTTCATGACCAGCCATTTACAGAAATCGAAAAAAGATTTCTCCACACAACGATCACTAATCAGATTAGTAGGAAAGCGTCGTAGTCTTTTGGATTATCTTCAAAAGAAAAACATCGAGCGTTACCGTAAAATCGTTAGCGATTTAAATCTCAGAAAATAATATTTAAAAAAAATAATTCAATAAAGGCAATTCATGGGATTGCCTTTTTTGTTTTTAAAATCAGATGTAGCTATGTCGAAAATAGGAATTGTAAAAGAATTTGACCTGGGCGATGGCAGAAAAATCACCATCGAAACCGGAAGACTTGCCAAGCAAGCTGACGGATCAGTTGTAGTTAGAATGGGCGATACAATGCTCCTCGCTACTGTTGTTTCATCCAAGCAAGCAAAAGAAGGAGCAGATTTCCTTCCATTGTCTGTTGATTATCAGGAAAAATTTTCTGCTGTAGGACGCTTTCCCGGTGGTTTTTTAAAGCGTGAAAGCCGCATGTCAGAATATGAAATATTAACAAGCCGTCTTGTCGATCGTGCATTGAGACCGATGTTTCCGGAAGATTATCATGCCGATACACAAGTAATCATTACACTTTTATCCGGTGATCCAACTGTTCAGCCCGATGCAATGGCAGGACTTGCCGCATCAGCAGCAATTACGATTTCAGATATTCCTTTCAACGGGCCAATCTCCGAAGTTCGTGTTGCGCGAATCGATGGTAAATTTATTATCAACCCTTACACCGCAGACATTGAACGTGCCGATATGGAATTGATCGTTGCCGGAAATGCTGACAGTATTTTGATGGTAGAAGGTGAAATGAAAGAAGTCAGCGAAAAAGAAATGCTCGACGCCATTCGTTTTGCTCATGAAGGAATAAAATTACAATGTAAAGCACAGTTGGAACTTCGTGAAATGTGTGGCAACAAAGCCAAGCGTGAATATTCACACGAAACCAATGACGAAGATCTGAAAGCGAAAATTCGTGCCTTCTGCTACGACAGAGCTTATGCACTTGCGCGCTCAGGAAATACCAGCAAGCAGGAAAGAAGCGAAGGTTTCGAAAAAATGCAGGATGAATTTATTGCTACACTTACTCCTGAAGAAGTTGCGGAAAAATCAGCTATGCTGGGACGTTATTTCTTCGAAGTGGAAAGTGATGCCATGCGTAATTGCATTCTTACAGAAGGAGTTCGTTTGGATGGTAGAAATACGACAACGATTCGTCCGATCTGGAGTGAAGTGAATTACCTGCCTGCTCCACATGGTTCAGCTATCTTTACACGTGGCGAAACTCAATCCTTAACATCTGTAACGCTTGGTAACAAACTCGATGAGCAGATGATTGATGTTCCGATGCGTGAAGGTTCTACGAAATTTTTACTACACTATAACTTCCCCGGATTTTCAACAGGTGAAGTAAAACCTAACCGTGCTCCTGCCCGTCGTGAAATCGGACATGGAAACCTGGCTATGCGTTCACTGAAGATGGTACTTCCTTCTGAGACCGATTGCCCATATACAATCCGTGTTGTTTCTGATATCCTCGAATCAAACGGTTCTTCTTCGATGGCTACTGTCTGCGCGGGAACACTTGCTCTGATGGATGCAGGCGTGCAGATCCGCAAACCGGTTTCCGGAATTGCTATGGGACTGATCACTGACGGAAAAGGACGCTTTGCAGTATTGAGCGACATCTTAGGCGATGAAGATCATTTAGGTGATATGGATTTCAAGATTACAGGTACCGAAAACGGTATCTGTGCTTGTCAGATGGATCTTAAGATACAAGGACTTCCGGAAGAGATCATGATAAAAGCCCTTGAACAGGCGAAAGCAGGACGTCTTCACATATTGGGAGAGATGCTGAAAACCATTGCTGCACCTCGTGAAGACTATAAGCCGCATGCTCCACGTATTGAGAAGATGATTATTCCGAAAGAATATATCGGAGCTGTAATCGGACCCGGTGGTAAAATCATTCAGGAAATGCAACGCGAAACCAATACGACTATTTCTATTGATGAAGTTAACAATGAAGGTATCATTGAAATCTCATCGAGCGATAAAAGTGGTATTGAGGCGGCAAAAGCAAGAATCCGCTCGATCACTGCTGTTCCTGAGATTGGAAGTATCTATGAAGGAAAAGTAAAAAACATCATGGACTTCGGTGCATTCGTTGAATTTATGCCCGGAAAAGATGGATTGCTTCATATCTCTGAAATCAGCTGGAATCGCGTAGATACGATGAAAGGTGTATTCAATGAAGGAGATAAAATAAAGGTTAAATTGATTGATGTTGATAAAAAGACAGGGAAATACAGGTTATCTAAAAAGGTGCTTGATCCTAAGCCGGAAGGTGCTGAAGAGACAGATAGTCGTCCTCCGCGTCGTCAACCGCAATCCTAATTGATTTTTTTCTTATCTTTTTTAGAAAAAAAAATTGCTTAAAAAAAGACAAGCTGCCATAGGGTAGCTTGTCTTTTTTTTTCACTTTTTTGTAAGATTTGCCATCAAATTGTTCATTTTCCGGATGGACTTGACCAGTATTCAAAACATAAAAACTTCACCAATTTTGTAAGAAGAAACTTGAATTCCCGCCAAATTTTGAAACTTATATGAGATGCAAGCGTTTCACCCGTGTATTACTTTAATAAAAACACGACACAAAAAAACATGAGACAACTAAAAATTACGAAACAGGTAACTAATCGTGAAACAGCATCGCTTGACAAATATCTCCAGGAAATTGGAAGGGTTGAGTTGATCACTGCGGAAGAAGAAGTACGGTTAGCGCAAAAGATTAAGAAAGGCGACAGTCTTGCTCTCGAAAGACTAACAAAAGCAAATTTGAGATTTGTTGTTTCCGTAGCCAAACAATACCAAAACCAAGGATTAACATTAGGTGATTTGATCAACGAAGGAAACCTCGGATTGATTAAAGCAGCACAACGTTTCGATGAAACCAGAGGATTCAAGTTTATCTCTTATGCCGTATGGTGGATTCGTCAATCGATTTTACAGGCATTGGCTGAACAATCACGAATTGTTCGTCTTCCACTGAATAAAATCGGATCGATTAATAAGATCAACAAAACCTTCTCCAAACTCGAACAGGAATATGAGCGCGAACCTTCTACGGAAGAGATTGCTACTTCGATGGAAGTTTCTGTTGATGACGTAAAAGAGGCCATGCGCACGTCAGGACGCCATGTATCTATGGATGCTCCGCTTCAACAAGGTGAAGACAGTACGTTGATTGATGTTTTAGGTGATGACGACCAGCCACATCCGGATTCAAGTTTAATTACCGAATCATTGCGACGTGAAGTTGAACGCGCATTATCTACGCTGACGACCAGAGAAGCAGACGTGGTGCGCCTTTATTTCGGACTGGCACAAGGCGAACAAGCGATGACATTGGAAGAAATCGGTGATCGTTTTGATCTAACCCGCGAACGCGTGAGACAAATCAAAGAAAAAGCTATTCGTCGTCTTAAGCACACTTCGAGAAGTAAAATATTGAAGACTTATTTAGGATAACAGTCCTTTTTAAACAAATCAGGTATTGAATATTGAGTATAATTTACTTGATAATCAATACCTGATTTTTTTTGCATTTTTTTGTACTTTGCAGCAATAATAAAATACTTTTTTGATGTCTTCCATTCTTGCTCCCTCCATCCTATCTGCAGATTTCGCCAACATTCAACGGGATGTCGAAATGATTAATCATAGTTTGGCCGATTGGATTCATGTGGACGTGATGGATGGTGTTTTTGTTCCCAATATTTCATTCGGATTTCCGGTTATAAAAGCAATCAAAAAACATTCACAGAAACCCCTGGACGTTCATTTGATGATTGTAAAGCCGGAGAATTACATCAGTCAGTTCAGAGATGTGGGTGCAGATACACTCAGTATTCACTTTGAAGCAAGTGTACATTTGCACAGGAGCATACAACAAATCAGACTGGCAGGCATGAAAGTTGGCGTTGCCATTAACCCGCACACACCCGTTAGCATGCTTGAGCCCGTTATCACAGAAATCGATTTAATTTGTCTGATGAGTGTGAATCCCGGTTTCGGAGGACAAAAATTTATTGAAAGCACTTATTCACGGGTTACCGAATTAAAGGAAATCATCAAGCGAAATAAGTCAGATGCTAAAATTGAAATTGATGGTGGAGTGGATTTGAACAATGCGGCAAAGCTTATTCAAACCGGAGCAGACGTACTTGTTGCCGGCAATACTGTTTTTTCCTCTTCAGATCCTTCGAAAACAATTGCTCAATTAAAATCGTTTTAATTTTCAATTTGCATAATCACGGAGATATTCGAAGCGTTTAGTCAGCCTTCCTTTTTCCAGTATGGAAGCACGCTCAATTAATCCATTCGTATCATTTCCAAAAAGCGCCGGAAAAACTCTTTCTATGAGGTGTTTTCCAAATCCGTCGGATGCATCCCGCGGCAACTCGCAAGGCAAATTATCTACAGCCATAATCGTAATTGCAGCTTTATCGAAAACCCCGGTCTCTTTTCCGGATACAGGGTCATATCCATAGAATTTATCTTCAATGGTACTGGCACGTTCTGTAGAAGGAATACTTCCATTGATATCACAGGTAACATCGGCAATTACACTGATTCGAAAATCCGGATCGCGCATACGTTCTTTGGTAAACATGATGTCGGAACGCGGATCCCAATAGGTGCAATGAATCAACACATCCGTCATGGAAGCAAACGATTCTTTGTCGCTGAAAATACAACGGTAGGAAGCAGGATCGTTGTGAAAATCAAAGCTGCTGAAAGGTGAATTGTCTCGCGCACGGAAATAATCTTCTGAATGCAACTGCACATAAACCGGTTCACGGAAAGTATAATTGAGAAATTCATAAGGAGTAACTTTTCGCAGATCCATAGCACCCATGGTTTCACATGCACCATTGGCAACTCTTCCGCTTCCGGTGACGACCAGTTTTACATTCGGCAGATTGGCTTTGGAAAGTTCGGCGAAGAGTTCTTTCTTATCGTGACAAAGATGAGCGGGTTTTAAATCGAACATCTTATACTTGAGTCCATAGGCCATGACTCCATTGTAGGCACCTACAATTCCCGCAAATCGCCCAAAGCCGATAACTCTGTTTCCATCTTTATCGACGAGGCATTCGTAATCGACCATCGTAATCTCCTTCCGGATCAATTCCTGCAAAAGTTTTTTGTTATGCGGTTGCTTTTTGATGGTATGAGAAAAAAACATGTATTTTTTTCCGGGAAATAAATCGGCATAAGGAACTTCTTTAATGCCGATAAAAATATCGCAATCGCTTAAATCTTCCTGCAAGATCAATCCTTCTTTCACATATTCTTCGTCCTTAAAAGCCCTCCATGGACTCGGTTGTACTACCAATTCAATATTGGGGAAGTCATGTAAAATCTGGGTACATTGAGAAGGAATTAAGGGTGTCCTTTTATCATGAGGCACCTTGCCTTCGCGAATTATAGCTACTTTTAATTTATTCATTGATGCGAAGGTATTATTTAGATTTCTTTTCGGTATTCATTTCTAATAAAGTAATGAAGATTAACGATGATTTCATGAATATTCGGTTTATTGAAATTCGACTCGAATATTGTATTTTGCGTCAAAATTGAAAAAACATGAAAACTACGTATTGGATATTTGTACTCTGCTTAATTTATAGTGTTTCATCCGCACAGGAGAATTTACAGGTAACTGAAAAAGAAAAAATATTCAGCAAAGGGACAAAAAATTGTTTTTCCATTGACATTCCACAAGCCAAAATTAAAAATGTTGCATCAGCATGGAAAAAATATCAGCGTGAAAAAAACAAAGGAAATTATGATGAAGTAAAAGGCGAATACATTCTTTCTAAAACCATTGTTCCTGAAATTTCTGCCGACTCTATTATTATTTATTCGATTTTAACTGCTTATCCGACAGAAATTAATCTATCCGCTTTTGTGACTGCTGATGATGAAGTTTTCTTTAGCACTTCAGTTAATTCTTCCATTTCAACTCGTATCAATACCTTTATCAGAAATTTCGCCGTGAATGAATACAGAAACGCAGTCAACGATGAACTTTTAGCTGAACAAAAAAAACTTGCGAAGATTGATGAGGAGATTTCCGATTTAGAGAAAGAAAACGAAAAAATGGAAAAGAAAATAAAATCCAATGAACGTGAAAACGACCGATTGGATGCCGATATCAAAGCCAGTTTAAAAGAACAAGAAGTGAATGCCGATGCTATTTTTCATCAGCAGAAAATTATTGCTACATTTTTAGAAGATTCAGATTTGAAGTCAGAACAGGAAAAAAAACTGAAGGAAATGGAGAAAACGAAGAAAAAGTTACAGAAGCAAAACGAATCCATACATGAAGATTTCGACGACAATGTTGCCGAGAATAAAACGCTGAGAAAAAAAATTGATGAAAATGAAAATGAAATAATTCCTCAGAAGAAAAAAGAAAAAGACACACAACGTTTAGTAGTTGCCAATGTAGAAGTTAAACTAAAAGGAATTCAATAATAAAAAGAATACATCTCAATTTAATAAATTGATTCATCACCTTCTACTGTTCATTCGATAATTCATCGTTCAGCAAAAAAATTCGCAATGCTTCGCATAGACATACTTTCTGTAGTACCGGCATTGTTGGAGAGTCCGTTCAGTCATTCCATCTTGAAACGCGCAATTGACAAGGGGCTCGTAGAAGTACACGTGCACAATATCCGCGACTGGGCAACGGGAAAACACAAGAGCGTAGACGATTATGCTTATGGTGGAGGCGCGGGAATGGTAATGATGATTGAACCCATCGTTGCCTGTATCGAATCGCTGCTAGCTCAACGAACCTATGATGAAGTCATTTATATGAGTCCGGATGGAGAATTGCTCGGACAACCACTAGCCAACCGACTATCGCTTTTTACAAATCTGATTATCCTCTGTGGACACTACAAGGGAATTGATGAAAGAATACGTCAGCATTTTATTACCCGTGAAATTTCTATAGGCAATTATGTACTCTCGGGAGGTGAACTGCCCGCCGCTGTTTTATGTGATGCTGTAATTCGACTGCTTCCGGGGGTTTTAAATGATGAATGCTCGGCACTATCAGACTCCTTTCAGGATGGGTTAATTGCTCCACCGGTTTATACCCGTCCTGCCGAGTTCAGGGGTTATACGGTTCCTGACGTACTCCTTTCCGGTCATGCCGGTGAAATAGAGAAATGGAGACATGAAAAATCGATTGAACTGACTAAATCGAGGCGTCCGGACCTTCTGCAATAAAAGGCAGAAAACAGAAGTGAAAAGGGTCTCTTTCAATGCTTCCTTTTTGTCAACTAAATCTGAAAATCCATATTTGTTTATTTCTATTTTTTTCTATCTTTGCGCCTCCATTTTCGAAATCTCCTCATAAATGAGGGAAATTTGGTGGAAATTAATTATAAAACACTCATTATCATGGACTTAATTAAAGTAGCAGTTGCCGCAATCAATGAAAAACGCGAATTACCGGATTTCAAAGCAGGTGATACGATCACTGTATATTATAAAATCATCGAGGGAACGAAAGAGCGTATTCAGCAATATCAGGGAGTAGTTCTTCAACGTAAAGGAACAGGAGCAGCTCAGACGTTCACTGTTAGAAAAATATCAAATGGAGTTGGCGTTGAGCGTATCTTCCCTATGTTTTCTCCAAAGATTGATAAGATCGTTGTTGATAAAAGAGGTATTGTACGTCGTGCGAGAATTTTCTATCTGCGTGATATCTCCGGAAAGAAAGCCCGTATCGAAGAAAGAAAATCATAACCAAAAACAAAATAAGCCTCATCAGAGGCTTTTTTTTTGCTTTTATTAATTCCAAAAAAAAATTACTAAGACCATCAAAAAAAACGGACACCAATAAAATCAATAATCCTATCTCTGCTGACGTTTTACTGCTGACGTTAATACTGCATTGTTCTTAACAACACCAACGTACACGCTTCCAAATTTTCTATTCCGTTTTTCTCTGCAAGCGTTTCAAGTTCCTCGTTTTCGGCACCGGGATTATAGATGATACGATTGGGTTTTAAAGCGAGGATATAATCATAATACTGTTTTTGGTTTTTGTAAGATAAATAGAGAGTGACGGTATCAACATTTTCAAAAGCAGGCAGACCGGTTTGAATGATTACATCTTCAATTTTTCCTGCTCTGAGACCGATAGCATAAACGGAATGTTCATAGGATCGCAGCAAACGAATAGCCATATTGGAATACCTTTCAGGATTTTCTGAAGCGCCTAATACGAGAGTAATTTTATCCATTTTGTTTACATCATTTCAACGTAACCTAAATCCTTGTGATAGGTTTCTTTCAATTTGCTTAAGGCCCAGAATGCAATGACAACAGAAATGATTCCAACCAGGAGACAACTGGTGATGAGATCGATTTCTAAATTTTTCCTGAACAAATTTAAGCAAAGCGTTAGCAGAACGAGAGATCCGCGTACGAAATTCGGCACTGTAGTGGTAACAGTAGATCGAATATTTGTTCCGAATTGTTCGGAAGCGATGGTAACAAATACTGCCCAATAGCCGGCAGCAATGCCGAGGAAAGCACAAATCCAATAAAACAAATAAGGATCGTTAATAGGTAAATACAGGTAAAGTGGAACGGCGATGACAGTTAGTATCAGGTAAAATAAAATGATTTTAATACGGCTTTTAAAAACCTGGCTCATATAACCACTCATAAAATCACCGAAAGAAGTGCCTATATAAAAAAACATGACGGCATTTCCCGTGGCAATAGCTTCCATTCCCTTCACGGCGCTTATGTCTTTAGCAAGAGCTATTAAAATTCCAATCATATACCAGATTGGAATTCCGATAGCAATACAACATAAGTATCGTGTAAAAATTTCTTTAGTAGAAAACAACTTTAGGAAATTCCCTCTTGAGACACGCTTGGTATCAATATCCGTGTACATATGACTTTCATAAGCACCTATTCGCAAAAAGAGAAGTAATATTCCTAATACACCACCGATAATATAAGCGACCTGCCATCCGGCATACTGTAGTCCGGTAAGATTAAATATCAGTTTCGAGAAAAAATCTTCGTGCAATGCCACCAGATTTGCAGCGACAGCACCCAAAACTCCAAAAGAAACAACGACCATCGTTCCATAACCGCGGTGTTTCTGAGTCATTGTTTCGCTAACGAGGGTAATTCCTGCCCCGAGTTCACCGGCGAGTCCGATACCTGCTATCAGTCTCATCCAGGCATAGGTTTGAATATCGGTAACATAGGCATTGGCAATATTGGCAGCAGAATATAAAAGGATGGAACCAAATAAAACCGAAAGACGCCCTTTGCGATCACCTAAAATGCCCCATAAGATACCGCCGATAAGCATTCCGATCATTTGCCAGTTCATCAGACTAAGTCCGGCATCGGTAAGTTCCTGCCCTTTAAGGCCTAATGCTTGTAAGCTCGGCACCTTTATCACCTGGAAGAGAATGAGATCATAGATATCGACAAAATAACCTAATGCAGCTACGATGACGATTATATTTAGTGGTGAAGTATGTTCTTTTTTTGTATGCATTTGGAAAAGACTGCTTTAAATGAAACTGAATAATACATCCTTATTTAATTCCGTACAATATCAACTAAAAAACTTATAAAAAAAGTATTAAGAATGCTCTAATAATTAATCGAAAAATAAGAGTAATAATCTTGAGTGAAGCGATATGATATCATTAAAAAAATTCTATTTTTGCGGCGGAGAGATGGCAGAGCGGTCGATTGCGGCGGTCTTGAAAACCGTTGAGGGTTAAACCTCCGGGGGTTCGAATCCCTCTCTCTCCGCTTCATTTAGAGCTTCGTGATTTATCACCAAGCTTTTTTTATGCCTATACTTTTCCAAAGCATACCTCCTGCTCTATTTCCATTTATAACTCCTTTCGAAAAAAGTAATTTTTCCGGAAAGCTCAAGTACCATTCCGGCTTTGAAAACTATCTATCAGCTTTCCCTTTTTGTGGGCGTCCATACCCCGGACTTTATTCCATTTACAAAGCGGAAAAAACCTTTGAGTAATGCAAGATTCATGTATGAAAAATAGGCAACAAAGCGGAGCAGACGAAGATGAATACCCATTTTTCCTAAAACGGAATCAAAAATTGGCGCGGATAAAAGAAACAACTCACCGGCTAATAAAAATAAAAATATTTGACTGTAAAAAGAAAGAATAATGAGAGATAAGACAGTTATCAGAATAAGAAATGGCGTAATCCATCGCAGAAATTTATGGCTGATAAAACAGAAACCTTCCGGAGTAAAAGGTCGGAATAAAAGATAACGAAATGCCGAAAGATTTTGAAAATTACCTGCAGAAATCCGGGCTTTGCGTTTGTATTCCTGAAGGATGTCATTGGACACATCTTCATAACAGATTGCATCCAGATCGTTTATGCAATGGTATTTTTTCTCCAATACCTTCATGGAAAGATAAAAATCATCCACTAAAAATCCGGCAGGTATAGGAGAAAATAATTTTTTTCGCATGGCAAAGCAACCGCCAAAAGGTCCCATCATGGTTCCCCACAATTTACCTTCTCTGTACTTGATGAGATTCTCTCTTTCAATGTAGCTTTTTTCCTGAATGGAAATACCGTCTTTCTTCAATCCAATATTCAAAATATTGGCACCAACAAGTCCGACCTTCGGATTTCTGAATTGTTTTATCAATCGTGTTAGCATTTCCTTTTCAAACATCACATTGGCATCTGTGAGAACAACCAGCTCATGACGAGCAAGGGCAAAAAGGTCGTTAATAACAGCTGGCTTACCCCGCCTTTCATTGTATACGACAAGTTTAATAAATGAATGTTTCTGTTCAAACATCTTCACTATTTCATGAGTTGCATCATCCGAAGCATCGGAACCGACCAGCACTTCGATTTTATCTTTCGGATAATTTAAGTTAACAATGCTTTTTAACTTTTCTTCTATAACACTTTCTTCATTGTATGCAGAGATGAGAATAGAAACTGCTTCGAATCCCATGTTTCCTTCTGTCATAAGTGGTATCTTCTTGCGCTTGGCAGATAAGCGCGAAAGAATCAGTGGGAAAACCACATAAGCGTAACAGATCAAAAAAGATGCAATTGAAAAGAGTATTAAAAAAAGAATATAGGTAGTCATGCAGTGAGTCAAAAATAGGCATTCATTTTTATCCTGAAAACCTTTCTTTTCTATACTGAAAGTCTCTTATTATCATAGAATTGTTAAATAACTATCGAATGGCCTTCAACATTATGGGAGCCATTTTTTTTTGTAACTTTAAAAACAAAACAAAAAAGCTCTACAATCGAATGAAAAAAGTTCTTTTTTTGATTATGCTTTCAGCCGTTAGCGTACTCAAGGCAGATAATCTTTCGGGATATTTCTCCTTTTGCTACTTCGACCTTCCGGGGAAAACACCTTATCTGGAAACATATTTAAACGTCATAGGAAATACCATAAATCCGGTTGTTTCCGAAAATGGAAAGATAAAAGGACAAGTAGAGGTGCAACTGATTATTCGATCGGCCGATAAGGTTGTTCACTTCGATAAATACAATCTGAACAGTCCGGAAACAGACACGCAGCGATCAATACCTGACTTTATCGATCAGCAACGTATAAATCTGGAGAAAGGCACTTACGACATTGAACTTTCTATACGCGACAAAAACAGTAATGCTCCGGCAAAGTCCCTCAAGCAACAGTTGAAAGTTGGCTTGCCTACCGATACAATCAGCATCTCAGATATTGAATTGGTGGAATCATTTACCAAAACGGAAGTTCAAAATAAGTTCACTAAAAACGGCTACGATATTGTTCCCTATGTAAATCCTTTTTATCCAAAAGAGAAAAACAGTCTGAAATTTTATGCAGAAATTTATCGGTCGGATATCACCCCTGCTGAAGAATATTTGGTGCGATATTATATCAGCAACAATGAAAACAACCGCCTATTAGACCAATATCTCGTCATCAAAAAACAATTGCCTCGAAATTTAAATGCAATCTTAGGCGAAATTCCTTTGGAAGATCTTTTCTCCGGCAACTACAATCTGAACATTGAAGTAAGAAATAAACAAAACAAACTGCTGGCTTATAAACAACTTTTTTTCCAACGCAGTAATATTCCGAGTAAGCCGCTTGTAACGGAAGACATTGCAGCCATTGATGTTACCAATACTTTTATCTCTTCTGTAAAAGAAAGAGATTCGCTCATCGAATACATCGACTGCCTTTACCCTATTTCCACCGGACTTGAAGCGCAAACCGGTGAAAGTCAGATTCTGGAATCCGATATTCGTTCCATGCAACAATATCTCTACTATTTTTGGTCAAGGCGAAATCCGGAAGATCCCGGTAAAGCCTGGGCAGAATACAGGCAGGAAGTTTTGAAGGTCAACAACTCCTATGGAACCCAGATTAAGAAAGGTTATGAAACAGACAGAGGTCGTGTTTATTTGCAATACGGCGCCCCCAATATCATTTCAGACAGCAAGGATGAACCGGCGGCCTATCCCTATGAAGTCTGGCAGTATTATAAAGTAAAAAACCAAAGCAATCGTAAATTTGTTTTTTATGCCATAGAGCGTTCGTTGAATGATTACAAATTGTTACATTCCGATGCGATTGGAGAAATATATCAGGCCAACTGGCAATTGAAATTGTATGAGCGCACTCAAAAGTTCGGATCGGATTTTGAACAGGTTACACCGGCCATTATTTATGGAGGTAAATAAAACAGAAGATAATTTTTCGAATCCTCACTGATACTTTAATCTGTGTTAAAAGATTACAATTATTTTTCGTTCATAAACTTCGATCAAAAAATGCAAAACTAAGCATGTGATAGTTACCTTTACTGCTTGCAATTTTAACTGATGCCTTTACGTACAGCGGTTGTTATCTTAAACTGGAACACCCGGAATTTTCTTGAATTATTTTTACCTGATGTGATTAAATTCAGTTCAGGTATTGCCGATATTATTGTTGCCGACAATGCGTCGACAGACGACTCTGTGAGTTTCCTTCAAAATAATTTTCCGCAAGTTCGAATTATTCAAAACGAAAAAAATGACGGTTATACAGGAGGGTACAATGAAGCGTTGGCAAAAGTAGATGCAGAATATTTTGTGCTGCTGAATAGCGATGTCAGAGTCACCGAACACTGGCTTGAACCACTCATTGAATTGATGGATAAAAACAAGGAAGCGGGTGCTTGTCAGCCCAAATTGCTGGCCTATGACTCACCTGATACCTTCGAATATGCAGGCGCTGCCGGTGGTTTTATCGACAAATTCGGCTACCCTTTCTGCCGGGGACGTGTTTTTAATTCGCTTGAAAAGGACAACCAACAATACGATGATACAATCAGGACCTTTTGGGCAACGGGTGCTTGTATGTTTGTGAGGTCTTCCGCCTTTAAAAAACTGAATGGTTTCGATCCTTTATTTTTCGCTCACATGGAAGAAATTGATTTATGTTGGCGCATGCAACTTACTGGTTATCAAATTTTTTATTGTCCGAATTCAGTAGTATATCACGTTGGCGGAGGTACACTTCCTAAGAGTAATCCCAGAAAAACCTATTACAATTTTCGAAATAATTTATTGCTTATTTTTAAAAACAGTCATCCATCCAAAACAAAATCTATACTTCAAATTCGATTTTTTCTGGATGCACTGGCTTCAATAAAATTCCTTCTTTCGGGTGGAATCGGCGATTTCAAGGCAGTTTGGAGTGCGAGACGCGACTTCAATAAACTTAAAACCCACTATGAAAAAGGTGCTTCGAATGATTTTCTTAATACCGGGGAGGCAGAATTTATGATTTACCCGAAAAGCATTGTTTGGGATTATTATATTTGTGCAAGGAAAAAGTTCTCCTCTTTAAGCTGGAAACGCACGGAAATAAAGGGCTAGAATCTATCTGTAAGAAAACACGAATTATTCATTAAACTTTTTTGTCCCTGCAACTTATAATACTATTAAAATATCCGTCTCCTTTTTTCGGATTATGAAAATCATTTATGGGTTCTGAAAGTGTAGAAATATTAATACAACGTGCGCAGGTTCTGAGAAACAGAAATGTTTCCCAGTCGATGTCCTTATTGGATGATGCCTTAACGATTGCGCAGGAAATTGATTACAAGTCGGGAATGGCTAAAATCATTCGCGACAAAGCAATCTGTTATCTTCAAATGAAACAGTACAAGCTTTCTCTTTCATCGTTTAACGAAGCGATTCATTTCTTTGTTGATCTCGATGATAAAGAAGGACAACTGGATTGTTTAAATGAAATCAATTCGATCTATTTCAAACTCGGTGATTTTCCAAGTTGTTTGACATATATTCTGAAGAGTTTGAAAATAAATACGGCTATGGGAGATTCGGAAGGAATTGCCCGTAACTACAATGAGATTGGAAAACTGTATGTCTATCTTAAAGAATATTCAAATGCAATTGAATACTTTAAAAAAGCACTCAAGATTTTTGAAGGATTAAAGAATAAGAATCAGCTGGTGAACTCCTGCTATTTACTCGGGAATGCTTACAACTGGATGGACGATTTCGATAAGGCCTTGTATTATTTACTGCGCGCCTCCAATTCCATCGAACAATTGGAAGATATTGATACAAAAGCAAAGACCTATTGCAGTCTGGCTATTTTATATAATAAGTCGCAGGAATTTGATAAGTCTTTGGGCTATTTCAACGAAGCATTATCCATTTCAAAAGATCAGGCCTCTCCTTTAGTAAAGGCGCAGATTAAAAAAAGTTTGGGTAAGTTGTACATCGATTTAACTCAATACGACAAAGCCATTGATGTTTTAAAAAGCGCCTTGACTGTTGCTCATTCACACCCTTTAGAATCACAGACTGCCCAAATTCATAAGTTCCTGGCAAAAGCATACGAAAGCATTGGCGAGTTAAGTAATGCATACGATCACTATAAAATTTACAGCAAACTGGAGAAAGAAATTATTTCAGAAGAAGTGAATTTAAAAACAAAGGCACTTCACATTAAATATGATCTGGAAGAATTAAAAAAACAAAAGGAGATTGCTGAACTTTCGGATAAACTAAAAGAACAATTTTTAGCGAATGTCAGTCATGAAATCCGTACACCGATGAATGGTGTATTGGGAATGGCGCATTTGCTGAACAAAACGAATCCTACCAAAGAACAGGAAGAATATATTGAAGCCATTAAGTTATCAGCGAATAATTTAATGTCCATCATCAACGACATATTAGATTTTTCGAAAATCAATGCCGGGAAAATTGAATTCAATGAAAATCCATTTAATGTAAGAGATTTAGTAAAAGGCGTATTGCAGATTCTGCAGATGAAAGCCGATGAGAAAAAGATTCAGATCGGATGTACGGTGGATTATCGCATTAAAGAAAACATGATTGGTGATCCAATCCGTTTGAGCCAGATTCTTACGAATCTTTTAGGAAATGCAATTAAGTTCACTGAAAAAGGAAACGTAACACTAGACATCAAATTACTGGATGTGAAAGACAGCGTTATGAAGATCCGCATGCGTGTTACCGATTCCGGTATTGGAATTCCTGAAAACAAACTACAACGTATTTTCGAAAGCTTCGAACAAGCAGATAATAATAAACGCCGTTTTGAAGGAACAGGTCTGGGACTGACAATTGTAAAACAATTGGTAGAACTTCAGGGAGGAACCGTTTCGGTAAAGAGTAAGGTCAATGAAGGTTCTGAGTTTACGGTTGACATGACATTCCGAGTGGGCAAAGCTTCGCCTGCCATAGAAGTTCAACTTCCAACGGAGTTTATTGAGCCGCAAAACTATTTACACGTTCGCGTGCTGATTGTGGAAGACAATAAAGTAAATCAGTTGTTGCTGAAAAACATGTTGCGGAAATTAGGATTCGAACAAGCAGATACGGCGGAGAACGGTCGCAAGGCACTTGAGTTTCTGAACAATCACGAATACGACATGGTGCTCATGGATATTCAGATGCCTGAAATGGATGGCTATGAAATTACTCGTGAAATACGATCACGGGTTCGTATTGAAAACAGAACGATACCTGTAATTGCTATTACTGCGGATGCATCTGAGAAAGAAAAAATAAAAGCCAAAGAAGCGGGGATGAATGATTACGTCATCAAACCCTATACACCTGAAGAACTCTACTTCACGCTTGTTAAATATGTGAAGGCCGCTGAAAATGGCTCCACCAAAAAAATAAAAAACGGACAAGTACCTCCTCGCTACAAAGAAGCAGGAATGGGACTGGAGCATTTAGAAAAATATACAGGTGGAGACTCTGAACTCACTATTCAGTTGATTGAAATATTTTTGAAGCAAGTACCGGAAGCAATACAGAAACTAAATAAATCGATTAGTGCGCAGGACTGGAAAGAAACACATGCTGTTGCACATAAGATCAAGTCGAGTGTTGCTATTTTCGAATTGAATGAATTGAAAAAATTAATTATCAATATCGAAGAATATGCACGCGACCGCGAACACCTGGATAAGATTGCTCCTGCCTTTTCCGCATTCCGCGAAGGTACCCGTAAAGTTATCCGCAACCTGGAAGCTGAATTAAAGAAGCTGAAAAAGGAACCTGTATAAGGATTTTTAAAAAAATCTAATATTCACAAAATTATAACTGCCGCCTAAAATGGGTGGCTTTTTTTTTGGAAAAAAAATCTTTGATGCTACAAAAAGATATTACTCAACCTTAAAACTATCCCCTTCAATAGCCAATGTCGTATCGGGAAAAACCGCTCTTGCTTCTTCTAAAAGCGGATACAAATTTTTATAGCGCGCGGAAAAATGTCCGATGATCAATCGTTTGGCATTCGCTTTTTTTGCAACAGTGGCAGCTTGCTCGGCTGTAGAATGAAACGTCTCAAAAGCGCGCGCTGTCTTATCACTCAAAAAAGTTGCTTCATGATAGAGCAGGTTGACATTTTTAACTGCTAAAATCGTATTTTCTTCATAAAGTGTATCGGAACAAAAGGCATAAGACCTTGGGGCTTTCGGTTCTAAGGTTAGTTCAGCATTGGGAATTACTTTTCCTTCAGGTGAAATATAATCTTTTCCATTTTTGAGATCGAAGTATGAAGCGACAGGAATATTGAATTTATTTAATTGATCCTTCTTCAATTTACGTTGCGCCATTTTTTCGGAAAACAAAAATCCGGAACAGGGTATCCGGTGGTTTAGCTTAATCGTTTTCACTTCCATGCCTTCATCCGAATAAATAATTCCGGGTTCTGCATGATTCAGAAAATGGTAATGAATTGGATAGCGTAGATTGGTTTCAGAATATTTTAATTGAATATCGACAATCTCTTTTAAGGGTTCGGGGCAATACACATGGAGTTCTGAAGTTCTGCCTTGCAAATGCATTGTTGACATTAAGCCGACTAATCCGAGATAATGATCGCCATGCAAATGAGAAATAAAAATATGATTGATGCGATGAAATTTGATTCGGTAACGGTTCAGTTGAATGAGTGTTCCTTCACCACAATCAATGAGAAATAAACGTTCATTAATGTTAAGAACCTGAGCAGTAGGATGACGTTGATAAATAGGAGTTGCAGAACTACTGCCTAAAATAGTAACCTCAAAAATCATTAGTTGTCAGAAACGATCATCCTTTTTGTGAAGGTATGTACTCCGTCAGAAATGGAGTAAATATAAATTCCCGCTTGGAGATTGCGCACATCAACAATAAAATTTGATTTCCCTTTTTGGAAAAACTGGTTCTGAGAAAAAACTTTTTTTCCGATCAAATTAGAAATTTTGAGTTCAAGCATTTCGGGATGTGCAAGTGTAACCGGAAAAGTAGCGATAGATTTTGATGGATTTGGATTATTTTGACCAACAGAAAAACTTCCATTCTCAATTCCTGCAAATCCTACCTGAGGATCAATAACAAGTGAATAAGCAGTATAATCTACCGGAACAACCTGCGGAATTGTCAATGCCGTTACATAAGCGGAAACATGAACGACTAATGGATAAACTCCGGCTGAAGTCGGATTTCCACTAAGAGTTAGACAAGCATCTGAACCACCGGGAAAACTACATGTTGCAGGTGTGCAAGTATATGTAAATCCGGCAGGCAATCCGGAAACACCGGTCATAACGATTGAATCAAAATGAGCAGTGTATTGAAAACCCGTAACCGGGTCTGTAATTAACGAATCCAACTGTACCTTTACCTGCATGACGGTAGAATAAGGCAAACCGGCCGTTCCATGCGGAAGATCTGTAGCACTATCCGGATAAATACCCGGATCATTGTGCGTGATTGAAGTGTCAGGAATACACTGGCTCTTAACAACAGTGCAGGCAAGTAAAAAGGAAAGGAGGATCGTAAAAATTTTCATGGTTATTCTTTATGCATTTGTTTTTCAACTTCCTCCATGAAAATCAAGTCGATTGCTTCATTGTTTGTAGGAAGCTGTATTAACATGGTATCCAATTGAGAAATTGATATTAATTTTTTCACGTGTTCCTGAACTCCGGTAAGAACAAATGTACCGTTGTTATCTCTGCACGTTCTGTAAGCAACTAAAATAGCGCTTAATCCGGAGGAATCACAATATTGTACTTCGCTCATGTCGAAAATCATATTCTTGAATGTCTCATGATGCAAAATGACTATCTCCGCCTTCAACTCCGGCGCTACTTGAGAAGTCAGTTTGGGTTCTTTTATGCATATAAGAGCATACTTTTCCTGTTTGTCTATTGTTAAGTTCATAGATTAAGTATTTTTTCAAAAATACGACAATTTTAGCATATACCCTCATGCAGGTCATTAATTTTCAACAGGTAAAAGATGCGAAATTGTTAATATAAAATTGTCACGAAAGTCTAAAACCTTTTGATTTTCCCGAGTCCTGAACTATAAATTATTGCTCACCTCCTATTCTAAATACATGGATGTTTTTAAAATATTGTCTATATTATAATCAAATTAATTGACTGTAATACGACCTTATATGATTGACAGAACAATAGTACACATGGACCTTGATTCCTTTTTTGTTTCTGTTTCCGTGCTTCAGCGTCCGGCTCTTAGGGGGAAACCTGTTCTTGTCGGAGGAACAAGTGACAGAGGAGTGGTTGCAGCATGCAGCTATGAGGCCCGGCATTTCGGTATTCATTCAGCCATGCCGATGAAAATTGCCAAAAGACTTTGTCCGGAAGCCATTATTATTCGCGGTGATTATGAAGAGTATTCGAAGTTTTCAGATGTCATTACTGAAATCATCAAGGAAAATGTGCCGTTGTGTGAAAAAGCATCTATCGATGAATTCTATATAGACTTAACGGGCATGGATCGGTTCTTCGGTTGTTACAAGTTTGCTTCGGAACTCAGGCAGAAAATTATCCGCGAAACGCATTTGCCGATTTCGCTGGGTTTCTCGGGAAATAAAACAGTCAGTAAAGTCGCTACCGGCGAAGCCAAACCCAACGGACAAATCAAAATTGATTTCGGTCATGAGAAAAATTTTCTGGCTCCATTGTCTGTGAAAAAGATTCCAATGGTCGGCGACAAGACCTATCATCTACTCCGAAGTATGGGTGTGGAAAAAGTTCATACACTCCAAAAAATGCCTGTTGAAATGCTCGAAATGGTTTTAGGCGAAAACGGAAACATGATCTGGAAAAAAGCGAATGGAATCGACAACTCTCCTGTTGTTCCTTATCAGGAAAGAAAGAGTATGTCGACTGAAGAAACTTTCGATACGGATACAATTGATCTGAACAAACTCAATTCCGTTTTTATTTCCATGACTGAAAAACTTGCTTACCAGCTTCGCTCTGAAAACAAACTGACGGCATGCATCACTCTTAAAATTCGTTATTCTGATTTCAACACGCACACTATGCAGGCCAGGATTCCATATACGTCCTGTGACCACACACTCATTGCCAAAGCGAAAGAGCTTTTCGAAAAACTGTTTAATAAGCGCTTGTTAATTCGACTGATTGGAGTGCGGTTTAGTCATCTCGTCGGTGGTGGACACCAGATCAATTTATTCGAAGATAGTCAGGAAATTATTCAGCTATATCAGGCCATGGACAGGATTCGCAAACGTTTTGGTGAAAACAAAATTCACAGAGCTGTCGCTGAGGACTTCAGTCTTCGCTCATTCAACCCATTCAATGGAATTAAAAAAACGATTTGAACATGTA
Organism: Bacteroidota bacterium; assembly: GCA_031385005.1. Taxonomy (GTDB): domain Bacteria; phylum Bacteroidota; class Bacteroidia; order AKYH767-A; family 2013-40CM-41-45; genus JADKIH01. Next base: position 55,965 of record JANNBB010000045.1, read on the forward strand.
CTTAAACTGTCATTCTTATTTCAGTTTGAAATACGGCGTTTTATCACCGGCTGAATTACTGCAGGAAGCCGAACGGATAGGTTGCAAGAAATTGGTGTTGACAGATATCAACAATACTTCGGGGACGTTGGATTTTATCCGAAGAAGTAAAAATTCTTCTGTAGAACCTGTAATTGGTATTGACTTCAGAAATGGGAATCAACAACAATTCGTTGGCATTGCAAAAAACAATGAAGGTTTTTTTGAATTGAATAATTTTTTATCCGGGCATCTTCAATCGAATGAACATTTTCCTTCAGAAGCTCCGGTTTTTGAAAATTGTTTTATCGTTTATACTGCAAACCACCCATTTAGAAAATTAGCTGAAAACGAATTCATCGGAATTCGTCCGTCAGAATTAAACCGGCTGATTGTTTCGCCCTGGAGGAATCACCTGAATAAAATGGTCATCCTCTCCCCTGTTACCTTTAGAAACAGAAGAGATTTCAATGCACATCGTCTCTTGCGTGCTATTTCCAATAACACGTTGTTGAGTAAATTAAATTTAAAAGAGCAAGGACTTCCGGATGAAATAATGATTCCGGAAAAAGTATTGCGTCAACTCTATGAACAACTTCCTCAGCTAATCAGCAATACACAATTCATATTAGACAACTGCAGCATTTACTTCGAATTCGGAAAAAGTAAAAATAAAAAATTCTATACCGGATCAGAAAAAGAGGATACAACGTACTTGCTTCAATTGTGTTCGGAAAATCTTCATTACCGTTATCCTCATGCTGATCAAACCATTGTTGATCGTTATGAAAAAGAAATCAAAGCCATAACCGAACAGGGATTTGCTTCTTATTTTCTGATAAACCGCGACATTGTTAATTATGCCAGGCATAAAAATTATTTTTATGTAGGAAGAGGAAGTGGGGCGAATAGTCTGGTCGCTTATTTATTGCGCATAACCGATGTCGATCCCGTAGATCTCGATTTATACTTCGAGCGATTCATGAATCCTTTTCGAACGAGTCCGCCGGATTTCGATCTCGATTTTTCCTGGAAAGACAGAGACGATGTGATTGCCTATATTTTTCACAAATATGGAAATACACATACTTCTCTGTTAGCCACCTATAGCACTTTTCAAGAAGATTCTGTGGTCAGGGAATTGGGAAAAGTTTTTGGCTTGCCTAAACAAGAGATCGACGCCATTCAAAAAGAAGGGATACTTAATCAAAATGGAAAATATTATTCGCTGATAAAAAAATATGCGTTAATCCTGAACGATCTTCCTTCACACCTGAGTATTCATGCCGGCGGCATTTTGATTTCGGAGAAGCCGATTCAATATTATACAGCGACTTCATTTCCGCCGAAAGGATTTCCAACAACGCAATTCAGTATGATAGAAGCGGAAGATATTGGATTGTACAAATTTGATATATTAAGTCAGCGCGGATTGGGGCATATTAAAGACAGTCTGGAAATAATCGAAAATAATCGTGGAGAAAAAATCGATATTCACGACATCAATCGTTTCAAGCAAGATGAAAAAATAAAAAAGCATTTACGTGAGGCAACATGTATGGGCTGTTTTTATGTGGAGAGTCCTGCGATGAGGATGTTACTGAAGAAATTAGAAGCCGACACCTATCTCGGACTAGTCGCTGCCAGTTCGATCATTCGTCCGGGTGTGGCCTCATCAGGAATGATGCGCGAATATATACTTCGATCGAAAAGATTACCGGCTTCGTTCCAGACGCCACCGGAAATGTATGAAATATTGAAAGAAACATTTGGCGTGATGGTTTACCAGGAAGATGTGATTAAAGTAGCCCATTATTTCGCCGGACTCACTTTGGGTGAAGCTGACATGCTCCGCAGAGGGATGAGTGGGAAATATCGTGGACGGGAAGAATTTGCACAAGTGCGTGAAAAGTTTTTCAGCAATTGCAATCAACGTGGATACAAGGAAGAAACAACCCGTGAAGTATGGAGACAGATTGAGAGTTTCGCGGGATATGCGTTCTCAAAAGGACACAGTGCTTCTTATGCAGTAGAAAGTTATCAGAGTTTATTCCTGAAAGCTTATTTTCCGAGAGAGCACATGGTGGCAGTGATTAATAACTTTGGCGGCTTTTACAATACAGAATATTATTTTCACGAAGCGCGAATGAATGGAGCGGTGATTCATGCTCCGGATATCAATAAAAGTGATTACCTGACTTGTATAGATGGCATTGATATTTACGTTGGATTTATTCATCTGGCGGAATTTGAATCGAAGGTTGCGGAGAATATATTAGCGGATAGGAAAAATTACGGTCTATATACAGGACTGGAAGATTTAATGAAACGTGTTTCCATTTCGCTTGATCAACTGAGAATTCTTGTTCGAATCGGTGCTTTTCGTTTCACCGACATGACTAAAAAGGAATTACTCTGGGAAATTCATAAAATACTTGGGAAAAAAATCAAGACTGAAAAAGTGAATGAACTTTTCGAAGTAGTTAAAAATAAATTTACGATCCCCCCGCTTCATTATCACCAACTGGACGATGCGTTTGATGAAAAAGAAATATTGGGATTTTCAATCAGTTCTCCTTTTGAACTGCTGAAAGAAAATCTTTCTACAAATATAAGTGCAGCAGATTTAAAAACGAATTCAGGAAAAGTAATTGAAATTTCCGGTTACCTGGTGACTGTCAAATACACGCGCACTAAACATGGAGAAAGAATGATGTTTGGAACCTTCATCGATATACAAGGGCGATTTTTTGATACCACACATTTTCCAAAAGTATGTATTGAATTCCCTTTGAGAGGGAAAGGTTGTTATCTCATTCGGGGAAAGGTTGCTGAAGAATTCGGATTTTTCAGTTTGGATGTAATTAGTTTACAGTTGTTGGAAAACTTAACGTTGGAGGCGACTTTAAATAATTAGGGGAGAGAAAATTTTACCATGGAGGCACGGAGAACATGGAGTTTCACGGAGAGTATCTTAATCTCCGTGAAACTCCGTGTCCTCCGTGCCTCAGTGGTAATTTTTAAAAAAGATAAGCGTCACGGAGTATGCAAATTATATCGCAAACCTTATCAATCTACCTGCCATTATTTTTAAAACATAAAAATTTCAAGGAGTCGAAAAGCCATTCAGTGTGTTTAAACAACCCACTCTTTCGTAAAATTAATTTAACATGTAAGCGACTCCAAATAAAACTCCGGTAGAAAAATATTTTTGCTTTACCCCATAATCGTTTTCAAAAACAGAATTCAGATTAGACCGAATTTGAGGTCGCAAAACAAGCTTAGCTTTGCCGCTGAAACGATAATAGAAATCCGCACTTAAACGTGCATTGAATAAATACCTTCTAAAAGTTTTTATATCGCTTAACGATTCAATACCCTTTCCATCGGTACGGAGATAATGTCCATTTTGAGTGGTCAACAGTGCCGGAGCTACTCCCCCACTGATACCAAAACCGACACGTCCGCGATTAAGGCAATAGGAAATTTCGATTGGAAGTTCTAAGTAATAGGAATGATTGACACCATTGGTTTTGGCAATTTCTTCATCGTATTTGTATTCCTCTATTGTATCTCTGACAACTACAAAGCTACTGTCCTGAATTTGTCTGATCGTTTGCAGCAACAATTGGTTTCCGGTAATATATGCAGTATCAATATCTACATAATTTGTAATAAAAGTATTCCAACCTGACGTTTCAGTAATTGTTGGCTGAATACTGAATGGATAGTAATTTGTCCTTTCTCCATAGGCGGCATATTCAACACCCATACTTAAAGAAAGTGATTTATAAGTAGCTGAAACAGCTATACCAATGGAAGGAGCAACAATTGCATCTTCTTCATTTTTACGATGTAATAAATAATTATTCCAGTCACTGTTCAGCTCCAAGGATTTGCTGATAGAATGAATTCCGCCAGTCAAGGATGCTTCCCATGCAAGAGGGTTGTTGTGAGAATTTTTAATGACTTTGGGCCATGATTTTTCTTCTGCATTTTCCAATTTAGATTTTACCGGCAAAGAAGAAGCGAAAGTATTAAGAAGTGTGATACCGGAAGTGAGCATTAAATCTGTTTCCTTAATATTATCTGCAGGTTGGTTGTATGCTGTTCTTGTTTCAAATGTATTATCTGCCTTATTATTCTTTGGAGTAACAACCAAATCCATTTCATTTTTATGCTTAACTGAGTTTTCAGAATGAATAGTGTTGGGCTTTGAGGAATTCAACGTTTGAGTATGAACTACTGCACTAACTGCCTCCAGATTAGAATTCGAAGTTGATTTTTGCTTGACTGATTTACCTTCGTCATTCAAATTTTCCTTGTTAATTTTCGAATTAGAATTACTGACATTTTCTTTTGTAGCAACTTGTTTTGCAGAAACAACGGTAGTTGAATTTGCCTGTGTATTGTTTTTTTTATTGCTTTTTAGACCAACCTGATCACTAGTATTTCTATCGCTCACTAATGGAGTGTTTGTTGAATTTGAAACGACGGTGCTTTTAGTTTTTATTTCATCCGCCTGATTGATGCTTTTGGTAGAACCGGGGGTTTGTTGAATTTCATTAGAAAGATTTTGTTTATAATCAGGATTTTTCTTAGCGGGAATAAAAAATAATCCCAACAAGATTAATGTCGGAACAGAAATAAAAAGAAGTATTCTTCTCAGCTTTTTCGTCCTGAAATGTTTGTCGATTAATTTTTCCGCAGCATTCCACGATTGGTTTGCATCGGGTATATTATTATTTTCCATCATTGTAAAACAGAATTATTCATTGCTACTTTTTTTTTCACATCCTGCTGAAGCAAATCTTGCAATCTTTTTTTTGCATTGTGCAGGTGTGCTTTGGATGTTCCGGATGATATCTTAAGCATTTTTCCGATTTCATCATGACCATAGCCATCGACAACAAACAGATTAAATACAGCACGATTCATTACGGAGAGTTGATTAACAGCCTGCATAATTTCTTCCAGCTTTTCCTTTTCAGCAGCAGGGTCGAATGCAGGGTGTAGAAAATCATCTTCACCTAAATCGCGGTAATCGATGTTTTCTCTGTGTTTGGAATTTTTTCTGAACTCGTCGATGATGTGATTGATAGCAATCCGTCGCGTCCACAATTCAAAGGGAACAGATTCTTTTTTCAGGAAGCTGTCCATGTTGCGAATGATTTTCAGAAAAATATAATTAAGAGAAGACTGAACATCATCTACATTCACATAATATCGCCTACAAACAGAAACAAGGAAAGGAAAGCACATATGATAGAGTTCATAGTGTGCTTTCCTGTCATCCTTTCGGCATCTCTCGAGAAGCTCTGTAGTAGGTTTCATTTTTAAAATAAAAGGGAAGAGGCCGTTTGCCTCTCCCTCTTACAAACTTAACGTGAAAACAGTTAATTCTTAATAATACTTTGATAGCTTCTAGTACCGCTGTTGAAAGTTACTTCAAGCAGGTAGGTACCTTTTGCTATTCCGTTAATATTGATGACACCATCGAAGCCATTCAGACTTCCGACAAGGACTTCCGAACCCTGTAAAGAGAGAATTCGATAAGCGGACACTTTTTCAGAGGATGAAGTCACGCTTAAATGAATTTCTGAACTGGCAGGATTCGGATAGGCCCTGAAGGATAGAGGGGATTGAATTTCATTCACGCCCGTCAGCATGGAAGGGGATAGAATATTTATGGTGAATCCCTGTAGAGTTTTGAAAACATTACCTAATGAATCTACAGAGAGTGTGTCGCAATAAGTACTTGTACAACCGTTAGCATCAGAAACAGTGAGGCACAAATTATAATTACCGGTTGTTGTATAATAATGTGAAGGGTATGGCTGATTATCGGAAGTACCATCACCGAAATCCCAAAGGAAATTCAAATTTAATCCGCTGGAAAGATTTACGATGGAAACCTGATAAGGAGCTAACTGTACTGTGGCGAAGAAGGCCTGGCATCCGCCTGATGGATTACCCGGAATGGTATCAACAGTTACGGGAGAACAGAATTGATCGACGCAATTTCCGGAGGTAACTGTCAGACAAGCCATGTATGTACCCGGATTTGTATAAGTGTGCTGAGGGAATCGTACGGCAGAAGTTGTATTGTCTCCAAAGTCCCATGCATAAGTAGTAGCGGAATTATTACCGAGAGATAAATCGATGAAGTATGCATCAAGTCCAAGTGTAGTAGCAAAGAAAGATGACTGGCAAAAAGTTGGACCTATGCCGACTGTAACTGTCACACAAGTCTGGCAAATTATGTTTTGCGCAGTGTCTCTCTCGATGGCACAAACCTGATAAACACCCGGTGTAGCAAAAACGTGACTGACTACATCACCTGTTCCCATGCTGCCATCATTAAAGTCCCAAATCACTGTTGAGGAAGGAGAATTTACATACAATGCGAAAGTAAAACTATTGGTAGTACCGGAATCAGGGGCAAAAGCGATGAGGCAATTTCCGGATCCTCCTGTACTAACAGTTACCCATTGGCTGCTTGAACAAATTACACCACTTGAATTACTTGTTTGAACAACTACTAAATAAGTACCGGCTACCGCATAGGTATGCGATGGATTAAAACCTGTACCTGTTGAACCATCACCAAAATCCCATAAAACACTTGTCACAGCTGAGTTTATTATAACAGAATAATCAATTGTTAAACTATTTAAAGGATTTGTGGAAGCAGTAATATTGCATCCAAAAACTTGTCCGGCCGTGACCATGTTACAGGAAGAACAAATAACAACACCGGCTGAATCACTTTCATACATACAAACTAAAAAATTTCCTCCGTTTACATAAGAGTGCGTAATAGAGTCACCGGTTCCGGTGCTTCCATCACCGAAGTCCCAACTGATAGTTGTAGATGAAGGTGCAGGAGTAGATCGGAAAGCATTGAACTCAAAAGAATTCAACGTATTCGGATAGGGTGTAAATGAAAAATTGCAAATGCCGGATTGGTTTCCAACAACAACAATGTCGGTAAATGTACATATGGCTCCGAAAACATCTGTAATGATAACGGTAACAACATACGTACCCGGAGAAGAATAAGTATGGGACACCTGAGCGCCTGTGCCTGTGGCACCATCACCAAAGTCCCAGTTATAGATAGCGCCGGAAGTAGCGGTAGCGGTAAAGTCAAAAGTCGAATTTGAAGCAGGATTTGAGGTAGCAGTGAAAAAACAATTATTGGGAACAACTGTTACCGTCTGACAAGAAGTGCAATAAACGGTGGAAGTAGATGAGTCAACAAGTGATAAGCAAACAATGTAGTTACCGGGAGCAGTATAGGTATAGGTTACGAAATCTCCAAATAGAATACTACCATTTCCCATATCCCACTGTGCAAGATAACCCGGACTTCCTAAATTTTGAAAAGTAAAAACAGAAGGAGATTGGTTAAAATAGTTAAACGAACAGGTAGTCGAGCTTTGATATGAAACAGAATCACATGAAACGCAAACAATGTTGTTTAATACATCGGATATTGTACAACAAACGAAAACAGGCATGGGACTATTGTATGCATGTGTAGGTGTGGCTTGAGTACTGGTATTTCCATCACCAAAATCCCAGCTAAACAGGTATTGGTTTACAGGGAAACTAGGATTGGGCGCGAAACTGACAAGGGTTGTTCCCGGATTGGTAGAATAGGTAAAGTTGCAATTTTGTGAATTTGCACGGAATGAAAATAGAATAAGTAAAAGGAAGAATAATTGTTTTTTCATGATTAGAGAGTATATGTTTTATATTGGTTAACACGCATGATTTAGATGATTGGTTTAGTCTGATTGAAACTTTTTGCAAATAAATTTAAGGAAATAATCGGGAGAAGCAGGTGGAATGCGACCGGAAGACACCAAATACCTGATTAATGTAAGAAAAACACGGAAAACAGAAAGATCTAATGCATTTTATACTCCATTTTGATAAATGGATAATAAAATTTCTTCAAAATACCCACTTAACACTTCATTTAAAAATGCATGAATTCGAATAGAAAAAATAATTCATATATAAAAAAAACGCCATTAAAAAAGCAATATTATTTTTAATAATTGTGTAAGAAAATCATCGTGCTGTGGAATAAAAAGGTTTTTATAAACATCTATTTCCCCTGCAATCACAATTCATTCACCAATCAATATTTCAATTCTCTTGAATTTGGTCGAATAATAAAATTGACCAATCAATTTTCATAGTGAAAGGATTTTCTTGAAAATGTAAGATTGGAAGGGCTTCTTCATTATAATTAAAGAACTAGATGGTTAACATATCTGTATAAAATAAACGGCAAAATGGGTTTTAAATACCCGTTTGTTTTAATTGGTTATGAGAAAACGTTTAGTTCAATTCAATTTAATTATGTCATGTTAAGAAAGGCAATAATTAAATTGAACTTTTTACTTAAATTATTTTTTGAATCATTTATAATTCAAAAACTCAGTAGAAAAATATTTTTTCTTTTGGCGATTATTCTATTCTGTCAATCGAGAGCAAATGCAACAGTGGAGACTTTTAATACAGGTGCATTTATAATCAACATGGGAATTACTCCTCAGACAACTGCAAATGGATTAAAACCTTATGGATTACTTTATGATTTAATTAAAAACTATGATGTGCCTGTAAAATGGGTTATCAATCAAACGAAAATTAAAGATGGAATTGATTTCACTTATGGAGGAGTCAATTACAGAGGAGGTACTTTTATTGTGCCGGCAGAATACAGGAATGCGGCAGTCAATACCGCGATAGCTAGCTGGCAAGGTAAAGGAGTAGTAGGCGTAACAACCACTACGAGTCTGACCCTTGATGTTAAAATGACATTGAAGGTAGCTCCCTATTGGGCAATGGATGCAACAAATGGATCCATCGCCATTAAATTTTTGAATTCAGCAGAAATACCTGCCACATCTTATTATTTTCGAACACCCCCTACTCTTACATGTTGTGATGACCTTTATGTAATGCCCCATGCAGATCCCAAATGGACTACACATAGCAATTTATTTTTCTGGAACTTGAATTGTAGAGGAGGAATCTGGGCGGGATGTATTGCAGGAAGTGTTATGGAAGGTCCGAATTGTGTTAATCCGGGCAATGCAGCGCAGAATTTAAAATTCCTAACCACCAATGGAATGGTAGATTGGACTACGCATGCAAATGGAACTCCGCCATATAGCTTTTCCAATTTATCGGATCCTGTGTATCAGTTTATGGGAGCCCCCGATGCAGCAACACAAAGCGGTTGGGAACAAATTTATCTTCCGAAGAAAACAACGAGTACGTGGAATCCGGGTGTAAAAATCGGAGTTTACGACCCGACGCACAGTGATGTTCCTACAAAATCAGATGGACCTGCAGTCGTAACATCTTATGGACGAGGATTTAATGATCCAAGCCGCGGATATGTCATGTTACAAGGAGGTCATGATATCTCCGGTACTTCAACAGCGCAGGTTGCTGCACAAAGAATGTTCTTTAACTGGTCGTTTCTGGTTGCCACAGATAAAGCACCGGTGGTGACTTATGCAAACATCCCCTCGACTATGACCGGTTTGCAGATGTATCCGAACTTCACTGCAAACGTTACTTCGCCTGCAGGATTAACCAGTTTCACTTATCAGTGGTTTTCTACTGTCGGAGGAACATTTTCTGCTCCGACAAATAAGATAACAAATTTCACTCCTCCGTCCGTTCTATCAATTACCAATGCCGTAATTTATTGCAAAGTAACGGACGGTTGCGGAAGAAAAATTATCGAATCAGTTCCGGTAACAATCATACCGGCACCAACAGCTCCAAATGCAATTAATGACAGTATTTATTTTTCCGGATTATGCACTCCATTTCCCAATACGATTAATGTATTGAGCAACGATTATGATATCAATGGAAACATGGGCAGTTCAATCACCTTTATCGGTGGAGGAAATTATGGAACATTTACCAACAATGGTGGAGGTAGTGTGACCTACGCTCCCGGACCCAATTTCTTTGGTGTGGACACGATGCGTTATCAGATATGCGATCTCACAACACCTGTTCCCTTGTGCTCACAAGCTACAATAGTTGTAAATACAGGAGGTGCAGGAGTATGTCAGATTTATCAATATCAACGGACAGATACAATTGTTGCTGATACTGTTCAATTTGAAAATTTTGTTTCCAATCCGAATAATTCTATTGGCTACCCAAATGAAACAAATGGTAGTAATGCGAACTCGGCATATCTAAATAATGATAACGACTCTATTATTGTCAGACTTAGTGCAACAATCAACACAGGAGATACAATCAGAATACGCGTCGCATCTGATAACAACAACTGTATAGACTTTGTTGCGCAAGGTTCATTAACATCAGGCGGTTTTGTGAATGGCGTGAACACCACTAACTTTTCAATACCTGGAGGTGGATCAAGAATTTATAGCTACTATAATTTCATTGTAACACAGCCAACACGCTATCTTAAAATCAAAAACCAAATTACAGCTTGTGATAACAACTTTAATTTTGACGGTGTTTATGTCGTTACGCGTAATTGTGTACCTGCCTTCCCGATTGCAAATGGCGAAAGTGCAGTGACGGCCCAAAACACATCTGTCACCACCAATGTGAAGACAAATGACACGGATCCGCAATCCTTACCCCTTGCTGCTTCCATATACACAAATCCATCAAATGGTACAGCCAGTATAAATGGCTCCGGTTATATTGTGTATACACCCAACATCGGCTTTGTCGGTACGGATCAATTGGTATATAAAGTTTGCAATTCAACTTGTTTATGTGATACAGCTATTCTTACGATTTCAGTAACAGACAATCCTTGTCCAAATGATAAAATCGGACAGTTTATCAGTGGCAATGCTACCGGCGTGATGTCAAGTTCGAATGTTACCAATCCTACACAGGCATTAGGCATTGCCAACGCTGTGAATGGATCCAATGCCAACACTGCAATTGTAGCGAACATCATTGGCGCGAACATGATTCTCAATTTGACCGATACAGTAACAGCAGGAAACACCATTGTAATTCGCATGTCTTCTGATAATGCTAGTAGCACCACCATTCGTGTGCAGGGTAATATCACCAATTCATGGGCATCACCATCTACTACAACGAATTTTATTCTTCCGGCAGGAAGTTCAAAAACGTATGCGAATTACAATTTCGTTGTCGGTGACTCCACGCGCTATTTAAAGTTCACTCAGCAAACAACGAATGCCAGTGTAGATGTAGATGCCATGAGTTTTAGTTTCTGGTTATGTCGAAACATTCCTAACCGTGCTCCTCAGGCAGCAAACGATACAGCTAGTACCTATGTGAACAGACCGGTATCCAGAAATGTAATTTTAAATGATATCGACCCTGATGGAGATTCACTTTCAATTTCTATCATTGGGCCACCTCCTTATATAGGTACGGCGACAGTAAGCGGGACAAGTATTATTTACACACCGGATTTTGGAACGATTGGTACGGATACAATCACATATCAGGTTTGTGACAATGGTTCACCCTCATTGTGTGATACTGCATTCTTTATTATTACCAATATATACCCGGGTCCACCTGTTGCCATGACGGATTACAAAACTACACTCTCGGGTTCCGCAACGTTAATTAATGTTCAAGCCAATGACACCCTTGCAGTTAATAGCTATATGTACACAACGTCATTTGCTCCGGTTGTCCTCACACCTTCTAATGGTTCAGTAGTAATTATTGGAAATTCCATTCAGTACACGCCGAATGCTAATTTCACCGGGGTGGATTCCTTTGCTTATAACATTTGCGATAATGGAACTCCAAGTGCCTGTGATTCTGCATTGGTATATGTAACCGTTGATAACCGTTCACCTGTTGCAAATGCCGATAACGATACCACCAGTGCCTGTAACAGTGTTATAATAAATGCTATTTCCAATGATACAGACCCGGAAAGCGGGATGTTGACAGTTACATCGGTTTCTGCTCCTTCGAATGGAACAGCCGTTATTTCCAACAACCAGATAGTATATACCCCATCTTCATCTCCCGTCTTTACAGGTGTGGCAACATTTACTTATCAGGTTTGCGATAATGGTAATCCGGTAAGATGTGCTACAGGGAACGTAAGTGTTACAGTAAACTCTAACAATCCGCCAAGTAATCCACCTGTAGCTATAACAGATTATGACACTACCTGGATAGGACAAACAACTGCCATTGCGGTTTTAGCAAATGATTCCGATCCTGACGCGGATTCTCTTCGTGTGGATTCTACCGCTACCGGATTGCAATTACCTGTTAAAGGCACACTTCAATATCTACCAAACAATCAAATACTTTATATTCCCAATCCGGGAACATATGGACTTGACAGTTTTCAATACAAAGTTTGCGACATACACTTTTTAGGTACGGGCTGTATCAATATTACACCAACATGCACTATCGGAAAAGTATTTGTAGGTGTTTACAACCGTCCGCCTTCAGCCAATAATGACTCGGTCTTTACACTTATTACCTACCCACTGACAAGTTCAGTGGCAACAAATGATTATGAACCTGACGGTCAACCGATGAGCTTCAGTGTGCTGACAGGACCATCACATGGAACAATTGTCATGAACAGTTCCGGGAATTTTACTTTTACTCCCGACGGTCTCTATTCAGGTGTAGATACAATCGTTTACCTCGTGTGTGATAATTTTGTCGTGCAAGCTTGTGACACAGCATTGTTATTAGTCAATATCGGAACGACAAATGTCCCGCCAAATCCCCAACCGGATACGATTACTACTGTTGGAAGTCTGCCATATACAGGCACTGTTGCAACTAATGATACTGATCCGAATGGAAATCTTAATCCAAGTTCGTTCACTAAAACAAGTGGAGCGACGAATGGTACAATTACTTTCAATGCAAACGGATCATACACCTATTCTGCTAATACCGGTTTCATCGGTACAGATTATCTATATTATTCAGTTTGCGATTCCGGTGCGCCTGTTTATTGTTCGCCATCGTTCTTAACCATCTTCGTGCCCAACCTTCCTCCTGTTATTTTCGATGAAAACTTATCTGTCAATGAAGATAATTCGCTCATCAGAAATGGTGCAACAGGAATCTTATCCAATGGCGATTATGATCCTAACTTAAATCCGCTTTCAGTTGATACTACTCCACTGGTAAATCCTACACACGGTACAGTATCTGTTCAGGCAAACGGAGCTTTCACTTACACACCGGCTCCTGCTTATAACGGCTCCGATTATTTCGTAGTCAATGTTTGCGACAGCACCTACGGCGAACCACCATTATGCGAACCGGATACAGTTTTCATTACTGTATTACCCGTTAACGATCCACCGATTGTTATCAACGACAATGCTACTACCAATGAAGGAACTCCTGTCTCGGGAACTCTTATCACTGCCGGTGATTATGATCCGGATACAACAGCACTAAGTGCTAATACTGTTCCTGTCGATCCTCCGAACAACGGTACATTTATTATCAATGCTGCCGGTAGTTATACTTATACGCCTAATGCACTCTTCAACGGAAAAGACACTGTTGTTGTCAGCATCTGCGACAGCGGAAGACCGCTTCCTGCTATCTGCAGAAACGATACCTTATTTATTACCGTCACTGCCGTGAACACTGCTCCTGTGGTTGCAAACAACATGAATGCTCTCTTTGAAGATAATCCAGTCAGTGGCAACATACTCGATATTTTTGATTACGATCCCGATACGACTGTTCTCTCCGCTAACACGACGCCTGTTGTGGATCCTGTGAATGGATCCATCGTTGTCAATTCAAACGGAACGTATACCTACACACCGAATCTCAACTTCAACGGAACGGATGTTATCGTCATAAGCGTTTGCGACAGCGGTACTCCGCTGCCTGCCATTTGCGTAAACGATACACTTACAATTACCGCTCTTCCTGTCAACGATCCGCCGACGATCTCTAACGATGTGGCCACTACTGCCGAGGCAACTCCTGTTTCCGGAGTAATTATTACAGGAACAGATTTTGATGTCGATACCACTACACTTGTTGCCAACACCACTCCTGTCGACGCGCCGAACAACGGTACATTTGTTATCAATGCTGCAGGTAGTTATACCTATACTCCGAATGCACTCTTCAACGGAAAAGATACTGTTGTTGTCAACATCTGCGACGGCGGAAGACCGCTGCCTGTAATTTGCAGAAACGATACCTTGTTTATTACTGTCACTGCAGTCAATAATGCACCTGT
>JANNBB010000048.1:0-2869 GCA_031385005.1 Bacteroidota bacterium
AGCCCCAATAATGCCAAACCATATGTTGCGTGTAGTGCCTTTATTTGCATTTCTCATACTCGCCTTTAGTTATTAGTTCATAATCATAAGAACGCCACAAAGAGTTTTTGGCGTGAAATAGACTGTCGTCAATCATTGTCATTTTAGGTTGATAATTTATTTTGTTATTCGGCATTGTATTTTCTAATAAATATCCATCCGTAATTTTGATTGGATTTGCTCCCCAATCAACGTCAAAACCACTTACATTGTCCCACGCTAATTTTATAAATTCATTTTTGGAAGTTACAGGACTTCCATAATATATTTTTACATACCCTCTTTCTCTTCGTGAACCAGGCTTAAGAAACATTGTAACATCATCAATAGTCAAGCACTTGTCGCCTTTTGGGGATGCAATGGTGTAATAATCGTGTTCAGTACAAGACGATAATAAAAAAAGCAAGAAAATAATTGAGTATTTCATTAAGTTGTTATTAATGTTTAAATTGGTTATATCCAGCACGTTGTAAGTCCTCTGATACTTTGTCATCGTGGAAAACTGGCTTTATATTTATTGCTCCTTGTATTGGTGTTCCACTAATTGCAGCACCCATTGTTTTTTGGTCTAACCAATTTATTACTGACATTACACCAACTACTGTTTTGTTCCAAAGTCCACTTATTTTATTGCCGTTTGCTTGAAATGCACCAAATCCAGAAAGCATTGTTGCTTCTGAAAGCCCCAACATACTTGCAGCTCTGCCTGCAAAAAAATTTCCTTGGTCTCTCCTTGTCATAATAACGCCATCGCCATAAAAAGATGCTTCATAAGCATAAGCATCTTTTTGCTGTGATGAGGCACTTCGACCACCAATAAGCCCGTTGGTTTTGATATCGTAAGTACCGAAGTTCCCTGCATTGTCTTTGTAATTATTAAAAGACTCTAATGTACTATGTGTGAGCATAAAAGTTCCTAATGCTTTGGTTGCATTTGAAACATTAACTGCTGCACAATCTGTAAAATCAACTTTTCCTAACCAAGCACCAGTTTTTGGATTAACAAACGTAAACTCTGATAGAGTTTCTCCTACTCTTGTTCCTTGCTGCTTATATTGTTGCATATTGTTTGCATTAAAATTGGCTTGTGTAACTCCGTTTACTTGATAAACTCCTCTGTCGCCATCAATTTTGCCACCAACCACATATCCATTTTCATCAATTACAGTTCCATCTAAAGCACCTGTTGGGTCTGTTCTATTTATAGGATTATTTTGTACAAAATTGTAAGGCGATAAACTTTCTCTTTTGTTTGCCATTGGGTCAACGCTCCACCATTTGAAATCAGTAGGTTTTAATTGAGCAGTGCCGATGATATTATTATGCTTATCATAATAAGACAAAACAAGTGTTTCTACATCAATTTCCATTCGCTTAATCTTAGCTGTTGTATCGGTGTTTATTGCTTCAAAGGTTGCCTGTGGCAACTTCAACATTTCCCTTTGCTTTTTATTGGGTGCATAGCTATCAAAAGGGGTTTGAGCAAATGAAGTATAAGCAGTTGTGGCGAATGCCACAACTGCTACTATTTTCCTTATGCGTTTTACAATTTTTGATTTCATATTTTAATGCTTTTTTATTTGTGATTGCTGAACAGTTTTTATAGAAACTATCTTCTCTTTGTATTGTTGTGATGTCATTTTTGAATAGCCTATTTTTTTTATAAAGTTTGATGTACTTTCCAAAGATGCAAATTGTTTTTGTAAATCGGGAAATGGTTTAAGTTTCTTATAACTGTTTAAGCCTTTCGCTCTCATAGCCTTGTCAAGCCTATATTTAATATCATCACGCTTTGCAAGTTGCAAATTGCTATTAGGATAATATTTTAAACCTTCTGTGTAAGATTTTCTTACAAGGTTATCAGAGTAAATATGTGTTTTCTTTTCGTAGTAATCAAGTATGTCTGCCAAACAGAGAGCAACAGATTCTTTGTCTGTTAATGGTTTCATATACAATCCACTTTCCATTCCTGCATCTGAAACGTTGAATGATTCAATAATAAAACTTGTTCTTGAAAACGTGCCACTTGTAAGTTCTAAGTTCCACCATTTAGTTTGTTCGTCTTTATGCTTGATAAAAATGTGCATTGGTGCTAAAGCCAAAAATGCTTCAACATTTACTTCGTCTGCAAGAATTTTGTACAAATAAGGCAGGGAATGACAATTCCCTCTTTTTGTTTTTAATAAATTGGCAACCATAAAACTCAAGTAGTCTTTGTCACCCATAAAATTTTCAAAGTCGTATTTGTATGGTTTAAAGTCATTCTCTTTTATGCTGTCCATCATAAAAGTAAATACTGCCCAATTTCCAGCAGTTTTATAACGCTGCAAATTTTTTGCAACAATCATATTGCTTACTTTATATTTGATAGCATCAATGTCGTTACAAAAAATTGTCCAGTTTAATGTGCCATTGTAATAAGCATTTTCAGAGAGAAAAACTGCACGTTTGAAACTCAAAGGCTTTTTTCCATTAAGCATTTCTACAATTTCATCAACAGCAATTTTAAAATACGGAAAGTCTTTTGCTTTTGTTGTGTCAATAAGGGTTGTCGTCTTGCTTTGAGCTTTGGCAGAGTTTGTCAAAGTAAGAATGGCTGAAAATAAAATTAGTAGTCTTTTCATAAATCTTATTCTTTCATTAATTAGGGTGTGTCCAGTGGCATTACACGCAACGAACAGGGCTTTGTGTAGGCAGGGCATTGTTGATTGTCCAGCCCGGAACTGAAGCCCAATAAAGAAATAAAAGTACAAGATAACAACTAAAAGCCCAACAGAATTCCGTCCAGCCCGAACCAAAGTACAGCGATGCAAAATGCCGAAGTTTGAAC
>JANNBB010000066.1:0-2911 GCA_031385005.1 Bacteroidota bacterium
AACATTCGTTTCTATCTGCTCCACTCCCGTATGAACCGTATCGCAAATGCTTCCAACCACCGGTCCTAGTTCGTAATTGGGATTGTTGGGCAAACCATAATACGTTCTTTTTCCACCGAGATAAAAACTGAAAGGTTGGTAATCGCATGCCGAACCCAGACTATCCGGATAATTAATAACACCCAGATTCATGTTGTATTGATTATACACAGTATCCGGATAGGGATAGCCGGGGAAGCCCCAGTCGTAGAAACAACTATAATATATTTTTCCATCGGGCGCGAGACGAATTTGGCCACCCTGAACTGGCCAGGAAATACGGCCTATTGTATCTGCACTTCCAACTATATTCGTGTCAGTTAAATTATATTGAATTAAATAACTAGTATCGATATTTGTAAAAAATGTGGATGAAACATAATATAAATTCCCATCAGAGGAGTATGCGCCATTAAAAAAAATTCGATTGAAGTTTCCTGATTGTTGTGGGTAAATCATTTTAGGATTACTTATGATTCCGGTGCATCTGTCAAAATCGTATTCACACATAAAGCCACCTGTGTTTAATTGCATTAATTTATTACCTTCCTGATTAAATGATAAAGATTGAAGGCCCCCGTCAGCAGAATTGTTAAATTGTAGAATAATAGGGGAATATATACTATCATTACTAATGAGATAAAGATAAAATGAATTGTTAAAGGAAGAAGTATTACTTTCTTTGCTAATTAACCACCAATCACGACCATTTCCGTGCATTATAGCCGTAACACAATCTGCATTACTGAAACTGTTAATTTGAACATTTTTTTGTATTACTGCACCAAGGCCACCGTTTTGAGTCATGTCAATTACAGAGTAAAAAAAACCTGGATTACCACTATTTGTAACCCCAGCGGAAAAAATATAAAAAGAATTAATATATCTTGTATTTTGAATAACTGTTAATTCATTGTACCATGCTTCACCAATAATAGAATCGCCAGACTGCATTAGATGATTATTTTTATCCCAAACCAATGTTGTATTTCCCAGCATTCCTCCTCTTGTATTTGCTGAAAATAATAAATTCCCATTTGTGTCTGCAATTGATACGCAACTCCCTCTTGAGCGAATCGCAGATACAATTGGCAAAGGATTACTTAAATTGCTAAAATCAATTCCTGAACTATCGCCAAATGCCCAAATGCTGTTTCTATCTTGAGCCTGACAAGTAATAGATATAAAAATAAATAATCCAATCAAATATTTCCTGATCATTCTAAAATAGCA
This sequence comes from Bacteroidota bacterium, assembly GCA_031385005.1. Taxonomy (GTDB): domain Bacteria; phylum Bacteroidota; class Bacteroidia; order AKYH767-A; family 2013-40CM-41-45; genus JADKIH01. The sequence continues at coordinate 1,273 of JANNBB010000066.1, forward strand.
AAAAGTGCAATTTTACATACACTCTTCAAATTTAATTGTTAATGAATTATAACTAATCTATGAATTTCCTTTTCTATATTGTTTACATACACATGTAAAAAATACAATGCCTGTCTATAGGACGAAACATTAAATCGGATTTCATCTGTAAGCATTTTAAACTCTGCCATTTCCTTTCCGAACACGTCAAATACCTTGATTAAAACTAAATCATTGCTACTATGCTTCAGTGAAAAAACAACTTCATTATTCGCAGGATTCGGATATAGTAAACCTCTAACCGGAATTGCTTGAAATGTAAGGTGCTTATTCTTTCGTCTCAATTGAGGTAACTGATCTTCAATAATCAAATGAAGAATCGCTCGTGCCATATAAACGGCTTCTCCACCGTAGAATGGGTGAAGATGAGCTATAGAATTTAATGTCACTATTGTATCTGAATCTGAATCCAGATGAGGATCATAACCAGCCAGGATTACAGAGTTTATATACTTCAATTTCTCCTCCTTCAAATTTTCATCAACAATTGCCGAAAGCTTTTGCAAGGCCAATTGGTAATCTTGATTTTGTAAATCAACTTTGACTTTATCATATTTGCCTATATTAGTCTGACTCAAACTGTCGAATTCATTTTGGTACTTTATATCATTGGGTGTTCCGAGAAACAAAAGACTGTTGTCCGCTTTTACTGAATAAAAAAACATCTCTTTATCATTGTATTTGAATTCTAATGAATCAGGATCGTCAATAATGGAATCACCCACGACATAACCAAATGCTCGCTCTCTTTTCTGTTCATCAATAAATTGAGGAGGATCACAAAATGTAATTTCATTGTTACATGAAAGTGGGAGAATGCTGGAAATTTGTGTTATCGGTTCGTAATCGGGATCGGATGTGGTGTAAAGCCAAAAGAGTGGTGTAAACAAATTCCCTCCTCCAATCCTATCCTGCAGAGAAACATTATTCACCCATTTATTCTTCCATGCAGTTTGTGTTGTAATGTCTCCCTGGTCGGGAAGTTTATTGTTTATTCCGGCCTGATCGAAGTTTACTCCATAGTAACAATTCTCCATCCTGTTGCATAACAAATTAGTTCTGCCGCAATCTTCAAAAACATCTATTCCTGAGCCAACGTTGTACATTTTATTTTCCCGTAACCGGCATGCTGAGCCGGCAATCCGGATTCCTCTGAGCATGGAAATTAGTGCTTGCTCAATAGAATTCCAAACAATTTACAAAAAAGTACTGTATTCTAATCATTTCAAAAAACTAATTCCTCACAAATTTCCCCGACAACATTTCTTTCTCCGTTTCCAAATGCACGATGTATAACCCGCTTGCGTAAAAGGAAACATCGATTTCCTGCCAGGCATAACCTGAATTAAAAATAAGCTGTTCATTTGAAAAAACCATTTTTCCCATGGAATCAAATACTCTAATTTTCCCCTTTTTACCGTTTAGTCCGCTTGCATTCATGTAAATTATTTTATTTGCCGGATTAGGGCCGAGAATAAGGCGAGTAACATTCGTTTCTATCTGCTCCACTCCCGTATGAACCGTATCGCAAATGCTTCCAACCACCGGTCCTAGTTCGTAATTGGGATTGTTGGGCAAACCATAATACGTTCTTTTTCCA
>JANNBB010000003.1:0-15518 GCA_031385005.1 Bacteroidota bacterium
TAGAGAATAATTGTTTTTCATTTATTTATTTATTTATTTATTTATTTTCAACAGAGCATAAAAAAAACCGTACGGAATCTTTTTCAGATCGCACAGTTTCAACATGATTAAATAAAATACAACAAGAAGTAGTATGTTTCATGATAAGAAATAAGAATTGATATGGCAGTTTAAGTAATTGTTTAGTGAGTTTTCTCCGGTTGATGGCGGATAACACTGTAAATATGAGTATATTTTATTACAATTCCAATATAATTGAATATTTCTAATATTAAAAAAATATTAAATCTCCCCACAAAAATGAATTTTATTTTCTCAAAAAATTAAGCAAAAATGCACTTTAATTGACTTAAGATTTTAGGAAAGATGGATCCCTTGTAATTATTTTTGATTCTTCATTTTTTTTTGAAAGGTGAAGTCTTGTATGTTAATTGTTCATCTTTTTTTAAAAAAATACTTCATGCTGATTTTCCCGTTAAATAATGATAATAATAAATAAAGTAAAAAATAATTATCTGTAAATTCATCAGCATAATAATTGCCAGAGAGATTGTTTAGTCCGCTATCTTTTTAAAAATGATATTTCAGTTCCCATTTTGCCTGTTTAAAATAGTTCCTTAATTTATAATTTTTCTGAATATTAATAAATTAATTTCTCTTTCCATTATTTTTATTAAACAAGCGTCTAGAATTTATGGGTTATTTAAAGAAATGAAACCGTAATTAATCATTTCCGAAATCATTATTTTTGTCGAATTATTTGTAAAATAGATATTGCCAATTATTAATTTCTTTAAAAATTAAGATGCAGTTGTGAAAAGCGATGAAATACCTGGTTACATTTATAAAGAGGGTTAAGTATCAAGAATGAATAGAATGTGCATGGTGTATGTCAATAAAAAGAATTAATTAGTTAATTCAATCATAATTTAATGCATTTGCTACATTTGCTTTATTTTAAACAAACCAACAGCACCTGTGTCGAATTTACTTAGCATTTACTTCCCCAAACTGTCATTTCCTGAATACAGTTTTAAAGTACAAAACGGCTCTCTTACTTCGCAAACTTCAAAAATTTTCGACATTGTTCGTAAAAAGTATGTAATACTTACTCCGGAAGAATGGGTGAGGCAACACCTGCTGCATTTTCTGGTGAATGAAAAAAAATTTCCATCCTCCTTATTGAGCGTCGAAAAAAAATTATTGGTCAACAATCTCGAAAAACGAACCGATGTAGTTGCTTATTCTTCAAACCTAAAACCTTTGATGATAGCGGAGTGTAAAGCTCCTGCCATAAAAATTAATCAGGATACTTTTGATCAGGCGGCACGTTATAACAGGACGATGGGCGCAACTTATTTTTTAATTACCAACGGACTCGAAATTATCTTCTGCAGGATAGACCATACAACCAATTCCTACGAGTTTTTCCCTGAAGTACCCGATTACAAGTCGCTTTTAGAAAGCGGCCACACAGGAAAGCAATAATATACTTCGCTTTTAGCCGAAAAACCTGACTTTAAAATGACTGTTTTGGATATTCAGCATTGGTGGAATGCAAATAAGACATTATCTTAGGCCTCAATAAATCTATCCTGAAAATCCACTACCTATGAAGAATTCTTTAACCTGTTTGGTTGTTTTTTTATTATCGATACTGACAACAACAGGTTCCAATCCACAAATTGAAGCTAATAATATTAAACCAACCTTTCACGGAGCCGAGTATAAACCCGGAAAGATGATAGTAAAAATTAAACCTGCATATCGAAATGAGTGCAACGCTTCGGAAGTTCGTGTTGGAGCGTTTCTTCAGGCCATGGGAAAAATTTCCGCTACAACGTTGGTGAAGAAGTTTCCTCATTTTAAAATGCCTTCTCAGAGTGAAATTAAATCCAATCGCAAGCCCGTTGATATGAGTCTGGTTTATGAAATACAATTTTCTCCGGTTGTCAATATCGAATCGGCTATCAATTCAGTTATTCAATCGGGTGTTGTTTTGTATGCTGAACCTTTGTATGTGCATCAACTGGATTATACACCCAACGATCCTCAGGTAGGATCACAATACCACATCAATAAAATTAATGCTTACAATGCATGGGATTTGTGGAAGGGCGATACCAATGTGGTAATTGGAATTGTTGATAGCGGGACAGACTGGGATCACCCGGATTTAGAACCAAGCATCAAAAAAAATTATGCCGATCCAATCGATAATGTCGACAATGACAACGATGGATTTGTGGACAATTTCCGCGGTTGGGATGTAAGTGAAAACGATAACAATCCCATGGTAGCCATCAGTACGCATGGTTCTCATGTTAGCGGTTGCGCCGCTGCAACTACCGACAATGGTATTGGTGTCGCCGGACCTGCATTTAATTGCAAGTTACTTCCTGTAAAGAGTTGTCTCGATGCAAGTGCAAACTCAATCGATAACGGTTATGACGGAATCATTTATGCAGTTGATCATGGTGTTGATATCATTAATTGTTCATGGGGCCGGACAGGTTTGCCAAGTACGTTCGAGCAGGAAACAATCGATTATGCAACAGTAAATAACGATGTACTCGTAGTTGCCGCTGCCGGAAATAATGGTCAGGATCAAACACATTATCCATCTTCTTATGATGGTGTTATTTCTGTTGCTGCTACCACAATTACCGATGGCAAGGCAAGTTTTTCGAATTACAATGCTACGGTAGATGTATCTGCTCCCGGTAATAATATTCTCGCAACCGTTTTCAACGATGTATATGCAACTGAAAGTGGAACGTCCATGGCATCTCCCATTGCTGCCGGTTGTGCGGCAATGATTAAATCCAGATTCCCTACACTTAACGCCTATCAAGTTGGTGAACAATTGCGGACTACTTGCGATTATATTTACAACGTTTCCGGAAATAGCGCATACAATGGAAAGCTCGGAAAAGGCAGAGTCAATTTATTTAAAGCAATCAGCGATAGCATTTCTCCTGGCGTGATTGTAAAGAGCAATCGCGCAACAGATAGCGACGATGAGATTTTTGTAAAAGGAGACACCATTTCGTTGTTCTGTACATTCGAGAATTTACTGAGACCAACGACTAACCTCGTTTGTTCACTCGCCACCAATTCATCAGCGGTTCAGATTCTTCAATCAACATACACAGCAGGTGTACTGAATACCTTTGATACTATTTCTAATTTTATGGCTCCATATCGAATTTATGTAAAGCAAACAGCTCCCTTAAATTCTGTAGTTAGTTTCCGTGTCATACTTACTGATGGAACCTGGAGTGATACCTATGTCTTGACAATAACAGTGAACGTCGATTACATTAACGTTGCCATCAATAATGTATCAACCAGTATTACCAGCAAAAGTATCATCGGTTACAACCAGACCGGTCAGCTCGAGGGCCTAGGTTTTACCTACATGAATAGTCCGACAATTTTATACGACATGGGCTTGATGATTGGTGCAGCAGGAAAGCAGGTTTCAGACAATCTTCGTGGTGGAGCAGGGCTTCAGAATGAAGATTTCTCTTCGGTTACAAATGTAGTGTCTCAAGAGCCCGGAACGGTTTCTGATTTTGATGTTTCCGGAGTATTTGATGATATGGGTATAAATTCGCCTAATCCATTGGAGATTTTAATTCGCCACAATGCTTATGCATGGGTAGCTTCACCGGACGATAATTATGTGATGGTACAATACTTTATTAAAAACACCGGCACTGCTGTTTTAAATGATTTATATGCCGGATTGTTTGCAGACTGGGATATCCCTGCTTATGCCAACAATAAATGTGCGACGGATGTAGCCCGTAAAATGGGTTATGTGTGGAGTACGGATATAGGTGGATTGTATGGCGGGATAAAATTATTGAGTCATACATCCGGTTTTAATCATTATGCTCTGGACAACATCCTAGTTTCAGGATCCATTAACATGACAGATAGCTTTGATAACTCTGAAAAGTATCAGGCCTTATCAACCTCCCGCACTGATGCCGGTACAGGTACTTCAACAGGAAACGATGTGTTAAGCGTTGTATCTTCCGGTAACTTCAATTTAGCTCCCGGGGATTCCGTAGAAGTTGCTTTTGCACTTATTGGCGGCGACAACCTGGCAAGTATTCAGGCATCCGCTGATGCAGCTCAGGCAAAGTATGATAATATTTTTATCGGACTTTTACCTGTCGATAAAGCGCTTACGAGCCAGCTTTATGGAACTTATCCAAATCCCGCCGGTAAATCTACCCGATTGGATTTCAGTCTGAACGAAAGCACTAACTGTGAGATTGGTATATATAACCTTTTGGGAGTGAAGGTAAAAACGATTGTAAACGAACGATTAACAGCAGGAAAATATACTCTTGATATTGACCTTAGTAAACTTTCTTCAGGAAATTATCTCTGTCGCATGACTGCCGGTGATTACAATAAAACATTGCCGATTACTATCGTTCATTAATTTTAATCTTTACTAATTTCAATTATCTTTGCTTTCGAAATAATAATTCTATGCAACTTAAAGATATAATTTCTGTTCCCGGGATGGGAGGACTTTTCAAGGTAGTAGCCAGTAATAAAAGTGGTGTAATCGTAGAATCCATTAGTGATGGAAAAAGATCCATGATCAATTCCACACAAAGGATTATGACTCTATCCGAAATCGCTTTGTATGTGAAAGATGGAGAAATGCCATTACGTGAGGTATTTAAAATCATTCAGGAGAAAAGCAAAAATAAACTCGAAGTTGATCCTAAAGGTGATCAGGAAAAAGTGAGAGCTTATTTTAAGACACTCATTCCTGACTTCAACGAAGACAAAGTTTACTCTTCCGATATCAAAAAGATGTTGGTATGGTTTGATGCTCTGAAAGACCTGATCGATTTTTCTAAAGAAGAAGCCGTTGAACCGGACGAAGATTCTAAATTACCCGGAGCGAATGAAACGGAAAAATTTGTTCCGAAGATTCACGAAGTTCACGGACCTAAGGTTGAACATGCAAAGACAGTAAAGGCACGTACACGTAAAAAAGTCTAATGGGAGCTGAAACACAGTATTCTTCTGAAGCATCAGAAAAAATCAAGCGTCATTTTATTCCTCAGGACTTATTAATTAATGATTGGAATTCTCTTGAGCCATTTTATTTGTCGCTGTCAAAGAGATCAATTACCAATATCAATGAATTAAATACATGGTTGAAAGACCTGAGCGAACTGGAAGCAGTTGTCGAAGAACATGCCGGATGGCTCTACATTCGTATGACCTGCAATACGCAGGATAAAGCACTTAGTCAGGCATATGCTTTTTATGTCGAACAGGTTAATCCGAAAATCGCCCCTTTTGCAGATGAACTAAATAAAAAATTTATTTCACTTCCTTTTGTAAAGGATCTGGATAATCGTTTCAACAACTACATCAGACAAGTTGAAAACGAAATCCGTTTATTCCGGGAAGAAAACATTGCACTCGAGGCCGAACTTACTGTAAAGGAACAGCAGTATGGAGAAATAGCTGGGGAAATGACGGTTGAGGTAAACGGACAAACACTCACCTTACAACAAGCATCCAATCATTTAAAAGAACCCGATCGCACTCACCGCGATTCTGTTTATCATAAAATAGTTAACCGCCGTTTGGCTGATAGAGAGAAACTGGATTCATTGTTCAGTGAACTCATCAGACTGCGCGTAAAAATTTCCGCTAATGCAGGGTTTTCAAGTTATACGGATTACAAATTCGTTGACTTAAACCGTTTCGATTATACGGCAGAAGATTGTCAAAATTTTCATCACTCTGTTAGTGCTTGTGTTGTTCCAGTTCTTAACGAATTGATACAAGAACGTAAAGAGGAAATGAAACTGGAAAGGATCAAACCTTGGGATTTGGATGTCGATACTTTAGGCAGGAATGATTTAAAACCATTTAAACTCGGAACAGAATTACTTGACAAATCAATTGCATGCTTTGAAGAGATTCATCCGTATTTTGGTTTTGTTTTAAATACGCTGAAGACGAAAGGATATACCGATCTGGATTCGCGTATAGGAAAAGCACCGGGTGGCTATAATTATCCTTTGTATGAGAGTGGTGTTCCATTTATTTTTATGAATGCCAGCGGTTCACTTCGCGATGTAATTACCATGGTTCATGAAGGTGGACATGCAATACATTCCATGTTGACGCGTGATCTCGATTTTATCGGTTTCAAAGATATTCCTTCGGAAATTGCCGAACTTGCATCTATGAGTATGGAATTGATTTCAATGGAACACTGGAATCATTTTTTCAGTGATCCCGAAGAACTTCGTCGTGCTAAACGTGAACAACTCGAAGGCGTTATCGAAACACTTCCGTGGATTGCCTGCATTGATTCCTTCCAACATTGGTTATATAAAAATCCTACTCATACAGTTGCTGAACGTACAACAGCATGGCGGAAAACTTTTTTAAATTTCAGTTCATCCCTTGTTGATTGGAGTGAAGATGAAAATGCGCTTGAAGTTTTGTGGCAAAAACAATTGCATCTTTTCGAAGTTCCATTTTATTATATTGAATATGGAATGGCGCAGTTAGGTGCGATTGCTGTTTGGCGGAATTATAAAATAAATGGGGCTTCTGCCATTCAAAAATACATGGAAGCATTGAAATTGGGTTATACAGCATCCATTCCGGAGGTTTACAAAGCGGCCGGAATTCGCTTTGATTTTTCTGAAAAATACATTCGAGAGCTCATCGATTTTGTAAAAGATGAAATGAAGAAATTGTAAGATTTCACCTCAGATTTATTGATAAAAATTTAAAAATGTCTCATTTTTATTGTAATCCTTTTTGAATATCGTTGTTTTAGGATTTTTCCTATATTATTTGATTATTTAGTCTGATTTCCAACTTTTTTCTCCTGTAATGTATTGTTGTCAATTGCTTCAAATGCAATGCTATTCCTGACAACATCTTGCCTCCAATACCATATAAGGATTCGCACACGTGTGTCATTTTGGAATCAAAAACAAATAAAAACAAACAAAACGAAGAGGGGCGAAAAATTCTCTACCGACTGCTTTTATTAGCGGTGGGTGTCGTCTATGCGCTTGTTTTTATTCTCGATTACCTCATGCAAATGCATTTTACTTTTTTTCTCCTGCTGAGTTTATTTGGATTTGTAATTTTAATCTTGTTTTACATGTGGACGAGAGTTAAAAAACCGCAATTATCTGATGAAATTAGTGAAGTTATTTCAACTCCCCTTCAAACAGCATTTAGTGATTTAGTCATCAAAGCAAAATCGGCATTTGAAGATTCAGTTTTTGTTATAAGTCCATCTTCAGGATTAACCATTGATTGCAGCGAATCTTCATTGAAATTATTCGAGGCAAAAAACCGTGAGCAATTAATTGGAATCGATCTGATGGATCTTTTTGATCCTTCCTGGCCAATGGAGGAAAGACGGCAAATCAAGCTCGGACTTGAAAAATCGGAAACTGTAAAAGTGCAAGGTGTTTTCAGAACGCTTTCAAAAAAATCTTTCCCGGGTGAATTGGAAGCCATTCGCATGACGGATGGTGCACAAGCTTTTATTAACGTCAGAATATATCCTGTTGCTGCCACTAAAGCTGTTGCGAATGTGTTGCCCGAAAATGGATTTGAGTGGTTCGACAATGCTGCTTTCCCGATGGCCATTATAGGAATGAATTATGGCTTCCAACGTGTGAACGAAGCGTTTTGCAAGTTGACCGGATATGTTGCTGATGAACTTAAACAACTTTCAATCATCGAGCTAATTCATCCGGATGACAGGCAAATGGAGAAGAAAGCACTCAGCACATTATTTCGCGGAGAGATTTCGCTAAGCAAGAGAGAAAAAAGATTGATCAAACGAAACAATGAAATATGCTGGATCAGCACAACCTCATCGTTATCGAAAGACAAGAATGGTCATCCGAAATTTATTATTTCGATGACAGAAAATATAACACAACGAAAACGCGCTGAAAAAGTGCTTTCAGAAAATAAAAATAAATTAACAAGTCTGGTCGAGAATGCTGAATATTCTGTTCTAACCGTCGATAAAAGGCATACGATACAATTGATAAATTCCAAGCTCAGTAATTTATTATTTACTCAAACAGGAATTATAGTTGAAACCGGATTTAACCTGTTAGATATTTTACCGGAAGTGTTTCATAAAGATTATCTTGAAATTCATCAGCAGGCATTTGAAGGAAAAGAGTTTGTTAAGGAAAAGAATTTTACCATCAATGGTAAGAAAGCAAACATCGAATTGGTTATTACTCCGGTAAGAGATGAATCCGGTTTGATCAGAAATATTTCGATTTTCGGTCATGATATTTCTTCGCGTAAGAAACAGGAAGAAGAAATCATCAAAGAAAAAGAAGAAGCGATTGCTGCTACTCAGGCGAAATCAGGATTTCTGGCAACGATGAGTCATGAAATCCGTACTCCGTTAAATGGTGTAATTGGAATGGGACGGTTGTTGAGTCAGACACAGTTGACACCCAAGCAGCAAGAGTTTGTTGATTCTATATTATTGAGTGGAGATGCATTACTCTCTGTTATCAATGATATATTAGACTATTCCAAAATTGAATCAGCTAAGATGGAGTTGGAATATAAGCCATTCTCCCTGAAAAGATGCGTAGAAGAAACATTTGATTTATTGGCTTCGAAAGCGATTGAAAAAAATCTTTCTCTGCAATATTCAATAGCTAGCGATGTTCCTACTTATATATATGGTGACATTACTCGTCTGCGTCAGGTTTTGATGAACCTTGTTTCCAATTCAATTAAGTTTACACCGAAAGGTAAAATTACCATTGGTGTTACAAAAAAGGAAATCGGCGGAAGTAAAATGGAAGTTCGATTTGATGTGAAAGACACCGGAATCGGACTCACTCAGGATAAAATTAAGCGCTTATTTAAAAGCTTTACACAAGCAGATGCTGATACTGCTAAGAAATATGGCGGAACAGGACTGGGTTTAGTTATTTGCAAAAATCTGGTAGAACTTATGAATGGCCGAATCTGGGTAGAGAGTAAAGAAGGGGAGGGGTCAGATTTTATTTTTACCATGATGACGCAAGCTGTTGCCAAGCAGGAAATCCCAAAGAACGTCAAGAATGGCGCTAACAAGCTTGCCAATTCATATGTGTTAATCATCAGCGACGACAAGACAGAAGCAGCTTTGTATGCTGATTATTTCAAGCGTTGGGGAATGATTCCGCAAATTGCAGAGGATGTAAACAGGGCATTGGAATCAGTAAAACAAAGAAAAGATTATAACATCGTTCTCATCGATGCACAATTAGTTAACGAAAAGCCCTTACGTCTGGCTCAGGAAATACGAAACATTCGTTCACAGGATGAATTGCCGATTGTACTATTCAATGCTGTTAAAACAGATGATATATTCTTCGATTATACAGGTGATGTCGTTTCTGCAGTCATTCCTAAGAACGTTGATCGATCCAAAGTACTGGATATATTGATTGGTGTTTTCTCTGTTGAAGAACATCAGCGATCGCGCGATGAAAATTCGATGCAGGATTTTAACAAAAAACTTGCCGATGAGATTCCAATGCGTATTCTTATAGCTGAAGATAATATTGTAAATCAAAAGTTGGCTCAGAATATTTTTGAGGGATTTGGATATTCGCCGGTAATCGTATCCAACGGACTTCAGGTTATCGATGAGTTGAGAAAAGATCCGTTCGATCTTATTTTTATGGATGTTCAGATGCCGGAAATGGATGGGTTTGAAGCAACGAGGTTCATTCGTGTCAAAATGGATTTAACTAAGCGACCGGTGATTGTAGCCATGACTGCATTTGCATTGGAAGGAGATAAGGAAAAATGTATTGAAGCCGGAATGGACGATTATATCAGCAAGCCATTTCTTGTAGAAGAGATTATAGAAAGAATTAAGAAATGGTCACCGGATAAAATTGAACCGGTTAAAACTGAAAAAATGAGAACTAAAAATAGTGAAGCTATCGTAATTCTGAATATGAATACAGTCAATCGATTGAAAGAAATGACAGCAGGTTCCGATCCATCTTTCTTCAGTGAGGTTATCAAGATGTTTATTAATCAGGCCGATGAGGAAGTGTATGAAATGTCGAAAGCATTTTCTTCAAAAAATTTAAGTTTGTTGACGTCACATGCACATAAATTAAAAGGTTCTGCATTAAATCTGGGCGCGGAAGCCATGGCTGAAACTTGCAGAAAAATCGAGATAAATGGAAAAGATATTGATATCGAAGATTTAGATGTCCTTGTTAAAAGACTCGCTCAGCAATTGATATTGACAAAAGGAGAATTGAAGTCTTTGATTTAATACTCTTTTTATTTTCGGTTGAGTGAATATTAAAAAAATGAATTTCAATTTACCGGCATTTTTACTTTGAGCATTCGGGTTTTGTGAATTTCAGTGTACTATTTCAAAGGAGCAATTTTAATAAAAGAAACTTCTTTTATTGCGTTGTCATGCAGAAAAGCAATTTTGATCTTTGACTATTTAAAAAACGATTATTACAATGGCTTGCGCCAGGTGGTCGTACGGTAGGGAAAGAGGGTTAACCGTACGGCCATTTGGCGCGAGCCATTTTTTTTTCATTCTCACTATTTTTCTTATTGCAATATAAAAATCTATTTTAGATGCCGGACTCTCTATAAGCAGGAGTCCCGGGGCAGAGAATTCTTTCATTGTTCTCAGGCGCCCTTTGGGCATGTATTGTTTATTGTTTATAGGTCTGAAATTAAACTGCCCTGAAATTAAAATCACAAAAGATGACAATAAAAAGAATAGTTAAATAGGAGAAAAGTAAGTGTGTTAGTTCCGGCTTATGATTTAGCCGGACAACAATGTTAAATTATATTCACTTCCATTTCCAGGTAAACACCAAATTTTTGTTCAACACTTTCCTGTACTTTTTTGGCATGTTCCAGTAATTCTTTGCCTGTCGCGCCTCCGTAATTCACTAAAACAAGAGCTTGTTTTTCATGCATACCACAATTGCCGATTCGTTTTCCTTTCCATCCACATTGTTCGATGAGCCAGCCGGCAGCGAGTTTCATTTTGCCTGAAGCAGGATAACCGACAAGAGCAGGATTTTCTGATTTTATTCTGTCATATGTTTCTAATGGTACTTCCGGGTTTTTAAAAAAACTGCCGGCATTGCCAATAACCTTCGGATCCGGTAATTTGCTTTGACGGATGGCGATTACTGCATTGCTCACATCCTTTACAGTAGGATGATTGACCTGCATTTTTTTTAATTCCTCTTCAATGGCTCCGTAAGAAGTATTCAGCACATTGTTTTTTTTCAACTCGAAGGTAACTTCGACGATGGCATATTTGTTTTTGGCTTCTTGCTTGAAAATGCTGTCGCGGTAACCAAACCTACATGCAGTTGCATCAAACGTTTTAAGTGATCCGTCTTCAAGATGAATGGCGGTCAAAGAATGAAAAGTATTTTTTATTTCTACACCGTAAGCACCGATATTTTGAATGGGAGCAGCACCAACACAGCCGGGGATAAGAGAAAGATTTTCGAGTCCACTGTAATTATGCTCGATAGTATTTAGGACAAATGCATGCCAGTTCATGCCGCCACCGACACTGATTAGAATACTATCTTTATTTTCTGAAATCAGTTGAATGTTTTCTATCTTATTTTGAATTACCAGTCCGTTAAAATCTTTTGTAAATAGAATATTACTCCCTCCTCCAAGAATGAGTTTGGGCATGTTTTTGAAACGGATATCTCCTAAAAGCTCCTGTAATTCTGTAATTTTCGTAACGCTGCAAAACCATCTGGAAGAGATTTCAATTCCAAAGGTATTGTGATTTTTTAAGGAGTAATTCTCTGATGTTTTCATAGGTGAAACGTAAAATTACAATTGCATTAAAGGGTATTCCGGAAGCGGTCAGGTTTTTTTACATAATTTACTCACAAAGTAAAAGGGCATATTCACCAAGTAGAGTTAGGCTCATGCTCAATATTATTTGGTTTCGGCCATTCCGGGGTTATTTTTGTTATTCTCATGGTTAGTTTTTGGTTAAACGACATGAAGGTGTTTATTCGAATTGAACAGCGGCAGGGAGAGCCGCTGTTCTTTCTTTAAAACAGACTCAAAAGTACGTTTAGGGGAATTAAATCTTTCCGTATTAATTTTAAACTTCAATATATAAATACGAATCATTTGGTATAGAATGCCAAAAGGGTTACCTTATACTCAAGTCCTGCATCTGATGCAGCTTTGATTCTTTGAAAATAAATATAAGCATCCTCTCTGATTTTCTTTAACTTTTTTCTGATATTATTTGTTAACAAGGACGATTTACAATACAATATTGTTGTGTCTTGTGATTCAACAACCATAAATTCGAATTCATTGATATTTAATTTTTGAATTCCTTTACTTTTATCGATATAAATGGCATTTAGCGCAAATGCATTTTTTATTTCCTCTGTAGATATGGTATCCGGCAGTGAATTTGTTACTGTTGAATTTGGTGAGTCGTTATACGAAATTATTTTTCCTGAATGCAAACCTGATTTTGTAATTAGTACCGGATAGATATTTTGTGCAGATAAATCAAAAACAATTAATGAACAGAAAAGAAAAAGTGAGGATTTGAGTTTTATTTTCATGATAAGAATTCTGGTTTAAAGTAAACGTTTAAGGTTGAAATTTATTTTGTGTCTGTTAAGAGTACGATTATTCAATTTGAAATTTATCTTAATAATAGAAGTATTAGAATTTATGATTTTCAGGTAGCAGAATGCTTATATTACTCAAAACGAATTAATAAAGTAAGGATAATAAAAGCATGAAAATCGTTCAAAAATTCCGTTTCGTGGTTTCATTTCCTACCTTCACACCCACAATACTTTCAGCATGAAAAATATCCAACTGATTAAAGAAGATTTTCTCGAAGCGCAGAAGAAGCTCAATGATTTTATCAATGACGATAAAAATTTTGAGAACATAGCTAAGGGAGCGGAACTGATGGCTAACTCAATCGAAAATGGCGGAAAAATTATTTCCTGTGGAAATGGAGGCAGTATGTGTGATGCCATGCATTTTGCAGAAGAATTATCGGGGCGTTTTCGGGATGATAGAAAACCGATTGCAGCAATCTCGATTAGCGATCCATCACACATCAGTTGTGTCGCCAATGATTATGGATATGATTTCGTTTTTTCCAAATATGTCGAAGCACTGGGTAAAAAAGGTGATGTTTTGTTGGCAATCAGCACAAGTGGCAATTCAAAAAATGTTTTGAATGCAATTGAAAGCGCGAAAAAAGTCGGAATGAAAATCGTGGGACTTACTGGAAAAGACGGAGGAAGGATGGCTTCACTATGCGATGTGGAGATTCGGGTTTCCGGAACAAAATATGCTGACCGCGCTCAGGAGATTCATATTAAGGTGATACATTCCCTGATACATTGTTTAGAAAGTACGCTACTATAGTTTCGACAAGATAAGCTACCTTGGGTGGATTGTGAAATTTGGAAATTTGGTTTTTATTTCAAAACGAAGTGATTGAATTCGACCAAAGGTTGCTTCGACAAGCTCAGCTACCTTTGGTCGAATTCAAACAAAGGCAGATGCCTGAGCTTGTTGAAGGCAGGTGTTTAAATATGTTTATATAATTTCTAATAAAAGTGTAAGTCTAATACCCATCACGAAAACTTATTGTTATAAAAAGAAGCCGCTTTTTGTGGCCCGGTAAAATATTGTCTCTAAAATGCTTGTCAAAACATATGGTAGTGCAGTTTATGGTGTAAATGCCACTACGATTACAGTAGAAGTAAATTTAAGCAGTGGTGTCAATTTTATTCTCGTTGGTTTGCCTGATAATGCTGTCAAAGAAAGTCAGAAGCGTATTGTTGCTGCGCTAAAAAATTGCAATTTAAATTATCCTCGTCACGAGTTTACTGTGAATATGGCCCCGGCCGATATACGCAAAGAGGGTTCTGCTTATGATCTGACTATTGCAATGGGGATTTTAGCGAGTTCCAATCAGATGGAGCAGGATCAATTGCAGCATTACATTATCATGGGTGAGCTTTCGCTCGATGGTGGATTGCAGCCCGTTCGTGGAATTTTACCTATAGCTATTCAGGCAGCGAAAGAGGGTTTCCGCGGATTTATTTTACCCAAGCAAAATGCAAGGGAAGCCGCAATTGTAAGTTCGTTGGAGGTGTTTGGTGTCGATTCGATGTCGGAAGTGGTTGAATTTTTTAATGGAACAAGAAATCTCGAACGAACGGTTGTCAATGCCGAAGAGGAATTTAAACACAATCAGGGAAAATCGGATTTTGATTTTTCAGATGTACGTGGACAAGAAAACATAAAAAGAGCGATGGAAGTGTCCGCTGCAGGAGGACATAATATCATATTAATCGGTCCTCCGGGCTCAGGAAAGACGATGCTGGCGAAACGACTGCCGACGATTCTACCACCACTTACTTTGAATGAAGCCTTAGAGACAACGAAAATTCATTCTGTCGCGGGCAAACTCGGCAAGGAAGCCTCGTTGGTATCGGTGAGACCCTTTCGTTCACCGCATCATACGATCAGCGATGTGGCATTGGTTGGAGGTGGCGGATTTCCACAACCCGGAGAGATTTCGCTTGCACATAATGGCGTATTGTTTCTCGACGAATTGCCTGAATTCAAACGTACAGTATTAGAGGTAATGCGCCAGCCGCTTGAAGAGCGAACAGTTACAATATCCCGTGCAAAATTTTCAATCGAGTTCCCGGCGAGTTTTATGTTGGTGGCATCCATGAATCCATGTCCTTGCGGATTTTATAACCATCCTGAAAAACAGTGTGTATGCGGAGCGGGCGTGGTGCAGAAATATTTATCAAAAATTTCAGGTCCGCTGTTGGACAGGATCGATATACATTTGGAGGTGACCCCTGTCCCGTTTAAGGAACTCACGTCGGTGCGTACAGGTGAAAAGAGTGAAATGATTCGCAACCGTGTAGTAAAAGCCAGAGAGATTCAAGCTCTGCGTTTTGGTAACGACACAGGTGTTTACTGCAATGCGCAAATGAGTTCGAAGGTGTTGCATGAAGTTTGTGAAATAGGGGAGGATGGTCGTGCACTTTTAAAGACAGCCATGGAAAGACTCGGTCTATCCGCACGTGCATATGATCGGATTTTAAAAGTATCAAGAACGATAGCTGATTTGGATGGTAGTGAAAATATTAAGACGGAGCATTTGGCGGAGGCAATACAGTATAGAAGTCTTGATCGTGAAGGCTGGGCAGGGTAAATACAGTTTGAGTTGCAGATGGTAATGTTATCTGTTCACTCAAACTTTATTGAAACTCAAACTAGGCCAACATGGATTAATAATTTAGAAAAGCAATGACAAATAAATCAAAATCTTTAATAATTCCTGAAGAAAGAATAATCGATAAAATCCTTGTATTTCGAAATGAAAAAGTAATGCTTGATGTTCATATTTCTGAAATTTA
>JANNBB010000007.1:0-11448 GCA_031385005.1 Bacteroidota bacterium
AAATGACCTTTATTCAAAAAAATAACGTAGTTTTATTCTCGAATTTTGAAACCAAATCTTTCAAAATTTGGTGCAAAAATGCGGGAAATAAAACGGTAAATTTAGAAACCCGAAAATTGCGCTAGAAACTTGAAACCGCCTTTCGGATAAAATCTCCACCCTACGGGTAGTATTTTATCCAAAAAACTTGCTTTTTTGAAACCCTACACTTCGACGAATGGCTTTCTTTTTTTTCTTTTTTCTTTTTAAAAATTTTGTGTGCGAAGCATAGCAAAGCACTTCATTTTAAATCCAAAGCCATGACCAATTTTATCGTTAAAACCCACAGAAAAGACACCCTTTACACCAAACCACACTTATTTATCCTAAACAAAGGAATGAACAGCGGAAAACCCCAGAAGGAAGCATTTACAAACAGTTTTGTTATTATCTTTCAACAAGAAGATGATTGTGAAAATTTCTATTTTATTGCTTACAGTTTATGGCAAGCTAGGTTTTGGCACCAATTCCTTTGTGGTTCAGTAATTCCATTTTTACGTCTCCCAGACTTTAAAAAAGAATTCAATCCAAGAGCACGAATCATGATGGAAGAACACGAACAACATCAAAAAAATATTGCTGCACTCAAACTACTAGAGCAAAAAGAAAAGCAGTTTAATGAGAATTTGAATCTCATAAATGAGCTGCGTCGTGTAATTATTTTCAGGTATTGTAAAAAATAAAATTTTTAGTAAAATTATATTTGGTAGTTATACGCAAGTTTAAAAAATATAATAAACGCCAAAATGTTTAAAACATTAAAATTTAGAATTAATTAATAAAAAAAATATCATTAATTAAATGATTATGTTAAATTTACATTTAAAATAAAAATATTAGAGAAATTGAATTAAGTAATTCAAGCATACAGGGATTTTCTTATGGAAAAAATGAAATGCAAATCGTAAATTTTAAATACGAAAAGATAAATCAAAATTTATACAGAATATATTTTCAAAAACAGCTTGGAAAAGGAGAATATTGTTTTATGTCAACCGTTAATTCTGCTACTCAAGGAAAATCATCAAAAATGTATGATTTTGGTGTAATTATTGAATAACTAAAAACCAATTCCATTATGAAAACATTTAAAACATTTTTTCTGTTATTATTATTTTATAATGGATTGTTCGCACAAGTTTCACAATTCCCACAAGTATATTATAATGGACAAGGGGTTGGAGGTTTCAATCTAAATATACACTCATCATATAGTTCCTCATCAAGTATTTTAGAGAGGCTTTCATTAACTTCAAAAATTGGTGCAGAATCACCTGTTACAAACAATGGAGATCTATTCATGAACTTTATTAAAGTATGTTTACCAAGTACATCAAGTACTAATAATGTTCCAAACTACGGTTTTATGCCTTGCAATGAGTTTTATGCAAGAATAAATGAATCAAACAATTTCGCAACAGTAAATACAACTTCAACACCTCTAGGCGTTAGAACTTGTGCTAACTGTACTAGTAGTTATGTTACAAATAGTGGTCAAAATAATACTTATTATGGGAAAAATAGCATACTTGCTTTAACGGGTAATGTTTCATCTGGTTGGTATGAAGTTTATCTTCCATTCAATTACAGTCAATCAACAGGATGGGTAAATGGAATATATTTAACTTTCCCAAATAGTCAAAGCTACTATAATGTAGGTGGAAGAATTTGTGATAATGTTTCAAATTGCAATTTTAGCGGCAGTATTAATCAAGCTAATATCCAAATCGGAAGTCTTGGCACAACATATAGTAGTAATGGGTTTTATGAATATAAAGTTCCTACAAACTGGTCAGGAATTATTACATGCTCTCATCCAAGCTATAATACATCGTCTCCAACTTCATATAACCATAATGCAAATTTTAATAATTATACTCGAAATTTTGTTTTGAGTAATTCAACAAGTTGTACAGGTGTGTCTATAGGAACCCAACCACAATCACAAAATGGTTCTGTTGGAGGGACAGCAAGTTTTTCTGTGGTTGTTAATGGAACTCCTCCTTTTTCATATTTCTGGTATAAAAATGGGGTGCAAATTCCAAACACTAATAGTTCCTCATACACCACTCCAGTTCTTACTGCTTCTGATAATGGCAATACCTATTATTGCAATATCACTAATTGCAATCAGCAAAATGGAATAACAAGTAATTCAGCAATATTAACTGTAGTAACTAGCAGTTGCTCCGGAGTCTCAATTAGTACCCAACCACAACCACAAAATGCTTCTGTTGGTGGGACAGCAAGTTTTTCTGTGGTTGTTAATAGCAATGGAACAGCACCATTTACATATCAATGGAAAAAAAATGGCAATAACATTTCTTTAGGAGCGACAAGCCAAACTTATAATACTCCAACACTTGCTCTAACAGATAATGGCAACACATACAGTTGTTTCATTTCCAATTGTAACGGAACACAAAATACTACAAGTAATACTGCTTTGCTAACAGTTACCAACAGCACAAGTACGCCAACTGCAAGTTTCTCTATTTCTCAAAATACTATAACACAAGGAGGAACAATCACTACAACAAATACTTCAACAGGTAATCCAACTCCAACTTATACGTGGACAGTTTCACCACCATCAACAAGTGTAAGTTTTTTACCAAGTCCCTCCGCTACAAATCCTAATATTACTTTTGCAAACACAGGTAGTTATAACATTACATTAACTGCGTCCAATACTAATGGTTCAAATTCAACAAGCAGAACAATTACGGTAACAACAGTTGGAGCAACCCCAACATATTGGATTGGTTTTTATAATAAAGTTGATGGCAATGCTGGACTCAATTGGGAAAAAGAATTAGTTACTGCAACATCAAACATGACAAACCCTACACCAGTAAAAATTTGCGCAGATGGTTCTAAATCAACAATTGTAAGAGTAAGGTGTAGTGATAGTACTATTGATATGACACAAATTAAATTTAGAATAGCTAATTTTACTAGTACAAATTACGATGGATATTTTAATGGCACAGATTACACTTCAACATTAATTCAAGCAGAAACAAGGTATTCTCATGCAAATGTAATGACTACTCCTTTTCCTCCTTATGAATTTGACACGAGAATAATACAAGTTTACAATCAAAATAATCCGTCTGTAAATCTATTTACATTTCCAATACAAATTTATAGAGCTCCATTACTTATGGTTCACGGTTTATGGGGTGATGTGACTTCTTTTAGTGGATTAGAAAATTACCTTTTGAATTCTTCGGCATATCCATCATCAATTTTTAGTTCTCCCTTAACATTTAGATTAGATTATAAAGATTCAAATGATTCCAGTTTTGGATATAATTCTCAAAGTGTTCCAGAGGGCATTAATAAATTATTGTATCAAGCAAGATTACATAATTACTCTGCTGGAAAAGTAGATATTGTTGCTCATAGTATGGGTGGTTTACTTGCTAGAATTTATTTGGAAAACATTTATCAAAATCAATACAGAAATGACATTCATAAATTTATAACACTTAATACACCACATTCAGGAACTCAAGCAGCAAATATGCTTTGGTTTCGAGATTTTATTTGTGGAATTACAAGACATCATATGAATTCTAAAATTGGATGTCCTGATGCAATTGAAAATCTCCGAGTAAATAGCTCAGATATTGGGCTATTAAATAATTCTTTGAATTTATCTTTGAATCTTGTTCCAACGTTTGCTATAGTTACTAATGATAAATATATCGGGGATTATGCAAATTGCGAGGAAATAATTAACAGTTTGATTAATTTTGTTGCTTCAATTAATTCATTTAGTAATGGTAATAAACTTTTATACCTAAATAACCTTTTTGATAGTGAGGATTCAGACCTTATTGTACCTATTTCTTCTCAACAAGGTGGAATTGATAAAAACCAGCATTTTCAAAATCAATGCCATATGAAATCATCAAATAATCCTAACATACATTATAAAGTTTTGAGTTTGATAAATTACCCACTAAATTCAGCTAATTTTGATATTAACGGCTTTAATCCACCTATATTAGCAGTGCCAAATACCGCTTATTTTAAATCAACAGAACAACAAGCAACAACATCTAATTTAAATATTCATATAAATTTTCCTTCAAATAACAATAATTTTTCTTCAGGAAGTACAATTCAAATTATTACATCTGGTGACAATTCAATATCCAATTTGTCGGTTTATGCAGGCAATACATACATTCAAGATTTTTCTCAAGTCTCTAATATTGTAAACAATAGTTTTCAATATACCATACCTATAGATGCAATAGGAAAAATTTTAATTCAAATAATAGGGGTTGATGGCTCTGGTAATATTGCAACAGATTCTGTTACAATTAATGTCACACCAACAGCTACTCTTAATAGCATTTCAAATTATCCACTAGAACACTTTATACCCGTTGGAGGATTAGCACACACCAATATAGTTGGTCATTATTCTGATGGAATAGACAGAAATATATCAGATATATTAGGACTTTCAATAAATATTTCAGAATCAAATGTTGCAAGAACTTCGTCAAATCTAATTTATGGAGTTAGTGTAGGAACAACAACTGCAACATTTTCATATCAAGGAAAATCACTTCAAATTCCAATAGAAATTTATAAAGGCGAAGAATGGTTAACATATGGGATAAAAAATTATTCTAATAACGTAAACTCAAATTCTGCTTTAATTGAAGATTACTTACGCATAGTTCCAAACCCCAACAATGGGCAATTTAGCGTTGAAGCAAACAATTTAGTAAAAGGCAATATTCAAATTGAAATATTTAACCTTTTAGGCAAAAAAATATTTAACGAAGAATTAGATTATAATTTAGAAATATTCCACCACGAAATTGATTTAAAGAATTTCTCATCAGGAATATATCTAATCCGATTAAACAATATTGATAAACAATATACAGGTAAAATCATAAAAAATTAATTTCAAATCAGACAATGATACAGTAATTGTAATAAATCAAACTAATTTGAACTTTAATTAGTAATTCGACTGAAAATCAAACCTGCCTTAACAGCGGTTTGTCACAACAGTTTAACTCACAAATAAAAAAAAGCCTGGTCTAACGACTAGGCTTTCTAATATCCGGTAAAGGTTACCAATCAAAACCGGATTATTTCTTTTTTGGTTTTGTCAACCATTTTAAGAGCAGAGAAACTGCAAAACTTACAGTCGCTCCGACAACTGCTAAGATAATAGTTTTTAAAATATCTTGGGAGAGAATGTTGGGTAAAATACTCAACAAAGTTCCTGATGCAGTTCCCGTCTTCAAAGAGATATTAGTTTCCATCACGTGCTTTGTTGAGGTCATCCTCTTTAACAGTTAATTGACTGACAGCTGATGCAACACCACCAGCTACAACTAAATAACCACCAACTGATGTTAAAACAACGGGTAAAGCAACTGGCGCTGCCAATATAGTTCCGCCGATAGTTGCTAATACCAAACCTACATTTCGAAGCACTTTAAAAAATTTCGGAGTGGGAGCTTGCGCTCTTTTTACAAGTTTCATGATGGAGTTCTTATTCAGAAATAGAAATCTTGGAGCAAGTAACAAAAATGCCCCCTCCACAAAGTTCATTTCCTCTGCCTCCAGTATCAAAAAAGGAAAATTCACCTGTTGAGTTTGTACTTCTACCTCCAGTATCACAAATAGTGAATTCACCAGTAGTGCTTTTTCCTCCATTTCCTCCAGTATCAGATTGTTCCAAACCACCACTAGAGTTTTTTCCGCCAGTTTCACTAGCTGCATAGTCACCATTGTTAGTATTTGTACCTTTACTACCACCAGTTTCTACATCTCTCAAATCATTTGGTGAAATTACTTGCCCAGTATCGGAGCTCGTACCTTTTCCGCCAGTTTCAGCAATATAAAATAACTGGGTTGATTCATTTTCAGGTACGTCAGCCATGTAGCAAATTCCTGGTAACAAATTTGTTTTTGGCTTAATAATAAATCCAGGATCGGAAGTTTTGTTACCACCAGTATCTATAGTGGTAGTTAGGTTTTGTGTTGGCTGTGAATAGCTAACAAATGTTCCAAGAACGGCTAATAAAAGAAACAATCCTTGTTTCAGTTTATTTAAAAAAAATGTTTTCATAATAATAAAAATTTAAGATTTGATAATGATTAAAACGCTTTGTTTCTCATCCAAAGCTTTATAAACAATTGTTTTAAGCTTGGTAAAAGCTTTTCGGGATTGTAAACCTAAACCGGCTCCCGAAATTTTTGTAACCGGTGCGATGCAACCGTTTAGTTCTTTCAAAGCATTATTGGCAGGATGAAATAGAATGAATTTTCTATTCTTTACATCAATCACTTCCAAATGCCATTGAAACTTGTGACTGTATCGCTTTCTAATAAAATATTTCCCTTCCGGAATGCAGGAAATGTTAGTTTCGTTCATCTTCCAAGGCAGTTCTATGGTTTTACATAACATCTTGCCTTTGCATTCGAGCTTACCATTAGTTCCAGTAGGGAAATAAGTTCTAGTGAGCAATAGAATCATTACACACCACTGTCAACTTTAGCAATTGCTAATGGGTTGAATGCGCCATTTTTCAACGGATACATTTGCCCATTTACCTCTTGGTAAAACTCAATACCCAAAGCCAAAAACAACGGTTTTGTACTTGCAGGTGTTACTGCATTAACTTGATTGATAGCTGCTGTAGCTGTTGCATCCCATGGCAAAATTGCTGTTCCTGATGTTGCGACTACAAAAGTTTCAGCTTCAAAATCTACTTCAGCACCTCCCGAAACGATTTTAAAATGCGTAGTTCCTGATGGTGCTGCAATCATATTTGCCGGAACAAATGATGCTAAATCAACAGTAATTTCACCTGCAACTCGGTCAATTGCTCCCACAAACGGAGCAAACAAACTGGTGCCCAGTTTTCCACGAATGTTAAACTCAAAGCCAAATAACAATTCAGCTTCTCCATCAATCACATTTCGCAAACCTCTTTCGCTAACCAAATCCGCTTGGATAACTTTTACCATGGCTTGAGTAAGTCTACTTACCATTCTACCATCAGCAGAATTGATAAGCAAAGGTCTAAGAGCAACTCTTAAAAGCTTCCCGGCTTTTCCTGCTCTACCAAACTCAGAGCCATTTTCCCGAGTTCTTTGAAACGCAGGATCACTGGCAATTCTATTAGCGTCAATACCGCCTTTTTCTCTGGCTAAGTGTCCATCCTGTGTTTTGTAAAAAGTAATATCTCCGATAGTACCTTTCAATTTAATTATGCCTTTCTGTCTAGCCATAACTTCAAAATTTTAATTAATAATTGGTTTCAAACTCTTTCAATCGTCATCCTGTTGCAACATTTTTTGATTGATTTCAAAACAAATTTTATAATTAAATGAATACATTAAATAGGGTAGAAGTTCCACATGTCATCCAGTGGTATAAATGACATATATAAGCGTAAATGTCATATGATAAGAAATCAAATAAGTGATAAATTGTAGCTTCTAAACCAAAGAAAATATTCATTAATTTTAATCATTGAATAGAATTAAGAAAAAGCAGTTTTAATACTAGTCAAAGTCTAATCAAAGCCATATATAGAGTATGAAATCAGAAAATAAGAGATTGTGTATCTACCCAAAGGACATACAACGTGTTACCGGCAAGAGTTACCGCCAGAGCATTAGATTATTGCAAAAGATTAGAAAGGACCTACACAAGCTTGAAAATGAGTTTGTGAGTATCGATGAGTTCTGTCAATACACTAGCTTGAAATATGAACAAGTGATGACTTTAATTATTGATTGAAAATCATTTTGTGAAGTTCAAATTTTAAACCCAACCAGTTCAAATTTTGAATAAAACAGTAGTAATAATTGAACTTAATTTTGTAAATTTGAATTAGTAATACAAGTACTAAATTGAGTTAAAATTAAAGGTGCACAATTCGGTGTATTCATTTCTGATAGTTGTCGCGAAGTCAACAAATACAAGGGTTGCTATTTTTAAAAAGGTCCCTCTTTCTCCGCAACATTAAACCGTAAACAACTTTTAAATAAGTGTTTACGGTTTTTTTATTCTCTTCTTGTCCGACTGTTGACCCAATTTTTAAAAAACTATTCAGTTTTTTAAATTCTTTTTCTATTATTGTCCGATAATTAATAATTCAGTCAAATAGTAAGATGGATTAATTTTAGTTTATAAAATTGAAATTCTAAAAGTTTATTTTTGAGTTGAAAAGAAACCTTTAATCTGTTGAAGTTGTGGACTAACTGTAGAGCCCGACTTTTGAGCACCTAAACAAATGGTTTTTAAAAACTTAATATAACGCCCTGCTTTATTTCTGCTTAACTTTTCCTTTGCAAACATCAGGAGTGGTCCTTTTGGTTTGAAGTACATTACGTTTAAAGAGGGTTTGTAATTTGCAGTATTTTAGCAGCATCGAAAGGTTTCGAGAAAAAACCATTAATCTTGGTAAACGTTTTTGCTTTTTCTTTATCTTCATGTGAAATCGAAGAACTGACGATGTAGATTTTCGTTTTATCGAGAGTGAGTTTGTCTATTTCGGTCAAAAAATCCCAACCATCCATGAAAGGCATTTCCAAATCAAGAAGTATAATTTCGGGTACATTTTTATCCAGGTCTAGCATAAAATAATCGTATGCTTCTTTTCCATTGGTAAAGCCCATGCAATGGTACCCGGTATTCGAAATACCGATGCTCTTTTTAATCAATACCTGATAAATAGGGTCGTCATCAATGACACAGATTACTTTGCTCATTTGAAATAGATGGTAAATAGCGTTCCTTTATTTAATTCACTTTCCACTTTAATCGTTCCACCCATGGCATCAATTTGATTTTTAACAATGAACAATCCAATCCCTTTTGCATCCGGATTGTTGTTGAATGTTTTATACATACCAAAAAGTTTATCCCCATTTTTAGTTAAGTCGATTCCGATACCATTGTCTTGTATTTTCAGCGCTTGAGTAACTGTATCAAAAGAAATATCGATTTCGGGTTTACGGTCTTTAGGACAATAGCGTATGGCATTTGAAATAAGATTGTACAGTATGCTTTCGAGATAGGCAGCATTAAAGTTGATTTCTATAGTCGGTGGCACCTCATTTTTAAAAATCGCCTCTTTTTCTGTAATGTGTTGCCCCAGTAGTAATTTAGCATTTTCAATGTAATCCGATAAGTTAAGACGCTCAATAGTGATATTGATATTGGTTCGTATGTTGACTACTTCATTCAAATTTGACATGGTTTCGTTGAGCGATTGCGAGACTCTCTTTAGTAAATCGATCATCTCATCGCGCTCTTCTTGGGTGTCTGCAGTTTCTAAAAAACTGGCTATTGTTTCTATGTTGCTGGTATGTGAACGTAAATTATGCGAAACTATATACGAAAAATTGAGCAGTCGTTTGTTTTGGTCGGATACCAATTCAAAGGATTGTTTGAGATCTTCATCGGCTCTTTTTTTATCGGTGATGTCTTCAATGATCGCAATATTGCAACTTTCTTTTTCACGTGATTTTCCTATTTTAGAAACAATCAGGTTCACCCAAACCGTTTTGCCCGATTGGTGCAAATACCTTTTTTCTACAGCAAATTCAGTAAGGGTATCGTCTTTGAGTTTGTGCATGAAATCTACATTCTGCTCCAAATCATCAGGGTGTGTACTATTTTGAAAATTAAAATGCATCATTTCCATTTCATCGTACCCTACAATTCTGCAAAATTCTTTATTTACGGCAATAAAATCTCCAGATTGGCTGTTCACCTTCGCAATTCCTAAAGGAGCTTGGTCAAAGATGATTTTAAATTCCTCTTCACGGTGCTGCATTTTTTTGCTTTGTTCAGCCACTTTTTTCTGTAAATAGACGGGTTTTCTCATGATGGAAGCCACCCATAATCCGCAGATGGCGGCCAATAAAAAACCTAAAATACTGGAAGGCAGAATTTGTAATAACAAGGTGTTTTTTTCGCGTGCAATGATATACAGTTTCCAATCGCCGTCGGGAATGTTAACGGTTTGAAAATAGTTGCTGGCGAATTGTTTCTGGTTGGGAAAAAAGAATTCTTCTTTGTTGGTTACCGGATTTACTTTTGAAAACTGGAAGTAGTATTTGGAATCATCAATAGATTGTATACCCGAAATTTTGATCAACGTTTCCAGCCGAATGATAACTGCCGAAAATCCCCAAAATTGATTCTTTTTAAAAATGGGCAATCTCCCTACAACACCTATTCCGCCTTGCTTTAGTTCTAACGGACCGGCAAAATAGATCAATTTGGTCTGTATTGATTTAAGCGCTTCCTGCCGAACTTTATCGGTTTTTAAAATGTCATAATTGAGTGCTGCTTCATTACCAGTAAGCGGATACACGTACTTAATAATCCCATTCGGAACCAGTTGCACAGCATCTATAAAAGCGTTTGTATGGACTAATTTGGACGCAATTTCATTAAAATTTTCAGGAATACCATCATCATTCACCGACATGGCAAGGGTTAAGGTAGTAACATAACTGTTTTTAAGAACTTGTTCAAAATTCTGATGCACCACATTGAGAATGTTCGACATCTCACGCTTTTGATTTTCTCTTACCACATTGTACCGTGATTTTACTATAATGGATACGAATACAAGTAACACCAGAAAAACGATAGTTCCAGTAGTCTTGGGTCTTGTTAAAAACCAGTTTGAGATTTTTGCCCAATTACGCTTGAAACTCATAGGAAATGCGGTGTTAAAAATAAAAAAATGGGTATAAAAGCGCTGAAAGTGTAGCATGATTGCTACGGTTTGCCCTTAGTAGTATAAATACCATTGGCGCGCAAAGGTAGTGGATTTTGTAAAAACCACACCTTTTAGTTTTTTCATTCTTTTTTATATAATTCCCACATTAGTGATCGAACGCTTTTTTATTCCCTAACTTACTGAAATTAAAAACATAAAAAATGACGACTTCAAAAATAATCGGATTACTTTTAATCATTTCCGGTATTGCACTAGGGTATATTGGAAGTACCAAGATTGCCGACAATACCCAACAGATTCACTTTTTGGGTATGAAAATAGACGCTTCCAATAGTTCGGGGCAGCAACAGGGGTATCTTTATCTTGGGGCTGCAATTTTGCTTTTTGGAGGTGGGGTTTATAGTTTGAAAAAAGGGGAGTAGCTGCGTAAGCTGAGAAAAAATGAAATGATAGCACGGATTGCCGCGCTGCGCTCGCAATGACGAGGTTTCTTGGGACTCTTGTAGTAGCTAGAACAGATTGCCGCGCTGCGCTCGCAATGACGAGGTTTCTTGGGACTCTTGTGGTAGCTAGAACAGCTTGCCGCGCTGCGCTGGCAAGTTCGGAATATCTTCGGGGGGGGTAGGTGTGTAGGGCTTCGTGGAGATCTCGG
>JANNBB010000015.1:0-12789 GCA_031385005.1 Bacteroidota bacterium
GCACGGATTTCCTCGCTGCGCTCGCTATGACGAGGTTTCTTAGGACTCTTGTGGTATCCAGAACCGCTTGCCGCGCTGCGCTCGCAATGACGAGGTTTCTTAGGACGGTTGTGGTAGCTAGAACAGATTGCCGCGCTGCGCTCGCAATGACGAGGTTTCTTGGGACGGTTGTGGTAGCTAGAACAGGTTGCCGCGCTGCGCTTGCAATGACGGTGCTGTACTAGGTGCCTCGCAATGAGTGGTTCGGTTGCAAGCTTCTGTTTAAACTATGTAGGGTTTTATCTGTTCGATTGGGATGTTCATGAAGGAGGAGAAGTCGAAGATGGTAACGGGCTGGTGTTTTTCTTTTTTGTAGAAGACTTTGATATCGTTGAGCAGATTTCGGGCATGACGCTCTGAATATCCGGTGATATTGCAAACATCTTTGGTTTTGATGCAGATGCGGTTCTGAATTGTATGCATGGCCCGAAGTTTAAAGTTGTTCTATATGCAGTTTATTTAGTAGGATTATATTTATTAATTTCTGTCAGCAATTTGGCGAAAACAAGAAGTATGCCAAACTATTTTTTGTCTTTTATTGGCTAAAAAACGCCGTACGATTTTCCATTATTCAAAATTGTTTTAACGCTCTTTTACGCACTATCTACGCTTTATCTATGCTTTATCTATGCTTCATCTACGCTTTATCCTCCCATTATCCCTGCTTTTTATTGCGGTAAAAACGGCATAATCGGCAAAAGTTATCTTATACGGCAAAATGTGTGTTTGACGGAAAAATTGCCAAAGGGGAGTGGTTGGTGTTTTTAGTTTTGGGGTAGTTTAACTTTAAAATTTTTACTTATGGGAAAATTAGATGGAATTATTAAATTGAAAGGAACGTTTGATGACCTTACGTTCTACAAGTCGGCCGATGGGCACATGGTACGCACCAAAGGGGGTGTAAGCAAGAACCGTATCATGAGGGATCCCGCTTTTCAGCGGACACGAGAGAACGGGACGGAATTTGGGCATTGCGCTACGGCGGGCAAGATGTTGCGCATGTCGATAGGGACGATGTTGTTCCACGCCAAAGACCGCAGGCTTTCGAGTCGGTTGCTGACCGTGATGACGCAGGTTAAGAACCTGGATGGTGTGAGCCGCAGGGGCGAGCGCAACATTACCGAAGGTCTTAGTACCCCTGCGGGGAGACAATTGCTTATTGGGTTTGACTTTAATGCAAGGGCTGGTTTGGGGAGTGTACTGTATTCACCGTTAACCTTGGACAACGCAACAGGAGCAGTGACTATTGCCAGTTTGAAGCCCAGCGAGCAAATCATGGCTCCGGATGGGGCAACGCATTTTAGCATGCAGAGTGCTTTTGTGAATTTGGATTTTACCAGTGGGGTTTTTGAAACCATGTACAGTCCCGAGGACAACCACCCGCTCAACGACACGGTGATTGCTGTCACCCTGACTCCGAGTGCGGTTCCGACAGGAACAGGACATGCTTTTCACCTTGTACTCATTGAGTTCTTTCAGGAGATTAATGGTATACAGTATCCGCTCAACAACGGCGCGTATAATGTGCTCAATGTTTTGGATGTGGTTTAATTGAATTTTGAATTATGAGTTGTGAATTGTGTTTGATTCATGATTGGTAATTTGCTCCCCGTTATAAAAGCGGGGAGTTTTTTTTGGAGTAGATGAGAAGCTGAGGCTGCGTTTTTTTTACGGAAAACGGAACTGATTAAAAAACAGGTGTTTTTACTCTTTTTTGGCTTTTGTATATTTTTTATGTTTGGTAACAATTACAAACCACTCCCACTACTTTTCTATACGCCAGCCCAATTATATTCCCCATTAGAAAGCATCTCTTTTATCATTCTAATATATAAAACTATGGCACGACAAGACGTACTCAACAAAGCGGAATCGCAAAACGGCACTGCCGAATTTCCTGCAAACAGCAACAAATCGCCTTATGGATTATGGTATGAACCCTCGTTAAACGGACAAAAATGGTGCGCCATGTTTGTGAGCTGGGTGTTTCACCACGCCGGACATCCGTTGGGATTTGTACAAACCAGCAACGGCATCCACCATTGCCAATCAGCACATAATTACTACAAGGACAAAGGAAAACTCACTACCAATCCGCAGCCCGGTGATATCGTCATTTACGATTGGGAGGGCAACGGTCATGCCGACCACATAGGCATCTTTATCAAATGGACGTCTGCCGAAAAAACCGCTATCGAAGCTTGGGAAGGCAACACGTCCGACTTTAGTGCGAGTGATGGTGGGCGAGTGATGAAACGCATCCGCTCGCGCAACCTTATCAAGTCGTTTATCAATCCGGGTGTCTATACCGATACGGCGGTTACTGCTGTTCCTACTGCGCTAAACAAAGGTGCCAGAGGATCGAAAGTCACCCAAATTCAAAAATACCTTTATGACCTTGGTTATACTATCGAAATCGACGGCTGGTTTGGCAATCAGACCGAAACACTACTCAAAGAATACCAGACTAAAAACGTGATGCAGGTTACCGGCACTGCCGACCTGGTGACGGTGGGCGCTTTGAAGGAAGACGCCAATCAAATTGCCTTGACGAAATCGAAATTCGTATCGGGCAGTTACCTCCGTCGGGGGAACGTTGGGTTTATGGTAGTTGAAGTACAACGGGTTTTGAATGCTAAAGATGCAGCATTGCAACTTCCTATTACAGGTATTTTTGATATCGCCACTTTGCAAGCGGTAAAAGCGTTTCAGAGAAGGAATAACTTAGAATCGGATGGGATTGTTGGTCCGAAGACGTTTGGGAAGTTGGGGATTGGGTAACCAACAAGCAAAAAAAATCGATATTTAACTCTAAACACATAACCAAATCACATGAAATTACTAAACACTTTTTTTCTTCTTTTATGCCTATTTATCAATGCTTTACTTTATGCTCAAAAAACAAATAAAAACGAGCATAATTTTAACTACGAGGAAATGTCTGATTTAATAAACAAACATTTTATAAAATACAGTACTGGCCAGGAATCAGCTTCCGCAAGTTCATTTGCGGCATTGGATTTAAAGGAAACCGAATTCACGTTTTCTCCCATATTCATAACCAAGAATTTTGACGTATGGAACGCTAAATTCAAGGGAGGTATTACAGACGGTGCGGCATCATTATTCAACAATAATAAATTCAACACCAATATCAGTATTGATTTACAATACAACTTAAACCTAACTAACGGAAGAATTAAGATAGTGGGTTATATTGAAGAAGATTACGTCAAATTCAGAAAAGCCAAAATCAGCGTTTTAAAGACAAGTCTGGGCGAATTAAAGGACTTTGTTTCCAAAGATGCAAAACTCAAACTAAAGGGGTATGACTCACGAATAGATGCGGCATTGAAACTAGTTCCTGATAATGATGTAAGTGCTAATCTTCAAAAACACGAAGAGGATTTAATGGCGCTTTACAAAAAATTAGATGAGGAAATCAATAAGCTCACCGACCTCACCGATAACGAAAAAGAAATACTTTTGGATAAATTCGCTACTTGGGGAAATTTACTTTCGGATGCGACTAAAAAAAGAACTTCTGAATTTAAATTTACACAGTTTAAAACCAAATGGCTCACATTTGGCGTCAATGTGCGAAATGACGAATTCCGGTTAATGGATAGAACGCTTGGCTTTAGTGATCAAGTCGAAAAAACCAACTACGTCAGCTATGGTGCAAAAATCCAATACAACAGTTACCATTTCCGCAAGTATGCTAATTCGGTATTTTATAATATTGGATTCAACTACAAGAGAAAAAGCAATTTCTCAAGTCTCAAAAAACTAGATGTCATTGAAACGGGAACAATTGGTACGGACGGGACTGTAATCAGAACTTCCAATGATAAATATACAGCTTATGAAGGCATGTATAAAGAAGACTTAAATCAATTGGACATCAATGTCGATTTCTTTTACTTCATCAATAAATTCCAGAATGTTGGTTTGCATGTGTATGAGAACTCGAGATTCATGGATTTTGTTAAACCATCACACGATTTGGGCTTCGGAATTGTATTCCCTTTCAGAAAGAAAGACACCACACTTCTTAACGTCGAATTGTACTATACCCTCAAGAATATTTTTAATACCAAAAACACCACTTTCGGCTTATTGGAAAGAAATGATATTGGATTACGTTTAGCACTTCCATTTGATTCAATATTAAACTAATCATTAACTTAAAAACAATTATCCCATGGCAAAGAAATACAGAGCAGTTTGCAACAGCTGCGATTACAGAGGAGACGCTTTTGTTAACCCCGTATCAGCTAAAAATCAGCGAAACAAGCACCAGAAAGATACCGATTATCAACATAATGTTGGAATTGAGATTACCGAAGACGTAGTAACTTTTATAACAAGTCAGGATATTGAAAGTGGTAGTAACAAAGCCCGAGAAAACAAGTTATTGTAATACAATATAGTAAACCAGAAACCTGACAGGTTTTCAAAACCTGACAGGTTTAAAAATAAAACCCATGGAAAACGCCGGCATCTCCTATAAAAAATTACGCCAAACCATTGGTTGGCTCGGTATCGTATTACCAGTACTCGTCTATCTCGAAAGCCGTATCGTAGGGCATTGCCCCACCTTACAAGACTCCATCAGCCATTACTACTATACCGTAAGCAATTCGTTTTTTGTGGGCATTTTATGGGGCTTGGGTTTGGTGTTGTTGTTTTACCCTTCACACGAAACCGACCCAAAACACGAGGGACTCCTCACCAGCATCGCCGGCATCTGCTCCATCTGCGTGTCACTGTTTCCGACTACACCCGACAGCACCGACAGCTGTGCGCTGTTTGCCTGGAGCGATTCGCAGCTGCGCGCCGGGATTCACTTTGCCTGCGCCGGCATCATGTTATGGATTTTCTCCTACATGAGCATTCGTATTTTTACCCGAACCTACCCTGGCAACGATTTAACCGGACCCGAAAACCGCTGGAAACGCCGCCGCAACCGACTCTATGTCGTAACTGGTTGGGTAACCCGAGTGAGTGTACTGGCCATTGGTGCTTTAGCGATCATCACGCATTATCAACCCGATTTTCCGATTACGACCAAATACACCTTTTGGTTTGAAGTTTCGGCTTTACTGGCGTTTGGTTTGGCGTGGATTGTAAAAGGCGGCTTTATTTTTACGGATGATGATGAGATGAGTACGGTGGAGCAAGTGAAAGTGATGGTGACGCAGAAGGGTAACTAAGTGATAGTGAGGGAAACCGTAAAAAGAAGTGGTTTGAAGTTATTATATTTGTTGAAAACCTTTGCAACTAAGTAGTAAGTATGATTGTGAAAGTGGTATTTATTTATTAGGTTTGAGACACTAAAATATTTCCTATGGAAAAATATGATGCCGTTATTAAAGAACTAATAAAATTCAGAGATGAAAGAGATTGGGAACAATTTCACGATTCAAAAAATTTAGCTTTAGCTATTTCTATTGAAGCTGCAGAATTAAACGAGCTTTTTTTATGGAAAAAGGGAGATGATGTTGAAAACATAAAAATAGACCGCTTAAAAGAAGAGCTTGCAGATATACTTTCTTTCTCATTTTTGCTTGCTGATAAACATAATTTGGATGTATTTGAAATTATCTTAGATAAGATTAAAAGGAATAATGAAAAGTACCCCGTTGAAAAATCAAAAGGGACAGCAAAAAAATATAACGAATTATGAGTCAAAGTGATGTGTTCACAATTAAAAAATATGATTTTGATTCGAGTTTAGTTAATGAATTTAATACAGTCCATTATGTTAAAGATTTATGGCCTATTGTATATATTTTGAGTGATGGTAACATAAATGAAGCCTATGTAGGTGAAACCGCAGACGCCTATGCTAGAATGGGTAGTCACTTAAAAAATAATAATAAGAACAAACTATCTGCTGTTCATTTAATATCCAGTGAAAAGTTTAATAAATCGGCAACTTTAGATATTGAGTCCAATTTGATTAAATATATTTCTGGCGACGGTCAATATAAGTTGATCAATGCAAACACCGGATTAGCCAATCATAATTATTATCAAAAAAAAGAATATTGGGATATTTTTAAATCCATTTGGGATAGCTTAAGAACAGTTGGAGTAGCCAAGCATCCAATAGATTATATTGACAATTCTGATTTATTCAAATATTCTCCCTATAAAACATTAACCTCGGAACAAAAGAGTAGTTTATTGGTTATAATGAAGAACCTTTTAAATAATACGTATAAAAATATTATTATTGAAGGTGGAGCTGGCACTGGTAAAACAATTTTAGCAATATTTCTATTTAAATTACTTAACACAACAAATGACGATTTTAATTTTAATGAATTTGGAGATGATGAGTTTGAATTCATGGAAATTGTTTTTGAATTAAAGAAGAAATACCCAAACCCTAAAATGGCTCTTGTTGTTCCAATGTCATCCTTTAGAAGTACATTAAAGAAAGTATTTAAAAATATAAAGGGACTAAGTGCTAATATGGTTATTGGACCTGCCGAAATTGTTAATGATACATTTGATATTGTTATTGTTGATGAATCACATAGATTAAGACGTCGTGTTAATTTAGGTGCTTACTTTAGAGCATTTGATGTTGTCTGTGAAAAACTAAAACTAGATAAACATACTTGCAATGAATTAGATTGGATTATGAAACAATCCGAAAGTGCTATCTATTTTTATGATGAAAACCAATCGATAAAACCTTCTGATGTTAAAAAAGAAGATTTTGACAAACTTAAAGTGAATAGTTTAACCAAAACAGAATATTTAAAATCTCAATTTAGGTCAAGAGGAGGAAATGATTATGTTAATTACATCGATAATCTTTTAAAATGTAAACTAACTAATTCCGACATTATTTTTAACTCTAAGGAATATGAACTTATCCTTTTCGATTCTATTGAGGACATTGTTAATGAAATAAAATCCAGAGATATAGAAAATGGTTTATCCAGATTAGTTGCAGGATATTCATGGCCTTGGATGACGAATAAAAAAGAGGCTAAACAAGATTATGATATTGAAATTGAAAGCACAAGATTAAAATGGAACAGCACTAATATTGATTGGGTTAATTCTGTTAACTCGAGAGAAGAAGTAGGTTGTATCCACACAACACAAGGATATGATTTGAATTATACAGGAATAATTTTCGGGAATGAAATTACTTATGATAAAGCAACTAATGGAATTAAAATTCTAAAAGAAAATTATTATGATGTAAATGGTAAACAATCTATTGTTGACCCAGAGGAGTTAAAAGATTTTATATTAAACATCTACAAAACAATAATGTTAAGAGGTATTAGAGGTACCTATGTATATGTTTGTGATAAAGATTTAAGAGACTATTTTTCTCAATTCATTCCTAAATTCAAGACTGAAAAAGAAAATCTTATTTTACAAGAAAGTGAAATTATACCTTATGTAAATGCCATTCCAATTTATGATTTAAAAGTTGCTGCAGGAAATTTTAGTGAATTACAAACAGTAACCGATTGTGAATGGATTGCTTTACCAAAGAATTACAAACCTTCAAATGATTTGTTTGCTTGCAGAGTTATCGGGGAATCTATGAATAAGATTATACCTAATGGTTCCATCTGTATGTTTAGAAAATATACTGGAGGCTCAAGAGATGGAAAAATTGTTTTAGTAGAACATACTAGCATTCAAGACCCTGATTTTGGTTCGGGTTATACTGTGAAAGAATATAGAAGTAAAAAGAATATGGAGAACGAACTATGGAGTCATGAGTCTATAACTTTAAAGCCTCTTTCAAATGATTCAAAATTCAAAGAAATTGAATTATTAGAAGATGAATCAAGTAATTTGAAAGTGATTGGAATTTTTGAGTGTGTTTTGATGTAAATGAAAAGTTATTGCAATAGGTTTTTTTGAGAGGCTTTGCAACCAAAAGAGGAAGTTTAATTAAAAATAGAAAATATGGATATTAAAAGTTTCAGGAAGTTAGTCCTTGATAGTCCTATCAAAGATAAATTGAATAGTTTGGAAGCTACTTTGAACTATCCTATTTTAAATTCTTCGAAAGAATTTAAAGGAATTCAGTCTATATATAATTTTATTTTAAATCAAGTAATTGGTTGGAATGAAGTGGAAAAACTTCCCAGTTATTTTAATCCTTCTAAAGCCCATTTTGAAAGATTAAAATCTACGATAATCCAATTATCTGATTATTTTGCTGAAAGTAATCAGAATCACTTTGATAATAATTGGCGTGCTTTTATATCTGATTTCACCAATGAAAAAAACACAAGTAATTATTATAACTTTTTAATCGATTGTCCTGAAACAGATTTTATATTAAGAGTTAATAAGCAGAATCCAAATTATACCCAAGGTACTATAGATTTTATTATTGGAGGTAATCTCAATCTCAATAATAATAAAAATTACTTTGTTGGTATTTTATATGGTTATGAATTCAAGAGTCAAAATGATTCAGAAATATTACATAGACGAAATAATGAAAAAGTAAGTTTAAGCAAAATAAGAGATAAGTATAGCGAATACATTATAGAAGCTGAACAACAATTAAATGGGTATTTATCTGATGCCAAAGAAAACCTAACTAATCATTTTGAAACTGTTGATAGGTTAAAAGCTGAAAAAAGTAAAACCTTTGAGGAATGGTTTACAGGGGTTCAAAATGGTTTTGATACTTTTTTTAAAAATTCAAATGATTCCATAAAAAACAATGAAGATTTATATAGAGAAAAATTAAGATTAGAAGCACCTGCCAAATATTGGAAGGACAGAGCGGTGAAATTAAAAACTGAAGGGGATAAATACTTAAATTGGCTAATAAAAATATCAGTAACCGCCGCTATTTTGTTGTTTATTTTACTGATGTCATTGGGATCAAAATACTTTGAAGAAGCTTTTAATGATAGAATAAAGGGAATTAAATGGTCTATCATCTTAATAACCATTGTTTCACTTTTAGCATTTACCATAAAAATATTATCAAAAATGACTTTCAGTTCTTTTCATCTTTCTAGAGATGCTGAAGAGCGGGAACAATTAACCCATTTCTATTTATCACTTAAAAAAGACACGACTATTGAACCCGAAGAGCGTCAATTGATATTACAATCTTTATTCAGTAGAGCTGATACTGGTTTATTGAAAGAGGATTCGTCTCCTACTATGCCGACAACAAGCATAATTGAAAAATTTACAGGAGCTAGATAATGACTAGACTCATCATTATAGGTAATGGTTTTGATTTAGCTCATGGTATAAAAACGAGTTAAAAAGATTTTATTTTGAATTATCTAATAAGGTCATGTATCAAAGCTATAGAAGAAGCCCAATAAAACCCAAGTGAGTTTCAAAAAACGAAATAAATTAAAAATCCTTTAGATGATGTGTACTATTATTAATACATTAGCAAGAGCAACAGAGGATGACTAGTCAGACCAATCCACCTAAAAGTGGTTTAATATGTTTTGTTTTGTAAAACCTATAAGCTAGTTATACGCAAATTTAAAAGAGAAAATAATAAAAACCAGAACTAATGATAAAAAAACTTTTTGTTGAAGGATTAAATGATAGAGATAAGCCATTAGAATTAAATTTTCATCCAGATTTAAACTTATTAACTGGAAAAAATGGCTCTAGTAAAACTACAATTTTAAAGCTTATATGGTATATTAACGCAGGTAGATTTTTTAATTTAGTTAAAGAAGTTAATTTTAAATATGCTGAATTGACAACGTCAAAAAGCGCTATTTCTGTAAGAAGAGACATAGAAAATAATAGTGTTACTATCGGTTTTAATAAGGAAAAACCAATTACAATAAGTGATATTAATTTAAGGGATTTGGATATCCGAAGACCAATAAGAATTAATGAAAAATTCACTGAAATAACTGCTCTGTCTGTACCAACTGTTTTTTTTCCAACATTTAGAAGAATTGAGGGAGGTTTTTCAATGGAGGACGGCTATGACCCAAGATTTGGTAGACAAACTGAAATAAGAGACGCAATGGAAGAATTTTCACGAAGAATGTCGTCTAGAAATCAAAGATTTATTACTTCTATATCAACTGACGATATCGTAACGCTATTGAATAGAGAATATTCTAATATCAATGCGCAAATTAACGCAATACAAAAACAAAAATCAGATGATATAATTAGGAAATTAAAAATTCAAAATAAAAATGAAAAAGAAACTTTAGAAGAAATCCAAGCTGATATTGAAAATATGGAGAAAGAAAGAGAATCGTTATTAAAACCATACTCTACTCTATCAAATTTAATCACATCTATTTTTCAACACAAAGGAATAAATTTAAGCAACTTAACGCTTGGAGAAGTTAATAACGCAATTTCATCAGACAAACTATCGGCTGGCGAAAAACAAATGTTGAGCTTTGTATGCTACAACGCTTTTACAAAAAACAACACTATATTTATTGATGAACCTGAATTAAGTCTTCATCCTGATTGGCAACGAACGTTAGTTCCAACTCTATTAAATCAAGAAAATGATAATCAGTTTTTTATGGCAACGCATAGCCCTTTTATATTTTCCAAATTTTCGGACAAAGAAATAA
The DNA here is from genome assembly GCA_031385005.1 of Bacteroidota bacterium. Taxonomy (GTDB): domain Bacteria; phylum Bacteroidota; class Bacteroidia; order AKYH767-A; family 2013-40CM-41-45; genus JADKIH01. Next base: position 10,632 of record JANNBB010000015.1, read on the forward strand.
TTTTATCAGAAGACAAAGGAGAATAATTATGGGACTAGAACTAACTGTTGACGAAATTATAGAAACCTTAAAACGTTCATCACTTACAACTGTTTTGGTTGAAGGTATTGATGATGTAATGATTTACAGGTGGATTGAAGATGAAATTGGAATTCACAATGCAAACTTTTTCCCATGTGGTGGAAGAGATAACTTACTTCAAGTCTTTGAAAGAAGAAATGAGTTTAGCAATTTGAAAACCATTTTTGTTGCAGATAAAGATGCTTTTGTTTACGTAAACCCACCTGAAAACTATAATGAGATAATCTGGACGAATGGTTATTCAATTGAAAATGATTTATATTATGGTAGAGGTATTGAACAAATACTATCTAAAAAGGAAAAAGAAGTTTTTACTAAATCTTTAAACAACTTCATAGAATATTATGCGTTTGAAATTGAAAATATGCTAAATTCCAAAGAGCATTGCTTTCGTAATCATCCTCAACATGTTTTGTGCGATTTACAACATACTGTAAAACAAGAATTTTTACAACAAATTAATTTCATAAAACCTAGTGTAGAAATAGTAAACAATGTAAAAGAAAATTATGATGTTCTTATCAGAGGAAAATCCTTATTTGGTTTGTTGACTAGAATTTTAAATAGTAAAAACAGAAAAATAAAACATTCAAAAGCATCATTACTGGAGCATTGCTACAGAACACATAAAAGCGAAATGTTTATGAGATTGCTTTCAGAAATAAATAACAAAATCTGCGCATAACAGCCGTGTGGCAAGATTGCGAATTTTGTGGTAAATTCACGTTTGCGTTTCGCAAGAAATTTTATCTTTAACGGAAAATAAACGGTTACGAAGTTCGCAACCTCGCCAAGCGGCGGAACGTTAGTAGCCATACAACACAAACTCACGATAAACAGAAACAGTAATGATAGCACAGTATACAGAAGCAGATTTAAAAGAAATTAGCAACGATCAACTTTCTGTAAAATACTATGGCCGTTCATTAACAGCTCTCAATGGGCTTTTAAATATGTTTGGTAAAGAATGGATAGAAAAAGAACTAATTGTTTATCATATTTCTGATGAATCTATTATTAAAATTTTAGGAAAAGCCAAACTTTATAGCGGAATTTCAAGTCTTGAAAGGCTTGTCTTTTTATGGGAAGATATTGAATTGCTTAAAAACTTACCAGGCTATAATGAACTTCATGAAAAATTAAAAACCAATATACGTTTTGACAATGTAGATTTAGAAATCTCAATTACTGCTGATATTATTCGTTGCCAAGGAGAAGTCGAATTAGAACCAAGTGTGGGGAATGGATTTTGTGACTTTCGAGTTAAAACTTTAAAAAGCGAAGCTTGGGTTTATGGTGAAATATCAAGACGGAATAACTCAAAAGCAAAAACAGATATTGAAGAGAAAGGTAATGTACTCTCTGAATTAGTTTCTCAAATTAATCCAAACCGACATTGTGTAATTCTAATACTAAAAAACATTGATGAAAATGAATATTCTAAAATTGTAACTTGGTTACAATCTAATCCAGAAGAAGGTTCACTTGATGACCTTGCTATTTTTTTTACAGCTCCACTCTCAACTGATGTAACATCAAAAGCATTTGAATATATATCAGCACCTATTACAGTGCGACAAAGTGGTAACGTTCATAAAGGCACTTTCGGTTCAGTTTATTTTCACATTCCTGACAAAGGAGCAAAAAGTAAGTTAAATGAAAAGAAAAAACAGCTTCCAAATAAAGATACCGGCTTATTATTTATTGACCTAACAAACGTTGCAGGAGGTTTTACCGATTGGGAAGAACAAATAAAATTTAAAAATCCAATAAAACACATTAGTTCAATTATATTATTAAGAGATGGTGTTCATTCAACAGGATTTAAACGTGAAATGAAAATCATAGTTAATCACAAATCTAATAATGCTTTAACTGAGTCCGCTAAAAAATTATTGGACAACTTATTAAATTTAGCAAAACAGGACAAAAACCTAATGCAATAAGTACGGCTACTAACAGCAGTTAGAAAATACTGCTCGTCTGTTGCTAGTAGAAAAAATAATTTTCATAACTTCGTTTTCGGTAATGGAAACCAAAGCTTTCCATAAGTCGCAACTGAAGCAAAGCCAAGGGA
>JANNBB010000025.1:0-16654 GCA_031385005.1 Bacteroidota bacterium
GTCATCATCTGTACACTGTCTCTGTTTCTGTCTCTGTTCACTAAATCCTAAACTTAACCATGTGTCATCATCTGTACACTGTCTCTGTTTCTGTCTCTGTTCACTAAATCCTAAACTTAACCAAGTGTCATCATCTGTACACTGTTTCTGTCTCTGTTCACTAAATCCTAAACTTAACCGTAGGTTATCAGCTGTTCACTGTTTCTGTCTCTGTTCACTATATCCAGCTTCCCAACTGCGAGGTAATAACTATGCATTAAACATTGCTGTTTTATTTTGAAACTACTTTATACAATGTGTAATATCTTTTCGATATTGCGGCCCTATGCAAAACATTCCTCCGTGCCCTTCGTGTAATTGTCCTTATGGTTATGAAATGAACAACCAACTCGTCTGTCCCGAATGCGGATTCGAATGGACACCTGCTGTTGAAGTGGTGGATTCCGCTGCAGTTGTCAAAGACAGTAACGGAAATATTCTTGTTAATGGCGATACGGTTGTTATTATCAAGAACCTGCCGGTAAAGGGCACTAATCAATCGGTAAAGGCAGGGACTAAGGTTAAGAACATCAAACTGGTTGATGGTGATCACAACATCGATTGCAAAATAGAAGGATTCGGAAGCATGGCCTTGAAGTCGGAGTATGTAAAGAAGGCCTGATGCATCGTCTTTTAAAATTGAGTTGAGTTGTTTTTTGAATAAAACGGAATTTTTTTCCGCCTGCTCCATTAACTTTCATGAGAAACTTTCGTATGTATTGTATCAGTCTTTCATGCTATGTCATATAGTGTTTACGTTATCGAATTATCAAAGAAAGTTTTTTCCGAGGACTGGCGATTCAGATCAGCGAATCCACAATTCAATGGTGTTTTACAATGTCTGTATGTCGGAATGACCAGTAAGACTCCGACCGAAAGGTTTGAACAACACAAATCTGCATACAGAAATAAAAAGGGACATAAGTTATCTTCGAATATCGTAACGAAATATGGTTCCTATTTGCGCCCGATGTTATACAACCATTTAAATGTAAAAAAAATGACAAGGGAGGAAGCACTGAAAATGGAGGAGAAACTTGCCTGGGATTTACGAAGGATGGGTTATGCAGTTTGGTTCAATTAGGGCGTTAGGATTATTATGCAAGTATGAATAAATTTGAGGAATCTCTTTATGATTTTAATCTGGCCGTCCAGCTGCAGCCCAATTATTATTTGTCATATTATAATCGTGGCTATTTGTTTGGAATGTTAAACCGCATTGACGATGCCATTACCTGCTGCGACGGACTTATCAACCATTTGTCTTTAATTTTCATCTCTCAAAGTTAGAAAACTTTCCGATGCTTCGACGGACTTTCGTCCGTTGCTTTTTAGCTGTGGATATTCATCCACCGTTCAGGGCTCATCGTCTTTGTATACATACACCAGTTCACGCGAAGCAATATCAACACTTTTAAGAAAACTTTGCCAGCCAATTTCTCTAATGAAAGATAGAAATTATAATAATGAAACAGAAACAACCATCAATCGGCATGTGGCATAATATTATTTTTGGCAAAATTAATTTTATCATGGGAAGAGGGCTCCATTACAACATTCGCAAAGACAAAACTTGTTTTATGAAGATGACAGTCGTTGATTGGATCGATCTTTTTACTCGTGTAAACCAAAAACAACTTATCGTCGATTCATTGAAATACTGCCAGGAAAATAAAGGGCTTAATATTTTCGCTTGGTGCTTAATGCCAAGTCACTTGCACCTGATCGCCAACACTAAAATACCGTTCGATCTCGACCATGTAGTAAGGGATTTCAAAAGGCATACATCAAAAAATGCAGTTCTTCTAATTGAGAACGAAGCGGAGAGTCGCCGGGAATGGCTACTGGATAGATTCGCTTATGCAGGCAAAATACATCCAAAAAACAAGAACCATAAAGTTTGGCAGGATAAAAATCATGCGATTGAACTCTACATCGAAAAGGTGACCTGGCAGAAACTGAATTATTCCCGATAATTATCGGGACATCGAAATCCTGTAGTAGATAAAATTGTTTACAATGAACAAGATTACTTTCCCGATAATTATCGGGACAGCTCGTCTCGTAATTATTATGGGCTGCCCAATGTTCTGGAAATTGATTGTCTGAAACCACCGGTTACTACTGTGTCGAGCTGGAATTTTTTTAATATTTGATTCTTCTTAGCAAATTTGATTGCTATTTGTAAGACGATGAGCTTTTAAAAGTGGATAAATATCCACTGCTTGGTTGCAGAGAGAATCCGAAGTACAAAAACAACGGACGAATGTCCGTCGAAGCACATTTGTGTTTTATAGGTGGGCGGAGAGGATGACAAGAGCCGCTGGCATGTCCGTCGCAGCCGGGATGAATGTCCGTCGACGCACATTTGTGTTTTATAGGTGGGCGGGGAGGATGACAAGAGCCGCTGACATGTCCGTCGCAGCCGGGGCTATTAAAATAATTATAAGCACATAAGGCGCAGCTGAAGTTTTTAATAGTTGACTGATAAGGAAATCCTACACAACTGATAATCTGCTGTTAATTTTTCCTGATTTTTAACAGGGATCACATTTGCTTCACTGTATATTGCATTTCGTCAGATGTCCGAAAGTGCCGGTCTCCATTTTTTCAGAGGTGGATTTTCTCCTGCAATTTATCAGCCATGTAGTGAATAAATTTCTTCTTGCTTACCTGGATCGAATGAAACATTTTGAAGAATTTTCTATACTCTCCTTCGTTTTTCAGATTTGCCAACCGATAAAAACGCGTTCGCATGGCACGCAATCCGGTATGGTGGATTCCGACATAAATTAACATCTTTTGAATGGTTTCTTTATCCAGTGCCAGTTCCTTTACCCAATAAGAAATTGGATGTTCATTATTTTTGTGTGCCTTCCTTGCACGAAAGCTCATGGTATGTCCGTGACGAAAATAAGAGGCAATGTGATTTGACATAGCTTGAATCAATTTGGAAGTACAAATATAATTTCCACTTTGAAAATTGATTCCCTCATATATGCGGGGAAGTGCAATTATAAATAATTTAACTAAATATATTGCCTTAGAAAGACGATCAGCAATTAATTGTTGATGAATCTTCGCAACTCTACGAAGAATCCTGCGAAAAAAACAACGGACGTAAGTCCATCTAAGTGTAGATGTTTTTATAGTTTGGTTATTAACAAATCCAAAGCAGCGGGTGTAGGAAACATGTCAGCGGCAACAGGAATTATTCGGGTAAAATATCCGTCGGTCTCTGTTGTTTAATATAATATCCCGATTTCATGCGGTTGTATTCTGCTGCTTTCACAAATACCTTTACAGTAAAATAACAATCTAAAACTTATTACTATGAAAAAAGGAAAACTAATTAATTTCGGAACTGCATTACTAATAGCGGGAATATTTGGTGCATGTTCAAAAGAGCAAAAGGTTGTCAGTAATCTGGACAATATTGCTCAACAACTAAAATTTGTGTCGGTGAATGAACGTATTAAGGAAAAGACACTTTCAAATAGCAGAGACAAAATAATTATTGTACAATGGACTGAATGGGGCCGTGCAAGCAAGGATTGTCGTGGCTGGGGAATATGCAATGCAGATTGGTTTCCTCAATTTAATAGCATGGTTCTAAATCCAAATCCGGGAAATGGAGGGGCTTCAATTTTAGAAATTGATCAAAGTAAGAATAAGTATTATTTTGATATCTTACTTGCCGCCAGCCCACCTGTTTCAATTTCTTTAGTAAATTTACCTTTGACAGTGGATGAAGAAATTGTGCTAAATACCAAAACTGATATTGGAACAGATTTGAAGATCAACCAGGGCCGATATTATTATGACAGTACAATAGGTACCTTTGGCGGCTTCAGAATATACTTGGATAATCTTTAATAGCTTTCATAATGAATGATATCCTGACATGGTTCATGTAATTAATAAATTCCTGCTCCTATTCCTTGCATTTTCTATTTCTTTAAATGTATATGCACAATCCTTTTCAGAAATAGAAAATGCAAGGAATAAACTGGAAAATATTATAAGTGGTTCATTACCCCTAAACCAGCCCCACCTTTTCAAGGCAGATATTGAAACTATAGAAACCATTATTAAAGGAACAGATAAAAGGTTTAAAATAGTTTATAATTTCTCCATGACTTGTCATGCATCAAATGAATTATTTCCAAAACTTGTTGCTTTTGTAAGTAATAATAAGGAGTTTGAATTATTCCCGATATATGGATATAGGGAAATAGATACGGTTCTCGTAAATAAATATTTAACATATAACAAATTCTTTGGCAATATGTTTATTTTGGATACTGAGAAATACGGCAATAAAAGAAATCCATTTAATAGAATTGATAAACTGACACGAAGCATTTGCCGGCAGTGTGATTATAAGAGAATGGGATTTTCCAGTTTTTACATAGTTGATGAAAACAATAACATTGCACTACATAATAGTTGGACTACAACCGGGTTGAAAAAATTGGAAGTTCTTTTTGAATGGTATAAAAAAGAGAAATAGTGCTTTCGTAGCCGCCAAAGATTTATCAATCACTTTCAAGCTAGGGCGGACTTGCTAACCCAACATTGTTTCCTTTCATTTCGCCCGATGTGCAGGATTACCTTATAGCGAGTAATTAAATTTACTCTATCACAATTTTTTGACAATTCGAATATTTCCCTTTTTTTTCCATCATATGTAAAAAGTAAATTCCTTTTGAGAGAAAATTTGTGATATTAATTGTAAATATGTCTTGATTTACCTCAACTGAATAAACAGGAACACCAAGTACATTGTCAATTTGCAAAATAAATCCTTCAGGCGAGAAATTATTAATGGCAGCGATTGTAATGGTCTCATGCGATGGATTAGGAAATACTACGAAATGTTTTTCAGTTAATTCGTTAATTCCCATACATGGAACAAAATAAACATATACCGTATCAAAGAGTGTATCACCCAATACAGTCAGAGCAATTACAGAATAGTACCCGGTAGTATATACAGTAATTGTAGCTGAAGTTTCCTGTGTACTCCACCATTGAGCAATCAGATCTGTTCCAGCTGAAAGGGTATATTGTCCCCCTCCCCACGTGCAAATTACCGTATCCGGACCAAGATTTACAGAAGGAATTACTTCAGAAAACTCAGAAGTGTTTCCTTGAAGATCCGTTTGGGTAGCAGTAATATCGGAAGTGTTGTAATTCGAACCTGAATAACGCCAATTACCCATGATGTCGGCTATCGTGTCATCAATAAATAATTTTCCCTCAGGATTGAGGTTAGTGTCGCTGTGAAAAAGTTCAATTTTTGCAAAAGGCAGAGCGGTCCCGGATATTTCATTAAATCCCGCAAACAGAATAACCGGGGGTGTAATATTATCGTTTCCTATACTATCCAGATTAATCCCTTTATTCCCATTATCCCAAATAGAGTTTTCAGTGCACGTATTTCTTCTTCCTATGCAATGAATACCATCAGAAATATTATTATTAATATTGTTTGACTGTACGATATTCCTTTCAGCATTTCCATTAATTAAAATTCCATAATTCAAGTTTCCTGAAATGGTATTGTTTAATACAACAACACTATCAGTTTGGGATTCTATAATTATTCCATTGCCGTTTGGAAGACTATCATTAATTGTTTTTAGTCCAATAATATTATTCATAATGGTGTCTTTTCCGCTTCCATTAGAAGTAATAATTATTCCTGCAAGAGTATTCCCGCAAATGATATTGCCGGCATTGGAATTTGAACTTCCAATAAAAATATTATTTGAATTAATGCTTTCAATGCCATATAGCTGATTGCCAATTACAGAATCGCCAATTGCATTGGTTCCGATCTTATTCTTCACAACAAAAACGTTATTCGACATTTCAACTGAGAGGCCCAGATCGTTGTCTGAAATAATGTTCAGGCCAATATAATCAAAATTAGACGTTCCATTGATCCTGATGCCGGTACCATTACCGGCTCCCACCATACCGCTTGTATCGAGACCAATTTTATTAGAACCGATGGTGGTTTGCATTGTGTTTGAAATACAAATACCGAATTGATGGTTATTAGAGATTACATTATTTAATGCTGTAAATCGATTTGTTTCATCCACTAAAATAGCTGTATTAAAATTATGAATGTTGCAACCGGATAGTTCAGCTTCGCTCAACTTAGGATAGGATGACCCCTTTTTAGCAAAACTAAAACAAGTTGAAATACTGTCTCCCCCGTTAAATTCAATTTTGGGAGCATTACCGGTATAGCCATTAGCCGGCTGAGTGGAGCCATCAATTGTAAATCCGTTTTGAACAATATAAGGTGAAGCAGGAGTAAATACATGCGGCCCTTGACCCGGAATATCAAAATCGATAAAGTCTTCGGAATTCGATTGATTGCTAAATTCAATCGCTTCACGCAAAGAACCCGGACCACTGTCATTTGTATTATATACATAAAATCTTTTCGCAGTAGACCCATATATATATAGATCTGCTGTAACACAACTATGAGGTGCTGAAGAAAAAAACGCAAAAATAGGATCATAACAGGAAATTGCATGGATATTGACTACACCGCTATTCGATGAAATTTCAAGACTATCAACGGTTATAATAGGTAAAGATCCAATAATAGTTAAAGTCCCAATGCTGGGTGTGAGTACAATAAATCCACCAACATTATCATTGTTTGCATTAATAATGGCATTTAATAAAGAGCCGGGTCCAGATGAATTGGTAGAATTTACAATATATGTATTGCCGGTAAGCTTCCCGCAACCTTGTGAATAGACATGGGACTGGAAGAAGAGTAATAATAAAGCAATTATTAAAATATTGCTTTGAGAAGAAAAACTATTTGCAGTGAATAATTTTTTCATTTATAAAAAATGTAAAACAAATATATGAAAATTTTTCAGATTCAGATTTGTAATATGAAAATGAGTAGTGTGGATATTCCCGGCAGTGCCGGATTTGCCCTTCAATTTTAATTAAGAAAACAACCGATTCGACGGTCTCGATAGTTATCGGGAGCGTCGAAGCAATCCTGGGTTTTATTTTATTGGCGAAAAGAAATGGTTACGGAGAAGGTCGTCGCAGCAGAGGTAGACCAGAAGCAGGGTTTTTTTTATTGTTGAGTGATGAATGAGTTTGTCACTTCTGGTTTTTTAAAACAATAAATTTCTCTGCGTGTACATTATTTTCAGATCTTATTTCCCTGCTGCGACGGACTTCTCAATCATTTGTCTTTAATTTTCATCTCTCAAAGTTAGAAAACTTTCCGATGCTTCGACGGACATTCGTCCGTTGTTTTTTAGCTGTGGATATTCATCCACCATTCAAGGCTCATCGTCTTTGTATTTATTAAACAGTGCCAGCTGCGACGGATTTGCTACTCCAGCTTTGATTTTCATCATCTCTCAAAAATAATAAAAAAAACGAAGCACATTTGTGTTTTATAAGTGGGCCGGGAGTATGAGAAGGGCCGCTGGCATGTCTGTCGCAGCCGGAGTCAGTTTGTCTGAAATCTCCACCTTACTCCCTATTTGTGTATAGTTAATTAAAGTAAGTACAAAGTCAAACTCCTTTCTTTGCTTGGCTTCTTCAAATAATGCCGTTAAGTCATTTAGAATTTCTTTCATTGTAAACAAACATCACATCAAATTCAAATTGAGAAACAGAACCCATAATTTCTATCAAAATTCTTATTGGGAACTCATTCATTTTTGGGGTTTTCATTGTAATACTTTCGGGAATGCTTATTGTTGGAACAAGATTTAACTTAGGTTCATAATACATCGGATTGTTGAATGAAATTAATGGGAATGAATCCGAAAATGATCCACCCTTACTTGTGGAACCAGTGATTTTAAAACTTAAACCGTGATCGAATAATTTCTTAGACCAATCATCTGGTTTTTCCCATTTAAAAAGAGGAGTCAAAATAATTTTACTGATTTCTATAAATGAATCTTCATTTACTAAAGTGAATTCCTTTTTTCTGACTGTATTTGTGAGCTGAAACATTAAACCAGTTTTTGTTGTGCTTTGATTTTCTACAACATAATTTGTGCCCGACCCTACACCATATTTGGAGACTAATTTTCTTTCTACCATTACATTAAGCATTCTCTTTACCGTTGGCAATGGAATATTTAAGTTTTTAGAAATTTCACTTGACTTAGTACCAGGACGATTCTCAATGAAAGAAAGTACAGTTTTTTCTTTGGGAGTCATTGATGAGTTTTTTCCCTTGACTTTTAATTTCTCCATTAATAACTCTTGAATATTCATCATGCAGTCTAAAAAAAAGACTAACCATTCATCTATTTTTTCGCCTGGTCTTTGTTGTTGTGTTTGCATGAGTACTCTATAATACTCTGTTTTTCTATTTTCGATTTCATGCTCAAAGCTGATGTATTGAATCCACGAGTAGCCATTCTTAAGTAACAGCAAAGTTCCAAGCAATCTGCTCAATCTTCCATTACCATCTTGAAATGGATGAATACTAAGAAAGTCATAGATGAAAGCCGCAACTTTAACAAGAGGTATAGTTTCATTATCGGAATCATACCAATGAATTAAACCTTTCATTGCCTCTTCTGTTTCGAATCCTGGTTCAGTTGTATTAAAAACTATTTGTTTACTTCCATCAGTATGACTTGCTTCAACCGCATTCGAAACCTGCTTATAGTTCCCTCTATGCCATGAATCCTTTTCATTATAACTCATTAAAATTTTATGGAGGTTTTTAAGATTACCTTCAGTAATGTCTATGTCTTTATATGACTCTCCAATTACATTAAGTGCATCAAAATATCCTGCGACTTCTTGTTGATCTCGCTCTTCAAGTTTTGCTACTTTGAGTTTATCAATCAACACTTCAACTTCATCATCTGTCATCTTAGAGCCTTCAATTCTTGTTGAAGCTCCAACACTTCGGACCGTTGCAATAGCTTTCAATTGCTTCAGACTTTGGCCTTCTCGTTTTTCAATAGTAGTCCAAGCTGCGTCAAAACGATCTACTTTACTGATGTCCTGCATCAGCTTCATTGTTAGATCTAGTGAAAACGTATAAATTTTTTGTGGCATGTGATACGATATGATACGTAAATATACGATATTTGATTCAGAAAACCAAAAAAAGTGATGCGAAGTGATGCGAGAATATCCAAGAAATGAGCCAAGACAAAACGATCAATAGACAAAATAAGTAAAAAAGCCTATTTCAGATAAATTTTGAAGGTATAACAGATAGATGAAAAACTAAAGGGAAGTCACCAATAATCAAAAGTTTCTGCTCTGTCGTCAGGCAAAGTGGCCTGTGAAGCAAATAAATTGTATCAATATCACATACACTAATAAGAAGTAAGAAGAAACGGCCGACTGCCGGCGGCTCACACCTGCTGCGACGGACTTATCAACCATTTGTCCTTAATTTTCATCTCTCAAAGTTAGAAGACGAAGCACATTTGTGTTTTATAGGTGGGCGGAGAGGATGACAAGAGCCGCTGGCATGTCCGTCGCAGCCGGGGGAAATTGGTTAAGCGAAACGTGAGCGAAACGTTTTAATAATCTTTAACAAGAGCACTCAACGGTATATTGAGAAACTCATTCAGATTCCTTATCATCTCAAGCGTCAATTTCCGTTTCCGGTTAAGAATTTTCGAAACTTTATCCTTGCCACCTAAATACTTTGCAAGGTCTTTTTGTTTTAAATTTTGCTGCTCCATCCTGTATTTAATTGCCTCGATTGGGTCAGGTGCTTTTATCTGATAATGTTCATTTTCAAATTGTCCGATTAACATCGCTAAAATATCAGCAGCGTCGCTTTCCTTTGTTCCTTTTTTAGCATGGAATATCTTTTCGAACATTGCCATAGCCTTGTTGTAATCCTTTTCTGTTTTAATTATTTTAAATTCCATAGTGGATAATTTTTATCCTTAGTAAACTTTTATAGTTGAAGCATCGATCTTATCATATTCTGCGTGTGTCCCGATAAACTTTATGAACAACCACCCCTTTTGATAATTAATACTTGCAACTAGTCTGTATTTATTTCCTTTGATATTGAATACAACTCTGTCATTCGTTATTATATCTGCTGTTGCAAAATCGCCGATCACATCATTGGGTTTACGCCATATTTTTGATCCCACATCATTGTACCACAGTTCGAGAGGCTTTTTGGAATCAGCATGCTTTTTCCAGAATTTTATCAAAGTCCCCAGGTTATGGATATTCATTGAATTCCTATTACGGTGCTAATATACGACAAAGTTGCCATTTTGGCAACTTTTTATTAAAGTTTTTTTATTCGGTTTTTTATGTGAAAATGAAACGAGTTATTGTATTAGAAATATTAGATAGTGTAAATAAAACTACTCATTAACTCTTGCCGGACTGCTTTCCTGCGCTATCACTTTGACATTTCCTGAAAGGATTTTTTTGCTTGTTATAAATGCACGATTGATTTGTGCCGGCTGCATTACCAAAACCAATTAATAAAGTGTATTGCTTAGTGAAAGACGACGAGCGGTTAACCGTGGACGAATATCCACAGCTTAGTTGCTGAGCGTAGTCGAAGTACAAAAACAACGGACGAATGTCCGTCGAAACAGTCTGGGATTTTATTTTATTGGTAAAAAGGGACGGTAAGAGTGAAGTCCGCCGCAGCTGGGTTGTATTAGGTGGAAGATTACCTTTAGCTTTGTTTTCTTGAAGCTTTACCATATAGATATATCATTTTTACTAACGTAAAATCAAAACTGGAAAATGGAATATACCCAAGTCACTTTCGGCACATAACAGGTATAATCCATTAGAAAGCGACGCTACATTCAATGTTATCTCATTGTCCTCTGGTAGAAACTCCTTTTCAGAAAAAAGTAGAATTTTATATCCTGTAAAATTGGTTATGCAGATTTTAAATGTAAGATGATTATTATTTAATAATCTCATAGTAAGGATATCAACAGCAGGATTAGGGAAAATAGAGATTTCTATATTACTAAGCTCTTCTTGATTGGTAGACAAATAACTAAATAAGCCTGATATTGATTCACAACCAAAAGAGTCGATAGCAACGACATAATAATAGCCGTAATTAAGTGGATGCAAAGCTGCATTAGTTGCACCTGCAATCGCATTGCTATTAAAATACCATTGATAAAATTCGGCTCCCGGAACAGCAAAAAGACTATCGTTGCTAAAAGTAACAATTTGTTGAACTGGTGTATTAAACATGACTTGAATAGTATCATAAGCAATGCAGGCCGATTGAACAATTACATTCAGTAAATATTGTCCGCTCGTCGTTACATTTGTAGAAGATGAAGTATCTCCTGTTGACCAATTATACGTTTGCATAAATAGTGGTCCGGAAAGTTGAATTGAATCACCTGAACATCCAACAGAAGGACTTGCTTGTATATTTAAGTCCGGAGCCTCTGTTACTACAATAGCAGCGCTTGTATCAATGCACCCTAATGAATTGACAGAAACAATTTGATAACTTCCTGCAGAATCAACCAACAAAAAAGAAGAATCCCGAAACACAATTACTGAATCATCGACAATCCAATAAGGATATGTGGTGTTTATAACTGAACTTGGCGGATATAACAGAACGTCATTTCCCGGACATAATACGAGTGAGCCGATAGATTGAATATTTATCTCCGGAAGAAAGTAAGGAAATTGAATTGTTTGCTGTGATACGCTTGTGCCCATCGTGTTGATCGCTAAAAGGGAAACTGACACAATATATTGAGCTCCGCCTATCGAATCGTAATCGTGAATTGGGTTAGAACCTAACGATGTTTCGCCGTCACCAAAATCCCATTGGAAAGAAGTCGAATTTGAAGAGTGATTATAAAACTGGACTACCCCATTGCAAGAATCGAGTACAGTATATGTAAATGATGACAGCGGATTAATAGAATCCGGAACGACGACAACAGTAAAATCCTGATAAAAATTAACAGGAGATGTATCACATGGCAAGGGTTTCACATAATAAGTTCCTCCTCTTGCAAGACGCATTCGCAGGGGTGTATATGTTACAGCAGTATGCGGTATAATTACACCGGCCAAAAAATAATTCCAAGAATTTCTCTCTTCCCATGCGATCTCTTCTGAATTAGAAAAAGAACTATCACTGTTAAAATCAATCCATGCGCGTAGATATCCGGTTATGTTAGTGTTTCCTCCAGCACTCAATGTATACTTTTTGCCTGCAGTAAGTATGGTCGAATTCGAGCAAGTGAAATCCTGGTATCGACCTAACAGCGGCGGATAATAATCAAGCGTATTAAATGTAACACGCATCGTGTTACTAATTTGAGCTGCTGAATTTGGAATACAGGCTGGTAGAGGACTGTTTACTGAGTAAACTATCAAGGACGCTGTATCACATGAAACCGAATTACAAGTTATCAATTTTACCGAATAAATTCCGGGGTTAATATAGATATGAGATGGGTTCTGCTGGGTTGAGAATGATCCGTCACCAAAATCCCAAATCCATGACGTAGGTTCATTAATACTTTTATCTGTGAAATCAACTTTCCCGTTACATGAATCAGGCAAATAATAAAAATCAGTACATGGTTTTTGATTTATAGTAAGAGTAGTTATAATTTGCTTTACCGGCTGCAATGGGTCAGAACTATGTAGATTGAGACTGCCAGAATAAGTTCCAGACGAAAGATTTTTTGTACTAATTTTATAGTTCAAAATAAGCGAATCTCCAGGGGCAATATTGATATGAGTAGAAGTATCCTGAGACAACCAGTACTCATGCGCTATTGAATACTCGAGAGCATTGAAAAGTATCTGGTGAAAACTTGGTAAAGGATATATATACCGAAAACCATAATATATAATTTTGCCTCTTTCTAAATTACGATAAGACAAAAGATCCGTACCCTTTTGAGGTGTTTTTAAGATAGAAATAATATCAGGATCGGTAAAATTTGTAGTCTGCATGCTCTGATATCCTGTAGAATAACTTGTAATCCCCCTGATAATAGGATGATCAGGATAAACAATTTTAGGAGAATATTGATATGCCTCTCCAAAAGCGCCATGCAATAACTGCGTAGCAAGAATACGGTCGGAAAAGCCGGGATGCATTCCGCTAATAATTACTGCTCCACCATTCCTGACAAATGCTTCAAGTATAGATGAGATATTTACCAGGTTATTGACATTAGTATTTGTTTGTGGAATTATAAAAACATCCGCTGATGCCAATGCTGAAGTAAGATTTGCCGAATCCAATAGTGTCAGTTCAAAAAGCGGATAGTTATTAGGATGAGATTGTATGATGTTCTTCAAATTTGAATATGAGTTCAAAATGTTTTGTGTATCCTTCATCAAAACAATTCGCGGTTGTGGACCTATATAATTATCGGCCTGCATAAATTTGTATTGCAAATTAGTTCCACCCGAATTGTGTACAACTACACTTCCATTAATTTCATTACTACATGCATCAACAGTATAGTTTATATTATTAACTGTAGATATTACCGGTGCCGGCAAGACTGTTGCCTTAAGACACACTACTTTTACACCGGCATTTGTTGTAATTGTCAGGGAGTCATTATAATTTCCTGAAAGTGATGGGAAAAGTGTAATATTTATTTTCATAGAATCACCTGACAATATATATGGCGTAGACACGCTTCCACTAAAAATTGTATTAGAAAATTGCAAAGAAGAAACAAAGAGTGTGTCACATCCGATATTATTGACCATTAAACTATTGTGTTTAGAAGTATGTTGGATTAATGTGTCAAATAACAAGCACGAATCGGAATACAGTACATAAGAAGAACCGTTTGTTTGAATTGAAAAATTTAAAATATTTTGAAGATTATTTGTGTCATTTGTTTGAAGATTTAGATCAACTATATAATTACCTGATTGAATTGAATAAGAATTAAAATTAACAGCAAGCATCATCGAATCTCCCGTGTGAACAACACCGGAGTCAGGTGAAATATTCAGCCAGACAGGAAATACAGACGAATCAGCAAATTGAAATGTAAGATCGCCAGGGCCGGTATTCTTTATCCACAGATTTGAAGTAGCACTATCCATGCATGATAACGATGAGTTAAACAGGCTATCAGATAATTCCAGAGCGGATTCCTGCTGAACATTAATATTCATAGTTGCCGTATCGCTTCCGTTACATTGTCTTGTAATTAATGTCACTAAATAATTTCCGGTTGCCTGATAAATATGTGTTGGATGTTGTTCTGCTGAATTATTACCGTCACCAAAATTCCACCACCATCCATAAGATCCGACAGTTGAATGGTCAATGAAATAAACAGGAGCAAGCAGTGGCGGAGCAGAGTCACTCACAGTAAAAAAAGTATTAGGTTGAGGTGTGGGAGTAAAAGTAGAAGTCCATGAAGCTTCAAAATGACTATCTACGGTATTTCCATTTAAATAAATTAACAACTTACCCGAATGACCGGTGACTACTGGTGGAATATTATTGCAAGTTGTAGATAAAATTAAAGGAGCATTTGTATTATCGCCATCATAAACATATAAATAATCGAAATAATTTGTGGTTGGAGAGCTATAACAATAAATATCACAATTAGTGAAAGAAAGTGTTATGTCTTGGGCGCATCCGGGTGATATTAAAAACTGACAATTATTTCCCGGAGGTGATAAATAATTAGAAACAATACCGGTCAAAGAGAAAGCATTTTCAGTGCAAAAAGTATATTTCGGGGCTACAAAAATAGTTTTAGAAATACTATCGGTTCCATCGGAATTTGAAACAGTTAAAAGAACCGAATAAGTCCCGGGAAGAAAAAATTGGGTACTAGGATTTTGTAAATTGGATGTAGAAGGAAATCCTCCCTCGAAATTCCAAATCCAGGTTGTGGGTGAATTGAGGGATTGGTTGTTAAACACAAGTGTGTCACCAGGCTGAACATTCCACGATAAAGTGGAGAAATCAGCTATAGGAGTAATTCCGTGGACCCGAAATGAAAAAATAAAAATAAATAGTAATAAGATAAAAATAGATGGGTTTTTTAAAGTTTTAACCTCCCCCAAAAATTTTGACAAAATCATCGTGCGAGGAACTTTATAAACATCTTTTTAATAGCTATACAATCGTTTAAAGATACAATACATTCACAAGGAAAAAAAAAGCTGTGCTTAACCAGCTTAATAATTTCGACAGCCGACTTTCAAATAACACCAAATGCCTTGAATATCAAGACTTTTGGAGAATAGTGGAGGGGTCCCGAGCGTACTTTTTGAATTTTTATATGCTACTGGTTTGCTTGCAGATGCGATTTAAAAATTTATTTAGCGAAACGTGAGCGAAACGTTTTTAAGTCACTTTGCTAACGAATTCTCTCAATTTCTTTTGTGATTTAAATGTCATTTTCCATTTGGCCTATTTTAAATTGAAAGAAATTATCAATTATTTATTTTGATAAGGTAATATATTTATTACCTTTACCAGATGAAGTACAATGAGTTCCTGCGGCTGCTCAAGAAAGACGGATGGTATGTTGTAAGGGTGGAAGGCAGTCATCACATCATGGCACATCCGGCAAAGAAAGGTACTCTGACTGTACCGGTTCATGGAAGCAAAGAAATCGGGAAAGGGCTTGCTAATAAGATACTCAAAGCTGCAGGGCTCCGATAAAAAATATCTAACAAATAACCACCATAGGTTTTAAGCAAATCCGAATAAGATGAAAAAGAAAATTAAAGTGATTATCGAAAAAACAAGTGACGGCTTTTCTGCCTATGCAGAGAAGGTGTCACTTCCTGTGGGTACGATGGGTGATACCATCGAGGAGATTCGTAAAAACATGGTTGATGCATTGAATCTTCATTACAAACATCATCATAAATCTGTAATCAAAGAATCCGATCTGGATTTTCAGTTCGATTTGGCTTCCTTTTTTGCTTATTACAAAGTGATAAATGCAAAAGCACTCGGCGAAAGAATTGGCATGCACCAATCACTCTTGGCTCAATATATCACCGGTAAAAAGAAACCTTCTTCACGCCAGGTTGAACGTATCATGGATGGGATTCAAGAAGTGGCACAGGAACTGCTTAGGCTCAAGATTGCCTGAAGTGATGTGTTATTTTATTGATTGCAACTTAAATTTTATAGCTTTTTTATTCGATGTTTGAGTTAGGTGGTTCAAATAAAACTAATCGTTTGCTCTTGCCGGCTGCGACGGACTTGTCAACCAATTGTCGTTAATTTTCATATCTCAAAGCTAATAAATTTTGCGATGCTTCGGACATTCGTCCGTTGTTTTTTAGCTGTGGATATTCATCCACTTTTCAACGCTCATCGTCTTACAAATAACAATCAAATTTGCTAAGAAGTAATCATGTATTAAAGAAATTCCTGCTCGATACAGTAGTAACCGGTGGTGTTAAACAATCAATTTCCAGAACATTGGGCAGCCCAGCTGTGACGGACTTGCTACACCAACTTTGCTTCTCATCATCTCTCAAAAACAATAAAAGAAACGATGCTTCGACGGACATTCGTCCGTTGTTTTTGTACTTCGAATTCTCTCAGCAACCAAGCAGTGGATATTCATCC
>JANNBB010000033.1:0-2073 GCA_031385005.1 Bacteroidota bacterium
ATCTTTTACTTCTTTCTCTCTTTACCTCACTCTTTTCTCCTCTGTTTCAGCATAAACTTTCATTCTTTGCTATTCTTCTAATTTTTCATTATCTAAAAGCTCAACAAGAAATTCGTCAATACCCTTATAAAATGGTACTAATAAATCACTTTTAGGCATCCAATCTTGGGTATACTTAGTCATGTTGCTTGATTAAAATATAGGGTTCCAATTCAAATTATCTATAAATTTAGCTTTTAACTCCAACTTGTTATGGGATTTCAGAAAATTGCTGCTAACGTCAGTTTGTGAAAAGACTAAAAAAGACCATTGAGAATGGCTTAAACGATTGTCATCTTCTAAAGGTATCCGATACAATAACGAAAAAGCCTTAGTTTTTTCACAGTCTGACGTTCGAGGCTTTGTGCAGTTGGGGAATTGACCAACTGTCCGCCCGGAACTGAAGCTAAATTTATAACTAAAAGCCGAAGTTAACCAACAAAAGCCCAGCAGAATTACGTCCGTCGAAACCAAAGCTTAGATATGCACTGCTGAAGATTGTTACAACGTCATGCCCCAATTGCACAAAACTTTTTGTTGAAGGCATGGCTGTCAAAGCTTTAACTTATTATTTGCCTGCTATTTTTGCTGCTTCTTCTATTCGATTTGCAAGTTTACCAACATCAACATATTTATAAACATGAAAACCATTTTCTGTTATACCTTTTGGTGTCGCACCAGCATCATCTTTTTCACGAAGATGGTTTTCAAGCTCATGAATTTGGATACCCACAATACCGTTTCCACGCTCTAAAGATTTTTGAATTTCATAGTTAATGAATTTCCTACCTGCTGTCTTAGCCCCAATTAAAACAACTGTCACACTTGTTCCTTCTAGTGCATTATCAATCATTCGTTTTATTACATCGTCGCCTTTCTTTTTTGATTCTTCCCATAAAGAAGCATCTTTAAATCCTGCTGCTGCATGTCCTGTAATGTTAGGAATACTACGAATTTGGTTAACTCTCCAAATATCCCTTTGATAATGAAAGCTGAAAAATACTGTTCTTGCCATTTGATTATTATTTAAGTTGTTAGTTAATTATAGATTCGAATAGAGACCGAAATAAAGCCATATAAGCGAAGTCATCTACTAGCCGTTCATCGGGTTTTTCATTCATTTCTTCATAAATGAATTTTGCTGCCGCACCTGTGCTGGCTACAGGAAAAATATTTGCATTAGGATGAACACTCTTAAACATTTCATGTTCGATTTCAACTCCTTCCATTCCACCAATAAATATTGCTGCTTTAAATTTATTATCATTAAACATTCTTAATCGCATATCGTATAGGCTGCTGTCTCTATCATGATTTTTTGGTGTAATAATAATCTTTTCAAAATATTCGTTTTCGGAAGGAAACATGTCTCTGAAAAATTCTGATTGATATAAAGTAATGTGATTTTGGACATTGACATCCATAGTTGACATGACAAACCTTATTAATGGGGTGATAGCAGGATGGCCACCCCAAACTAAATTAGACTTAGGTATAACAATTGTTGCTAAAGCTCTCACTGCATCTCGAATAGCTATTATGTCAGCAGAATTAAAGTATTTTTCATTCCGTTTTGGGTCGGGAATGCTTGCTGATAGAAATATCATAAATTATATTTTAAGCAGCCAATTTTCAATCTCAGTAATTTTTACAGCTTTAATAGGCAAATACAAATCTAACCATGTTAAGTGTCTTTGCCATTTCTCAATAATATTTCGATGGTCATAAAGTAAGAAGATTTCCGGCATATCATGTTCACGTATTCGTCTTATTAACTCCTCTGTTTGATTGTATGTAAATGCTTGAGGTACTCCAACAGTGGGAATTACAGCTAGTTCTTTGCCATCTTTTCTTGTTAAAGTAATAAATTTCTCTGGTTGTAAATTAGCTATAACTTTCATTTTCTTAGCTGAAGCAGTAAATTCTTGAATCAAGTTGTCTTGTCGGGAGGCTAAACTTCTTGCTCTCAATGATTCAACATCACTACTGATGGTTTTCAAAGATTCCGTCGTGAGATTTGCCGTTAGCCCTGAG
>JANNBB010000039.1:0-20422 GCA_031385005.1 Bacteroidota bacterium
GCGATCCGGTAACAGGTGTTTTCCATAACCCTGTCAATACAGATGATAACAATGTTTGTACAACCGATGGTTGCGATCCCATAACAGGCGTGTTCCACAATCCTGTTAACACGGATGATGGCAATCCGTGTACAGATGATGCATGTGATCCTGTATCCGGACAAATTACTCATACTCCTGTAAATGTTGACGATAATAACGTCTGCACAACAGATGGTTGTGATCCTGTAACAGGAGTTTATCATACTCTGATTAATACGGATGACAACAACCCTTGTACAACAGATGGTTGCGATCCTGTAACAGGTGTTTTCCATAACCCTGTTAATACGGATGACAACAACGTTTGTACAACAGACGGTTGTGATCCAATAACAGGTGTATTCCACAACCCTGTTAATACGGACGATAATAACGTCTGTACAACCGATGGTTGCGATCCGGTAACGGGAGTTTATCATACTCCTATTAGTACGGATGACAACAACGCTTGTACAACAGACGGTTGCGATCCTGTTACAGGCATATTCCACACCCCTGTAAATACTGACGATAACAACGTATGTACAACCGATGGTTGCGATCCGGTAACGGGAGTTTATCACACTCCTATTAGTACGGATGACAACAACGCATGTACAACAGACGGTTGCGATCCTGTAACAGGCGTATTCCACACCCCTGTAAATACTGACGATAACAACGTTTGTACAACAGATGGTTGTGATCCTGTAACGGGAGTTTATCATACTCCTATTAGTACGGATGACAACAACGCTTGTACTACGGACGGTTGCAATCCTGTAACGGGCATATTCCACAACTCTGTAAATATTAACGACAACAATGTTTGTACTATTGACGCTTGTAACACTACTACCGGTGCGATAACTCATACTGCTGTAGCAGATGGTTCTCCAGGACAGGATGATGGCAATGCTTGTACTTTGGATGTTTGTGTTGCAGGAAATACAACCCATACACCTGTGACCATAATCGGCTCAGCAGTTATTGCAAAATGGACTTTTGATGGTATAACAGTAGCAGCCAGTGGTTCTCAAACGCCTTCAATAACTGCCGGATCTTCGGTTGCAGATGTAGGAAATCAAACTACAGGTTCTGCGTTCTCAGCATTCCACAATAGTACATCAACAGCATGGACTACTGTAACCGGAAATGGTTCAGTTAAATCCATTTCTTCGAACAACTGGCAGGTAGGCGACTTTTACCAGTTTGCTGCAAATACAGCTTCTTTCACGAACATAAAAGTAACATTTGATCAAACAGGAAGTTCTACAGGTCCGCGTGACTTTAAACTTCAATACAGTCTGAATGGCACATCATTTACTGATGTATCAGCTTATGCTGTTTTATTAAATGGTGCTCCAAATGGCTCCTGGACTGCAGGTACTACTAATTTGGCTTATAGATATACTTATGATCTAAGTGCAATAACTTCTCTCAACAGTACCATTGCTTATTTCAGATTACGCGACAATAGTACAACCGCTATTGGTGGTTCTACTGTAGCTACTGGTGGTACGAGTCGTGTTGATAATTTTACAATTAGTGGAACGCTGACGCAAAATATAGACGATAATAACGTTTGTACAGCAGATGCTTGTGATCCTCTTACCGGTATTTCTCACACACCTATCAGTGTTGATGATAATAATCTTTGTACGACAGATGCTTGTGATCCGATTACCGGTCCTTCACACACCCCTATCAGTGTTGACGATAACAACCTTTGTACAACAGATGGCTGCGATCCTGTAACAGGAGTTTATCATACTCCGGTTAGTACGGATGATAACAATGTTTGTACAACCGATGGCTGTGACCCTGTATCAGGCGTATTCCACAACCTGATTAATACGGATGATAATAATGTTTGTACTACTGATGGTTGCCATCCGGTAACAGGTGTCTTCCATAATCCTGTAAATACGGATGATGGTAATGCATGTACTACTGATGCATGTGACCCTCAAACGCAAACAATTACACATACTCCGGTAAATACCGACGATAATAATATTTGTACTACTGACGGATGCGATCCGGTTACAGGTATTTTCCATAACCCTGTAAACACGGATGATGGTAATCCATGTACGACCGATGCTTGTGACCCTGTTGCACAAACAATTACACATACTCCGGTAAATACCGATGATAACAATGTATGTACAACAGATGGTTGCGATCCGGTTACAGGTGTTTTCCATACTCCTGTAAGCACTGATGATAATAACGCTTGTACAACAGATGGCTGTGATCCGGTAACAGGTGTATTCCACACAGCTGTAAATACTGACGATAATAATGTTTGTACAACAGACGGTTGCGATCCGGTAACGGGTGTTTTCCATAATCCTGTTGTTACGAATGATGGTAATCCATGTACTGATGATGCTTGCAATCCTATAACTGGAATAATTACTCATACTCCTATTAATACAGATGATAATAATGTTTGTACAACCGATGGCTGTGATCCAGTAACCGGTGTATTCCACAATCCTGTAAGTACCGACGATAACAATGTTTGTACAACTGACGGATGCGATCCTATAACCGGTGTCTTCCATACTCTTGTTAATACAGATGATGGCAATGTTTGTACAACAGATGGCTGTGATCCAGTAACCGGAGTATATCATACACCTGTAAATACGGATGATGGTAATGTTTGTACCACTGATGGTTGCGATCCTGTTACCGACATTTTCCATACTCCGGTAAACACGAATGATGGTAATGCATGTACCACTGATGGCTGCGATCCTATTACCGGAATATTCCATACTTTTGTAAGTACTGATGATGGTAATGCATGTACTACCGATGCTTGTAATCCTGCAACCGGTGCTATTACTCATACTTCTGTTCCTAATGGTTCACCGGGTAACGATGATGGCAATGCTTGTACATTAGATGTATGTATTAACGGCAATACCGTTCATACTCCGGTTACCATAACCGGATCTGCAGTAATTGCTAAATGGACTTTTGAAGGTATAACAGTAGCGTCCGGTGGTTCTCAAACGCCATCAATAACTGTTGGATCTCCTATTGCTGATGTTGGTAATCAAACTGCAGGTTCTGCTTTCTCGGCTTTTCATACTAGTACTTCAACAGCATGGACAACACCTAGTGGAAATGCTTCTCCTAAATCACTGTCATCAAACAACTGGCAAATTGGAGACTATTATCAATTTGTTGTAAATACAACCTCCTTCACGAACATTATAGTGACATTCGATCAGGCAGGAAGTAATACAGGACCACGTGACTTTAAACTTCAATACAGTCTCAATGGAACTTCGTTTACCGATGTATTACCGGTATATACTGTTTTATTAAGTTCCTGGACTTCATCAGGTACTGTCAATTTAACTTTTAGGTATACTTATAATCTGAGTGCTGTAACTTCACTGAACAGTAACTTTGTATATTTCAGATTAAGGGATAATAGTACATCTGCTATTAATAACACCGGTTCTGTAGCAGCAGCTGGTACAGGCCGTGTTGATAATTTTACAGTAAACGGAAATTTGACTCAAAGTATCAATGATAATAATGTTTGTACTATAGACGGCTGTGATCCTGTAACCGGCGTGTTCCACTCTCCTGTAAATACGGATGACGGCAATGCATGTACGACTGACGGCTGCGATCCGGTTACGGGCATATTCCACAACCCTGTCAATACAAACGATAACAATGTTTGTACTACCGATGGCTGCAATCCTGTAACAGGTGTTTACCATACTCCTGTAAATACAGATGATGGTGATGCATGTACATCGGATGGTTGTGATCCTGTATCTGGTGTTTACCATACTCCGGTTAGTACCGATGATGGTAATACTTGTACATCCGATGGTTGTGATCCGGCGATAGGAGTTTATCATACTCCAGTCAATACCGACGATAACAACGTTTGTACGACGGATGGCTGTGACCCTGCAACAGGTGTATTCCACAACCCTGTCAACACCGACGATAATAATGTTTGTACAACCGATGGTTGCGATCCTGTAACCGGTGTATTCCATAATCCTTTAAATACTGATGATGGTGATGCTTGTACAACCGATGGTTGTGATCCTGTAACGGGCTTATTCCATACTCCGGTAAATACTGATGATGGAGATGCATGTACAACTGATGGTTGTAATCCGGCGACAGGAGTTTATCATACTCCAGTCAATACCGACGATAACAACGTTTGTACAACCGACGGCTGTGATCAATTAACTGGAGTATTCCACAACCCTGTCAATATTGACGATAATAATGTTTGTACAACCGATGGTTGCGATCCTGTAACCGGTGTATTCCATAATCCTGTCAGTACCGATGATGGAAATGCATGTACAACAGATGGCTGCGACCCTGTAACAGGTGTTTACCATAACCCTATTCCATGTGGAATTACATTAAATGCTACAATGTATCTCGAAGGTTACTATGCAGCCAGCAACACAGGATTAATGGATAACTACGGTTCAGGCGGTTGTTTGTTCTTAAATGGTTCATCAACAAATCCCTTGGACGCTGATTCAGTTGAGATTAGCCTGATGGATGCTTCCACGTATGCACCGGTAGATGTTCAAAAAGGAATACTTAAAGTAAATGGAACAATTAGCGTGACATTCTCTTCAGGTTCCATAGGAACATCATAC
This sequence comes from Bacteroidota bacterium, assembly GCA_031385005.1. Classification (GTDB taxonomy): domain Bacteria; phylum Bacteroidota; class Bacteroidia; order AKYH767-A; family 2013-40CM-41-45; genus JADKIH01. The sequence continues at coordinate 4,695 of JANNBB010000039.1, forward strand.
TATCTCAGAGTTAAACACCGCAGCGCAGTTCAGACTTGGAGTGCGAATCCGGTTTTAGCCGCTGCAGTAACTTCATATGATTTCTCAACGGCTCAAACACAGGCGTATGGAAGTAATATGGTTCTAACCGGTGATGGTTTGCATTGGGCATTTTACAGTGGAGATATCTCTGATGCAGGATCTGCTTTAATTGGTATTCAAGATGAGGTTATCGAATCACAGGATTACTCAGACATGGAAAACGCTGTGTTTATAACTCTTTCCGGATATGTAACGGAAGATATCACTGGTGACCTGGTAGTTGAATCACTTGACTACTCAATCATGGAAAACAATGTATTCTTTGTCATTCAATCCTTACACCCATAACTATTAATTTCATAAAAAAAGGGATGATCAAATTACTTTGATCATCCCTTTTTTATTGATTCATCTTGATCAACTAACGTTTTTGCAAACTAGACAACAAAAACAATATGCTCCCTACTTGATCCTCCAAATTCACTTCAATAAATTTAACATGCTAAGCACAATTAACCTTTATTGATAATCACTTTTCAACTCATTCTTAATTTCGGTAGATACAATTGATTTTGTTTGGGGTAATAAATATAAATATAAATAACTCTCTTCGAAATGGGTGTTTTAATAAATTCAAATGTCACAATGAAACTCTCCTTTTCCCGTATACAAGAAGTAAAAAATGTAAATAGATTTTCTCTTCTTTCATTTTCTTGATTTTTTCATACAATATCCGTTAAAGTATTCTGGTAATCATAAAAACGTGATTAAATATCCACAAAACAAAGACACAAATAATTGTTTCATTTCATACTTTTTTTTCAGCGCTGCTGCTAAAGGTATAAACACTGATTTAAAAACCGACAGATTCATAAGCGTCGGTAACTAATCAATCTTCCACTTCCTAAATATAAAACAGGAAAAAATTGGCAGGAATTGATTTTATGGCTTATCCTGCAAAAAATAATTTCGAGTCCGTTAGTAATCAAAAAATAAGCCGCCCCGATAGTCCTGTTGTATCGTGCTGCCTGATCAAATGTATCCTGACTTATTTTTATCGCAGGAGCTTTACACTCGGCAATCATCAAGGGTTTTAGGTTTGAAGAATAAGCGACTACATCGGTTTGCTTCTAGAGATTATTGACCAATAATTTTTTTTCAACGCTCAATAAAGAGGATGGAAAATTTTTTCATTCACCAGGAAATGCAGCAAATGCTACCTCACCCATTCTTCCGGTGTAAATACTACATATTTCTTACGAACGATGTCGAAGATTTTTGAAGTTTGCGCAGTAACAGAGCCGTTTTGTACTTTAAAACTGTATTCAGGAAATGACAGTTTGGGGAAGTAAATGCTAAGTAAATTCGGCACAGGTAGAAATGGTTTGTTTAATATAAAAACAAATGTAGCAAATGCATTCATAAATTATATATAATCTACCCTTTTAAATTCTATCCTAATTCTATTTTAAAAATTGTAACGTTAATACTCAATATACACAGCTTTTTTACTGTAACAATAATTATCCGAAACTATCGTAACAAAATAAATTCCGGCATCAACTTTTTTAACGGAACTATTTGTCGCATCCCATACAAATTCAATAAAACCGGTTTTAATTTTTCCGGAAAATATTTTTTTAATAACTCTTCCATCTACATCACGTAATTCAATAACAGCATTTTCAGTTGACGGTAGATTAATTGAAATCACTGTTTCGTTTGAAAACGGGTTTGGATAAATTTGAAAATCGGTCATTGCATTCTCTCTTTCAGCAACATTTACATGTTGAGCGGAATCCAATTTAACAATCCAGTAATCGGAGTTGCCATTATTTCCGGTTACATCACCATCGATTGAATTGGAAGTTCCCGCGACAATAAATCCTTCATCGTTTGTTTGAAGCATTGAAATGGCACCGTCGGTACCGGTTCCTCCCAATGATTTCTCCCATTGAAGAATGCCTGAATCATTAATCTTGATAACCCAATAATCATAATCACCATGATTTCCTGTGACATCACCATCGAAAGAAGTGGTGCTTCCTGCAATCACAAAACCACCATCGGAAGTTGGCTGAATGGAAGATGCCCCTTCATTGCCTGTCCCTCCAAAAGTTTTTTGCCATTCGATTGTACCGGTAGTGTCTAACTTTACAATCCATCGGTCACTCCCTCCATGATTTCCTGAAACGTCATCATCGTTCGAACTTGTGGCACAGGCAACGACAAAACCGCCATCAGCTGTTTGAATAACTGAACTTGCAGATTCATTCGCAGTACCTCCTAACGTTTTTTGCCATTGAAGTGCACCTGTACTATCTGTTTTAACAACCCATGCATCCTGATTTCCATGATATCCTGTGACATGGCCATTGGAGGAATAGGTATATCCCGCCAATACATATCCATGATCGGATGTTTGTTGGACACTAGCTGCTTCATCCGTAAAACTCCCGCCAAATACCTGATGCCATTGAATAGTGCCGGTATTGCTTAATTTAATAAGCCAGAAATTTTGTGCACTTGCAAATGTACCTGCTAAATCACCATCAGTAGAATTAGAATATCCGCCCACAATATATCCGCCATCGGCAGTTTGCTGAATGGAATATGCAATTTCAAAATCGGAACCACCGTAAGATTTCTGCCATTGAATAGAACCTACACTATCCGTTTTAACAATCCAGATATCGCGATGCCCGTGATTTAATGTTACATCGCTGTCGTTCGATTCCGTATATCCGGCGATAATATATCCTCCGTCATTTGTTTGAAGGATGCAATTTGCCCAGTCGTCAGCGGAACCTCCCAGTGATTTTTGCCATTGAATAGAACCTGCATTCGTTATTTTTACGATCCAAAAATCACGCATTCCATTATTTCCTGTAACGTCGCTATCATTTGAAGCTGAAAGTCCTGCTACAATATATCCTCCATCATTCGTTTGTTGAATACAACTTGCATATTCATTTCCTGTACCACCGTAAGAATTTTGCCATTGAATTACAGGTTGAGCAAACAAACTGAAGCTTAAAATAATAAATATGAATATTGAAATTTGTTTTTTCATAAATTAATTTTTAAAAATGATTCAAAAATAGATTCAATACTTAACAAAATTAACTAAATAACCGGAAAAATAATAATAAGCTTGATTTGGTAAAACTGCCATACATTAGAGCTGTATTCACCATCTTAATGTAAATAGAAACACTTAAAAAGTTGAGTACAATATACAAAAGGACTGCAAAACAGGAAAAAAGGGAAAAAAAGTTGGATTAGAAACTATTTCATGATTGAAAAGAGGTGTTTTGAAAAATAAAATATGAAAGTGAAAATAATTTATTAATATTCAGCAATAATGAAAAGTAAGATGTAATCTAAAACTGGTAAAATGGAAACTAAAAAATCATTGTTAAATAGATGGCGAGCCAAACAACCGTTCCTAGTCATAGTGGTGCTAATGGCTATACAGATAATTATTTTTTATTTCATTTATTATAATCCGTATTTACAGGATAAACTATTTGCACCCTTGATGAATTTGTATGCATCATTGTCCTCTAGGGTCATAAATTTATTTGGCTTCAATAGTGTATATTACAAGGATACAATCTATTCCATGCAATTTTCTGTTGGCATCCGAAAAGGTTGCGATGCCCTTGAGCCGATGGCTTTATTATTTGCGGGAATCTTTGCCTTTCCGGCAACTTTCAGACAGAAATTGATCGGAATTTTTCTTGGGCTATCATTTTTGTTTTTATTGAATATTATCCGAATTGTTTCATTGTTTCTGACCGGAATATATTATCCAAAGCTTTTTGAAGCAATGCATATGGATGTTTGGCAAATCATATTTATACTTATGGGTATTGGATTTTTATTTTTCTGGATAAGATGGACAACTAAAAAACCCCTTGTAGCATGATAAATCTGAAGTCGATAGTCAGATTTTTAGCGATATTCACTTTTAGCTATATTTTCTTTTTATTGCCTCAGACCGGCATCGACAGGAAATATGAAAAAGTTTTCCGGAAAATGGGTAACAGCATTTTTAATGGGAAAAATCAGGATGAGGTAATCTTTTTAAAAGAAGAACAATCAGTTGAGTACGATACAAAATTGCACCTCTCAAACAAGAATCTGAAGGATAAAAATAATAATTTCAAGGGAACGATCTTCCCCATGAAATCGCGAAGAATTGGATTTATTGCAACTGCATTTTTGATTTCGCTTATCATAGCAACTCCTTTATCGTGGAAAAGAAAATTTCTAGCATTGATATTGGGCATTGTCGGCATGCTTTTTTTTGCAATGATAAAATTGCGAATAATAATGCTTCACTTTTATACAGAATCAAAAATTATTGGTCTTCATCAGAATCCGGAAGAAGTCAAAAGAATTGAATTTTGGAATGATATCTTTGGAAGATCCAACACGAATTCCTATTACGTAGCAATATTATTATGGATTATTTTATGCTTTGGGAAAAAAGAATGGCAAAAACTCAATGGAAATTTCACTAATTTGAAATCAGTGTCTGAATTAAAAACACCTGCCATGAAAACTAATTCAATATCCAAAAATCAAAAAAAAAATAGAAATTGAACCGAAATTTAGAAATCGTTTCAGTCAAGTTTTATGTATTTGCGAACTCATTTATTTTTTCCTTTTTAATCTATCAACTTTCAATTTCAACACCTATTTTAAATATGCTATAGTGTTTTCTTAAAGCTTCCTAATGTTTAATGTCAGTCTTATTTTTGTGAAATGGATTTTAATAAAAGTATTTCATCAATTTCATTTTAGTGCTTATCAAAGTTGAGAACATTCCTACTAAAATGATTAAATAAACTAGCTACCCCACTATAGTCGATCAATATTACAAAAACCATTATTTCTCACTTTTTCGCCAAAGCAATTGCATGACAAATTCGACATTTCGACAAAATATTAGTCCTCCTTTTAAACAAAATCAGGCTAATCCCCCTTGTTATTCCTCCAAATTTCAATATTATTTACCAATTCTACGACCATTTTACAAATTATGAATTATGAAAAACTAACAGAAATTTTTATTAATACAACTAAATAAGAATAGGATATTATATATTTTATATTTATAATAGCACTTTAATTAGTGAGAATCTTTATTAAATGTTGCGTCCTTAAATTAATTATTATATTATTTTTTTCCTAAAAAAAGTCGACATCCGACAGTTAAATTTTTAAACAACAAAATATTCAACAAAATAAAAAGCCAATTTTATTCTAAACAAACACACAAAAAAAAAGGAGACTAACAATGAAAAAAACAACAACATTAAAAAAAATCATTACCACATGTTTTATTTTAACTTTAAGTTTTTGGTTAAACACTTCATATGGTCAAACAGGAGCAGATACTCCAACTAATTGCTTTCCCCCCATACAAGTCTGGCAAGAGTGGAAGGACCAGTTTTTTGCCACTTATCCTAATGGGGGAAATGTTTACGACCTAACACAGTCGGAACTATACGGGTTTTCAAATTGTGATGCTCCTCCTTCTCAAACAGGAACTACAACTGTTCATTCCTATGGTGCAACTTTTAAAGTAAATATTGCAGTAAACGGCGGAGCTGCTCAGTCAATACAATCTCCTTGTCAGGTTACAGTAAGAATGACTAAAACCGGCGGTGCTGATCCTAGCACAGGTTCTTATGACACAGAAATGCTTCAACTTGATGTTCAAGGAGGTACTTTACCTCCTGGTGTCATGATCCGCGAAAGCCCAACTCTTCAATCTACCGGTCAAACAACAATTTCTCATAATGGAACCGGTTATCATATTGATAGTTTCTTTGATATATTTACTCAATTGTCTACCGATGGTGGACAAACCTGGGTTCCTTCTAATGCCGGTCCTGGTCATGTGACTTTAATTACTACTTCTCCTACGGTTATTCCAACAATGAGCCAGTGGGGACTGATTGTTTTCTCTGTCTCGATGCTGATTGTGATAATGGGATTTGTTCGTAAAGGACAAATTGCTTAATAGTTTTTGAGTAATAATTTATAAAAAGCTGCAATAAAAACAGTAAAAATTAAAAATACGCTGTATTTTAATTTTCCTGATTTTATAGATTCAATGTCGTAATTTATGCAATACCACGGTGTTGTTTTAAATTACGACATTAATTTTTTCCGGCAATTGATAATTCTCATCTAACCCGCTGACACATTCGAACTTTCAAAAATTGTGAACTGATTGTTAATATAAATCCTGAAACAGTCTTGCCCAACTTATCTATTTCCAATATTCTTGCATAGAGTAACTGACTGTTTGGGATTTAAATTTAATGTGATTTAAAACCCTCCGTCGAATAAACTCTTCTTTTTTTCGCTCAATTTTTCTAATTAATTGTTGGAATAACTTCACTACTTTTAGACAATAAAAAAAGTACAATCGCAATCGATGAATAACAAAAAAGACATAGTAGAAAACTGGCTACCACGTTATACAGGAACTGCCCTAGCTGATTTTGGAAAATATATCTTGTTAACCAATTTCAATCATTACGTAAAGTTGTTTTCAGAATGGAATAATGTTCCTGTAAACGGCTTGGATAAACCCATGCCAAATGCAACACATAATGGCATCACCATCATTAACTTCGGGATCGGCAGTCCGAATGCTGCCTTGATAATGGACCTCCTATCTTCCATACAACCCGAAGCGGCGCTTTTTCTTGGAAAATGCGGTGGCTTAAAGAGAAAAAATAATGTGGGCGACCTCATCTTACCAATAGCCGCCATTCGCGGTGAAGGGACATCGAACGATTATTTTCCGGCCGAAGTGCCCGCATTACCTGCCTTCAATCTTCAAAAAGCTGTATCTACTACCATCAGAAATCACGACCTCGATTATTGGACAGGCAGTGTTTTTACAACCAATAGAAGAGTCTGGGAACATGATAAAGAATTCAAGAAATATCTCCAAACCACAAGAAGCATGGCCATTGACATGGAAACCGCAACTATTTTTATAGCCGGTTTTGCCAATAAAATTCCCACAGGTGCCATTTTACTTGTTTCCGATCAACCCATGATTTCAACCGGAGTTAAGACAGCCGAAAGTGATAAAAAAGTCACTGAAAAATTTGTTGAGAATCACCTCAAGATTGGAATAGATTCCTTATTGGAACTTATCAATAATGGCTTAACAGTAAAACACCTTCGCTTCTGATACAATGACCTTCGAACAAATTATCGGCGATATCAAAAAGAAAATATATCATCCCGTTTATTTTTTTCACGGAGAAGAATCTTTCTATATCGATCAGCTATCGGATTACATGGAGAAAAATATTCTTTCTGAAAGCGAAAAAGAATTCAATCAGACAATCGTTTACGGAAAAGATTTAGACAATGTCACGCTTATCAGCTATGCGCGCAGATATCCCATGATGAGCAGTTTTCAGCTTGTCATCGTGAAAGAAGCACAGGACATGAAGTCTTTGTTACAGAAAGAGAAAGAAGAAACTTCCGGAGAAACAAAAGATAAAAAAGGTAAAAAAGATGCTAAGGACGATAAGGATCCTTTTATCGAATATCTCTTAAAACCAACTCCATCAACCATTCTGGTTTTCTGTTACAAGCATAAGAAGCTGGACAAACGAATGAAGGCATCGAAGGTAATAGACAAAAATGCCATCGTTTTTGAATCGAAAAAAGTCGCGGATTATCAAATTTCCGCTTGGATTACCAACCATTGTAAGGAAGAAAAAATAAAAATCAATCCCAAAGCAATCGATCTGCTCGCAGAATACCTGGGCAATGATCTCTCTAAAATCAAAAATGAAATAGATAAGCTGCTTCTAAATTTGAAAGACGGACAAGAGATAAGCACAACCATGGTTCAGGAAAATATAGGGATCAGTAAAGATTTCAATATTTTTGAATTAATAAAAGCTATCGGATACAGAAATACATTTAAATCATTTCAGATTGCAGAATACTTCGCCGCCAATCCGAAAAACAATCCGATGATATTAACCATCTCCCAACTCTACACCTATTTCTTAAAAATCGTCGCCTATCATAAACTCGACGATCGTTCTACCAACAATGCTGCCAGTGAGTTGGGTGTAAACCCTTATTTCCTGAACGATTATGTGAAAGCGGCAAAAGAATACCCGCTTTCACATTGCATGAGAAACATCAGCTATATTCGGGAATACGACCTCCGTTCCAAAGGAGTCAACAATGTTAGTACCAATGATGGAGATTTATTGAAGGAATTAATTTATAAGATTATGAATTGATAGGTTTGGCTTTCTAAATTGTCATTCATTTTTTCTTCAGTTAATAAATCAGTATATCTCAGCTTTAACTTAAAATAATATTATTTATTTTTCAGTTTAAAATTTTACTTAACACCTTTCCACATGTCATACTGGCTCGTAAAAACAGACCCCGATACATATAACTGGGATGATTTTGAAAAAGAAAAAAAAACCGGGTGGGATGGTATTCGAAATTATGCCGCAAGAAATCACATGAAAGCAATGAAGAAAGGCGATACCGTTTTTGTGTATCACAGCGGCGGAGAATCGGAAATAAAAGGTTTAGCCAAAGTAACAAAAGAATTTTATCCAGACCCGACTACTACAGAAGGCGCCTGGTGCAGCGTTGAACTGGCTGCAGTAAAAAAACTGGCACGAGGCATCACCCTTTCCGAAATTAAAAAAAATGCCAAACTAAAGGACATGGTTCTAATTAAAATCAGTCGCCTGTCTGTTTTGCCTGTTACCAAAGAAGAATTTGATATCCTGATTTCCCTTTCTGAAAAAAAGTAAAACCGTTCAGATTAACTTGAAATTAGTTTACATGGTAATCGCTTTGTTAACTATCGGAAAAAGATACTCTTAAACTTTGTTAAATCCTCTGAATAAGCTTGGCAAATTGCAACTATCTGCTACATTTGTCAGCCATTTAAGATTATGAAATTCAGACTCTTTTTCGTACTTTTTTCAGTAATTTCCGCCTTAGCTTCCGGTCAGACCGGCGAATTAAGAGGTTTTGTTTATGAAGAAGAATCTTCGGAACCTTCCATTTATACCAGCGTTTATTTGAAAGGAACGACCCTTGGAACGCAAACCAATCTCGACGGATTTTTTACGATAAGCAGAATTCCACCCGGTGATTATACGTTGATAGTTACTTCCATTGGTTTCGATACAATATCAATAAAAACCACTGTTAAATCAGGCGATTTATTAACCAAAAAACTATATCTGAAGAAATCAGCCATAGAAATAAGAGCGGTAGATATTTCTGCAGAAGATCAATCGAAAAAAACAGATACGCGCGTTTCCGTAAATAAAATTACCCCAAAAGAAATCAAACAAATTCCTACAATAGGCGGAGATCCCGATCTGGCTCAGTACCTGCAGGTTGTTCCGGGAGTTATTTTCTCCGGAGATCAGGGCGGACAACTATATATCCGCGGCGGAACACCCATTCAAAACAAATTATTAATGGATGGAATGATCATTTACAATCCATTCCACAGCATTGGCTTATATTCGGTATTCGATGCAGACATTATCCGTGGTGCCGACATTTATACAGGCGGTTTCAATGCCGAATATGGCGACCGGATTTCATCCATCATGGATATTACCACGCGCGATGGAAATAAAAAAAGACTATCCGGAAAATTTTCCGCGAATACATTTACTTCTAAATTGATACTGGAAGGTCCGTTGAAAAAAGAAACAGAAAGTTCTGAAGGCAGTTCTTCGTTCTTGCTTAGCGGGAAAACATCTTATCTCGATAAAACTTCTAAATCACTTTATTCATATGTTGACTCTTTAGGACTCCCCTATTCGTTTAACGATTTGTATGGAAAGCTTTCTTTTAACAGCTCCGGCGGTAGTAAATGGAACCTCTTTGGTTTTCATTTTGCCGATGATGTGAATTATCGTTTTCTGGCAGACCTCGGATGGAAGTCATCGGGCTTCGGAACAAACTTCGTTCTCGTACCTTCGGGATCAGCCGTTTTAATCGACGGTAACTTTGCCGCCACCAATTACAAAATTGATTTACTCGAGCAAGATGGCAGAACCCGATCCAGTTTAATCAAAGGGTTTAATGCCGGACTTACATTCAGTTATTTTATGGGTAAAGACGAGTTCCGTTATGGCGTTGAAATTCTCGGATTCAAAACCGACTTTCAATATTCGAATTCAATCGGATCTTCAACTGCTCAAGTTGAAAACACAACAGAGCTTGCCGCTTTCTTTAAATACAAGAAAGTCTGGTCAAAAGTTATTCTTGAACCCGGCATTCGATTGAATTATTATGCATCTCTTTCTGAATTCTCTCCGGAGCCAAGACTTAGTTTCAAGTACAACGTCACCGACAGAATCCGAATGAAAGGTGCAGCTGGATTTTATTCTCAAAATCTATTATCTACTTCTTCCGACAGAGATGTCGTTAATTTATTTTATGGTTTCCTTTCCGGCTCTGATGATTTACCAAGTACGTTTGATGGAAAAGAATTAAACTCCCGTCTGCAAAAAGCAAGGCACCTCATCGCAGGATTTGAAGTGGATCTTCCTGTTCATTTGGTTTTGAATGTTGAAGGTTATATAAAAGATTTTACACAGCTTGAAAATGTCAACAGAGATAAAATCTATAACGACGATGAAGCGCACAAAGACAAACCCGATGCCATTAAAAAAGATTACATCATCGAAACCGGTATGGCAAAAGGGGTAGACGCTACCTTAAAATACGACTATAAAAAGCTGTATGTCTGGCTCGTTTATTCATTGGGTTATGTTACCCGTTTCGATGGAACGAATACCTATGAACCCAACTTCGACAGAAGGCACAATATTAATTTCGTTGCTTCATACAAGTTTGGAAAAAAAGAAGAATGGCAGGTTAATACCCGCTGGAATTTCGGTTCACCTTTTCCTTTCACTCAAACGCAGGGATTTTATGAAGCCGTTCAATTCCCGGATGGCATTGGAACAAACATTCAAAATCAAAATGGAAATCTGGGAATTTATTACGGTGATCTGAACAAAGGACGCTTGTCTTATTTTCACCGACTGGATGTTTCCATTCAACGTTCATTCCGTTTCAATAAAAACACTACGCTTGATATTACTGCCGGTGCAACAAACGTATACGACAGAAAAAACATTTTCTATCGCTCACGTATTACCGACGAAAAAATATATCAGCTTCCTATCATTCCAAGTCTCGGAGTCAATTTGAGTTTTTAATTTTTAAAAAATCAGTTGGAAGCCAATTCCGTTTACGTTTCCCATGCTAAATGGGTAGAAGAAAGAATGACTTTTGTTTCTGCTGATTGATTTATCAGGAAACATTTTTCTTTCTGAGGCCGACACTTGTTTACCGCAGAAGTATCCAATGGCTCCTCCTACCAATACATCTGAAAACCAATGTTCATGCTCGATAAGTCGTGTAACTCCTACAAGACCGGCAAGAGAATAAGCAACATAGGGCACTGCCTTGTAATCGCGATATTGGTCGGCAAAAACGGTGGCGATTGAAAAAGCGGCACCTGTATGTCCGGATGGAAAAGCGTCAAATGCTCCCACTCCCCTGTTTAAAGAGTTTTTCGAATTGAATTGCCCAAAAGGTCCAAACCAATGACCATTTGGATATTCAGCATCACCATATGATTGTCCGGGCCGCATTCTTCCACTTAAATACTTTCCCGCCCGAATCCATAAACCCGCTGTGGCAGCCGCCTGTGTAGCCAGAAGAGAAACGCGAAATGCCCTGTAATTATGAAAGAGAATGCTGTATCCACCGAATCCCGCAAGCAACATGTATCCGTAATAATCTCCGATTTCAGTTATATGCGGACTAACCTTTTCGATAAAAGGGTTTGATTCTTTTATAGGTCTGAATTTTTTATCGATATCAGAATCCAGATGAAACATGGTTAAAGTGGTCATAGCTCCGGCAGTAAACAAAATCCATTGTTTCTCCTTCATTCGTGAAGGAAATTTTGCCTGATAAACCATATTGTGGTAAAAGGAAGGAAAAAATCCTTTAGCAGATTTAAAGCTTAAGACAGAATCCTTTTGGAAACAATCCCTAAAGTTTGCGAAGCTTTTTGAGCAATAAGCATTGCTTTCCACTCCGCTTTCCTGAGCGTAAAGAAAGATTGGAAAAACAATGAATATGGTCAGTATGAAGTGTTTCAAAACAGTGCAAGATTGCTAATAATATATTATTAAAGTAAATTTTTTTATTTAACGTGAAAGTGTATCTTTATACCCCGTGTTGATGAAATCTTTTTTTTAGGTTTCCCGGCATTTTCTAACAGTCAACTAAAATTCAACGCGGTGGGTTCAGCAAAATACATTTTCGTTACAGGCGGTGTTACTTCCTCATTAGGAAAAGGCATTATTTCGGCATCACTTGCAAAGTTATTGCAGGCAAGAGGTTATTCGGTAACCATTCAAAAATTTGATCCTTATATTAACGTTGATCCCGGAACCCTTAATCCTTACGAGCATGGAGAATGTTTCGTAACGAATGATGGGGCAGAAACAGATTTGGATCTGGGACATTACGAACGCTTCTTAAATACTCCTACTTCTCAGGCAAATAATGTAACGACCGGAAGAATCTATCAGACCGTCATCAATAAAGAAAGAGAAGGCGCTTACCTAGGAAAGACTGTTCAGATTATTCCACACATCACCGATGAAATCAAAAGAAGGATGCAATTGCTTGGCGAATCAGGCAACTTCGATTTTATTATTACAGAAATCGGCGGTACTGTTGGAGATATTGAATCACTGCCATATGTGGAAACGGTCAGACAATTAAAATGGGAATTAGGAAGCTCGGCACTTGTTATTCACCTTACGCTGATACCTTATCTTGCCACAACAGGAGAGTTGAAAACAAAACCTACACAACACTCTGTTAAAGCATTGCTTGAGTTGGGAGTACAACCTGACATATTAGTTTGCCGAACGGAACGCTCCTTATCAATGGAATTGCGAAGGAAGATTGCTTTATTCTGCAACGTAAATGTCAATGCAGTCATTGAATCTATTGATGCGGAGACAATCTATGATGTTCCGTTGCTGATGTATAAAGAGCAACTGGACAAAGTTGTTTTGAATAAGCTAAAACTTCCTCTGCAGCACGAACCGGAATTGACACAATGGAAAGATTTTTTAGGAAAGCTAAAAAACCCGATTCACGAAGTAAAAATTGGACTCGTTGGCAAATACATTGAATTAAAAGATGCCTATAAATCGATTGTAGAGTCCTTCATTCATGCAGGAGTGGCCAATGAATGCAAGGTTAAAATTGAATGGATTCATTCTGAAAAAATTGACGAAGCAAATGTAGCATCGAAGTTCAATGGCATTCAGGCAATACTTGTAGCTCCTGGATTTGGCGGACGCGGTATTGAAGGAAAAATTGTTGCCATCCGTTATGCCAGAGAGAACAATATTCCATTTTTGGGAATTTGTCTGGGTATGCAATGTGCTGTAATCGAATTTGCAAGAAATGTATTGGGACATAAGGATGCACATTCAACAGAAGTCAACCCGGATACAGGATATCCTGTGATCGACTTTATGGAAGAACAGAAAAAAGTTACCCGTAAAGGCGGAACGATGCGTTTGGGTGAATATCCATGTGTGATTCAGAAAGGAACGAAGACGTTTTCTGTTTATGGAAAACAAAAAATCATGGAAAGACACCGTCACCGTTATGAGTTCAACAATAAGTTTTTGAAGGAATTTGAAAATGCAGGTATGATTGCATCCGGAATTAACCCAGACAACAACCTGGTTGAAATTATCGAGTTGAAAAACCATCCCTGGTTTATTGGAGTTCAATTTCACCCGGAATATAAAAGCACTGTAGAAAATCCTCACCCTTTATTCGTGCGGTTTATAAGAGCAGCTTTGGATTATGTAAAAACATCCTCCCAGTTAACACCGGGAGGAATGTCATCCATCAATATCTGATCGTTACCTAATCGATAACCAATCTTTTCGTAGAAGTCGTTTTTCCGACGACAGCAGAAACGAGATAAATGCCTTTCGGTAAAACCGAAATGTCGAAGTTTAATTTATTGATTCCGGTCGATAATTCAGAAGTATTTTCTAAACAAACTTTACCGTTGATATCGGTAATGTTAATATTTACAGAAGAATTTTTCTTCAGATTTAATGTGACCTCCACGTATCCGGCAGTAGGATTAGGTCCAATACTTAATTTAAAAAAATCATTTTGAAGGTCTGATACATCTGTTGTTAACGTACTAACAGTAATAACTTTTTGCTTTGTGTTGCCTAATGGGCCATCGATTTCGAGCATAGCAATCTGAAAAACAGGAGCACGATATGAAGCCGTATACCATGTATACTTTTTTAATCTTACATACGTGTCGACACCACTTCCGGCACCGAGAATAAGATCCATGTCTGTTACAACACGAAGGGTATTCGTGAATGCTCCTGTGTACAATGAAAGTGTTCCGGCTCCGTCAGCTGTTACAGAAATGGTACCGGTTAACGGATAACCGAATCCGGTGCCGGTCACAGCCGGATTGGTAACGGAATTTCCAAAGGAGAAAGGCACAGTAAGTAAATTCTGCGCACTGGTAATCAAAATTTCATTGGTAGAACTTTTCATTCCAAGGAACTGAATGGAACCTGCTGAACGTATGTAATATTCATCACCGCCAAATAAAGAATTCACTTTCAAATTAGCGCTTGGGAACAATGCATCATTTCCGGTACCGGTTGGAGCAACATATTGTTCGCTGATCACATTCGGGTAGACGAAAAAATTACCGAAACCCCAATTCATTCCTTGTCCGCCCGGACCCGGCTGAATGGTTGTATCTGTTATTGTTTTATTCGACCAAAGTTCACCGACTTGCGGCATGTTGTTTTGTTGAAGAGTGACTTGAGCCCGGCTGGTAAAAGCTAAACAAATAATAATTGTTATTAAAGGCGAGGTAATTTTTCTAATCATATGCTTGAGTATATTTTTGACTAAGATCACAATTTTAAATTAATAAAAATACTGCCTGACAAAATTGTGACAAAAAAGTGGGTGGTTCGGGCTCATTCGTCCACAAATAAATGGCATTGACAGTACAGAATCTGTTGTTTACAATTTAATTAGGTTTTCAGTCATGAAATATTGCTTTTTCGTAATTATTTTCTCATTTTTGAGGGATATTATATTAGGTGTGTTGTAAAGAAATCTCCTCTAGTTTAACCAATTATTACGTTAATAAAGTTACCATGAAACAACCCATTACGAAAATTATATTAGTATTTATTTTCCTGTTTTCATTCCTTAGGTCTGACGCTCAGTTGGCCTCCGGAATGCCTTTTAGGTTTTCTACTGCCACTCATGCTGTAACACCCACGGTGCCTACGCTAATAAATCTTGCTTCACGACCGGCAGCTATTAGGGATGAATTCGATACCCTCCTTGTTCCGGCCGGTTTCTCTTTTACTTTTGCAGGCGTCATCTATGACAGGGTTATTATTTCTACAAACGGATGGGTTGCTTTGGCTCCAAGCTCTGTGGCAGTTCTTCCTGCATATTTTGCATCTCCATTACCGAATAATTCCCTAAGTACCTATGCCGGTGGACTTCCTCTGATTGCTCCTTTATGGGATAAT
>JANNBB010000046.1:0-2844 GCA_031385005.1 Bacteroidota bacterium
AATGAATGGAAAAAAGATCCGCTTTCGGGAGATGTATTTATTTTTCTCTCCAAACAACGCAACAAAATAAAACTGTTGCACTGGCAAAGTGATGGTTTTGTTATTTACAGTAAGCGGTTGGAAAAGGGAACTTTTGAATTACCGAAAGATCATTCGATCGAAATTACTGCTCATCAATTGCAATTTATTTTAGATGGAATTTATCTTTCATCGATTAAAAAAAGAATGCGATATGAGCATCATTTTGTTAATAATTCTCCAGTAGAATCAGGTGTTTCACCTAGGAGATAATTTATATTTGCCAGCGTGATTGAAACGCAAGACCTACTTTTAGAAAACCAGAAACTTAGGGAAGAAAATTTACTACAGCGATCACAAATCCAGAAATTACATCATCAATTAGAGCAGTTGCTCAGAACAGTTTACGGTAACAAATCAGAAAGATTTGCTCCCACAATTCCCGGACAGATTTCTTTGCCGCTTGATATTCCGGTTGCTGAAAAAGCGGAGATCAAAAAAGAAACGATTACTTACGAGCGAAACAAGTCTACCGGTAAATCCGGTCATAAAGGAAGATTGCCACTTCCAGACTACCTGGAACGATTAAGAGTAGTTGTTCCGAACAAAGTAGACGTAAGTGGATTGGTAAAGATTGGAGAAGAGATCACTGAGCAATTAGAATGCGAGCCAGGTAAATTATATGTAAAACAATTTGTGCGTGAAAAATTTGCGAAGCCTCAAGGCGAAGGAGTGATCATTGCAGATCTTCCTTCCTTTATTATTCCGCGAGGTGTGGCCGGTGCCGGACTATTGGCATTAATCGTTATTCAAAAATTTGTCGACCATCTTCCACTGTATCGACAGATTGAGCAGTTCAAAAGAATGGGAGTTGATATTCCTTCATCAACCATGTCGGATTGGGTAGCCATGTGTATCAATGAACTTACACCATTATATGAAGCATTAAAATCAAAAATATTATCTGCAAACTATTTACAGGCCGATGAAACACCAATCAAGGTTTTAGACAGGAATAAAAAGGGGAAAACTCATCGCGGCTTTTATTGGGTATATCGCGATCCGCAATCAGGATTGGTTTTATTCGATTACCAACCCGGACGAGGGAGCGAAGGTCCGACCGAAATTTTGAAAAACTTTGAAGGATATTTACAAACCGATGGTTATAGTGGTTACGAAAAATTTGATAAAGGGAAAATTACACTGATCCATTGTATGGCTCATGCACGCAGAAAATTTGAAATGGCATTAATTGAAAATAAAGTTTTAGCGGATCATTTTTTACATGAGATTCAAAAGGTTTATGCTGTGGAACAAACGGCAAGAGAAGGCAATTTTTCTAATCAACAGCGCAAAGAAATACGGCAACAACAGTCCGTGCCCATTTTGGAAGACCTTCATCGTTGGATGAAAACAAATATTATCAAATTAGCTCCCGAAAGTCTCTCTGGAAAAGCGCTTGCCTATACTTTGCCACGCTGGGAAAAATTAATGCTATATACCAGTGATGGAAAACTGGAAATCGACAATAATCTGGTTGAAAACTCTATTCGTCCGATTGCGATTGGCAGAAAGAATTATCTTTTTGCCGGATCACATGAAGCCGCTCGGTTTGCTGCAATGATTTATTCTTTACTTGGCACCTGCAAACTCAAGGGAATAGAGCCTTTTCAATGGCTTAAAAATATTTTTGAATCGTTACCGGATTGGAAGGCAAATCGCATAGAAGAGCTACTTCCTTAATTTTTATTATCTTTAAAACTAATTGCAGGCAAATGAAAAACCTGCAATAGTAATTTGAAATGAAAATCAAATCAAGATGTACTTGGTCGGATGCTTACCAACTACGTTCATTTTATTTAAATCGGCACAATGCTTCGAGACATTACTTGGCCCAACAGCTTTTGCGGTTTTTAGCATTGCAGCTCTATCGGGATATTTATCTAATACTTTATCACCCGCAGCTGCATACATTTTCTTTTGTGCATCCATACCTCTTGACTCTACCATATTGCCCATTACTCTAACTTGGTCTTCAACACTTCTTGCTGTACTGTTTATTTGAATTGAGCTTTCTCCTGATTGATTCATAACATCAACTAATACTGAAGTAGTATAATCTGATACGGTACTTTTATTTGCTGAACTACTGTAATTTATTTTTAATTCATTTGTGTTATAGCCGTCATAAGTACTTTTGTATTCTCCTTTTTCTGTATTACCTGAATATATACCATCAACTATTACTCTATCATAATTGTCATTTGTTTTTATAACTGATACCTGTTGTGTATTATTGTTTACATAAATAGCATCATCCAACATACCAGTTGGGTCAGTTCTATTAACTGGATTATTAGAACAATAATGGTATGGTGTAAATGATGGATTAACTTCCGCTAGCGGATCAACCTGCAACCATCTCCCCACCACTGGATCATACTGTCTGGCGCCGTAATCCTCCACATTAAATTGTAAATCTCTCTGTAGCTCCTTTCCATTGTATTTATAATCCTGCGGCGATACGTCGAGCGCAGTACTCCGCGGTAACAACAAACCATACGGATAATAATCATTCGTCTCAATTAGGCAATTCGATTGATGATCTATTTGCAGATTATCGAATTCAACGTTCGTATTGGTTTCGTTGCTTACATATACGCCCTTCGACAAGCTCAGGGCAAGTAAAGGTAACCGTTTTCCGGAACTTTCAAATCCAATACAGCAAGATCGCCGAGCTGATCGGGAGTCGAGGCTTGTAGGAGTCCGCTTGAAATTGGGTTGAACTTGAAATCTTTATTAAAGAACAGGTAAACCAGAAATGCC
>JANNBB010000072.1:0-21047 GCA_031385005.1 Bacteroidota bacterium
TCCGTCCTGACTCCACTCTCCACTCGGTAAGTCCTGACTCCATTGCCCAAGAAACTTCTTACTAAACCAACGTCACCTGCGTCTTCGAATCAACAGCGTCGCGCAGACCATTGGCTACGAAGGTAAATGCCATCGTCAACAACATGATTGCTATGCCGGGCAAAAGTGCTAAGTAAGCGGAACCGGGAATGATGATGTAACCGTAATTTTCTTTGATCATACTTCCCCACGATGGAGTCGGTGGCTGGGCCCCTATTCCTAAAAAACTGAGTCCGGCTTCGAGAAGGATGGCGGTAGAAAAATTAGAAGCCGCCACGACTAACACCGGCCCGATTACATTCGGAAGCATGTGAAGCGCAATGATTCTCCAACTTCTAAATCCAAGAGCTTTTCCGGCAGCAATGTATTCGAGTTCGCGAATGCTGAAAAGCTGGCTGCGTACGATTCGCGCAACATCGACCCACATCGTTAATCCGACAGCAATAAAAATCTGACTAAAACCTTTGCCGAGTACCAATGAAATTGAAATGACTAACAGCAATGTCGGAACAGACCAAATCACATTGATGATCCAGAGTATGACACCATCAACCCTGCCACGAAAATAACCCGCCAGAGATCCAAAAAACAATCCGACAAATAAAGAAATGATTACGGCAATAAATCCAACGCTAAATGTAACGCGTGTTCCGGCAACAATACGACTGAACATATCACGACCATAACGGTCTGTTCCGAAAATAAATGTTTTGGTTTCTAAATAATCGTTGATTTGAAAATCCTTTTTGCCTTTGTCAATTCCCAAATAAGCGAATGATAGTTTTTTCTCCGGAACATCATTGGTGTCATCGTCGCCTGTAAATTCTCTGTAAAATATTTCCTGATCACTTACCCTATAAGTAGCCAGAGGAATAAAATCAAAGGCATCGCTTTTTCCGAAGAAAATTCCATCCACCAATCCCGGTGAATTGTAATAGGGCTTAGGAATTTTCAACATCTCTACTTTAAAACCCGGCTGTTGGTTGCTGATAGATAAATTCATCCTGTTTGCAAGCGGTGTATGGTCGGGTATAAATACATAAGCGAATACGGTCACAAAAAGAGCTAACAGAATCAGGTACCATCCGGCCATGGCCGTTTTATTTTTCCTGAATCGTTTTTTTATCTGTCGTGTAGGTGATTCTATGGGCTTCATCATACGCGCCTTTCTTTCCATTTAAAATTACCGAATGGCAATAGGATTCCCGTTAGAAAAATATAGAGAATATAAATCGGCTGAAATAGTATAATCAATAACGGTGAAATTTTTTCACCATAAAATTTACCTGCAGAAGTTAAGAGAATTATTTCCGGAACCATTTTCATGACAAGCGCTAAAATTAAAACGAAGAAACCTCCGCCTGACAAGACAAATACTATTTGCATGAACAACAGCGCGTGAACAAACCAGGCAAGAAAAGCGATCAGCACAGTAAACAGGGAAAGCGTTGTCGGGATTTTTGAAGCCCACCGCCTGCGTTGACTGAATGCCTCGCCAACTTTCTTCAGTGCAAGAGTCTCGACAATTGCCTTCTCGTCTTTCAACCAGGAGATCTTATCCGGATATTTCTCAAAAACTTTCAACAACAACTGTGTATCGTCGCCCGACACACTCTTCGATCCTTCATAGCCATTTACCTCCTCAAAAACCTTTTTGCTAAATGCCAGATTCGCCCCATTACACATCATTGGCTTTCCGGCTTCAATAGAAGCAGCGCTGATTAGTCCGAGGCCGATCGTTTCCGCTGTCTGAAGTTTTCCGAAAAGACTCCCGTCACTTACAACTTTTAAAGGTCCGCAAATGAATAAAGATCCACGACCGGAATATTCTCTGACGAGAGAGGAAATCCAGCTTTTTCCCCTCGTCGTATCTGCATCGGTGGTGACAATGAACTCCGCTTCTGTTTGACTTATTGCAAAAGTGATTGCCTGTTTCTTGGAATGACCGGAGTTTCTCACTATTTTTCCGTGAGTAATTTTATTCTCCTGAAAATAATTTTCTGCTGTTTCCACTGTCTTATCTGTAGAATGATCATCGACAATAATAATTTCCAATAATTCTTTCGGATAATCCTGCTCGAATAAAGACTTCAGCAATGCAGGAAGGTTTTGTGCTTCATTTCTGGCCGGAATGATAATAGCTGTTTTAATGTTTTTGGTTTTAGTAAAATCTTCCGTATGCAATGGGATTTTCTTCCAGAAATACAGGCAACTCAAAAGAAAAGCCGCATATAGAAAACAAGAAAAAAGCACTAATGCATCGAGCATCATGATTCGTTTTTTTCCAATCTGAAATGAAAGATAAAGAAAGCTCCGGCGAGGGCGGGTAATGCCAGATTAATTAGCCACAAAGAGAAAGTGCCATTCAAAACAGGTAAAACATCCAATGTTAATTTCCCGAAAAAGTAGGCGGAAACGGCGCCGCGAATACCTAATTCGGCAAAGGAAAATGTTGGCACAACAGACATCACAAAAAATGTCATTGATATCATCAGCATTCCATCAGCGAGGGGAAAATAAGCACCGTAAAGACGCAAAAGCAAAAAAAACTGAAAGGAGAAAATTACATATCTTGCAAGAGACAGTAAACAAACATACATCAACTCCCGCGAAGAGTAAAGGGAAAACACATGAATGATTTGCTTCCAATATTCGTTTACCTTAAATCGTTGGAAAATCTTTTCGAAGAGATCGATATTGAAATAAAGAATAAGGCAAAGCACAGATAAAGCGACGAACAGTATTCGCATCAGCATAAAAATCCATGAATTTAGTTCCATGTATTCCTGCATGTAAAAAATACTTGCGATGCTTCCGGTAAGGATAGTAATAAGAAGCTGACTGGAGTTTTCAATTACTGTTATAAGCGTGGCTTGCATACGAATTCCCTTGTGCAGGTGAAATACCCGTCCGGCATATTCGCCAATCCTGTTAGGCGTAAAAAAACTGATGGTAATACCCGAAAAAACCGCTTCCAGCGCTCTGCCCGTAGATACTTTTTCGATTTTGCTAATCATAAACTTCCATTTCAACGCTTCGATGGTCCAGTTCAATAGCATGAGAACGAAAACAATAATAAAAAAGAATGCAGCTCCCGGTTGCAGGAAGGCAGTTTGCAACTGATCAAAATACCCGCCTGCTTGTTCGTGGCTAATAACCTTGAGGTAAATAAACCAAAGGGCAAGTAATGCTAATATCAATTTAATGATCAGCCACCATTTTCCGGATTTATTTATCTTACTTTGTGTCATCTGCCAATTGCTTCGGCACGAATATACATGTAAGTTAAAAACAGTTTATGCAGAATCGGATAAGTAATAAAAAAGAAGTCAATCCGTAACTTCCTCCACCATGCCTGAAAAAATCATCTTGGGAATAGATCCCGGCACCAATATCATGGGTTATGGACTTATTCGTATCGATAAAACGAATATGGAATTGGTAGCTCTTGGCGTATTGCATCTGGAAAAAATCGATGGTCATGCATTAAAACTGAAAAAAATATTCGAAAAAACGCTTTCGCTGATTGATCAATATCATCCGGATGAATTGGCAATTGAAGCACCTTTCTTCGGCAAGAATATTCAGTCCATGCTAAAACTTGGAAGAGCACAGGGTGTGGCAATGGCTGCGGCATTATACCGAACCATTCCTATTTTTGAATATTCTCCAAAGAAAATCAAGCAAAGCATTACCGGCAATGGAAATGCTTCAAAAGAACAGGTTGCAGCCATGTTACAGACCATTTTGAAGTACAAAGAGACCTCTGAATACCTGGATGCAACAGATGGGCTTGCAGTGGCTTTATGCCATCATTTTCAGAAGGGGAAGTCAGAGTTGTCAGGTAAATCGTTCACAGGATGGAAGTCCTTTCTTGCCGCTAACCCTAAGCGCGTAAAATCATAATTTCCAAAGGGGAAAAAAAATTGATTGAATTCTAATAGGAGTATTAGGAAGAAAAAGCGTCCCTTATGCTCTTGGCCACTTCATTCATTTCTTCATCAGAAAACTTTAGTTTGGGATTGGCGAAATTCATGTCGCTGACTTTATTCATAGGAATAAGATGAATGTGTGCATGTGGCACTTCAAGTCCGATTACAGCGATGCCAATTCTTTTGCAGGGTACTGCTTTTTTGACGGCAGCAGCTACCTGTTTGGCGAAACTCCAAAATTGTTCATGAAGCTCATCTTCCATATCGAAAATATAATCCACTTCATTTTTAGGAACCACCAGGGTGTGACCTTTTGCAAGTGGACTTATATCCAGGAAAGCAAAAAAATTATCATCCTCCGCAATTTTATAGCAAGGAATTTGGCCATTAATTATGCGGGTGAAGATTGAAGACATTAGCGGGAGATTTCCATTATTTCAAATTGAATTTTTCCGGATGGAACTTCGATTTCAGCCACCTCCCCTACTTTCTTTCCGAGAAGTCCTTTTCCAATTGGCGAGGTTACGGAAATCTTTCCTGCTTTCAGGTCTGCTTCGTTTTCAGCAACGAGTAAATAGGTCATCACAGAGCCATTGGTCTTGTTCTTGATCTTCACTTTAGATAATACCAGTGCACGCGAAGCGTCGAGTTTGCTTTCGTCAATCAATCGTGCATTGGCAACGACTTCTTCTAATTTCGAAATCTTTAATTCAAGTAACCCTTGAGCATCTTTTGCAGCATCGTATTCGGCATTTTCGGAAAGATCACCTTTGTCACGGGCTTCCGCAATTTGCTTGGAAATACTTGGACGCTCAACAGAACGCAATTGATTTAATTCGTCATGCAATCTTTTTAAGCCCTCAGGAGTAAAATACTGGACTGTCATTGTTTGTTCTTTTCTTGTTTAAATTAAAAAAACAAGACTCCGTTTCCAGAGTCTTGTTTATATACGCAAATATACGTCTTTTTTTATAATGCAAAACGCACCCCGAAACTGTGGATTCCGTCCCAAGGGTCTGAGGCACGATATGAATAATCGATTCCGAATGATTTTCCGCTTTTTCCTAAAGGTAAATCCAGCGTTACACCAGCGGAAGGGCCGGAATAAACAGTAGTTCTGAGGTTATCGTCAAACAAGTCTTTTTCATAGATGAAGCCACCGCGAATCATGAACTTATTCAGGAAACGATATTCTAATCCACCAATAAACTGATCGTTTGTAAATGAGTTTGACGTAAACGTAACTGCGGCAGATAAAGTATGATCGGTTGCAATATTAAAGTCGTAAGTCGCTCCAATGTTTATCAAAGAAGGAATTTCAAAACCGGATGCCTTTTGTTCGATCGTAAGCTGATATACATTATTCGTTGCAGGAGCATTCACGCGAGTCGATAATCCATCACCGCCAAATTTCAAAGGTGTTCCGACATTTTTTAAGGCAATACCAAATTTTACGTTGTTGCGATCTTCATTGGTACCTGTCACATATTGAATACCGGCATCAATGGCAATTCCTCCGGCACTAACGTTGGAAATGCTCTCATCGATAATTTTTAATGTTACACCTCCAAAAATAGAATTCGAGAACATTTTCGCATAGGAGAAACCGATGTTAATATATTGTGGCTTATAATTTCCAAGTCCGCCTTCGGGTAATTCAGTTGTAGTAATTTGAACATCGCCAAAAGATAGAGACATCAGACTAAATCCAAGTACTCCTGACTCGCCTGATTTTACAGCTAAACCAAAAGTATTAATGCCCATGCCTGTTCCTTGCAGATAGTTTGTATGACTAAAAACGGCTTCTGTTTTTCTATTCTGAGCAATACCTGCTACGTTGTAAAACTGTGCTTCTATGCCGTTTATGGAGCCACTATTAGCACCGGACCATCCGGAAGATCTAGACCATGGATTGATCAACAATTCTGTTGCACCCGCCTGACCGACGCGATCCGGATTACCTGCAATCACTTTTCCGGCAGGAAGGATCGAACCAAATAATGCTATTGCGATCAGACTTTTTCTTCGTAAGAATTTCATATGTGAAAGTTTTTCGTTGGCTGTTAAAGTTTTGGTTAGAATGTATCAAGGTCGATTGGACGAATAACGCCAAACCATTTTAACGTACGTTCTCCGATTCCATCTACATTTATATGAATGAGGTATAAACCGCTGGCAATTGGTACTCCTTTTGAGTTTTTAAGATCCCAGTCAACGGAGGCCTCCAAATTCAGGTTAGGATATTCTGATCCACCTAAATTATATTCACCGTTCACATTTGTTCCAGCATCACGTTTAAATTTGCGGACAAGAGTTCCTGATGTAGTGTAAATGGATATTTCACACTTCGGCGGAAGGTTGACAATTTTAATTCGGTTATCCAACTGATTATTCTCGTAGTTTGAGTAAGCATAATATGGATTCGGAACAACATTAATCAGACTCAATGCGCCTTTCGCTACTTCTTCTTGTTTCACCTGGGCGGCCTGCGCAGCCATGCTGAATTTGTAGAATGGGAAATTACCATTTGGCGAATTTGTAACACCTGTATCATAATAACGGTATGGTTTTGATACACGCAGTCTGACACGTGCTTCATTATTAAGCAAGGTTTGTCCAGGACTTAACAACGGACAACTTACCCACATACAATCTTTCCAGGCAGTACGAATTCTCGCTCTTAATACACCGTTGTTAACAGGTGCATTAATCCATTTCAATTTGTTGAAGAGGTAATTACATTCATCGTATGCAGGGCTATAATTCGTTGTATCAGTTGACTGGTTTTTTGTCTCCGGATTTTTATGCCCAAATACATAAATGTAGTGCTTACCACCTGCTAACAAATCAATATCGTTTGCTCCGTTAAATTGAACCGAGCGTGAGGACGGATTCCAGATCATATCGTTTCCGTTATCACCGGGCAGACTACTCGCTTCTCCGAATGCGATATTGAGACGTTCTCCGGTTTCAACATTAACGGCATAGCCGGGGAACCAACTGCGTCCATAATCGCTTGTATCGGTGCTGTAAGAACCATCATCCTTATTCCAGGAGGCATGTTTACGCAAGAGATTTTTCCCTTGACCACCTTCATTATCGGCGGCAATATTTCCCATTTCAAAAACGACACAACGGCTCCATTTGGTTTTATCGGACGTGAAGACAACGTCGACATTACCTAAATACTCCAATGAATCCTGATCCTGTGCCTGTGTACTAACACCGGAAATGAAAGGAGCCGGTGCAACATAATCCACGTTGTTAGAATTACGACTTACCAAACGGAAAGGTGCCCATGTTCCTCCAAGAATTTTTTCATAGAATTGAGAACCATCCAATCCGGCAAAGTCTGGCGACTCATAAATAGTAGCATCTGTATTATTACCGGAAAGTATCCAGTTAAATTGAGCGAAATTATCAACATCGGGAATAAAAGTTAACCATTGACTATTTTGATTTGCATACTCAATAGTTCCTTCGATAGCTCCATTTCCTCCGGAAGGATATTCTCCCGGTTTCTTAACCTGATTTAAATTTATATAGAAACCATATTCGCTAAACAATTCATCGTATGGCAATTCGATTGTCTTTTCTGATGTGTCGACTTGTCCGGTTGTTGTATTTTTCAAAACCCAACGTCCACTGGAGGCAACAGTATCAGTCAGCCACAATTCAAATTCACTGGAAGGAACTTTTAACGGGTCATAAATACGGATGTCAACCGGTCCTCTTCCTCGCTTGTAAGTTGGGAATAAAATTCTGTTTGATGGATTCGATTGATTGAAAATAATATCGTTAATCTGGTCTTGTTTTAAATCGAGTGTTAATCTGTCGCCGCCCGTATTATAACCATCTCCGATTCCTGTAATTCTTGTCAGTTCAGGACCATCACCATATTCAGCATTTAATACTAATCCTTCAGCTTCCGGAGTCGAAATGTGTGGTATGGCAGTATATACAGGAACTGCGCTTCCATCCGGATTTTTACGACTCTGAATATATGGCTGGCCGAAAAGACCCGGACGTTCTTCTGCAAATGGATCAAGGACGTCTGCTACAGAATCGTAAGCATATGCGATTGCCATGAAGTAATATGTCTTGTGATTGATTAAGCTAGGATCGCCTGTTGCAAATGCATCTGTTGTAATTCTGAAGGAGTGACGCAAACCTTTATCGGCACCAACGACTTCTTCTACCGGAAGATATGCATTCAAGTCTCCGTCGAGTGTTTTATTGACAATTTGTGAAAGACCATTCTGAACATCGCATTGAAATACAAGACGCGCTTTATCTGCATTGCGAAGATCGTTGATAGAAACAGAAGGATCTTTAACCTGAAATACTTTGTATCCCTCAAAAAGGAAAATTGAGTTTGTATCGGATGGTACGTTGCTGTCTTTCTCTTTATAACCTTCCTTGTAATTATTAGACGCGGAAGGATTAGTAAGGGAAATGATGACTTCTTTATTTAATTCTCTAAGAGATAATATTGGAGCATCCGGACCGTCAAGAATTTTGAAACAAGATTCAAAAAGGTTTTGAGCTTTAACATCTGCAATTTTCAAAAGTTTAACAGATGCTGTTGGTCCACCTGAAGATGTCCGTGCCCAAACAACACCGGTAGTGATGAAGTTAACATCACCCGGGTTTAGTGTAAATTTTCCGGCTGACTGGAGAAAACGTCTGTCATCCGGAGTATTCGGACCACAATTATCACATGGCTCATACTCCGACCATTCGAATGTTTGCGGTAAACCATGAGTACCTATATTTTGAGGATCGGAATTTCCGGGAAACATAAAGTCGCAAGAATCGCCACCGGATTGATATCCCGTACCACCATAAACAAGAGGAGAATTATCTTTCCAAACACCATCCAGGTAGTTGTAGTAATGTTGTGCAGTAAAAGGATTACCACTTGTAGAACTATTATTGTTGTAATAAACGAATTTCGACATGATGATTTGTTCGCCGACTTCATCCACTACACCGTCTCTGTCATTATCAATTAAATCGCCGACGTCTGCCAACGGTCCTTCAAAAAAGTCGACACCGATTGCCGGAGGATTTTGTCCGTATCCGAGAGCGCCGTCGTCATCTGCATCACCATTGTAGCAATAACCTAAACCACGAGCAACATCACATCCTACATAATCATCCAGGTAATTACCCAGATCCGGATCGACCCATGATCCAAAGTAAGCGTCTTCAATAATAGTAGATGAACGGTTTATAATTTTATATCTGTAAAAAGTCATGTTATTGACTTCATCATTGGTGTTGAAAGCAAATGCTTGTGCCTGAATTTCCACACCTACAGGATTTAAACTTCCTGTTTCGCCGTGACTGTTACCAACATCATTGAAAACCCACCAGATTGTCTGATCACCCAATAACCTGTCTTTGTTACACGGATCGAAAATTCCGTCTACATCATAAGCGGGATAATCACCATCTTCGAAATCATATAAACCATCACCGACACGGTCATAATAGGGTGCGAGAAACTGAGTTTGTTTCAAGCTGACATTTCCATTACCCGGCCAGTTTTTGATGATATCAGGAACCGGATAATTTACATTTCCGTTGATCTGATATTCTTCGTGAAAGTTTTTAACTTCTGCATAGGTGATTTTGTAGTGTTTATCGTAATCCAGACAAGTTTGTGCAGAAACGGTTGCATTTACCGTGTCCATCGGTCCGGGCCAGAAATCACTTCCTGACTGACGATAAGTTTGTGCAGCCACTTTCAAGTTTCCTGCAGGATCTTTACCGCCTACCCAGATAGCACCGGCAAACAACGAATGTTTTCCCGAGCCGACAGGTATTTCATAAAGAGCTGTTCCGCTCAAATCCCACCACATATCACCGTTTATCCAAATAGGACAACGCACGTTATTGATGTCAAGATCTGCTCTGGATTTGGATGGTTCACAACCGGCTAAAACCTGTGGAGCTTGTGTTGGTCCTGCATGCTTGAAAATATTCACATTCTCTTTTGCATAAACACTGAGTGTCATGCTAAAGAAAATCAATGCAGTTTTTATGGATGATTTCATCGTAAATGAATATAATTTTTTGTTTGATTAAAAATTAACCTGAAGTCCTAAACGAATTCGACGTGGTAAATCATAGTTACCCGGATCATCAATCTTTACAAGGTATAAATCCCTGTAAGCTTGCGGGCTTGGCTGACTATCAATTTTTCCCTGAGCATTTGGTGAGCTGATATATCCATCATCGCTCGGGCTGCCGGTAGCTTTGTAAACTGCCGTTACATTTTTTGAGTTCAACACATTCAATACCTGTAAATATACATTCATGGCAACCGGCTTGCGCGATTCGCCATCCTTACGTTTACCTGTATTTATGTTAAAGTCTTTATCAAGCTTTGTGTCGATTTTAAAACTCCAAGGGTAACGGGAACCGTTAATGGAACCGCTGATTACAGAACGTGAATTTTCTGATGTAGTAAAATCTGCCTCCGGAGTAATATTTGCTTTCCTTGTATAAGGAGCACCGGATCCTGCCTGGAACACTATATTTAAACCTGCATTGGCAAAAATCTGCTTATTAAACCAAATGGGACCGTTGTAATCTTTCCCTCCATCGTAATGGAAATCGATTGAAGTAACAAGTGTATGACGCTGATCAAAATCGAGTGGTTTTATTTCGCGAAGGTTTGTCTGTCCTTGCTGCGATAAGATTCCTGAATTTGTTGTAGCACTGGATCCTGTACCGTCAGCAAACTGAAGAGTGTAGCTGAGGTTTAAACGAATGTTAGAAGTACGACGAAGATCATAGTTAAACGTCAGACCTTTTACAGTTCCGAAATCGACATTTCCATAGGTTGTATATTTAATTGGGAAAGCAAAATCCACGTTGATGAACTGAATGTTGTCACGCATTTGTTTGTAGAATGCGGCGACAGCAAATTTAGAGCTGCGGGATAATTTTTGTTCGAACTTAATTTCATAAACAGTGGTGCGTTCCGGTTTTAAATCAGGGTTTGAAAAGTTACGGCTGATACCTTGTGACCACGCTAAATAATCGATCGGATCGAAACGAAGTAGGTTCGCATTTTGCGGACGTTGAGTAAGTACGTCATAGTGTGCTGAGAAATATGCTTCGTCAGAAATTGGAAATGAAAATGAAACTCGAGGCATCACATTTACCTGCGGCTCATAATCGGCGAAGGCATTTGGATTAACACGTGTACGTTGATAGTCTTCATAATTAGTTAACCATGGCTGAATACCGCCATTTTGTGTTAACGAACTTAAATCAGTAATGCTGGTACCATTGCGGTCATACCAATCGCTACCGTTTCTGTAACCCACAACCTGAGTTGGCGACTGAGAGTTGTTTACATAAACGACAAAATCTTTATCGATGTTATCAGGAATGATTGTTCCCGGGAGGTTTTGCACTTCAGCATCACCTGCCTTATGCGTTTCGTATAAAAGATATGAATCTTTTAATACCTTCTGATTGGCATCGAATCGATCGACACGAACACCTATGTTGAAGTTGATATCATTAAAAGTAAATACGTCTTGAATATATCCGGCCATATAAATCGGACGGAAGGCATCAATCTTACGCAGGTAATTGTTTTTGTCGTCCTTATCTACATAAAAATCTTTCAGATTCCAGGTGTTGTCATTTTGAACATTTCCTTTATAATCATAACCGTAGTAATTGACGACAGAGTTTCCGCTGTTAAACAATTCATCGGGAGTAAATAAATCCAAAGAGAATTCATTCGGATCGTAACTATCTGTCTGGATGGTATCACCATAACCAATTCCGAATCGATCTCTAACGTTTTCATAAAAACCGCGTGTATAGTTCCCTTCAGCGTCGATAAAAGGATTGTATTTACCGTCTTCATAAGTAGTTAATGCAGTAACTGAACCGTTATTATCCGTAAAATAAACTGTTGAACCGGACGTACTGTCAATGCCATTTAACTTCAACTGTTGATTTCCGAGTTCACGCATCAAAGACCAAAGAGAGCTTGGGTTAATGTTGTAACCACGCTGAGTACGTTGTTCGTATTCGAGACCGATTACAATGCTGTGATTTTTGATGTCAGCGGAGCCGGATGCAGAAATACGGCCCTGGGTTGCATTGGTAATGGCATATTGATTCGGCACACGACCCGTTGTCGACCACAAACCGTAAACGTTTAGTCCGGTTCTGTTATCGCCATTAATTAGACCTCCACCTGCTAATACATTGTTTTGATTATCCTGAAATCCTTGCGTTCCCAATGGATCGGTCAATTCATAATACTGAGAAGTGTAATTGGTCGTATTGGGGTTCTGAGTTCCGGGTGTAAATTCATATAGGGTATCGAAATTATTTGTTTGAGCTAAGAACAAAGTGTCTATCTGACCGGTACTATCCAATGAAGCACTTCCAAATCCAAAAAATGGAGTTGAATACGTTTTAAATTTTCCTACATAACCGTAATCGAAATAATTTTTTTTATGAACGGAGCTTTGATTTTCCTGTACACTACTTGTGTAATCGACCTGAATACTGTAAAATGCATTTTTAATTGCAGAAGAAGCTTTCTCTGCGCTTTCAGAAGTAAAACGCTGAGTAATTTTTGCAAACGCGCGCCATTTTTTAGTAATCTCTTCCGGATTGTTATCGTAATTCATTAACGAATAACTGCGGACATATTGATTGCTGTTGGAGTTTTCATAAGAACCACCTAATGTAAAAGTCAGGTTTTTAGCAGGACGTATATCTATCTTTCCATTAATTCTATATGCATCTCTGGCAACATTTTCCCTGTATTTCTGAGTCTCAAAACTATCGAGGGTAAAATAAGATGAACGGTGGATATATCCTCCTGATGTTCCAGGAGCGAGAGGATGCAATCGAACATCATCTAAAATACTGCTTTTTACTTTGTAAACAGGGAGTACAGAAGGACTTGGGTCCTTGTCGTATTGGTATTCTCCGGCAACGAAAAACCCTGCAACAGACTGTCCGGTTTTTTTCCCATCTGCATCTCTTTCTCTATATAGAGGTCCGGTGAGGGTTGCTGAAGCTAAATTATAGCCAAAAGCATCCAATTGCTGAGAAGTAGCCAATTCCGCACCGGCACCAAATGAATTAGAAGGACCGCGAGTGGTAACGCTGATAACTCCACCTGTAGCATCCCCGTATTGTGCAGGGATACCACCGGTAATTACGGTAATCTGCTCTGTACCACGCTGAGAAACACCGGGAGAACCGGTTACTTTAATACCATCTATATAATAAGAAGTACCGTCTGAACGGGAACCGCGAATATTCAATTCGCCGCCATCTTCTTTTTGATAGACTCCGGCAGTTTGAACGGCCAAAGAGTTCACATCACGGGTCGGAGCTGCCTGAATTTCCTCGAATGTGAGGGTTTTTTTGTCGGACGGACTACCTTTATCAATTAAAGGAACGGCATAATCAACGATTTCTACCTCCTTGATATCAATACCTTTTCCAAGTTCCAGATTGGCGAAGGAAATGTTATCGACAGTAACGATAACCCCTGTTTTAAGGACGGCAGTAAAACCGACAGAGGTGGCTTTTACATCGTACTTTCCGGGACTTAACGGTTTTATCGTAAAATTTCCATCGAAATCGGCACTGGTGGCCATAATCTGTGTTCCATTGACCAAAACGGCTACACTGGCGAAAGGGATTTCCTTCCCGCCTTTTTCTGTGACTTTACCACGGATCTCACCGGTTTGTGCAGAAGCAACTACGGATGATAAAATTATTACAAGGAGTTGTAAGTAAAACTTTCGTCCCATATTATTCATTATTTGTTAATAATAAGTTAAGCGAGGGGTAAAAGTATAAATTGAATAATTAAAACCAAAACAAATTTTAGATTCCTCAAAAGCTCGTTGGGTGCTAGATTCGGATTCTGTTGTAATTGGCATATACTTTTCAGTTACCTTTTTTTGGAAGAAAAAATACCCGTATATTATCCTTCGATTAACTTACTATCAGTGAATTGATTCGGAGCAAATTTGCAAAGTACTTCCCAAATTAAAGTCAGAAAAGAGTAATTACTCCTACCCTTGATGAAGTTTAATATTGAGACGAAAGTTTTCCCTAGTTATTAACAAAACTGGTGATACGGGTGAAAAAAATTATTTTTGCCCGTTCATTCATTCAAATAAAAAAAAGAAATATGCGTCTTTCCAGTTTAGAAATAAAAGGATTCAAAAGCTTCGGTGATAAAGTAGTCATACATTTTGACAAAGGAGTTACATCGATAGTTGGTCCGAACGGAAGCGGAAAATCAAATGTTGTAGATGCCATTCGCTGGGTACTGGGCGAGCAAAAAACCCGTATGCTCCGTTCCGAAAAAATGGAAAACATCATTTTCAATGGTAACAAAGATCGGAAACCTGCGAGCGTTGCGGAAGTTTCTCTCTCTTTTGAAAATACAAAAAACATTCTTCCGACAGAATACAGCACCGTTACTATTACCCGACGTCTTTATCGTTCAGGTGAAAGTGAGTACCTATTAAATAATGTAACCTGCCGCTTAAAGGATATTACAGATCTTTTTTTGGATACCGGTATCGGATCAGACAGTTATGCCATTATTGAATTAAAGATGGTGGATGAAATTCTGAACGATAAGAACAATGCGATTAAGAATTTGCTGGAAGAAGCTGCAGGAATTTCCAAATATAAAATCCGGAAAAAACAAACACTGCAAAAACTGGAAGATACTGCAAAAGACCTGAACCGTGTAGACGATCTGTTATTTGAGATCGAACGCAACATGAAGCAACTCGAATCGCAATCCAGAAAAACGGAACGCTATTACAAACTCAAAGAACAATATAAAGAGTTAAGTACAGAGCTTGCTTTGTTTACGATTTCCGGAAGCAAGCAAACGTTCGAAGACCTCCGGGTAAAAGAAGAAAAACATCAGGAAGAAAGAATCGCACTCGATACGCAACTCGACACTTCTGAAGCGGAATTACAAGAACTCAAACTCATATCACTCGACAAAGAAAAAGAACTTGCAGAAGCGCAAAAGCTGTTAAACGACAAAATCGCTTTAATCCGTCAATACGAAAATGACAAGAAAGTGAGCAATGAAAAACTCACTCACCTGAAAGAAAAAGAGTCGACGCTTACTTTACAAATCACTTCCGATAAAAACAATGTTGTCGAAACTCAACAGCAACTTAAAAACATCGACGATGAAAGATTTGCTGAAGAGAACCTTTTGATCGAACTGGAAAATCAATTGACAGAGTTAAAGTCACGCATGGACGAAACGCGCATGAATCACGATCAGATGAAAAGCGATATTCACCGCCTTACTTCTGAAGCGCAGGGCATTCAGGTTTCCATGCATGAATCGGAGAAAAGTCTGGCTGTTACACAAGCAAGAAAAGAGTCTCTCCAAAAAGAAATCGACCGTCTTACACACGACAATTCAGAAAAAAATAATGAACTCGAAAATTTAAATGCCTTATCTGAATCTGCAGGTAAACAAAAAGAGTCGTCAGAAGGTAAATACAATGAACTTTTACAAAACGAAGAACACCTCTCCGGCGAGATCATTCGTCTTGACGAAGAGCTGAAAAAACATACGGAAGAAGTTATTTCCGTTTCCCGAAAACTTGACTCCAAACAAAACGAATACAACCTTACGAAGAGTCTGGTAGAAAACCTTGAAGGTTATCCGGAATCTTTACGCTACCTGCGAAAAAACTCACCTTCGGCCGGTCGCGCCCCTTTGTTTTCGGAGATCATGAATTGTCCGGTAGAATACAAATCGGCTATTGAAAATTACCTCGATCCATACATGAATTATTTTGTGATCGAGAATATAGAGGAAGCGAGCAGAGCCGTAAACCTGTTGAGTGAAGCATCTAAAGGTCGTGCAAACTTCTTCATACTTAAAAATTTCGAAAACACTCCAAGTCCTTCCAATGAAGACGTGAGTGATTGTATTCCCGCACTTACGATCGTTGATATCGAAGAAAAATACCGCTCTTTATGCAACTACCTTCTTCGAAACGTTTACATCGTAACAGACAATCAAGACAATACACCTTATCTTCAAAAAGATAATTCTTCCTTAATTTTCATTTCTAAAAACGGAAAATATTGTCGGACGAAGAATTCACTTTCCGGAGGATCGGTAGGACTGTTCGACGGCAAACGAATTGGTCGTGCTAAACATTTAGAAAACCTGAATACAGAAATTGCATCCTTATCATCCGGATTGGAGCAGATAAAAGCGCACCGTGATCTGGTTCAGAATCAACTTCAGAGTTCAAAGCAAAATAAAGAGCGGCTGACAGCTGAGAAAAACAAACTTCAGCAAGAAGTTAATAAAGCAGCTCACGAATATTCATCAGTAAAAAACAAAGCAGAGCATCTCTCCTCTTCCGTTGAGAACAATAAAAAAATCGTGGAGGGCTTGTCAGAGCAATTGTACCGCATAGATGATACTCTTCAGCAAGACAACATCAGTTTTCAAGAGCACCTGATTCGGTTGCGCTCGGATTTTGATGCAGTGAACATTCAGCTCACAGGATTTCAGCAGGAATTTAATTCTTTGACGGAATTGATGAATCAGCGGAATAACGAATACAACCAGCATAACATCGCCTGCATTCAGCAGCAAAATAAAATTGCGACGATCATAAGAGATCATGCCTATAAGACAAATTTGCTTGAAACGTTAAACAAGAATATCATTTCCAATACCAGTGAACTTGAGCTTATCAATCAGCGCATCTTTGAACTTCTTGAATCTTCGACTGAATTTGACGACCAACTCATCGGCTTATATACAGAAAAAGAAACTTTTGAAGGATCTGTTTCCGGAGTTGAAGCTATATTCTTTAAGGCACGCGGATCGATAGATGAATTAGAAACCCGCATTCGTAATATCCGTCACCACCGTGAGCAATCCGATCAAATTGCACAAGCGATTCGTGACAAAACGATGGAATTAAAAATTCAGTTGAATTCTCTTAAAGAAAGATTGAGTGTGGAGTTCAATATTGATATCAATGAAATTTTAGAGAAGGACCCATCCCCGGATCTGAACGAAGAAGAGTTAAGGGAAAAAGTAAACAAGCAAAAAAATCAACTGGAGAATTACGGGCCAATCAACCCAATGGCTGTTGAGGCATACAATGAAATCAACGAGCGCTATACCTTCATTATTACACAAAAAGAAGATCTGGCAAAAGCCAAAGAATCGCTACTGAAGACAATCGAAGAAATCGAAATCACGGCAAAGGAAAACTTCATGAATGCCTTTACAAAAATTCGCGAAAATTTCATTCACGTTTTCCGTTCGTTATTTACAAAAGACGACGATTGCGACCTCGTATTAATGGATCCTTCCAATCCTACCGAAAGCGAAGTACAGATTATCGCCAAACCAAAAGGCAAGCGTCCGCTTTCGATTTCCCAGTTATCAGGAGGAGAAAAAACATTGACAGCAACTGCTTTGTTATTTGGAATTTACCTCTTGAAACCGGCACCTTTCTGCATCTTTGACGAGGTTGATGCACCATTGGATGACATGAACATCGACAAATTCAATACCATAATCCGTAAGTTTTCGGCAGACTCGCAGTTCATCATTATCACGCACAACAAGCGTACAATGGCTGCAACAGATGTGATGTATGGGATTACGATGGTAGAGCAAGGAGTGACGCAAGTCGTACCTGTAAACCTGGCAGAAATGGCAGAAGGTTGATCCATTTTCCTAACGAGTCACCCGTTAAAATATAAATCAACGGTCAATTTAACCCTGTTAAATTGACCGTTTTTTTATGCTTACAATTATTTTCTGTGTTTCAATCTGAAAAGCAATAAACTACGATCGTGATTTACGGATCAGCTTTGTTCGGGAAACAAGCGTATCCCTCCTGTCAATTAAGAAAAGAGTAAAAAAAAATCACCCCTGAATTTGTTTCTGGGGTGATTAAATAGCGGCCGACTTAATAAATTCGGAAACGGATGAGACAAACGATTACTTCATCTGATTAATTCTGTCGATGAGCAAAGTGGTTTGTTTATAATCGTTATTAAATTTTTTGCCTACTTCTACAGCATGATTGGCGGCATTTAGGGCTTGTTCTTTATTACCTAAAATAACAGAAACCGATGCGAGTAGATGATTTCCCTTGTAAATATCTTCCAGAGAAATTGAATGTTTAAGCCATTTTTCGACCTTCAACATAAGTGTGGTATCGGAATAAAATCGTTCATATAATACTCCACACACATCATTAATTCTGCGGGGATCGTCCATGGCATATTTCTCAACGAATATTTGTCCTTGAATTTTATAGGCATCGTACTGTGATTTCAATTTGAGTTTATTGATATCGGCATAGGCACAAATTTTTTCAGATACATCTGAAAGTCGGGAGTTGGCGCGAATTTTTTTCTTTGCATTGTCATAACCCACAGAATCCAATTGTTGAACAAACTGAGTGAGGTAGTAATTATGCAAATTGATTATTTTATTATTGAGACTATCCCGAGTGAATTTTGCTTCAAATTCTTTACGTTTATCGAGAATTCTGTTTACAGCAGGCATATTGGGATCCTTGATAATATCGTAGATTATTCTCCAGTTATTCGGACTGGCTAAGGTACTATCCGACTGCTTCATCAGGTATTCGTTAATAAATGATTGTGCATCAATACCACTTGTTTCGAGCATTCTGAAATAAAACTGGACCTCTGAAGGTGTAGCTGTCCCATTCTCATACTTTTGGATAAAAGTGCGCATCTGACGACGAGGGTCAACCGCTTCATTTGCTAATTCTATAAACGTAGATTTGTATCTGCGACCGGCAGCACGATGAACAATTTCTCCATTACCATCATAAAAAACAAATGCAGGATAAGTATGAATCTTTAAGTCGTCGTTAATTTTTTTTCCTTCTTTCTCCATATCCATTTTTATACAGACAAAAGTTGAATTATATAAATCAGCAACCTCTTTAGTTGTATAAACACTATCCTTCATGTACTTACAATAGTGACACCAGTCGGTGAATCCGTGAACAAAAACCAGTTTATTTTCCTTCTTAGCTGCTGCAAAAGCTTGCTGCAAAGTTAATGGTCGAAACTTAAGGACTGCTGCCGAATCCGGCTCAACGGCTTTTGATTCAATAATAAATAGAGCGATCAATAATGTAAATAAGAAATTAATCGAGGCATTAAATCGTAGGTTCATCAATTATTTTTTTTTAAAATTTTCTGATATTCAAAAATAAGTTAAAAAGTTTATTTTTTAATGAATTAGAAATGAAGCCAAATTAGAGTTTCGGGAAAAATAACCGATAAAATGGTTAAAAATTACAAATCCCCATTTAGGGGATTCGCAATAAAAAAATATCGTTATAATAATACTAAATTATCTATTTCAATTATTAGGGATGTATAGAAGAGGATACAAAATACACATTGTTTTCCATGATTGAATAGTCTTCTGACTCAACTACACCGTCTCCTGTAATATCTTGAGGGATATAACCGGTTAGTGTGACATAAACAGCATTTTCCATATCACCATAATCCTGTGATTCAATAATACCGTCTTGAACACCAATTTGAGTAGTAGCAGCATCAGATATATCACCGCTATAAAATGCCCATAAAAGATTATCTGCTGTTCTAACCATATTACTACCATAGGCCTTAGCAATGTTATCAGAAAAATTATAAACCGTACGGCTTGAAAACAAAACAGGATTTGCACTCCAGGTTTCGATTGCATTTCTATGTTTTACAACAATATAATACGAGTTGCCTATGAGTCCGCCGGAAAGCGAAAAGAGACAATAGGCCTTTCCATTAGCATATAAAATTGTTTTAAAAGTTGCAATTACATTAGTAGGATTGGAGGACGAATGCAATTCAACAGTAACACTATCTGATTGTACATCTTGAGCATGCAAAATGCTACAATTTAGCAAATCAGGTCTTAGCAATCCCGTGGAATTATCATAATATCCTTCGATAAATGCCGTAAGCTCTAACTGACCGACACAAAAACCAATGTTGCTTAAAGAGCTGACTGGTGATTTTCCATCCGCATCCGTTGTAGTATAGTTTTCTCCATTGAATACTGCTGTTCCACCGTAAGTGCGGCCGGGATAAAACATATCGTAATTAGTTGTACAAGCGACTTCTCTCCAGGAGAAAGAAGTTCTCAAACGCAATGAATTTATTTGAGAAACGTAATTAAACTTTATATCCGGAGTTGAAGCACAAGAAAAATCTGTAGTGTTTGTTACACGAATACGAGTAACTATTAAAGGTGTTGTATTTACAGTGGTGTAAATACACGTTACCGGACCAAGCACATCAAAATTCACAGAACAATTAATTAATTTATCTGTAACATTCCATTGAAAGGATCCATTATATCCGAGTCCACTCAATTGAGTATATGAACTTACATTTTGAATAGTCGGAGTGCCTCCATTTATCCAGGAAGAATTCACGAACAATCCGGCTTGAAAAGTTCTTAATTGAAATGCAGATGTTGAACCGTTTGCTTTCATCATAATATCAAACTCCATAATTCTGGATGACGTATATGAAAGGTGATCGATATATACAGACACACTAGGATCTACTGCTGATACATTTTTGCAAAATAACATCATAGCGAAAACGCCTATTATTCTTAGTATTCTCATTATTGATAAAAATTAATGGGTTTCTTATAGTTGTAAATATAATAAAAAAAAGTCCCCTAAGCAATAGCTTAGGGGACTTTTTTAAAAGATTTAGGATTTAACCACCTTATTCAACGATTAAACGCAGTGTCTGTGCCTGTCCGCCTTCCGTCTGAACGGATACGAAGTAGAGGCCTTTTGCCACGTTCTCAAGGTTGATTTCTTGTGCATTAAAGCCTTCAACTGCTGAAATGGATTCGTTGATCATGATTCTGCCGATCACATCGATCACTTTCAGCGCGTATTTAGCGCTTGTTGATGCATTGAATGTTACAGTTGCTTTTCCTGTTGTTGGGTTCGGATATGCTGT
>JANNBB010000012.1:0-4478 GCA_031385005.1 Bacteroidota bacterium
CCCCACGCTTCCTGGCAACCACCCTAAGTAATAGCAAGCAGTAAGCTGGTTAACGCTTCGTACGGGCTGCATACAACAGGCGGTTTTGTGCAAGTGGGGCATGACGTTGTAATCTTCGGCATTTTATCGCTATCATCTTCATATCCGGCGGACGTAATTCTATTGGGCTTTTATTTGTTATCTTCATCTGCGGTAACGCTTTTGTGCTTCAGTCCCGGGCGGACAGTCATAAAATCCCCCACCTGCACAAAGCCGTGGCCGTTGCCTGCCATTATGCAGACCCTACAAATTTGTTAACTTTAAAATAAAAAAAATGGACACATTACAACAAACAGACAAAGAGCTGAACACTGTTCAGCCAACACAACAAAATTCTAATGAAGAATTATTTGTTGCAGTAGAGGAATTATCAAGCTTTGAAAGTAGAGGAGCTTGTATGGGAGACGACCCAGGCGATAATAATGATTAAGCTATTTCTCAAAAAGCGTTCATAGAAATGTGGACGCTTTTTATTTAAACTATTTTACAAATGACAATAGAAGAAATTTTATTTCCAATTACAGTTCCTGAATTTATTGATAATTATTTAGGAAAGCAATTTTGCCTAATCAAAGGAACTAAAGGAAAGTTTAGTTCAGTATTTAATTGGAATTCAATTAATCAAATACTGAATACTCAAAGATTAGAGTATCCAAGATTAAGATTAGTTCAGCGTGGACAAAAAATTGAGCAAGAACTTTATCAGAGCAAAGTAATTAGCAGACGAGGAGCGATTAATCCAGTTATATCACATTCCAAATTAGGCGACTTTGTTCGTAGTGGAGCAACATTAATTATTGACGCAGTCAATGAAATGGATTTAAGCGTTAATAAATTTGCTGAAGAATTTGAAAACACCTTTAGTGAAAACGTACAAGCAAATGCTTATATCGCCTTATCAGATAATCAAGGATTTGTTTTACATTGGGATAGCCACGATGTTTTCGTTGTGCAAATAAGTGGAAAAAAAGAATGGAAAATTTACTCTCAAACAAGGAAATTTCCAATGCACAATGACATAGACAAAAATCTTACACCACCAGAAATACCTATTTGGGAAGGCATTATTGAAGATGGAGATTTTCTTTATCTTCCAAGAGGTTGGTGGCACGAAGCAAAGCCTTTAAATGATGAGACAATTCATTTATCAATGGGCATAAATCACAGAACAGGCATAGACATTTTAGAATGGCTAAAAGGCAAGTTATCAAACTATGAAACATTTAGAAAAGACATTCCTAAAATTGAAAATTCAGCTATAATAAGTGAACACGAAAAAATTCTAAAAGAAAATTTATTAAATGAATTAAGCAATGGATTTGTTTCAAGGTTTTTAGAAGACACAAATGCTTCTGTAATCCCTAAAAGCAATAATATTAGTTTTCCATTTATTGCAGACCCAAGAACAACTAGTTTACCAACAAATATAAAATTCCGAATTCCTGTTAAGCGAAAGTTTGTACTGCATAACGAACAAGACAAATTTTACTTCAAAGCATTAAATAAAGTTTGGACATTTTCAAGTAAAGTAAAACCGATTATTGAAACAATGATAAAAGAAAAAGACTTTACAATTGAAGAACTTATAAAAACTCACAGAAATATTATAACAGACGAGCAGACAAATAAATTTGTGTTGCAACTATTGCAACAAGGGCTAATAGTAAGTGGAGAATAACGGCAGGCAACATGGGGTTTTGTGCAAGTTGGGCAGACGGAATAACAATGAACATTTGTAATTCTGTTTGGCTTTTGTTCCAGCTTGACGGAATGCTATTAGGCTTTTTGTTGTTATCTTCATCATCAGTTTTTCAATCAGCAGCAGTTCCAGGCAGACGGAATTCTATTTCCCAACCTGCACAAAGCCCTGTTCGTTGGCAGCAAGTGTAAACTAAACTCATACCACTAATGACTTTTGAGAACTCAATTAAAGACATCGTTAATTCAATTAAACAGAGAGAATTTCTGAATGAAGCAGAAATATCAAACGGGGTTGTGTTGAGAGTTCTAAATGAATTAGGGTGGAATGTTTATGATACAAAGAGAGTAAAGCCCCAATATCGCATTGAAAATAAAATGATTGATTTTGCTCTTTGCTTTCCTGAAAACAAGCCGATTATCATAATAGAAGTCAAGGCATTAGGGAAAGCAGTGAATACCGATGAGCAAGTTTTGACCTATGCTTTTAAAACTGGTATTCCTGTTGCCATACTTACAGACGGACAAGAATGGCATTTTTATCTTCCAGCAGAGCGGGGTAGTTTGACAGAGCGGAGATTTTATAAACTTGATTTGCTTGAGAGAGAAGCTAAAGAAGTAGTTGAAATATTACAAGGTTACTTAGGTTATGAAGAAATAAGAAGCGGTGCTGCATTACAAAAAGCAAGAGCAGATTACGAAAAACAATACAAGAGCAAAGAGATTGACGAAGCAATTCCAAAAGCATGGGATAAGCTACTGAAAGATAGAGACAGTCTTTTTATCAAATTAATATCCGAAAAGGTGGCAGATATTTGTGGATTTGAACCTTCTAATGATGTCGTGATTGCATTTTTAGAGAAACTTAATCCCACAACTTTACCTCTGTTTACAAATCAGCCCACAAAAGAATATACGCCTCGTAATATTTCGATTGACAATACTGAAGTTATTATTCCTAAACTTTCCGACCCAAGTTTTCACGGTGTCAAGTTTAATAATCAAGAGTTCAAAACAAAAAAAGGTATTGGTGTTCTTCAACAACTACTAAAAATAGTTGTGACAGAGTTCCCTAATTCTCTAAGCAGAATTGAAACACAAACAAAAGGAAACAGTCGCTTTCTAATCTCAAAACAAAAATCACAGCTTTATAAAAATAGACCAGACTTAGTTGAAAAGTATTCTAAGGAACTTCCTAATAACTGGTGGTTAGGGACAAATTACAGTGTGAGAGAGATGGAAATTTTTTGCGACATTATCGTCAACAGTATTAATCGTGAATATGGAAATCAGAACATCACTTGGAAACTTTAAAAGACTTTCATGCGACACACCTGCTGCCAACATTGGTATTGCTGCAAGTGGGGCTGGACGTTGAAACTTCGGCTGTTTGCATCGCTGTACTTTAGTTCCGGCAGACGAGTTTCAATTTGGCTTTTTGTTGTTAACTTCAACTTTATATTTTCAATTGGGCAGCGGTTCCGGGCTGGACGTTATAAAATATCCCACCTGCAGCAATACCTGCCCGTTAGCTGCCACCTTATAAAAAATTTGACACTCCACAATTAATCATGAAAGCACCATTTCATTATTTGGTAAAAGCGAAACTCATTCGCAGAAAGGAAGGCAACGAGTTTGACTTTCAAGAGATAAGTAAAAAGTTTGAAAACGAAAATCCCATTCTTGCGAGAGAGGAAGCCTTAAACTATTGTCAGAGTTTGATTGATATATTACTACAGCATAAAGGGAAAGAATACATTTCCGATAAAGAAACACGAAAGGAATTAGTCTCTTTCATAGAAACAGGTAACTCTAAATTGGAAATAGGTGAAAAGGAAATTCTATTTACAGCAGACAGCTTTGGAAACGGAATTGGAGTATATTTCGTTAAAGACACCGAAGTTGAAAGTATTTTTTCATTTTGGGATGTTGGGCAGGAAGCCTTGATTTATGGTATTGGCAATCTTAGCGACCAACATTTGATTGATGATACTATACTTGTTTTACACGAAGAAGCCGAATTTTATCATCACTTCAGTTATGACACAAAAGGTCAAGAAGTGTCAATTACTTACTGTTCAAAAAATGCTTGGTTGGACGGGTTGGGCAGGGGGGCAATTGAAACTCATAAAATCCTCAAAACACCATTTGATTGGAATGGTTACGACCAGCCATATTGGTGGGGACAGGCTGACAAAA
This sequence comes from Bacteroidota bacterium, assembly GCA_031385005.1. Lineage (GTDB taxonomy): Bacteria > Bacteroidota > Bacteroidia > AKYH767-A > 2013-40CM-41-45 > JADKIH01. Next base: position 3,937 of record JANNBB010000012.1, read on the forward strand.
TATATGAAGAAGAAACAGCAACTTTACCGCCGACTTTTGAAGACATAATCAATGGAGGTGAGAGTAATTCAGTTGAATTTAAACCAACATTATTATACAACTTCAAAACAAATAAAGCAGGAATAAGCATAAAGGAAATAATTGCAAAAACCATTTGTGCATTTTTGAACAGCAGAGGGGGCTTTTTATTTATCGGACTTGACGATGATGGAAAAGTCCAAGGGTTGGACAAAGATTTTGGTCTTTCAGAAGGAAAAAAGCAAAAAGATTTTTTCCAGCTTGAGTTTGACCAAACTATACAGCACTTTCTTGGCTTTGCCACCAGAACCAATATCAGGGGACAATTTATTACCGTTGACGAAAGGGAAATTTATGTCGTAATAGTTGAACCAAGTTCAAGACCTGTTTTTTTAAAAAGCCTACATGAAAAGAAGTTTTATGTTCGTGGGGAAGCTTCATCACGACAGCTTATTGAAATTGAAGAAATAATAAACTACTGTATTGACAGATTTAAACGTTGAAGAAGAAAGGCGAGCAGCTAA
>JANNBB010000013.1:0-135901 GCA_031385005.1 Bacteroidota bacterium
GAGTCGGCTACTATTACTTTGTATCAACCCAATGCACTTCAGGTAACATTGGAGCCGGTTGTCTACGATGGCGGCTATCACATCACAGCCGCCGGAAATAACGATGGCGTCATTGAGGCCCATGTAACCGGGGGAACAGCGGATTATGTATATCTTTGGAGTAATAGCACTACACAATATAAAGCCGGTGACCTTTATGCCGGACCTTATACAGTAACAATAACCGATATGAATGCCTGCACAGCTTCCGCATCTGTTGTTTTAACTCAGCCAACTCCATTGCAGGTAGTAAGTATTACAAGTCCCACACATAACGGATACAACGTTTCCTGTAAAAGGGGTAACGACGGTGCTATTAATCTGGTTGTAGCCGGTGGTGTACAATCCGAACCCTATAAATTTCATTGGAGTACAGGACAAGAAACACAAAATCTGTCAGGAATTCCCGCAGGAAACTATTCTGTAAGAGTAACGGATGCTGCAGGAGCATCTATTGTCACACAAATTACTTTAACAGAACCACCATTATTTAAAATCACCGCCATGGTTCCATCTCTTTATCCGAATGGAAAAAACCTGAGTTGTAACACTTGTTCGAATGGCAGCATAACTGTCAATACAACAGGAGGCGTTGGCACACCAACCTATCTGTGGGAATTAGGACAAACCACACAAACAATTTCCAACCAACAAGCGGGAACCTATTTTGTTACAGTCACGGATTTGAATGGCTGCTCTGCGAGTTCATCGAAAAGTCTGGTAGCGCCGGAGAGGGATGATTGGTCGATGATTGGGAATAATGGAACAAACCCGAATTCTCAATTTATGGGTACAACAGACAGTACTGATTTTGTATTTAGAACAAAAAATACAGAACGATTAAGAATCAAAGGTAATGGTAATTTAATCGTTAATGGTTTTTCAGGAAATAGCACAAGATTGTTACGGGTCGATGCAAACGGAAATGTTGAACCGGGAGATCCTATTGTATCACCGGGTACAATTTCCGGTTTGTGCGATGCAACAAGTCGTCTGACCTTGGCTTGGCGGAGAACAAATATTCTTGGCCCAGAGAACGATTATGATCTGACAAATTGTTTTCAACGTTTTGGGTTTGGAGTATTGACACCTCAGGAGAGAATCCATGTTAGGGGATTTAGCAGATATAGCTCAAGCAGCGCGAGCAATTATTTAAATGTAGGACATGATGGAAACGCCAAAATTAACAGCTACGGAACAGGTTTATTTATTAATTACGACAGTCCTCAAAATGTAAGTGTGAATACAGGCGCAACGCAAGGGGATTTTTCAACTGGAGGGAATGCTTTTTTGGCTACGTTGAGTGGTAGGGTTCAGTTATTTGGAAGTGGAGTTAACAATCCATCAACGTTTCAAATTCTCAAAGATGATTTAATTCCGTTTCGCAGAGGTATTAGTATTGATCAGTCAGGCAAATTTAATTTTTATGTACATTCCTGGGAGAATGGTGCCTCTTTTAATTATTTTACAAATGATGAAACAAATGGTACAATAAAAAATTTAATGAATGTAAATGCCAATGGTACTGTTTCTATTGGACAAAATAATTTCAATACCAATCCGGATTATAAACTAGCGGTTGATGGAAAAGTTATTGCCAAGGAGGTAATTGTAAAACTACAACCCTGGCCAGATTTTGTATTCAGTTCAAATTACAAACTTCGAACACTTAGCGATTTAAAAACTTTCATTCTTAAAAATAAGCATTTACCCGAAGTACCCCCAGCTTCTGAAATTGAAACTTCAGGTTTAAGTATTGGGGAAATAATCGGAAAACAAATGCAAAAGATTGAAGAGCTTACATTGTATGTTTTGGAATTACAAAGGCAGATTGATGAATTTAAAAACAATCAAAAGTAAAATTCATCATTATGGGGCTATTAAAAAAAGCATTACTGACAATTGTGATTACTCTGTTATTCATTGCACCTTTAAAAGGTCAGCAATTAGAAGAGCGCATGCTGAACCAATCTGAACCTTCAGGTGAATTTTCGGCGCGGGAAAAAGTAACCGGAGAACCGGGATTTGAAGCACATCCTGTTAACCCGAATCAAGTGCACTTGTTTATTGATCCATCAATTCAGATTTCACACGGTTACTCTAATTCAAACGTTGGGTCGAATGGAATATTACCGGTGACAAAAGATCTGGATTATTCACTGCCGGTGGGTACAACTTCCAGCTCTTACAATGTCACTCCCGGGGGGGGATTGTCTTATCAGGTTCCTGTGTCTTTACCTCCTGGTACCATGAATATGATTCCGCAATTATCTATTAATTACAATTCCCAGGGAGGAAATGGATTATTAGGAAATGGCTGGAACCTCTCTGGTTTAGCTTCAATTTCAAGATGCGGACAAAGCATTTACCATAACGGGAAAGTTGAACCAATTCAATTCACCAATGACGATTGGTTTGTTTTTAATGGCAATCGCTTAATTCCTGTAACAGGTGCCAATGGTCAGAGCAACACAACGTATGCAACAGAAAATGAAAGTTTTTCAAGAATTACTTCATATGGTACGGTTGGCAATGGCCCTGAACATTTCACCATAGAAACAAAAGAAGGGCTTACCATGGAGTTGGGAAAAACCGCTGATTCCCGGTTTTTACCAATAGGACAATCGACTGTTTTTATCTGGATGATCAATAAACTATATGACAATCTGGGCAATTATATTTTGTTTGATTATAATAACTCCAATGGAGAAATATACATCAAAGAAATAAGTTATACAGGTAATTTAAATGCCGGATTAGACCCTTATAATAAAATACAGTTTTATTATGATCTTCGTCAGGATGCCAACAGATTATATGTTAAAGGAGGTGAAATTAATTCATCGGTAATTCTAAGAGAAATAAAAATCAAATGTGAAGACAATGATTTTAAAATCTATAAGTTTCAATATTCTTTTTATAATGTATATACTGTGTTAACTGAAATTAAGGAATTTGGTAGTGAAAACATAGCATATAATTCTTTAGCATTTTCTTATTTAAATGATGCCGGTGATCCAACAATATCTTCTTCTACAGTTAATTATTTAACTGATGCACAAAACAGTCCTCATTCAAGTGACTCTTACCTTGATGTTAAATATTTCCCATTGGATTATAATGGAGATGGACTAAAAGATTTGGTGGCGTTTTATGCGGAAGAATTAACCCTTCCAGATTATACAGTAGTAGATTGGCGGAGATGGTCATTATTAAAGAATAACGGGAACTCCAATTTTACTGAAATCAGTTCTTATAACGGAGACCCTGGAGTTGGTTTCCCTGCAAACTTTAAGCCGGCAGATTTGTATCCTATCAATAAATCCTCCATGGGAAACATGCTTTTCAAAGCATGTGATTTTAATGGGGATGGAATGGAGGATTTGGTAACTACCATTCTTGATGTTTATTATAATACGGTGAGCTTTAATGTTCATTTATCTGATGGACTGGGATATAATTCTTCGGCACCATCAAATTCTTTTCAAACTCAAGTAAATTTTACAGTTTTGAATCCTCAACAACAAAATCCGATTCCAAGTAATTCAAACAATGTTTCTTTATTTGAAATCATTGAAGGTCATGTATCATCCACGGATAATAAATTTGCATTAAGATACCTTGACTTTGATGGAGATACCAAGCTTGATATTTTTTGTTATTATGATACATCAGTTGTTTCACCTTTTGTTAGCATGACTAAAATCTGGCTATCCGCCGCAAACAGCGCGATTCCGGAAATCATTACAGCCAATACTAACTTTAATATGGAAAACGCTTTTGCTGTTGATATAAACGGAGATGGAAAAACAGAACTCGCGAATATTCATGTAGAAAGTTCAAAGGCAACTTCACTTTACCCCGAAGGATATTATTTTCTGAGATTTGAAAACGGGCAATTCGTTTTTGAACAAGACGTAAGCGGATCAGCTCCTTATAAATTGTATTTTAACAATAACTATTTTGGAGATTACAATGGCGATGGCATTTCAGATTATATTGAATGTAAATACCTTCCTTCATTGGATTGGACATTAAAAACCGGAAATGGCAATGGATCTTATTTAAGTACTTCCTTAACAGCATTGAATTTGGGAAATCCTTTTGAACAAGGTAATCCTCCTACTACACATATCGATAATTATTATTTCACACAGGATGTAAATGGTGACGGCAAAACGGATATTATCGAATTGATCAAACACCCGGATCCTGTTAACAATACTACAGGGACTACTTCATTAAATATTTACTACAGCACAGGAATTTCATTTATTAAGAATGGCCCTTTTCAGATTAATTTTCTTGTTGATTTTAAATACTATGATTTTAATTTTGGCGATTTCAATGGAGACGGTTCGCAAGATATTTTAATTTATAACACAACCGGAAATGAATATACCGGTGATAGCGGACCGACAATAATTTATTTGAATAAAGGGTTAAATATAAAATATCTTAGCGAATCAGTTAATGGATTCAATGTAAAAACAGAGTTTGAGTATAGGACTTTAAATTCAGGAAACGGGTTGTACTCCTTAAATCAATTGAAAACATTCCCTTTAAATAATCTTAACGGGGCTTTTACAGTCGTTTCTAGAATAAAATCACCTGATGGAATAGGTGGCTTTACAGAAACTCAATATTCATATGAAGATGCTATAATACACAGACAAGGAAAAGGATTTCTTGGCTTTCTAAAAGTCACAACTAAAAATGTCAACGGAGATATTAAACAGATTGACGAGTATGGCCTTAGGGATTATGCCACACTGCTTCCGGAAACTACCCACGTTTACAGCCTGTCAAGTAATGTATTATTGTCTGAAAAATTCATAGATTACTTATTCACTCCAACTATTTCCAGTATAGGTTATTCCGTTTTTCCAATACGGACGGAAGCAAATGACTTTTCAGGCAAGAATGTTGTTTCAACCTTTAGTTATGATAATTATGGAAATATTTTAGTTCAAGAACAAAATATCAATTACGGATTACAAATTTCAAAAACGGAATACAGTAATTATATTCAGAGCGGATCATGGATACCTGCTAAGCCAACCAATGTACTTGTGAGTTCTAATCGTAATGGACAGGGTTGGGCAAACCGATCCTCTCAATTTGAGTATTTTTCCAATGGATTATTGAAAAAGGAAATAAAGGATCCCGGAATGCCATTAAGTGTAGTTACAGATTATACATACTATGTTGCCGGCGCATGCTCGACAAAAAAAGTATCTGCAAGTGGTTTGCAGGATAAATTGACTACATTTAACTGTGATCCAAAGTTCAGATTTGCAACCGGGATAATAAATCCAATTGGCCAAACGTCAATTGCTCATTACGATGCCAAATGGGGAAAATCTGTTTATGAAAAGGGAGTTGATGGATTGATAACAAGAAATTATTTCGATAGCTTTGGGAGATTGATAAAAACCGTCACTCCAGATAATTTAACCGCAACCACTCAGCTTAAGCTTATTGAACCGGCATCAATTATTCCGGGTGATGATATTTTTGGTATTTCTCAATACATTGTCTACTCAGCCACTGATTCAAAACCAAGCAATCCGACAGTAATTAAATATTTTGATCTTATGGGGCGTGAAATAATAGTAGAAAGCGAAGGTTTTCAAAATAAAATTTACTCACAAAAAAAATATGATGCACGCGGAAATGTTGATGAAGAAACCGGTCCATACGAAAATTCTTCTACGCAGTTTCTAAAAACGAAAAACTTCTTTCGGGATATAAATTTTCCAAATGAACTTTACAAAACTGAAATAACGGATAATTCTCATACTAATACAATATCTTACTCAAATCAGTATGGGGGCGGGAATACGATTACCACCATTGCGGATCCAACCGGTAAACAGTCTTCTAAAACCACTGATGCGGCCGGTAAACTGATTGTTGCAACAGATAATGGAGGCATAATTAATTATGAATACAACAGTCAGGGGTTGACGACACAAATAACGGTAAATAGTGTGCCGGCTGCTTCAATGACTTACGATGATTATGGTAACCAGATTACTCTTTTAGACAAGAATGCAGGAACAATAAGTTATGAGTATAATGCTTATGGCGAGCTTACTTATCAGGAAGATGCCAATAATAATGTAACAGATAATTTGATTTACGATCTACTGGGCAGAATCAAACAAAAAAAAGTTGCTAAAGGTACAGACATTTCTAATTATTCTTATTTTTATGTTCCTTCCGGACAAATTGGGGTAAACCAATTGGAATACGAAGAGGTAACCGGACCTGATGGCACCTACAGAATTTCATATATATACGATGAGCTTAACCGTGTGAAAACCTACAATGAAAACTGCGACGGGGAGAATATAAGTATTAATTACCAATACGACATATTCAGTAATTTGATTCAAACCGATTATTCAGGCGGATTTTCTGTTTCTAATGAATATAATTCAAAAGGATACTTGACTAAAATTACAAATTCAAAAACGGGAGATTTAATTTGGCGGGTTGATGAAACTAATTCAACCGGGCAGGTTACTGAATATACTTTGGGAAATAACATTCAGACCCAAACCATTTACGATGCTTTTGGTTTTCCGGAACAGATCTATGCAGCAGGTATTCAGGATTACAGAATGCAATTTGATAAAAGCTCAGGCAATCTTAACTGGAGAAAGGACTATTCTGGAAACCGGAATCTCAAGGAAGAATTTACTTATGATAATTTAAATCGGCTAACCGGAATGCAAGTAACCTCACCGGTTTTGCTTACACCATATAATTTTAACTTCAATTCCAATGGCACCATTGCCCAAAAAAGCGATGCAGGCAACTATCAGGATTACTGGACGAACCACACTGATGCTGTTCGGAATATTTATAATCCGGTAAATACTATCAGTCAGGATCAGCAGAATATTAACTACACGCCCTTCAATAAGATAAAGAGTATCAGTGAAGCGGATTTTTCATTAAGTATTAAATACGGACCGGATCAGCAAAGAAGAAAGGCGGAATTAAGAAATCAGGGGAGTTTAGTTTCGACAAAATTTTATTTTCCGGGGTATGAGAAAGAAATTTCCGGATCAAATTCCCGGGAGGTTTACTACATCAATGCCCCAACCGGTTTGTGCGCTCTCTATGTGGTTGAGAATGGAACGGCAACGATGTACTATGTTTATAAAGACCACCTGGGTTCTATATTAAAAGTAGCCGATGGAAATGGAAATACATCTGAGCAAAGTTTCGATGCATGGGGAAGATACAGGAATCCGGATGACTGGACGTATTCAAACATACCATCGAGACCTCAATGGTTATACCGCGGCTATACCGGCCACGAACACCTTCCCCAGTTTTCATTAATTAATATGAATGGCCGCGTTTATGATCCTGTTTTAGGAATGATGCTGAGTCCGGATAATTTTGTTCAAGAGCCGGATAATACACAGAATTTTAATAGGTATGCTTATTGCCTTAACAATCCATTATCATATGTAGACAAAGACGGAAACTTCTTTTGGTTTGCTGTTGCTGCCGTAGCTTTAACTCTTGGAGGATTAAATGTTGCGCAAAATTGGAATGCGATTTCTAATAATCCTATGGGAATAATATCTGCTTTTACAGTGGGTGCTGCTATAGGTGGTGGAAGCGTAATACTTGGAGCGACGCTTTTAGGTGTAGCAGCGGGAATCCCTTTAGCGTCGATAATTTCTGGTGGCGCTGCTGTTGCCGAAATTAGCTTTGGGATGGCATTCGGTGCCGCAGCAATAGCCACCGGCACGGCAACAATGACATTGAGTATTGCTAATAATGCTTTATTTGATGCACCAATGATTTCTATGACAAGTTGGGTGGGGGGAATGTTGATTGCAGGGGTAACTGCGGGTGTTTTGAATGGAATATCAAATGTTCAAAGTGGTAAAGATTTTTGGACCGGGAAAGGGCCAAGTAATTGGCTAAATTTACACATGGATAATTTAACTGCATCAACAGATCCTGTTTTTAACCTGCATAAAGGTCCCGGTGGAATAACTTACAATGCAGGAAGGCCTTTGTACGATTATGATTATGCCAAGGGATCATTTTTCAATATTGAAACGGGTACTTGGGGAACAGATAGGCAATTCCTATTTTATAAAGGCGGGGTTGATCATAGCGCAAGTAAACTCGGGCCAATTGGATACTTTACAGAAGATGGGATAAATGTTTTGCATATTTCAAGAGGCGATTATTTCGGAACCAGTATCGACCCGCATCCTTTTTATGTTTCACGTGATCAAATTACAGCTTGGTTGAATGGCCCAGATATTTATTTTAGATCACATTATAGGGTATTTGAAATTACTGGTTTTAATTATTATTCAATCCAATCTTCCCGAGTATTTCCCTGGGGCGAAAGTCTTGACATTTGGTACAATCCCAATAGTGGAAGGTACGGAGAGTTGTTTTGGCAGTGGTCAAATGTTAAATAGCCGAATGAAAAAAATTACAATATTACTAATACAATTATTATTTCTGCATCTTTCTGTTAAATCTCAAAGAATAGATTGGAGAGATATAAATTATTATTTTTTGGGAGATTTTCTAAAAACAAATAGGTTTCTGGATGATAGTATAATTGTTTGCAATTATTACCTTGATGATATAGATACTTTTTTAGTTCTTATAAATAATCTTGATTCCAATTTTAAAAGTATAAGGATATTTAAAAATAATTCTATTCATGGTGAATATAAAGCGATCAATAGCAAAATTGAAGGGCCTAATAAAATGTACAATTATAGAAATAAGCAATGGGAAATATATTATTATCATGAAGGAAAGATTATATCCCCAACTTTTTTTTATGATGAAAATAATAATTTAAATGGTATTTATTCTTTAAATGAATTGTCTAGATCAGGGCTAAATTTAAGATATTTCAAAAACGGGCGAGTAAGTGCAAAGCAGTTTTATAATGATACCTCAGAAGCACGTATTTCATTAAGATACTTTGAATCTGGAAATATTAAAGCGAAGGTATATGGTAAGAAAAAAAACGAAAACTATATCTTGTTTTATGAAAATGGTAGTGTAAGAAAAACAGGGCAGATTCATAATGAAGTTTTTTTTCCTTTTGGTCAATGGAAAGAGTTTTATCCAAATGGAAAACTAAAATCGATCAAACACTATTGGAATAGTGGTACTTCGAATTCATATAAATCAGGTGTTTGGGAATTCTATGATGAAGAAGGGAAATTGATACGAAAGGAAGTCCATAATGAAAGAGAGGAATATGTTCCTGATGAAAATCCCGAAGATTATTTTTGAAAAAATATTTTTTTAGGAGTGATAATTTTAAAAGCTGAAGCAAATGATTAGAAACACGATTTTATTACTTTTAATAAGCTGTATATATTGTTCAGCCCAGCATTTAGAATACACGTATGACAATGCAGGTAACAGAATACAGCGAAAGTATTTTGTTGTTCGTCTTGCCAATCCAACTCAAGAGAAGGATTCTTCCTCATTCATTGAATCTGATTTTGGCATAAAAGTTTTTCCAAATCCTGCTTCGGAAGATATCAATGTATTCATCGCTGCTCTCAAAGAAGGCGAATCCGCAATCGTACAACTATCGGATGAGCAAGGGAAGATTTTGTCGGAGAAAACACAAAAGTCACAACAGGAAGTTTTGCATATTTCCGGTTTTAAACAGGGGGTATATTACCTAAAAATATTTATCAGAGAAAAGAGTGTTTCGTATAAAATTGTTAAATTGTAGTGCAGGCAATATTTCAATGAATCGATGATAAACTGTTATTGATTTACACAAGTTATTCGATCTATCCGGTCCACCGCGCGCAAAGTCAAAAATAGGTTCTACTTTTACGAATGTCTAAATGCAGACTTCTTCGCATGCTGAATAATTTTTAATAGAAAATTAAATTATTCCACCACAACCTTCCTGAAAACAGCATATTTATCTGTTTTAATTTCCAACAGGTAAATGCCTTTGGCAAATGAAGACAGGTCTATTGAAAATGAATTCATGTCCGGTGTTTTCGTTTCGATAATTTGCCCTGTAATGTTTCTCACAAGAATAGACTTTATTAAAAGCGGTGCCGGAACAGAAACGAAAATACTTCCACTTGTTGGATTAGGGAATAGCAACAACTGAGCGTTAAGCGGATTTTCAAATGTAGAAGTTACGAGGTCAATAAAAACGCAATCGCTGTTTGTACATCCTTCAGTACTGGTTATAGTAGCGCAGAAAGTGTCTGTGTATGATATTGAAATGCTTTGAGTCGTTTCACCTGTCGACCAAAGATAGGACGACATGCCCGGACCTGCATCAATTGTAAATGAAGTGCCGTTTATCATTGTGTCGGCACCAAGGTTTATTGCAGGAATGCTAAAGACTTCTGCTATAGCGGCAATGCGATTACTAAAGCAAGATCCAAGATATGACTGTGCATAATACGTTCTTGTAGAAAGCAATAAAGGAGTTGTTATAGATGTACCCGTTCCTACCTGATTGCCTCCGCTTGGTGCATCGTACCAAAGAATTGGATTGGGAGAGCTGGCAGTAAGCGCAACAGTACCGGCACCACATCTTTGACCGGAAACGGTAACGGGATCTGTTGCCGCCGGGTTGATCGTTGCAATTACCGCTACCATATTACTTAGGCAACTTCCGTTTCCGGATTGTGCATAGAAGGTTGTAGTTGTATTCAACGTAAGTGAATAGACGTTACCGACAGCAAGAATATTACCACCGGAAGGAGCATCGTACCAGGTAACCGGATCCTGAGAAACAGCATTTAGTGTTACAAGTCCGGGCCCGCAACGAACCACAGAACTAATGACAGGATCCACTCCGCTTGTAGTAATTGTTGCAGTAACCGGTATGCGTGCACTTAAACAAGTACCATTATCTGTTTGTGCATAGTAAGTGGTAGTAGTAGAAATAGAAGGTGTAGTAAAAGACGAACCCGTTGCAAGTACGCTTCCTCCTGAACTTGCAGCATACCAGAAAACAGGATCTGAAGCATTGGCTAAAAGTGTCAAAGAGCCCGTACCACAACGAACAGCAGGAGTTGTAGAAGGATTTGCCGGGAGCGTATTCACCGTAGCGATTACCGGAATTCGTGCGCTTGAACAATTGGCATTGTGCGCCTCAGCATAAAAGGTAGAAGTAGAATTAATAGAAGGAGTTGTGAATGAATTACCGGAGCTCAAACTACTGCCTCCTGTTGGAACATTGAACCAGGAAATAGGATCAGAGGCAGTAGCTGTTAATACTACTGTTCCTGGACCACACCGATCGGAGTCATTCACGATTGGATCGGCAGGAATAGGATTAATTGTGGCAATGATTGGAATGCGCGCGCTCGGACAATTGAAACCTGACTGTACATAATAAGTAGTAGTAGCAGAAATAGAAGGAGTATTGTATGTTGAACCCGTGTTAAGCAACGATCCGCCGGTCGATGCATTAAACCAATAAACAGGTGCTGTTGAGGAAGCCGATAATGTAATCGAACCTGCTCCGCATCTGGAATTATTTGTTACTGTTGGAGCATTTGCATAACCCTCCATTGTGATAGTTGTCGTAATCGAATTTCGTAGAGGAAATACATCGTTGTTGTTACTGGTATAACAGTAGAAATTAAATGTTCCTCCGCCTGTTGTATTTATAGTAGTTGTAAAAACCAAGGTGTCCAGATCTCCGGCCACTAATGTTGATGGATATGTCTGATTCAATGTTGCAGTCGCATTTCCTGAAACAACAACTGTTGTGGGAACACTGGCAACATTTACCTCCCCGAAATTTCGTACAACAACACTAACCTGTGTATTTGCACTTCCACAGGTAGAAGAAGTCGGATTAGCGAGTAACCATGCTCCTGTATATTTTAATTTGTTTATGACATTACCGGAATTATTGGCTTTGATTACTATAGCTTCTTCATGGTAAAAGCCAAAGCTTCCCGTATGCCCAACAACTAAATATCCCCCGTCTGAGGTGGGTATTCCGCAATAACCATGATCGTGATTGTCGCCTCCGAAAGTTTTTGACCAAAGCGTATCTCCTGATGGATTTGTTTTCAATAACCAAATGTTAGGTTGTAAAGGGCCGGAACTACTTGTCGTTCCGCAGGCAACATAATTTCCACCTGCCGTTTGAAATACAGTATGAAAATCATCCGGGAAAGATCCACCATAAACTTTAGCCCAGACAACAACTCCTCCGGTGTCTGTTTTTACCAGATAACCATCGTCGCCGGTTGTTGCTGAGTTTGTTCCTCCCGCAAGTAAAAATCCATCGGAGAGTACAAGAATAGATTCAATGTTATCGGTAGAAATACTACCCATTCTTCTCGTCCATAAGGTGTCGCCTAAGCTATTGATACGTACAAGGTATTGATCGAATCCATTTGATCCATTATTGCTTTGGCCTCCTAAAATAAAACCACCATCTGAAAGTAAGCGAATTGAATTTGCATCGTCATAACTGGATGCCCCATAACGGCGTGTCCATATTGTATCTCCACTACTATTTAGCAGCAGCATGAATGCATCATAATAAAGTGCCGGAGAGGAAGTAGTATATCCTACGACAGCAAAATTGCCATTGGGTAATTCGATAATATCCTGAGCTCTTTCTTTTCCTGATCCACCCCAAAATTTTACCCATTGCAATTGTCCTGCACTATTTAGTTTCATGTACATGGCATCGTCGGAAAGACCTGTGACGCTATTCGAATAACCGCACAATGCAAAACCTCCATCAAGAGTAGGAATAACTTTGTACAATAAATCTTTCTGACTCATCGGTCCGTTGTATTTGAATGTCCAGATTGTGTCTCCTGTGACATTCATCCTGACTACAAATGCATCAGAATCGTTTGCAGTCGAGTCGGCAGTATAACCTGCTACTACGTACCCACCTGATGGCAATTCGCGTGCGCTTCTGAAAACATCCGATTGACGTGCACTGAAAAGTTTTTCCCAGGTAGTTTGAGCATTAGCACAGCCGGCTGCAAAAAACAAGGAGAGCATTAAAAGGTTTCGCAGAAAAAGCATATGAATAATTTAAGCAATATGAATAAACACTTATTGCAAGTGTTTATTATTACTGAATGATCAGCGTGCGTGTTAAATTACCCTCCGGTGTGAATACCTGAAGATAATAAAGTCCTTTAGCTAAGTCATTCAGATTGTATTCTTTGTTGAATATTCCTCCTGATACATGACTGTCGGTAAGTATGATTTGTCCTATTACATCAGTAATCTGTAAGTCAAATCGCAGCGATGCATCGTTGGTAGTAATGTTCAACATTCCTTGAGTCGGATTTGGATATACATTGAAGTGATTATTCAGATCGTTTTCGGTTAAGCCCGTTATCAGATTAACGGTAATTGTATCTGAGTTCTGGCAGGAATGAATATCCGTGACTGTAACATAAAATACTCCGGCCGTGTTTACATTTATCGTTTGAGAAGTAGCAGTAGTTGACCACAAGTAAGCAGAGAAACCGGGTCCCGCATCAAGCGTAATTGTTTGTCCGGATACGACATTCACTACCGGTGGTCCCAGATTGACGAATGGCAGTGCATAAACCGTAGCGACAACTGCTACTCTGTTACTCGGACATCTTCCATCGTTTGCCTCAACATAAACAGTTGTGGTGGCATTGAAGTTAGCGGTGTAAGAATTCCCTGTTGCAATTGGAGAACCTCCGGTTGACAGACTAAACCAAGACATAGGATTTGCCGCAGTAGCCGTAAGTGTTTGTTGTCCCGGACCGCAATGCGTTGAACCTACACCGACAGGATCAGGAGCGAGTGGATTTATTGTGGCTACAGTTGCAACTGCATTACTCATGCAATTACCTGTTCCTGCAGCTACATAATAGGTAGTGGTTGTAGAAATGGAAGGAGTTGTAAAACTGGAGCCGGTGCCCAGAACTGTTCCTCCCGGTGCATCATACCATGTAAGTGGATTCGCTGAAGTTGCCGTTAATGTTACTGTTCCGGTTCCACAGTTCGAGCCACCATTTGATAAAGGATCAGCAGGTGCAATATTAACGGTTGCAGTTGCAGGTATTGCATTGCTGAGGCAACCCGAACTTCCTGCTACAGCATAGTATGTAGTGGTTGTAGAAATGGAAGGTGTCGTGAAATTGTTTCCGGTTCCGACAATTGAGCCTCCCGGTGCATCATACCATGTTATCGGTAATGCTGAAGTAGCAGATATAGCTACTGTTCCTGTTCCACATCTTGACCCGCCAGTAGTAACTGGATCAGCTGCTTGATTGGTTATAATTGCACTGACTGCTACACGTGTACTCGGACAACTATTTCCGGCTTGTGCATAGTAGGTGGTTGTAGTAGAAATAGAAGGTGTCGTATAAGAGTTTCCTGTGGCCAGTTGAGTTCCGCCGGTAGAAGCACTGTACCAGAATATTGAATCGGGAGATGTTGCCTGCAAGGTTACTGCACCCGGACCACAATGAACTCCATTGGTAACAGAAGGTGGAGCAGTAACATTAATAGTTGCAACTACAGGAGTGCGCTGACTGTTACAACCTGTATTCGATGCTTGTGCGTAATACGTTGTTGTTGTTGAAATAGAAGGCGTAGTGAAAAGCAACCCTGAACCCAATTGAGAACCTCCGCTAGCTGCAGACCACCAGGTTACCGGATTAAGTGATTGTGCAGAAATTACAACAGAACCATTTCCGCAACGAGATCCATTCGTTCCAACAGGAGGATCGGTAACGATAATGTTTGCGGTAACCGGTACACGTGCACTTGGACAAGTAATACCGGCTTCAACATAATAGGTAACAGGCGAAGAAAGGACAGGAGTTGTATACGTGCTTGTTGAGGATATAGGTGAGCCGCCGGTAGTAGAAGTATACCATCTGAGCGGATCGGTAGAACTTGCAGAGAGCGTAACAGAGGCAGGTCCGCAAGCAGTAACACTTGTTACCGTTGGTGCATTTGAACCATTTATTATCGCATCAACTGCAACAGCTGAACTTGGACAAGTCGTTCCTGCAATGGCATAGTAGGTAGTGGTTGCACTTAAGTAGGGCGTTGTGAAAGAAAGTCCACTTCCCATTACAGTCCCGTTTGTAGCTGCATTGTACCAGTTAACCGGATCACTTGAAGTAGCAGTAAGTGTTACCGTGCCGGGTCCACAACGGGTGACATCAGGTGCGACAGGATTCGATGAAGTGTTATTGATGATTGCACTTACTGCAATCCTGTTTGAACACGAAGCTGACTCAACATAATAGGTAGTTGTTGTAGATAGTGAAGGAGTTGTATAGGAAGATGATGAACTTAACAGGTTTCCACCTGCAGCTGCATCATACCAACTTACACCGGAAGAAGAATTTGCAGTAAGGGTTACGCTGCCATTTCCGCAACGTGATTTGTCGAAAGCCGTAGTACTTCCCGAACCGATTATTGCCTGTACCGGCACACGGTTACTTGCGCAGTTTTGACTTGGAACAAAAACATGCCAATTATAAAAATAATAGTAGTTACCTGCGCTTGATGAACTGGAACCGTAAATTTCTAAGGTTTGTGAAATACTGTATGGGTAAACAGCTCCTCCGCTATTACGGAACAATGTGCCACTTGATCCCGAAAGTCCAAGCTGAAGATCGTTTTCCTGAGGTATGTCGAAGTCGAGGTACACACGAATTCCGGAAGGTGCAGAAGGGAGGTTAATCGTTTTTGACTGAAGTACTGTTCCGCCTGAATTTCTTAATTCAATCGTACGGTTTCCTGCACTCGATGGATAGACCAATACAGAAACAAGTTTGAATTGTGTCCGTGAATCGAATTTCAAATAACCGGTATTTGAACTGGACCCGCTTCCAATGCTATTGTCTGCTGCTCCTGTTATACTTCCTTTTCCTTTAATGGATTGTACGTAATACGTTGTTGTGCTGCTTAATGAAGGAGTCGTATAAGAAGTTCCGGTTGAAATTAGATTTCCATTTACCGGTGCATCATACCAAAACATCGAATCAGCAGCAGCGGCACGTGTTGAATTTAATGTGAGCGTACCGTTTGAGCAGCGAACTGCAGACGTTGTAGAAGGATCTCCGGTTGGAGGAATAACATTTACGATTATGGCAATAGTGTCATTTGTATAAGAAATATCGCTAGGCCTGTGAGGTATGTATGCTTTCAGATTATAGGTTCCGTCAACATTGAAATTATAGGTGCTCGAGAATGTCAGTGTCGTGGAAATGTTCGGCAACAAACTTCCAACAAAGGTATCTGTAAGCGTAGTTATAGTAGAACCATTATCAATTTTAAAAATGACAGGGATATTCTGTTCCGTAGTAGCTCCGTAGTTGGTTAGTACAACACTTAAACTTACGTTGTTGCTCCTGCAGAGATTAACTTTTGGTGCAGTAATATTATCGATTGCAATATCCTTATTCACACCACCGTTGGGGCCAAGTTTTACAAGAGAAAAATTCATGGCTGCGGCACTGTTTCTAAAATAACCGAATTCTGCAAAGCCACCATCAGAAGTTTCTATTCCTCTATATGCATGATCATGGTAGGCGGATCCGTAAGATGTCACATGCCATTCAAAGTTTCCGGCATTGTCCGTTTTAATCAGATAATAGTTTGGGTTTATTAATCCAAAACTTCTTGTGATGCCTGCAATAATAAAACCTCCGTCAGAAGTATTTTCCACCGTTTTTCCACCGTCTTTCTTTGTACCGCCATAAACTTTATCCCATAACTGATTTCCTAAAGAGTCTGTACGAATCAGCCAGATGTCTGTACTACCTAAACCTGTAGAAAGAGTATCGGCATCACCGACAATTATAAAACCTCCATCAGGTGTAATCTGAACATAATGTGCTTCCTGCAAATAGGGTTGTGCATAGGTTTGTGACCACTGAACAACTCCGGAGGCATTTGTCTTTACCAGATAATAATCACCATCACCATTTCCGTAACTGTATGTTTGTCCGGTGAGAATATAACCACCGTCCGCAGTTTGCTGCAGAGAGTTTCCAATTTCATAAGAGCCACCTCCAATATTTCTCTCCCATTGAGTTACTCCCAATGCGTCGAATTTTACGAGGTAAAAATCATATCCGCCATTTGTACCGGATGTATTTACGCCGACAGCTGCATAACCGCCATCTGTCGTTTGGATAACTGCTTCAAACCATTGCGTTCCACCATCACCTAATATTTTTTCCCAAAGTGTATTTCCTAAATTATCAGTGCGAACCAGATAAGCATCGTCGCTACCATTTCTTGCGGTGAGTCCGCAGATAATAAAACCACCTCCTGTAACAGGTTTTACCATGTTAGCAAAATCAAAAGACGTTGAGCCAATTGACTTTGTCCATAAAGGCGTACCATAAGCATCGGTTCGTACTAACCAGATATCGCTTTGACCATTACTATATGTAGTTGTTCCACCGGTTAAGATAAATCCGCTATCCGGTAATTGTTCCATCCAACGACCGTCTTCATTACCGACCCCACCGTATTCCTGACTAAATACGATTTGGGCTTTTAAATTACTTCCGGTAATTAATATTGATAAAAACAGTAGAGCAAATATTTTTCTCATAAAGATTGTTTAGGAGCTACAAATTTAACCGATAACCATGCGAAAGCACGTTTATTACGCCAGAAAAATATTTCTAAGGGTGAATAACTACATAAGTCCTACGAACCGTATAATTCACTTGACGATTTTTAAAAAGCAGCTGATTAATTTTTTACAAAGTAACGAAAAATGTGAATTATAAAAGTCATTTTTTTGTTAAAAAGCGAATCACCTTTTTAGACCTTAAACCTTTGATTTTTAATAAATTTAGCTGTTTTCGAATAAGCTAACGTAAGAGCTAAATTGACGTTTTTATTGAACTAAAAACAAGAAAATCAGGGATTTAGATAATTTTCCTAATTTTCTTTTGTAATCGCTTCAAATTTAATACAATAGCTAATGAGCCTCGGTTTTTTTATACTCTTCTGCCAGCTTTCGTTGAATATCTGTAGGTACGGCAGCATATTCGGAAAAACGTCCGGAATAACTACCTCGGCCTTGTGTAATAGATCGAAGCGAAGTAGAGTATTTATCAAGTTCCGACAAAGGCGTTTTTGCTTTAATTACCTGATATTTTCCATTGGAATCCATTCCAAGAATTATTGAACGTCTGGTTTGCAGATCAGTAACCACATCACCCATAAGTTCTTCAGGAACACGGATTTCAACTTCATATATAGGTTCAAGAATTTTAGGATCAGCTTGATGAAAGGCTTCTTTAAATGCCATCATCCCTGCTATTTTAAATGATATATCATTGGAATCGACCGGATGCATTTTTCCATCATAAACAATTACTCTTACATCCCTGACATAGCTTCCCGTAAGCGGACCTTCATGCATTTTTTCCATGATGCCTTTTTGTATGGAAGGAATAAAACGCTGATCGATTACCCCACCAACAATACAATTATAGAATACCAGTTTTCCACCCCATGGTAAATCGAGGATTTCTTTTTCACGAATGCTATGCCCGTCTGGTTCTGCCATGCCTTCATAAAATGGTTCGATCTTTAAATAGACTTCACCAAATTGTCCTGCCCCTCCGCTTTGTTTTTTATGTCTGTACGATGCGAGGGATGTTTTTTGAATGGTTTCGCGATAAGGAATTCTTGGTTTTTCAAATTCAACAGCGAGGTGATATATTTTTTCCAAGCGCCATTTCATGACGTTGAGGTGTAACTCGCCTTGTCCGGATAAAATAATTTGTTTGAGCTCGCGCGAGTATTCAATGTTTAATGTTGGGTCTTCCTGATGAATTTCGCTTAATACGGATCCAAGTTTTTCATCATCTGTTTTATTTTTTGCAATGATGGCAGTTCGGATTCTTGCTTCGGGAAAATGAATGGGTTCGATGACGAGCGATTTTCCGGCTACACACAAAGTCTGATTGGTGAAAGTGTCTTTCAGTTTCAAAGTTGTTCCTATATCTCCGGCGGTGAGTTTGCTAACAGGGTTTCTGTTTTTTCCATCCATGATAAACAGTTGGTTTATTCTTTCTGTGTGTCCGGTAACAGGGTTAACCAGATCGTCGCCTGCATTTATTTCCCCTGACATGACTTTAAAGAAAGAAAGTTTTCCCAGATGAGGTTCGATGAGTGTTTTAAAAACAAAAAGTGTGGTTGGACCTTTTGCGTCGATAGGCAGAGAGCTTCCATCTTCCAGTTCTTCCGGAAGCAATTCTGTTGCTGAAGGAACGACATTGTCGATAAAGCTCATCAGTCGTCCGCTTCCCATATTTTTTTTCGCTGACAGGCAGAAGACAGGAAAGACATCGTGTAAAAGCATTCCGATTTTCAAGCCGCTTCGTAATTCATTTTCATCGAGGGATCCTTTTTCAAAAAACAATTCCATGAGCTTCTCGTCGTTTGCAGCAGCTTTCTCAACAAGTTCGTTGTGAAGTTTGTCGGCCTTCTCTTTTTCCTCAGGAGGAATCGAAAGTTTTTGCGGCTTTCCACCTTGCGGAGGAAATTTATACAGGACCATATTGAGAAGATCAATGATGGAGTCGAAGCCTTCTCCCTGTTGAACAGGATATTGCATGACGGTGATGGCTTTGCCAAATCGGTGTTTTGCCGATTCTACTGTTGCATCAAAATCTGATTTATGATGATCGATGTGATTGACAGCAAATAAAATGGGCTTCTTAAACTGTTCGACATAATTCCAGATTAATTCTGTTCCAACTTCAACGCCATTTTCTGAATTGAGTAACATGACGGCTGTGTCGGCAACGCGAAGAGAAGATATAACTTCACCGATAAAATCATCGAGGCCCGGAGTATCGATGATGTTGATTTTGTAATCCTTCCATTCCGTATGCATGGAGGTGGCATAAACAGAACTTCCTCGTTCATGTTCGATGTCGTGAAAATCAGAGACCGTGTTTTTTTCCTCGACTGTTCCACGTCTGTTAATTAATCCGGCTTCAAAAAGCATGGCTTCCGCCAGTGTGGTCTTTCCGGATTTCGGTGCGCCGGTAAAGACGATGTTTTTTATGTGTTTATCATCAAAGACTTTCATAGAATTTATTTTAGGTTTAGTGGCTGAAAAACTGAAGGGGTAATAAATAAAAAAGTCAGATGAAAATATGCTTTCATCTACGTCCTGCAAACCAATGTTTCAGGGGAAAGGCATAGAGCGAAATTGTAGATTAAAATAAAAGGTTTTTTAAATCAAATGCAAGTATTTTTCCATAATTATTTTTGTAATGCCGAATGAAAATGGAACCGTAAGGTTGAATTCTTCCCGCATTACCATTATCTTTGAAACAATTGAACTTTCGGTTTTATGGCTAAAAAACAAAAAAAAGCATCTTCTTTAAATGCAGCGAAAAGACTTCAACGCAAATTGGCCATGCAGCAGGGCTACTACGATGGCAGGTTCAAAGAAAAAGTTATCAAGGATAAAAAGAAGGAAGAAAGCAGGCGAAAGGCCAGAAAGAAAATCAGTCGGAGTGAATTTGAATAGGTACATTGACGGTAGTCCTGTTGTAAGCCATTTATTATTTTTATTGACGGCCTATGTTTTTTATTGAACCGTTAATCGAGCCGGGATTTTTCAAAATGTTTTTATGAGTATCAAAAAAAAGTCGACGAAGGAAGTTTCATATACGATTCGGATTCTGAAATTTTCCAAAATGGGAGAAAAGACCGGCTGGACCTACATTGAAGTTCCTGCCGACGTTGCAGAAAAACTTTTTCCCGGTAATAAGAAATCATTCAGGGTAAAAGGTTGTCTGGACGATTATAAAATTAAAGGTGTCGCTTTGTTGCCAATGGGTGGAGGAGACTTTATTATGCCATTGAATGCAGCTCTTCGTAAAGGCATTGGTAAACGGGAAGGAGCCATGCTCCGGGTCACTTTGCAAAGAGATATAGCGGAATTGGTTGTCGATCCTGATTTAATAGAATGTCTGAAAGAAGAACCGGAAGCATTCAACTATTTTTCATCCATGCCAAAGTCACATCAGAATTATTTTTCGAAATGGATAGAAGCTGCGAAGACACCAGAAACGAAAGCCAAAAGGATTGCGAGAACCATTCATGCTTTGTCCAATAAAATGAATTACGCTGAGATGATCAGAGCGCATGTTTGATTAAACTAATAAAATTGTAAGGAGGGAATATTATTAGTGAAGTATTTATTATAGTTTCGCCAAACTTTCAATTTTAACCGGTACAATGGCATCAAAAAAGCAAGATATTAATAGTAAGTTGTTTGATGATTTTCTTTTTCTGAAACGCTCACGCTTGCCGAAAGCAGGAATCGGGCTGTTTACACGAATTGATATTCCAAAAGGAAATCTAATCGTAGAATATAAGGGACGCATAGTGCTGTGGCAAAAAGTCAAACATACAGATGGCTATAATCCTTATTTATTTCGTTTGAACAGAGAATACGCTATCGATGGTCGTCCGTTTAAAAAATCTTTCGGAAGATATGCCAACGATGCGAGAGGTTTCAACCGAATTATCGGCATGAGGAATAATGCAGAATACGTTGTAAAAAAAAATCAATGTTTTATTTCCGCTATTCGTAAAATAAATAAAGGAGAGGAAATACTGGTACCTTATGGCAAAGCCTATTGGGACTTAATGAAGAAGATTTTTGGTTGATTTCACTTTGCAACTTTTTAATAACGTGCAAACGCAGAGGACAAGAAGCACAGCGGTCGTAAAATACTTTTATTCCTTTTAAAAATTCCAATTAGGAGTAATACTCCATATTCAATTGTGGTTATTACTGAAATTCTTATGTAGCTTACATACAAAAACGCAGATTGATTTTTTATTGTTACCGGAAATTTGTATATTTAGGTATTGTAATTTGTTCTCTTTACGGAAATCGATTTTTTATGTTGAACCTATAAATTAAAAAACCATGATCATTGTAAGAAATGTCTTCCGATTAAAATTCGGAAAAGCAAAGGAAGTCAAAGCAATTATGCAAGACAGCAAAAAAATTATGAATGAGAGTCAATTAAAAAACTCCAGAGTCTTATTTGATGTTGTCGGACCATCCTATACGATGGTACTAGAAAATTCTTATGCAAATCTATCTGATTTTGAAAAGGAGATGGCAGCTATGTTTAGCAAACCTGAATGGGGTGCATGGTACCAGCGTTTAACACCGCTGGTAGAAAACTCCTATCGGGAAATATTTTCTGTAATGGATTATGCATAAATAAAAACCGGGTAAAAGAAATTAAATAATTCTTTTACCCGGAAATTTATTTTACCTGCGTTCACAGATTATGCAAAGGCGCAAATTATTCCGCCCATAAGAGCAAAACAAACTGTCCAAAATCCGGCATGGATAAAAATGTATTTAAACGATTTTCGCTCGAACAAAGCATTCACACCCAATAGCGGGAAGCCAAAGAATATTCCAAAAAGCACTCCATGAAATAAACCATGTTTGAATGTGCGAAAATTGTTTCCGTATTTATCCATGAAATCTTTAAAGTAGATACTGATCTCTGAAGTTGAGTCTTTTAATCCTGCTTCGTTAGCAAAAATGGAATACACGTGATATTGGTGAATGACGACGAATTGCATGGTCATTGCAATTAAAAAACTAAATATAAAAGTTAGACCGAACACTTTTGCCATATTGGCTTTTTTCAATTCTTCTTCAGTTAATCCTGTTTCTTTCATCCAGGCAGCGCCAAATACTTTTGTGTTATACCAAATTGCACCGATTAAAAGCGGAACAATTGATGCAAGTAATAAAATGGGCCAGTTTATGCTCATGGTTTTTGGTTTTTTTGGTTTATCAATTTTAAGAATAAAGGTCTGAAAAGTTCTACTGATGTATTTTATTTATGAACAGTAATGAGTATAAAACAAATATTTTAAATAGAATTTCGCCGGTCAATATTGAAGAAGGTTGTTTTTCTGACTAAAGTATTTTGTTCAGAATTATCTCTATTTTCAAAAGTTTGTATTTTTAAAAATTTAATGTATTTTTATAAAATACCCGGTTTATACTTCATTATTATAAAGCAGGTTTATTCTTAACACATCACACATAAATAAAAAAATCATGAAAAGAACACTACTAATTCTATCACTCTTATTTATTATTCATCAACATTCAAAAGCACAGGTTGAAAACGCACTTGATTTTGATGGAGTGGACGACAACGTTATCGTACCTTCCGCTTCTTCATTAATTGCCGGTGCCGGTCAAATAAGTATTTCATGTTGGGTTTATCCCACCAATCAATCTCCTACTTTCCCTGACTATGACGGATTCTGTGGCTTTAGAAATGATGTAAATGCTGATTTTTACCTCGTACAAATTTCCACTTCCGGAGTAGAGGCAAGATTTCGCAACAGTAGCGGCGTGGCTTTCGAGGTTATCGATAGCGGATTACAACTGAATGTCTGGCAACATTATGTTTTAACCTATGATGGAAGTGAGTTAACTTTATACAGAAACGCAGCTTTAATTCAATCCATACCCGCTTCCGGATCAATCAGCAATACTACAGACGATTTTTATATCGGAAATCTAATTTACTCCTTAACAAATTATTACCTGCAAGGTAAGATTGATGAAGTAAGTTTGTGGAATAAATCGCTTAACGCTAACGAGGTTTCTTGCATCTATAAAAGTTACCCCGACTCCAATGCCGTTGGTTTGCAATTGTATTTTAAATTTAATGATGGAATTACAGGCGGGAATAACCAAGGGTTAAGTACAGCTTTACCTTCCACGGGAGGATACCCTGCATACCTGAATAATTTCGGATTACTTGGAGGTTTATCCAATTGGGTGGCAGGACTACAAAACTTCACGCCCACAACTGCGAGTATTTGTCCGGGCCAGACTGTAACATTTGGTACACAAACTTTAACGACAGCCGGAATTTATTATGAAGCGTTTAACGGTTCTTCAGGATGTGATTCAGTAGTTCGTATGGATCTCTCAGCCGCTGTTAATACCGACATAAGTTTGTCCGGAGCTACGCTCACTGCAGCACAAGCAGGAGGAAGTTATCAGTGGATTGATTGCGATAATGGTTTTGTTGTTGTTGCAGGCGCTACTTCCCAATCATTCTCTCCGACAGTAAATGGTAATTATGCCGTTATCGTAACCTATAACAGTTGTACCGATACTTCATTTTGCTATGATGTACTTGGAGTGGGTGTTCATTCTTTCGCTTCCAATGGAAATATCCGGATATTTCCGAATCCTTCAAAAGATCAAATCAAATTAACTAACATCAATCAAGCTGCTATTGTTGAAATCCACGATATTCAAGGCAAGCTACTTCTGAATGCTACAGTTGAACAGGAAAGCGAATTGGATATTTCAAGTCTTGCTAAAGGATATTACATTGTAAACATTTCTGTTTCCGGAAATATTTTTAAGACTACATTCATTAAAGAATAATTTCAGAAATTATTCTGAAAAATTCAAACGTCAATGCAAGTAAAACAAATGGGTTTTACTTGCATTTTTTTTTGTAATTATATTTATTGCGGATTTTAAAAATGATATCCAATGCCTGCTGTAAGGACACGGGGTGCGAAGTCGAGGACACCGGAAGAAAAGGAGGATGTATCTTCTGTTTCAACAGTCACGAGATGACTTTTATTAATCACAAACATCAATGCACCGTTTATTCCCAATACAAAACCGGATTCTCCCAGGCGCCAATTCCATCCCAATGTTACACCAAGGGCTTGACTATATTCTCCATGAATACTTTTTATGCCTAAACTGTCTTTTGCATAAGGAGTAAGTGTAGTTTTTTCAGTGCGGATTATCATTCCTGTAATTCCAATGCAAGCTTCTTTATTGCTATGATAGGGCAACTCAAACATCGTATAAGGATCTGATCCATTAAAAGCAATAACCAGATTTGCACGGGCAATTTCCAGTTGTGTTAATCCGACACGATGAATCCCATCGGCGCCTGTTGATTTAAATTCCGGACGCGCATACAAACCGGAAACTTGCAGGTTTAATGCGGCACCCCGAAAACGGATTAGGTCGGCAGAAAGTTCTACTTCACCGATGGCAGCATAATCGGTGTTAACGGTAATCGGCAATGCGTCTTCAAGTTTACTTTTTAATTGTGCGGCCTGATCGTTGTTGTTTGAAAGCCCGCCACCACGAAAAGTTAGTTTAAACGGATTTCTTTCCGGAAGAGAAACCTGTGCACTTATATTCACTGTACTCAATATAAAAAGGACAAAAACAAGGGAAACAAAATGGGATTTTCTTATTGGTCCGGTTATAAATGAATACATCTTTATTTATTTTTTAATGGGTAGCGAATATAAATATTTACCTTGAATAGAATTTGGTTTTAGAATTAATTTCTAACAAAATTTCTGCTTGAATTCTAAAACTTAAATGTCACGAACAGGAAAGTAGTCTTTAGTATTCTTTTTGATAATGCTTTTTTAAACCCTCTAAAACGACAGCCACAGCAGGGCATATCATTGAATTTAAAAAGGTTATTGGCAACTTGGTTAAGACGTTTCTTTGCTGTGTATGGGGATATTCTTTGCAAGCTCCGGGTCTTGCCTCATAAACCGAGCAATAGTTGTCTGTTCGCAGAAAAGGGCAGGGTAGCGATTTAAAAACGAAGTCCCCGTCTTCATCAATTTTCAAAAAGGTAGTCGTAAACTCAGACGGCTTCATTCTTTTTGAAACTGCAAGACTATCGATGTCTTTTACTTTCAGCAACGGTCCGGTTGTCGCGCAGCAATTGCCACATTTCAAGCAGTCGATTTTTTCGAAAGCCAAATCATGTAATGCATGCGTAACTGTGTCCAGGTCTTTGGGCTTTTGCTTTCTTAGTTTGCGAACAAACTCCTTATTTTCTTTTTGATTTTTTTCCGCTGACTGAAGAAGCTGCTGATATTCCGGTAAAAGCCCTTGTCTCATGGCTATCGACCTTTTGTTCCGGCACCCGGTTTTCTTTTTTTGAAAGGTCGGCGAAATGGACGTTTTTCTCCGCCATTTTTACTCATGGCCTCAGGATCATAAACAGGACCCGCTCCTAATCCTTCGGGAAGTGGAATTTTATTTACAGATTGTTCAATTAGTTTTTCGATTTGAGAAAAACGTTTTTGATCTTTTTCATTGATGAAGGTAATTGCTTCGCCGGTCGATTCGGCCCGTGCTGTGCGGCCTACACGGTGAACGTAATCTTCGGCATCAGCAGGGACATCGTAGTTAAGCACAAGACTAATATTTTCGATATCGATGCCGCGGGAAAGAATATCTGTAGCGACTAATATTTTTGTTGACCTGTTTCTGAAAGAAAGCAAAACGTTTTCACGTTCTTCTTGTGACAGATCACTGTGAATGGCTTTAGCGGGAAGTTTCAGATTTCGAAGTGAGCGTTCAAGATCTTTGACGGCTATTTTAGTAGAAGCAAATATCAAAACACTGTCGGCATGTTTTTCAGTAACAATTCTTTTAAGCAATTCCGGTTTTTGCGAATCGTAAACCAGGTAAGCTTTCTGGATAATACCGGCGGCCGGTTTGCTGATGGCAATGCTAACTTCGAAAGGGTTTACCAATATACTTCGTGCAAGTTCACGCATGCGCGGAGGCATCGTAGCACTAAAGAGCAGACATTGTTTTTTCTTCGGAAGGAAGTTGATGATTTTTACGATGTCTTCATAAAACCCCATATCCAGCATTTTATCTGCTTCGTCTAAAACCAGCACATCGAGTTTATCGAATTTCACATAACCCATGTTCAGGTGACTAAGCAGTCGACCCGGAGTGGCAATTACAACAGAAGCGCCATCGGTGAGTGCTTTTTTTTCGCGCTCAAATGTAATCCCGTCACTTCCTCCGTAAACGGCTATCGAACTTGCATGAGTGAAATAGGAAAATCCCTGAAAGGCCTGATCGATTTGTAAAGCAAGTTCGCGAGTCGGTGAAATAATTAAAGCGGAAGTATGAGGAATGTTGTTTTCAGAAATACGATTTAAAACAGGCAACAAATAAGCCGCTGTTTTACCCGTTCCGGTTTGCGCGCAGGCAATTACATCTTCTCCTTTTAGAATATGCGGCATTACCTGATCCTGTATGGGTGTGGGAGTATGGAAACCCATCGTTTCCAGGCCTTCGATTAAGGGCTCTGCTAAATTGAATTTGTTAAATGACAAGTGGTTGAAAATTAGTTCTGCAAAGAAAGGCAATCTAATCGAGAAAATACGAATTATCATGGATGAGTCCGCATTTATAGAGGTTATTTTTCGTTTAATTGTGCAGGAAGAAATAAAAACGGAAAAAGTTCTAACTTCACGCTTTGACTACAATTATGGCAAGAGATAAAAAACTTTTTCTGCTAGATGCAATGGCGCTTATATACCGGGCATATTTTGCTTTTAGCAACAATCACCGGATAAATTCAAAGGGCCAGAATACATCTGCAATCTTTGGATTTACCAACACACTTTTAGACGTATTTAAAAGGGAGCAACCCACACATATGGCTGTCGTATTCGATACAGCCGCGCCCACTGCGAGACATGAAGAGTTTGCCGCCTATAAAGCACACCGGGAAGAAATACCCGAAGATCTGGCCAAATCGATACCTTATGTGGTTAAGTTGTGTGCGGCATTTAATATACCTGTTATTACCAAAGACGGATTTGAAGCGGATGATATAATCGGGACACTAGCCAAGGTGGCGGAAGCGCAAGACTTTGACACCTATATGATGACTCCCGATAAGGATTTTGGACAATTAGTCAGCGATCATATTTTCATTTATAAACCTGCTCGTGCAGGAGGCGGAGCTGAAGTAATGGGTGTAGATGAAGTCTGTAAAAGATGGGAAATTCAAAATGTAGAGCAGGTAAAGGATATTTTAGGACTGATGGGCGATGCAGTCGATAACATTCCGGGCATTCCTGGTGTGGGAGAGAAAACGGCCATTCAGCTTGTCAAACAATTTGGCTCTATGGAAAATCTGCTTGTCAATACACAAGACCTCAAAGGAAAACTAAAAGAAAAAGTTGAACTCAATAAAGATCTAGCTGTTCAGTCGAAAAGATTGGCAACAATTTTACTCGACGTACCCGTTGAATTTACTCCCGAAGAATTAAAAATAAAAGATCCGAATAAAGAAGCACTTCGCGATCTTTTTAATGAGCTGGAATTCCGGCGTCTTGCCGAACAAATGAATTTAACAGCAACTACTTCTTCAGCTCCCGCAGTTGCAAAACAGAGTTCTGTAAAAACAACTTCTTCTCAACCGTCCTTATTCGATGTTGTTGAAGCTTCGACGCCCGAAGTTATAGAAGAAATTCCTGAAATTGGCGGCGTCGATTTAAAAACCATTAAAGACGTTGCACACGAATACAAACTGATTGATTCTACAGAGAAAATAAACGAGCTGATTCAATTGCTGAAAAAGCAAAAACAATTTTGTTTTGACACGGAAACAACGTCACTCGATGTAAGTGTTGCAGAGCTGGTTGGTTTGTCTTTCAGTTTCAAAGAACATGAGGGTTACTACGTTCCTGTTCCGACTTCGAGAGCAGAGGCGGAAAAAATTGTTGCAGCATTTAAACCTGTATTTGAAGATGCTTCTATCGGCAAAGTTGCACAAAATCTGAAATATGATTTGGCAATTTTACAGTCATACGGAGTTCAGATCAACGGAAAAACATTTGATACCATGATTGCTCATTTTCTCTTACAACCGGAAATGCGCCACAGTATGGATGTAATGTCTGAAACCTATTTGCATTATTCTCCGGTTTCCATAACCGAACTGATCGGAAAAAAAGGAAAAGAGCAATTAAATATGCGTGATGTGCCGGTGGAAACGATTGCCGAATATGCCGCGGAAGATGCCGATGTAACCTGGCAACTTAGAAATCATTTCGATCCGAAACTCGACAAGAGCGCTGTCCGAAAATTATTTGAAGAAGTTGAAATGCCTCTCGTGAAAGTGCTCGCCGAAATGGAAGCCGAGGGAATCAATCTCGATAAAAAAGTACTGAAAGATTTATCGGATGTACTTGCTACGGATATCAGCACCGTTGAAAAAGAAATTCAGACAATGGGTGGTAGGCCATTTAATATTTCATCTCCCAAACAAGTAGGTGAAATATTATTTGATGTGTTGAAGATTACCGATAAGCCGGTTAAGACGAAGACGGGACAATACTCTACCGGAGAAGATATCCTGAGCAAACTGGAAAATAAACACAGCATTGTACGACGTATCTTAGACTATCGGGAGTTGGTTAAATTGAAGAACACCTATGTTGATGTTCTACCCTCGATGATAAATCCGAAAACAGGGCATATTCATACAAGTTTTAATCAGGTTGTTGCTGTAACGGGTCGACTCAGTTCGGACAATCCGAATCTTCAGAATATTCCAATTCGCACAGAACGCGGCAGGGAAATCCGCAAAGCATTTATTCCCAGAAGCAGTGATTACTTATTACTTTCCGCCGACTATTCGCAGATTGAATTAAGAATCATTGCTGAGTTGAGCAAAGATCCCGGAATGCATGAGGCATTCAGAAGCGGAGAAGATATACATGCATCGACAGCGGCAAAAGTCTATGGCGTCAACCTGAAAGACGTTACTTCCGATATGAGGCGCAATGCCAAGATGGTAAACTTTGGAATCATCTATGGTATTTCAGCATTCGGATTAGCAGACCGGCTAAACATTTCGCGAACAGAAGCGAAATCGATTATCGATAATTATTTCAGACAGTATCCACTCATCAAGGAATACATGGATACAAATATTCAGCTTGCGAGAGAAAAGGGTTATGTAGAAACGATTTTAGGTCGCCGAAGGTATTTACGTGATATTAACTCGGGGAATGCGACTGTGAGGGGCTTTGCAGAAAGAAATGCTATCAATGCTCCGATTCAGGGAAGTGCGGCTGACATGATTAAGATTGCCATGATAAACATTCAGAATGATCTTACCAAGAAGAAGATGCAGTCAAAAATGTTACTTCAGGTACATGACGAATTGGTTTTTGATGCTCATAAAAGTGAAGTTGACGAATTAAAGCAACTGGTAGAAGTGCGAATGAAAACGGCTTTGACCTTGAAAGTGCCGGTGGAAATCGGTATGGGAACCGGTAATAATTGGTTAGAGGCGCACTGATTACTAGAATCGGATTCGGAGTTTCATTCCAAGCAAAGGATATGGCCGTACATAAAAAGAATGAATATCGTTATTGACTTCATTTATTTCAGGAGCCCTTTCATCGGGCTGAATTAATAAAATGGTGCGGGTAACATCTGTTGCGCACACGCCTCCGCCGTAGTAGAACTCAAATGCAAAAGTTCGGTTCATCTCATAGACTTTCCCCCAAAAAAACTCAACACCATATTTATTTCTAACCCGTTTTTGAAAATAACGTTCGTTATAGTTTATGCCGGCAGTATCTGTTCTTAAAACATCGAACCATTGTTCGTTATAATAAAGATGTCGGTAAGAGAAACCAAGAGCAATATAATCGCGCCATTTTTTAGTGTTGTCCTCGATACGACGGAAGACCTTGTAACTAAAGCGGCCTGCATAACCATGCTCAGAAAAGGTTTGCGAATTTTTCCAGTTAATGGTTTCTTTTTCTAATTTATCGTTTACGTAAATCAAGCCACCATTAAATTCAATGCTTTTCCGATATGAAATAAATCGCTCATAGCTGAAATTGATTTCACAAACAGCGTATCGGGTAAGATTAAATGAAAAAGCGTTTTTCCCATAGGGCTGCAGCTCCTGAGAAAAAGAATTTTCTTTGGAGGACAGAAAAAGACAAATTATAAGAAATAAATAAAAAGGTGCTTTCTTCATTCTATTCGGCAAATCTTCAAAAAAAAACGCGAATAATTTAATATTAAAAAACTTTTTTTGAATTATTTTATGGTTAAAACTACAATAAAATAAAAAACCCCGCTAATCTTGCGGGGTTTTTAAATTCTTTGTTTTCGTTTATGATACGATGAGCTTACGAATATGATGTTTGTTGTTAACGGTAACATCAATCAGGTAAATTCCTGAAGTTAAGACAGGAAGTTTATTCTCATACATACCGGCAGAAAGTGTTTTCTCGTCAATTGTCGAGATTGTTTGTCCGAGTATGTTTTTAATTTCTACGACTACTTTAGAAGTTTTAGAAAGAGAAAAACTCAATGTTGTTTGACCTTCTGAAGGGTTTGGATAAAGAGCAAAACCGGATTGTAATTCATCTGCTTCATCAAGACCAACGTAAACGCCGGTGATACTGATATCATCTACATAAACATTATTGCCTCTGTCGCTTGTATTTTGAAACTTGAAACGAACATTTGGTTTGTTCTGAACAGGATTTGCATTCGCATTTTCCTGTCTCCATTGTGTTGCAGAGGTTGGAGTGAAGTTGGAGGTAAGTACTCCTACTGTGGAAAGTGTAGCACCGGATTTATTATAGGTTGTTGCTAACCAGGACTGACCACAATTGTTTGAATAATAAACTCTTAATTCATCATCTGAGGTAGAACTCCTTTGTGCATTGGCAACCTTGAAAGCAATATTAATCGGGAAAGTAACATTGGTAAAATCGATTGAAGGTGTAATCCAAGAATCGACTTGGCCGTCAACATTGTTGAAGTTATTTATTTTCAACGCATGCGAGCCCCCCGGAGTAGTGTTCGCATTGGATACTCTTGTCCATAATCCTGTGGAAGAGTTATCCGGATTGTCGATCCATCCGTCAACACCCGGGAAGGAAACTGAATCTTCAAAATCATTAGCATATGGCATGGAAGTCATTGCTGTATCTGTAATTCGAACAACATTGGTTCTTAGTATCGTGTCCGAACCACTTACGCTGGAAGCTATCAGCGTAGCAGAATAAAGTCCTGCAGCAGAATAGGTCACCGTTGGATTGCTATCTGTACTTGTAGCAGGCGTTCCTCCCGGGAAAGACCAATTCCATCCTGTTACATCAGCATTCCAGCTTTGATCGTAAAAAGTAATAGCTGCTCCGGTACAAGCATTAGTATAGTTTGTTGTGAAATCGGCATTTGGTGTGCAAATAGTTATTGGTGAGCCGTCTGTTCCTGTTGCAGCTAAATTGGCCGGCGTCCAAAGATTGTTTCGGCCGCTAATAGAAGAGTTTAGTGCTGCATGCATTCTAGCTTTCTGACCATAGGTAAACATTATATCGCAATAAGAATACTCCATGTAATTCTGAACATTTTCAATAATTGGAGGGTTGCAAATAGAGCCGGCTAAGTCGCAGTGATCCCAACCGATACTTATTGGAGTATCTGCTACCCCATCATCGCCACATGCAATACCTGGAGTATTGTTGCTTCCCCAAACATGTGCAAGGTTGAAGTAGTGACCAATTTCATGAGTAAGCGTTCTTGCATGTGAAGGGCTGCTGGAATTGATACTACCTACGTAATCATAACGGCTCATAATTCCATCTGTTGCATTTGAGCCCCCCGGATAATGAGCATAGGCAGCAGCAGCAGAATTCAATAATGAATAAGCTGACCAAATGTTTAAGTATTTATTGTTCGGCCAAGGATTCAGTTTAGAAGCATCATCGGCCAGATAAGTTTTGTTTGTTACGATTCTGTCGATACCGTTTGTACAATTGCCATTCGGGTCAATTGTAGCCAGACGGAATTCAATTTCGCAGTCGGCAGCTATTGAAACAAAAGGTGCAATGATGTCAACCGTATCCGGATTTAATTTTCGGAAATCGCGAGTCATGATGTTTACACAGTCAATTGCTTGTTCGTCGGTAATGTTTTCCGGTCCGTATTGATGTAGGATATGAAATACTACAGGAATAATATAAATTGTACCGTTCGTTGAACGTTGAACCTGAGCATTCCTTATAAACTCACGTGTGAAGTTTTCAAGTTCGGCCCGATTTTGTTGATACTGTGGATCATTTTGAATCTGCTGGTTGACATATTCGGTATTATAACAGTGACGACGCGGCTCTTCCGCTGAAGCATACATAGACACCGTTAAAGCAAGAATTAGTAATAAATTTTTCATAGGATTTATAGTAATAGGTAAGTGTTTTTTAAGAATGACAAATTTAATTAAATAATTGATCTTAAAAATCCTTAAAACCCATTATGACAGTAAATTGACTATTTTAGTTGATGGCTTGTTTTAAGTCTTCGAGAAGGTCAGAAATATCCTCAATTCCCACACTTAACCGCAATAGAGAATTAACGACGCCTGATTTTTCCCTTAAATTTTCAGGAATAGAGGCATGAGTCATGGATGCCGGATGCCCTATCAGTGATTCTACACCTCCAAGCGATTCTGCCAGAGAAAACACTTTTGTTGAAGAAGCCAATTTGAATGCTTCTTCCATGGAATTTCCCTTTAAGGTAAAGGATATCATTCCACCGAAGTCTTTCATTTGTTTTTTAGCAATGGCATGATTGGGGTGATCAGTAAAGCCCGGCCAGTAAACTTTATCTATTTTAGGATGATTTCGAAGGAATTCCGCTATGGCTTTACCATTTGAGCAATGCCTTTCCATCCTCACATGCAGGGTTTTTACTCCGCGCAGTACTAAAAAACTATCCATTGGGCCCGGCACGGCTCCACATGAATTCGCAATAAAAGCAAGCTCTTCATGTATCTTATCATCGTTGGTACAAGCGGCACCCATTACCACATCCGAATGTCCGCTGATGTATTTAGTAACAGAATGCATAACGATATCGGCACCAAGATCGAGGGGATTCTGGAGAAAAGGCGATGCAAATGTGTTGTCTACAACCACTTTTATGTTTTTCTTCTTTGCCTTTTCAGCGATTGATTGGATGTCGATAATGCGCATAAGCGGATTGGTAGGTGTTTCAATCCATATCATTTTTGTGTTTTCATTGATCTGGCTTTCGATAGTGGAAGCATTCGTCATGTCAACAAATTTGAAACGAATACCAAAGTGTTCGAATACTTTTGTAAACATCCTGTATGAACCACCATAGATATCGTCAGTCGCCAATACTTCATCGCCCGGACGAAGCAACTTCATGATTGCATCTTCCGCTCCCTGTCCACTTGAAAAACAAAGTCCGTGTTTGGCATTTTCCAATGCAGCAATGCACTTTTCGAGTGCCACACGCGTAGGATTTTTTCCGCGGGCATATGCATATCCTTTGTGTTTCCCCGGGCTCTCCTGAACGTAGGTTGAAGTCTGGTAAATGGGAGTCATAATTGCTCCCGTCGTTGGATCAGGTTCTTGTCCTGCATGAATGGCAAGTGTTGCGAATTTGTACATGGATTTTTGAAATTATTTTTTCTGGTAAATTGAATGTAAAATTAAATATTTCGCGAAGATAATGTTCTCAATTTATTCATGCATTTTCTTCACGATTCTTCAATAAATAAATAGCTTTTTCCGACTACCTGTTACTTATTTATAAAAACTCATCTCATCAATATATTCCCAGACTTTTTCCGGAAGCATATAACGGACATCTTTTTTATTTTTGATGGACTCTCTGATAAAGCTGGAAGATAACTCCATGGTTGGGGCATTGATAATTTTAACTTTTGGATGATTTCTTAATTCACCACCCTCTGAATTTTTTCTTGGATAGACATACAATTCAACCTGCTCTAGAATCTGTTCGTAGTTTTTCCATTTGGTAAACGATTCGAGGTTGTCGCTTCCGAGAATTAAAGCAAACTGATGCTCGGGATATTTTTCATGTAAGTGAGCGAGTGTGTTAATAGTATAACTCGGACGTGGTAATTTGAATTCAATGTCAGATGCTTTTAATTTTCTATAGTCACCAATAGCGATTTTCACAAGAGACATCCGGTGATAGTCCTGAAGTAATGAATCTTTTAGCTTGAGTGGATTGTGTGGAGAAACGATAAGCCAAACCTGATTGAGGTCGGCATACTCAGCCATGTAACCGGCAATGATCATGTGACCGCTGTGAACAGGGTTAAAGGAGCCGAAAAACAAACCGATTTTCATAGGTAAAAGTAGTTTTTTTGTTATTGTGATTCCAGAAAATCCGCCACCAATATTTTGGCCTCTTTCAATGCGAATTTGAGCGTGTCATTCACGATTACACGATCGAACCGAAAGGCATAGGTAAGTTCGTGTTCGGATTTTTCAATTCGTGTTTGGAAAGATTCCGGTGTTTCTGAATTTCTTGCGGTCAGGCGCTTGTGTAGTTCTTCGATAGAGGGTGGACGAACAAAAACCGATAGAAGATTTTCACCGAAATTTTCTTTTAATTTTAATCCGCCTTCAACATCCACATCGAAGATGGGTGTTTTACCGGCATCCCAGATTTTATCGATTTCAGAGCGCAAGGTGCCGTAAAAGCGTCCGGGATAAACTTCCTCCCACTCTACAAATTCGTTTTTGGTAATTCGGTCACGAAAATCTTTTTCTTCGAGAAAGTGATAATCGATTCCATCGGTTTCATTTTCTCTTTTTGGACGCGTAGTGGCTGAAACTGAAAAGGCAAGACGAGGGTCTGTTTTCAGAAGATGATGTACAATGGTCGTTTTGCCGCTTCCGCTCGGACCACAGAACAAAAGCAATTTGTTTTCCACCATTACAGAATATTCAGAACTTGTTCTTTTATTTTTTCGAGTTCGTCTTTCATCATCACCACATGCTTTTGCATATTGGCATCATTGGCTTTTGAACCAATGGTATTTATTTCCCTGCCTAATTCCTGTCCGATAAAGGAAAGTTTTTTGCCTGGGGATGCTTCTTCTTTTATTGTTTCCAAAAAATAATCACAGTGACTCTTAAGCCGGACTTTCTCTTCGGAGATATCGAATTTCTCTATGTAAAAAACAAGTTCCTGCTCCAATCTGTTTCTGTCGATGTTATTTGTCTGAATAAATTCTTCCAGTCCGGATTTAAGCCGCTGTCTTATATTTTCGATACGGGGTTTTTCAAATTCTTCCAGTTGAACGAGACCTTTTGAAATCGAAGCGATGCGTTGTCTCATATCTTTTTCCAATGCTTTTCCTTCATTGATCCGGAATTGCTGAAATGATTTCAATGCTTGTGCCAATGCCTTTGAAGCGGCGCTCCATTCCTCTTCGGATAAAACCAGTTTTTCACTCACCAATACATCCGGAAAAGTTAGTATCAGTTGCAGGTAGTTGGAAGTTTTGTTTTTTAATTCGGTATCAAGTTTTTTTAATTCCGTATAGTAAGCTTTTGCTAAAACTTTATTGATGGAGGATTTTCGTACCAATTCCTGACTTTCTACATTAAAAACAACTTCAACTTTTCCGCGTTCAATTGATCTGGCGAGTTCTGTTCTTAATTCCATTTCCTTTTCCTTGTATGCCTGTGGCAACTTCAGCATTAGGTCAAAAAACTTGCTGTTTACGGAACGGATTTCAACAGAAATTACCTTTTGTTTATACTCCGCAGTTGCATTCCCAAAACCGGTCATTGAACGAATCATCGTAGAGGATTAAATGTTGAACAAAATTAGATTAAGATTTGAGTTTAACAAGTATCAATGAGCCATGAATTGAAGCAACTTTTGCATGTCCCAAACACTCGTCTCGGCTTCTTTACACTTTTATTTTTTCTTTTTAAGAGCTTCTTCTCCGGCGGTAACATTTTTGGGAGAATTACCGATAAAAATCTCGGAATCAATTAACAAAACAGGTCGTTTCAGGAAGGTGTATTCTTCCAAAATGTATTTTCTGTAATCCTTCTCCGTGAGCTTTTTCGTATTCAGTCCAAGTGTTCGATATTTGATTGCTATTCGACTAAACAGCGCTTCATAACTTCCGGCCATTCCCGCCATTTCGTCTAGTTGTGAGGGAGTTAACTTTTCCGTTTTAATATCCTGCAAGACTACATCCTTTGCGGGTTTCCATTGTTTGAGTATTCTCTGACAGGTTGAACAACTTGAAAGATGGTAGATTTTTTTCATGATATCAGGCAAAAATAGAATTTCATTACGGGTTTATGTGATGTTTTGAAAAAGTTCTCTTTTAGGATTCAAGCATTGATTATCAATTAGTAAGATTAATTTCGCTCATTGTTCTTTTGGACTATTAAAAACAACGGCGTCGCTTCATTTTTAACTTTCAAATTTATGGCTATTTACTTATGTTTGGTACTTAATCGAATTACGTGGAAAAGGCATTTGAAATAAAATTACCCCAATTTGAGGGCCCGTTTGACTTATTATTATTTTTCATCGAGAGAGATGAGATCGATATTCATAATATTCCTATTTCTGATATCACCAATGACTTCCTTGAGTACATAACCAAGATGAATGAATTGAATATCGAACTGGCGAGTGAATTTATTCTTGTAGCGGCAACATTGATGCGAATTAAAGCAAAAATGCTTCTACCTCGTCCGGAACTTGATGAACAAGGAAATGAAATAGATCCTCGTAAGGATCTGGTTGAGCGCCTGCTCCTTTACAAGCAATACAAAGAATCTTGCGAGGAACTTCGAATAAGCGAAGAGGACAGAAGCATGAAAGCTGCACGAGGCAATATTCAAAAGGAACTTGCCGGTATTGCGATGCAAAATGCTCAATCAGAAGAATTGATGAACCTGACTTTATTTCAGTTGTTAAATAGTTTCAACAAGGTGCTTCACCGTTTTGAAGCAGATAAAAACAAGGTCGTTCATAAAATTGTTCAATACCCATATACAATTGCAGAGCAAAAAGAATCACTGAAAAATTTATTAAGAGGCAAAGAAAAAGTACCTTTCACCGAATTAATTCTTTCTTGTGAAAATAAAGTTCAGGCAATCTTTACCTTTTTAGGAATTCTTGAATTGTTGCAAGAGCAATTAATTAAAATTACACTGGGCATTGGCTATAATAACTTTTGGCTCAGTGAGGGCTGATAATTATTATTAATGCAATCCGATAACAGGAAAATACTTAATGCATTTCGCCCTTCGCGGATCATTTACCCTATTTTAATTGGGTTAGGTGCAGCAACATATTTGTTAGTAAAGAATTTTGATAGATCATCTTTTGAAAAAATAGAATGGACATGGGTAAGTCTGTTTTGGATTTTCATGGCTCTCATGATGATGGTCGTTCGTGATGGCGCTTATATGATTCGTATCCGGGCGTTAACAGACAATGAACTTAACTGGAGGCAGTCTTTCAATGTCATTATGCTATGGGAGTTTGCTTCCGCACTTGCTCCGGGAATGCTCGGCGGCGGATTTGTCTTCGCCATTTTTATTCTGAACAGAGAAAGAATAAACATGGGGAAAAGCATTACTGCCATCATGTTGTCTTCTTTTCAGGATGGTGTATTCCTGGCAATCATGGCCCCTCTAGTCTATTTTACTATCGGTCGCGAACGTCTGTTTTCGACCATCGATGTGTTGAATGTTAGTCCGGTTAAATTCGGCGACGGATTTTATTATTCTTTCTGGGCTGTTTATTTTATCATACTCGCTTACAAAATTTTTGTGGCCTATGCACTTTTTATAAACCCCCGCTTCATAAAATGGTTATTAATAAAGATGTTTTCACTTCCCATTTTAAAACGCTGGAAACACAATGCCCTTGAAACAGGAAATCAACTTATTGTAGCTTCCAACGGATTAAAAAATAAAGGCAGGAGCTTCTGGTTTAATTCTTTCGCGGGAACTTTTATATCGTGGACAGCCAGATATTCAATTGTGAATTGTTTGATATTGGCATTTCATAATGTGCAGGTAGATAACTTCTTGGTATTCGCCAGACAGGTTATCATGGGAATCATCATTTTATTCAGTCCGACCCCGGGAGGCAGTGGGTTGGCAGAATTTATGTTTACGGATTTTCTCGGAGAATTTATTCCGCATGGATTGTCGGCAACATTAAGTTTGTTGTGGAGATTGGTCAGCTATTATCCTTATTTATTTATTGGAGCGATTATATTGCCACGCTGGATACGCAGTCATTATCGCAAAGAAGAAATAGCTATACCCGGAAAGAGTTAGTCTTCCCAGACTTGCTCTAAAACCTTGTGAGATTTTATATTTCCAAAGCCCTCCACATGCAGGTCGTAATACTCTATAATATAATTAATGAGTAACCGCCTGTCGGCACTGCCAATTGCCGAAACAAGCGAATAATCGGCATTAATCATTTCTGAAAAAAATCCACTAAGCGGAGGCGGAATGAAATGAGGATGATCGGGAAATGAATCCTGGAAGCTGCCATCTTTTAAATTGAAAATAGTCTGCTTGTCATTGAAATTATTTGCAGGAGAAAATCCAAGCAAACGACAGAGGCGCAAAAGAAAAATCAAGTGAAATTCTTTTCCCGATTGTTGCGGGTTGTCGAGGTACTGAATCGAATTAAAAATAAATTCAAACAAACCGGGATTCGATTCTTCTTCACGAATGGCTTTTGACAAGACTTCATCCAGAAAAAAAATGATAGAGGTTTTAACGACATCGAAAGGAATATTATTTAGCGGAGGACTTGGACGGATTTCAGAAATACGTTGTAAGCCCGGTCTGTCTTTATGATAGACGACGAGTTCGAGGGGTGTTAGCGGCTGAAAAATATTTGAATGAACACGCGCATGTTTTTTTCTTACACTGTTTATAAGGTAGGATTGAATTCCGAATAGTTCTGTATAGATCTTTACGACGAGACTGGCTTCACCATACTCGGTAGAATTGAAAACGATACCGCGCGTTTTATGAAGCATTAGTTTGCAAAAATCATTTTTGTCGTACAGGTTTGTGTTCCGTCTTCGTTAGTAATTAAAACAACATACACGCCTGTTTGTGCTCGTTCACCTTTCATGTTTACACCCTGCCAAATGGCTTGTCCCCCTAATGCTTTTGTATGATAAACAAGATTACCTGCCACATCAGAAATTTTTACATCGGCATTTTCAATTAATCCGCGAATGGCTATCGGGCCTTTATAATCGTGACGAACGGGATTTGGAAAAACATAATAGTTGTCACAGGCGTCTCCCCCTCCTGTAGCATCACCACGGTAGGAAATGATTCCTTTATCGGTAGCAAAAAACACTTCTCCTGTTAAATCGTCGATGGCTATTCCCAAAACAGAATTGGATGGAAGCGGCGAATTATCTTTGTTGAAATTGAGAATTTGTTTTGTTCCATCCGGCGACATCAGGAACGCTCCTCCGCTATATGTCCCAAACCATTTTCTGTTTGCGCCGTCTATAGCAATTGCGCTGACGATTTCAGATTCCAGTAAGTATTGATTATAACCATCTTGTTCGATGATGATTTTCTGCGCATCGAAATTATTGCCTGTAAATACATTGCCGGGATTATAAATAACACCCACGCCTTTATCTGTTCCAAGCCAGATTGCTCCGTCTTTATCTTTTGCAATGGCTTTGACGAACTTATTTGGTAAGGCGCCTTTTCCAACTTCTTCTGAGAGTCGGGAATAACTTGCATTGTTTGGGTTTGATATATCTGTTTCTTTAAAGACAGCCAACCCTTCACCACGAGAACCCTGTCGTACACAAAACCATTTCTG
The DNA here is from genome assembly GCA_031385005.1 of Bacteroidota bacterium. GTDB lineage: Bacteria > Bacteroidota > Bacteroidia > AKYH767-A > 2013-40CM-41-45 > JADKIH01. Next base: position 40,631 of record JANNBB010000013.1, read on the forward strand.
TCCAAAGTCGTCAATTACAAGATTATATAAGCTGTATTCTGTAAGAACTGATTCGTCGATAATAAAGTCCTGCCAGGTACGGTCTTTTTTCATTACAGAAATTGGTCGGGTAGTACCACAGTCAACAACCCATAGGTTTCCATCATCATCAAAAGTTACACCACCGACATTCGTTTTATTTGTGTCGTTGTTTAACGTATGCAAGGTGCTGTTGTATTTGTTGAACCTTGTTAAACCCCCATCCTTATTGTATTCAAGTAACCCGCTTCCCCAGGAGCCAATAAAAACGTGATCTGCATCGTTGGGATCAATCGCAGAACAGTTAACAGCAGGTGATACACCGGGATTGCATAGCAGCTGATAAATATTATCATTTCGGCAATCGAATGTTTTCCATTCGTTATTAATAAAATAAAAAATTCCGTTTCTGGCAGAACCATCGTATGTATCCAGGTCAATTACTCCTGTCGTAACCCAAATTCTTCCGTTCTTTCCTTCGATGGACCAAACGGCCTCTGAGCGAGGGCCATTCGGACTAATGAGCTCAATTGAATTGTCAGGTCGCTGCCTTACTAATCCATTGCTTAAATCAGCTATCCAGAAATTCCCATCTGCCGAAACAAAACCTTTCGAGAAAGAAGAAAAACTAAGCGAATAATTTTCCAGGTTGCGAATTATATTTCCGGATTCATCGTAGGTAGCTATTTTAAAATTATTTCTATAAATGATGTAGTTTCCATATACATCCACATATCCGCCTTCGGCATTATCGAGAATAAAAGGAGCCCATTGATTATTATTATAAACGAGAACAGAATCTTTCCAGTCTGCAGGATTGGTTTTTACCGCATAAAATTTTCCATTTAACATAGCAGCAGAGGTATAACGCGCATTGGGTTCCGTCATTGCAGTATCTTGTGTCCATGCTGTATAATTAAAAATATTCGGGTCGTTAAATGCAGCTCTGTAAATTCCATTATTAGTGAGAGCGATTAAATAGTTGCCATCGTATGCTATGTCATTTACATTTATGTTCACTCCATTGGGCCCAATGTAGTAGGTGTCTTTTATTTCGCTTCGGCTAATATCAACAACTACTATTCCAAATTCAGTACTTAAGTAAGCTAGTCCGTTGATAAACGTAATTGAATTTATTCCTTTTCCTCCAATGATGTTTTTGATTTTTATGTCCGGAATATTAATTATTTTTTTATCGGAGGTAATAATATCCAAATTGGAATTTGCATAGGCAATAAGTAATACACCGTTTAACTTATCATAACTCATTGTAGCAATTTCACGGTCAGATAAAACACTGAGGCGGGAAAGAATATTCACTTCGCCGGTTTCTTTAGAATAAGTGAATAGGCTAAAACGTCCGGCACAATATATTAACCCATCGTTATCTTCTGCAACATCTATGGCTTTAATGTATGGCGGATGCTCGCGCCAGGAACCAATACTCACATTTGAAGTTTGAGCAAAAGCAGCAGAATAAATAAGGGTATAGAAGCAAAAAATAGTTGAAAGACGGAGTAATTTTTTCATATTTGGCATTATTAAACTGAAAACGGATTAAATGATCATTTATTGTCGTTTTCGGCAGGTAATGAATCAGTAAAAATAGTAAAGATTATCATGCTTGAAAGCTGACGGATGGATAAAATAATTACCACTACAGATTTATTTTTGGAGAAGATTGAGCAGCGTTATGGGCGCTTGTCCGTTTCCGTTTTAATTGGCTTTCTTTTTCTTTTTTCTGCTGCCCTGGTCACCGATATTCGCCTGGAGACCTTTCATCATGGAAATGGTTTTACCCGGCTTTCTATTCATCCCTTCGACTTTTCCCTGCCGAACGATCTCCGTTATCGGATACTGTCTCCTCTGCTTGGATACCTGTTATTTTTCAGGGGGCCGGCCTTTAAATATTTTATGCTCATAGTTTTGGCAATGTTCCTTGCCTTCATTTATTTTTTCAGGCGAAACGAAAATTCAAAGCCCGTTGCCGCACTTTTAATAACAGCACTTTGTGCATTCAGTACATTAACTTTTCATCAGCTATATTATCCGGCTTATAATGACCCGCTTTCATATCTATTAATACTGATTTTCCTTGTTTATTTTAAAGACAGGAAGGCAGCAATGGCATTGCTTACCCTAATGCTCTTCAACCATGAGAACACTATTTTTCTTTTTCCATTTTTATTTTTTTTAAGCTTATCCGGAAATTATTCAATTGGAAATATTCTGATGATTTCTATCCGATTTATAATAGCTGTTTTTCTTTATTGGATGTACAGAGAATTCATTTCCTATCATGTCAAAATAGAATATACGGCCTCTTATTATTTAGATCCCAACCAAATGAAATGGGCACAAGAACATGTATTGCCAAATTTGCTTTCCGGTATCTTTCAAGCTTTCCGGCTTTTCTGGATTTTTCCGGTCGCAGCCATAACTATAAACATATACGAAAAGAGACCAATAGAAATTGTTTTGTTTATACTTGCTTTAAGTGGAGTATTCGCTCAGTTTCTTGTTGCCTATGATATTTCACGTTTAACAGGATTGGCTTTTCCGGTAATTATAATTTCAGCTATTCGGACAGCCAATTTTTTCGGGTATAAGAAATTCGTAGTTGCAACGATGATTATTATCCTCGCCAATTTTTTCATCCCCTCCTTTAATATTGGCGCATTGGATCCAATACCTTTAAGGCCATTTTGGATGAATTGAAAAATTATTTTCTCTCGACGATGCCTAGAGTGGATTTATGATCACTTTTTAAATAAGTTAATGGAAATTCTTTTGTCCCCAATGACTTTCCTGATCCGGAAATTAAACCTACACAAATGTCTGATACTTCGTCGACCGTAATTTGCTTCATACATTGATTATCTCCTTTGCAGGGAGGGGTGAGAAAATCGTGTACGCACGGACTGCAATAAATATTTTTATAGATGCCGAAAGCATTGGGATTCTGCCCGTATTGTGACGGCGAAGCAGGGCCGAATAAACAAACTGTCGGCTTACCCAGAGCGAAGGAAATATGCATTGGACCCGTGTCATTTGTTATAACCAATTCAGCGGCGTTTATTACAGCGAATAATTCTGTCAGTGAAAACAACCCTGCCGTATTGAACGCTTTTTCTTTTACCGGGTGATCCAGTTTCTCGATAACATGTTCTACCCATAAACTTTCACTTTTAGAACCTATAAAAAGAAAAACTTTCTGCGGATATAGTACATGAAGTTTAGTTACAAGGGCTCCGAATTTTTCCTGTGGCCAACGACGTTCAATTCTTAGGTCAGAAGCATTGGGGTTAACAATTATAAATTCCTGATGAGAATCGGAAGTTATCATATCTAAAACTTCCATGGCGGACTTTTTATCCGTTTCCGTAATCTCAAAGGAATACAAGCTTTCTTCAATTGTTTTGCATCCGATTAATCGCGCCATCTGTAAATAAGATTGAGCGATCGGAGCGCGTGCATTGAAAAACATCATGTGCGTATAAACACCCATTCTGATATTTCTTTCTATGCGGTAAAACCCAAAACGATTTCTTGCACAGCTCATAGTAGCTAGCGCTGTGCTGAAATAAGAATAGGTTTCCAAATCAATGTATAAATCAGGTTTGTGTTTCCAGAATTTTAATAATACCTGAATCATCGAGCTCAAAACCTTGGCGGCACCTGAATCATCAATACAATAAACCCGGTTGACATCTTTAATACTTTCAAGTAATTTTTTATTTCCCGTGGAAGTGACGAAAATAATTTCCGCTTTGGGAAAATTAGAACGCAACGTTTGCAACAAGGGAGTCGCCTGTATGATGCTGCCCATTCCCAAAAACTTGCAGACAACAATTCGTTTCGGAGCTTTTTCCAGCGTATGGTCGATCGACAAAATCGAACCAAGAAAACGTGCCAACAAATTGAGAAGCATTACAACTCCTTTGCCGAACCATTCATCTAAAACTACCTTCGTTTGTGTTTTCATTAATCTCCTTTTAAAATCGAAGCTTCTTTAATTTCAACTGCATTGCCAAATGGATAAAAACGGATCCATGAATTCGGTCTGCTATACCATCTATACTGAGAACTTATCCTAAACAGATAGTCGTGATACAATGTGTCATTATTCAAAGTAAATTGAAAAAGACCATTGTGCTGATATTGCTCGCCAAAACTAACCGCCAAAGTTGTCGAATTTCCTGAAGGAATACGCGCAGTAATTTTTAAATAGTTTCCATTTTCTTTATTCTTCAACGGATTAAAATCTAACGGAGTCGATTCATCAGCCGGAAGTAATTTCTGTTCCGTTATTAACTTTTGTTCAAGCATTACTTTACCTGCCTTGTAATTTACATCAAAGGCTCCCCAAATAAATGGTATCCGGTTAAGAGAAAATTCGCGGGGACTCACGCTAAATTGATCCGGATAATAATCATTCTCATAGATCTTCAACTCCCATATTTGCAGTTCGAGATCTTTCGGAATCGTAAAATAAATATCAGAAATATCTTCATCATACGGCAATGCTTTAGTCATTATGAAAATTTCATTGTATCCGGAAAAAATTTTAGATATGGATTTTTGATTATCATTAAAGTTCCCTTTTGATGATTTATATCCGGTAATAATTTCACAATTTCGCGGTGAGTTAAACGACATGGAATAGGAAATTTTCTTAACACCATAACGCAATGGCAAAGCGAATGTATAGGAAAGCCGTCCTGGTTCAGATGTAGTCAAAAACCTATTGTCTTTGATAAGAGTAATATTTTTTAAGATCATTTCTCCCGTTGAAACTGTTATAGTAGGTTTAGCGACATCTACATTGAAATCTTTTTTTACCCAGACACTGTGATTGCTGAGAATAGACCAGGGCTTATAATTCCGGAAAATGTATTCACTAATTTTATAATGCCTCAACGTATTTGGTATCCCGTCTAAGTTGTCCCAATAAGTCTGGGGTTCATTAGAAAATACACAAACAGGGATATCATACTTTTTTAGATCATCGATAAGTCTTTCTTGCAGATAATCGTTGTGCGCAGTATGAGGGATCTGAGCCAGGTAATTGGGCAGTTGCCTGTTTGTATAGAAATAAAGCATAGGTGTATTGCTGAAGTCCAGAAATGTGCTGGAGTCAGGAAAATTATTTTTCATCCACATCGAAAATTCTTCGTAACGGTTTTTATAATCGGCGTTTTCAATGATGCGATTAACCTTTTCTCCGGTTGGAGGAATTACTACAGAAGCATGAACTCTGTCTGCAAGAATCTGATAGAAATTATTATTCGTTAAACCCGGCGCCGTGAAGACATAGTTGGTTGTAATGACAGTTGATACAATGAAGAATACCAGGAAGCGCGTGTAAGGGTTTTTGCCCAGATACCTGATGAGTATGAAGAGTAAAACAATAAAGAAGCCATAGGAAGTAAATGCAGTATCCCATTGCTCTGCCAGTGTATGTCTTACCAGTCCGCGCTGTAGGTTTGCCAGATAGAAAACCCCTAAAAAACAAATTGACAATCGAACCAGACTTACATTGTTTGGCTCGTTTTCTTTTCGAAGCAATTGAAATGCACTATGGAAAATTAGAAGCAGTATAACTGATGGAAGAATAAAGTAAAGGGAAAAATATTTTATATCATGGACATATGCCAATTCTTTTAATCCATAAGACTGGAAGGAGGACATATATGACAATGCATCTTTTAAAGAAATAAAAAGGCGGCTACCCGAAAGAAGAAGTGCAATGAGAATTAACAGAACAATTCCGGAAAGATTAATAAAAAGACCATTCCGGAGTTTTTTGTAATCCGGTTTAAAGGAAGGAACAAAGAAGAACAGCAAAATCAGCCCTGCGCCTCCTGCAATCAACGTTGATAAACCCAAATCGACGCGCCACAGAGGCATCAATAGCATACAGGCAAAGAAAAAAGTATATCTCTTTGTTGTTTGCTTTTCATAGAGCAAAATGAATGAAAGAGCAGCTAATGGAACGAAATTGTAATAGGAAGGAATTAATATGTCGGAATAAGGATAAGCAAGCACGATCCAGATGGATAAAAAACCATCGCCGGTGATTTTAAACAGAAAGAGGTAAACGATAAGCATAACCAGTACACTCATCAGAAAGCGATAAACGAATCCGCCAAGAGGATCGAGGCCATTAAAGGCCGAGTAGAGCATACCAAAACCGAAGTCCGAAAACGCATGAGAACTATAAGTATCCAGAAAAGGAATTTTTCCAAATTGAAACCATTGGTGTAAAGGCAGAACATTGTTTGCACTTTCGAACCAGTCTACTTCTGGTTGTATAACGGGCTGGTATAATGCCATGCATGCTATACCGGCAAGTAGCCAAGGTACCCATCTTCGAAAAAGCAGATCAATTTGTATAGGGTTGTGCCCGATAAAAGACTGCTTATTAAATATTCTGAAGAACCGGAAAAGAATCAAAGCAATACCTGTAAAGTAAATGAGTGATGGTGAAAGCTTAATTCCATGTTGATTCAGTATCAGAAATAATTCAATGGAAAGAAAAGAGAGTATCGGCAGATAAACAACAGGGTGAATAGCTTTAAGCCATCTGTTTGTCAGCGTAATTTTTTTGGTGAAAGTGAGATATAGCGGAACACCTGCGAGAATAAGAAATTTAGGGATAGACAGATATGCAGGAATTTTTAGGAATAAACTAATCTGCCAGTAAAAGAAAAACAAGGACAGGGCAACAAGTGTAGACCACAGGAAAGTGAGAGTGAAATTTTTATTTTCCCGCCTGGTGAACCGGTGATCGACAAACCCGGAAAGACAAATGATCAGTAAAGCAAAAATGAAGTGCAAAGAGGCATGCATATCGGCCCCAAGCAGTTCAAAATAAAGTATACCTAAACCGGCGATTGATAAACCATTGGCGATTTTTAATTCTTCTTCGTTCACAAACTGCCGAAGAATAATTGTAATTCGAGTAAATAAGATGATCAGAATAAATGCAAACAAAATACCTTTATAAAACAGGCCCACTCTGTTGCTGATATCAATGCCTTCAGAAGTTGCAACAGAAATTGACCTTCCGATGAAATTCTGTAAGGGATAAGATAGCCCGTTGAATGCCTTCAATACCAGATAAAACGAAAAAAAAACCGGAATGAAAATAAAGTTCCGGTAAGAAAGGTTTGCAGGACATGCTTTCTGGAAAAATTTTAGGATCATATTGTGTTTTTGACGTTGTTTTTCCTCCGTATTCGCACAGAAATAATGTGCTTAAAAGTATGAATTATGAAGGACTTTCTTTTCATTCCCCAAGAACCATTTGTAAACAACTTAAACTTGGTAAAGTTTGTCCGGACAACTCTTAATCAAAAATAAAAGTTAGTAGTTTTATCCGGCTACGGATAGTGTCAATTTTAACTCAATATTAGGTGTCGGTAAACCGGATAGGTAGACGCTGTAAAGCATAACTATTCGTTATTAAATTAATTAAGGTTTTAATAAAACTTATACCTTTGGCAATAGATATACTACCATGAAAGAGTCAATATTAGTAATAGGCGCAAAAGGACAAATAGGTTCTGAATTAGTGGATGAACTCAGGCGAATTAATGGCGATGCAAACGTAATAGCTACCGATATCAAATTGCCTTCCGAAGAATTCATGAATTCAGGACCTTTTTATCAGCTTGATGTTTTAGATTTTCCCAAACTGCAGGAAATAATTAAAAAGCACAACGTAAAACAGGTCTATCTGCTGGCTGCTTTGCTATCTGCAGTAGCCGAACAAAAAGTCAAGGGTGCATGGAGACTCAACATGGAAGGACTTCTTGGATTATTGGAAATTGCAAAAAGCGAGAACATAAAACTTTTCTGGCCAAGTTCTATTGCAGTTTTCGGTCCAACTACGCCTCGCGACAATACTCCACAATATACTATCACAGAACCAAGCACTGTTTATGGCATAAGTAAATTGGCAGGAGAACGTTGGTGCGAGTATTATTTTCAGAAGTTTGGTGTTGATGTTCGTTCGATACGATACCCCGGATTAATCGGATATAAGACAGATCCCGGAGGCGGCACGACAGATTATGCAGTACATATTTTTCATGAGGCCCTAAAAAGTCATCAATACGAATGTTTTCTATCCAAAGACACCATGCTGCCAATGATGTATATGAAAGATGCATTGCGCGCAACGATTGGTTTGATGGATGCAGATGCATCATCCGTAAAAATCCGTTCCAGCTATAATCTTGCGGCAATAAGCTTCACTCCGGATCAATTAGCGACAGAAATTAAAAAACACATCCCCGATTTTAAGATAACTTATAAACCGGACATCCGTCAACAGTATGCAGACTCCTGGCCGAAATCCATTGACGACAGCCGCGCAAGAAGTGATTGGGGTTGGAAACATGATTTCGATATTTCAGCCATGACTGAAGACATGTTGCAAAACATTCAACTTTTGGTTAACCATGGGTAGGTATAATGATTTTCATAAAAAAAATTATACTTAAATCAAGGTAAGCATGTAAATCATATTTTTGTGTAATCATGTTAATGCTGATTTTCGTTACTATTGAATAGCTCACAACCATCCACACCCTTCACACAATTATTTTATGTCTACTCAGGAAATCTCTCTTTATAATTCACTCACCCGAAAAAAGGAAAAATTTATCCCCTTAGTACCCGGCTATGTGGGAATTTATCAGTGTGGGCCAACAGTTTATGGACCTCCACATCTCGGTCACTCCCGACCGGCAATCGTTTTTGATGTCATGTTCCGGTATTTTCAACACATCGGTTATCGTGTTCGTTATGTAAGAAACATTACCGATGTTGGCCATCTGGAAAATGATGCAGATGAAGGAGAAGATAAAATTGCCAAGAAGGCGCGTATAGAGAAGCTTGAGCCGATGGAAATCGCCCAACTTTATACCAACAGTTATCACGATGCCATTGCAAAGCTCAACACACTTTATCCAAGTATTGAACCCTCTGCAACCGGACATATAATCGAACAAATCGCCATGATTGAAAAGATCATGAAAAACGGATTTGCTTATGTCAGCAATGGTTCTGTTTATTTTGATGTTCTTAAATACAATGCATCACATCACTATGGTAAACTGAGCGGACGTATTCTCGATGATCTGATTGCAGGTGCAGGAAATGAAAGGCGCGAACTCGAAGGACAAGAAGAAAAGAGAAATGCTGTCGATTTCGCCCTTTGGAAAAAGGCGTCACCCGAACACATCATGCACTGGCCATCGCCCTGGAGTGAAGGATTTCCCGGATGGCACATTGAATGTTCTGCTATGAGTGCAAAATACCTCGGTGAAACATTTGACATACACGTAGGGGGAATGGATTTGTTATTTCCTCATCACGAATGTGAGATCGCTCAAAGCGTCGGTGCTACAGGCAAAGAACCGGTTCGTTATTGGGTGCATAACAACATGATTACTATCAACGGACAAAAAATGGGAAAGTCTTTAGGCAATTTCATCAACCTCGATGAATTGTTTAACGGTACACATAAACTGCTTGAGCAGGCTTATAGTCCGATGACTATCCGATTCTTTATTCTTCAAGCTCATTACCGAAGTACACTCGACTTCAGCAACGAAGGTTTGAAAGCCGCCGAAAAAGGATTTAAAAAGATGATGAATGCAGGGATGTTATTATCCAAGCTGAAGTCTTCCGAAAAATCTACAAGTAACATTCCTTCGCTCCGTAAGCTTTGCTACGAAGCGATGAATGATGATTTAAATACGGCCATCGTAATTGCTCACCTCTTCGAAGCTGTTCGTATCATTAACTCTGTTCATGCGGGTACAGAAACCATTTCCGAGAGCGATCTTCTTGAGTTGAAAAAAATATTTAAAGAATTTACCGAAGAAATCCTCGGATTGAAAAACGAGGAAATCTCCGGAGGTGATGAAGTTTCTGACTTAATGCAACTGATCATCAGTTTAAGAAATGAAGCTAAACAGAAAAAAGATTTTCCTACTTCAGACAATATTCGCGACAGGTTAAATGCAATAGGTTTTAAAATCAAAGATGAAAAAGACGGAACTAACTGGACAAAAGAGTAATCGTTTTAAGCTTTTGTGTAACCCAATACCTGCTCAGGCGATTTATACGAAGAGATATATATTGCGCAAAGAGTTTTGTGGTTATCTTTTGATCATCCTTGCTATTTTTAGTGCATGTGTTTCTAAAGAGAAGAAGACCAATGATGGTGTAGCAAAGCAAGTCGCTGTACCTACATTGCCCGAATTTAATTCCGACTCTGCATTTAAGTTTGTGAAAGAACAATGTGATTTTGGTCCGCGAGTTCCGAATACGAAAGGACATGTTGCATGCGGGGATTACCTCATTAAAAAAATGAAGGAGTGGAGCGACACGGTATTTGTTCAAGCAGGAACCGTTCAAGCTTATGATGGAACAAACCTGAGATTCCGTAACATCATCTCTTCATTTAATCCGCAGGCAAAAAACAGAATTCTCCTCTTTGCCCATTGGGATACACGTCCTTGGGCAGATCAGGATTCCGTTAACTCCGACAAACCAATCATTGGTGCCGACGATGGCGCCAGCGGTGTTGCCGTATTAATGGAAATTGCCCGGGTGTTAAACAACTGTCGAATCAACAAATTTTGCGATTCAACAAAAACAAAATTCTGTGATTCAACTATCGGCATTGATCTTGCATTTTTCGATGCAGAAGATTATGGAAAATCCGGCGGCGGTCCTGAATCTGAAGATTCCTATGCATTGGGAACCCAATACTGGGCGAAGAATACACACGTCAGCAATTACACTGCTGACTTCGGAATTTTATTGGATATGGTTGGAGCCAAAAATGCAAGATTCCTGAAAGAAGGATTGTCAAAACAACAAGCCGGATTTGTGGTTGACAATGTTTGGACAACTGCCAATAACCTCGGATACAGCAGTTATTTCATCTATCAGGATGGCGGCTGGATTACAGACGACCATGTATATGTCAACAAAATTAATATTCCATCAATCGACATTATCAATATGCAACCCGGATCATCAACCGGCTTCGCTCCGCATTGGCATACTCATAGAGATAACCTCGATATCATTGATCCGAATACGCTGAAAGCAGTGGGACAAACGTTGATAGGAATTATATTCCAACAAGAGGCAATATAGGACAGACATTTATCTCTGTCGTTTATTTTTTTACCTTATTACAAGCGAACCTTTTTAAAATGAAGGCAGATTAAAACTCTGCATTCTTAGGCGTACGAGGAAAGGGAATTACATCTCTGATGTTTGTCATTCCCGTTACAAAAAGAATAAGGCGTTCGAAACCTAAACCGAAACCTGCGTGAATACAGCTTCCGAATTTTCGTGTGTCGAGGTACCACCACATTTCTGTTTCGGGAATATGCATTTCGCGCATACGAGTAACCAGTTTTTCGTAGTCGTCCTCACGTTGCGAACCACCGATGATCTCTCCGATCCATGGAAATAAAATATCCATGGCACGAACGGTTTTTCCATCGTCGTTTTGCTTCATGTAAAATGCTTTGATGACCTTTGGATAGTCTGTAAGAATAACCGGACGTTTAAAATGTTCGACGAGAAAATTTTCATGTTCTTTTTGAAGGTCCGTTCCCCAACTCACGGGGAATTCGAATTTTTTTCCGGCATTCATCAACACATCCACTGCTTTTGTATAGGTAAGACGTTCGAATGGTTGTGAAACAACAGAGCGAAGTCGTTCAATCAATCCTTTATCATAAAGATTATTTAGGAACTCAAGATCATCAGCACAATTATCTAAGGCATATTGAATGAGGTATTTCAAAAAATCCTCAGCCAGATCCATGTTGTCTTTGATGTCATAAAAAGCCATCTCAGGTTCGATCATCCAGAACTCTGCAAGATGTCTGGGAGTGTTAGAGTTTTCTGCACGAAACGTCGGACCGAATGTATAGACGTTACCCAAAGCCATTGCTGCTAATTCGCCTTCCAGTTGTCCGCTTACAGTGAGGTTTGTAGATTTTCCAAAAAAATCTTCCTTGAAATCGATTTGTCCGTTTTCATTTTTAGGAAGGTTATCCAGATCAAGTGTCGTTACCCTGAACATCTCCCCTGCGCCTTCTGCATCGGATCCTGTAATGATTGGTGCATGCAGGTAGAAAAAGTTTCTGTCGTTAAAATATTTGTGAATGGCAAAAGCCATATGATGACGAATTCTGAAAACGGCTCCAAATGTATTTGTGCGTGGACGCAGGTGAGCGATCTCGCGTAGAAATTCAAGTGAGTGACCTTTCTTCTGTAATGGAAAAGTATCATCAGCTTCGCCAACCACTTCAATGGATTCTGCCTGGATCTCTACTGTTTGTCCTTGTCCTTGAGATTTCACGAGTTTACCGGTTGCAAAAATGCAAGCACCGGTTGTGACTTTCTTCAAAAGCTCTTCATCGAACTTTGTTAAATCAGCAACAATTTGAATGGAATGAATGATAGAGCCATCATTCACGGCAATGAAAGCAATTTGCTTGTTTCCGCGTTTCGTACGCACCCATCCTTTTACTTCGACAGTCCGGTCGTAGTCGGTGGATTTTAAAAGATCGATTATTCTGATGTTTTTCATTTGTATGGGTTGATTTGTCGATTTGCCAATAAGCTATTTGGACAAAATTTTTCGATAATTGGAATAATAATAGGTAAAATTCGTTGCAAAAAAACGATTATTTAACCGGAGAAGCAAAAATTCCCTAATAGATGCTGCTAATTGGCTAATGATCAAATCGGCTAATTGATTATATTTGTATCGGTATGGAAGTAAAACTAGGAAAATTATTAAAACATATTAACCATCCAGAAGATTTAAGGAGGTTACAAGAGGCAGAATTAGTTGAAGTTTGCAAAGAATTAAGGGATTTCATTATCGACATTGTTTCCGTCAACGGAGGCCATTTCGGGGCATCTCTAGGAGTAGTTGAGCTTACAGTTGCTCTGCATTACGTCTTTAATACTCCTTATGACCAACTCGTCTGGGACGTTGGTCATCAGGCATATGGTCATAAAATCCTCACCGGTCGCAGGGATATTTTTCATACAAACCGAATTTATCATGGATTAAGTGGCTTTCCCAAAAGAAGCGAAAGTCAATACGATACTTTTGGAGTAGGGCACTCCTCTACTTCCATTTCCGCAGCACTTGGAATGGCTGTGGCTTCACGTCTTAAAGGCGAACATAACCGCCAGCATATTGCAGTAATTGGTGACGGGGCCATGACAGCCGGACTCGCTTTTGAAGGACTCAATCATGCCGGAGTGGAAAACTCCAACTTGTTGGTAGTGTTAAACGATAATTGCATGAGCATCGATCCAAACGTCGGCGCACTAAAAGAGTATCTGACAGACATAACAGTTTCGCATACCTATAATAAAATGAAAGATGAGCTCTGGAAGCTATTGGGAAAGATCAGTAAGTTCGGTCCCAATGCTCAGGAGATTGCATCAAAAATCGAGAATGCCGTTAAGACTACGTTGCTGAAACAAAGCAACATGTTTGAATCTCTCAGGTTCCGTTACTTCGGCCCTGTTGATGGGCATGATGTAAATCGCTTGGTTAAAATCATGCACGATCTCAAAGACATTCCCGGACCTAAAATATTACACTGTCTCACAGTAAAAGGAAAGGGATATGATTTGGCGGAGAAGGATCAGACCCGATGGCATGCACCGGGTTTGTTCGATAAGATCAGCGGCGAGATTTTCAAACCCACAAAAAATGGTCCGCAGCCACCAAAGTACCAGGATGTATTTGGAAATACGATGGTGGAACTTGCCGAAAATAATTCTAAAATTGTTGGAATTACACCTGCAATGCCTTCCGGATGTTCGCTGAACATAATGATGAAGGCCATGCCTGACAGAGCTTTTGATGTCGGCATTGCAGAGCAACATGCTGTCACTTTTTCAGCTGGTCTCGCTACACAAGGAATGATTCCATTCTGTAATATTTATTCGAGTTTCATTCAAAGAGGGTATGATCAGGTTGTACATGACGTAGCACTTCAGAATCTGCATGTCGTATTTTGCCTCGACCGCGGAGGACTGGCAGGAGCCGATGGTCCGACGCATCACGGATCTTTCGACATCGCTTTTCTTCGCTGCATACCCAACATGATTGTCAGTGCACCGATGAACGAACACGAACTTCGTAACCTCATGTACACGGCACAACTCGACGATACAAACGGTCCGTTTTCTATTCGTTATCCGAGAGGCAACGGTGTATTGACAGACTGGAAAAACAATTTTCAAAAAATAAAGATCGGCAAAGGGCGTATTATTAAAGAAGGCGAAGAAGTAGCTATTCTAACTTTTGGTCACCCCGGAAATTTTGCTGTTACCGCTTGTGAAGATCTGCAGAAAGACGGATTTTCTCCTGCTCATTACGATATACGCTTCGTTAAACCTTTGGATGAAGAATTATTGCATGAGATATTTTCAAAATTCAAAAAAATCATCACCGTGGAAGATGGTTGTCTGATGGGCGGTTTCGGTTCGGCCATTGCTGAATTTATGATCAACCACAATTATACTTCTTCCATTAAACGACTCGGCATCCCTGATCGCTTCATCGAACATGGTGAACAAAAAGAACTTTACAATGAATGCCACTTCGATGCTGATGCGATTAAAAAAGCAGTGAGGCAGTTTGTTGGCGAATCGCTTTTGGTCTGATTCTCTTTTTCCTGTTAGGAATCTGACAGACTCATATAAATTTTTAACGACTTTTGTTGCGCAGGCACCGGACTATTTTACTTAATGAAAAAAATCTACATCCACTTTTTTCGCATTCTGATTTTCTATCTTCTGCTATTCTTTTTTGCACGTTTTATATTTATTGTTGTGAATCACAACGAAGACAAAGGGTTTTCCTGGTTAAAATCCTTACCTGCTTTTCTGCATGGAATGAGAATGGACATTTCCGTCGTCGCTTACATTTTTCTGCCGGCATTATTGTTTCTGGGACTTTTTCTGATTCGTCCGATGAATTGGATTAAGAAAGCCGAATATTATTACCATCTTTTCGCTTTGTTTCTGTTTTTTTGGATGTTGCCGGCGAATATTCTTCTTTATCACTACTGGAACAGTCTGTTGAATTTTCGCTCACTTTCTTATCTGAAAGATTTTTCGGAAATCTCATCTTCTTTTAATTCGACTCAATTAATTCTTGGAATTTTAGTATTGAGTATTTTTTTCATTTTGATTTTTTATTGTTTCAAAAAATATTCTTTTCGATTTCTCCGGGCTTCAGTTGATAAATTCCAACTAAAGCTGACCGGGTATTTATTGCTAATTGTTTTTTCGGTTATTTCCATTCGCGGAGGTCTGCAAAAATTACCGATGAATGAAAGTCTGATCAGTTTCTCCGATAATAATTTCATTAATCAATCCGCTATTAATCCTGCCTGGCATTTGGCAAATGATGTTTACCGGGCAGGAATATTTGAGGGCAACCCCTTCGAAACCCGTCCGCTTGTGGAAGCAGAAGAAATTACAAAAAAACTTTTTTCTTGCGACAAGGATTCTTTTCCGGAAATACTTACAACGAAAAACCCAAATATTGTTTTTATAATACTTGAAAGTTTTACGGCTGATATTGTAGAGCAACTCGGTGGAGAAAAAGGAGTAACGCCTTCTCTGAATAACCTTATTCAGGAAGGAGTGTTTTTTAATTCCATTTATGCAAGTGGAACGAGAACGGATCAGGGAATTGTTTCATTGTTGAATGGTTGGCCTGCTACGCCTTACTATTCCATTATGCGATCAACTGAAAAGTCGAATAAACTTCCATCGCTACCGAAAATATTTCTCGAGAAAGGGTATTCGACTTCTTTCTATTATGGCGGAGAGAGTAATTTTTCAAATCTCAACGTCTATTGCATCAGTCAAAAATTTCAATCGATTATCGACAGAAAAAACTTCGCTGATTCCATCGACGGAAGCGGTTGGGGTGTCGCAGATGAATATGTTTTAAAGCGACAACTCGCTGACTTATCAAAAATGAAGGAACCATTCTTTTCCGCTTTGATGACGCTGAGTAGTCATGAACCATTTGTCGTTCCCGGGCCTAATCGTTTTCCAGGTGAATCGGAAGCGGATAAGTTTAGAAATTCTGCGGCTTACACCGATGCCATGTTAGGAGATTATTTTTTGAAGGCTAAAAGTGAACCGTGGTTCCAGAACACCCTATTTATTATTGCGGCCGATCATGGTCACCATCTGCCACGCCAAACAAATGTGTATTATCCGGAAAGTCATCGTATTCCTTTGTTGTTATTCGGAGATGTCATCAAACCGGAGTTTAGAGGAGCTACAGTTACCAAACTTGGCGGTCATCATGATGTGGCCGGAACACTTCTTCGGCAGTTGGGAATGAACGATGCCGATCAATTTGAATGGAGCAAAAATTTATTGAATCCAACTGTAAATCAATTCGCCTATTATCAAATCGATCATCTGCTTGGTTGGGTGGATGGAAAATACTGGTTCGGATATTCGTATAATAGAAATAAATTCATTGCCCGCTCGTATTCTGTGTCGGTGAAACAGCTTGATGTAATGAAGGAAAATGGACAGGCATTTGTGCAAGTGTTGTTTGACAGATACAGAAGATATTAATTGCGCTATTTTATTTCTACTTGAAAACCGGATCAGCCAATAATGAGTGAATGCAAAACCTGAAGTTAGAATAGAATGAATTAAAACAATTTTCATATCTTTAGAATTCGCCAAATAGCTACTTGTATTTCAGTGAAAAAAATCATCTTTTCAATTATTATCGCATTTTTATTTTCATGCTCTTATAAGAATATGGAGATTGTGGATGATTTCAGTGAATATCCTCCGGAGATTGCTGCTATTCTGATAAATAAATGTGCAACATCGGGATGCCACAATAGTGAAAGCAAAGAAGCTGCCGGAGGAATATCTTTGGAGACATGGAGCGATCTATTTAAAGGCGGAAGAAGCGGAGCAGTTGTTGTTCCTTTCAGTGCCGATTACAGCACTTTACTTTATTATGTGAACGTAGATTCGCTTTTGGGATTGAGGTTAGAACCACAAATGCCATACAACGGCACACCATTATCAACTCAAGAATATGCTGTTCTCAAAAACTGGATTCTTATTGGCGCACCTGATAAAAACGGTTTCGTTAAATTTTCAGATAACCCCAACCGCGAAAAGTTATATGTTACCAATCGCGCTTCCGATTTGGTTAATATCATCGACATTAACAATGGATTAATTATGCGGTGCATTGGTGTTGGAAGTGTTCCTTCAATCGAATCTCCACATATGTTAAGATGTTCGGATGATAACAAATATTGGTATACTATATTTTATTCGGGAACGAAACTTCAAAAATTCAGCGCTGCCGATAATTCTTTTTTAAGTGAAGTCGAATTAGGTGTTTCTTCATGGAATTCAATCTCCATTACGTCGGATAACATCAAAGCATTTGTTACAAGTGGCTCAGGAAATGTGGCTGTTGTGGATCTGGTTAATATGTCGCTCTTGCAGCAATTTACTGGAGTAAACAATGCATTGGGAAGTGCATTGAATAAATTCGATGATACGTTGTATGTGATTCCGCCGAGTGGAAATTTCATCTGTAAGATCCCGGTAAATAATTCCACGGATGTCGATTCAATCTCTCTTCAACCGGGAGTTTTACCGAATTCTTCTCCGTTGCTCGATCCGAATTTTATTCTATTTAATAGCGACCATTCAATCTACTATGTTGCATGCAGAAGATCCAATGAAGTGCGGGTAATGCAATCGCGAAACGATAGTCTGCTTGCAATTATACCGATCTCTAATTTCCCTGTCGAGATGGCATTGAGTGGTTCTCATCCTTATCTTTTTATTTCTTGTATGTCGGAGCCGAATGCAGGAAATACCATTTTGGGGCGAATAGATGTAATCGATATTAACACGAATTCGGTAATTAAATCAATCATGCCCGGACATCAACCGCATGGTATTGCTGTGAACGATATCGATAATCGCCTCTACATAGCAAACAGAAATGTTTCTCACGGCGGACCGGCAGCGCATCACCCTTCACCATTCGGAAAAAACGGCTACCTCACGGCAATCAATATGTCGACATTAGAATTAGTCCCGGGGTTTAAGTCGGAGTTATCTGTTGATCCTTATAGTTTGGATATTGCTCGATAGATTTTTTGTAAAATGAAATTCGGGTTTTATAAGTGGCTCCGGTGCTGATACAACCGTCGGTCTTTAACCACAGAGATACCAAAGGCATGAACAGAGAGAATTGAAATAGACGATTGGTAACTGAATGTCAACAAGTCAAAAAAAACGACGACTCCTATTTCTATGGGAGTCGTCGTTTTTTTATTGAAATGTCTTGGATAAGCGCTACTCAGAATTCGCTTATGTTTTACTTTTTAACAAACTTCATTACAGAGTTAACTGTCGAATTTAAAACCGATACAGAATAAATTCCTCCTGCAAAACCGGAAACATCAAAAGTAAATTCTTTGTTACCTTTTTTTAACTCGGAAGTATTAATCAGCGATCCTTTGCTGTCGAAGAATTTCACCTGCGCATCTTCGTTCAGTTCTGTTCGCATGTTCAATGTAAGTTTAGAAACTGCCGGATTCGGGAAAACAGAAAATCCTGACGTAGCTATTTCTTTAACTCCTGTTGTAAGTCCGTCGATGCGAATCACTTCATTCGTCATAGCATTTACATACCAGATCTTTCCATCCGGACCGATTTTAATTCCCATAATTCCCGGTGTTCCGGTAACGACACGTCCTAGCTCTATTGACGTGCTTCCACTTATATCGTAAATGATAATATCGCCTGTTGCATAATCAGAAACAATCAGTCTTTCGTCGATCAAATCAATTCCTGAAGGTGTAGTCAATCCCGAATCTGCTAAAATACTCCAGGAAGTATTTGTCCAGTAGCTGTATTCAGCCATTGCTTCATAAGGTATGAGGTTGTTCGCAAAAGTACCGCTGTTAATATCCATCTTCAAGATACGATCGTTTCCTGTGTCTGCTATATAAAGCATTCCTGTTGTTTTGTCCAATACCAAATGACTCGGTACTTCATGCGCCGGATCACCTGCAATACTGATTCCGGAAAAACGTCTGACGATTGCATCGCTATGGTCACTGTTTCCCGGACCGTGATCTTTTCTGAAATCATATCTGACAATTTCCTGATCGTTATCGTCAAATACCCAAAAGGAATTTTCTTCTTCGCTGCATATTCCCATGGCATATGGACTTTGGTGTAGCATATCGAGGTGACTTCCGTTTCCGCCGGATGGTTGAGCATATATTGTACTGTCACTCGACCACAACGTTGGGCCTGTGAAAGGAGAACCACCATCGTGATTGGCATCGTACACTCCCGGTGATGTTGCAAAGTTTCCATTTCCACTAAATGCTATTGCAGTAGGAAGTGACATAAAATGCCAGGCATTTCCGTCCTGTTGCAGAAGAGATGTTTGTGCAGGTTTTCCGGCATTGCTGAACTTAACGGTTTTGCCACCTGAATTTTCAGTGCTTTTCAAAATAACCCACAATTCATTGCGAGTAAGAATTGGATGAAAGTCAAGGTCGCGCGGAACATCAATATCATCGGAAGAATTACCGATAACAGTTAATATCGGAGTAGCGCCAATATAATCATCAATTACATTTGGTGTTGACGGACCGGATTCGATCATTTTTGTTGTTGAATCGTTCGATGCATTTAAATCTGTATTCCCATTCATGTTTGATGTCCACATAGTAATCATTTCGCTTCCTGCGAAATTAATTGTCCATGGGATGGTATGTGTCAATAGAACCGAGTCAAATGGTGCAATTGAAATTCCGGAAAAACTAGACGATTGTATAGCGCCATTATCAACCATGTAATTTAAATCGACAGAAATAATCGTATCTGTTCCTTTGTTTCCAACCCATGCGTTTAGCAGGTGGGAGCCATACTCTGCATACAGCGGACTTTTAATAGATAAACAAGCTGCATCTCTAGCAGGAGGAGGTTCGACTAAGAAAGTAAAACGGTTTCCCGGATTATCTCCGCTTCCTGTCAATCCTGTATAAACAGGATAGCCATTTATGTTAACAGTAAAAGTAAATCCGCCATCAGCATAATCATCTACATAAATAATGTCGTAGCTGCTTCCCTGATTAAGACACCAAGGGCCTTCAGAGACAACGAGTGCATTTCCATAACCACCCGGATTTTGATTTTGAAGTCCTCCACCATTACACCCTACTAGTGCATTTCCACCTGAAAAGATGGTTCCTGTTCCGCAATTATTTCCTGTTGGAACTAACTGCCAATAACCTTCATATCCGTAATCGTCAGTTTGTATGTCTATACTAACTTCAATTTGCCCGGATGGGCATTGTGCGTTTAAACGACAACAACAAAAGAGTAAAGCCAGAAGGGTGAGTTTGGTTTTCATGATAATAGGTTATAGGTAAATGTAAATATTAAAGAGCAATGATTAAACAAGTCAATCAATTTTAATTTTATTGGCAAATTGATTAAATAAATGCGATTCTTGTGTAGAAGGAAACATAATATAAAACAAGAAACAGGTTGACTCCGAAGTAAAAGAATTAAAATTTTCTATTTTGATTATTCGAGGACAAAGCTCTCCATGAACTTTGTTGTATAGTTTCCTTTTCTGAAATCTTCGTTTCTCATCAGTTGTTGGTGAAAAGGAATGGTTGTTTTTACACCTTCTACTACGAACTCACTCAGGGCGCGTTCCATCGTATTGATTGCTTCTTCGCGCGTTTGTGCAACGGTGATAAGTTTGGCAATCATTGAATCGTAATTGGGTGGAATGACGTAACCGGCATAGATGTGTGAATCGACACGTACACCATGACCTCCGGGTACGTGAAGTGTTGTTATCTTTCCTGGTGCCGGTCGAAAATTGTTATAAGGATCTTCTGCATTAATCCTGCATTCAATGGCGTGCAGATTTGGAAAATAATTTTTTCCGGAAATTGGCATTCCGGCTGCTATCTTAATTTGTTCTTTGATCAGATCGTAATTGATTACCTCTTCTGTTATCGGATGTTCTACCTGGATACGCGTATTCATTTCCATGAAATAGAAATTGCGGTGGCGGTCAACTAAAAACTCTACGGTTCCTACGCCTTCATATTTTACTGCCAATGCTGCTTTAATAGCTGCTTCGCCCATTTTTTCACGCAACTCCATAGTCATAAATGGAGAAGGAGTTTCTTCTATAAGTTTTTGGTGACGGCGTTGAATTGAACAATCTCTTTCGCTCAGGTGACAAGCTTTACCATACTGATCACCGGCAATCTGAATTTCTATATGACGCGGCTCTTCAATGTATTTTTCAAGATACATGCCATCGTTTCCAAAGGCGGCACCTGCTTCCTGACGGGCCGAGCTCCATGCATTGTCAAATTCTTCCGGTTTCCAGACGATACGCATTCCCCTTCCGCCTCCGCCAGCTGTCGCTTTGATGATAACCGGATAACCGATTTTCTTTGCGGTAACCAATGCCGATTTAAGTTCTGTAATCAATCCTTCACTTCCGGGTATCGTAGGGACACCACCATTTTTCATGGTAGCTTTTGCATTCGATTTATCTCCCATGGAATCGATCTGATCGGGTGTAGCACCGATAAATTTAATTCCATGCTCTCCGCAGATTGCACTGAATTTAGAATTTTCAGATAAAAATCCGTAACCGGGATGGATGGCATCTGCATTGGTAATTTCCGCAGCAGAAATGATGCGTGGAATATTCAGATAGGAATCTCTGGCAGGCGGCGGACCGATACAAACAGCTTCATCAGCGAAGCGAACGTGAAGACTGTCTTTGTCGGCAGTACTGTAAACAGCGATTGTTCTAATACCCATTTCCTTGCATGTACGTATGATACGCAATGCAATCTCACCTCTATTAGCAATCAGGATCTTTTTAAACATTGTTCAATATGCAAGTGTGGGAAACTACTTCTTAGAATAATTATTTGGGCTCAACAAGAAACAGTGGCTGGTCGTATTCTACAGGTGTAGAATTGTCAACCAATACTTTCACAATTTTACCGGAAACTTCCGATTCAATTTCGTTGAACAACTTCATCGCTTCGATAATACACAAAACCTGTCCCTGCTTAATCTCATCACCAACGTTTACAAACAATGGCTTATCCGGTGATGCAGAACGATAAAATGTTCCAATCATCGGGGACTTAATAGTAATTAGCTTAGATGTATCGGCCGGTTTTGCAACTTCAGCGGCTGGCGGTTGTGGCGCAGCAGCTGCAGGTTGAGGTGACGGAGCACTTGAATGTACAAGTTGAGGTGCAGAATTTACGTAAGTCGCACCATGTGTTGCTTTGATAGTAAGTTTGAAATCTTTCTGTTCCAAACTAACTTCGGCAACACCGCTATGTTGTACAAATTTTATCAGACTTTCGATCTCTTTAAGGTTCATCGTAATTTCTGTTGCTGCTTTAATTTTTACAGGAATATCTTTTTTAACCGGGGTTATTTTCCGCTTCATGCAGTTTAGATTAATACTTCAGCGACTCAATACTGAAGCGGTTTCGAAAATCAAACCTAATGCAAATTTTAAAAAGAGCAAAATAAATCTTGGAATGAAAGTATTTGATTGAAAAACAGAATGATAGTGGGTGAAAAGGCTCGTTTTACTCACTTTTTGCAACCATTCAAATGACAGAAATTGCCCGAAATAGTGCAGATTTGAAATACTGGACCAATTGAATGAGAACTCTGAATCAGCTATTAAAAGCCCACTTCAGCCAAACGCTTCCCCATGTAAAACCTCCGCCGAAAGCTGCAAGAATCAGGTTGTCGCCTTTTTTCAATTGCGGAGCCCATTCATTTAAACAAAGCGGAATGGTTCCACTTGTTGTATTTCCATATTTGTGAATGTTCAACATTACTTTTTCCGGACCCACACCCATTCTGTTTGCAGTTGCGTCGATGATTCTTTTATTCGCCTGATGTGGAACCAGCCAGGCAATATCATCGGAGGTAAGATTGTTTTTCTCCATGATTTCTTCAGAGACATCAGCCATGTTTTTCACGGCAAATTTGAAAACGGGTTGACCATCCTGAAAAACAAAATGCTCTTTCGCATCAACAGTTTTATGAGAAGGAGGTTTCACTGAACCGCCGGCTTTTTGATGCAGATACACGCGTCCGGAACCATCACTACGTAGAATGCTATCCATTACTCCGAGTTTTTCAGTACTTGGTTCAAGTAAAACGGCTCCGGCACCATCGCCAAAAATTATACAGGTGGCTCTATCGCTATAATCAATAATACTCGACATTTTATCGGCACCAACAACGACAACTTTTTTGTATTGTCCCGATTCAATGTATTTCGAACCGGTAACCAGTGCATAAATAAATCCCGAACAAGCGGCTTGTAAATCGAAGCTGAATGCATTCTTTGCTCCTACTTTATCACAAATAATATTCGCTGTTGCAGGAAATACATAGTCAGGTGTTGTCGTCGCGCAAATGAGTAATTCAATCTCTGATGGATCGATGCCTCTTTTACGACACAGATCAAGAACAGCCGGTGTGCCTAAATCAGACGTTCCCAGTCCTTCTCCTTTTAAGATTCTTCTTTCGTTAATTCCTGTTCGTGAAACAATCCATTCATCAGTTGTTTCAACCATCTTCTCCAGTTCGCTGTTTTTAAGGATGTAGTCGGGAACATATCCTCCAACGCCTGTTATCGCCGCTGTAATTTTTGTCATGAAAGAGTGGGTTTGAAAGGCACAATTTAGTTTTTTGAAATTAGAAAACAGTAATTAGAAATACAATTCAAACTACTTGGCACTAACTTCCTTGCTGAAAGCGGCAGTGATTTTTTCAGGCAACTTGGCTTCTACTACTTCAGCAGATTGCAAAATCATATTTTTAATTGCTTTGGCTTTGCTGATGCCGTGAGCAATGATTACAGAAGAGTTAATACCTAATATTGGAGTGCCACCATAATCTTCGTAGTTAAATCTTTCGAAATAAGCATCGCTAATTTTTCGCCTTTTAATCATTCCGTAAAAAGATTCGGCTTCTTTGAGAATTACGTTTCCGGTGAACCCGTCACAGACGATTACATCGGCTCTGTCATTAAAAAGATCGCGACCTTCAACGTTTCCGATAAAATTAATATCGTGTGTTTCTTTTAAAAGCTGGTGTGTTTCTTTTACTAAAAGATTTCCCTTCTCTTCTTCTTCGCCGATACTCATTAAGGCAACCTTCGGAGACTTTATGTGCAGAAGGTTCTGTGCATAGATGGATCCCAATACCGCAAATTGCTGAAGAACTTCCGGTTTACAATCTGCATTCACTCCGACATCGATGATTAGTCCCCATCCGCCGTTTTCTTTTGGTACTAAGGATGCAATGGCGGGACGAAGAATTCCCGGAATAGCTTTTACGCTGAACATAGAACCGACGAGCATGGCTCCTGTATTTCCTGCTGATGCAAAAGCGTCGATCGATTTTTCTTTCAGGAGTTGAAAACCTTTTGATATCGACGAGTCAGGTTTGTGTTGAATTGCTTTCGTCGGGTGTTCGGCCATGCCGATAACCTCCGTGCAATGTTCAATAATGAATTTGGATTCATCCGCATGTTCGCGTTTCAGTATAGGTAATATAGCGTTCTTGTCGCCGATTAATACCAACTGAACTGTTTCAGGTAA
Source organism: Bacteroidota bacterium (assembly GCA_031385005.1). GTDB lineage: Bacteria > Bacteroidota > Bacteroidia > AKYH767-A > 2013-40CM-41-45 > JADKIH01. The sequence continues at coordinate 65,452 of JANNBB010000013.1, forward strand.
TTGCAAACGCGCCTGAATTGCACCCAGAACTGTTTGTTCAGGAGCAAAATCACCGCCCATTATGTCAATGCCGATTTTCATGCTGATTAGATTAGAGAATGAAAATATATAAAGAAAAAAAGCAGTACACAGAAAGTTTTAAAATCTGTTAACTGCAATTTGTCAGGATTGTAAAGAGGATCAGGCAACTTCCTTCTTCTCCATTACAACTTTTCCCTTGTAATATAATTTTCCTTCATACCAATGCGCTCGGTGAAAAAGGTGCGGTTGTCCTGTTGTAGGATCCGTTGCAATTGTTGGAACTGCGGCCTTCCAGTGTGTTCTTCTTTTATCTCTTCTGGATTTGGAGTGTCGGTGTTTCGGATTTGGCATCGCTTAATTATTTTAAATAGTTATTGGTATTAATTAAGATTAATTTTTTTTAGATCGTCCCATCGAGGGTCTTGTGGTGTTTCTTCATTTTCGTGACTGAGATGTTTTTCCAGTTCTTTTAATATTTCCGGATCACATGCTTGTCCGTTTTCCTCTTCATCGTGAACGTTTCGCATCGGAATCATCAATGTGATGAATTCGTAGATGTATTGCGCAACATCGATTTCATACTCTTTGGAAGATATCATAATCACATCTTCCGAAAGCTCCTCATGATGATCGCCAACTTTAACGATCAACTCATTATATCCTTCAATATCCAGATCAAGGTCTTCTAAACAACGATCGCAAGGTACTGTTACTGTTCCTTCCATTGTAAAGTCGAGTAAAAGCATACCTTCTTTTTTCTCAACTACTACGAGCACATCTACATCACCTTTTTGGATGACCGACTGCTCAAATTTCTGAAAGAACGAATCAGTAACAGCAAACTCGAACTCATGTTCACCCGACGCTAGACTGCCGAAATTGATTATATAATCATGCGAAACACTCATCTCAAACCCCAAAAATAAGGGCGACGAAGGTACGTAGAAATCAGCTATCAGGCAATTATTTAAGACACTTCTTCGGCTTACATAACATATAATTAGTTTAAATTCGCATTTCAATTTTTAAAAAATTGCCAAATTTGCTTAAATACGTATTCTTTCCGTTTCAATGGATTTGGCGTACCCTTTTCTTTGTGAATGCCGTTGTCACTTTTTTCCTTTTTTTCCCACTTTTCTACTTTCTTTTAAGCAGAGAAAGCCGGTTTCCCTGGGTTTTTAAAATAAAAAAAATTTGGGGCCACTGCATGCTCTGGCCGGTTTTACTTTTTTATAAAATTGAAAGAAAATCTGAGCTCAATAAAAATCAGTCCTATGTATTTTGTCCAAATCATACTTCATATTTGGATATTATGCTGATTTACATAGCAATACCCGTTTATTTCCATACAATGGGAAAGGCAGAATTGCAAAAAGTACCTCTGTTCAGACGTTTTTTCGATCGAATGAATATTCCTGTGAACAGAAAAAGTCGAATCGATTCTCATCGTGCTTTTGTAAGAGCAGGAAGCGACATAGATAAAGGCATCAGTATCACGCTATTTCCCGAAGGAACCATTCATAACAATGGTCCTATTATGGGGCGGTTCAAAAACGGCCCTTTCAAATTAGCCATTGAAAAGCAAATTCCAATCGTACCTGTTACTTTTCTAAATAACTGGTTGCTTTTACCGGACGACTATTATAATAGAGTAGGACATCCCGGAATCGCACACGTAATTATTCATGAACCTATTCCAACTATCGGAATGGGAGAAAACGATATTGACAGTCTGAAAGAAAAAGTCTATGCCGTTATTTCAAAACCCCTCCACGATAAGTATCCGGAGTTTTTTAATTAGCTAATTAACAGTATTCCTCAAAAGCCATCTTCAAATTTTCAGCAATCATTTCGGCACTTCTTCCTTCGATATGGTGTCGTTCTAGAAAATGAACAAGTTTTCCATCTTTAAAAAGCGCAATTGCCGGAGAAGAAGGCGGGTAAGGTAAAGTGTATTTACGTGCCTGAGATGTGGCTTCCAGATCTTGTCCCGCGAAAACCGTAGTCAGTTTCGCCGGTTTTTTTCCATCAGCTAAAGCAAGTTTTACGCCCGGGCGAGCAGCACCGGCAGCACAACCGCAAACAGAATTTAATACGAGTAAAAGGGTTCCTTTTTGGTTCGGGATAGTATTATCAACTTCTTCAGACGTTTTTAATTCTTCAAAACCGGCAGAAGTGAGATCTTGCCTCATTGGAGCACAGATATATTCAGGATATGGCATAATTTGATTCTTTTAATTATGCAAAATTACAGAGATTATACTGAAAATCACAGATAAATATTAATAAAGACGGGCTTTTCATCCTGACTTCCAAATCAAAAGTCGTTTTTCTTACAAATGAGAGAATATCCCGCTTTGTACAAAAACCCCGACTGCTGCTGATATACTTTGCAGTAACCGAATTACCTGTACATGAAACACAAACACACACTACTGTTACTGCTATGCCTTATTTATTCCGGAACCTCTGTATTATTTGCACAGAATATTTTGGACAATAAAGTTTACAGGGTTACAGCATATAAAAAAGGGAACCCGATAATTACCAGTACTTCGAATTATGCAGAAGTAATTCCTAAGCTTAGCTTTTATATTCCCTCGGCATTTACTCCCAATGATGATGGCATCAACGACACCTTCGGAGTAAAAGGAGAAGGGATTAATGATTTTCATATCTTGATTTATAATCGCTGGGGTGAAGTGATTTTTGAATCAACCAACCCGCGACAACAATGGGATGGCAGGTACAGGGGACAAAAATCCGAACAAGGAACATACGTCTATAAGCTCTATGCCATGGGTCTGGAAAAGGGTCGAACAGGCAAAGTAACAATCATTTATTAACAGCAGCTATTCCATACTCTCTGTCATAAACCCATCTCCAAAAGATGCCGTTAATTTTCAATTTCTCCTTCTGTAATCTGAAATCGAACATCTGAAATCTGAAATCTACCGTGTAACTTATCAACATCTCCTCTTAATCCTTTTTTTACTTTTGACTTTTAACTTTTGACTTTATTCCTATTTTTACAGCAAATTAATTTTTCACCATGAGTTCTAATGTAAAATATCCTGTTATCATGCTTGTTGATGATAATGAGTTGGATAACTTTATCAATAAAAAATTGTTAGAGAATGAGATGTTTGCTCAGCATGTAATCGTTCATCAATCCGCGCAAAGTGCCCTCGATGAATTGAAACAACTTGATGGCCATGAAGACAAACTACCCAAAATAATTTTCCTTGATATCATGATGCCTCATATGGACGGTTTTGGTTTTCTTGGAGAATTTGATAAACTGAGTCCTGCTGTTAAAAAAAGCTGTAAGATTATTATGTTGTCGACTACAGAAAGTTTTAAAGATCTTAACCGCGCTAATCAAAGTCCTTTCGTATATAAGTTCCTCAATAAACCACTTAGTAAACCTGTTCTCGACGCCATTCAATTGTAAGTATTCAAATAACCAGAACTGATGGATGCATCCAAGTTTCATTTTAAGCATGTACTTTTGATAGATGACAGCGAGATTGATATTTTGGTAAATCGCCGTTTAATGGAACTTACTTTTTTCGCTTCACAGATTACCATTGCAGGATCCGGTGAAGAAGCCCTTGAGTTTTTCCGACACGAATGTCGTTCTGCTGACGAGGCTCCCGATTTGATTTTTCTGGATATGTATCTTCCGATGATGAGTGGTTACGATTTCATCGAAGAATTTAAAAAACTCCCGGAATACGTTACGAACAAAACGAAGATTATTATTCTATCTGTTTTTCAAAAACAAGAACATCTAGACAAAGCACTCGAAAATCATTTCGTTGCCGGACAACTCGAGAAACCACTTTCTCGTCAATCCTTGAGTGCGCTCGCTCAAAAGCGTATAGCCAACTTTAATCCCTCAGTTTAAAAAAATACGAGTAGGAAGTTGCAGCGAGTGTTCGATAACATTTGCATTTTCGGTAACACTAACTTTTAATAAAATTACCATAGAGACACAGAGAGCACGGAGTTTCACGGAGAGTATGATTCCTCTGGGTAACTCCATGCTCTCTGTGTTTTTAAGAAATAGTTTCCCATCTCGGCGACTGGCACTTTTACATATAACAAAATCAGCGCTTCTGTCTGAAAAATTCTTTCAGCAATTCAGAACATTCTTCTTCCATAATCCCTCGAACCAGAATTGTTTTCGGATGTAAAATGTCTGATGATATTTTTGAATACCCTTTTTTTTCATCCCTCGCTCCATAAACAATTTGTCCTAGATGAGCCCACTGAGTTGCCCCCGCGCACATAACACAAGGCTCAATCGTTACATATAAGGTACATTCATCCAGGTATTTTCCACCGAGGTAATTGGCCGCTGCAGTAATCGCCTGCATCTCCGCATGTGCCGTAACATCGTTCAATCGTTCAGTTAAATTATGTCCCCTGCCTATTATTTTGTTTTTGCAAACAACAACAGCGCCTATTGGCACTTCGTCAATTTCGAATGCCCTCACGGCCTCTTTTAATGCCTCTCGCATAAAATGTAAATGGGGGTTTTCTAACAGAGAATTCATGAAAATGTGTTTTTCGGTCGCTAAATTGATGAATAATAGTCTATTTTTTCGTTAAATACCGAAAATTATTTGCTAAAAAGTTGCTTTATTCATGCCCTTGGTTTTAATTTGAATTATAAAAATAAACCTCACACACTTATGAAAATCAGATCTACATTAATTCTCGCTATCGGCGGGCTTTTCATAGCCCAGCTATTTTCCTCTTGCAACACCTCGTTTGATATTACCAAGCGTCGTTACAACAAAGGTTTCTTCATCGATGTCAGTTCCAATGAAGTGAAAAAAACAGACAATAAAAATGTTGCAGTAAACAACAATACTCCGGTAGAAAAAATTTCTCCCACTGCTCCAGTTCAACTTAGCGTTGCAGAAAATATTGCTTCAAGCATTAAAGAACAACAATCTATTGCAACATTAACTGCCAGCACCGACAACAAAATTGCTTCTACCGTTACTCCACGAATGGCTCGCAAGATCAACAAAGTACTTGCTACTTATGCCATGAATGAAACTCAAGTAGAAAAAAATGCCTCTGCATCTGTTACTGAAGCAGCAAAAGACACAAAAGATTCTAAAGCAACAAAATCGCACAAAAGCGGAAGCAAAAGTCAGCTCGTTGCTGTATTACTTGCCTTCTTCCTGGGTGGTTTAGGTATTCACCGTTTCTATTTAGGTTATACATGGCAAGGTGTTGTTCAACTTCTCACATTAGGTGGTTGCGGAGTTTGGGCACTTATTGACTTCATACGTATCCTCATCGGAGATCTGGGTCCGAAAGACGGCAATTACGACAAAACGCTTTAATTAATATTTCCAATTGATAAGGAAATATATAATAGTCAGCGGGCTTATACTGATACCAATTGTGTTATTAGTATTGCCCGCTGATTTTTTTGATACCGGTCAAAGTTTGTGTCTCTCCCAATTGTTAGCCGATACAGAATGTCCCGGCTGTGGAATGACCAGAAGCGCCATGCATTATATCCACCTCGATTTTGAAAAGGGATATAGTTTCAACAAACTAAGCGTAATCGTATTTCCAATTGTAATTTATTTATGGGCAATGGAAATTATCAAGTATATAAAATTGATCAGAAGAAGAGAAGAATCAAGATGATTGCAGATCGACAAGCGACAATTTATCTTAAGAAGTAGTCAAATTGGAGGACATTCACCAATTGTCAATATTTTATAAACAATTCAAAAACAAAATATTAAGTTGTTAATTTCATCTATTAACCGTTAATTTTTTTGTATTCGTATAGTATATTATATATTAGTATTCTTTAAGATATTTCTTCCACAGAAAAATTATTAATCACAAACAATTTATAAACCATTAAATCAAAAAACCATGAAAAAAATTATTACATCAGTTATCGTAGCAATCAGTTTAATTAGTGTTTCATCTGTATCAAAAGCACAGGATGGAAGATTCTCTATCGGAGCAGAAATTGGACTTCCAATGGGAGACTTTGGTGATGCTGCCGGACTTGGAATCGGTGGTTCAATTCGTTATGAAGCTCCTATGGGAGATAATATCGGACTTACAGGAACGGCAGGATATATTTCTTTTGGCGGAAAAACTATTTCCGGTGTAAAACTAGAAAGTTCTTACCTCATTCCTTTACAAGCAGGTTTGAAATACTACTTCGATGAGCAACAATCAGGTTTTTATGCACAGGCAGAACTAGGATTTCACATGTACAAATCCACTGAAGTTACCATTGATTTAGTTAACGGCACTTTTACTACTAAAGATAAAACGAAAGCAGCATTCAGCTATGCTCCTGAAGTCGGTTATCACATGGAAAGCTTGGATTTGGGACTTCGTTATCAAATGGTTTCAACAGAAGGCAATACCACTTCATACCTTGGAATACGCATTGCTTATGTATTAGGAGGAAATTAATCAGACTTACTTCATTGAAAGCTGCCTTCGGGCAGCTTTTTTTTTATCCTTACACCATCTCATTTCAACAGAGATCAATTCAATTATTCTTATTTTCGCTTCTTATTAAAAAAAGATATGTTACGCTCTCATACCTGCGGTGAATTAACCCTGAAAAATGCAGGACAAAATGTTACGTTATGCGGCTGGATCCAGAAATCCAGGGATCTCGGTGGAATGACTTTTATCGATCTCCGCGATCGCTACGGAATTACGCAATTGGTATTCAACATGGATATCAATGCTACACTCTGCGAACAAGCGCGAAAACTCGGCCGCGAATTTGTTCTTCGTGTAACAGGAAAAGTATGTGAACGAAGCAGCAAAAATCCGAAAATGAATACCGGCGATATTGAAATTTTTGTCGACGAACTTTCTATTTTAAATGCATCGCAAACTCCTCCATTTACCATTGAAGAAGAAACCGATGGCGGCGACGACATTCGCATGAAATACAGGTATCTCGACATCCGAAGAAATACCGTTAAAGAGGCGTTAATTTTACGGGCAAAAATTGCAACAGCAACACGCAACTATCTCAACAATGAAAATTTTGTTGAAATCGAAACGCCTGTTCTTATTAAATCCACTCCGGAAGGCGCCCGTGATTTTGTGGTTCCTTCAAGAATGAATCCCGGAGAGTTTTATGCTTTGCCACAATCTCCACAAACATTCAAGCAATTACTTATGGTTGCCGGAATGGATAAATACTATCAGATCGTTAAATGTTTCCGCGATGAAGATCTTCGCGCAGATCGTCAGCCCGAGTTTACACAAATCGACTGTGAGATGAGTTTTGTCGAACAGGAAGATATTCTTCAAACATTCGAAGGACTGATCTTAAGTTTGTTTAAGTCAGTTAAAGGAATCGAAATCCCCAAACTGCAGCGTATGTCTTATGCCGATGCCATGCTTTATTATGGAAACGATAAGCCCGATACGCGATTTGAAATAATAATTAACGACCTAACCCAAACTGTCAAAGGAAAAAACTTTAAAGTATTCGACGATGCAGATTCTGTTCTCGCTATTTCTGTTCCACATGCAGCGGCCTGGACACGCAAACAACTCGACGAACTTACCGAATGGGTAAAGCGACCGCAGATTGGAGCTACCGGACTGATTTACGCACGATACAATAATGATGGAAGCATTAAATCTTCCGTCGACAAGTTTTATGGCGAAGACGATCTCCGGAAATGGGTAGAAGTTTGTAAATCCAACAAGAATGATTTAATACTTGTGCTGGCCGGAGAAACCTCAAAGGCAAGAAAGGCCATGAGTGAATTGCGTTTGGAAATCGGAAACCGACTTGGATTGAGAAAAAAAGATTCCTATTCTGCACTTTGGGTTGTCGATTTTCCCTTACTTGAATGGAGTGAAGAATCAAAACGCTGGCATGCCATGCATCACCCTTTTACTTCTCCTAAACCGGAAGATTTTAAATTGTTAAACGAAAATCCGGGACAAGTCAGAGCGAATGCTTACGATTTGGTAATTAACGGTGTTGAAGTCGGCGGCGGTTCCATTCGGATTCATAATCGCGAATTACAACAGCAAATGTTTAAGCTTCTCGGCTTTTCTGAAAAAGAAGCGCAGGAACAGTTCGGATTTTTAATGAATGCTTTTGAATTCGGTGCACCGCCACACGGTGGTATTGCTTTCGGATTAGACAGATTGTGTTCGCTTTTTGGCGGAGTTGATTCCATTCGGGATTTTATCGCCTTCCCGAAAAACAATGCAGGTCGTGATGTGATGATTGATTCCCCATCACAGATATCCGAAGAGCAACTGAAAGAACTGAATATTAAATTGCGCGGGTAGTTTCTAAAAAACACATTCAAAACGGTTTCATTCCTTCAGCGTCAACTCCCCGTCGTTTTCTTTAATCATTCCAAACGGTTCGTTACTTACCAGGATGAAACTGTCGAGGTCTGCATAATCGGCCAACGAGCATAAACGCATGGCAGAAGAAATCCCTAACGTTGTTTCAACCATACAGCCAATCATAGTCTTTAATCCATTCTTTCTGGCTTCTTTGAGTAAACGAATGCCATTTATAAATCCACCGGCTTTCATTAGTTTCATATTGACTCCATCGAACGATTTTTTCAATTCGCCAAAGTCAGCATGATCAGTCATCGATTCATCGCCGAATAATTCAAATGGACAATATTTTTTCAGATATTCTGATTCTTCTTTCATCGTTGCCGGCATGGGCTGCTCTACCAATACCAATTCCATCCGTTTGATTTTTTCGAGCCAGTAGATGCACTGTTCGACGTCGGTAAAGGATTCATTCGCATCAACCATTACCGGATTGGAACAAAAGCTCTTCAGGTGCTTGAGCGATTCATATGCGTCTTCGTGATTTACTTTTAATTTGATGAAAGGAAAGCGTTTTAGGTTGTTTTCTTCATAAAACTTTTTGAGCAACCCCGTTTCCATTATTGGAATCGTATAAGATGTAATTATTTTTTCCGGAGCTTCAATTCCCGTCAACTCGTAAAATGATTTTTGCTGACGCTGCTCTTCTAACCTAAACCATGCCGACTCAATGGCAAATGCTAAAGAGTTAAAAACACCGGAAGATTGAATTATTTCTGCTACTGATTGAATGTTCCCCGGATTTTCCGGAAACAACTTGGTAAATCCGGAAAACTGTTCGATTCCTTTTTCGGCAGATTCATTGTAGCGGATGTTAGGAGCTGCTTCTCCTTTTCCGGAATAGCGGCCATCACTAACGGTAACAATTAGATTTGACTTCTGATTTGTGGCATTACGGGATATCTTCCAGGTATATTTCAGATCAAGCGTTACCTGTTCAATCTTCCATTGATACATGTTTGAATATTTATTTTGTTGATGATTCGGAAATATACATAAAACAAAAATCCCTCGTTCTATTGAGCGAGGGACTTTTGCAGACCGCTTGTTACAGCGGGAAGCGTTAGCTTACTTTCTCTTCTTAGCTGCTTTTTTAGCTTTCTTAGCTTTCTTAGCGGCTTTTTTTGCTTTTGCCATTGTTTTTAGTTTTTAAATTTGTTTATGACTACTCAAACATAATAAATATAAAAAGGTTACACAATTCCGGATAAAAATCTTTTACACATTAAATTGTTGATTTCTGTTGATGCAAAAATCATCACATTCAACAACAATTTTCTTTCGATTAGAAAAAAACGAACTTCCTGAATAGTGCATGAACAGTGGTGTTCACGCATGTCGATAAAAAGTATTTCTAAAATTATTTTTTCAAATCGATGAAAATTATTTTTTCAGTTTTAGAGTTATCAACCGATCGTCACCGGAATTATTTTTGGTTCAACTGTTCACATTTAATCATTTCGCGACCAGCTGAAAGGGAATTTTCGCCGACTTTTTCTTTTTCGCACGACATTTTATAACAAAGTGGAACCAAATCTTACATTTTTCTCCGAAGAAACACTGAACTTGTTTCTCTCACCGATGTATAATAGATAAGAATGTATTTTTTACTTTTGATTTTTAAGAATAAACACTCATGTTGTCCGGTTTCAAAGAAAAACTAAGAACAAAAGAACTTCGGAACTTCCGATTGCTCAATCTTGTCGCTGCGATAATTGTAATCGTACTGGGTTTTATTTTTGAGTCGGCATATCACGATGGATATATACTTATGACAGGGCTTGTATGCTCTACGATACTTACAGCCAATTATTTTTTCTCCTTTTACAGTCCGCTTTACAAGAAAAACTTCTCCAATATTACCTTTGTATCGGTAATTCTTCTGCATTTCTGGGCTGTGTATGTCGCTTATGCCAGGAGTTTTTCCATAGATGTCCTATTACCGGTTTCCATTTCAACATTTACATTTTCGTTGATTTTTAATCGATTTTATAAGAGTTTGATTTTCGTTTTCGTCATCACAACTTTTATGCTTTCGCTTATGCTCATTCAGCATAGCTGGCAATCACACTATACAATAACATTAATTGCCTTATATGCCGGCGCATTTCTGGCTGAAGAAATTTTAAAAAGGAAATCGGAGTTTTATTCTGAAATTCAGAAACAGGAGAAGAGATATGTTACCCTCGTTGAAAACATGAACGACGGACTCATTTACCTGGACACAAACGACAAAATCGTTTATGTCAATGAAATGTTTTCGGAAATATCTGGCTTCAAGGCCGACGAGATACTCGATCGGGAAGAAAATTTCTTTAATTCTCATCACACACAGGATGGTGACGAGTCTTTTATCCGAAAATTAAAAAAAGGGCAGGCTTTTAAAAGCGAAATTCGGATTTTAGATAAAATGAAAAACCTCATCTGGGTTCAGGTATCTGCAGCTCCACATTATGAAGAGGGAAGAAAAGAAGGTACCATTATCGTTTATACCGATATTTCTGCATTGAAGAATACACAACATGAGCTAAAGAAAAGAGAGGAAGGATATCGAACTTTCATCGAGCAAAGCGCTGTTGGAATCTGGAGAGCGGAATATTTATGCCCGATTCCCGTTAACCTTACCGTTTCTGAGCAGATCGATTTATTACTCGATACCGGAATTATTTCTGAATGCAATGAGTTTATGGCCTCCATGTATGGCTATCATTCATCTTCTGAATTAATCGGACGTAAGATTCGTGATTTTTACTACATCGAAAACAACTTCGATGAACAAAAAACCCGCGATTTAATGCACGATTTCATTTCGAACAATTACAAAATCAGCAATGCCGAATCTAAAGAACTCGATAAGCAAGGAAAACCCCGTTTCATGCTCAACAACAATATCGGTATTGTAGAAAATGATTGCGTGATTCGAACTTGGGGAGTTCAAACAGATATCACGGACAGAAAGCGTACAGAAAAGGAACTTACGGAAACCAATCATGAGCTTGATACTTTCTTTTATAAAGCATCTCACGATCTTAAGGGTCCGCTCGCAAGTGTGATGGGTATTGTAAATCTTGCCCGTATGGAGAATGACAATGCGCTCATGGAAAAATATTTCGGCATGATAGAAACGAGCATCAAACGATTGGATCAGACACTCATGGATCTGATCGAATTGGCCAAAACCAGAAGAGGTTCTAACAAGCTTTCCGAAATGAATGTGCGTTCTCTTGTTGAAGAGATTCTGTATTCCTTAAGACATTTGCCTAATTTTGATAAGATCAAATTTGATTTAAAGATCGATCCGGAGATCGATCTTGTTGCCGATAAAGTTTTAGTCCTTTCCGTTTTTCAAAACCTGATTCACAATGCAATCAATTATTGCAACCGTCAGGCGCCCTGGATTCGTATTCAGATTATTTCATCCGGTAACGGCATCGAACTGGAAATATCCGATAACGGACAAGGTATTCCTGATAAAATAAAAAACAGAGTCTTCGAAATGTTTTACCGTGGAAATTCCGAATCCGGTGGATCAGGACTTGGCCTCTTCATCGTTAAAAATGCATTGGAAAAACTAAAAGGTAAAATCAGCTTTCAAAGTTTGGAGGGACAAGGAACAACTTTTACGGTATATATTCCCAGCGCAGCAGTTTTTGCTTAATATTGCAATACCATGCTACTCAAAATCGAACATGTAGGAATTGCTGTAAACGATCTGGAAAAATCCAATTTACTTTATACTGCTCTACTCGGAATTAAACCGTATAAAACAGAAATCGTCGAACAAGAAGGTGTGAATGTTTCTTTTTTTACTTCCGGAGAAACCAAAATCGAATTACTTCAGGCGACAAATGAAAACAGCCCGATCGCTAAGTTTATCGCCAAAAAGGGCGAAGGCATACATCACCTCGCATTTGCCGTAGAAGACATTGTTGCCTCCATGGCTGAACTAAAAAAATCCGGTTTCGAATTACTTTCCGATACCCCCAAACGTGGTGCCGACAATAAACTCATTTGTTTCCTCCACCCGAAAACCACCAATGGAGTGTTGATTGAGTTGTGCCAGGAGATTGGTTAATTCGCTAATTCGCTGATTTGTTAATTCGCTGATGATTTGAAATAGTTTTCAATTCTTCACAAATAAAATAAAAGTTTTTAATTGAGCCATAGCAGAAGATAGTTCCATTAACTAATCAGCTAATTAACGAATTAGCAAAATTCACAAGATTATCTATGAGATGAAATGCCGGTAAATTGACAGAACGGGCACCTTCAACATGCTGAGGAGAGTCGTCGATGAAACACGTATCGTTTATATCCAGTTGGCTATCAGCCAATACATACTGAAAAATCTCGGCATCCGGTTTGCGCATGTGAATTTTGTGCGACAAATACATTTTTTCAAAAAGATCGTCGAAAATGAATGTTCCGTATTGATCGATGATCATTTTACGATAAGCTTTTTCATGAATGGAATTTGTATTGCTTAGAAGAAACAAGCGATGGTCTTTCTTGAGCTCCTTCAATAAGCGAATATTTTCATCGGGCAAACCAATTAGTAGAGCATTCCATGCATCTCTTATCTGATCATCAGAAACTCCGATTTTAGTAATTGATCGGATCGCCGTAAAAAATTCCTGATCCGTAATTTTTCCTTTTTCCAAATCATCGAAAAGGGAAGTCTGATTTGCTTTGGAGTAAAGTAAATTTGATTCCTGAATGCCTAAATTCCTGAATGCCTCTATCGTTTTTGTATAGTCTATAGTGAGAATAACTCCACCGAGGTCGAAAATGATGTTTTTGTATTTTTTCAAAATGAATTACGTCTCAATCGTATTAAATTAGCCCGGCCTCCTCTACCTTCATCGGAAATAAATAGGTCGCCATCAGAAGAAAAAATAATGCCTTCGGGCTGCTTATAAATTTCGGGGTTGAGCCGGAGGGCAAATTTAATATTTCCCGTATATGTCATAACAAGAAGGGTTTTTCCTTCCGCAGAAAGTAAGTATATGTCGTCCGAAAAAGGATCAATGGCCAGGTCAGACGGATCGAAACGATTTTTTATTTTATCGGAGTTTTTTCCCATCAATCGACTGAAAATATTCGGAGTATCGGAAGATGTGATGTGAGCGATTACCGAATCGGGATCAATTTGATAAATCGGAGTTTCGTCGAGGATACCTGTAACCGGATTAAATCGATAGATGGCCTTATTTCCACGCGGTGCAGTTCCTTTTTCCGGTTTGCCTTTGCAAGCAACGAGCAAACAGTTTCTTTTAAAATCGTAGCACAGACCTTCACAATTATTCTCCTTCGACAAGAAAGTTTTATAACTGTTGGTGTAAACATTTTCTTGCAAAGCGTCTACCTGAGAAATTACTCCATTGCTGCAAAGAACATACAAGGTATCGTTAATATTTGCTATGCCTTCGTAATCATTATCACTTCCAAATGATACAGTATTTCTAAGCTTTTCTTTTTTAATATCGTAAAATAAAATTTTTCCTTTCTCATCCTGAACACAAGCCAATTCATTTTTTTTATAAAAAGTAATCCCCGAAATCTCATGAAGTGTTTTGGGAAGATTGATTACTTCATCCGGATGATTGAAATCGAAAGGCAATAGATTTTTTTCAGGATTATTACAGCCTGATAAAAACAGTACTAATAAAAAGATGGAAAAAGGAATGGAGTGGTCATTCATTAGAATTGCAAATGTCTTCTATCTGAATTAGTATTGGATGAATAAGTGGTGTTTAAAAAGGCAAGCAATTCTTGATAAATTTATGCTGAAACGGCAACTCCATCAATGTCAAATGTGAAAGCCCAATTATTTATTGGGAAACCGGTTTATTTCATCTTTAAACCAATGCAAATAATGCTCTATTTGGGACGCCAAATAGTAAGGAAGACTTAGTAAATAATAACTTTTATTTCCTGTTGTTTCAACATTTGTAATGTTCAATTCTCCGGCATAGAATCGAATGGCCATATTATGCGGGGCAAGCTCCATATATATGTGCAAAGATTTCAATTTTCCTACAACACCGGATTTTACTTCTATTGGTATCAGTTTTCCTTCGAAAGAATAAAGATAATCAACTTCAGCAGCTGAAGTTTTCTTTTCTCTTACCCAAAAATGCAATTTACTGAGTGCATTGAATTGAGGTGCTAAAAGTTCCTGACCGATGAGGTGTTCAATGACGGTCCCCTGATATACGGTATTCAAATCCAACGTTCCAATAATTTCTTTTTGTACGCCGAGAAAATAATTCATCATTCCCGTATCCAATACATGCAAACGCGGCGATTTTTTTAAATCTGGAGATAAGGGAAGTGTTGCTCCGGTATTTGGATAAACGAGGGATAAGAGCATAGCTTTTTCTAAAACTCTCAAAGCTTCTCCCATCTCTCTTGAACCGTAATTCGATTTTCCAAAACCCTGAAATTTTATTCGTTTACCTGCATAAATCCAGGAAGCATGCATGGCATGCCTAATCCATTGAACTTGCCCGGATCCAAAAGCGTATTTTTCTACATCGTCAGAATAGGAGACGATTAATGATTCGTAGATATTATTTAAAGATACAATATCCTTGTTGACCACATATTGATTTACAATTTCCGGCATACCACCTATTAAGGCATAGGTCTGAAATAGTTTTAATAATTTCTCGTTTGCGAATTTGGAAATTGGAATATTTTCAAGTTGTTTCAATGCAGCTGTTTCGCTAAGTGCTTCCAAAAATTCAGGAAAGGAAACAGGTCGTACAACTAGAAATTCTACCCGACCGACAGGAAAACTTACATCTTTATTAAAGAGTGTTTCAAGCAGCGAACCGGCAGCAATAATATAAATGTTTTTCGCTTCTTCGTAAAAGTAGCGGAGTATATTTAAAGCTTCGGGTACTTCCTGAATTTCATCAATGAAAAGTAACGTTTTCTGTTTTTTTGAATACTCTTTATTCTTAATGAAAAATATTGTTTGCAGTAGTGTATCTATGTTACTGAATTGTTCAAACGGCTGTTTATCTTCACTTAGCTCTAAGTTTAGATAAATATAATTTTCAAATTGAGCCGCAAACTTATTCACTACGGTGGTTTTGCCTACTTGCCGAGCACCCCTTAAAACCAAGGGCTTACGATCTTTTCGAAGGGCCCATTTTTCAAGCTCAGATATCACTTTTCTATTGAACATTGCACAAAGTTATGGTAAAAAATACAATAATTTGCTACAAAGTAATGGTAAAAATGTAAAATATTTGCTATAAAGTTATGGTAAATTTTCTTCAAAAAGCTTAATTCATCCCGGTATTTCAATTTTCGGTAATTCTTAAAGCGGTAATAAACAAAATCGTAAAATGATTTTTTTATCTAATTTCTATTGGCAGTTTTTATTAATAAATGGTTTTGAGTTTTAACTCCTGAAGATTTTTACATTTGTAGAATTAAAAAAATGCCGACCGATTTCCGGATATTCCTTTTAATAAAGGGTTGTAAGGGGTCGGTCTTAAACACCTGTTTCAGAATTTAATTGACCACTGAATTGGTTGTGATTTGCTTTCAAAATGTATCTTTGACTTATTGACGAACAACAAGCGGCTCACAACTTAGAACGCTCAAAGGGTTGTGATTTGCTTTCAAAATGTATCTTTGACTTATTGACGAACAACGTGGAAACTCTTTTTTTTAATATGGTAGTAGTTGTGATTTGCTTTCAAAATGTATCTTTGACTTATTGACGAACAACGAAGTCTTGTTATCAGCTATGGTAGAGGTAGTTGTGATTTGCTTTCAAAATGTATCTTTGACTTATTGACGAACAACTGTGTTTGTTGGAAAACTATTTGTTTCCAAGTTGTGATTTGCTTTCAAAATGTATCTTTGACTTATTGACGAACAACAATTGGATTTTGCATAGCGAGTATAGCCAAGTTGTGATTTGCTTTCAAAATGTATCTTTGACTTATTGACGAACAACTTGATTCATTCAGAGGCGAAGACGTTTTTAGTTGTGATTTGCTTTCAAAATGTATCTTTGACTTATTGACGAACAACTTTTCTATGTAAGACGATCCTTGTACTTGAGTTGTGATTTGCTTTCAAAATGTATCTTTGACTTATTGACGAACAACCTGACAAATTGTTGATCGTGTCCGCTGACAGTTGTGATTTGCTTTCAAAATGTATCTTTGACTTATTGACGAACAACACAATCAAAATTACCTACTGGCTTACTCATGTTGTGATTTGCTTTCAAAATGTATCTTTGACTTATTGACGAACAACAGAGTCTTTCCTTCAGAGAATTCACTCAATGTTGTGATTTGCTTTCAAAATGTATCTTTGACTTATTGACGAACAACTCTATATAAGCTTTCAGCCTCAACCCTTCTGTTGTGATTTGCTTTCAAAATGTATCTTTGACTTATTGACGAACAACAATTTAAAACTTTCTTAGTGAGAGTTTCTAAGTTGTGATTTGCTTTCAAAATGTATCTTTGACTTATTGACGAACAACGTTTTTTGAACACCCAGAAGTACGAGTGAGTTGTGATTTGCTTTCAAAATGTATCTTTGACTTATTGACGAACAACTAATATTCCCACCGGCCGTGCCGTTTTGAGGTTGTGATTTGCTTTCAAAATGTATCTTTGACTTATTGACGAACAACCAACTCGCCTTTCAGTCCCTGCAGGAACTGGTTGTGATTTGCTTTCAAAATGTATCTTTGACTTATTGACGAACAACAAGAAGTGAATAATGCCAAAGCACTAATATGTTGTGATTTGCTTTCAAAATGTATCTTTGACTTATTGACGAACAACAACATTATTTTGCAATACAATGTCAGAGTGGTTGTGATTTGCTTTCAAAATGTATCTTTGACTTATTGACGAACAACATACCTGCTATTATCGCTGTAATCTTCAATTAGTTACACAGGGTTTGTCAATAAAAAAAGAAGGTGTTTAACAAACAAAAATCCGGAATACCTCCGGATTTTTTGTTTCTAATAAATCTAAAAAAGTTCCAGTTGCTGAGGAATATTTGGTAATTCGACCGGCTTTTTACCATAGAAAAGCTCCATAGCTCCGAATTGTTTATCTGTAATTTGTAAAATTCCGATTTTCCCATATTCAGGTAAATTATTTTTTACTCTTTTGCTATGCACATTGGCATTTTCAGAACTTGAACTATGCCTTACATACATGCTAAACTGAAACATACTAAATCCATCAATAAGTAATTCTTTTCTGAATCTCGCTGCAACTTTTCGCTCCTTTTTTGTCTCAGTAGGTAGGTCATACATAACAAGTGTCCACATAATTCTGTAAGCATTTAAGCGATCAGTACTTATTGACATTTTAAACTGACTTATATAAATTCAGGATACATTAATTTTCGTTGCCCTCCATTGAAACATTTTACCAAACTGACGGCTGTTCGCTGAGTAGCATTCATGAGCGGACTTTTTTCGCCATCGATCAAAACATCCATTGCCGGAATTTTTAACAGTAACATTTTTATTTCTTTCGAAATATCTTCTTGAATGCCGGTTGTTTCAATTATGCTATAAACGACTTTGTCTACAAAAGGACGATAAGGTTCCATTAGATCATCGGCCAGGCAATATGCATTGTAACGGTTATGATGAAAAATACCCAAGGTTGGTAATAAGCCGGCACCAACAATGCTTCTCGCCATGGTCGCCCGCAAAAGGGCATAACCGTAATTCAGGTAATTATTGGGTGGTAATCCTTCTCGGAATCGTTTAAAGGAATTCACTGTAGGGAGGAACCGAAAAATATTACCCCAATAATATGCTGCTGCTACTGCCTCGGAATTATCCGCATCACCGCTTTTTACATTTCTGTAAAGGGGTATTAAATAGCCGTTATCAATGTTTTTGCCGGCAAACATTGCTGCCTGATTCTTTATTTTTTGTGAAATGGTCTGAGCCCACAATTGTTTTTTCAGAGGTTCAGACGCTTCTAACTGCGACCGGAACCGTTCATTTTGAATTGTGTTACCACACAAGGGAAGCATCAATCCGGTAGGGTGGTGCGTACTGTCGCAGGTAATAAGCGCTGTATTATTTTCAAGCAATGCCTCTATTAATCCATGTGTTATGGTAATTTGCTTATGATCTAAAACGACAATGCCAATATCTTCAACCGGAATACTGGCAGAAGCTTCTTTTTTAAAATGTTCCGGCAAAGTATCGTTTTTCTCTACTTCGGGTAAACGCAAAACTAATTGAGCATTTGAAAGACTCAAATATGAGGGGTTTCCGAAGTAGAGGGTGCGTTTAATCATTTATAATTGAAATCTTATTTGTATTGCTAATTCTTACTTTTATACCATTAAAAGAAGTTGCTCTATATTGTAAAAATCTACCTAAATCTCTTAAATATGATTTGTATTTATTATCTCCGAGCTTATTATCTAAATGATGTAACAAACGATATTGCTTAGGAGCGATGTCTTGCACCTTGTAGAGATATTTACTAATTAAAGCAAAGCTGTTTTGTTCTATCGCACTTTCCAACTCTTGTTTATCCATACCAATAACGAACATTTCATTTTTCTGTAAACTATTAATAAACTTATATCCCTTTTTGTAATTATATTCGATAACAGGCAATTTATTTTTTTTCCTTTCAAACGCTTCAAAAAAAGTGACGCAATCTTCTTCACGCTTGCCTACTTCATCTTCATAAATAGCTATATGATGATTATTGCCTTCAATGAAAAAATCAACGGGCTTTTTATTTGTTATTGATTTTGCCTGTTTATCATTTAAAGTAAATCCATTTGCTCTTTCATGTAAGGCTGGGTAATCACTACCGCCAGTAAACATCCTTATTGTTTTAATTGGGATTTTCTTTTTTTCATTTATATAAATTGGTTTTTCTTGAAGATTCTTAAAATTATTCAATGCCTTTTGTACATCATCCCGATATGTTTTTCCATTTTCAAATCCTTCATTTAATCTTTTTAAAATGACATTTCTAATTCCTTTATCTACAATTGCATCAATCGTTTTCTTTATCTTATCTTCTTCAATTGCAATTTCCGTTTTTGTTTTCGTATCTTTTGACTTTTTAATTGATACGGTTTCTTTTCCTGTAAATAAAAAACCTTGCACTCCAATTCCTACTTTATATTTTTTTACAATCTTTTTTTCAAATTTTATTTCTTTTGTCTTTTTATCTTTTACATATTGTTGAATAGAGCCATAAACGCCTTCCTGATGCAATGCTCCTCTTGGAACAAGTGTTTCTTGCCCAAAGTTTTTAGGGGCTTTACCCCATTTATCTAACCCAACTTTTTTAAATGTTGCAACCTTCGTCCCTGCTTTATATGAAACTAAAATATTTGCAACATTTTTTTTTACTGTTTCATATTCAAATGGAATTTTAGTTTTAATTGCTACGGGTTTTAAATCTTGTGGTTTATCAAAAAAAGTATTTAATCGGTTTAACTGCTCAATATGACTTTGTTTTGTGCAGGCAATAACAATTGCATCCACCGCATGATGTCTATTGTCATTTCGTTTTGTCCAATCCTTAATTACTTTTCTTTTTTGCCCGTTTATTTCCTTCGTTTCAATTTCATCTGGTGAAACCCTCTCAAAATTCAAATCCATTAATACATTATCATAGCCCCAATTATGGCGTAAATAGTCGGTAACAGTACCACTTGTACTAGTTACATTTTTACATACTGTTCTTAAAATTTCCAATGTTTTTTTTGTAATGTACCTTGTTTCGTTGAGTTGGCGACTAATAAAATCATCGGGTATGTCATTCCCTGACATTAACAAATTATTTCTTTTTGCTTTTGATAATTTTGTTCGCTTGAGGCACTCTTCATATTGATGAAGCAGTTCGGCACTTTTGTTTTTCATATAATCATAGGCAGTCTGATTGTCCTTTTCTTTGTTTATGTGAACCCGTGCAATTGTTTTATTATTTAACGAATCATCAAAGTATCTTGACTTAGGAATAATATGTTCAATTTCATATTTAGCTCTATCAAATAAATCTTCTAACTCAATTGCTTTATTAGGTTCGTATGGACTACATCTATCAAACTCTTTCCAGAGCTTATATTTTTCAATATCCTTTTTTGAAGGTTTTGTGATATGCTCTTTAACAAGGTCATAGTTTTTTTTATTCTCTGCCTCATTTTCTTGATTGAGTTTTGTAATTCGTTGCCTTTCTTTCGCATTTTTCTTTAAATCACGAGCAAGTTCAATTCTAATTTCATCAAATAAATATCCGTCTTTATTTAACCCTTTTAGAAGATTGATTAATTGATTTAGAATTTTTTCGACTGTCGGATTTCTTAATTCATTCGATTTAAAATTAGTTAATTTTTCAATACTAATAATTACTCTCGCTTCATTTTGCACTTTCGTTAAACTTTCAGAATGATTATACCCAGCTTCATTGCAAGCCTTATCATACATTAATCCTTCTCTTAAATGAGGAATTAATTTTCTAGCAGCTCGCGTACTTAATGCTGCAAAATCATTTTTTAGAGATAGTTTTAAAACTCCAGTAATCAATTCATCATTAAAAAAAAATTTCTCTTTCAATTTTTTTTTAATATCATTCGCTTCTTCCGTAGCATATAATAAATGCCACATTTTAAAAAGAGGATGTTCCGTAAAATTGTTTTGCAACGCATCAAAATCTTCAAATATTGTTTCATCAATATTGTGGTATTTCAATAAATTAATGAGTTTTACCTTAAATACAAAACCTTTTATCTGCTTTTCAAAATTTGTTTTATAGTTTTTCGTGTACCCTTCGGGTTTATATCTTTTTAATAAACCTTTTTCGGTAATATTTTCATTGGCGTTTAGATAATTAAATAAATCAATTTTTTCCTCAGTAGAAAGTTCGGTTTCATTATTATATTTATCTTTAATACGAACTTTATTTACATCTTGCCATAAACGCAATTCCTCTGCGATAGGAGAAGATACGGGCATACATTTATGTTTTAATTCAAACCTACATTCGCTAATTAAATGTTTCTGAGATTTTAATTTCCGCTTATAGTAAATAATTTTATTACGGATTATTTCTTTGTTTTTTTCATTAAGAAATTCGGGGTAAAATTCTTTTTGCTTTTCCCAAATCAGGTCAAACTCATGTTTGTATTCATCTACTAAAAAAATATTCTCTTTATCATCACCTGATTTTATTCTATGGATTGGATCTTCTAAAAGCTTATGATAGAAGTAGCTTCCAATAGTTTTATAGTTTATGTATATGTTTTTGCTACTCTCCCTAATTTTTTCAACATATTTTGTGTCCTTATCTTCTTCGCTTTGCCCTTTTCTGCTATCAAAATAACCTCTTTTTTGATTGAGATGAAACCATATACGAGCCAATTCCGGCAAAGTTATTTTTTCAGTTAACGCTTTATTTCTTAAACCGTATAACCCCAATGAATCTAATTTAAATAATTCAGGTTGAATAGGAAAGAGATTATTCTCTTTCAAAAACTTATTTAAGTAATGTTTCCTTAATTTATATCTATGGGTATTTCGTCTTATACTTCTTTTTGTTTGCCGATCTTGATTTTTTGAAGTAGCTACGCCTTTACTAAAATTATTCGAGGTTTCTGTATCAATCGGAATGATTCTTACTCCAGAAGTAATTAAATTTTGTTTTTCATTATTTTCTTGAACTATTGCCCAACCAATAGAAGCAACTCCTAAGTCTAGCCCTAAAACAGTTTTCATTTATTTTTTATATAAGTAGTTATTATTTTTGTCAATTAATTATTTTAAGTATATTTGTTCTACATTTTGAAGCAAATCACAATAAGGATTATTCCGTTGTGAAAACATCTAAAGCGGGTAGCAATACTCGCTTTTTCTTTTTTTAATGAAAACGATTAATTCTTTTGCTAATACTTTAATTGTTTTCTAAAATAATTTAAATTAGTGAAATTAATTTATACTATATAATAAATCTACCTCTTACTTGATAAGTTAACTCTTGAAAGTGGTTACGTTTTTATTATTCCAAATTTATCTAACAAATACAGAAGATTTATTAAGACAATTGTAAAAAGTTATAATTTTTGATAGAATATGAATTAAGATAATTTTGAATGACGAGGAAAAGGTATATTTTATTTTTTAAAAGTCAAAATTGCAAGAAAGTATTCTAATTAAATTTCTTTTCTTAATAACTGTGGAGAAATATTCCAGTAACCTTCATTGCCGATTTTAACCGATGCGGTTTTGTGATTAAGGCGAATGATAATTCCGGTTCTTTTTATTCCGTCGCTTCCATCCCACGAAACACGGTCACCAATGTTAAAATTTGACATAGAAACAAGTGTTCCTGCTTTATGAATTGTATGCATACGATGAACCGCCATGCGATTTAAGATAGAAAGCTCATGGTAAGATAGTCCGGAAATAATCGGTTCAAATTTACGAACAATAGATTCTGTGTTATCCAATTCCGACATATTAAATTAATTGGGTTTATGTTAACTGCTTTATATAATATTCTGGCGTTCCGCCCATTTGAAATTAATTAATTTGATGAGAGTGATTTGAAATCATTAAATATAAAAGTGCACTGTTTACAGTAACTGTACACAGTGCACTGAAAGTAAGTGGGCCCTGATGGGATCGAACCATCGACCCACAGATTATGAGTCTGTTGCTCTAACCATCTGAGCTAAGGGCCCTGTTAAGGGTCACAAATGTATCTTTTCGATCATGGAATTACAAATACTTTGTTAATGAAAAGGGGTATTTATGGATATTTTTCATGGCTTTCTTTGCTTTTAGACGCTATCTTTTCTTGAAACTTCTAAAATTCTTGAGATAAGGGATTTATAGATTCTTTTAAAGGCAACGATGCCGAAAAATGATGTTCAATTTTTGAAATAAACTTAAATGCTTATCAAAAAGTACTCACAAACGAACCCAAGAATAAATCCCGCATAAATCTGCGAAGGACGGTGCGAGTTTAATGTGAGGCGAGCTGTACCCAGCAAACCGGCAATCAGTAAAAAAACGATTATTGCAATACGTAAATCAACCAGCAAAAAAGAGGATAGACCGAAGAATGTTCCAACAAGTGCCCCGATGCCAATCATGTGAATGCTTATCTTCCATTTGATGTTGATGATAACAGCCAATGAAAGAGCTGCTGCTGCACCGAGTGTGAGTAAAAAGAAAATTCTAGGCAAACGTAATTTATAAATCATGAAAGTAGCAATCAGTAATAGCAACAAATTAGAAACATAGGGAATCAAACGTTCTTCTCTTTTTTCCATTTCGAGCGATTTAATCCAACCCTTCTTCACCAGTATATAAGAGATAATAACGGGCAATAAAAATGTATTCAGAATGATAATCATAAACAGGATCATCTTGGCATTTGGATTTACCGTGTTTGCAAAATAAGTGCTTTGCCGGAA
Organism: Bacteroidota bacterium; assembly: GCA_031385005.1. Lineage (GTDB taxonomy): Bacteria > Bacteroidota > Bacteroidia > AKYH767-A > 2013-40CM-41-45 > JADKIH01. The sequence continues at coordinate 89,338 of JANNBB010000013.1, forward strand.
GATGAGTAGCAATGCATATGTTGGCATTAAAACGGGATGCAAAGCCAAGGAAAGAAATCGGGCAAATTGATGGTTCATAGTTCTTTTCTTAGTCGCGCAACAGGAATATCCAACATCTCTCTGTATTTAGCGACAGTACGCCTGGCAATATTATATCCTTTATCGTTTAGAATTTTTGTTAATGCATCGTCCGTTAAAGGTTTTCTTTTGTCTTCTGAGCCAATGCAGTCGGTAAGAATTTGTTTTACTTCTTTACTCGATACTTCTTCTCCGCTTTCGGTTTGTAGTCCTTCGGAGAAAAAACTCTTTAGTAAAAACGTTCCAAAATGCGTTTGAACATACTTGCTATTGGCAACACGGGAAACGGTAGAAATATCCATTCCTATTTTTTCGGCGATATCACGTAAAACCATTTTCTTTAATTTCCGGATGTCTCCTTCGACAAAATATTCATGCTGATAATCCATGATGGTTTTCATAGTTTCAAAAAGTGTATGTTGTCTTTGTTTGATTGCATCAATAAACCATTTCGCCGAATCCAGTTTTTGACGCACGAAAACAATGGCATCCTTACTTGCTTTCGATTTGGTTTTTTCTTTGCTGTATTGTTGCAGCATTTCTTTGTAATCGCGACTGATACGAAGCTCCGGAGCATTGCGTGCATTCAGCGTGAGCTCCAGTTTGCCGTCACTGTTGGTGATAATAAAATCAGGAATGATGTGTTCGATCGATCGCTGGCCCTGATTCATGGTGTTGCCAGGACGCGGATTCAGTTTTAAGATTTCGCCAATGGCTTTCTTCAATACATCGTCTTCCACATTCAGTTCTTTGCCGATTTTCTCATAATGTTTTCTGGAGAACTCCTCAAAGTAATTTTTCAATATACGTCTGGCTAATACAAGAGAATCCCGTTTTTCGTTTTTTCTTTCAACCTGTAAAAGCAGACACTCTTGAAGTGTGCGGGCACCAATACCGGGAGGATCCAGACTTTGAATGTCTTTCAGTATTTTCTCGAGCTCAGGAACGGTTGCATTTATGTTTTGAGAAAATGCGAGATCGTCGACTATGGCAGTAAGTTCGCGGCGAAGGTAACCGTCGTCGTCTATGCTTCCAGTCAGTTGTTCGGCAATGTGGTATTCACGGTCGTCGAGTTGCAGCAAGTATAATTGTGAAAGTAAATGATCCTGAAAATTTCCAACCGCACCAAGAGGAATATCTCTCCGTTCATCATCGGCAGAACTATTGTTTACTGATGTTTTGTAATCCGGAATTTCATCATCGTCTAAATATTCATCCAGACTTATATCTTCTTCTCTTTCTCCCAGTTCTTCGTCGTCTTCCTGAGGAGTTTCTTCTTCATCCGTATTGTATTCCTCTTCGATTTCTTCATTGCCTTCTTCCAATGCAGGGTTGTCTTGCAACTCTTCTTTGATTCTTTGCTCGAGATTAGCTACAGGAATTTGCAAAAGTTTCATCAACTGAATTTGTTGAGGAGATAACTTTTGTAAAAGCTTTTGATGTAAACCCTGACGTAGTGAACTCATAAATACTGTTAGCTGAAATTGCTTATTCGCAAGTTACATAAGATGATTCGATATGTAAATGGAAAAGGTGAGCAAAATTAAAAAAAGAAAGGGTAAAAAACGCGGATTAATGTTTCCAAATCCAGCTTTCCAGATTCTTTTTTCTCAGACTGTCAACCATGGAAATGGCATCTGAAGGGGTGGTTACGGATTCATAAGCTACATAGCTTCTGCCACTAACTTCAATAAGTGCAGCATTGGCAAACCCCTGTTGCTGAAGGGTGTTTACAAGGTTTATCGCGTTTTCTTTTATCTTAAATACACCGGCTATAGCGTAATAATTATTGCCGGTACGGGAAATGGTGTTTTTCTTTTCTACGATAACCGGAGGAGGTTCAATAATCGGTTTAATTGACGCCGTTTCAAGGGGTTCGGAATTATTTTTTTGAATTTCAGGATTAGAGGAAACTACGGAAGTTGTTTCTACTGAAGGTACAACTACGATGTTGGGATTATCATTCTTATAGCTTTCCCCGTTTTGAATAGTAGAAGGAATATTTCTTAATGAATCGGTTTTGGAAATAATTGTTTCCTGGCTATCAAAAGGATTTAAGGATGTTGATTCATAATTTTTAGGTGCTGACAAAAAAAGATTCAACGACAACCAGACCATTGCCGCACCTACAAAAACGGCTCCGATGTATCCTTTGTTCTGAAGAATTTTTTGCTTGAATGACTCTCTGCCTTCATGGACGGAAGGACGTATTCCGTTTTCTAAAACAGATTTTGTTGTTTCCGTTTTTTCACCGCGCTGTACAAGAATAAAATTTACAGCTTCCAGGCCGAATGATTCTTTTCGGTGAGTAATATTTCGAAACGCTTCAAATTGTATGTTCTTTTCTTTGTCGTAGAACAGGGTGCCGACTTCACTTACATTCACCTGTTTTCCATTTTCTAAAGCCTCCAGACAAGATTCGGTAAACGAATTGATGAGATGCAATGCTTCTGCATATTGAATGTTCTTCGACTCAACCAGATGATTGGCTAAAAGTCCGTCGTTTTGCTTGAGAAAAACATTGAAGGCAATTAACCTATATGGAGGATAAATGGCATGATTGGCCGCAACAATTCGTGCGGGTTGATTAGACGCAAGAAAACCACCAAAAGCAGGAACAATTACACAATCGTGATCGTAAAGTAATTCACTGATATGTTTTCCGAGGTCTTCCATTTGTTCGGGTTAAAATTAAGAATAAACCTCATCAGTAAAAATAAATATTCAGAAGAAAGCTTTTTAACGCTAAATTGAACTGAATTTGAAGGAGTAAAAATTTCAATTGTCGAAAAAAGTTAATTGGAAGAGGATTTATCCTCTAAGTTTATCCAGCAGAATGTTCAGTTGATTGATTTCTTCTTTCGATAAATGTGAAAACACTTTGTCTTGTTTGTCGTTTTCTTTATCTATTTCTGCGAGTAAATCAAGTCCCTTTTGTGTGATGTAAACTTCACATTCACGTCTGTCGGCTGCCGAAGTAACTCGTTCAACAAATGATTTTAAGCGCAACTTTTCAACGATCCTTGAAGCATCACTCATTTTGTCAAGCATTCGTTCCCGAATTAATTTCACACTGGCAGGATTCGGATTCTGCCCGCGCAGGATCCTTAACACATTAAACTGCTGGGAAGTGATTCCGGATGGTTTGAGAAAATCAGCTTGAATGTGATTTAACCAATTAAACGTATAAATTAAATTTACTCCCAATTTATGTGCCTCGTTGCGGAATTTTTTTTGATTAATTTCTTTTTCCAGTTCCATTTATTTACACCATTGGTACTTCGATGAAAAGTATTTGAGAATCGCTTTCAGCTTTTATATGAATGCTTTCTGTTCCTTTCACTCCAATTGCATCACGCTTCGATAGTTTCTCATCATTTACTTGTATAGATCCATCAACAACCATCATATAAACACCGTTTTCTTTACGATTCATGGTGTAATCGATGGAAGAATCTTTGTCGATGCTTCCAAGAGAAATGGCTGCATCCTGATGAATGTAAAGTTCGCCGTTTTTCTTAAATCCGGATGCAACTAATTGAACGCTGTTTTTTCTTAGGTCAGGACTAAATGTTTTCTGATCGTAACGTGGCTTTATTCCTTTTTCTTTCGGAAAGATCCACAGTTGAAACAGATTAACTTCCTCCGCTGATGAAGGATTAAATTCAGAATGTAAAACTCCGCTTCCCGCACTCATTACCTGTACGTCACCCGGACGAATCACCGAGCCATTTCCCATATTGTCTTTGTGTTCAAGAGCACCTTTTAAAATTATGGTAATAATCTCCATGTCATTGTGCGGGTGCATTCCAAAACCCTGACCCGGAGCAACGATGTCATCATTCAAAACGCGCAACATTCCAAAATGAATTTTATTTGGATCGTACCAATTTGCAAAACTAAAACTGTGATGTGCATCCAACCAACCATGATTGGCATGGCCTCGATCTGATGCACGATGGATAATAGTTGTCATGGTTTTTGGATTTTTAAAAGAGGCATCAAGTTTCTCAAAATAATTCATCTATTAATAGAAACCTGATGCCCGGTAAAAAATTATTGTTTAATTAAAACTGCATCTATTGTAAAATCAACATCATCAGAAACAACTGCTTCTCCTGTTGCTGCAGCAGCGCTGTATTTCAAGTTGTAATCTTTACGGTTTATTTTTCCGGTCGCCTTGAATCCGGCTTTTATATTTCCCCAAGGATCTTTTACTGTTCCACCGTATACTACAGGAACTTCAACGCTTTTTGTTACATCACGAATAGTAAGATCACCGGACAATACATATTTATTTTTATCAATCATTTTAACTCCTTTGCTTTTGAAAGTAATTGTAGGAAATTTTTCAGCATTGAAGAAATCATCACCCTTGAGGTGATTGTCGCGCATATCGTTATCAGTTGTTAAACTGCTTACCTGAACCGTAACCTCAGCTTTTAAATCTGTCCAATCCGGTTTTGCAGAAGTAAAAGTACCATCAAAAGTTTTAAATTCTCCTTCAGTTTCAGAAATAACAAGGTACTTAGTACTAAAGTGAATTTTTGTATGCGCAGGATCAATTTTCCAGTTTTGCGCAAATGAAGTAAGGGATAGAATTAATGCAGCGAATGCAAGGGTGATTTTTTTCATGATTTTTTATTTTTTTAAATTTATGATGCAAATATATGTCATAACATTAAATGTTGCAACATCTAATTAAAAATATTTTCATTTTTCTTAAAATTGCAAAAAAACGAAGAAAAAAAATTAAAATGTCCGGATGCCAATAGCTTTTCTTGCTTCAGAAAGGGTAAAGGAAGCACTAGCCCGGGCCTTTTCGGCACCTTGTTTAGTTACTTTTTTGAGTAGTGCCTCATCGTTGCTAAGGGCAATAATTTTTTCCCGGAATGGAGCAGTAAAAGCGACCATATCTTCGGCCAGTTGTTTTTTCAAATCCCCGTAACGAATTTTCATGGTATTATATAGCTCATTAAAATGTTTGTATGTTTCTTCGGAAGAAACAACATGCATGAGGTCGAAAATATTTTGAATGACTTCCGGTTTTTCCTGATTTTCTTTTACGGGTCCGGAGTCGGTAACAGCTCTCATAACTTTTTTACGGATTGAATCAGGCAACTCTGCAAGGAAGATAGCATTGCCTTCACCTTCGCTTTTACCCATTTTACCGGAGCCATCGAGGCCGGGAATTTTTACAAGATTGGTTCCATAATTAAAGGCATAAGGTTCCGGAAAAAGTTCGGTCTTATACATACGATTAAAGCGATTCCCGAATTGACGGGACATTTCGAGGTGTTGTTCCTGATCTTTTCCGACAGGAACCTTGGTTGCACGATGGATTAAGATATCGGCAGCCATCAGAGTAGGATAAGTAAGTAAACCGGCATTGATATTATCCGGCTGTTTGCGTATTTTTTCTTTGAATGATGTACAACGTTCGAGCTCGCCGACATAAGCATTCATGTTTAAGAGCAAATACAATTCGGCGGTTTCAGGGAGATCACTTTGAATATATAATGTAGCCACTTCGGGATCGAGTCCGCAAGCGAGGTATTCAACAAGAACCTGTTTCACATTATTATGAAAATCTTCAGGTGCGGGATGTGTTGTTAGTGAATGGTAATCGGCAATAAAGAAAAAGCAATCGTATTCATGCTGCATCTTAATAAAATTCTTTAAGGCGCCGAAATAATTTCCCAAATGCAGGTTACCTGTGCTGCGGATTCCGCTAACTACTCTTTCTTTCATGATGCGAAAGTATGAAATTTGTCAGTTGTGACTTTAAGGTATTTGCATGGTAGTAATTCATCAAGATTCGAACATCGTTAAATTGGTCAAAATTAGCAGGTAACAGCATGAAAAGATGTGTAAAGGGGAAAACCATCTACCTTGCCATTATCCTATGCTTTTGTAATTTAGCCAACTCACAACAATCGAATGGAACCAAAAATCAAAATTCTTGAACAGAAGGTGGCGGAAGCAATGAAAGGCGGAGGCGAAAAAAGAATTGAGCAACAGCACAAAAAGAAAAAACTTACGGCGCGTGAGCGTATTCGTTTTTTAGTAGATGAAAACAGTTTTGAAGAAATCGGTATGTTGGTTACTCACCGTGCAACTGATTTTGGAATTGAGAAGGAAAAATATTTAGGTGATGGTGTTGTTACCGGCTATGGAAAAATAAATGGCCGACTGGTTTACGTTTTCGCTCAGGATTTTACTGTATTCGGAGGATCGTTATCCGAAACACATGCAAAGAAGATTTGCCGGATCATGGATTTGGCTATGCAAAACGGAGCACCGCTAATTGGACTGAATGATTCCGGTGGTGCGAGAATACAAGAAGGTGTTGTCTCATTAGGTGGTTATGCAGATATTTTTTACCGCAATGTGCAATCATCAGGAGTCATCCCTCAGATCTCGGCGATTATGGGCCCATGTGCCGGTGGCGCTGTTTACTCACCGGCCATAACAGATTTTATTCTGATGGTAGAAAACACTTCTTACATGTTTGTAACAGGGCCGAATGTTGTGAAAACAGTCACGCATGAAGATGTAACCTCAGAAGAATTAGGTGGCGCAGCAACGCATGCCACAAAATCTGGCGTAACACATTTTACCAGTCCGAATGAAGTTGATTGCATACAGAAAATCAGAAAACTGTTAAGTTATATGCCGCAGAATTGCGAAGACGAATCTCCTGTCTATGCCTATACTACCGGTGATGAAAAACGAAAAGGTCTGAATAAAATTATTCCTGAAAACCAGAATCAACCATATGATATCAGGGAAGTTATTTCAGAAGTGATTGATGCGAATTCTTTTTTAGAAGTTCATAAGGATTTTGCGGAAAATATCGTTGTTGGTTTTGCATTACTCGCAGGAAAGAGCATAGGAATTGTTGCCAATCAGCCCATTCATCTTGCAGGAGTTTTGGATATCCATGCTTCTACCAAAGCCGCAAGGTTTGTCAGGTTCTGCGATTGTTTCAATATTCCATTGTTGGTTTTTGAGGATGTACCCGGATTTTTACCGGGAACCGATCAGGAGTGGAATGGAATTATTACCAATGGAGCAAAATTACTATATGCCTTCAGTGAAGCGACTGTTCCGCGAATTACCGTAATCACCCGGAAAGCATATGGGGGAGCATATGATGTAATGAATTCCAAACACATCGGAGCGGACATGAATTTCGCTTGGCCATCGGCAGAGATTGCCGTGATGGGAGCAAAGGGAGCCGCTGAAATTATCTTCAAGAAAGAAATTACCGAAGCAAAAGATCCGGAAGCAAAACTCAAGGAAAAAGAAAACGAATACAATTTGTTATTTGCCAATCCTTATAAAGCAGCTGAGCATGGATATATAGATGAAGTAATCAATCCTGAGGATACTCGAATAAAATTGATAGCATCCTATTCAATGTTATCCAATAAAGCGGTAAAACTCCCTCGTAAGAAACACGGAAACATTCCATTGTAAATGCATTTATTAAAGAAATTAATTTTTTAGAGTAAACAGTAATCATTCGCAATTGTTTCAATGAACATACTTCTTTTGGGTTCCGGAGGACGGGAACATGCAATAGCCGAAAAAATTTCGCAAAGCCCACTTTGCAAACAATTATTTATTGCTCCCGGCAATGCAGGTACTTCTCAAACAGGAACAAACGTATTTTTCAATATTTTAGATTTCGCTACCATTGAAAAATTTGTACTTGAAAACGATATTCAGCTGGTTGTAGTAGGTCCTGAGGAGCCGCTTGTAAGAGGGGTTGTAGATTATTTTAAATCAACAACGACGCTTCAAAAAGTTTTAATTATTGGCCCCTCTTTAGAAGGAGCCAAACTGGAAGGAAGTAAAGATTATGCAAAAGCTTTTATGCAAAGGAATTCAATTCCTACAGCCTCTTATAAAACGTTTAACAGAAATGAAATTCTCGAAGCCGAAAATTTTCTGAAAACACTTAAGCCACCATTTGTTTTAAAAGCGGATGGACTTGCGGCAGGAAAAGGTGTTATCATTCCGCAAACACTGGAGGATGCAATTCAAGCATTAAAGGAAATTCTTGGTACTTCTAAATTTGGCACCGCCGGAGATAAAATTGTCATTGAAGAATTTCTTCCAGGAATAGAATTATCGATTTTTGTTTTGACCGATGGCAAAGATTATATCATTCTCCCTGAAGCGAAGGATTATAAACGCATTGGCGATAATGACATCGGACCCAACACCGGAGGAATGGGCGCAGTCTCCCCTGTTCCATTTGCCGGAAAAGAATTTTTCAAAAAAGTTGAAGAGCAAATAATTATTCCGACAGTTGATGGATTAAAAAGGGAGTCAATTGATTATTGCGGATTTATTTTTATTGGATTGATGAATGTAAAAGGAAATCCTTTTGTAATCGAATACAATGTGCGAATGGGAGATCCTGAAACGGAGGTAGTTTTTCCTCGAATCGATTCGGATGTTGTCGAACTTTTTGTAAAAGCTGCAAAAGGAGAGCTGAAGAATACTGTCGTTCAAATAAATCCACAAACAGCATTGACAGTTGTTATGGTCAGCGGAGGTTATCCCGGAGATTTTGAAAAGGGAAAAGAAATAGTATTCAAAAATAAACTCGAAGGCAGCCTTGTCTATCATGCAGGAACGAAGGAGCATGCAGGAAGAATTGTTACAAATGGCGGGCGGGTATTGGCAGTAACTTCTTTCGGAAAAAATATTCAGGAGGCCCGTAAAAAATCATACGATCAAATTGATGAAATCAACTTTGAAAATGCATTCTTTAGGAAGGATATTGGGTTAGATCTATTGTAAACCAGGGAATAGACTATAACGAAGAAAGAATTAATCCCACTTTTCAACAGTCTGGTGCTGGCTCATGTATCTAAGCCAACCGATGAAAGCAACAAAGCCAATAACAATCAGGGCTTTATTGAACCAAAGACCAAAAAAAGGAACGACTGTAAAAATGAGTTTAAAGAAATCAGCGATTAAGTACCACATTGAATCTAGTGTTTAATATTGTGGTGACAAATATAGAAAGGAATCAGGATTTTCAAGCATTAAAATTCAATACTTTTAACACCAATGATTCGTTTCTTTAAATCAACACAACTGGCAAATCTGGTATCCATTCCGGTTATAATTCTGCTTTTTTGGTTTCCGGTGTTTTTTCACTCAATGCCTGTTAAAGACAGTAATACGATGCCTTTATGGAATGTAATTTATTCATTATTAATTACTTTGCCTTCCTGGGTAAATTTTATCCTTTTAGTTGCACTGGTTTCCGGACAGGCTATTTACCTGAATTTAATATTAAACAAGCATGTTGTTTTGTATAAAAGTTCATTTATTCCGGCTTTGATTTTCGGGTTGTTTGTTTCCATTTCGCCATCGATGATGCAATTGCATCCCGTCTACTTTGTTAACCTCGTAATTATTTACTTGCTCGACAGGGTATTCTCAGTATTCAAAGATGAGATTCTGATTTCAAGACTCGTCGATTGTGGTTTGTTCGCAGGTATTGCTTCATTGATTTATTTTCCCGCAATTGTAATTTTGCCTTTTTTAATAATGACAACTTCATTACTTAGACCCTTTAAAATAAAAGAATGGCTAATCATAATAATTGCTTTTTGTGTGCCCTTTTTTCTTGTCAACACCTATTTTTTCTGGACACATACATTAGTCGAATTCTGGAAATCTTATTTTAATCATTTTAATGAAATAATATTGATGCCGGTAATAAATGGGACTACCCCCGGGATTGTACTTGCAATTTATGTTTTCGTTTTGTTGGCTATTTCACTATTTAAGCTTGCTATTAATTTCAGGAAGAATGTCATTCGCACGAGAAACTTCCAACGTGTTTTTATTTTCTATTTATTTTTTGGAGCTGTTTGGCTTTTATTAACTGGAGGATTTGATGTTATTCACCTGACTTTTTTGGCTGTTCCTGCTTCTGTTTTTTGTGCTTATTTATTCTTGTTGGCAAAAAGGAAAATCTGGCTTTATGAAGTTGCTCTATGGATTTTGATAGTATTAATTATCCGGAATCAGTTTGCCTGATTTCTTGGTATTGGATTTTGTTTTATAAATTAGATTGAAACAGTTGAATAAAAATTAACCCATATAAATATTTATCAGTAAAATAATTAGAAACCTCTTTTCATCAGCCAAAAATCTTCCCTCTTCCTCATATTCATTTTCTCTTTGCTATTCTTATCCGTGTATCCGGTGAGGTGTAAAACGCCATGTATCATTACCCTTTGAAGTTCCTCTTTAAAAGAAACATTGTACAAAGCTGCATTTATACGGACACGATCAATAGAAATAAAAATATCCCCTTCAATTAATTTTTTCTCACTTGAATTATCAAAAGTGACGATGTCGGTAAAATAATCATGTTTCAAATAATCTTTATTTAATTTTCTAAGGTAAGGATCGGAGCAGAAAATAAAATTTATACAGCCAAGATTATATCCTTCTTGTTTGACAGCTTTCCTTATCCATTGTTGTAGTTTCTCACGGTTCATCAACCGGAAAATTACTTTTTCCTTAAAAAATAAGACAGTTCCTTTTTTCATCATTAATAGTATGAGAATGAATTTCAATATTTGACATCAAATTTAATTTTTATTTTAAACCGGTTATTAAAAATGGTTTTTGCCTGGTTTTCACTGAACAAAAATTCTTACTACCTTTTACCGGTTTACCAATTTAAAAGATGCTAAGAATCTTCCTGCTAATATCTATTTTATATTCGCCAATTTTAAAGGCGCAAGAGGATTTTTTATGGTGGACACAGATTCATAACTGGGATGGACACACGCCCTGGAATCAATATATGACGATATCAACGTCTTTTATGGGTCCGAATTCTTTACCGGTACCGGAAGTTGGTAAAGGAAACATTGATTCTTCTGCAGAATTAGAGATTGCCGGAAGTTACCATTTCAGTAAAGGGGATAAAACAAAAGATTTTTTTACAAGAGGTTTTTTGCCATTATATGATAACAAAGTTTCTGTTACTGTTGACGTTATTCCATATGAGTGGTTTGAAACAGATACGATAACAAGAGACATCCGTGCGGCCCGAACCCGAAGCGGCAAAGGAGGGGCAGGAGGAGATATTTATTTTTACACTGATTTCCAATTATTACGTGATCGTCTGGGATGGCCTGATTTATTATTTCAAGGATGCTTTCGTTTAGCGTCGGGTACAAATCTCAGAAATGCACGGTATTCCGATGGACCGGGATATTTTTTCAATGTGAGTTCCGGAAAGAACATTCAAATAGATAAATGTATTTTACGATTATATGCGATGGCCGGATTTTATGCCTATCAGACATTCGACCTAGACCATTTACAGAACGATTGTTTTCTTTACGGTGGAGGAATGGATCTTGTATTAAATAAATGGATTTTTTCTCAGTCGCTTGCCGGATATTCCGGTTACTTGAAAATTGGGGATCAGCCCGTTGTTTATCGGGCAGGAATTCGTTTCAAACAATATCGTTTCGATTGGAAATTAACTTATCAATGGGGAATTCATGATTACGATTTTCAACGATTTCGATTGGGGGTGATTTTACATGGTGTGTTTACGAATCGTTTTGGTACAAAAAACAAACGGATGTGATAATCATTTCACATCTATAATCATTTCACCCCTTCGGGGTTTTCGTTGGTAACATTTTAATTTGGTGGCTAGAATAATGTCACCCCTTAGGGGTTTTGGAATGGTTGTGTGATTCGGAAATAATCAGGTCATCAAAACAATACACCAACGGGGTGAAATGATTATAGGTGAAATGATTCTAGCCCCCGAAATGAAATGTTACCAACGAAAACCCCGAAGGGGTGAAATGATTCTAACCACCGAAAACCCCAACGGGGTGAAATGATTCTAACCACCGAAAACCCCAACAGGGTGAAATGATTCTAACCACCGAAATGAAATGTTACCAACGAAAACCCCAACGGGGTGAAATGATTCTAACCACCGAAAACCCCAACGGGGTGAAATGATTCTAACCACCGAAATGAAATGTTACCAACGAAACCCCAACGGGGTGAAATGATTCTAACCACCGAAAACCCAACGGGGTGAAATGATTCTAACCACCGAAACCCCAACGGGGTGAAATAATTCTAACCACCGAAAACCCCAACGGGGTGAAATAATTCTGGCCACCGAAATGAAATATTACCAACGAAAACCCTGACGGGGACGAAATGATTTTGGAGTATATTATTTTAGAAGATATTTTTCAGTATGATACCTCCCGATTGGAAAAAAAATCATCCTAAAAAAAGGCATAAAAAAAAGGGAGTGGGGCTCCCTTTTCATCTAACCAAACGTATATTCTAAACTAATTATTTAACAATTTGAAATTCATTTCAACGACGCGACCATTTTCTGAAAAGATTAATTGGTCGGCGAGGTGTTTCATAAGGAAAATTCCGCGGCCACATTCTTTCTCCAGATTTTCCGGTGAAGTAGGATCAGGCAGATCGTAAAAATCAAAGCCGGGTCCTTCGTCAGCGATGGTAAAAGCAATGGAATGTGGTGAATGGGTGCAAACAATGCTAACTTTTTTCTTAGGATCTGATTTGTTCCCGTGATAAATAGCATTAGTTACGGCTTCGGTAATTGCTACAAGCATATTTCCGAATACATCTTCGCTTACGTTATATTTATTCCTAACCTCATCGATCAGGCGTTCAACCACGGTAAGACTATCTGCATTAGACTGCAGTTCGAGAGTCTGGCTATCGCCTGTTAGCTGCATTATTTGATTATTTATCAATGGATTGGAAATAATCGTTAACTTTTTTTCTATAATATGAATTAAGAGATGGAGGAACTGTTTTCAATAACTCCATTTCTTTTAACTTAAGTCTCTTATACTCATCAAATCCATTAGGGTTACGTTGAAAAGCATTTTTTGCTTCCTCGGATTTTCTTTGTTCATCCTGGTCTCTTTCCCTTTCAGCTTTTTCGCTTTCCAGTAGCCGTGTAGTAATTTCCTGTTGGCGTTTTAAGGTTTCCTCGGTAATCATTCTGTTGACGATATCTTTCTCTGTCTCTTCCATTTGACGGGCTATATCTTCCAGATTTCCAAGGGAGTTCTTGCCGTCTTTATTTTCTTGTTGGTTTAATTTATTTAATTCATTTCGAATAAACTCCTGCTGAGCGGCCATTTTGGCGAGCTGTTCACTCATTCCTTGCTCACCTTGATTTCCTTGTTTTCCCTTTTTATTTTCGCCGGGCTTCATTCCTTCTTTTGCCTTTTTCATATTTTTATTGAGCTCATCCTGCATTTTTTTGAGCTGAGAAATAGAATTCCCTTTCTTTTTACCCGGCTTTTTGCAGCTGCCGTCAGATGGTTTAGCGGCTTGTTGTTGCATCATTTGTTGAAGGGCTTCACTTAATAGCAAGGTGAGGTTATTGATGGAAGTCATTACAAACTGTTGCCTGCTTCTTGCCTGTGGCACAAAACGGTCTTCCAGATTTTCCAAAGAAACATCCATATTTAAATTGACGGCCGAAATTTCCTGATTCACTTTCGCTTCAATCTGTGCAACTCTTTTGCTGAGTGCGAACAGAGAATCTTCAATCATTTTAGCATCGTCTTTTAATTTTCTTTGCTGCTGACTCAACTTGAGGTATTGCGGATTATTGATATCGATTGTTTTTAAATCCTGCATAATCTGCTCCTGATTAAACGATAATCGAAGTAGATTTTCGAGTAAAGCGCGAAGAGCGTTCATGTCTTCTTCGTTTTCTTCGGCTTCCATTTGTTGTTGCATCTGTTGCATTTTTTGAGCCAGTTGCTGCATTTTTCCGGAAGCATTTTTCTGTGACTTAGAAGCTTTGCCACTTTTATTCTGCTGTAATTCGTCAGAACTTTTTTCCATTTCTTGCTGGATATCCTGTTCTTGAGCGTCGGTATTTTCCAGATCTTTTTTGTCCTCTAACTCTTCATTCTTTTTTGCCAAATCGTCCATGTCCTTACGGAGATCTTCAAATTCTTTATTAAGTTCATCTTGTTGTTTTTTTATCTCTTCGGCATTGTTGTTCTTGTCATCCGATTTTTTGGAAAGATCTTCTTCCTTTTTAGAAAGATCATTTAGTTTGTCAATATTCTCCTGAAGTTTTTGTTCGAAATCCATTTGTTTGAAAAGTTCGATGGTGCGCTCAAGTTCTTTCTGTAAGTCTTTGTTGTCGAGTTTCATCTGACTGAGTTGCTCCTGAATTTGATTTTTGTCGGCATTTTGCATCATTTGCTGCAACTGCTCCATGAGTTTTTGAAATTCAGGAGAGTGTAACTTATCCATCAGTGCCTGCAGTTGTTCCTGCTTCTGCAAAATATTTTCATTGACTTTTTTATATTCCTGATCTTCGCGATTTTTTTGCTCGTTCTTCTTTTTTATCTCATCCAGTTTTTTCTCCAACTCTTTTTGTTTTTCTAAAAGATCATCCATTTTCTTTTTTTCTTCCCACGACATTTCTTTTTTATCTAAGATCTTTTTAGTAAGATCATTCATATCTTTTTGAATTTGTCTGGCTTGTTGAATACTTTTCTGGAGTTCGTCTTTTATTTCTTCGCTGTTTTTTTCTGAGTTCTCGGCAATCTCATTTAAGCTGGGGGCTTTGAATAAAAGCAATTGTGAGCGAGTCGCTTTCGGCCCACCGATGCCATCATTATCCCATATTTCGAAATAATATTCTATTTCATCACCGGCGAGAATGTTTACCGTATTTAAGTCCCATGAATAAAAAAACTGATCGGCACTCATGCTTTTACTCACAGCAATCGCTTCCGAAAATGATTTGCCCTTCTTAGATTCACTTCCAATTAGTGTATCATTTGATTTTAGAAAACGGTAGTTGAAAGAAAGTTTTGTAAAACCGTAATCATCTTTAACGAGTCCTTTAAAGAAAGTGCGTTTCGATGAAAGCGAATCGTTTTGCTGTTCGATACTGATAGTCGGATACAAGTCAGGAATTACATTTACTGCATAACGAATGGAATCTCTGCTTTGTAAAAATTGATTGCCGGTGGCAATACTGTATGCGTCATTCTTAAAAAAGCGTTTTGAAAATGTGAAAGTATTTTCACCTGTCGGACTAAGCGTTAACACAGAATCATGAAAAGCAAAACGGATAACTTCGGTATTTTGTGTACTCAGATTCCAGGACACTTTAGTTCCTGCAGGGATTACGAGGTCTCCGGTGTTTTGAAGTTTCTCGTTTTGTTTGTGTAGGTATGCAGGGTATTCCAGACTAATTTGAAAGTTTGTCAGTACCGGGTTCGGAAGCGCTTCAACTACATATTCTTCGGAGTAATAGCCATCAGCAAAAAAGCGAAAAGGTGTTTGCTTTTGAATGTTACGGAATAAGTAATTAAAGTCGGTAAGGTTTTCTTTTTCCAGCTTGAATTGATTACCATCTGTTTCAATGAAAACCTCTGCAGGAATTTCATTGCCATTAATACGAAGATTGATTTGAAAATCTTGCTGCTGAATTGCTTTTAACTCCTTATTCAACAACTGAAAGGTAAAAGGCGCCGGTTTTTCGAAATAGGTATTGTGTGCGATTAATCTTTTTGTGCTGTCCTTGATTATTGACGGAGCTGTAAAGAGAATTACGATCAAAGCAAAAAGTGGAATGATTGCAAATCTCAGGTATCGCTTGTTTTCAGAAAGGTTGATGGCGGAAACAAATGGGATAGGTTTGAGTTCAGAAATTTTCTGATCAATTCCTGCCAGTATGAGCTGTTGATGTTGAGCATTCGGATCTACTTCCGCTTGTTTTTTCAATTGAAGAACATTCAGCAGTTTATCCTGAACATTTCCGAAGTGTTTGCCGATTATCTCTGCAGCTTGTTCGTGGGAAATTATTTTTCCAAAGCGGTAGAGGTGCATTAAAGGGATGACAATAAATTTTCCCAGAATAAATAGCATGCCGCCGATAAACAGATAAAACAGGGTTGTACGGAAGCCGGTGTTGAAGTTCCCTATGAATTCAATCGTGGTTACCAGCAGGTAAAACGCAAGTAAAAGGGTAAATGCATAGATCACACCCTTGATTAAACGGTTTTTATAGTATTTCCGGATAAAGGCATCCAGGCGTGAAATGAGTGATTGATAGCTTTCCTGCATCTGTTATAAATCTGTATTTACAAAGTTAATACAATAAACGGCCGGAAGGAAACGATATTATGTTGCAAAAATGTTAAATATGCAACTTTTGGAGTACTGCTTTAGGTTGGGATTTAACGGTATTTACTAGCTTAAGTGCTTTGCCAACAATTTTGGACTACTTTTTTAAAATTGGGCATTTGGAATTAAAATAATTCAATAGAAATTATTTTACTACAACGATCTTAAACATCTTGCTAAATGATTCACTTTCTGCTTGCACAAAATAATTGCCATTTGCGAGAGATGGAATTGATATTGAAAATTTACCCGACCCTTGAATAGAAATTCGATTTTGTTTAAAAACAATTTTACCGAATGTATCATAGATGAAAAAATCCAGGAGAACATTTGCTTTCATTTTGGATTCAAATTTCAGCTCATCGTCAATTAAGTTTTCCAATAATCTAATTTCATTTTTATTTTGGACCGTAGCAATACTTGTTGGTACATTGGTGTCAGGCAAATCAATTTGCCAGATTCCATATCCAAATGTTGCAGCTACCAATTTATTGTAACCGTAATGGATTTCTAAATCTGATACAAAGGTGTTTGGAAGCCCATTGCCTAAATAGGTCCATGTGGTATCCAAATCATTTTTATAATAAACTCCTATGCTCGTCCCCAGGTAGAAAGTCAATTTTGTACTATCGCTTACCGCATCAATGGTCAGACAAAATACCGGGACATTTGGTAAATCATAAGAAATATTTTTCCACGTAATGCCATGATCCGATGTTGTCAGAATCTTATTATGATTTACATAACCGTCTTTTAAAATAAAAATCCGGTTCTCATTTGTAGGATCAATTTTTAAACCTGAAATATAATTGCTTAATGAAACGGGGGATGAAATATTGTACCACGATATTCCACCATTTCCGGTATAAAAAATTTCATTGTAATACCTGTTAGAGCAGTAGATGTAATTCGAATCTGTTTGGGCCACATCCAGAAATTCGAGTTTACCCGAAAATGAAAAAGGGCTTAGATTGCTGATCGTATCCCAGGTAGTCCCCTCATCAACGGATTTTAATACATCGTGATAACCTGCAAAAATGGTTTTCGGATTTGAAGGATTCAGCATGAAAGGAGTTGTCCAGGCTCCCACTGAGCCGGTTGGTGTAATGTAGTTTTGTGTTTGCCATTGATCGCGCGTACGGTATAGATTGCCATATTGCGTAGAGGCATACATGGTTTGATCATCTGTTGGGTTTATTGCAGTCGTCATTCCATCACCACCCGTCACAACACTCCAGCTGCCGTTGTTTTTTTTAACCCGACTACCATTATCCTGAGTACCTCCTATTAAAGTTATTGAATCCTGCCGCGACAAAGAGATATCGTAAAACATGGTTATGTGCAATGTATTGCTCATGTTAGTCATTGTGCCTGTTGTAATATTTAGTTTGTTGATTCCGCCGTCATTACAGAAGTATATGATGTCGTCTGTAACAGGACTTAATGAAACACCTCTTATGTCTGCATGGATGTTTGATGCAAAATATTGCCAGGATATACCTCCATCAATAGACTGATGAAGGTATGGAAAGCCACAATATATTTTATTTTTATCCGTCGCGGTAATTATTACTTCACCGCCATTATCGATAGTGTTGTTACCGTTTTGAAGGTTGAAATTTATTCCATTATTGGTGCTTAAATAAAACCGAAAAGTAGATCCTTGAGTAGTCCTTACGGCAATGTAATTTGTATCCGCCTTGGTTATACCGATTTTCAAAAATATTTCGTTGGAAAAAAAAGTCAGCTGATTGAAAGTATTTCCTTCGTCTGTACTTTTAAAAACTTGTCCGGGCGATGTGCCAAACCCACTGCCGCAAGCATACATGGAATTAGAATTTAGGGGATTAAAAAAAAGATATGTAAAGGAGTATAAATTTATTAATGACCAGGTTGCACCGGCATCTGTTGTTTTCCATAAACCATCCGACTGACAACTATAAAGAATATTTGGATTGGAAGGATGTATTAATAATTTCTTGTAAACGATTTGTGCAGCTATAGAAGAAGTCTGCCCTGTCGGGTTCCAGGTTAGTCCTGCATCGGTACTTTTATAGATACCGAGACCGGCATTGTTTTCCAGATTAAATCCAAGAGTAATATAAACAATATCCGGATTGATCGGATCTACACAGATGTTTCCAACGCTGCATATAGGTAGGTTATCGCCTAATGCAACCCAACTGTTGCCCCCATCTGTTGTTTTCCATATCCCGCCACAGAAAGTGCCGATGTATAAGATGTTTGTATCCGTCGGATGACAACCAATGGCATCTACTCTGCCAATACCTGAGGGCGTGTAGCTTAAATCGGTTTGTCCAATTGGTTCCCAGGTGCCTGTGCTTCTGTTTTTATTTAAAACATTTTTCCTGATATTGTAGTCATGGAATGGGTCAGACAAATAACCATCAGGCATAACAAATTTTTTGGCCATCCATTCCCAGCGTTTGTATTCAGAATATTCATCATCACTATCTCCATGTATGACATCGACAGAATCTTCCATTTCACAATGAAAATATTCTCTCGCGATTTTTTGTTTCTCGGAAAAAGGGATATGGTTATTTAAAATTGTTTGGAACAATTCAGTTTGAGCATTGCATTCTGAAAGTCCGACAAAAATGAAGAGGGCTAAAATTATTTTATACATAAAAATCATTTATTTTAATTTAGAGGGTAATTAAAAGTAAATAATCAATATGTATTTTGAAAATATTTCTAAAATAAAAAGACAATAGTTAGTTTTACAATTCTTTAATAAAATATTTTTTGCTATAGACTAAACCATGCCGACGTTTTGTGCGTATTGCAACACAAGCATCCATGGAATTATTCAGTTAGTCGATAATTATTTTTTCTCTTTTAATGATCAACCCCCTCTTGTCCTGAATGGTTAAACAATAAACGCCCTTCATATTACGTACATCTGCGGAAAGTGATTGCTCCGTTACTGATGTCCGGAAAACTGAACGTCCTTGCATATCATTAATCAGCAGTGAATATCCATTTAGAAGGTTGAAGCCTCCGCCGAAATAAAAATGAATGGTACCGGATGCCGGTTGAGGAAATATTTTTAGCTCCATGTTTTCAGGAGAGATTCGCGGAGTTATTGTTGGAATACATGTAGGTGATGTATCAACATATAAATGATAGGTATTGATGGAGGTTCCTATATATGGACAATTATTATCAACGACAGTAGCAGTAAATGTAATAGGACTCCGTTGTGCATCGGCATTTGATGGCGTCCAGCAAAGTGTAAGTATATCACGATTTCCGGAACTGTTAGTTGCATTGGCACCGGGAATACTATTATCCCAGTAAACCATTGTTGTATTAGCAACATCAGCATCTGTTGAGGCGAGGAAAACGCAGTTTTGTTGATTGGAACAAACGGTAATGCTATCGCTCGATGTTCCATTAATTCCCGATAAAGACGGAATATTGTTGACACAATTTAAAACGGTAAACTGCATGTCTCTTTCAATTTGTCCGATCAACACCCCATTTCTATACGAACTTACCAGAATTGCCGTAGGTGATACATCGGATTGTTGAGGAACCATACAAATTTCTCCGGTCACGTTGTTTAATGAAAACGGCGGACTGGACAATAGCGGATGCAAATAACTATACCCGGAAATATAAGTAACAGTATCTGCCGGCGTAGGACCTGTACGAGGTGGAATCAGTTGATAAGTCAATGAGTCTCCCTGAATATCATAAGCTCCATTGTTAAAACAAAAAAGTTGTCCCACGCAAACAAATGGAATCGGCTTATTACCAAAAGTAGGAGAGTCGTCGCAAATTCCATTCATATTATTGAGGACAGAATAGATATACAAATTAGCTCCTGCCCCGGTTGTGGTTGTAATGGATCCATTTCGTGCTGATTCTGAATGCGCGAATGTCCAGTCGGTGCATTCTCCGGGCAAAACGATTGTTCCAGAATATACCCATTCTTCTATTCCTGTATATGACCCCCCATTACAGGTGGTTATTAATCCCGAACATACAGGTGAAATTTGAATAGGGCTGGTGGGTGTCGGATTAATAAACAGGGGCGACACGGTAAAACCACAACTGTTTGTAATTTCGATATCCATCGTGGAAGGAGCAGGAATGCCGGCACAGTCACGGTAAAATTTAAACTGAATCTGATATTGATTGGCCCCTAAACATTTATAGGTGATTTCTCCACCTATTGCATGACTTGCATTTGCATCATATCCGTAATGCAAAAGAATAAAAATAAAAAGTAGTAATTTTCTCATAGTTCTATTTTCAGTAAAATAAAATGGATTGACTTCGTTTTTACTAATGCAATGTAATTAAATATATTTCGATCAATTAATTACGACTTTGTTTGTCTATTGTAGCTATTTTTTTGATTCATTTAAGCGGTTTCAACAACAGGTAATTCTCATCGCTATATATGGTTTTGAATTCGGCAGATTGGAAAGCCGTGTTTGTTTTTCGATCGAGCACCAAAAGGGAATATTGATTGCTGCTGATGGAGTCAAGAAAGCTCTTTTGAACAAATGCGGGTTCATCCAACAGCCAACCTTTTCTGTTGGCCAAGTACAGTTGTTGAATATTCGGACCTGTATTTAAAATGATTTTGTCATCCTGACTTGAATAACGATTTATGATTTTCTCGAGACTTAGCTTGTATATCATCTTAGGCGGAATACGCAGGTCGTGTTGTTGATTTAACAAAGCTTCTGCAACAGCAAGTATAATCAGAGATTTCTTCAGTAAAGTTTTCTTTATAGAACTTATTGCAAAGCCCGCCATCATGGTCATAAAGGGCACAAATGGAATGATGTAATAATTATGAAAATAAAAAAAACTGGAGGCCTTTATAATAAAGACAAAGAACAACATCAATGTTATGGTGAAAACACCCAATAGTTTGTTTTCCTTTTTTATGAATGCCCAAATGCACCCGTATAGGAAAATGACAAAGGCCACATAGCCCGACAGTGCACTGAAATAAAATTTTTCCAGCATACCTGGGATGTGTTTTGTGAAAGCAGCAAAGCCATCGAAGAAATCGAGCGGAAAAATTATTCTGTATGCGCCATTTTTTAATAACAGGGGATTCCAGCTATCGTACCACCAGAATGCGATGTTTAAGGAAATAATTATTGCTAACAGAATACCCGCTTTTATCTTTATTTCAATTTTTTTATCTAAAAGAGGGAAGAGTAGAAATCCCAATAAGGTTATTGAAGGAATTTTGCAAAGTAATCCGAGAGCGAGAAATAGGATTGTAAGTCCAAGCAAAAGAATTCTTTTGTATCGGATTTCTGTTTTTATATACTCAAGTGCACAAAGTATTCCTGCTAGTGTGAGCGATGCACTGAAAGTATCGGGCATTGTTTTTCTGCCAAAGGCAAAGAAGATTGAAACACAAAGAATAATCGTTGCATAAAATGCAGTGGATTCGGAAATAACTCGTTTTATTATTCGGTAGAAAAAATACATTCCAACGGATGTAAAAAGCAGGTTAACGAGTCGTCCATGCCAATGAGTAAAACCGAAAATTTTATTGAAAAGAAATACCAGATAACTAAACAAAGGAAATTCGAGAGCTACTTCTTTCCCTCCATCCATATCGACAGCCGGATGCATAATGGAAGGATTTTCTTCGAAATTTCTAGCAACCATCGTCGTCAGACTTTGCCTCCAGTTGTGAGAAATCTCCAATGGAGGATTCGTGATCCCATAAAGGCGAATGATCAGAAAAAAGAATATCCAGAAATAGATTGAAGAAAATATTTTCAATGTTATTTTGATTCTTACATTATAAAAAATGCGCTTACTGTCTTAATCAAGATTGCAGAAACGGCCAAACACGCCCAAAGGTAATCGCATATTTGACCTTGAATGAAGATACAACTCTCCTGTTTGCAATCCTTTTTGTTTACCAAGAAGATTTTCTACGATTAGTGAGGAGAAGCCAAGAGAATAGGTGTTCAGGATTAAGAATTTTTCATTTTCATCCAACAGTTCCATTACGTTTGTCATCATTTCCTGAATCATCTCTTCGAGCTTCCATTTTTGTCCGTCCGTTCCGCTTCCATAAGCAGGCGGATCGAGTATAATGCCATTGTATTTTTTTCCACGCTTTACTTCTTTCTTTACAAATGCCATGGCATCTTCTACTATCCAACGAATGTCTTTCAGGTTACTGAGTTCCATGTTGGCATTGGCCCAGGTCACAACTTGTTTTATGGAATCCAGGTGTACAATATCGGCTCCAGCTGCCCGTGCTGCCAGGGATGCCCCGCCGGTATAGGCAAAGAGGTTTAATACTTTTGGAGATGGGGTAGTCATTTTCCCAATAGATTCAACGATATAATCCCAATTTGCCGCTTGCTCCGGAAAAATACCTACATGTTTGAAGGCAGTTAGTGCTAAACGAAAACGAATTGTTTTTGGATTGTTTTTTTTTGATGGGAGTGTATATTCAATATTCCAGCGGTCCGGCATTTCTTTCAATTTATCCCATCTACCGGAAGAACTGGAAGTAGAAACAAAGCGGACATGAGCCATTTTCTCCCATTCTTTTTTCGGCAAAACAGGTTTCCAGATGGCCTGTGGTTCGGGACGGATTGTTATGTATTTCCCAAAGCGTTCGAGTTTTAAGAAATCGCCACAATCGATCAATTCATAATCAGAGAAATTATCGGGAGTAAGTAAGAGCATAGACAAATGTACTGTTCCGCAAGTTGATAAAATAGATGTAAAATATTAATGATACAGGAAAATTTACTGTAAGAAAGATGTAAGAACAGCATAAAAAACTTCTTTTCTGTTGATGTTCAGGATGATTTATATTATCATTTGATGTTCATATAACATTGAATAACTTTTTTAGAAATTATCAGATTTAAGCGGTGTGCATAAGTATATTTATACCATCAATAATTTAATAATAATACTTTAAAACACAGATATGGATATTAATTCGAGTGAAATGACAATAGAAAACCTGAAACAGAAAATTGAGAATCAATCCAAACTTATTAAGGAATTGACTACAGAAAACGAGGAATTATATCATCAATATAATCATTTGATTATCAGAAATGGAAAGATGTTAAAGCGTGTTGACGATCTTCAGAATATCATTAATGACCTGCATGTACGGATCGAGGAGATGCAATTAATCAATGGAAATATGATGGATTTGAATGACAAGTTGAGAAACCGAAAAGAGGTATTTACGGGCGAGCAAGCGGCTCCCAGACAACATTTTGTTGCACTTGCAGAGTCGTCGACTACTGTGGAAGCTGAATTTGAACTCGAAGAATTGCAGCAGCGTTGGAAAAGTTTTCCCGGACAAATGGCACAAAATGGTCCAAACCTGCGCAAACAATTATTGATGCTAATTCAATTACATACTTCCGGTGCAATGAGAGCAACAGACCTGTTTAACAGGGTAGGAGTCGGTGGAGTAACAGGAGCGCGTTATGTAGGCACATTGAAAAAAATCGGGTTCATTATTTATACAGGGGCAAGAAAAAAGGGGCAGTATGAAATTACTCAAAATGGAAAAAACTTTTTGTTGAATAAAAATCAGAGTTTTCTGGATTTAAAACCGCTGGCTGCAGAAAGATCGGAGACATTTACAAAAGCTGTTATGGAGCCGGATAGGTTTCAACCGCGATTTACCCCGGATCAAAACGATTTATAAGCTAATATTTTCTAAGATACTATCTCGGTTTCGAAGCAAAAATTTGATCGTTTTTAGAAACCAGGCAATAAGCTTGTGGTTAATTGTAAACGATTTGTCCGAAGGTACTGGAAAAAGGATTTGTAAATTCTATTTCATTGCAGGGATTAAAAATATTCCCTGTTGGAATTCCACCCAGTTCGAAAATCTGATTTCCGGGGATATCTACGAATTTAGACCAGCTATAGCTCATGTTTCCGGAGTTGCCTTGAAGGGAGAAAGTGAATTGCATGTTTTCAGGGACAAGGCTTTCAAACGACACTAAAATTCCACATCCGTTAGAACCGCATTGTGCATAAGCATATACAGTTTGAATTTGCGTCAGGTGAAAGATGCCGACTGTTTGGTTAAAATGCGTACTTCCAAAGGTGTTATCGATCAACGTGCAGCTAATGGTATCCAAAGTAACACTTGATCCATTGCAATAAATACACGAGCCATCATCTTCCTCCGCCACACTGTTATAGTTGAAAGCGCTGACATCCGTACAACCTTTTTCTTTACAGCTATTCAGAGAAAACAAAAACGTAAAAGCTATCAGAGAGAAAAATAAATGGCTTGTAATTTTTTTCATTTCCCTTTTAGAATTTTACGATGAGAAATAATGCAGTAGGAATAGCCAGGTCGAAGTTATCGGTATCGGCACCTGAATTTTGATTGGTGGAAGTGACAGTTTTTTGATTGGAAAAAGTGTCGGTAAAGGTGTCGATGATATTTACATTCTCATTTTGCTTTTCGGCACTAAAATAAAAAGTTGCTTCTGTGCCGAGAATAATTTTTTCGGTAATGTGAAACCCGAGGGATAATTGCGGACCGTAACCGGTGGAAGTAGTTTTTTCCGTTACGGTTGTAACAGCGGAGTCAACACCGGAGCCGACGTTAGTAACAGAAATGCTAAATGTTTTATCTACCTCGCGGCTTGCGGTAAAATCGAGTCCGATGCCACACTCGAATCGCTTGCTCAAGGTGTACTTTTTTTCAACTCCAATACGATAAAACAACTTATCAACTTTTGTTTCGCGGCTTGCCTGCGTATTGTTTGTAACCACTCTGTTGTAATCATATCCGAAACCCACATGCAAACCATATCCGGTTTTAACATGGTTGATCGCATAAGTAAATAAATACGGATTATTGATTGCGGTATTGTTATTATTCAGGTTGATGATTTGTTTGATCAGCAAATTAGCCTGGAACCCTGCATAGTGATTGAATCGTTTTTCTTTAGCAGAATCGATTTGCGAATAAGAATCATTAACAAAAAAGCTTGTGAAAGCGAGGACGACAATTAGTCTAAACATATAGGATGTTTATTTCACAACAAAAGGATTCGAAAACTTTGGATCGGTAATCATTGCATAATCTGTGAGCGAACCCAAAAAGGCAATGATTGCAGTTTTCTCATGATCGGTGATGTTCATTCTTAATGGTTGTCCCGTTGCATCTTTCAGTCGTGGATCCAATGCCTGGCTTGCAGCAATACCCTGACTGTAGTGATTCAAGACCTGTTCCAGTGTTTCAAAACGGCCATCGTGCATGTAAGGTCCGGTTAAAGTAATATTGCGGAGGTTTGGTATTTTGAATTTACCATTATCGGCCGGATCATTGGATACGTTTTGCTTTCCTTTATCCGTATAAACACTTTCAAGGCCGATATTTACAAAACCACCGCCCATTTCATAACCGTTTAGTTGTTCCGTTTGATGACAACTGTTGCAATTATATTTATTGAAAAACAGATTTTTGCCTTGCTCTTCCATAGTAGAAAGTGAAGTTAGTCCCATTCTTGAACGATCGAAACGGGTGTTGGCAGAAGATACGGAACTAACGAATGCGCTTAGTCCATCAGCTATTTTCTGAATGTTGATTTCATTCGAACCGTATGCTTTTACAAAGAGAGCGTTGTAGTATTCCAGATTTTTTACTTTTTCAGTGATGGCATTCATATCGCTCATACCCATTTCAACGTGATTCATAACCGGCATCAGCACCATGGAAGGTAAAAAGTCGGCACGACCATCCCAAAACAGACTTGGGTTGGAAAATCCAAAAAATCCGGTATTGGTAATATTTTGAATTGGCAAGGTGTTGCGCAGGGTTGGACGATCCTGAAAGCCCGGACTAAATGCAACATTGTCGGAGAAAGCAATTGATTGCTTATGACAAGAGCCGCATGAAACTGAATTGTTAACTGATAAACGTGTATCATAAAATAAAACACGACCGAGTGTTGCAATATTGTTGTCAACGCCATTAAATACAGGGCTCCCTGAATTGTTTGATGAAGAATAATCGTAAGGAATTTCAGGCAGACTAAGTGAAACAGTAGTTGTTTTTAAATCATCGCCCATTTTACTGCAGGCAAAAAACGATAAGGAAATTGTTACATGAACAAGAGAGATAATTAGAATTTTAGCTTTCATTTTGTGGGATTTAAAAGTCTCAAACTCAAAAGTATAATTAATCTTTAAATTAACTATGATTCATGAAAATTTTAACAACTATTTTTATTAACCGATTGCCATGAAAAAGTAATTAAGTGATAAAATTCACCCATTTTCTGATCAAAGGCCCTTTTTTTTGTAAAAACGACTTCGAACAAAAGGAGATTTAATTTTTTACCTGACTAGACTAATATGGCCGATATATTCGTGTGGGTTTCCGGAAAGATCAACTGTTTTTATGATGTATACATAAACATCCATTTCGCATGGACTTTCTCCGTTCATTGTTCTTCCATTCCATCCTTTAGAGATGTCCTCTGAACTGTAAATCTTGAGGCCCCATCTATCGTAAATAAGCATTTCAAAATCTTTTACACCGATTCCGAGCGGAGTGAAAAAATCATTTACACCATCGCCATTCGGAGTAAAAGCATTGGGAATGTAAATGGCGAATTCACCTTTGATGTTTATTTTTCCATAAGTAGTATCCATGCAACCGTTTTCGCTGGTTGTGATTAACCGGATGTTGTATGTTCCGGTATCATTATAGGCATGAAAAGGATTTTGATTTATGGAATAATCTGTATTATCTCCGAAGTTCCATTCCCACCTTACTGCGTTTGAACTTTGGTCGATAAAGTTAATTTGAGGAGTGAAAATAGATGCGACTTCCGGCGATGAAATAAAGTTGGCAGTTGGAAAGGGAAAAACTTTGATGGCACCTGCGATAACTTTTTTTCCGATACAGCCATGGATGTCTGTGACAATATGATTGATAGAATAACTTCCTGCATCGAGATAAATATGTGTCGGATCTTTGGATGTATCAGAATTTCCATCGCCGAAGTTCCAATAGTAATTGGAAACAATAGAATTAGTTTGATCACCGAAGTTCACCAGAAGCGGCTGGCAGCCCGAGAAAGTTGAAGGTGTGAAATCTACTACAGGAAGTTGGTTTACTATAACCGGAATATTAATAGAAACAGGTGGTGTACCGCACTTATCGGAAACACTTACATTATATGTCGTTGTTGAATCCGGTGTAACAGTAATGCGGTCGTTTTTTTCTCCGGTATTCCATTGATAGGTGTATGGACCGCCATCGCCGCCGTTTACTAAGGCGATCAACAAAGCATTGTCGCCTCTGCAAAGTGTATCCGGATCGGTTGAAACAGATGTCAACGGTGGATTGACAACCACTCTCACAGCGGCAGGACTGGAAATACAGCCATTCGAGTCGGTAGCCTGTATGAAATAAATGGTAGTAAATTCCGGAGTCACGGAGATTGCCTGGGTCGTGCTTCCGTTGTTCCACAAGTAGGAATAAGAAGGAGTTCCGCCTGTTGTTTGAACAGTCAGATCTACGCGCTGTCCGATGCAGATGGTTGGCGGATTCGCCGTTACAAGTTTTAGTTTTTCGGGTTGATTGACAATAACGGAAGAAGTAATTGTGCACTGATTGGCATCAGTGACGATGACGGAATAGGTTCCGCGTGTAAGAAATACGGCTTGAGTGCTATCACTACCATTTGTCCAGAAATAAGAATAAGGAGGAATACCGCCACCAACTGTCACTATAGCATTTCCATCGTTTTCACCAAAGCAGCTTACATCTTTTGTTGTTGCCGAAATGGAAAGGGCCAATGGGGATGCGATGTGCAATGAAATGGTCTGCGTACATGAATGAGCATCCGTTACTAAAACAGTATAATCACCTTCTTTCAGATTGTTTGCGATTTCCGAATTACTAACATTGGGGGTCCAGCTATAGGTAAAAGGAGAAACTCCGCCTACTACAGAAATTGTTGCTTGTCCATCTGAATACCCTTTGCAACTGACATCCTGAATAGTCGAACTTACAACCAGTAACAGTGGTTCCTGAACAATAAAAGAAGTATCAGCAGTACAGCCATTTGCATCGGTAACGATCAATTGATAATTTCCTGCGACAAGGTTCAGTGTGGAAGAAATAGTTGAACCGTTTGACCAGGCATATGTATACCCGGGCGTTCCACCTGAAACAATTACCGTTGCAAAGCCATCACTACTGCCGAAGCAACTAACATCGTGAACCTGCAGATCCAAAACAAGAGGTGGAGGCGTGGCCACCGTTGTATTTATCAGGTTTGTACAACCTAATGAATCCGTAACATTCAAAAAGTAATTTCCTGCAGGCAGATTTGTTAAAGCACCGGTTGTATCATTTGTTGACCAAACATAATGGTAGGGAGAAGTTCCTCCCGTCGATGATGCCGTTAATGTGCCATCAGAAAATGCAAAACAGGTTACCGGAGTGGAGGCAATGCTGCTTACCAATAACGGAGGTTCGTTGATCTTAATGTTGATAGCCGTTAAACAATTATTGGAATCTCTGACAGTAGCAGAATAGGTATTAGCCGATAAATTATATGCAATTGTATCATGACCACCATAAGGGAACCAATTGAAAGCATAAGGTGTAGCTCCGGCTGATGCCTGCACGGTTGCTATTCCATCGGCTCCACCAAAACAACTTACATCAGTAGTAGAAATGAGAGAAAGATTGGGTCCGATGGTATTGGAGATTGAAACAGTTGCCGACACTGCGCAACTATTCGAGTCTGTAATATTTACAGTATAAGATCCTGCAGGTTGATTCAGAGCAGTGCTTGTTTGAGCGCCACCGGGATTCCATACATAGCTGAGTGGAGCGGTTCCACCGGTGGCATTCGCTGTTGCACTACCATTGCCTAAATCGCAACCGGCAAGAGTCGCACTTGTTGTGACAGCAAGGAGCGTCGGTTCAATGATTGTTGCTTGTGTTGTTACTGTACACCCGTTACCATCATTGACGACGACAGTATATGTTCCGGCGCTTAACGATCCGATGATCGGGGAAGACATTCCACCCGGTTGCCAATTGTATCCATAGACGCCCATACCACCGGAAGCATGAACGATTGCAAGCCCATTGGTTTGTCCGAAGCAACGTATGTTGTGCGCAGTAACAGGTACAATCAGTTGAGGTGGCTCGATGATGGAAAGACTTATACTTTGCGAACAGTTGCTTGCATCGGTTGCAGTAGCAACATAATTTCCTGCCGTAAGTCCGTTTGCAATAAATGAATTTCCTACAGGTGGATTCCAGCTATACGTATAAGGAGGATTTCCTCCGCTTACATTGATTTGTGCTGTTCCGTCATTGCCACCCTTGCATGAAACGTTTGTAGTAGAAGCCAGTGATACAGTGATAACTCCGGTATTCGAAACAACAACAGAGTCGTTTACGATGCAACCATTTAAGTCTCTGACTTCAATGTAATAGGTGCCTGAAAATACATTGTTGATCGTTGGAGAAGTTTGTGGTGTATGACTCCATATATAAGTATAAGGAGCTGTACCGCCTGAAGCAACTACCTGAGCCGAACCGTTTGGAATATTGCACGAACCGCTGACAGATGTAGTTTGGGTTGCAAGTGCAGTCGGTTGAGTGATAATGGCACCGCTCGTAGTGGTACACCCTGCCTGATCTGTTACTGTTACTACATAATTTCCCGCAGTTAACCCCGAAGCATTCGGGGTATTTATTCCGGATGGATTCCAGTTGTATTGGTATGGTACAGTTCCCCCACTAACAACAACGGATGCAGCACCATCATTTCCGCCAAAGCAAGAAACAGGCGTTTGATTATTTACATTCGATACTAAAGCAGTTGCTTGACCAACAGTTACAGAAGAGTTTAATGTACACCCTTTTTGATCGGTTACTGTAACAGAATAATTACCTGCACTTAAACCGGTATTGGAAGCGGATGTATTCGCATTGTTCCATAGATAGGTGTAAGGAGCTGTTCCGCCTGTTGCTAGTACAGATGCAACACCATTGGATCCTCCAAAGCAAGAAGCAGAAACCGAAGACATATTTAATGAAAGTGGAGTTGGCTGCGGAATTGTTAATGAATAAAAAGTCGCGCAGTTAAAAGAATCGGTCACCGAAACGGTATAGCTTCCAAAAGCCAAACCCGTTGCAGTGGTACTGTTACCTCCCACAGGCGACCATTGATAAGTAAATGGTGGAAACCCTCCTGCAAGTGATAAAGTTGCTGCTCCATCATTCCCTCCATTGCAACTAACAGGTGTTATCGTAGATGTAATAATTGGAGAAGTCGTGTTGATTACAGCCGTAGATGCAGATGTCGTACATCCACTTGCATCTTGAACGGTTACTGTATAAATTCCGACCGGAATATTCAACAAAATTGAATCGGTTGAAACTACAGGACCCCATAAATAGGTATAGCCGGGAATACCTCCACTTGCAGAAACTTCTGAGCTCCCCACAGCTCCGCCACAAGTAGATGTTGCGGAGGAAAGCGTTAAAACAATTTCCGGTGGCTCATTGATTGTAATCGTTGCTGTTGTTGTGCAGCTTCTTGAATCTGTTACGGTGACGGTATAGTTTCCGGATATCAATCCTGTTGCCGTCGCAGCATTTCCTCCGGAAGGCGACCAGGAATATGAGTAAGGTGCTGTTCCTCCGGCAGGAGAAATTGTTGCCGAACCATCGTTTGCGCCAAAGCAAGAGGCATCCGAAGTTGAATAAGTAGTTGCAAGAACAGCCGGTTGGCTTATCGTTGCATTTGCCGAATTCGTGCAGCCAATAGCATCGGTTGCAGTCACTGTGTAATTTCCCGGTGCAAGATTCGATGCCACGGAATTATTTCCACCGGATGGATTCCATTGATAGGAATAAGGACCTACTCCTCCGCTTACTGCTGCCGCGGCAGATCCGTTCATCGACCAAAAGCATGATACAGGTGTAACAAACTGAGTACTTACGTTTAATGCAGATGCTTCTGTAATTAAAAATGCGGAAGAAGTGGTACATCCACTTGCATCGGTTGCAGTAACCGTATAAATTCCTGCAGAGAGATTTGTTAGAAGTGAATCTGTCTGCCCGCTGTGTGCCCAACTATAGGTATAAGGTGCCAATCCTCCCGAAGCACTTGCCCGCACATTTCCATCGCTGCCTCCCGCACAAATAATGCTTCTTGTAGAAGTTAAAGATGTGCTCACCGCAGTGGGTTGTGTGATTGTCACAGGAAATACCTGCGTGCAATTTTGTATATCGGTAACTGTAACCTGATAAGTTCCTGCACTTAAACCGGAAGCGAAAGACATCGTGTCGCCCGAAGGAAACCAGACATACCTGTATGGAGCTTGTCCACCGGCAACGAAGATCTGTCCGGATCCATTCGAGCTTCCATTGCAAGATGCAGGTGTCGTGATAATGGAAGTAGTTATGATCGGAAGTGGTTGCCATAAGTTTAGTGTATCACGGGCAATGCAACCATTTGCATCGGTAACGGTTACCGGATAAGTACCAACAGGAATATTATTCAGCACAGATGTGTTTGCATTGGATGGGCTCCAGAGATAAAAATATCCCGGTGTTCCTCCATTTACAATAACTGCCGCAGATCCATTATTCGAATTGCTGCAAGTTGGATTAATGGTTACAAAACTTGTTGTAAGTGGCTGTGGTTCGGAAATGACAATTGTCAGGGAAGATGCACATCCATTAATATCGGTAGCGGAGAATGTATAAGTGCCGGCAGACAAACCGGAAGCGGAAGTTGTATTTCCACCCGAAGGAGACCACGAGTAAGTAAACGGACCTTGTCCGCTTACATTTACCGTTGCCGATCCATTGTTAGCGCCAAAGCAACTAACATTTGAAAAAGCAGAGAGCATCAAAGTCGGACCGGTCGTATTGGAAATTCCAACCGAAACGGATTTCAAGCATCCATTCAAATCCATTACATCAAGTATATACAATCCTGCATCGAGATTATTCAACGAAGGAGTAGAAATATTTCCGGGTGTCCAGTTATATGAAAAAGCACCGACACCACCGGAAGCAAGTGAAGTAATGTTTCCATTTTGCAATCCGCATGTTGCATCCGTTTTTGTAATGCTGATTGCTATCGGAGGTGGTTCTACAATCGTTACCGGCCGGGTTTTCGAACAACCGTTTTGATCAGTCACGGTGACCACATAATTTCCTGCGGTAAGTCCGGAGACTGATGATGTCGTGTCTCCATTCGACCATTGATATGTATATCCGCCTGTTCCTCCATTAGCCGTAACTGTAGCAGAGCCCGTAGATGCGCCATTGCATAATAAATCTATTGAAGTAATAAATGCATTTAAAACCGGTGGCTGACTGAGCGTAAAACTCATGGAAGACGTACAACTGTTGTTGTCAGTTACTGTAACGGTATAGTTGCCTGAATAGAGGTTGGTAAGAGTAGAATTGGTTCCTCCCGGTGCCGTCCATGAATATGCATAGGGTGCGCTGCCTCCGGATACAAGCACAGAAATAAAGCCGTCGCCGGTGTCGTTACAACCCGGATTATTCACGGAAAGCGGAGAGATATTCAAGGTGAAAGCAGAGGTAATGGTTGTAGATGCAGAACTTGTACATCCATTGGCATCCGTCATGGTAACCGAATAGGTGCCCGCAACTAATCCATTGATAGATTGCGTTGTCGCTCCTCCCGGATTCCAGATGTATTGAAACGGACCGGTGCCGGATGGAATTGCGGTAGCTGTTCCGTTCCCGGGAAATGCACAGGATGAATTGGTGGAATTAATATTCACAGAAACAGGTGGTACGAAAACGTTGTAGGAATAAATCTGAAATCCATTATTCGGACAATCGTTGTCTTCAACGGTAACGGTAAATGTATAGGGCTGACTTCTTGCATTTGCACTTGTTGGAGTCCATGAAAATGTTCCTACAGGTAATGAATCTGATGTAACCGAAAAAGTGGCACCCGGAATTCCATTGTTCCACGTCATGGTTACAATTTGTCCGGCATCTGCGTCAGAAGAATTCAGTGTAAAGGTTATGTTGTTATTCGGACAAGCGACAATATTGTAATTGGTTGTTCCGTTAACGCCGGAAACAACAGGGAGATTGTTGGTGCATGCCTGTACCCACATTTCAACGTCCTGAACAATGGATCCAATCAACACACCATTTCGGTATTCTTGAACGAGGATGGCCATTACACCAACTTCAGGACTAACAGGATTCACAGAAATATTTCCGGAAGAGGAGAGAGTCATAGCCGGTGCAGAGGTAATCGGATTCGCAGCCGAATATCCTGCATTGAAATTTACATCATTGGTAGAGCTCGAGCGAGGATTGATTAACGAATACACAAGTGAATCTCCATCGCTATCGACAACACCAAGGTTGTAATGCATGGGTTGTCCGATGCAATAGAAATACAATGGATTGTTTGTGAATACAGGAGATGAATTTCCCGGTGCATTCAGATTATCGAGGGTAGCTTCCACATAGGTTCCCGGAACACCTGCGCAATTATTGGGAACGTATGACAGTGTGGTGATGGCACAGTTACGACAACAGATAGTATACCCGAAAACCCAATCGTTGCAATTGGCAGGTAACGTTACAATTCCCGTATATTCATATTTCTCCACACCGGGATTTATTCCGCCATTACAGATGGAAGAAGTGCTATCACATGGACGCGTAATCTCCTGTCCGGTAACAGGAAGGCGATTGAGCATGACGTTGAGGTTGTATCCGCAGGAAATGGAGTTGTAGGTAAGGGAAACGGAATTAGGCGCTGCAATTCCCGAGCAATCGCGATAGAGAGTCAGATTAATTTCATAGGTGTTTCCATTGATCCATCTGTAAGTAAGGTTTGCACCACTGATGTGTGTGGCCATGGAGTTAAACGGCATGGAAACAAAAGCGATTAAAATGGCAACGAAACAAAATGAAAAATGCAAAGCCCTTCCTGCTTTTTTAGCATGAAAAATACTTGACAGTGAAGAAAGAAAAGGTTTCATCATCGTTCGGTTGCAGCCCGTCAATTGAGCGGATTCTGCGGGAGGTTCTATTCAGACGAATTAAACCCTTTTCTGTTCCTGTATTATGTAAAATGGCATTACAACTATTCATTATTAATTTAATTTCATTTTAACAGAAATCAGCATTAAAAACGCATTAGAATCAAATAATTTTTAAGGTTTTACAAAGGCGTAAATAAATCGTAATGTTTTAGTTCATTCTGTAAAAGTTTAACATTTATTCTGCTAATTTCTTACAGTTTGAAAAATTGTTTTTTAAAGGAAAAAAGGGAATTTCTTATTTTTAGAAGTTAAGAAAGGGCGATTGGGATGAAAATATTTCATATGAAAAATGTGGTGTTAAAATATGCAGACCTGTTTTATTTGAATTTTTTTTGTGATTTATGCTAATCAAAGCAAGTTATTTTATGATGCGTTCTTCATTCAAATTTATTATTTGTATTTTTGCAGAAATAAAATTAATCCGAATCAAAAATCTTTGATACAGATTAATTTATTTTATAAATTTACTTTTCTAATCAAGCATCCGAAGAACTTTTTTCGATAAGTTTTTGTTTGCTCCTTTATTTTAAAAACTGTTCGTCATGTCAAGACCAAAATCAAAAAGTGCTTTAGTTGAAGGAATCGGTGAGTTAGTTTCTACGCTCAGAAAAATGGAAGTACAGTTGGATTTTCTTGTGAAGAGCGAGAAAAAAAATCGCAATAAAAGAGGAAGACCTCCGGGTTCTTTTAAAAAGCCAAGAAAAAATCGTCCTGCAGGAAGTGGTCCCGGCCCGGGTCGTCCGCCTGGAAGTAAAAATAAAAGGAAATAGTTTTTTTATTTTATAAAAAGCTTGTAATATTTTTCTTAGAATAATCCAATCGAACTTCTTTTCGTGAATTCTGTTTAATGGAATAGTGTATTCTTTGAACAAATATTTTTGAAAGAGAATAAATCGTTTGTTAAATTTGTTATTTACTGAAACCGATATTTTTTCTAAGTTTTAACAACGGACTAAAAATTTACTCCTCGAAATTTGAGGTATATCCTTTAAAAACGAATAAATGCAAGTAATTAACCTGTATGGTTAATATTTTCATGAAAATATTTTTAAAATTCATTGCATCCCGGAGAATAAAAATGTATATTTAAGGTGTTAAAAGTTTTATTCTGTTGATTGATTTTAAGTTTTTATGAGTTTTAATTTTTATACTATTCAATAAATTATTACCTATTCAAAAAAAACGTATTGTGTTTTGCCGGTATTTATTGCCGTGCATATTTCAATCAGCGCATTCAAAGCTTTGAACATCTTTTAGGAGTTTATTTTTTACCTGGAGGAAGGCGATCATGAGATCGCCTTCTTTGTTTTTGTCATTTAGATAAATCTGTAAGAGGGGTTTCTGTGCATTCGCTTCCCTTTTATGCTATCCTGCCAAATAATAAGTCGGTTATTTACTAATGCCTTGTAGTCTTTAAAAATTATGGTTTACTTTAATCTGCAATCCCTTTTTCAAAAAAAGAATCTGAAAAATCTACTCCTAATAATTTTACTTTTCTTTTTAAGCTTGTCCAAAGCTTTTTCTCAAGGCTATGAGAAAACTTTATTATCGGGCTTCGGTTTCGCATTGTGCGAAACACCTGATCGTGGGTTTGCAATCTGTGGTTCGAATACAGCACATGCGCTTTTAATTAAGACAGATAGTCTCGGTAATATGGTTTGGGACCAATCATTTGGGACCGGAACTGGTATGAATCCTGAATTTAGTGCATACGATCTGTTATTACTTGATGATGGGGGATTTCTTCTTGCTGGTTTAGGAAAACCTTTTACTCCACATTATTTTGCCTACTTCATACGGACAGATTCAATGGGAAACGAATTGTGGCATTCTGAAATACCGAGCGATGTAGAGCCATTCCTTGATAATTATTATGCATACCGAGTAAGAAGACTTTCATCAGGCGAATTCCTTGCAGCCGGTACAGTGCAATTTAACAGTGGTGCCGACAATAAAATCTGTCTGATAAAAATTGACACTACTGGCAATTTGGTGTGGCAAAAAAATATTGATCCGGGAGTGAATGAATACTTTGAGGACTTTATCATCAGTGATTCTGTTTTTGCAATCGTCTCAACGGGATCAAGCGGGGCAGGTGGTAATTATTCATATTTAACGATTACAGATACCAGCGGAAACTTATTAAATAATTACCGCTATGGCAGCGGGCTAAATACTGAAAGCTTCACAGCGATCTGTGCCGATTCAGGTTCCGGTTATCACATTGCAGGACAGGCTAATTATTTTACCAATCGTAATATATCATTAAACAATTACACTTTTGCCGGCGATACAATTTCAACTAATTTAATTCCCTCATCGGTTCCAAGCTCAAATATTGCACCTCCGTTTTCAATAAATAAAGACAATGACCTGTTCGTAATAAGTGGCTATGAGAAATTCAATAATGCCGATTTAGATCAGGCATACATTACCGGTATCGATTCTTTCGGAAATATACAATGGCGATATTATTTTGGAGGAGCTGGATATGAATCGTTTCAGAACCTTGTTAAAACCAGCGATTCTTCCTATGCTATGATAGGATCAGCAACTTCATGGGGAGGAAATAAAATATATCTTGTTAAAACTAATAAATCCTACTTACTAACCAACTCATTTCCAATAAAAGATTACAGTATCCATGCTTATTATTCTTCAGAAACAAATTCTATTCATGTCGACAATCCATTAAATCAGAAATATTCACTCTACATATTTGATGTTTCTTTTAAGCTGGTGAAAAAATATGAAAATGTCCTTTACTTAAGTATTCCATTATACCTTGATAATAGCATTTATATTTATAAAATAATATCAAAAACCGGCCACATAACAAATAAGTTTATTATTAACCATTAAAAACCAACTCAAATGAAAATAGCACTGATTGTTCTACTATTTTTATGTACTGTCCTATTAAAAAATTCATTTGCACAAGATTGTATTTATCCAGGTGGCAATTGTCCTAATTCAACGTATAATGGCCTGACAAGGGCTTTATTGGGTTTATTTACATGCCTATCAATGTGATCCAACTCAATTATTCAGAGTTTTCAAAAGACCTTCAATTTCTTCCAGAGTCAAACCGATGGAAAAACTGTTTTAAGGCGTTTAAATAATTTATAGCAGAATTAAAGTTTATCATTCTACTCCTCAGTGGAAACCATGCGTGTAGATAACAGCACTCGGGGATTTATATGCGAAAGTCAAGTCTTTTTTGATATATTTTTCTTTCTGATTCCTAACACTTGCAAAAACGCAATGCACTAACTTATTTCTGATTGTATAGATGAAAAGCATTTTATTTTTGTACTCCTGAACTTTATTAACAAAGTAATCCTTTTTTTGCAGAACTTTTAATTAAAATCTATCAAGTAATTTAGCGGTTTTACCAATTAATTTAGTCTGTTAAATGAGTTTAATTTCAAATAACTCTATTAAAAGTGTTATAAACGCTTTTGTTTGAAATTCTTAGAGAAAATCCTTATTTTTAACAACCTGTGTTTTAGGAAGTCCTGTTTGAATTATTTACAATTTAAAGGAAAATAGTGTCTTGTGTCTTTCAATTATTATGAATTGTTCAGTTGACTTTTTTCCTAATAGGTTGGAGTGAAATAATTTTAAGAAACTTCTATAACCACATGTATCTTTTGAAGACAAAAAGGAAATCTTCCTTTTGGGCTTCTTCTGTTTTTTAAAGAACAATTATCATATCAAAAGCATTATCAAAAAATTATTTCTGAAAACTTCTTCAATGAAAAACAAGTACCTGATTATTTTATTTTTTGTCTTAACAACATCGTTAAACTCTTATGGTCAAAGAAAGAGTGATAATAAGACGGTCGTCATTAAATGTGAAGCTTTCAATATTACCCGACCGTTACGTGAATTAGCTGCAGAATATCCGGTTGACGAAAACAGAATTTATGAAAAGGAAGAGTCAGAAGATCGCGAAAACAGAAGACCTCAAAAATTTCGCTTCTCAGTAAATGATGGTCCGGAATACGGAAACGATCCCAAGGTCGTTCAAAAAGAAATGGGAAAAGTGCCCGGTCGTGCTCCTATTACCAATTGGGCCGGACAAACAGCCAGTGGCTTTCGTCCATACGATCCTTCCGGTGCAGTAGGTTTGAATCATTATGTTCAAATGATCAATTCAACAACGTTTAAAGTTTACAATAAAGTTTCAGGTGCGGTTTTACTGACTTCAACATTAGGTACTCTTTGGTCTCCTGCAACACCAAACGATGGTGATCCGATTGTTATGTATGACAAAACCGCAGATCGCTGGTTCCTCGCTCAGTTCGGTCAGACCGGAAATAAGATGTACATAGCCATTTCAACTTCCGGCGATCCTACCGGGACGTATTATACTTATACATTTTCCTCACCTGCATTTCCCGACTACCTGAAATTTTCAATTTGGGCCGACGGATATTACATGACTTCAAATCAATCACCCCAAAAAGTTTTTTGTTTTGAACGTACTGCCATGTTAGCCGGAAATGCAGCTTCACGATCAATTTATACAACATTTACTCCACCCAATGGTTCAGGTTTTTTTATTCCTCTGCCCGGAGATGCTGCAGATGTAACCCTACCTGCATACGGAACACCTTGTCCGATTTTTTCTTACTCGGATAATGGTTGGGGTGCAGGTTATTCAGATGCAGTAAACATTTATCAAATGTCTGTAAACTGGGTTCCTGCTACACCAACAGGAACTATAACTCTTGCTGCAAATGTACCTATGGCGGCTTTCGATGCATCTTATGATCCAAGCTGGAATGATGTTTCACAACCGGGTACAACACAAAAACTAGATGGTATCGGTGGCGTATGTATGTACAGAGCTCAATGGAGATCCTGGGCCGGATATAATTCTATCTTGCTAAATTGGGGAGTAAAGATCAGTACCACACAAAGAAGTATTAAATGGTGTGAGTTGCATCAGGATCAATCTACAGGAGTCTGGTCTGTTTTTCAGGAAGGAATTTATACTCCCGATGCCGATACACGTTGGATGGGTGGAATCGCCATGGACAATAATGGTTCTATCGGATTGGCTTATATGAAATCGAATTCAAGTTCAACATTTCCGGGATTGTATTATACCGGAAGAAGATCCTGCGATCCTCCGGGTACAATGCCTGTGACGGAAACAATGGTAATTGCCGGTTCTGGTTCTCAAACAGGAGGTAACCGAGTAGGTGATTATTCACATTTATCTATGGATCCGGATGGTCTTACCTTCTGGCATACGAGCGAATACATGGGCGGATCAACCGGATCTTCTGCCGCGCGAACACAAATTTTTTCTTTTCAAGTACCTGCTTGTGGTAATGCAGCGGGTGTTTATATTTCTCAAACAACAGGTACTAATCCGCAATGTCCCGGAGCTACAGCAACATTCACAGCAACTCCAACCAATGGTGGCACAACACCAGTTTACCAATGGCAGGTGAATGGAGCAAACGTTGGTACAAACAGCACCACTTATTCTACATCGTCATTAACGAGCGGTCAAGTCGTCACCTGCATCATGACT
Organism: Bacteroidota bacterium; assembly: GCA_031385005.1. Lineage (GTDB taxonomy): Bacteria > Bacteroidota > Bacteroidia > AKYH767-A > 2013-40CM-41-45 > JADKIH01. The sequence continues at coordinate 129,323 of JANNBB010000013.1, forward strand.
TCCAACCTCGTTGGGGTTACAGGTAATCCGGCAACATCAAATTCAATTACGATGGTCGTAAGTCCTGTTGTTACTCCTTCTGTTTCTATTGCATTGACAACGGGTAACAATCCTTCCTGCTCGGGCTCGACCGTAGTCTTCACTGCTACTCCGGTAAATGGAGGTGCTTCACCATCCTATCAATGGAAAGTGGACGGCGTAAATGCAGGAACAAACAGCGCTGCTTTTTCTACAAGTACACTGACCAACGGACAAATAGTTTCCTGTGTCATGACATCCAATGCAAGTTGCTTGTCGACACCTACGGCAACTTCCAATTCAATATCGATGTCTGTAACAACTCAGGTGCTTCCTACAGTATCCATTTCACAAACGGCCGGAACAAATCCATTGTGTGCAGGAACTTCAGTAACATTTACTGCATCAGTTACCAATGCAACGAGTCCTGCTTATCAGTGGAAAGTCGATGGAACAAATGTTGGAACAAATTCGAATACCTATTCGACAACTGCATTAACTAATGGCCAGGTTGTTTCTTGTGTCGTCACATCAACGGGTAATTGCTCTTCTGTCTCCGTTAATTCTTTAGGAACCGGAACATCTACAAATGGAACCACCAGCGATCTGGGTGTAGCATATCCTACATATTATGGAAATGGAAGACAGCAATATCTCGTGAGAGCATCAGAGCTTACAGCATTAGGTTTTTCCGCAGGCAATATTACCTCGTTGGGATTTAATGTTGCGGGAACGACCGGTGATCCGGCAACATTAAACGGATATACAATCAAAATGGCAGCAACAGCATCGACAGTGACAACGACAACTTTTCTTGCTCCGTCATTTACAACAGTGTTCGGTCCTGTCAATTATACTCCAACACTGAATGCTTTAAACACACATAACCTTTCATCACCATTTACATGGGATGGTGTTTCCAATGTTGTTATCGACATTTGTTTTTCCAATCAGGTTGTCGGAAATGTCGCTTACCAGAATTATCAAACAACTTCCACATTTGTTTCGACAACTTATTATCAGGCCGATGGAGCAACAGGTGCAGGTGCTTGTACTCAAGCATCGGGTACAACAGGTTCTGTTCGGCCCAACATAACTTTTACTTTGGGATCGAGTAACATCAATACAACTTCCAATTCGCTTACCATGACAGTGAATGCATCCGGAACACCTGCTGTTTCCATTGCATTGACAAGCGGCACGAATCCTACTTGTATTGGAAATGCCGTTACGTTTACTGCTACCCCAACCAATGGCGGAACAACACCTGCTTATCAATGGCAAGTAAACGGTGTCAATGCCGGTACGAACAGCACGGTGTTTACTACTACTTCACTCACGAACGGACAAATAATTACCTGTGTGATGACTTCCAACTCGCCTTGTGTGAGCCCTTCAACGGCAACATCAAACGGAATTACGATGACGATAAATTCTGTCGTTACTCCAACTGTTTCTATCGCGCAAACAAGCGGATCGAACCCACAGTGTCTTGGTGCTTCTGCAACATTTTCAGCAACTCCTGTTAATGGAGGTTTATCTCCTGCTTATCAATGGCAAGTGGATGGAGTAAATGCAGGAACGAATAGTTCCGGCTTTACCTCAACATCGTTGACGGACGGACAAGTAGTAACTTGTATCCTGACATCGGATTTATCCTGTGCATCGCCAACAACTGCTACTTCCAATGGCATTACGATGACCATTTCTGCATCGTCAATTGTTACGGTAACGATTTCACAAACTGCTGGAACAAATCCAATCTGTTCAGGAGAACCGGCAACATTTACGGCAAGCGTTGTGAATGCAACAAATCCGATTTATCAATGGAAGGTTGACGGAGTGAATGTTGGAACAAATTTTAATACCTATACAACCACTGCGCTTACAAACACTGATGTTGTTTCTTGTGTAGTAACTTCGGCTTCCGGCTGTTCTTCTGCATTAAGCAATGTGTTGGGAACAGGTACAACCACCAATGCAACAAATATTGATTTAGGTGTTGCCTACCCAACTTATTATGGAAACGGCCGGCAACAATATATTATCCGCGCATCTGAACTTACAGCACTTGGATTTTCAGCAGGCAACTTTACTTCTTTGGGCTTCTCGAATGCAGGAACAGTTGGAAACCCGGCAACCCTGAATGGTTATACGATTAAGATGGCCATGACAGCTTCCGCAACATCAACTACTACTTTCCTTAACCCCTCTTTTACAACTGTATTTGGCCCGGTGAATTATACACCTACACTAAATGCAATCAACACGCATACTTTTTCTACACCATTTGTGTGGGATGGAACCTCCAACGTTCTGGTTGATATTTGTTTCTCCAATCAGGTAGTAGGAGTAACTGCCTATCAGAATTATCAATCGACATCGACATTCGTTTCGACGACCTATTATCAGGCCGATGGAACAGGTGGAGCTGCAGCTTGTACACAGGCCACAGGAACAACGGGGTCGATACGACCGAATATGACTTTCACGCTGGGTTCAACAAACGTCAATACTGCATCCAACAACATTACCATGACGGTTAATATTTCCGGTTCGCCGACAGTTGCAATTGCATTGACAGGCGGCGCCAATCCTGCTTGTGTCGGGACTTCCTTGACGTTTACAGCGACACCAACAAATGGTGGTTCTGCGCCTGCTTACCAATGGCTGGTGAATGGTGTGAATGCCGGAACCAATAGCCCGACATTTTCTACTTCTTCTCTCACAGACGGACAAATTGTATCCTGCGTGATGACGTCCAATTTGGTTTGTATGAGCCCGACAACTGCTACATCAAATGATATAACGGTATCCATTTATACTTTTGTAACACCTGTTGTTAGCATTGCGCAAACATCAGGAACAAATCCGCAATGTCCGGGAGCATCGGCTACTTTTACTGCCACTCCAACATCAGGAGGAACAACACCTGCATATCAATGGAAAGTGAATGGAGCCAACGTGGGAACAAACAGCTCAACTTACACAACCACAGCGTTGACCAACGGACAGGTTATTACTTGCGTGATGACATCCAGTATTTCATGCGCATCACCTACAACTGCAACTTCAAATGGAATCACCATGGTGGTGAATTCTTCTCCTGCGATTTCAGTTTCTATTGCACAGACAGCGGGAACAAATCCATTGTGTTCAGGTCAGTCGGCTACATTCACTGCTACAACTGTTAACGCAACCAACCCAACTTATCAATGGAAAGTTGATGGAGTCAATGCCGGAACAAATTCAAATATCTTCACTTCATCTACACTGACAAGCGGCCAACTGATTACCTGTGATGTGAGTGCAGCACTGAGTTGTCCGGTAATAAATGTTTTCACATTAGGGACAGGTGTAACTACGAATATCACCACGGCAGAAAGCGGAGTCGCTTATCCGACTCGTTATGGAAATGGCAGACAACAATTTCTCGTACTGGCTTCAGAGTTAACTGCACTTGGTTTTACAGCCGGTGATATTTCTTCATTGGGATTTACTGTTGCAGGGACAACAAGTAATCCTGCAACTTTGATCGGATATACCATAAAACTTGCGACGACATCTGTAACTGTATTGACAAGTACTTTTCAATCGCCTACTCCTGCGTTTACAACTGTTTTCGGACCGGTAAATTATACGCCGACTCTGAACACATTAAATACGCATACTTTCGCCAGTCCTTTTACTTGGAATGGCACATCGAATCTGTTAGTTGATATTTGTTTTTCAAACGGCGCAACTACCGGTGTAACAGCTTATCAGACCTATCAAACAGCTACGGCATTTGTTTCAAACACATATTACCGGTCAAATACAAACACCACACCTTGTACACGAACAACAGGAACGAATTCGGCATCCATGAGGCCTAACTTGAGACTAACGATGAGTTCTGTTGGGAATGCTAATGCAACTTCGAATACAATAACCATGAGTGTTGACCCGATTGTGACAGCATCTGTTTCTATTGCTTTAACAAGTGGTGCGAATCCTCAATGTTCAGGTGCATCTGTAACGTTTACCGCTACACCTGTTAACGGAGGATCAACGCCTGTTTATCAATGGAAAAATGGCTCGACGAATGTAGGAACGAATAGTCCTGTCTATACAACGACAAGCTTAACAAACGGAGATGTTATAACTTGTGAGATGACATCGAATGCAACTTGCGTAACGGGAAGTCCGGCGATATCAAATTCAATTACTATGTCCGTCAATCCATCTGTAGCCGCAAGTGTTGTCATTACAGCAAATCCGGGAAACACTATTTGTTCCGGTACGAGTGTCACCTTTACGGCAGTACCAACCAATGGGGGAACAGCCCCAAGTTATCAATGGAAAAACGGAGGGACGAATGTAGGAACGAATAATCCTGTCTATACAACAACAAGTTTAACAAACGGAAATTTTATTACTTGTGAGATGACTTCAAATGAAACATGTGTAACAGGAAGTCCTGCAACATCGAATGTGATTACAATGACCGTTAATCCGACAGTTACTGCAAGCGTTATCATAACTGCAAATCCGGGAAATACAATTTGTTCCGGAACGAGTGTCACCTTTACGGCAACGCCAACCAATGGGGGAACTACCCCAACCTATCAATGGAAAAATGGAGCAACGAATGTGGGGACGAATAGTGCGACGTATACGACAACCGGTTTGACAAATGGAAATCTGATTTCATGTATACTGACTTCGAATGCAAATTGTGTTACAGGAAGTCCTGCAACATCGAATGTGATTACAATGACCGTTAATCCAACAGTTACTTCAAGCGTTATCATAACTGCAAATCCGGGAAATACAATTTGTTCAGGAGCGAGTGTCACATTTACGGCTACTCCAACAAATGGAGGAACAACGCCAAGTTATCAATGGAAAAACGGTGCGACGAATGTCGGGACGAATAGTGCGACGTATACGACAACCGGTTTGACAAATGGAAATCTGATTTCTTGTATACTGACTTCGAATGCAAATTGTGTAACAGGAAGCCCTGCAACATCGAATGTAATTTCAATGACCGTTAATCCAACAGTTACTGCAAGCGTTATCATAACTGCAAATCCGGGAAATACAATTTGTTCAGGAACGAGTGTCACCTTTACGGCAACGCCAACCAATGGGGGAGCAACCCCAACCTATCAATGGAAAAATGGTGCAACAAATGTCGGAACGAATAGTGCAACCTACACAACGAATGGTTTGACTAATGGAAATGTGATGACCTGTGTGATGACATCGAATGCTTCATGTGTTGCAGGAAGTCCGGCGACATCGAATAGTTTAACAATGACGGTTAATCCGAATGTTGTTCCGAGTGTAATCATCAGCGCGAATCCGGGAAATAATATTTGTTCCGGAACTAGTGTGACATTTACGGCGTCTCCTACAAATGGAGGAGGTTCACCTACATTCACCTGGAAAATCGGATCAACTGTCGTTGGGACGAACAGTACTGCCTATACAAACTCCGGGCTGGCAAATGGAAATGTAATTACTTGTGTGATGACATCAGTTGCCTCTTGTGCAAGTCCCAATCCAGTAATGTCGAATTCAATTTCAATGGTAGTTAATCCAAATGTTGCTGCGAGCTTGAGCATCACTGCCAATCCCGGAAATACGATTTGTGCCGGAGCGAATGTTACGTTTACTGCTGCACCGATTAATGGAGGAGTCACACCGTCATATCAATGGAAAAACGGTGCGACGAATGTCGGGACGAACAGTGCGACCTATTCTACAAACGGTTTGGCAAATGGAAATGTAATTACCTGTGTGATGACGTCCAATGCAATTTGTGCAACAGGCAATCCGGCAACATCCAATGCTATCAATATGACTGTTAATCCGAGTGATAATTCGATTCCTTCTGTAAGTGTATTTGATAATTGCAATGGAACCTCAACGCTCACAGCATCCGGGTATACCGGTAATTTAACCTGGAGTGATGGAGGAACCAACAATCCGCATACAGTTAGCATTGGCGGCACTTACACGGTTTATCAATCGATCGGAACTTGTCAAAGTCCGCCAAGCTTACCTGTTGCAGCAACACCCGGATCTCCGGTAAGCGATAACAATGTCTGTACAAATGATGTTTGTGATCCTTTAACAGGTAATACCTTGCACAATGTAATTCCTGTAGACGACAACAATGCTTGTACGACTGACGGCTGCGATCCTATATCCGGTCCTTCGCATACAACAATCAATACGGATGATAACAATGTTTGTACGACTGACGGCTGCAATCCAACGACTGGGGTTTATCACAATCCGATTATTGTGGATGACAACAATGTTTGCACGACAGATGCCTGTGATCCGATAGCAGGCCCATCGCACACGGCAATCAGTGTTGACGATAATGATGCTTGTACAAATGATGGCTGTGATCCTGTATCCGGTCCTTCGCATACAGCAATCAATACGGATGATAACAATGTTTGTACGACTGATGGCTGCAATCCAACGACTGGAGTTTATCACAATTCAATTAATATCGATGACAACAATGTTTGCACGACAGATGCTTGTGATCCGATTTCC
>JANNBB010000064.1:0-87973 GCA_031385005.1 Bacteroidota bacterium
AGTAACAGATGTCAATGCTCAAACAGAGTCGGCTACTATTACTTTGTATCAACCCAATGCACTTCAGGTAACATTGGAGCCGGTTGTCTACGATGGCGGCTATCACATCACAGCCGCCGGAAATAACGATGGCGTCATTGAAGCCCATGTAACCGGGGGAACAGCGGATTATGTATATCTTTGGAGTAATAGCACTACTCAATATAAAGCCGGTGACCTTTATGCCGGACCTTATACAGTAACAATAACCGATATGAATGCCTGCACAGCTTCTGCATCTGTTGTTTTAACCCAGCCAACTCCTTTGCAGGTAGTAGGCATTTCAAGTCCCATGCATAATGGATATAACGTTTCCTGTAAAAACGGATATGACGGAGCTATTAATCTGGTTGTAGCCGGAGGGGTGCAATCCGAACCCTATAAATTTCATTGGAGTACAGGACGAGAAACACAAAATCTGTCCGGAATTCCGGCAGGAAACTATTCTGTAAGAGTAACTGATGCTGCAGGAGCATCTATTGCCACACAAATTACCTTAACAGAACCACCGTTATTTAAAATCAACAGCATGGTTCCATCTCTTTATCCGAATGGAAAAAACCTGAGTTGTAACACTTGCTCGAATGGAAGCATAACTGTCAATACAACAGGCGGTGTTGGAACACCAACCTATTTGTGGGAATCCGGACCAACCACGCAAACAATTTCCAACCAACAAGCGGGAACCTATTTTGTGACAGTCACGGATTCGAATGGCTGCACGGCGAGTTCATCGAAAAGTTTGGTGGCCCCGGAGAGGGATGATTGGTCGATGTTTGGGAATGCGAACATTGATAGCTCGAATTTTATTGGCAGTACATCGAATACTGATTTCACAATCAAAACCAATAACATCGAACGATTAAAGTTTCATAAAAGTGGGTCAATTTCGATGCCATCTACATCATATTTTGATAAATTATACGTGAATAAAATTGTTTCATCGGATTCAATTATTCATTTCGGGCTTAACTCCATGTCAGTAAATACGAATCAATATAAAATATTCTCGGATGCAACAATAGGTATTGGAATTGGGGGGAGCAATCCTTCTTGGCTCCTTGATTTCGGAACAGCAGTGGCTATAGGAAAAAATTCATTGTCATTAGGAAATTACTTATGGACAGATCCGAATGCCGAAAACGCAATTACAATAGGAAGTGGATTTCCTGATTTAAATTTCAATCATTTTCTACATAATCCCAATCCGAATACCTTGTATCTTGGATTTAATAGTGATATACCTACACTTGTTGTTACCCCTGCTCCCGGGCTTGGTACTTCCGGAAATGTTGGCATTGGGCCGGGAGTACTTAATCCGACAGAAAGATTAGAAGTAAACGGAAACGTTAAAGTTACTAGTCTTGCAGGAACAGGAAACCGAATAGTATTAGCGGATCAGGATGGTAGGTTAATACCTTCCATGTCTGGTAGTAATTCTACCGGTTGGTCAACAACAGGCAATTCTCAAACAAACTCAAATCAGGATTTTATCGGAACAAGTGATTATCAAGACTTGGTTTTAAAAACTAATAATACAGAAATATTAAGAATGACAGTAAATGAAAATGCTACGATTTTCAATGCACCCAATTCTCTGCAATTAAGTACCACTGCAATCGGACCTATTACCTCTTCTGCAAATAATTTTTATTCTACCGGCTATATTGGATTTAATGCCAGAAGATACAATTCGGGCACAGGTAGCTACTGGCAATTTGAATCAAACAGCTATGATAATGGAGCATCCGGGATAATTACCGCTGTTAATGGTGATTTAAGATTTTTTTCTGTGCCATCTCAGTCTTCGGCAGGAGCACCAACTCAGTGGATTGGTGATGAAGATTTAATTCGATACCATACAAGTATGATAATTAGAAACGATGGTAAAATCGGTATAGGCGTAAGCCCGAACTGCCAATTTCCTGATGATTATAATTTATATGTTACACATGGAATTAGAACAGAAAAAATAAAGGTAGATGTACCATCCGATCACGATTGGGCCGATTATGTATTTCACAAAAATTATAAACTGCTTTCATTATCAAAGCTTGAATCTTTTATCGATAAAAACGGGCATTTACCTAACATTGCAACCGGAGCAGAAGTTAAAAGGGATGGCATCGATTTAGCGGAAATGCAAGTAAAACTTTTGGAAAAAATAGAAGAATTAACATTGTATATTATCGAACTGAACAAAGAGGTTGAAATATTAAAATCAACAAAAAATAAAATTGATTAATATGTCCTATAAAATACTTTTATTATTCTCAAGTATTATTCTTTTCTCCTGCAGTAAATCAAAAAACACCTGGCTGGTAGGTACATGGGAAGTTAAACAGTATTTAATTAATGGAAATGATTCTACAAGTGTGTTTTTAAATGACCCATGCCATGAGCCATTATTTTTTAAGACAGAAGAAAATTATTTTACATTCCAAGGGACCAAAGACAATGGGTGTCCAACATATGGAAATTCCGAATTAACAGAAGATAATAATCACTTAAAATTTGGATTTTACAGTTGCGCTTGGAGAGTGATAGGTCTTTGGGGACGTCTAGATATTACTCAAAATTATAAAACAACCTTTTTATCACCATCATACAATGAAATATTAATGGAATTATCAAGAGATAATATAAATGAGAAAATAATTTTAATAAAAATAAGGAAATGAAATATATTTTATACATCTTAATTTTTATATTTTCAAAACCAGCAAATTTAATTGCACAAGATCATTTAACAGGGACAAGGGAGCTATTGATGAAATATTGGTTTTACAGAGAACGACTGAAGAAGGATTTCCTGCAACTTTCAGATCCTTGGAAACGAGGATCAAGTGCGCCGGCTTCAATTCGAAGACTTTACGAAGATGGTACTTCACAAAATATAAAGTGGGGTGATGCCACAATTGATTTAGGAATATACATAGGAGTACTTGCAACAGAATATAAATTACTGGTAAATGCAGGAGAAAATACAGATGAAACAATTAAAGAACTTTATTTTGCATTGCGTACTTTAGATAGACTTGATTTATATGCCGAAGGAGCATGGATAAGAGATGATCCCAATTCATATAATAGCCCTCAATATATGAATGGTTTTTTTATGCGGGATGAAATTGGAGCAGGGTTATTCGATAATAACAATTATTCAACACCTGGTAGCGAATACTCATGGTTTGAAAATGAATTAAATAGTTTTGGTAGTGATCCAGTGAGTATTTTAAAGTCAGATTACATTTCACATAGGATCATTGGAGGTGGTGGTGCGCTGGAAGAATCCAAAGATCAGGTTATTTATTTAATGGAAGGGTTGCTATTGGTTTTAAAATTAATTCCGGATGATGTCCGATATATAATTAATGACATTTCAACAAACTACATTCCAACACCGGCTGTATTTGAAATGAGCACAAATACCAGTTACCTAAAAGCTCAGGCATGGTGGCGGATAAAAAAAATTATGGATTTTATACATCCACCAAGTGATGGATGGACAGTAGGAAAGTTTGATATAATAAACCCTGTATCAGGTAGTAAAGTCGAATTAGGAAAAAATTTTTGGTCATGGGCGCCTGCATTTAGTGATATTTACTTTAGAGTAACCGGAGGCACCTCCAATCCAGATGCAAATGTTTTAGATTTTTTTAATCCTGTTCAAAGAGCATTTCGGTATGCTTGTAAGAAGCAATATAGATTTCAGCAGAAATATTTTCCACTTATTTATTCTACTTTTGATATGAAGGATAATATTCATCTTTTTTTAAGATTGAATATTTTAGCTCGTCAAGCATCTCCTGAGTATACTAGCTTTAATTCTTGTTTGTTTTCTGAATATAAGTTTTACCATTTACCTTTGCTGCATTTTGTTTTAAATGATGAATGGGGTATCCCATGGCCTTGTTTTAATTGTAATTATTCCAATGCAGATTATCAAAATTTATTACTTCAGGCACCATGCAAAGGACCTTGGATCGGTGGCGGAAATTATGGATCCTATAATTGGTCTTCTACATCTTTAATAGTGCATCCTGAAAGGCGCGGACAGGAAATATTTCCCGGAGAATTTAATGGATTGGATTATATGTTGATGCACAATTTATTATTACTTACTAATTTTAACTCAACAAATGCCGACATGAAAAATTTATACAGGACAGTTGTAAGCGAGACGATGCCATGGAGCAGGAATGGGGCTTTAGGAAACGGTGTGCAAAATAACCGAATTTATATTCCGAGTTACACATCAATTGATGCCAGCAACATTATTAACTCAAATGGTTTTGTTATATACCGGGCTGAGGAATCAATCAATTTGAACACAGGTTTTTATGTGAATCAAGGCGCCGATTTTTATGCATACATAGATGACATTGATTGTATAAATAAAACAGATTTATATAAAACGCAAAGTATTAAAACACCTCAAAGCAATCAAGAATTAGTTGCAATTGATGATAGAAAAGTAATTTGTTATGCTTCTCCTGCAGAGCATGAGTTAAACTTTTCATCTCCGGATTTTACAAAAGGAAAAGTTGAAATTGAAATTGCAGATTTGCTCGGTAGAAAAGTCAAATATTTTAATCAGTACATATCAGAAAACGGAGTAATAAAATGCAATGTGGGGGAGCTACCTCAAGGAATTTACGTGTATAAAATAATAAATAACGGCCTTACATTTTCCTCTAAGTTTCACAAAATTGCAACAAAATAATTTCCGATGACTAGCTGTAAATATAAGTTGATATTTTGCTTTATGTTTGTATTTGTATTTAGAAACGCAACGTCTCAAAATAGCAATTGGTTCAGTGTAATTCCGAATAATTCAATTTTTCAATTTCAGTCACCGGTAGATCCGGTTGTTGTGATTAATGAAGAAATGCTTTCAGTTTATGATATGGAATACGACTCCTCAATAAATCTAAACTTCGCCAAACAAATATTAAATTCATCTATATACAGTGAGATGGATTCATTGGCAATTAGCATGGGAACCAGTCTTGATTCCTTACCGGATAGTTTACAAAATCCATTAAATGGCTTTAAGGATGTCTTTTTAAATATATATGATGATGCCAATTTAGTTAGTTTTGACACTTCAATTACTTTTAACGATACTTTATTGAAAGAATCAGTATTAACATTTACTTATTTAGTAAATAATGTTTCAAAATTAGGTTTTATAAAAATTTTGCTATACGAAAATTCCTTATATTTATTTTCAGTAAGTTCACCTTTGTCAAGTATTTTATTGGCCACATCGGTCAAAGATGAATTTTTTAATTCTATTACAAAAAGCTATTAGCAATGATTAAAAAACCAATAATTACATTTCTATTAAGTTCACTTTATATTTTTTCATTTGCACAATGGGTTCCTTTAAATAGTGGTACGCCAAATTATTTATCAAGCATCTATTTTGTAGATGATTCTATCGGGTTTGTTGGCGATGAGTATGGTTACGATTATAAAACGATAGATGGCGGATTAAACTGGAGCCCAATCGGACAACATGGAGAAATCGTTTATTTCCTCTCGAGAGATACCGGTTTTGCCGCTAAGAATGGTATTAATAAAACAAATGATGGCGGCTCGTCCTGGTTTTCTGTATTTACTACAAATAACTTTATTAGCACAATTCATTTCCCGGATTCAGTTACCGGTTATGCTTCTGCTTATAATCAAGGAAAAGATTCTGTATTTATTTACAAAACAATTAATAATGGAAATTCATGGTCTGAAGTTTCCAATCACAGAATATTTATTCCCTATGAGAACACAGGTTTGTTTTTTACAAGTAAGGATACCGGATATGCAGTAGCAGACGGCATTCGCAAAACAACCGATGGGGGACTTAATTGGATTTTACAAGATTCTACAGGTGTTTTAAACAGCGTTTATTTTCCTTCAAGAGATACGGGTTATGTAGTAGCCAATGGAATGATATTAAAAACAACAGACGGTCAAAATTGGACAACGTTAAGCAATCCATTTCCGGGAACAATTTTAAATAGTATTTATTTTTTAACAAATGAAATTGGTTATATCGCAGGGGGTAATGGATTTAATGTAGGTACGATTCTGAAAACAACTGATGGTGGTATCAATTGGGTTAGTAACCTGACAACCCCTTATCATTTTATGTCTATTTATTTTACTTCTACCGGAAAAGGTTTTGCTTGCGGTATGGGAGGTGAAATTTATAGTTTGCAAAACAATGTTTCCATAAATGATATTTACAATGAAGAAATTCAAATTTTTCCAAATCCATCTTATGGAAGATTTAGGATTAAATACAACGGAACGGAAAACGTACTTTTCCAAGTTCAGATTTTTGATTTGTATGGAACCTTAATTGCCGAAGGAATGATGAATGAATTTGATATGTCGGGATGTAGAAATGGAGTTTATTCTATTAGATTAAATTGGAAAGGGAAAATAACAAATAAACAAATTGTCTTATTGCAATGATATCTGGAGAATTTTCGGAAATTGAATTTATTGTATGCTTTCAACTACGGAGTAATTCCTCATAACTTACCTATAGTTTTTATAAATTACTTCATAGCTTATTTTTATTTTATTAATAAATGATAAGGTTATCTAACGCATTCAAAACAAAAAAATCACCCGATTTTCAAAGAAGTCATCGATATCGAACCCATCACTGTCTTATCATTAAAAAATGACACAGCTTCATTTTCGTCTTTCAATCCGAGCGTATAAATCAACGGAATAAAATGCTCGGGAGTGGGAACAGATAATGCCATTGACTTACCCAGAGATTTATAATTGATAATTTTATTGTGATCGTTTTCTGAAATCATTTTTTTCAGGGAAGCATTTGATTCTATTGCCCAATCGTAACCGGAGTCAGGATTTCTCCAATCGATTATGCCGAGATTGTGTACCATGTTACCGCTTCCGACTATCAACACTCCTTTGGAGCGCAATGAGGAAAGTTCGCGCGCAAGTTCATAATGGTATTGCGGACCTTGAGAATAATCTAAACTCATCTGTATGACAGGAACGTCGGCATTTGGATACAGATTTTTAACAACACTCCAGCAACCGTGATCTAGCCCCCAATTTTTATCGAGGCCTACTTGTGTTTTAGTTATTATTTTTTTTGTCTCAGCGGCAAGAGCCGGACTTCCGGGTGCCGGATATTGAACAGCAAACAATTCTTCAGGAAAGCCGCCGAAGTCGTGAATCGTTTTCGGTTTTTCCATGGCAGTAACGAGAGTGCCTTTCGTTTCCCAGTGAGCGGAAATACAAAGAACAGCGGTTGGTTTGGGAAGAGATTTTCCTATTGCTTTCCACCCGCGGACAAACTCATTGTCCTGAATAGCATTCATTGGACTCCCATGACCGAGAAAGAGGACAGGCGTCTTTGGGGTGTTTTCAAAAGCTCCGGTAATTTTTTCTAATTCTTTTAATTTCATTGCAGAGGTGGCGAGAGGCAATAATGCCAGTGTTTGTATAAATGTTTTTCTATTCATATAAAACCAAAGTCAATATGCTTGTATATGATTTACTTTTCCCGATATGGTAATTTGTCCGTCATACCTAATTTGCCAAAAATAAATTCCGGAATTTAATTTGCGAATATCGATTGGTACTTCTTTTATGTTGGTAGAATAATTTTCAGTAATCATGGATTTACCGGATGAATTGTAAAGAGAAAATGTTACTCCTTTGCTATTCAAGCATAGTGAGTATAGAATTAAAAGACCATTTGAGGGATCATGCGAAAGTAAAAAGATTTTTTTAAACTCTGATTCCGGCAAACCACTGAAGTCACTTACCTGACATTGAAAAGGATTTTCAGGAACACTCATACAAGTGTTGCCACAGTTTGCCAACGTGCAAAACGTTTGCATCTGACAGGGGTAAGAAACGAATGGAGTGGAAGGTGTTCCCACAACAAATAGCACCAACGTCATGCAGCCGCTCGAAGAGGCATAAAACGAGTATTGATTTGTACTACCGGGAGAAAATGAAAAGGTGTCTCCAACATTTGTTGTTCCTTTTTCGAGGGTGCTAACGGAGCTGGGTAGTGTTGTTAATTGCGTAACCAGGTAATAGAATTCTACTCCATGCACCAAAGGAATCAATAAACTATCCATTTTTATTATTACATCTCCAAGTGGGTTGCAATTTCCGGGGAAACAATAATTAAGTGTTGTAATAGAATCATTGACAGTAACACCCGCTTTTAATTGTGGGAGCAGAATCTGTGAAGATGAATGAAAGGGTTTGACAATCATCAAGAGGAAAAACAAAACGAAGCAATTTTTCATCATGTCTTAAAAGTAAGAAAATCCTTTTATATAATTGTTGGAGTAGAGGTTGTTTAATTAAAGATTTATGGCCATTTAGCAAATTTTTTAACGAATTGATTAATGTTAGCCGGAATTCACCCCAAAAAATAGTCAGTTTACGATACGATTTTAATCATTCGAAAAAAATCAGGATTACTTATTGTTTATAATAGGAAATTCAATCAGCAATTAAATTTATAAGTAGTTTTTTAAAAACATAGTGGTATCCCATAATTTCTAATTCTTGATTTATGAAAAAATATTTTATTCTCTTCGTAATTTATTTTTTACAGCAAAGCGAATTATTCTCGCAAAACAATTGCTCTAACCCATTACCGGTTACGATTTGTCCGACGGTTTACCTGGCAAACCAGACCAATGCAGGCATGGGCGATGATGCTCCAGTTCCTTATAACAGCGTTGGTGAAGATTTGGTTTATCAAATTAATATTACTAATAATGCTTCCACTGTTTATATTTCAATAATTAATGCTACAACCACTTTGAAATTAACAATGCTTCCGGGATCTTGTTCGACCGGCAGTACTTATTCGAGACTTTCTCCTGCCGGAAACAGAAATTTTAACTTTTATGTAGGCAATCAAGCTACATGTTATCTATGGATTGATGCGGCAACGAATGCGACTTTCGATATTTCCATTGGTGCAGACACCGGACTCACATACATTAATATTCCGAATACGAGAGGGAATCTTCGTTTCGACAGCAGCAGTTGCGCCCTTCCTGTTTTCAATCTTGCGAAACCATTTTTCAGAGTATCATACAATGGAGTCTTTCAAACCAATCCAATGACACTTTCACCATTGAATGTAATGGGAACCATGTGTATCGATGCCTACTTTAAGAACACCACCGGTATAGAAGGAATAAAGAGGTTTGATGTTTTTTTTAACGGGGGATATACGAGTGTACTTGCAGATGATACAGTACCCGGATTTTACAATGCAGGAAACTGGATTTCACGCACAACCGGAAACGACTGGACATTTGATTTTTTTGACTCGGCAGGAATTTCGAAAGGAGACTTTACAGGAACACCCAATACTTGTCTTACTTATCACTTTTGTTTTGATATTATCCCCAATTCGAACAACCCTGTTGCAACGAATGTAGCAATGAATGTTTATACGGATGGTTTTGGGGAAGGATATTCGGGCTACATTCATAGTGGGTGCTGCGCGAGTTTATATCCAAATTGCTTTGGAACTTATGGAGGACCCGGTTACTCCAATAGTTTTGGTTTTGCATTTGATGATCCGGGAAGTCCGTTGCCAATTGAATTATTAGAATTCAGCGGTAAAAAAAATGATGATCAAATTAATTTAAGATGGACGACGGCTTCTGAAATTAATAATGATTACTTCACAATAGAAAAATCCTCCGAAGGCGAAAATTGGAAACCTATCGGTCAACTCAATGGTTTCGGTAACTCAACTATTGAAAGAGAATACAATTGGATCGATGAAAATCCCGTATCAGGAGATAACTTTTACAGATTAAAACAAGTGGACTTTGATGGAACATTTTCTTATTCTCAAATAATTTCAGTTAATTATGAAAGCGTGAATAGTTTTATAGTTTATCCTAACCCTGTTGATGAGCAACTAATAATTGAAAATGAAAACAAATATTCTAATCGTTTTACTGTGTTAAACTTATTAGGTGAAAAAATTATTGAAACCTTCAAAACAAATTTAAACAAAGTTCAAATAAACACTTCGAACATTAAGGCAGGAATTTATTATCTGATAGTAAATTCTGAAAACGGGAAAACGGAAAAGAGGAAAATTGTAATTCATCATAAATAAAAAATTATTTATAGATGAATGTGAAGCTTAGACATCAGATTACCGGATATTGTATCGGAATACACACCATAAGCATTAACTAATAGCCCTTTTACATTTTGTTTTGTAGAGGAAATCGCGAATAAAATATTTTCATCACCCGGATCGGTATCACCTTCGAACCGATGCACTTCATCGACTTCAAATTCATCCGGTGCCAGCAGAAGACTATGTTCTTCGCAAACAAGGCAGTCGCTTGTTACATTGAAATTATATACATATCCTCTTTTTACCAGATCATTTACAGCTTCAGATAAGGTATCGTAAGTTTTCATAATCTGTAAGGTACAGAAAATTTGCTTTTGTTTTAGAATTTAGAATAATTGAAATATTCAGTAGAATTGTTTTCCATACGTTGGAAGTCATTTACCATGTATACAAAGCTATTTACCATATTAATTGAGGTCTGGGGCTGCTTCTGAGGTATATTTCAATGCATGTTTGTAAAGATTAAAAATCTGTTACCCGGGAAAACCGGGAATGATTTTGATAAAAAAACAAGCCAGAGATTATTCGGCTTGTTTTTTTTATGGATCATGTTTTATTCTTATACAAATAGTCGTGCCGGACAAGGTGTTGCAATTACAGGAGTTTGGGGTAGCAATCTGACATGGAATTTCGGCGGTGTTAACAGACTGCCAACTTGTGGAGATACACTAACAATTCCTGCAGGTGTAATTGTAACAATCAGTACACAGTTGGATTACACTTCATGTGGACAGAATATGTTCATTTCTGTTTCGGGAACATTACAATTTATGAATGGATACAAATTGGATATGCCATGTAGTTCATCGGTGGTCATTAATAACGGAGGAGTGTTGAAAAAAGCGACAGCGGGAGGAGGAAATTCAACTTTTATTAAGATTTGTGGTTGCACTTCCTGGGCAGCTGCTGATGGAAATGTAAACGGCCCACAAACTTTAAATTGCAGTTTGCTTCCGATTGAGTTGTTAAATTTTTCCGCTGAGACAATTGAAGACGGAATAGCTTTAACCTGGACTACTGCAAGTGAAACAAATAACCAATATTTTACCTGTGAGCATTCTGCAAACGGAGTGGAATATTATTCTATTGGAGATGTTAAAGGCGCAGGTAATTCAACTGTCAATACCGAATACTCATTGAAAGACAAGACGCCTTCGGAAGGAAGAAATTTTTATCGACTTCGACAAACCGATTACGATGGTGCAATTACTTATTCTGAAAGTATTGCAATAACTTACAAATCAAACAGCTCCTTAAATATTGTAAATACTTATTTTGATGATAGCGGACTATTAAATATTGTTTACAAAAACAATCTTAAAAAGTTAAATATAAAGCTGTATAATATTGCAGGGAAAGAAGTTTTCACTCAAGAGTTTCTCTCTCTAATGGGATTAAACAGAATTTATCTAAACATACCTGGTATAAAACAAGGTAGTTATGTGTTGATCCTGATTAATGCTGAAAAGAACATTCACAAAAAAATATTTATCGCGCAGTAATTTTTGAACAGAATAATTTTATTTATTCTAATCGAAAGTTAATTTACTACAGCAAACGAACCGGATATTATTTTTTTCGGATTCACCTTGAATTTATAATGATAAATTCCCGGGCAAAGAAGTATCGGCCATTTTTGTAATAACTCTTCATTCGTATTTACCTGACTAACCAATTGTCCGAGATTATTGTAAACATCGATTGTGGAATTGTTTATTATTCCCTGTGATGTCAATAATAATTCATGTGATGCATTAGAATATGCGACGTTCATTCTATTATCATCGACATTGTTCAGTCCAACATAGTTTGAAGTGTATTCAATCAAATCGTTTCTATAACCGGATGAAGTAAAAGATACATCAATCGATCCACCGGTCAAATAACCTTTTCCGGCAATAGCAAATCCGCCTCTGAAATAACGTGGAGGGCTTACGTTGTTGAAGCTTGCAATTGTTGACCAGGTGTCATTAGTCGCATCGTATTCATAACAATCGTCTCGTAGTGTAATATAGTTATAGCCACCGCAAACAAAAGCTTTGTCGTCGATTACAAAATAGCCGGGAGCATAAATTCCGGCGATTCCCGGATAATCTGTTTTTGCTATCCAACTGTCTGATTGCGGATCGTATCTAAACATATCGTTTACTGAATAAGAATTGTTAACTGAACCGCAACCGAGATAACCATAATTTCCAATTCCAAAACTTATACAATTCTGACGAGTTCCGCCGGGAAAGTCTGTCTTTTGTGTCCAGCTATCGTTACCGAAATTGTATTGATACCAATCGTCATACCAGGTAGCACCCTTTCCAAGACCGACGTAACCATTATCATTTATTGTTAATGAATTTGCCGTCGATCGTACGGCTCCCGGAAAATTAGCTTTTTGTGTCCATGAATTAGCGGAAGAATTATATTCCCACCAATCGTTATAATAAGAAATGCCATCAAATCCTGTTCCGAGAAAAACTTTGTTACCGGTAACACATTCTACAGCACTATTTCGTCCCGGACTTGGCAACGATGCACGCTGTGTCCATTGATTCGCTAAAGGATCATATAACCAAAGATCATTTCTATAATTCAAAGAAGAATCAGTACCGCCAAAAACAAAGCCGAAATTTCCGATTGAAAAGACGTTACTACCAGCTCTTTTTCCGCCAAGAAACGTGGCTTTTGTTTGCCAGGTGTTTTGTGCAAATGAATTAAACGTTAAAAGCGAGAGGACCAATAATGAAGTAAAATTTATTCTCATGTGATAATTAATTAGAGAATAAAGTTAAATTATTTTTTGGATTAAATCGATTTAAAAATTATCGTATTTAAGTTCTTTGTCACCGCCGGGCTGAACATATTTATCGCAATTGAGTTCTGCCTTCAATGGTTCATCGGGTTTTTTAAATTCTCCTCTTGAAATGTTTATCGTTTTATCGGCATAAACTTTTTGCATATAAAGCGCCCAAATAGGCATGGCTGTTCGTGCCCCTTGTCCGTCTTCGAGTGTTCGAAAATGTATCATCCTATCTTCGCAGCCGACCCAACTTCCCGAGACGAGGTCAGGAGTAATTCCCATGAACCAACCATCGCTTTGGTTTTGTGTAGTTCCGGTTTTTCCGGCGATAGGATAGGTGAGTTTGTATTGTCCGCGCAATCGAGCGCCTGTACCGAATTGCACAACGCCTTGCATGAGATTTAACATGAGGTATGCAGTTTCTTCATTGACAGCTTCCACTTGACGAGGAACAAAATCTTGGAGGATGTTTCCGTTTTTATCTTCGATACGGGTAAGGTAAATGGGTTGTGTCCAAACACCTTTGTTTGCAAATGTTGAATAAGCGCCAACCATCTCATAAACGGAGACATCCGGGGTGCCCAGACAAATTGCAGGAACAGCGTCTATTGGAGAAGTGATGCCCATCTTTCTGACTATTTCAATCATTGCTTGCGGTCCGAATTGTTTCATGAGATAAGCGGAGATACAATTGACCGATTCGGCCAGACCTTCTTTCAAGGTAAGCATTCCTCCGTATTTAGCATCCGCATTTTCCGGCGACCATTGATCGCCGGTAGGTAAATCGAATGTGACTCTTACGTTGGGAATTTTATAGCATGGCGAATATCCTTCCTGCATGGCAAGTGTGTAGAGAAATGGTTTGAATGTAGAGCCAACTTGTCGCTTACCATCTTTAACGTGATCGTATTTAAAATAGCGGTAATCAATACCGCCAACCCATGCTTTTACAAAACCTGTTTTCGGATCCATAGACATGAAACCATTTTGCATCATCATTTTATAATAGCGAATACTATCCAAAGGAGACAACAGGGTATCTACTTCCCCTCGCCATGTAAAGACGGGCATCTTAACTTTTTTTCGGAATATCTTATCGATTTCTTTTTGTGGAGTCTTTGCAGCTTTCAGAACCTGATATCGTTCTGTGCGTTTCATTGCATCGGTAAGTAAATCTTTATTTTCTTCCCAAGGGTCTTTTCCTTTCCAGTGATCGAAGAATTTTTTCTGAAGAAATTTCATGTGTTCCTGCATAGCTTCTTCGGCATAGCGTTGCATACGCGAATCGATGGTCGTGTAAATTTTTAATCCGTCTGTATAGAGATTGTATGGTTTTCCTGTAGAGTTGTTTATATGTTCTTTACACCATTGAATTAATTCACCGCGTAATGTTTCTCTGAAATAAGTTGCGAGACCAAAATTATGATCTTCCATTCGATACTTCAGTTTTATAGGAACAGCTTTGATTGAATCAAACTGTTGAGGAGAAAGAAAATCATACTTCTTCATTTGCGCCAGAACTACGTTTCTTCGATCGAGTGCATTTTTAGGATTTCGTGCAGGATTATATCTTGAAGGCGCTTTCAACATGCCAACTAATAATGCAGCTTCTTGCGTATTTAATTGTGCAGGACTTTTTCCAAAATAAGTTTGCGAAGCAGATTTAATACCGTAGGCATTACTGCTAAAATCTACCGTATTCAAATACATGGAAATGATCTCCTCTTTTGTGTACCGTCTTTCCAATTCTACAGAGATAATCCACTCTTGTAATTTTTGAACACCCCGCTGAAGTTTACTTTCCGGAACTTCATGAAAAAGTTTTTTCGATAGCTGTTGCGTAATGGTACTTCCGCCTCCGGCCTTTCCGGCATGAAGAATGACACGGGCAAGTCCTCGTAAATCGACGCCACTGTGTTGTTCAAAACGAATGTCTTCTGTCGCTTTCAACGCATTAATCAAAACCGGAGCGAGTTCGTTATAATGAATGTTCGTTCGATTCTGATAGAAATATTTCCCTAAAATTGTTGCGTCAGATGAAATAATTTCTGAAGCCAGGTTGCTACGGGGATTTTCAAGTTCGTCAAATGAAGGAAGTTCTTGTCCGATGACGCCTTTAGAGGCCATGAATAAGATAAGAATCAAAGAAAGAACAGGAATGGCTATTAGAATCCAGAAAACTAAAACATATTTTCTAAAATTCTTTTGCGCAGGTGCTTTTGGCATAATTTATAAGGGTTCCGGATAAGTTAAAAGTAGTAAAATAAATTTGCGCAAATAGAGTTATCTTTGTGAAATATAAACGGCTGTTTGCTAATTTAATTTTGCCATGAAAGTGCGACTTATTCTACTTTGTTTTTGCCTGGTTATGGCAACTTTTTCAACATTTGCCCAGACTTTTGTAATTGGCTTCAAGGTGCAACAGGCGGGAAATACCGTAAAAATTGAGTTTACTATTCCCGGCGGAATAACCTGTAATGGTATGGATGTCTTACGGTCAACAGATTCTGTGAACTTCGAATTGGCACTAAGCATTGCCGGAGTTTGCGGAAGTACTTCTGATGATGTTTTTTATTCTTTCACAGACGAACAACCGATATTGAATTCAGATAACTTTTATAAGATTGACCTCAAACAAATCGGCTATTCGAATACTTTGAAAATTCATGTTTTTGATCAAACGTTCAATACTTCTGTTTTTCCGAACCCTGCAAAGTCATCAGCGGAAGTGTTTTTTTCTCCGGATTACGGTCGCTCTGCCGATGTTATCGTTTTTAGTCTAGAGGGTAAAATGGTAATTCAAAAAACAAATGTGGGAAACTCATTTTCTATCGGTACAGAATTTTTAGAAAAAGGTGTTTATTATTTGCAAATACTAACCAATCAGCAAAAAAAACTCTCAGCTGTTTTCATTAAAGAATAAAAAAATCCTGTCAGAAATATTTGCGAATAATTTTGCAAATATACCGGACAGGATTCAAATTTTAGTGCAGATGGTTGTTTATCTTTTTCTTGAAGAAAGAAATGATTTTTATTTATGAAAAGTAGCATCTGAATTCATCACACGAACTTCTTTAATTATCAGCGGGTAAGTAGAAACAACATTGTCTTCGCTAAGAATGGTTTCAGGCAAAGAAGATTTCAAGGAGTTGCTGTAAGACATTGGAGATGGCGAATTAGCGCGAAGGTTTTCTTCCAGGGCATTGGCTTCCGACTCATCCGTGATAATGGCAATTTTCATATTCTTAACCTGCCAGTATTTTTTCATCGCTGCATTTACATCGCTGACCGTAAGCTTAGAAAGTAAACCATCCAGTTCTGTAATCCAATCTGTACGTCCATAGAAACGGGAGTCCATCAGGTATCCGAGTTTCTTAGCAGGTGTTTCAATATATAATTTCGAATAGCTTTTTAGAAAATCTCTGGTGTTCTGAAAATCTGCTTCTGACAGACCCTTCGTTATCAATTCATCCATTTCACGAATAGCCATGCGTAAAGCGAAGTGGGCATGGCCGACTTTAATTTCAGAAAGCTCCGGGTATTGACCTTTTAATCCTTTCGCCGTTTGAACCGGGCGCAACCAAATGCTAAAATAATTCATCGAGCGCGGAGTACCCGAAACCGGTAACATATTCGCGCCACCGTTTTGATACCATTCGATGTAAGAATAATCTCCGTAATTCATGGAACGGGCTTCACGTATTTTCTGATATAATCGTGAGTACGATTTACGGTGTTCGCCCAACCAACTATTGGCTACCATGAGTGCGGCAAAATCGTTATTTGCTCTCGTAAGATTCATCGGAAATCCGGCAGAGATAGCGGAGCCCAGTGCTCCTTGTTTAGAAATGATATCGACAGTGATCCCATCAGGCATTGCCGGAGCAATTAATTTGGGAAGTGCCGGTTTTACATCCGGAAGCATATTCATATCACTCTTCAATTGCTGAACTAACGTTTCGGGATAATCACCCGCTACACCAATCATTACATTATTCCGATTATACATCTGCGCATAATGATTCACAACATCATCCAATGTTATGGATGTAAGTGAAGAAACAGATCCTTCGTTGAGATGACTGTATGGTGTTCCGGAAAAAATCATTTCTTCGAGGTATTTCTTTCCGTATTCTTCATCAGAAGACTGACGAATAACTTGTTCAACATAATTTTTCTGATTGGAAAGTAAGCGGTCATAATCATTTTTGTCCATTGCAGGATGCAGCAACAATTCTTTTACAACAGTGGAATAAAATTGCTGCAAATGTTTAGTCGGAACTTCAAAAGTGAAAACAGAAACTTCTTTATCGGTGAAACTGCTCATCTGCGCAGCCCAGGGATAAATTAATTTACGAATATCGGTGGACGACATTTTCTTCGTTCCGCTTTCTACGATCATATCGGCTGTCAGAGCTGTGAGACCTTCTTTACCGGCAGGATCACTGATTGAGCCATTGCGAAACACAAAACGCAATGTGACTTTCCCTGATTTAGGAATTTTTAATTGAACAATTTCCTCTGCAAAAGCAGAAGAGGACAGGCATATAAACAGGATTGCGAGGGACGCGAATATTTTTTTCATGTGAGTTCGGATTAGAATTTTACGGAGTCTTCAGCGGAAATAGTAGCAATGGTAAGGCGTTCCGGGTTGAAATATTTTTTAGCTACACGCATAATATCTTCAGCGGTAACTTTTTCATACATGCTATAATACGTATTAATGGATTCGGGATTGTCAGAAAC
Source organism: Bacteroidota bacterium (assembly GCA_031385005.1). GTDB lineage: Bacteria > Bacteroidota > Bacteroidia > AKYH767-A > 2013-40CM-41-45 > JADKIH01. The sequence continues at coordinate 17,772 of JANNBB010000064.1, forward strand.
CCAGGTAAAGAAACTCAACGTTTGTGCAATAGAAGAAGGATTATCGTTTTGCATAATCATGGAGTTGAGAAAATTTTCTTTCGTCTCTTTCAAAAGCTTCGGATCGAGTGGCTTTGTTTTGGAAATATCGATCGTACGTTCTATTTCAGATTTTATATATGTAAAGTCGACTGCATCTACGAGTGAAGCATCCATTGAAATGAGGTAAGGATCACGGGTCGTGTAAGAATCACCACTCAACGAACGCAATTTTTTTTCATTGATGACTAGTTTCGTATAGAGATCAGAATTCTCGCCAAAGTATGCGGCACAGAGAATATCCAAGGCAGGAAAATCATTTTCCGTAGCGCTGTAACCGGGGCCTTTGAAATTCAATCCGAGGTAAGGAGGGAAGCCGGGTTTCTTTAGGTTTACAAAGCGTGTAGCTGTTTGCGGTGGCTCGATAGGAACAGCTGCCTGAAAACGGCCACGCTGCCAGTCGCCGAAATATTTTTCTGAAAGCGTATTAACCATTTCAGGAGTTGCGTCTCCAACGACAAGGATGGTGCAATATTCCGGTCGATAGAAACGGCTAAAGAACTCACGCGAATAATCATACTGATTCGGCATATCTACAACATCATCAAAGAAACCCATCGTGGTGTGTTTGTATGTGTGCACATCGAATGCAGTATTCTGCGTCATCTCATTCAGTTTGGTATATGGGTTAGCGGAATTTTTTGTGTACTCACCTTTAACGGCACCTGCTTCAGTTTTGAAGTCCTGTAAAGAGTAAGAAAGGTTTTTAAAGCGATCGCTTTCCAGTTCAAACATCAACTCCAGCTTGGATGCATCGCCTGTCATGTGATAGAGTGTTCGGTCAAGACTCGTATTTGCATTGGCAGATGCGCCGATTGATTTCAATGCGGCACTGTATTTTTCTTTTGGATATTTTTCCGTTCCACGGAACATCATGTGTTCGAAAAAATGCGCGAAGCCGGTTTTTCCTTTTTCGATTTCATTGCGGGATCCTACACGAACGAGGATAAAGAAAGATGCAATTCCGGGAGAGTTATATGGAACGGTTACCACATTCAATCCGTTTCTCATTTTCGTCTGATGGATTGTGTATGGAAAAACTTTTGCTAGTGGTTTTTTTGATTCCAAAGACGGTTTTAACCTGGGTTGATCGGATTTCGTTTTGATTTTATCGTCCACTCTCTGTGGTGATTTTTTTAGTACGGGCTCCTGATCACGGGCCATCAGCGTAATGAATGCGAGAACGAGCATTCCTGCTGCAATAAATCGTATGTTCTTCATTGATTGATTTTTAGGTGTGACGAAAGTATAGTTTTGTCATGACATAAAAAACATAAAAAACAGAGAAAACATGGAAGCTGATTTTAATTTGATCAGTAGGTTAATTACACGTGAAAAATGGTTTTTTCAATTTAATTTTACTGTATAAAATTCATGTTGTAAATGTTAACTTTTTTAGGTTTAAATTTCTGGAATAGGTCATTTCAGAGCGGTTAAAGAATGCAATACAGCCCTAAAGGGCGCCCGGAAACGAAAAGCGTATGTCCTGCCCCGGGTCTCTCGCAAAAATATAGAGTCCGGCATTTGATAAAAATACAATAAGTAGAAAAGGATTGAGATTGAAAAAAAATAGCTTGCGCCGGATGGCCATACGGATTCCCTCATTCCCTGCCGTACGACCATTCATTACAAGCCACTGTAAGAATCGTCTTTTTTAAATAATCAAAGATTATAATTGCAATTCTTAATGACAACCCATTAAATAAGGTTCTTTTATTAAAATTGTAAACTTGTAAACTTGAAGTTGTAATCTGATCTTTATAAAATCTGAACTTGCAGAGTATTGTTTAGAAATAAATCGTTATAAGTGACTAAATTTACACTCGGATATGAGAACTATTTATTTGCTTTTTTTTGTACTTTTTTTTCAATTGCTGATTGGGGCCACTCCCGATAGCAACAGGGAAGAGTTATTGGGTTTGTTAAAGGAAAGAAAGGAGCGATTCGGGAATTATTCAGAGTCTTTATCCAAGTCAAGCGGTATTTTCGGAAACCGGACAAAAAATGATATTCGTAATTCCAGCAACCGTCTTGTAGAAATTCTTGAAATGGATAATAGGATCATGAATGCCTTGCAAAGGATGCTCGAATACAAATCTTTTGAAAAGCAAACCTTAAAGCTCGATCTGAATTCATATGAAAGACGCATTCAAAATTTATCTGTACTGAATGACACGTTGAATAAACAGACACTTTTATTGATTGAAAAGAATAAGGAGTTGCAAAAGAAATTACGCAGTCATACTCTTTACTTTATTTTGTTAATTGTTTTGTTGATAGCAACCCTCGGTTTGTGGATCAGAAAAATTGTAAAAAGTTAGATCCTCTCTGCTATCCCTGTTCAGACCTTTGCTCCCTCTGTGGTTAATAACAAGCGTCGGATTTTTACCACAGAGGCAGCAAAGGTCTGAACAGAGATAGCAAAGAGAAATGATTATTCCGCTTTCTCAATACGAATGCCCACATCCATTATCTGTGGTAATGGATCGAAGCGCATACCTTGCTCGAGTTTAAAAGTGTAGGTGCCTTTTTCCGGGAAACGAAAATTATGTTTGAAAGGAAGTCTGTTATCCCAAATGTCGCCCAGTCCTTCGCCCAGCCATTTACCGGTTTCATCTGCCAACGTAAGTTCAACAGTATCCCTTTCCATTTTACCGGAAGGAGTTTGAGTAGTAAAAAAGATAAACAAGTTGCTGAATTGATATCCCCCAGCATTTCGAACATTGATGTACAAATTATGAGGCGTAATCGTATCCGTAATTTCTGTTTGAAGTTCTACAATGTTTTTTTGTTCCCAGCGATTATCCGGAAGCGTTACATTTTTTTCAAAAACAGAATTAGGATCACAGCCCGTGAAAAAGAAAATGGAACCAATGATAAATAATTGTGAGCGAAGCTTCATATAGGAGTTTTGCAAATCAGAATAAATACAGATTAACTATTGGCATCCGGCGCAGGTCCGTTACCCTGAGGTGGTTTGTCATTATCTCTTCTCGGCTGATTTTGCGGAGGCCGACGACGGTTATGCTGAGGCCTGTTCTGATTCGGTTGATTCGGTTTGGGTGAATTGGAGTTCGGCGGGCTCACTCTCGGCGGATTCGCACTCGGCGGATTCGCACTCGGGGGATTCGTTCTCGGTGGATCCGTTCTCGGGGGATTCTGTCTGGGCGGATTCTGGCTTGTAGGGTTTTGCCTTGGTGGATTTGAGTTCGGCGGGCTCACTCTCGGCGGGTTCACTCTCGGTTGATTCTGTGCGGGAGGATTTCTTCTCTGCTGATCACTCTGTTGAGCGGGAGCATTGGTATTTTGAGCCGGTTGATTTCCATCAGCAACAGGTCTTTCGCCGGAAGAAGGTTTTTTCTTTTTCTTCTTCTTTTTCTTTTTCAGTCTGTCCATCCTGTCGATGCGATCTTGACCGACAACATTTTCATAATCCGGCTCTGCAATTTCAATATCCTCTCCGGGAAGTTTGAGGTCTGTAGGTTTGATTCCTTTTTTATTCAGTTCGATAATTTCTTTAACACGATCGACAGATAGCATGACCCAGTTACCGCCATCACCACCGCCATCAGCACCTTCTGATTGTTCTCTTCTTTCTTCACCGGAAACAGCATACCAGACGAGTCTTTTGAAGATATCACTCTTGCGGTGAAAAGCTCGTCCTTTTTCTGTTTCTAGGATAGCATTGGTAGAAGGAAAATCGCGCAAAGCATCGAGGTATGAATCGAGTTCATAGTTGAGGCAACATTTTAACTTGGTGCATTGACCGGCGAGTTTTGCGGGATTCAAGGCGAGGTTTTGATAGCGTGCAGCAGAAGTAGTAACCGTTTTAAAATCGGTGAGCCAGGTAGAGCAACAGAGTTCGCGACCACAAACACCGATACCACCTAAGCGTCCTGCTTCCTGTCGCATTCCGATTTGTTTCATTTCGACACGAATCTTGAATTCATCGGCAAGGCGTTTTATGAGTTCGCGAAAATCTACTCGATCATCAGCGGTATAAAAGAAAGTTGCTTTTTTCCCATCGCCCTGATATTCGATGTCACTTAATTTCATGGAAAGTTTAAGCGACTGAATAATTTTACGGGCACGATGAAGTGTATCTGTTTCTTTATTTTTTACTTCATTCCACTTTTCTATTTCATTTTCTTTTGCTTTGCGATAAAGCATTTTTAATCCTTCCGGATTATCAGAAACATTTTTTTTGCGAAGTTGAAAACGCACGAGTTCGCCGATCATAGAAATAATTCCTACATCGTGACCGGGAGAAGCTTCAACGGTAACTACATCACCGGTGCGAACTTCTACATTATCTTTATTATAAAAGAATTCTTTTCTGCTTCCTTTGAAACGGACTTCTATTATTGGAAATGGACTTTGCCCGGAAGGCAAAACCATATCTGAAAGCCAATTGTAAACGTTCAGTTTATTACAGCCATCGGTACCACAAGTACCATTGCTGCGGCAACCTGAAGGTGTTCCGTCTTTACCTGTTCCACAATTACTACACGACATCTTTAAGCTGGTTTAATACGAATGATCAAGAAGGTAAAAATACAAAAACTTATGAATGCATTAATTCCTCATTTTGAAGCACTTAGGTGTTTGTGCATACAAAAAGATAAATCTACAAAAAGTAGCTTAGAATTAGCATTTCTTTCTAAATGAAAGTGTGCTTTGTTTAATTCTTCCGAAAAGGAGTGAATGTTATTGGCATTCACAAAAGGAGCGAAGCGTTTGATGTCTTCGAATTCTTGTCCATCTATGCGCACGAGAGAGTGGTCGCCATAATTGATGAGCAGGCATTCGCGTGTGAGCGAAAGAGCGTGACGAAGAAAGTTTTTTTGATATTCTCTGCTTTCGCCGCCGAAGTCCTGCGACATTTGATTTATTCCTTTCACGTTTAAGCGGAGGCAATACCTCATCCATTCGAGAAATTTTTGATTCATGTCAGCTTCGGTTTCGTCTTTTCCGATGAGCAACAAAGCTTCATTGTAATTTCCGTCGGCGAGATGAGTTACGCGCCGGGCGACAGATTTATCGACTTCATGTTTATTGACAAGAACATCTGTCATTTCCTCATCATTGATTCTATTAACCTTGATAAGTTGTGTACGGGAGACGATAGTTGTGAGGAGCAATTCATAGTTTTCTGCGGCGAGAAAAAATAGCGTATTATCAGGCGGCTCTTCGATTATTTTTAAGAGCTTGTTGGCTGCAGAAGAATTGAGCCGTTCAGGAAGCCAGATGATGACGATCTTATAAGGGGCTTCGACACTTTTCAGTGTTAGCCGGCTGACGATATCTGCGCTTTCGTGAATGGAGATTACGCCTTGTTTATTGTCGAGCGACAGACTTTCCATCCATTGATTGTAGTTAAGATAAGGATTGGATAAAAATGCATTTCTGAATGGAGCGATAAAATCTACGCTGCGAGGTTCTTTAATATTATCTTTTGGAGCGACAGGAAAGGAGAAGCTGACATCAGGATGAACGAGCTTTTCCATTTTTTTGCAACCCGGACACATGCCACAGGAATCGGATTCTGCCGGGTTTTCGCAAACGAGGTATTGAGCGAAGGCGACAGCCATAGGAAGATTACCGCTTCCTTCCGGCCCTAAAAAAAGCAAAGCATGACTAACTCGCCTGTCTTTGGCAGACTGGATGAGTCTTTGCTTAACATCGTCGTGACCGATTACGGAGGAAAACTTCATGGGGTAAAGATACATGGAGAAGTATATGAACAAAAATAAAAAGCAATAATATTTGCTGATTGGTAAAGTATTGATGCAAATTTTTGGAATAGCTAATTTTATTTGCTCTGCCTAATATTTATTATTTTAAAACAGTGATTTTAGCTGAGGAATTATAATTTCCATTAACGAAAAATGAAAACGTATATATTCCCTGATTTAAATCAGAAACATCCACTTCATTCCCCTTCGGCCGGATTTCCATTACCACTTTCCCTGTAAAATCATATACTTTAATTAAAATATTTTCTGCATGTGTATTGACAAACTCATCAGCAGTAAAATAAATCTTATCGCCTGCCGGGTTCGGAAAAACAGCAATCGTATTTTTCACAAGCTGCTGCACTCCATTAGGTAAACCCAAGGTATCACAAACCGAACCGCCAAGAGCAGGCATGTCGTAGTAGGGGTTGTTTGGGAGACCGGAATAAGTTCTTTTTCCGCCAAGGTTGAAGCTGTATGGTTGGTAATTACAACCTATACCTAAAGTATTGGGGTTGTTGATTACACTTAAGTTCATGTTGTATGTATTGTATACTGAATCCGGATATGGAAAACCATTTATTACGCCAGAATAATAGAGTATACTTCTGTATATTTTTCCATCAATCCCAATTTTTAAACTGCTTCCCGAATAAGGACGGGAAGTTATAGAATCTAATAGAGTTCTTGAATTATAAATGTTTGAGACCTGTAAATTAAATTGATAAAGGTATGCCGGCATGCCTGCTGTAGAAACATACAATAATGTATCATTCGGAGAAAACTCAGCACCCCAAAAATAATCCTGAATTGAATTTATTTCGGGATGAATTAATCTCAAATTAGATAAATCGCCGGAGCATCGGTCGAAATTGTAGAGCTCCATTAGCCCCCCTGTATTATGAAGAAGAAGTTTGTTACCATTATTGTTGAATTTTAATCGTATAAAACCGGCATAGGTTTGGGTTCCAATATTCTGATCAGGGTAATGTTGTATTCCATAAGGAGTGATCAAATACTTATGAAAAGCATTATTGGCATTATTTCCATAACTCCTGAATATTATCCACCAGTCACGTCCATTTCCATGTTTGATAGCTGTCAGTCCATCTGAAACATTTTCGCCATTTAAACTATCAAGCAAAGTGTTTTTTTGAACCACTTTACCCAATCCGTTATTATATGAGAGATCAATTATAGAATAATATAATTGACCGTTTAAAGAAACACCTGTATGAAATAAATAATATTGATTACTATTTAAGACATTTGGTATAATGACCATTTCGTGATACCAGCCGTCACCAACTAAAGAATCACCATTTTCCATCACTTCATTATTTTTATTCCAAACTACCCCCAATTTATCATAACCTGTTTGCCATAAAGGAATATATCCTGTATGGCAATAAAATAATAGATTTCCTGAAGAGTCAGCAATTGAACATGCTGTTCCTCGTGACCGTGTCGAACACCATGAAACAACCGGTGGCTGCTGGTTAAAGTCGATTTGTGCACTATCCCCGAAACACCAGACTGCATCTCGCCTTGGCTGAGGATAAGCTTCAATGCAATTCAGAATAAAAAATAAAATCAATAATTTTTTCATAAAAAGTAAGCAGGACATTATCTCTAACGCCCTGCTTTTTATTTATTATTTTAGAACTGTAATTTTAGCTGAGGAATTATAATTTCCATCTATAAAAAATGAAAACGTATATATTCCCTGATTTAATTTTGAAATATCTACCTTATTGTCTTTAAGAGAAGCTTCCAAAACAGGTTTCCCCATAAAATCATAGACGATAAGTTTAATTTCACTTTTATCTTCAATATTGTGATAAACAATTAACTTATCTACCACTGGATTCGGATATATACTGAAACGTATATCGGCAACTGATTTATCAGTACGGTGACCAATGCGCAAATTTCTCTCTACATCAAAAACCTCTTCATCTAAAATATGGCGTGCAGTGAAGACTCCGCTGCCTCCTTCCCAGGCACTTGTCCAGGCAATAGTTTGCAGCTCTTCAGTCTCCGCTTCCGTGATTATTGCATCCGGATCTACTAAAAGCCGCAATGCAATGGCCTTAGTAAAATGTTTGTTGTGCTCAATTACATTATCATCTACGATTAAGTTGAGTAAGGCAATTGCATCGGCTATATTTTCATTGTCAACATAATCATCTACTTGCCGGAAGTATTCCCTATTAGTATTTTCCTGCTCGGAAAGAAATTGTATAAATTCATTTTCACTGGCTATTAATGCAGCATCTTCCATAAGAGTCCTGTAGGCATATTCTTCATTGTTATAGCGCTCTTCATCGGGATAGTTAGGATATGTTATGTTGTTTGATACAATATCCAAAAGATGTTCAAGAGTAGCATTATTGCTGCCTCCGCTACCACCTTGACAGGAAATGCCATTGAAGTTTGGGAGGGGATGTGCATAAATAATTTGTGGATCAACGGGCTCAGGGCTAAAACTATTTACAAAACCCGGAGAATTGGGATTACCTCGATAATACCAATCAATAGGTGGAGCAACCCCATCCACCCTATTATAAGTATTGTTAGTAGGCGTAGGAAACCCATCCCATGTATTGTCCCAGGGATCGGAAGCGCTGCCTTGATTAGACATGGAAGCATTGGCAAGTGAAATACCCTGAATACAATTATTCATGGAATTGCAACGCAGTTGAGTGCCGCCATTCGAACTTACATACCTCATGGATGTGCCATACTTTTGGAAGTAATTGGCGGCAATAATGGAATTGGTGCAATTGACATTGTTCATTCCATACATTTTTGTCTGGAAGTTGGGTGAGGTAGATAAAGGAAGATAGCGGGTAATCCAGTTGCTTTCAACAACGGCATTATTTACATTGCTCAAAAACATTCCGAAGTGCGTTCCGGTAAGCAAGTTTTCCGGTATAGTAGAGTTAATGGAATTGAATGCTACATGAAAATCGGGAGTTATCAGGTTGCTGCCGCTGATGTTGGAGAGATAAATTCCGATGCGGTTATTGTCAATCGTATTGTGCATGATTTCGAGATTCTGTCGAAACTGTCCGGAATTACTTATTAAAATACCGGTGGAATTAAAGGCAATGGAATTGGAAACTATTTTATGATCGATAATATGATTTTGATTGACTTTTATGGTATTGTTATTGGCATCGAGCAGCATGATTGCACGACCGGAAGGTTTGGTAGTTGACCCCAGATCATTATGCGTGAAAACATTGTAAAGGATGTTGCTGTTAATATTACCTTGACTTCTAACACCAAAATAACAATCCGTAAATTCATTGTGTAAATTCAATTGGTTTGGAATATCGTCGCCACCAACATTCAGTTGTTTAGTACTTATTCCCGGTTTAACCAAAGAAGAAATAGCAGCGGTTTTACAGCTTTTATAGTAGCAAGACGTTGCAGGTTGAATATTGTTAAACCGGACGTTGAATACATCTATCTGACTGTTGACGCCATAAATTCCAAAAGGCATGTTTCTGATGATACATGAAACACCGGGATTTTCATCGAAGGGGATGGATTTTAAGCCGTTAGTTGGACTTTGAACAAGATCGTTATAGTACATGGCGGCGAATGGTTTTTGAAAAGCAGGAATACCCCTTTGACCGTTGAAGACAGGCAATGTCATAGGACTTTGTGAATCAAATACACAATTACGAAAAGTAGAAGGATCGGGACCTAGATTTTGAAATCTGTTTGGTGCTGAACTTAAAATGTGTTGAGTATAAATTGAAATATAGTTATTATTAAAGTTGGTTTCATAACAGGTGAGAGCAACATCGCAGCCATCCCATTTGATAGCATATTCAGCATCTTCTATTGTAGAATTAGCAAAATAAAGTTTTGTATCCGTAGAAGTGATTATGCCTCGCCACATTCCGCAAGGCGTGCCTAAAAAATGTGTATTTTCTTGTGCAACAAAATCGCCAAGTGAACTTGAAGGAATACTGCTATGTCCATGTGGGGTGTATATTACAGCTCCGCTGCCCATATACAAAGTACAATTCTTAAAAGTTACACGAGTTGTGTTTAAGTTTAACATTCCTTGGATAAAATATGTTCCACCATTTACTAATACCTGTTTGGTCGCAAGATTTAATGAACACGAAGTTGGAACTCCGGGAATTAAAAAAGCATCATAAACTTTTTGCGCACCTGTAATTGTCCCAATTTCATCATCTAAATCTCTGACAGAATGTGCACCGGAAGGGGGAGTACAACAGGCCTGAGGCCATAAGGTGTCTGAGAAAATATTGGATGAATTCACATCCGTGTATGAATATAAAAGATAGGCATGCTGTGAAACTGCATTCGAATTCCACTGTACTTCGGCATTATCATCAAGTGGGTTAATTACGGTTCCGGCAGATGAAGGCACAACTGTCCAGGTTACATTGCTTACTGGATTTGGTAGCCATACATGATATTTGTGTTGCGTTATTCCGGATCCACAAACAAGTAAAGGACCTCTGACTTTTGCAAAATCACAATCAGGTATTTGCCCATTGATATTATTCACAAATAAAAAGCTCAGGAATAAAAGTTTGAGTTTGAGTTTGAGTGAGTGAGTGAGTGAGTGAGTGAGTGAGTGAGTGTTGCGTTTTTCATATGAATTAATTTTTGGGGTTAGAAAAATATTTAAATAAAAAATTAAAATTATATTTTAACTAGGGTAATTTATCAGAAGAAAAAGAACAGTTACTTTCCGCTTTGCAAGCGTATTAAATTGTCAAACCAAAAGAGTTTTAAAGAAATTTTATATCAAATATAATAATTCTAATGAATTAACAAACAAAAACTTTTGTCAAGAAAAATAAATAGTCAAAAATTATAAATTTTGAAAAAATCCTCCATTATTCGAGGATGATTTTCATCAATTTCCCACCACCAACCTCAATCGAGAAACATCACCCTCTGCCGTGAGTTCCACAATATAGGTTCCGGTGGCAAAACGGTTTACGTCAATTTCGAAATTGTTTTTTCCTTCTGAAGTTTGAAATTTTTTATTCCAAACAATTCTTCCTGAAATATCAACAATGCGAATAAGCGCATTTCCTTTTTCTTTAGCGGAAAAAATCAAATCCGTTTTTTCTGTAGCAGGGTTGGGGAAAATAATTGCTTCGATGTCTGTTTGTAAATTTGGATTAGCCAATTTAACGGGCGTACTAAATGTATTGGATGGCGAATAAGAGGAAGGTGCTCCGCTACAAAGTGAACGAACTTGCCATTGATAGGTTGTCACAGGAGTAAGTCCTGTCAGTGTAGTGCTGTTAAGTGTTCCCACAATTTTTTTCCAGAAATAATTCGTTGTTCCGTTAACGGAATAACGAATCAGGAAACTGTCGGCGCTAACCATATTGGTCCAGCTAACCGTCGCGCTTGCATTATTGATTGGAGAACTTGTGAGTCCGTATGGAATGCCACATAAGACGGGAGAATTGGTAGTGGTAAAAGTATTGGAAACGGAATAACCGGAACCGACACCGAGACAAACGGAGCTCACCTGATATTGATAGGTAACATTCGCTAACAGTCCGGTTATTGTTGCAGAATTTCCGGATAGTCCGGGTGAGTTAAAATACAGGTAATTTGTTGTACCGTTGACAGAATAACGAATGCGAAATGTATCCGCGGTAACATTAGGAGTCCAGTTAATTGTCGCACTCGAATTGGTAATGCCGGTTGCACTTAATCCAAAAGGCAGGGCACAGGCGACGGGCCCGGAAGCTGTAGTAAACTGCATGGCCGGACTGTATCCGTTTCCAACACCGAGACAAACAGAACTTATCTGCATCACATAGGTTGTACCCGGATTTAAGTTGCTCAATGTAGCGAGGTGGGGAGAAAGTCCGTTAATATTTACGTATTTAAAATTGGAAGTGCCAAACTCATAGTAGCGGATACGAAAAGTATCGGCGGTAACGAAATTCGACCAGCTGATAGCGGCAGTGGTATTGGTTAGTGTTCCGACAGCAATACCGAATGGAATTACACAATTAAGTGGAGTTGCCAGCGTGGTAAAGGTGACCAAAGGAATGCTATACGTACTGCTAATACCGAGGCATATTGTGCTAACGTCTACGTCGTATGAAATACCTGCTCCGAGATTGGTGATGATGGTAGAGTCGTCTCCCGTAGATCCGTTAACATCTTTGTAAAAATAATTTGTTGTTCCACTTAGTCGGTATCGAACACGGAAAGTATCGGCAGTAAGTGATGGATCCCAACGAATAATTTCTGATGAACCGGTGTTTAAGTCGGCAACGATATTGAATGGAACCGGACAACTTCCCACGGCAGGAACAAGAAATCCATTTGCTAAAACATTGTCAATTGGATTATTTAAAAGATCGTAAGTGATAACATGAACATCATACCAACCGAGAATGGCATTTAAAGGAATGGTAAATGCCGCAGAAAGGGAATCTGTATAAGGAGCAAAGCCGGGATAAACCTGTGCGGAGGAAAATGCATTTGTATAAATGCGATTACCATTTTGTTCGAGGTAAACATCCGTTGCGGCGGCAGGTGGATTTCCTGCCTGCATGATAGTGGGAGCAAGGGTTATTGTAGCTGTAAATGTTTGGTTAGGGTAAGAAGAAACAGGGCTTATAGAGATCACCTGTGCTTGTAACCCGAAACCGAATAAAAGCAATGCGAATAGTTGTATTGAAAATTTCATAAGGAAGATTATAAGTACCGAAAATACTACTATTTCCCTGATTTTTAAAAGGTGTGATGGAATTTTTTAAAGTAATTTGAATATTTATTAAATGTCTGAAAAGCTGAGGTTTTTGGAGGATTTGCAATGGATTATGCTGTTGATTGGTTAGTAAGTCAAGGGCGGGAGAGGGATTAAAATAATATTAATACCGTTCTTTACGTTCATCGTAACACGGATTTTGATAAAATAAATATGCTGACGAAACTGAAAAACATTGTCCTTTTATTATTGATAAGTAACTCCCTTTCCGCTCAGGAAATGTGGGGAATAAGCAATAGTAATTTCAGTGGAAACATGGGCATTTTTCTAAATCCGACGACAGTAGTCGGTGCTCCTTATCAGTATGAAATCAATCTGGCCGCATTCGATTTGTTTGCAGAAAACGATAACATCTATTTTTTGCAAAGCGATAAGATGATCTATCATACGCTTATCGGATATGCGCGCGACGGAAAAAATTTCTACACAAGAAATTCGGGGTTGAACAATTCATTCGGACATACGCTGATAATCGGACCATCCTATCTCCGCAATAAAACAACATCGGCATGGGGAATACATTCGGCTTTGCGTTCGGAGGCAAGCGCGTTGAACGTAACAACGCAAACGGCTTTGTTAATTGGTAACAGGTTTAATGCACCCATACTCAGAGGAGATACAATTACAACAGATCCGTATTCTTCCGCCTATGCATCCTGGATAGAAATCGGAATGACGTATGGAAAAATTTTGCGGGAAAGTGAATATCATATTATCAAATGGGCGGCCAATGTAAATCTGCTGGGCGGCATGAATGGTTTTTATCTAAATGGCCGCAACCTGAAGTTTACATCTTTTGATTCTACGCAGCTCATCGTTCATTCGATGGATCAAACATCGGCACATGCGATTCGTCCGGAAGGTGGTTCCATTTTCGGATTTCGCGGATTGGGTTTAAGTACAACGCTTGGTGTAACGTATATCAACCATCCCAATCGCGGCGCTTTTGATTGCAACATGAGTAATGATAAGCAACGAAAATACAAATACCGCCTCGGCGCTTCTTTGCTGGATCTGGGAACGATTTATTATTTTAACCAGGCCGAAGTGGTGAATATAAAAACAACTGATGAGAGAGTGTGGAATGGCATTGACTCTTTAGGATTTTCTACTTTTCAACAAATCGACTCCCAGCTTATTCGAAACGTTGGAGGAACGAGAGAGAAGAAAAATTTCAACATCTGGTTACCGATGGGACTCAGTCTGCAATTCGATTATCAGATAAGGCCGAACCTCTTTGCCAATTTATCCTGGGTCAACAGAGTTCACTTTGCAGCGAATGAAATTGCACGCGGCAATCAACTCAATGCATCTGTCCGCTATGAGAGGAGAAGGTATGAGGCCAATCTGAATTTTTCTTTTTTTGAATACAAGCAACCATCGATGGGAGTTGCATTACGTTACAGGTTTTTAGTAATCGGCTCCGATCGCTTGTTGGAGACGCTTGGGTTAACAGAAGAAAAAAGTTTCGATGTTTTCTTTGGTCTTAAATTTCAATTCTGTAAACGGCCATTTAGTCCGGGACCGGATTGTCCGGCTTATTTGAATAATTAGTTTTAAAAGTTGTTTGCATTGTTGTTTTTAAAGCAACGATTTTTTTAACCATGGACACGGAGATCACGTAGTTGCACAGAGAACGCAATTGAAAATTTAACAAGTTGAATTTATTCAACCTCCGTAATGCTCTGTGCTCCGTGTCTCGTGTTAATTTTTAATAAACTCGAAGGCACTGAAATCCAGAAAAGATTTAATATTTCGATTGAAAAATCAACGCACTTCAAAGCCGAATTTATTACTTCTTAAATCAAATTTGCAATATCAAACAATTCTAATATTTTTGCATGTAAAGAAAACCAACCATGAAAAATGCATTAGCTGTTGTTGCAGGATTGCTTGCCGCATTTGTTGTATTTGCTGCCATAGAAGGATTAAGAAGCATCCTTCATCCGTCTCCTCCCGGCCTGGACATGAAAAATCCGGAGATGATGAAAGAATATATAGCCACATTGCCTCTGTCAGCAAAAATAATGGTATTGGCGGCCTATTTAATTGGTTCTTTGGTTGCAGGAATGGTCGTTGCCAAAGTCTCCAAATCTTCTGATAAAAAATTACCGATCATTACCGGATCCATTCTCACCGTAGCTGCAATCGTAAATCTCTATATGATTCCTTCGCCAATCTGGTTTGTTGTAATCAATTTGCTGATTTATATTCCTTTTGTTTTATTGGGGCATTCGAAAATTATCAAGAGGAATGACAATTAATTTTACCTTGGCATTAATAGAAACATAAGTATTCAATACTTAAATGAAATGTTGAAACAATTGCGTTATTTAATGATTTGCCTTTTTTTTGTTTCATGTACTAAAACAATTGATGATGTTCATTTTCACGGTAAAATTACTTTAGATTGCAATAATCAGTTACCTGCAAAAAATGTTACAGTAACAATTTACAGGTATTTTGATAGAGGACTTCATGATGCTGTTTTAATTGGAAAAACTACAACAGATAACAATGGTAATTATTTCATGATTACTGATGTTGAACAAAAAGGGAAATTTGAGTATTACGGTTTAAATGTCTTTGCACCGGGGACAATAATTTATCCTGAATATTTTTGTTATGCTCAAACTTATGTTAATTCAACCAATATAGAAATGAATTGCCAAGCTAAACCTTTAAAAGTATTTGGATTTCACATAAAAAACGCATCACCATTTAATACTTTTGACGTTTTTAATTCTTTAATTATTTATCGGGAATCTACCTTTTATGTTGACACGGTTTTACATAATATTTTTGGGACTAATGTTGATACAACACTTTATTTATCACGTCAATCTCCTCTCAAGTTTAAATATTCATTTACGAAAAACAGCATCCTCACATCAACCCCGGATACCACAATTTCAAATTGGGGTTGTCTTGATACATTAATTGTAAATTTACTTTATTAGTTACTTTTTGAATAGAGAATTTCGTTCTTATTTATTCTAATTATCCGGAATCGTTTTCTTACCTTTAAAGGAGATATATACCATACAACCATGAAAAGAAAAGATTTTTTAAAAGGCATTGGCATCGCCGGAATTGGAACAATGATTCCCGTTCGTAAAGCTGATGCAGCAATAAATGCAATATCAAAGTCGCAGGTGCCTTCCAATGTTTGTATTTTGATTCCACAGGAAACTGCAGGACCTTTCCCTTTTAATCTAAGCAATAATCCTGCAATGTTCAGACAAGATATTACCGAGGGAAATGCCGGTACGCCTCTGAACCTGACTCTTACCGTTGTCAACATCAACGACAATTGTAATCCTATCACAAATGCAAGGGTAGACATTTGGCATTGTGATAAAGATGGGTACTATTCTGAATTCAATACCTCAAGCTGGCTGGGGCCACAGAACCATGTCGGCGATACTTTTTTTCGTGGAATCCAATTAACCGATTTAAACGGACAAGCATTTTTTACAACGATCTATCCGGGTTGGTATCCCGGTCGTGCCGTACACATACATTTCCAGGTTTTTCTGAATTCTGTTCTTAGTGCTACCTCACAACTGGCATTCCCCGACAGCACCAATGTAGCCATAAACAATACACCGCTTTATTCTCCACACGGACAAAATCCAACAACCAATTCGCAGGACAATGTCTTCAGCGATATGAATAATACACAATACCAAATAGTGACAATAGCTCCGAATGCATCGGGAGGGTATGATGCGGAATTAACTATCGGACTCAATGTTCCGGTAACGGGAATAATAAATCTTGAGCCGGAGACGGGCGGACAATTTAAGTTGCAACAAAACTTTCCGAATCCTGTGGCGGGTTCAACAACAATTCCTTTTACTTTGAAAAATCCTTCTGACGTAACCATAGAAATTTTCGACATGAATGGGAAAAAGAAATTGGTTGTTACCAAAGGAAAGTTGCCTGCCGGAGATCAAAAAGTATTGCTCGATTTAAAAATGAATAGCCTGTCCGCAGGAAATTATTTATATCAACTCACTGTCGAAAACGAAGCAGGTGCTTATAGTCAGTTTAAAGTATTGACGGTTAAATAAATTTTTGTTGTATAAACTTAGATTCCCGCCCTGTACCGTCAAACTCCGTTAACTTTGCGCGTGAACTTTGATATCGTTTAGCTTTGCTGCCGCACACGCCCTTCACTTGAATCAAAAATGGTTCTTACTTTACCTGGTAGCAAGGCGATGCTATGTGCGGGCTTACTTAAGCGTTTTGGGATTCTGTCGATTGTCAAAGAGAGTATAAATTCTAATTTCGGATTTGTGGACTGAATAGATTACCGAAATTTGTTTTGCAACTACAGCTTTTCGAAATCCTTTCAGGGCTTGTGATTGAGGGTAAATTTCCGGAAATCGAGAAACGATTTCTTCAAATCCTTCTAATGCAGCTAGAAAATTCTTGACTTCTTTTTCCGACTAATTTTCTAACAAATATTTAATGATCTGATCGGTTCGTAATACAGCCTGATTAGAGTAGGAAATATCAAGCTTGTTTGCCATACCGCTCCCAAAACTGTTTACTTGAAACTGTTTTTCCCTTTTGATGATCTTGGATTCCTTTTTCTAACGATTTTTTCTGAGCAGTTGTCAGACTGTCATACCAATCCCCGGATTCTTCAGAATCTTTTATAGATGTCAATGCGCCAATAAGTTTTTTGTCTTTTAGCTTAGTCACCCAGTTAATGAGTTCTAGTTTTAGAACTTGAGAATTCATATACCAAAAATAGTAAAATTATTTGAAATACAGATTTCAAAATTCGCTGTTTTAGGTGCGTACATATCTCTGTTGTTAAAGACAAGCGTCGGATTTTTACCACAGAGGCAACAAAGGCATGAACAGAGAAAGCAAAGAAGATGAAATTAAAGTACCTGTAAACGCAGGCGATTTTTATTTTGCTTCCATTTCTTTTAGCATCAATTCGCGAATGTATTTAACAGGCGCACTTCCATAGCTCAGAAACTTTTCATTGAATTCTTTCAGGTTAAATTTATCGCCGAGTTTCTTTTTCATCTCATCGCGGAATTCATAGATTTCTGTATAGCCGTTAAAATAAGAAGTAAGCTGCACCTGTGTTAACTGAACACGACGCCATTTGTTTTCTGCCTCCGTCTTCTGCTGGAAAGCTTCGTCGAGTAAAAGTTTCATAGCATCTTCTTTAGAAAGATTTCCGGCATGAACACCATAATCCAAAATGAAATTACAGGTAGCGCGAAGGTTCCACTTGTAATACATCAGCCACATGGCAGGATCGTTATCGCCGTAACCTTCTTCCAGCATCATTCGCTCTGTATAAACGGCCCAGCCCTCAACCATCGATCCATTTCCTAAAATAGATTTGATCATGCTAGGCGATTTATTGCTGTAGATGAGTTGTGTGTAATGTCCGGGAATGGCTTCGTGAATATTCAGAATCTGGAGAATGTAATGGTTGTATTCTCTCAGATAACTTTCCGCTTTATCTTTTTCCCAGCCGGAAAGACTGCCGACATTGTAATAAGTATTTCCTGTTTTATCGTAAGGACCCGGAGCATTGATGGAAGCACCGGCAACACCTGCCATGTAATCCGGCTCGCGACGAACGACTAATGGACGCGAAGGATCCATGTAGATGAGATTTTTCTTCGTCACGAATTCCGTCAAATCTTTTAATTGTTTTTCAATAGCAATCTGAAATGAATCCGGCGCAACGTGGTTGGATGAAAGTCTGTCGATTACCAGACGAATAAGTTGTAATGTATCTTCCGGATAAGGTCGTTTACCCATCAAGCCATTCCAAAGTTTGGAGGAAATGGCCGCCATTTGTTTATGTAATTCTTTTTTGTGTTCAACGGCTTTCTGATACATATCCTCCGGAGAATAGGAAGACATGATATCGAATTGAAATTTCTTTGCATACAATTCTTTACCCAGACGGAATGAGCGAGGATTTTCATTTTTATAATTCTTCAGCCAGGTGACATAATCCTTAATAGCATTTGCAGCAGCATCTGCGCGCTCAATCATTTTTTTCTTTTCTTCTTCTGAGAGCCCTGATTTACTTAATGCTTCTTTCAGATCTCTTTCAAAAACGCCGAGACTTCCCTGATTCTGATCAATAGCTAATTGTGTATGTTCCAATGTTGGATTGGAAATATTTTTTTTCGCTGCTTCATAGAAAGCAGGAATGTTTTGCATTCTTAAATAGAAATTGCGAAGACGATTATCTAAACTATCATAGGTGTTGTTGAGCATATCGCCAAATGTACTTCCGAGGTTGTAACCGGAAGGATCCCATTCATACGATTTCATTTCTTTCAGGCTCCAGATACCTGATTTTAATTGATTGTCGATTAGATAATAATCTGTCCGGTTGTTGTCGTCCAGTTTGGCAGCATCGAATTGTTTCAATGAATCAAGTTCCGATTCGTTGAAGCGCAATTCTTTTTCACGCTGAGCGGCATCAGGAACAAATATTACACTATCATAATTATGATATCCGACAGAACTGGCCCATGTCGGGTACATTTCCCAAAAGCGAAGGACTAATCTTTCTTTATATGCAGTAAATGCTGCGTCATTGGATTTGGAATTTTCAGCATTGCTCTTGTTTTCCTGAGAGCAGGAAAATAAAATAGCAACTATAAGCAGAAGTGGAATATTCGTTTTCATGTTTTTTGTTTACCAGCTAAATGTAGAAAAATAAAATTGAGTTTCGAAAAATTCATTGTCAATGGCTGTTTTTAAAAGACATTTTAACAGCATTTAACAAATCGAAATCATTGAAAAAAGATGCTGTTTAATCAGCTATAACGTCATCAACAGAAAGATTTCGGATTGTGAGTAATCGGAAAATTGCAGGAGTTAGCAATAAAACACTTCCGATGTGCTTCTTCGTGCAGGGCATTAGCTTTTTCAATCATCCACAGCTCCTTTACTTTTACCAATGGATTTAAGGTGACAGATGTAAATCGTCCCGCAGTTTTGGGATCTAGAGTTAATACTCCGGTAGCATTATCTGTGTAATCGATTACAATAACTCCGGCATCAGCGCAAAGGTGGAGATACCAAAGCATATGACAAGCAGAAAGTGAAGCGACGAGCATATCTTCGGGATTGTGTTTGGAGCCATCACCATTAAACGGAACATCAGAAGAACAAAGCAATTCAGGTTTACCTTTGATGTTGAGCGTATGACTTCTATCGTATTCTTTGTAACCGGAAGTTCCGCTGCCGCGGTTGCCTGTCCATTTGATTTCTGTAGTGTAGTGATGAGTCATTGTCAATATGTATTTGCTAAGAAGCAAGAATATTTATTACTATAACGAACATCAATTTTAAAATCAAATTTTGCATTTGATAAATACAGTAAACACTAACGCGGCGATATAACCATCTTCATCAAAGAGAAATTCTTCTCACTTGAAATGTTGATGAAATAAACACCTGTATTGAAATTTTTCAAATCAAACTGTTTGAAGTTATAACCGGAGTTGACAGTCCATTTTTCAGATAAAACTTTTTTACCGAGTTCATCAAACAAATCAACGGTGAGTGTTTCGGATGATTTTGCTTCATAGTCGATAGTGAAAGCTCCTTCGTTTGGATTTGGAAACACATTGCAATTCAGCGAACCACCGGCAATTGTTTGCAAGCCGGTAACAAGTTGCACTACATATTTTACCGAACCATAAGCGTTCACTTTTCCATTTCCCCAAAACTCATTGCCTCCAACCGGGATAGTTCCCGTGAAGCCATCTGTGATAGCGGTTTGTGTAAAAATGTCTTTTACGGTTTGCGGATCGAGGTCAGGTTTTACCTGTAACATCAAAGCGGTAATCCCCGAAACAGCAGGGGATGACATAGATGTTCCGCTTAACATACCGTAAGGATAATCTCTGTTGTTGCCGGCATTGTGATATTTGTTGATCACAAATAAATAATCGGGACCGGCAGAATAGAACGTAGAATCGTAAGAGCTGATTGCAGAACCGACTGTTAATCCCGGACCGGTAATATCCGGCTTTATCCGGTTGTCGGAAGTTGGGCCGTGACTGGAAAAAGGAACAAGATTTCCCTGAGTCACATAACTGCTATAGCTATAAGTTTGCAGACTGATGTTCGTCCAACTGGTTTTGGAAGCGTAAGCGCCAATTGAAATAGCGGATTTAGAAGATGCGATATCGGACATCGTCATCACATTGTTTCCGTTAGTCGCCCAGGAATAACCGTAACTCAGGAATGCGCCATAATATCCTGTCGTATTCGTCACAAATGTGTTCCAGAAATTGATCGTTCCATCTGTTCCTTTAACACGGATGCAGATTGAGTCAATGGTACTTCTATTATCAAAATCGAGGAAGATGCGAGGACGGTTATTAAATTCAGATGCAGAAGTTGTTATGCTGACAAAGCATGTGTCGTTATTGATGCCTAGGAGTGTGAAATCATGCATGCTGTCGTCAAGACAAACAAAACCTGTAGAAGCGATTTCGCCATTGTTGAACAAGGCAACTTCCGCGCAGAATGTTTTCGATGAATCACCCCACATGTCAACCCATGTTTTTTTACCTTCAGGATTAGGTTCGATGCGTAAAAAAGTTTGAACGATTGTGTCTGTTGATGTGAATGTCTGTTGAATGTGAATGGAATCACCGCCATTGTTTCCGGCAGAGCAAACGAATATTTTTCCTGCACCGGTAAGGTTGTCAAGTGCCTGGCTGAATAGTCCGGTGCCATCGCGCGGACCAAGTGGGCTTCCCCAACTCAGGTTGACGACAGCGGGTTTGCTGACAGAAGTAGCATAGTTGAAAATATAGTTGATGCCATCGATCATGTCGGTTGCGCCTGTACTAACCCACTGACTTTTATCCGGTGTTATGCCGACAAAAACCATATCAGATTTATAAGCCATGCCTCTGAATTTTTTTCCTCCTGTAGGACTTCCGAAACCACTGCCTGCACAAATGCCGCCAACGTGTGTTCCATGTGTACCGAGGTTGTCATAGCCAACATTCCAGAGAGTAGTGGAATCTGTAATTTCAGTTCCATAAACATATCCGGCAGGATTCGGACCCGTATTGTTTTTTTGTAACCATGCTTGTTTCACACGGTAAACGGTTCCTGTTGTATCGAAAAAAGAAGGGTGACCGAAATCAAAACCTGCATCGACAACACCGACTATTACACCGGCACCATTATATGGAATAGGCAGATTGAAACCCCCGTGAACAGAATCTACGCGTGTTGTTCCTCGAGCAAAATCTAAATGTGGAATAGATGGCTCATCCAATTGAATATAATCGATACCACTTAATTGCGTGAAGGCGTCAACGTTTTGAATAGGAACTTGTACCGTCCAGATCTTTCCTGCACGCGTGCCAATTTGAATATTTAAGGCATGCAGTTCTGCATCGCTTATAGAATTATTTACCTTGATAAATGCACTTACATAATTTGTATTGCCTCTTGTTTTGTAGACATAATTATGAAGAAGCTGCTCGTCGCTTAATTTTTTGATTTCTTTTAAATATTTTTTCGTCAATGGCGAAAGTTTGGGCACAGATGTTTGGGCGATTAAAGTAATCGACAAAAACAAACAGAAAGTGAGTAGGGTAGTAGTTCTTTTCATATTGTAGAATGGATAGGAAGTAAAGTTAGTAAAATCTTATAGAAATGGAAAAAGGAAGTTGAATAGGTAATTACTGCTTTCAGGTTAAAATTATATAACCTAAAACGATTAAATTTTATTAAAACGCCAATAAAAATTATCGTTAAAAAAGTAAGCCCCAAGTCAGAGCAACCAAGGAAAACGAAAAAATAATCGAAGAGGTGCGAGGGCCGTCCACGCACCGCGCGGCGAAGGCATCGTCAGAAGCTACAAAGAGCGAGTTAAAATCGAGCCGATGCCGGAGCTGTGCGTGGTGTCTTTTTTCTTTTGCTTACTTTTCTTTTTGGACAAGCAAAAAGAAAAGTAAGGATGTTAGTACCGTCCTTTGTTTTAACCGGACAACAGTGAATCGGTAGTAGTAAAGTTAAAAAACAGCCCTATTGACTGCTTTTTAATTGGTGTTTTATGAAGATCAGTAATGAAATTTTAATGTCGCAAATAAATTTCTACCGGGAGCATTTATTCCTGAAGCGAACGTTCGATATTGAATATCCATGAGATTGTCAACTCCGGATTGAATTGTCAGCAGCTTATGTATTTTATAAGAGAAGCGCAGGTTTAAAGTGAACCATGCCGGCATGCCTTCGGGTGTGGCATATTGCTCATTGTCTTCACCGTGTAAATAGTAGTCTTTGAGTCTTTTCCAGCCATTATAATTCGCAAAAATCTCTCCGGAAAACTTTTCATGTGTATAGGAGAATTGAAGTCGCATCATGAAAGGTGGAATGTGATCGAGGGGATAATCGCTGCTATCCGTTTTAATTCTTCCATATGTATAGTTCATCAAAAAGGACATCGTGAATTTTTCATTGAACTGCGTTTTGATGTTCGTTGAAAATCCATATAAATATGCTTTCTGTTTATTCTGATTGGCATAAACCCGGCTCATAACACCATCATACAAAATGGAGTCGTTTCCATTATATTGGAATTGATCGGTAACAATTGCATCGAAGAATTGCGTATAGAAGAATGTGTTTTCGAGTCTGATTTTTTGATTGAATAATTTCGTGATGCCTGCTTCATAGTTAATGGTTTCTTCGGGTTTCAGCTTTGGGTTTGGTACGATGACAGCTCCCTGTTCAGATTCAAATATCTTACTTAGGTCGTCCACATTCGGAGTGCGAAATCCGGTTGAAACAAGGAAGGATAATTTCCAGTTGTCATTCGGATTCACGATTATTCCTAAACTACCGGATATCACTTTATTGTTTTGATCTGCTTTTGTAAAAGGAAATTTAAAAAAGGAAGTATCAACAAATGTTGAGTGAAGGGAATTGTATCCTAATCTCAAACCATCTGTCAATATAAATTTTTCAGCGAATAGCCACGTGTGTGAAATATAAACTGCCGCATTTGCCATCGTATTGTCTCCATCTGGGTACCGGGTGCTCAATTTTGTTTTCTCGCTGGTAACGATATCCGTTTCATTGGCTGTTGAAGTAAGAGTATTAAACTGACCATCAAAACCGAATCGCAAGTTATGCGACTGGACCGTTCGTTGAAAATCGATATTGGTTCCGATTATATTCACATTCTCGTTTCGATTCTGCAAAGAGTTGTTATTGAATTTTCTTGTATGACGGCTTTCTTCTATGTGTTGATAATTTATTCCCGCATGTACATGTCTGAAAAAAGTGGAATTGTTTTTATAGTTTAAATCATAAGCGGCAAGCATTCTGATTTGTGGACCATAATACCATTGTGCATAATTTAATCCTGTTGCAGTCGGGTCGGTCAGGCGATCGTATCGTGGAACATCGGACGAGGAGGAATATTGAAGATTCAAACCATGCATCAGGTGTTCGTTTTGTTTGTAAGAAAATTTCTGTAAAAAGTCATATTGATTAAATGCACTCTGTATTTGTGAATGAGGATCGTTGTTTTTAACCAATGAATCTATTCCGTTTATTCTCTCCACATAATAATTTCTTTCCCCGAAAGATTTATCGTAAAAAGGATTTTTAGATGAGCCACTTTTTAAGTCACCGAATTTGGAATAGGTAAAAGCGGTGAGTGAAGCAAACTTTTTGCCTCCGATATTGGCATTTATATGACCTGTAATTTCATTGTTTACACTTCCATAACGGGTAAAGGCATTTAATTTGAAAACCGACTTTTTTTCCGCGGAGGAGAACACCGGCTTTTTCGTATATAAATTAATTACACCACCCAGTGCATCGCTTCCATATACAGTAGAGGCGGGACCATACAAAATTTCTATTTGTTCAAGAATGTTGTTATCAAGAGTAATCACATTTTGTAAGTGACCTCCTCTGTAAATAATATTATTCATACGGACGCCATCAACCACCAGAAGAATTCTGTTGGCTTCGAATCCGCGAATCACAGGACTTCCGCCACCCATCTGACTCTTCTGAACAAACACATTTCCGGAATTCGTTAGCAAGTCTGCCGTTGACTGCGCTTGTAAGTTTTGAATTTCTTTAACGGATATTATCCGGATTTCCTGTGCAACAGTTTTCCGGGTTTCTTCCGTTTTATTTACTGAGATGACGACTTCATTCAGTGTGATATTGCTTTTGAGAAGAGTGTCCGGCGCAGTATTTTGACAGAAAGCATACTGGGAAAATAAGTACAACAATATGAATGAAACTGTTTTATAAACTTTCATTTAGTTCGATTTTCTTTAAAGTAGAATAACATATAAATATTTCAACGACGAAAAATCTTTCGTTGAAAAAACAAAAAATGTTAAACGACCTTTGGGGGTGGAGAAAGAATCTCGGCGTCAGTAGAAAAAGACGATTCGGTGTATGAAGGGAAATCCGGTAATATTTTTTCAGAAGGAGAAAAATCAAAATCAGTTATTTCCTGAAAATAAACCATAGAAAGTAAGAGATTAAGTTGCGAAGAAAATGGGTTTTTGGAAGAGTCGTTGTTGTTTATCAGATTTTTAATAATAGATAAAACACTTTCTTCTTCAGTATCGTGAATGACGAGTAAATGCACTTTATTGCCTTCAAAGGAGATGGATTTTACATCATACATTTTCCCATCCATAGAAAACTCTTTTCCGGGATCTTTGAATGTTTCGTTTGGTTTTAAGGTAATGGTAATTTCTTCAAAAGCGGTTTCGCAATCGTTCAGCTTTTTTGTCATTTCATGCTGAACATAGGATTGCTGAATATTACAAATGAGCAGGAGTCCACCGGCCTGTAAAAGGAGGAGTAAAAACAGAAAAAAAATACCTGTCCGGAGAATCATAAAATGGGTTCTGACAGCTAATATAAAAAAATAATGGCATTTAATAATTCTTGTACGGAATAAAATAAGTTTTTACCTCAACCCTATCACACATTTTTGTTTCTTTAAATATTTATACCGAATTTCTTGCTACCAACTTCACCAATTTGAACCATCAAACTCTGTTTACTTTGCGCGTGACTCCGTTAACTCTGTGGTTAAAAACCGACGTCGGAATTTTACCACAGAGGCAACAAAGGCATGAACAGAGAAAGCAGAGAGTAAACAAAAAAATATTAATCGGAAAAACTTTTGCAGGCAATGGGATAGGATTATCTCCCTTCCTCATCAAATACTTTTGTATACTTTTTTAGATATTTTAAAATCAAATACAAGACAATGGAGCCAATGCACCCATAAATCCAGAAGGCATTGTCAATTTTTTCATCCTTTACATATTGCCCTGCGGCATAGAAGAAAAAGAAAAGCATAAACACTGCAGCTAATCCGTTCTTTTCTTTTTTCAATACTTTTTTCCAACTAAAGGGAAGGTTGGGCTTTACAAATTGACTAAAATTGGGAATAAAAGCCGGAGTACGACTCGCCCAATTGGTATAGATCGTTCCGAATTTCTTTCTGAGAAACTGCTCTTCTGCGAACATGATTCTTTCATAATATACCCAATAGATGAAAATGAAAGTAATGATGAACCACGTATTGGCTGTTAACATCGCTACACCCAGCCACATGAAAAAGTTGCCGACATATAATGGATGACGAACGGTTGAATAGATTCCCGAAGTGTTCAGTACATCGGCAAGTTGTCCTTCGGTGTTGCGGCCCGATGTATTTGCGGGCGTATGTCCTACTGTATAAATACGAATGTACAAACCAAAAAGTGCTACAAGCAAGCAGCCATACATATAAATATTCTGATAGTCTGTCTGGTCGGCTGCAACCGGAGTGCGTTTCATTTCTGTCTGAAGAAAAACGACAAAACCTAAAACCAATATGATGATTGGAAATGTTCCTCTATGTTTGAAGAGGTAATTTCCCTGCGACTCCATTTCTTCTTGTAAGGCCATAGTTTGTTATTTAGAATGCAAAATGCAAGTGAACAAATTAAAAGAAGAAAATTAGAATTTAAATGCAGCACCAATGTTTAGATAAGAAATACCATATCCAAGTTCCGCAAAGACGGCAACATTGGGAGCGAAGTAATAACGTCCTCCAACGTAAAGTGTCAGACTGATATAGCTATTCCATGATCCGTTAGATAAATAACCATATGGAAAATTATCGCTATAACTTAGATTATTATAAGAAAGCATTGCACCTCCATAAACATCAAAATCAGAAGACTCAATACCATTGTAATGATAAGCAGATCGCAAACCTATTACGGTGTATTTCCATTTTTGCTGATAGACGTTATTGTATTTATAGGATTTAAATCCAACGAAACCACCCAAACTAATTACTCCCGGGCCGCCCACATCCCACATGCCACGCTCATATTGTAAGCTGATTCCGGGTGCAGAAGTACTGCTTCCAAATGCTCCTAAAGAGCTACCGAGTCCGATACCCACACTGGCAACATTGTTACCCAGTGAAAAATTTCCCTGGCCATAAGAAGAATTAACCAGAATAAATGCGAAGAAAAGTACAACGATCTTTTTCATAATATTATGTTTTATGTTCAAGCAACGAATTTAGGAAAAATTACTAAGGGAGAGAATTATGACGCATGGGATAGATGAATAGGACGATAGAAAATAATTGGATAAATCCGGATTAGGTAATCTCAACCCAATTTTGTTAAGATTAGTAATTGATTCTTAAACAGTTGAAATCTTTAAGGCATTTTAAATCAAAGAGATTTTCAATCCCTAAAACGTTCATTCTTTCGAAGTATGTAATCAATTCGGGAGTTATTATTTACATCCTAACCTTTATCTTTGCGGAACATGAAAACGATTGACAACTTCTCTTTCAAAAACGAAAAGGCACTTATTCGTGTCGACTTTAACGTGCCTTTTGATAAAGAATTCAACATAACAGACGATACACGCATCCGTGCAGCCATACCGACGATCAAAAAAATATTGAATGACGGCGGATCGGTTATTCTCATGTCGCATCTGGGCCGACCGAAAGAAGGACCGGCTGAAAAATATTCGCTGCGACATCTTGTTAATCATCTTTCAACTTTATTATCAAAGCCCATTCATTTTGCTGATGATTGTATCGGCGAAAGCGCAGTTAAAATGGCGGCACAACTGAAAGCAGGAGAAATTCTTTTACTTGAAAACCTTCGTTTTTATAAAGAAGAAGAAAAAGGAAATAAAGAGTTTGCACAAAAGCTTGCCGCATTGGGAAGTGTATATGTCAACGATGCATTTGGAACAGCCCATCGTGCTCATGCCTCCACAGCTATCATTGCCGAATTTTTTCCGAACAAAAAATTCTTTGGCTATGTGATGGCAGGAGAACTCGAAAATGCCGATCGTGTTTTGTCGAAGTCGGAAAAACCGTTTACGGCCATTATGGGAGGAGCGAAAGTCTCTGATAAAATTCTGATCATCGAACAACTGATGAAAAAAGTAAACCACCTCATCATTGGAGGAGGAATGGCCTTCACTTTTGTAAAGGCAACAGGTGGAAAAATTGGATCTTCCTTAGTAGAAGTAGACAAACTGGATCTCGCTTTACAGATTATTAAAAAAGCGAAAGAGACAGGTGTTCAATTGCATCTTCCTGTCGATGCAATCATCGCCGATAAATTTGATGCCGATGCAAATTCCAAAACGTGCGACATCAATTCCATTCCCGATGGTTGGATGGGACTCGACATCGGTCCGCAGTCTGAAAAAATATTCTCTGAAGTGATAAAGAACTCGAAAACTGTGTTGTGGAATGGTCCGGCCGGTGTTTTTGAATTCGAAAAATTTGCTCATGGAACGAAGACTGTAGCCGAAGCAATTGCCGAAGCGACTTCACGAGGATGTTTTTCGCTGATTGGCGGAGGCGATTCTGCCGCAGCCATCAATAAATTTCATCTGGCAGAAAAAGTATCCTATGTTTCTACCGGTGGGGGCGCCTTGCTGGAATATATAGAAGGAAAAGAATTGCCGGGTGTTGCTGCTATTCTAAACTAAGATTTCCGGTTATAACTCTTCGTTTTATTTTTTCAGCACAGAAAAAATTGAAGGGGCTATTTTCAAAATCGGATAATATAAATATGATTCTGCTTTTTTGTCGGGAGACCACCAACTCGTTGTAACATCAACCTTGTTAGCGAAAAATAAAAAAACGCTGATCATAAATGCATATTTCATTGCCCCGAAGAGTGCTCCGGCTATCTTATTGAAAATGCCGAGTGCGACGATGTTGACCAGACCTTCCAGCAGTTTAGCAATGAAAAAAATACCGATGGAAACGCCTATCCATGCAACAAAAAATGAAGCGTAGTGAATAGTCGTTGAGCCGGCATCCATGTGTTTTTCCAGAAACCCCGCTAAAAAATCCGCAATTTTAAATCCAAAGAAATAAAGTACAAAAATAATTCCGAGCACAGCGATTTCAAAAATAAATCCCTTAATAAATCCGCGTATGAGACCGATTAAGAGCAGAGCGGTGAGTATGATGTCTATTGTTGTCAACTTTTTTTTAATTAGCTGATTTATTAATTAGCTGATTAGCTAATTCGTTAATTAGCTAATGATTTACGTGGAGGAGTCAAATTCAATTAATTATGGTGGGTGTAATTTACTAATCTTAATTAATAAATTATCGAATAACTAATTAGCGAATTGAAGAAACGGTATCGAAAAAACCAATCAAAGCCCTAAACAATACCACGCTCCTTCTTCACCTTCTCATATGCCTCATTGATTTTCTTAAATTTCTCCTGAGCATCTTTCTGGTATTCAGGTCCGAGGTGATGAACTTTATCGGGATGATATTTTACAGCCATTCGTCTGTATGCTTTTTTAACTTCATCGTTGGTAGCGGAACGTTCAACTTCCAAAATTTTGTAAGCCGAATCGTAGTCTTGTACGAACATCGCTTTCAAACTCTCAAAATCGCGGGGGTTAACACCGATGAGGTGACTGATTTGGCTGATAACGTTTATCTCCGCCGCTCCCGGATGTCCGTCGGAAGCTGCAAGTCCGAATAATAAATGCAATAACTGCAGGCGCGAAGGCGGATCAACATGTTGACGAATTTGTTCGCAGACTTGTCCGATGTGGATTTCTTGTTTTAGAATCTCACGAAAAAGAAGCATACGTTCACGAGCATGATTTTCGCCAAACTGACGTACAAAAAAATCGCGCACAAATTCAAGTTCAGAACGCATTACTTTCTGATCGGCTTTCATTACTGCTGCACAAAGAACAAGAAGAGCAGCGCTGAAATCATTCTGCAATAGCGGTCGCGACGTCCCACCTTGAACTTTAATTTTTACAGCTTCTTCAGAAATCGAACCCAAAGCGAAACCTAAAATTCCGCCGATAGGTCCACCAAGTGCCCATCCGAGTCCGCCAAAAAGCCATTTATTCCAACCCGACATAGTATTGTATTTTCAATTTACCTGCTAGAGGTGTTTTAATTTTAATCTTATTCACTAAACTCAAATGCATTGCAAGCGCAGCCGTTTTCTCGCAGAATGTCGCGAATAACTTTCATACTTTGTACATCGAGAGTTGGCATGTTTCGGGGTTGTTCTAAACCTGTTTCTTTGTCAATGGTGTTTTTATTTAAAAGCATTTCATTGATTAAAGCAGCCAACTTTTTTCTTTCATATTTTTTATAAATAATATATGACTTCAGTTGCTTGTCATTCATCTTACGGCAGGTATCATTTAAGAGTGCCTTGTCAACTTTCATAAAAGCAACCGGGTTTTTATAATATAAATCTACCAGATCCCAGGAGTGATTTTTTTTCTGAAAGTCTTCAGAAATTTTATACATGACACGAAAGCGGAATCCCTGCGTGTTGGCTATATATATGTTATTGTCTTCCTCCTTCATCATTCTTAAATTAGCCAACCCATTTTTTCCATAATATAAGTAAGTGTTATTGAACTTGCGATTCAAAATACGGAAACGCCCCATATCAAAACCATTTAGGTTGTCGAAGTAAATGTTTTTTAGATTGATTGAGGAAATTTTTCCTCGCCCTCTCATAGCAATACGTTGCCAACCCTGAATGGCTTTTGTTTCACCGGGAGCTGTAATGTATATCGGATAAACAGCAATGTCTTTTTCAATGAGCTTATCCATTACCCGGTCGACGTCTTCAGGTCCTGTTGTGACATCACCATTACCGACTAGAAAAATTATTTTTTTAGCACTCGGATCTTTTGACCAGGAGATTTTTGTCAGACATGTTTTTAAAGCAGACCCTACGTATTGATCTCCCTTTTCAATTCTAGAAGGGATATTGAAAAGCTGGCTACTCATTTTTTCGAAATCAGTTCCCAAATCTCTAACCACTTTACTGTAACCGTCTTTTTTCCCATTACTGAAACGTGCATAACTGACAACAGCGATACGGTAATTAGGTTGCGGACTGCATTGAGAGAATAAATACCAGAAATCCCAGATATGATTTCGCAAATGATCGATAAGTCCGTTCGAACTGCTGCTTAAGTCAAGACAAAAGACAACATCAATAGGTTGCCCGGTTTTTTCCTGAGCATGATTTTCTTTAATGAAAGGGGGCCACAAAAGAATGAAGCCGATTAATAGGAGTGTTATTTTTCTCATTGTACCGAACAAGCGGCCGTAAAGGTAGCAATCCCGCAAAATTCTAAATATCTTTACACATAAATGGATGCGATTGATTTACAAATATTAAAGAACAAATGGCAAGAACTCACTGTTCGTTTGGGTAAAGAATACGGCGAAGAACCCGATTTGCAGGTAGTACTTTTTCTAATTGGTGTTCAGGAACTTGGAAAGGGGCCTCAAAAATTTTCCAAAGATGAAAAGCAGGATTTGATGCACATCGCTGTCTGCCGGCTCCTAAGCACATTCGGATATTATGAACTTGAAGGGTTGGACCAGGATGGATGGCCTCATTGGAAACTGATAAAAAAATTGCCGCCACTGACCTTGAAGGAACAAGATTTGCTTTTAAAACAAGCGGCAGTAGAGTATTTTTTATAATTAATTATATCTATAAGATAGTCAGGCGCTTATAAAGAAACAGTCTGCGTAACTGTTTCATGTTCTTTCAATCGAATAAAAGAACGTCCGGTATCTCCGGTTTTAACTACTTCTATATTAAGAAAGGCTTCGAGTTCGAAATCGAATTCGGCTCTTCCGGCGGCATCGCTTGGTTTGGTAACACGCAATTCAGATTGAACACCATTAACGGCATTCACGACAGTATCTTGCCAAAGGGTCACTTTCGCACCCTGAACAGGACGGCTGGTTGAGTCAACCACTGTAATGACGGCACGTGTAGGACCGCTTTTCTTGCAGGAAAGCGAACACATCGTAATAAAAAAACACAAAACTACCCAGCCCATATAACTGCCGGAACTTCCTTTAATATTCATTTGATTTTGGTTAATATTGTAGCAATTAACTTTACAAAAATATAATAAAAATGAAGAAAATCACGCGTATTTTAACGTTATTCTTACTATTTAATGTGCAAGCAGGCGCACAAAATACAGAAAAGTCGGTTCCGGCACCTGCAGTTCAGGACAAACCGGTTATTTATACTCCGGAAAAGCTGGTACTTATTACCACGAACTTAGGTGATATGAAGGTAAAGCTATACAATGTAACGCCTAAACACAGAGATAATTTTCTCAAATTAGTTGATCAGAAATTTTATGATAGTTTATTGTTTCACCGTGTGATTCGCAACTTCATGATTCAAGGTGGAGACCCATTATCTAAAAATGCTGCTCCCGGAGTAGGATTGGGAAATGGAGATATCGGTTACACTGTTCCTGCTGAATTTGTTGATTCATTGTATCACAAAAAAGGAGCGCTTTGTGCTGCTCGTACAGAAAATCCTGCAAAAGCAAGTAGTGGTTGTCAGTTCTATATAGTACAAGGACAAGTAATGACACCCGAGCAGATAAGTATGTTGGAGACTCAACGCGGATTAAAACTTTCCGAAGCACAAAAGAAGGCATACACAACTGTTGGCGGATCTCCGTGGTTGGATGGAAGCTATACGGTTTATGGTGAAGTAGTAGAAGGATTAGACATTATCGATAAAATTGCCACAGTAAAAACGGCACCGGGAGATCGTCCGGTTGAAAATGTTTATATATTAAAGATGAAGCTCCTCAACTAAGCATGCAGGATAAGATTAAAGAACATATTCAGGAGATCGAAGGATTTACCGGCGGTTCTAAAGAACAAGTCGAATCGTTTCGAATAAAATTTTTAGGAAAGAAAGGCATTTTAGCCGATTTATTCGCCGACATGAAAAACATCGAGCCGGCGAAGAGGAAAGATTACGGCCAGTTGGTAAATGAGTTGAAGATAAAGGCGGAGGAAAAGATAAGTGTTCTGCAGGACGTACTTGCAAACAACGATTCGGATTCATCGGTGAAGGAATTAGATCTCTCGCTTCCATCCGAGCCCATGCGGTTAGGATCGCGTCATCCGTTATCGATGGTGAGAAATGAAATCATCAGAATTTTTTCACGAATTGGATTTACGGTTGCAGATGGGCCGGAAATTGAGGACGACTGGCATAATTTCTCTGCATTGAATTTTCCGGAGAATCATCCTGCGCGTGATATGCAGGATACTTTTTTTCTTGAACCGATTGAAGGAAAGGATTCCATGTCGCTTCGTACGCATACATCATCCATTCAGGTTCGTGTTATGGAAACGCAAAAGCCGCCAATACGAATTCTTGCTCCCGGGCGCGTTTATAGAAACGAGGCGATTTCCGCTCGAGCTCATTGCTTTTTTCACCAGGTAGAAGGTTTATATATCGACAAGAATGTTTCTTTCGCCGACTTAAAACAAACGTTGTTATATTTTGCTAAACAGATGTTTGGTGAAGATGCCAAAATCCGTTTGCGTCCGTCCTATTTTCCTTTTACAGAGCCCTCTGCAGAGATGGACGTCTCCTGTAACATCTGCAAGGGTAAAGGTTGCAATGTTTGTAAGTACACCGGATGGCTGGAGATCATGGGTTGTGGAATGGTGGACCCGAATGTTTTGGAAAATTGTAAAATCGATTCGGAAGTTTATTCCGGTTATGCTTTTGGAATGGGTATCGAACGTATTGCCATGTTGAAATATGATGTGAAGGATCTGCGATTGTTTTCGGAGAATGATGTGAGATTTCTGAAGCAGTTTAGATCAGAGAGCTAAGTAGGAAGTCAGAAGTAAAAAGAAGATGTTATCTGGTTTGTAAGACTATTTTATTACATTTCGCTGTATAATAGCAGGAAATGGTTTTCAGTATTAAATAATGCGCACTTTTTTTCTCAACGTTGTCAAAATATTTAGCGCAAAGAATTCATTGATGATTATTCAAAGTAATTTGTTTAATTCAGTTTATTAGTATTATGGATAAGTCTACTTTTTTCTTTAGGTATAAATCTATTTATATATTTTAGATTATTATATGGGAATTGTAGGAACAAAAATTAAATCAGTTTTTTATATAATATTGATAGCATGTCTGACTGTTCCTTTTATTCAACAAAAACTTTCTTTAATACATGAAGCAAAATTAGAAGGTGCATTTGTGTACAAGACAAAGCCCGTATTTAATTGGACTGATTGGTTTGCCGGGAAGTATCAGACTGCTGCGGAGGAATATATCAATGAATCATTCGGATTCAGGAATAGTTTGGTTAGAGTGAACAATCAACTTGCGTTTAGTTTTTTCGGGAAAGCGAATGCAGAAAACATTGTTGTTGGGAAAAACAATTATTTATTTCAGCGACCAAGCATAAATGCGTATTTCGGTTTGGATTTTTTAGGTAAAGAACAGATAGAAGCACGGATGAATCGTTTGAAATTTATCAGCGATACCCTATCTAAATTAAATAAAAATTTGATTCTGATTTTTGGAACCGGGAAGGGATCTTTTTTTTCGGAATATATTCCTGATATTTTTCAAACAGAAAACAAAAAAACCAACTTTGAATTACAGGCAGAGTATGCTCAAAAAATAGGGCTAAACCTCATTGACTTTAATAAATATTTTATCAACTTGAAGAAATCAGTTCCATATCCTCTTTACCCACAATATGGAATTCACTGGAGCAGGTATGGGGGTTGTCTTGTGACGGATTCTGTTTTACATTACATTGAATCTTTAAGAAATATTGACATGCCTGAATTAATTATTGATACAATTGAAATGCGAAGGCCGGAGAATGAAGATTATGATATTGCAGGGGGAATGAACCTTTTATTCAGGCTGAAGAGTTTTGATATGGCTTATCCTAAAATTCGGTATGAATCAGATTCAGGAAAAACAAAGCCATCTGTTTTGGTTATTGGTGACAGCTTTTATTGGGGAATGTCAAACATGGATATATCTAAAGCATTTTCAAAAAACACTTTTTGGTTTTACAATAATAGAGGAACTGCCGGCGCCTTGCATGAATTATCTGTTGCTATGCGACTTAAAATGGCGGAAGAAATAAAAGATTATGATGTTGTTATATTGATCGGTACAGAAGCTTCCATGCCGGATTGGGGTTGGGGATTTATTGAAAACAGTTATTGTTATTACAAAGGCATCAGCATGACTGAACTTGAAGAGTTATTGTTTCAGGATAAAGTTACTTACATGAAAGAGCGATTGAAGAGAGACAAGACTAAAATGGAACGAATAACCGAAATGGCGAAGAGAAATCATATCAGCGTTGATTCCATGATTACATTAAGAGTACTACAGCGAATGAAAAAAAGGTAAATAATTTAAGTAGGTAAAGAGAATTGTCGTATTTCTAAATTAAACATGTTTTGTGTTTCAAAATAATTTTTACATTTAGAAAATATTATCTAATTCAAAATTCTTTTTTTAAGTAAAAGTTAAAATACTTGCCGTTCTGATTGTTTAATAAGTTATTTTACATATATGGTTTTTAGCAGTATTATTTTCCTTCTTTATTTTTTACCGGCATTTTTAATTACCTATTATTTTTCACCTGCTAAACTGAAAAATATTGTCATACTTATCTTCAGTATATTTTTTTACAGTTGGGGAGCACCCAAATTCATTTTTGTAATTCTTGGAACCACATTGCTGGACTTCCATCTGGTAAAATGGATGGATATGTCAATAACGAGGTTAAAGCGAAGAATTTTACTGACACTTTCTGTTTCCGTTAATTTAGGACTACTTATTTATTTTAAGTACTCTAATTTTTTTATTGAAAACTTTAATGCAATTCTTCATACGGTTGGTTTCGCGGAGGTTTCATGGGTCAAGTTAATTTTACCAATTGGGATTTCATTTTACACATTCGAAACAATTACATATGTAGTTGATGTATATCGAAAGGTTCACAAGCCACTTACGAAATTCTGGGATTATCAACTCTATATTATTTTATTTCCAAAGCTGATTGCAGGGCCAATTATCAGGTACCATGATTTGGCCGATCAGATAACAGATCGTTCTGCAAATGAAAACGCAGATAACAGATTAATGGGCTTCTATAGATTTGTTATTGGGCTAGCTAAAAAAGTTTTAATAGCGAATCACATGGGCTTACAGGCCGATTCCATTTTTTATTATGATTTCAATAGTCTGGATACCTATACAGCCTGGATTGGAATATTAGCATATACATTTCAGATTTATTTTGATTTTTCAGGATATTCTGATATGGCGATTGGAATTGGTAAAATGATCGGATTTAAATTTCCTGAAAACTTTAATAACCCATATATATCAGGAAGTATTACTGAATTTTGGCGAAGATGGCATATATCATTAGGTGCCTGGATGCGAAATTATTTGTATATTCCTTTAGGAGGAAACAGGGTACAGTCGAAAGGGCGATTGTATTTTAATTTATGGCTGGTTTTTCTCGCTTCAGGTTTGTGGCACGGTGCCTCCTGGAACTTTGTGATATGGGGCGCTTACCATGGACTGTTTCTTGTGTTGGAAAGAAGTATTTTACTCAGGTTCTATGAAAAAACCGGAAAATTATTCAGTACAATAACAACATTTTTTGTTGTAGTAATCGGCTGGGTTTTTTTTCGAATTGAAAATTTTCAAGATGCAATTTTATACATTAATAAAATGTTTTCTTTCAATCTAGTGAAGGCTATAAATCTTGATCGTGAATTTGTAGTTTTCTTTATTCTAGCAATTGTATTCTCCTTCTTTACTTATTCAAATACCGGAAAGAAAATACACGACACTGTATTTCTTTCAACCAAATTAAACTCAAAACACATTTTATTTTCAATAGTTGCATTTACTTTATTGATTTTATCGATAAGCTCAATCACCTCATTTGGATTTAACCCGTTTATTTATTTCAGATTCTAAAATGAAAAAAAATATTTCAGGAATTATATTTGTGTTTTGTATATTAATATTGATAATTCCATTTCTTCATGAAAAAACTAAAATAATCAAAGTCAAACCTCTCAAGGGCGCCATCGTTGCCAAGAAAAAACCCGAGTTCGAATTCAAAAAATGGATGGATGGAGAATTTCAACCCGCTGAAGAAGAATATGTAAATGAAAATTTTGGATTTAGAAATATTTTTGTCAGACTAAACAATCAGTTGTCATTCTGGTTGTTTAATAAAGTGAACGTTAGCGATGTAATTATTGGTAAAGAAAATTATCTGTTTGAGCGAATGTATATTGATGCATATAAGGGAGCAGATTTTATTGGAGAAGATAGCATCAGGAGTAGGATGGAAAAACTTAAATTTATTAATGATACATTAACCAAATTAAATAAGAGCCTTATCCTGGTCTTTGCAGCGGACAAAGCTACTTTTTACCCTGAATATATACCCGAAAAGTATAATATTAATATTCCCGGAAAGAAGCTAAATTTCGATTATCACGTAATGTTTGCAAAAGAACAGGAACTTAATTATATTAATTTTAACAAATACTTTAGCTCAATTAAAAATTCTATAAAATATCCATTATATCCGAAATACGGTATTCATTGGAGCAATTACGGAATGTATATTGCTGCAGATTCGATCATCCATTATATCGAAAAATTGAGACAAGAGGACTTGCCGGAAATGCAGCTGGATACTATACTATGGGAAAAGCCAAAAGGAGATGATTACGATGTCGCTGATGCGATGAATCTCTTATTTGTTTTGAAAAGTTTTCCTATGGCCTATCCAATTATTCATTTTGAGTCAACCGATAAAAATAAAAAACCGAACTTATTGGTAATTTCCGATAGTTTTTATTGGGGTTTATTTAATATGGGGTTTTCAAATGGATTTGAAAAAAGTAATTTTTGGTATTATAACAATCAGGTATTCCCCGAATCCTATAGCCAGCCAACTTCTGTAAAAGATTTAAATCTTAACAATGAAATTAAAAATCACGACGTATTCATCATTTTAGGCTCAGAAGGTACAATGTATAATTTTGGATGGGGATTTATTGAAAATGCTTATACATTGTTCAAGGGCGTAAACATTGACCAGGTAGATAATAGGCTATTCGAGAAAGAGGTAAAAGATAAAATGGATTATATCAAAACAGATAAAAAATGGATGGAACAAGTAGAGCACAAGGCTAAAGAATATAAGATAAGCGTCGATTCAATGTTAAGAAAGGATGCAATGTGGGTAATAGAAAATAAGTAAATAAGTAAATAAGAAAGATAGGATTGCAAATACAATTATTCAGTGCGTCCCAATTTAATCAACAACAACTTTAAAACATACAAGGTGTTTTTTTAAAACACAAATTAAAAAAAATTTTGAATCAAAGAGAAATCACCTACTACAATGAACCTGTGTAGAACCATATCAACAAGAAATAATAACTTTGATTTGAAATATTAAATGCAGAAATGACCGATAAAATTTGTTATAATAGAATAATTATCCATTTTATCGGGTTTTTATTTTTTCTTATTCTTACCTATTTATCGCTATTTTTTTTCAAAGAGAGAATTTTACAAAACGACAATGTTTATTATGCATTTAGATTAATTCAAGATGGTAGATTTGAAATTGAACACGGGAGAAGGGTAAATGTGTTAACGCAACTATTGCCTCTTTTGGCTTTGAAAATGGGGTACTCTGTAGCAACAGTGGTTAAGCTATATTCATTTTCATTCATTCTATTAATTTATGCCTTCTTTTTATTGATTGTTTTAGTTTTTAAAGATTATAATACCGGACTGGCTTTAATTGGATCCACTTTTCTTGTCATTCGCTATATTTTCTATTTACCGGTGGCTGAATTTTATCAAGGAATTCTGGTTTCTTTAGTGCTTTGGTCTTATTTATATAACTATAAAGGAAGACTTAGTAAAAAGTGGCTTTGGTATATTTTCCCGATTGTCTGTATTCTTGTTACTCCTTGGTTTCATTTGCTAAACTATATTACAATTGCATTTGTACTTGTACTATTTATGTTAGCCGATAATACATCATTAAAGAAGGCGTTAATTTTATTGCTGTTTTTTTTAATTTTAGGATTTATTAATTATAAATTAATTCCCTCTGACAGTATTGAGATGAGTAAACTTCCGGCGATGAAGGATCTCTTAAAGCGACAATCACTTCTTTTTAAATCAGAAACGGGAGTTTTCATTATAAAATTCATATGCTTCCACATCCCATTTCTTGTTACCCTTGCATTATTGGTTTTTGCAGGTTTATGGAAACGAAAATATGCTATTCTTGCATTTTCATTGTTTAGTATTGGTGCATTTATTCTTTTCGTTCTTTTTACTTTACCACCATTTGAATCACCTTTCGTGTATGAAAATTATTTATGTTGTATTGGCTTATTTGCCGGTTTGCCATTGTTTATATTGATCAAAAACGTATCCTGGAAGCTTCAATCAATCGTTGCATGCGGACTATTTCTGCTGTCTATTCAGGTAATTTACAAAGCACATTATGCAATTACTGAACGAATAAATTACATAGGCAGACTGTGCAATTATGGAAAGAATTTTCCGGAGAAGAGGTATCTTCTTGAAACTACAAATTATCCCTGGAAAGTTGCCTGGACGACATTCTCCCTTCCATTTGAAACCCTCCTTTATCAAGCTGTTGAAGACCCGACAAATCCGATTACTTTCACAGTTACAGACGGAATTTCGCGATTTGACTCAGTACGTAAAGACGAATCCTTTTTTCTTGCTCCTGAATGGGATATTCAAATGTTTAATCATGAACAAGGAAGGTTGAATGAAAAATATTTTAAACTTCCCAATTTAGGATATAGGAGCTTATCTTCTTCTCAAGATGATTCAACTTTTAATGAATCTATGTTTACAAAAGAAAACTTAAAACTAACTTTACTAAGAAAATCTTTTTGTTCAGGTTCTGAGCCCTTTATTGTCGTGCCGGTAAAAATTGAAATCCGTACTCTTAACATCCTTCATTCACTTCGTGCTGAAAATAACTCAATAGCATTTGCTTATCATATTAAAAACGATAAAGGAGAAGTCATCGTCGGAGATGGAGAACGCACTCCTTTAGAAGTAGATGTTATCAATGAATATACTCAAGGCGTTTTCGTTTGGTATCCTAAAAAAAGGGGGAAGTACATTGTAAATATTGACCTTGTTACAGAAAATAAGAGATGGTGGGGATATGATTGCGCAATTGAATTAGAAGTAAAATAAGTTCATCAGAAAATTGTGAAATTAAATTGTGCTGTACTCAAATTATAACAATCGATTTATGGCGTCAAAAAAAATAAAAAATAAATTTTTACTCGATCCGAAGATTACCTACTTAAATTTCGGATCCTTTGGTGCTTGCCCAAAACCCATTTTTGAAGATTATCAAAAGTGGCAACTCGAACTGGAAAGAGAGCCCGTACAATTCATTGCTGTGAATGGGATGGAATACCTGAAGCAATCCCGAATGGCATTGGGGAATTACATTAATTGTAATGCTGATGATGTTGTTTTTGTCGTTAATCCTTCCTATGCCGTAAATATTATCGCAAAAAGTTTGAAGTTAAATCCGGGTGATGAAATACTAACCACCAATCTTGAATATGGTGCATGCGATAAAACGTGGAGCTATTATTGTAAAAATAATCAGGCAAAGTATTTCCGACAACCGATTAGTCTGCCAATTAAATCAATAGAATCATTCGTCGATGATTTTTTCGAAGGGATAAGTCATCATACAAAAATGATTTTCATCAGCCACATTACCAGTTCAACGGCTCTGATATTTCCGGTTAAGGAAATTTGCGAAAGAGCAAGGCAGATGCGAATAATGACATGTGTCGATGGTGCACATGCACCCGGACAAATTCCACTTAATATGCGGGAGTTGAATGCAGATATTTATATAGGGGCCTGTCATAAATGGATGATGACGCCAAAGGGTTGTTCTTTTCTTTATGTGAGAAAAGAGTTGCAGCCGCTGTTCGATCCATTGGTAGTTAGCTGGGGTTATGAAAATGAATTTCCTTCACAGTCAAAGTTTCTTGATTACCATCAGATGCAAGGAACAAGAGACTTCTCTGCTTTTTTAACTATTCCAAAGGCCATTCAATTTATGCAGGAAAATAATTGGGTTTCGGTTGCCAAAGAATGCCGGGAGTTGGTTAGAAATAATGCCATGCGTTTTTTTGATCTGCTAAAGTCCCAACCCTTATGTCCTTTTTCCGACGAATTTTTAGCTCAGATGATAAGCATTCCAATTCAAACCACAGACCCCGAGAAGTTGCAGCGACATTTGTTTGAAAACTATAAAATCGAAATTCCTGTCATGCCACATGAAGATAGGGTATTTATCCGCTATTCTATTCAGGCCTATAATACCCAACAAGATTTGGATACGCTTTATGATGCGCTGAAAGAGATTTTAAATTCCCCGTTAATAGGGAAGTAGACTAATTTTTGCACCAGCGATGTCCCTTTTTCATCTTTGCGGAAATTCTTACTACCCCCAAAGAAAAATTTTTTATTCACATCTGCAAATCCTACTTTTGAAGCAAGGAATTATAAAATTATCCTATGAATAAAGTAGTAGCAAATGCCGATGAGGCGCTCAATGGTATCAAAGATAATATGACGCTCATGGTCGGTGGATTTGGTTTGTGCGGTATTCCCGAAAACCTGATCGCAGCACTTGTAAGAAGCAAGGTAATGGGACTAACATGCATTTCCAACAATGCAGGCGTAGATGA
Organism: Bacteroidota bacterium; assembly: GCA_031385005.1. Taxonomy (GTDB): domain Bacteria; phylum Bacteroidota; class Bacteroidia; order AKYH767-A; family 2013-40CM-41-45; genus JADKIH01. Next base: position 59,623 of record JANNBB010000064.1, read on the forward strand.
TTTTGGATTAGGACTATTGCTTCAGCAAAGAATGATTAAGAAAATGATTTCTTCCTACGTTGGCGAAAATGCAGAGTTTGAACGACAGTTACTAAGCGGAGAATTGGAAGTTGACTTAATACCCCAAGGTACTTTGGCGACGCGTTGCCTGGCAGCCGGTTACGGTATGCCTGCCATATATACCCCTGCAGGTGCGGGAACAGAAGTCGCAGAGGGAAAAGAAACCAGAAATTTCAACGGTAAGGAATATTTATTGGAATATGCTTTCGATGCAGATTTCGCACTGGTAAAAGCATGGAAGGGCGATACGCATGGAAATTTAATTTTTCACGAAACAGCTCGCAACTTTAATCCACTCATGGCCATGGCAGGAAAAATAACAGTCGTGGAAGTTGAAGAACTCGTCGAAGCCGGAAAACTCAATGCCAATAACATTCACACACCGGGAATTTATGTGCATCGTATTTTTGAAGGAAAAAATTATGAAAAAAGGATTGAACAGCGCACTGTACGCACGCGGGGGTAATTCGTTAATTAGCTAATTCGTTGACAAGTTAAGTAGATATGTTAATAATCGATAAATAAAAAAATACCTAATATAAGAACTATAATAAATTGATTTGATAAATTAACTCTGAAAGCTAAAATTTGTATGTTTAAAACATATGAAAATGAGGAGTGAAGAAATTAAAGAAAACCTGATAGTGAGTTTAACTTTTAACTTTGCAATTTTGATTACAAACTACTGTGAGCAACTGGATATGCTAAGGAGATACAATATTTCGAATCAATTATTTAGATCAGGTACCAGTATTGGAGCCAATGTTTGGGAAGCTCAGAATGCAGAAAGTAAAGCAGACTTTATTCATAAGTTTTAAATCGCCGCTAAGGAAATGGAGGAGACTAACTATTGGTTATTGCTTTGTAAAAACATAAATACACTTCCAAATCCGGAACCTGTTTTAGAAGAGTTACAAAATATACAGCGTATCATCACAAAAATAATTTCAACAGCGAAGAAAAATTAGCTGATTAGCTAATTCGCTAATTAATCTTACAATTAACGAATCAGCTAATTAACGAATTAACGAATTAAAAAAATGCTTGACAAAAACGGAATCGCAAAAAGAATAGCACAAGAAGTAAAAGACGGATATTACGTCAATCTTGGAATTGGAATACCTACACTGGTTGCCAATTATATTCCGCAAGGAATGAATGTGGTTTTACAATCAGAAAATGGTTTATTGGGAATGGGCCCCTTTCCTTTTGATGGCGAAGAAGACCCGGATCTCATTAATGCAGGTAAGCAAACAATAACTACCGTTCCCGGTTCGGCTTTTTTTGATTCGGCAATGAGTTTTGGAATGATACGCGCAGGAAAGGTAAACCTGACGATTCTCGGGGCAATGGAAGTAAGCGAAAATGGAGATATAGCTAATTGGAAAATTCCCGGTAAAATGGTGAAAGGTATGGGTGGCGCAATGGATCTTGTTGCATCCGCCAAACATATCATCGTCGCCATGCAACATGTGAATAAAGCAGGAGAGTCGAAATTACTTCCTACTTGCTCACTACCACTTACTGGTAAACGATGCGTAAAAAGAATTGTAACAGAACTCGGTGTGCTGGATGTTTTACCTCAAGGCGGATTCAAATTACTTGAACTCGCACCGGGTATAAGTGTGGAACAAATCAAAAATGCAACTGCCGGAAAATTAATTATCGAAGGCGATGTGAAGGAAATGCAGATTTCGTAACCAAAGAAAATAACACAGTAATTTTCTTTTTTTTAGTTTTGCTTTTTTGTAAGTATTAATTGTTTGAAATATTTATTATACCGATTGTTTCTACATGCTAATTTCAACTAAAAATATCTACTCGCATCTTCCTTTTAAGATTTTATTCGTTGCTTTATTAATAACCGGACTTTTCATCTTTAAAAACTATGGTATGTCATGGGATGAAGAAGCGTGTCGTACTCATATAGCAATACCCACTTTTAAATATTTATTGAATAACGATTATCAGGCAATTCAGGTTAATGAAGCAAAGTATCATGGAGCAGCTTTTGAGCTGATACTTTTTCCTATAGAAAAAATATTGGGACTAAAGGACATGAGAGATATTTTTCTCATGCGTCACTTAATGACTTTTTTTCTTTTTGCACTTTCTGTCATTTTCTTTTATCTTCTTTGTTTCAGACACTTAAAATCACAATGGCTGGCACTTACAGGTGCGGTATTTCTTGTGTTGAGTCCAAGAATTTTTGCTGATTCTTTTTATAACGTTAAAGATGTCGCTTTTTTATCGCTGGTAATAATTGGCATTTATACTACTCTGATTTTTCTTGAAAAAAAAACTTATAAAAGTGCAGCTATTAGTGCAATAGCTTCTGCATTTTTGATCGATTTAAGAGTCATGGGTATCATCATTCCGATTTTTACAATAGTTATGTTGGCAATTGAATTGATTCGAGACTCTGATAATCGTAAGAAGTTAGCAAAAGTTTTCGGTTTTTTCTTCTTAGCACTTATTACTTTTACAATTCTATTTTGGCCATTATTGTGGCACGATCCAATCGGGAATTTCATTGGTGCACTCAAGGAAGCAAGTAAGTTTCCCTGGGTAGGATATGTGCTTTATAATGGAGGAGATGTTTATGCTGCTAATCTACCTTGGCATTATATTCCTTTTTGGATACTCATTACTACGCCGGTTGTTTATTCATTGCTATTTTTAGCGGGAGTTATTGCACTTGCAAATAATTTATTTATCAGAAAAAAAATTAATACCCCTGAAATTTTAAATGCATATATTTTTTTCGGTCCAATCGGCGCTGTAATAATTCTACATTCTGTTTTATATGATGGATGGAGACACTTGTATTACGTTTACCCTTCATTCATATTTATATCGATATGTGGACTTCAGGCAATTTTCGGACTTGTTTCAAATCTGAAACTTATCAAATCAATATATTTGGGAATTGCTATATATTGCATTTACATGATAGCTGTTATGTTTAATTTACATCCATATCAGAATCTATACTTTAATTTTATTGCAGGAAAATCTCTTGGAGAAATTAAAAACAAGTTTGAATTGGATTATTGGTGCGTGAGCTATAAGGAAGGAATTGAACATATTCTCAAAACGGACACATCTTCTTGTATAATCGTTTATTGTACAGAACCATCGCGAGGTACGGACAACGCCAAATTACTTCCTGAAAGCGAAAGGGCACGTTTATCATTCACAGAATCTCCTGAATTGGCAGATTATTTTATTACAGGATTTCGTTACAAACGCGGACCATTCAAAGGTAAGCCCGATTTTAATGTTATTCGTGATGGAGGAGTAGTTTTATCTGTCTACGATATAAAAAATAAAAAACTTCAATTGAATACGGGCAAATATCAGATTGCTCGTTTTTTTAATTCTTACGAGCCGGGAGTGCAATCAGTTATCACCGGTAAGGTTATTGAAATGAAAGATGCTTTTTCCGGAAGTCATGTTGAATTAGTTAATAAGGAAATTGAATATGCAAGTGGGCTGTTGTACAATCCTGCATATGAATTAACAACTGCAACAAAATCGAATAAATATATTCATGTCTCTTTTCAGATCCGAACACCCGAAGAGTATGAATTTAAATTGGTAATTCAAATGGATTCGAAGGATAATATGCAATATCAATGGATCGGATACGACTTGCAATCGTCATTGAAAGATAAATGGGTAAAAAAGGTTTATAATTTAATTTTGCCTGATATAAATGCAACCGACGACGGAATTAAATTCTATATATGGAATCCAAATAAAAAGGAGTTTTTCATAGATGATTTGGAAGTGAGTTTTTATGCTGTTCCCGAAAACGAAATTAAGTCTGTCAAGTCCGCACTACCATAGATAGTTAGGATGCGCTCGATTAGGGTATTTCAATCAATTCATTTGTGTTTTTTCATGAGAAAATCTAAACGACTGACTTTAATCAATAATTCGCCAAAACTATAAATGACTGACTTATATTTAGAGTTTGAAGAATTAATTCAAAGAAGCATCAAATGAAGCTTAATTTGCACTTTATTCTATCATTTTATTATTTTAAAGTAACAGAATGTTTTTAAATTTGCCATTCTTTAGAAGCTATGATTTTCAATAAACTTTCAATCATTATTCCTTGTTATAACGAGGAAAAAACCGTGCATCTGATACTTGAGAAAGTAAGAGGAGTGGAGTTAATTAATGGCATACAAAAGGAAATTATCATTGTAAACGACTGCTCGCGCGACAATACGGGGTTAGCAGTAGAAAATTATATTCAGCAACATAAGGAAATTGACTTTAAGGTTTACACTCATGAAGTTAACATGGGTAAAGGTGCAGCCATTCATACCGGCATTAAAAAAGCAACCGGTGATTTTCTCATTATCCAGGATGCCGATCTCGAATACGATCCAAATGAATTCAATAGTTTAATACGCCCTGTTGTCGATGGTTTCGCTGATATCGTATTTGGTTCCCGATTCATGGGCGGAAATCCACACCGTATTTTATTCTTCTGGCACTCACTTGGGAATAAATTTTTAACTGCTCTTTCCAATGCATTTACCAATCTGAATCTGACCGACATGGAAACATGTTATAAGCTTTTCAGAACAGAAATCATTCAGCAAATTGAATTAAAAGAGAAGCGATTTGGTTTTGAACCCGAAGTAACCGCCAAAATTGCCAGAGTAAAAAATGCACGAATTTATGAGGTTGGTATTTCTTATTACGGTCGAACCTATGAGGAAGGAAAAAAAATAGGCTGGAAGGATGGCTTCCGAGCTATCTGGTGCATATTGAAGTATAATCTCTGGAGCAGATGAAAATTGTAGAGAAAATTCTACGTTATGCAGGAGTATTTTTAATCACCATTTATCTTGCCACATGCTTTTTCAAAGTAAATGGATTTTTCAGCAACAAGAAAAGTGAAATTATCAAAAGCGATGGACTCGGATATTATTCCTATCTACCCTCACTTTTTATATACGGTAATTTTACTCAGGATTTTTTGAAGAAAAATTTCGCAGATAATTACTTAGGAACAGGAATTCCGGAATATGTGCAAATGATCGATGGTAAGCCCGTAGACAAATATTTTTTCGGAACGGCTGTACTCATGTATCCTTTCTTTATGACAGCCCATTTACTTTCATTGTTTTTTCATCAGCCCGCCGATGGCTATTCTTTTTTATACCAATACTTCATGGGATTGTCTGCCATATTCTATGTGCTAATAGGAATTTTCTTTTGCGATAAACTTCTCCGGCGGTATCAAGCAACAACTTTTCAATCTATTTTCATTTGTTCCATGATTGTTTTCGCCACAAACATTTACTATTACACAGTTGTAGAACCAACCATGTCTCATGTCTATAGCTTTGCAATGATTTCAGCTTTTCTTTATTTTTCTAAATCGTTTTTCTCAACAAAGAAATCCGGATTTATTCTTCCTGCTTTTATAGCCCTTGGTTTCATTATCATCATACGACCATTTAATGCATTAATTGTTTTATCTCTTCCCTTCTTAGCAGGAAGTTTTGAAAATCTAAAAAGCGGAGTATTACTGCTTTTGAAAAATCGTATTCTAACTCTTACAGGGACATTGCTAACGTTTCTTATTATTTCATTACAATTTCTCATCTGGTATAAGCAATCCGGACATTTTATCGTTTATTCTTATACAACAGAAAGGTTTTACTTCGATAAACCCAATATTCTGAACGTACTAATCAGTTACCGAAAAGGATTGTTTATTTATACGCCACTTTGTTTTCTCGGACTCTTTGGATTCATTCAAATGTTCCTTCAAAATAGATTTGCTGCAATATCTCTTTTTCTTTTCTTATTTATGCTGGTTTACATTATGGGTTGCTGGCATCAATGGTTCTATGGCGCGAGTTTTGGCTTCCGACCAATGATTGACTTCTTTTCACTTTTCACTATACTGCTTTTATTTTCCATGCAACTATTCAAAAAAATATTTTTTAAAACTATTTTCATAGCTACATGTTTTTTTCTTTTATACGTTAACCAGGTACAAGGCTATCAATACAGAACTTTCATTCTCCACTGGGACAAAATGAGTAAGTATAAATACTGGAAGGTGTTTTTAAAAACGGATGAGAAATGGATGGGGTATGTGTGGGCAAACCCGGAGCCAACTGAAATCGGAGGAGTTCCAATTCTGACTTTTGCAAACGATTTTGAAAAACCTTCTGATAATTGGGATGGTCGCTCCATTCTTCAAGTTGGAAAAGAAGCTCACTCGGGTACAACTGTCACTGCTATAAGCGATACATCTGTTTACAGCAACACATTATTTCTTAATAAAAATAAAAGAGAATTAGCTTCAGGACCGGTGTCTGTGACGGGATTTGGCTATATTAAATCTTCAGATGATTCTGTCTATGATGAAATGAAATTCACCATTACTTTCAACAATATCAATGGTGAAACATATTTTTACCTTGATCGCCCGATCGATAATTATACGGAAAATAAAAACGGCTGGCGAAAATTTGAAATTGGTGCTTATTTAGACAAGCTGCGTTCTGATTCAGATGTAGTAAAAATTTATTTTTGGAATCCGAAAAACAGAAAGGCCTGGATTGATGATGTTTCAATTAACATCTTTAATACTGAGCGTCCTTTTTAATTATTTTTACTCTGAAGGATATTTTTTTAACGCAGTGTTAAAATAAGCAAAAAAGATTTATTTATTTATTTTTGCACTATAACCCCAAAAGGAAAGTTTCAAATTATCAACAAAAAGATTTTCTTTGTTTTTATTCCAGGCGTAAATTTTAAGAGCGTTTTTAGGCAAAAGAAATTCTTGTTGAATTTTAATGTGAAAGTTGAAGTTCTCCCAGTTTTCTGAAATTGGCAACACTCCACTCGACTCCCAACTAAGTACCTTACCACTATCAGAAACAATTTCAACCACCCACAAAACAGGGCTGCTCATTTTCTTTTTTCTTAGGCCCATCAAATTTATTTCAACTTCACGGAAATAAGAAAAATTTGGAATGGAAGAAATATTGACAAGGTATTCGGAATCATATTCTTTTTTCGGAGTTATTTTTAAACTTCTCTTTCCTGAAAAGGCAATTTCTTCAGTTGTATTAAAGCTTCCTGATTCAAAGTCAAAGGTGTTTTGTTTAATGATTACTAATTTTGTTGTATCTATTTCCCGAATTTCTTCAATAGGTTGAAACGTTATTTTTCCCGAAAAACTTTTTTTGTAAAAGTGATAGCCGGAGTAAACATAGAAAAGAGCTAACCCGACTAAAAAAAGAAGTAGTATTCGTTTTACCATTGAGAATCAGGGAGTATTATTAAATGCTGTTTAAATCTTTTAGCCATGCTTCAACCAAGGGCATTTCTTGTTTGCCGATAAAATTATTATCAGTCAACATTTTGTAACAACGAATAATATTCTCAGCCATATTGCTTTCTCCGTTCTTTAAGTCCAGATTCTCAAGCATGCTGCAGATGTTAAAATTATTCAAATAGCCGGGAACTTCGTCTTCGAAATCTTTTATTAAAGAATGCTCATTCCTTTCTTGCCAAACAGTAGCATTGTGAAAAAGAACAGGCCAGTCGCAAGTCCAGGCAATGCGTTGTGCAATAAAACTTCTCCAAATGTCTGTCATGCGAAAACTGCAAAAGGAGGGAAGGTATAACAAAGGAAAAGCAACTTTGAACCACGTTGTATTCTGACTGTTAAACGGACACCACGAATTTTTTCCAAGGGCAATAGGCATCCTTCTGTTAAAATCGATAGGCAACTTCATTGTCATACGGTAAACGGCATCCACATCCGGATTTTCGTCTGCCAGTCCTTGCTGAATAGGCGAAAACAATTCTTCTACCGGATTTTGCAGAGGAGTTAAGGGAAGCGACAAATGTTCAAGTGGAAATCCGCGGGGCCATATTTTCTCTTCGGAAAAATATCCGTAAACATTAGTCCAGCCATTGTTTTGTATAGAATCAGAAACAGCAAGCTGAGAACGTGGCTGCCAAAACTCTTCTCTTGGAAAATTATCATCGTCACTTTCCAAAATCACATCTTGATTGGCAGCGAGTAAGTATCCTATATTTTTTCTCGAGTAATGCTTTTCGGGAAGAATTCGGGCAAGGGAAAAATTTAGCTTTCTCTGCTCTTCGATGGAATAAAATTTGCATCCTTCCAGTTTAAAACCGGTTGGAGATTTGGTGTCCCCGATAACAATAAAGTCGATGTTTCTTTTTAGGCATCCATCAGCAAACATTTTCATCGCTGCATTGGGCGAAGAGATGGATGTAATAATTAAAGAGGTTTTTAAAAATGTCATTAGAGTGAGATTGGTCGAAAAGTTATTCTACGCCAAAAATAATACAATAAACATTCAATCGAATTAATAATTGCATTTTTGGAGACTCGAGGAGATGGTGCTTTATAATGAATAGGAATTTCAATGCTTTTATATTTCCTTAAAAGGTATTTTATTTCAGTCTGATAAAAATGTGCTTTTGAACGTAGGGGTTTAGCAGTAAACAATTCAACAATATTTCGGTGAAATCCCTGATATCCGGATGTCATATCGTGCAAACTGCTACCCAGTAGAATATTCGACAGAATAGTACCGATTTTAGATAGGGATTGCCGCTTAGCAGGAGAGTCACCCATCGATCCACCTTTGATAAAACGGCTTCCATAAACGCAAGAATAACCCTGCGAAAGAAATTTCAAAAACTTGGGAAGTTCTACCGGATCGTGCGACATGCCCGCATCCATTTCAATAATATATTGTGCATTCGTCTTCAACGCTTCTTTATAACCACGAATATATGCATCGACAACATTTTTATTCTCAGGAGCCCAAACGTTATGAAATCGTTTGTCGCTCTCGCTCAACGACTGACACAATTGTAGTGTTTTGTCTCTTGATGCATTATCAACAACAAGGAATACAGAAACACCGGGTAAATTATCGATTGAGTTTTTTAATGCATGAATGAAGATATCGAAATCGGTTTCTTCATTAGCCATTGGAATTAATAAAGCCCAGGGTTGCTGTGACATATCAATATAAAAAATTGGATTGCAAGGTAATAAAATGAGCATGAAAGTCCATTGTTATTAGCTGCAAAAACAGAATAATCTGACAGTGAACGTCAAATATTTAAGGTTGTTTATGCTTCCAAAAATAGCGAATTAAAACTCAGGCAATCACCGGAATGGCATCAATAAGCCGTTTTGTATAATCTGATTTGGGAGAAGCATAAATTTCATCGGGATCGCCCATCTCTTCGATCTTACCTTTGTTCATTACAATCATTCGATCGCTCATAAATTTTACGACTGAAAGATCGTGTGAAATAAAAATGCTGGTGAAATTTAAATCGCGCTTCAACGTATTGAGTAGATTTAATATTTGTGCCTGAATGGAGACATCAAGAGCGGAAACGGATTCATCGCAGATAATAAATTCAGGTTGCAATGCTAATGCTCTTGCAATACATATGCGTTGACGTTGTCCACCGCTGAATTCATGCGGATACCGGTTGAAATGTTCCGCTTTCATGTTTACACGTTCAAGCAATTCAAAAACTTTTTGTTTGCGATTACCGGGAAATAGGCCATGCACTTTCATCGGTTCCAAAATAGCGTTTCCGATTGTCATTCGCGGATTGAGTGAAGAGTAAGGGTCCTGAAAAATAATCTGAATGTGTTTACGCATGTGGCGGAGTTCACTGCCATATAAAGATGAAAAATCCTGTCCTTTGAAAACAACTTTTCCTGCAGTGGGTTCAATCAACCGAATGATGGCTCGGCCAAGTGTCGTCTTTCCGCAACCTGATTCCCCGACCAGTCCCAATGTTTCACCCGGATAAACATCAAAGCTGACATCATCCACAGCGCGAACATGGTCTTTTACTTTACTGAAGATTCCTTTGCGTATCGGGAAATGTACCTGGACATTCTTCACCTGAAGTATGGGACTTTTTGCGAAAAGAATTTTGTGATGAGCTTGTGTTTCATCTCTATGAATTTCATTTGAAAGATTGACAACGGAACTTTTGATTTCGGTAATGGCACCATCCTCATTTTCCTGCATGAAGTCGCGTACGGTTGGTAATATGCGCAAGCGTTTATTCAACGGTGGACGGCAAGCGAGGAGGCCTTTCGTATAAGGGTGTTCCGGACGTTGGAAAATATCATTCACTTTTCCCGACTCCACAATTTTTCCTTTATACATGACAACAACGTGATCGGCAATTTCGGCAACGACACCTAAATCATGTGTGATGAAGAGCATGCCTGTATTATTTTCCTGTTGAAGTTTTCGCATCAACTCTAAAATGGTGGATTGCACAGTAACATCGAGAGCTGTTGTCGGTTCGTCGGCGATGAGAATGGAGGGATTGCAGCTCATGGCCATGGCAATCATGACCCGCTGTTTTTGTCCGCCCGATATCTGATGTGGAAAAGCATCATACATCTGATCCGGTCGTGGCAGTTTTACTTTTTCGAAAAGTGCGATTGTTTTTTCTTTAGCTTCGCGCTTGCTAAGTTTTTTGTGAAGTATGAGTGCTTCGGCGACCTGATTGCCGCAGGAGAAAACAGGATTCAGAGACGTCATCGGCTCCTGAAAGATCATGGCGATTTCATTGCCGCGGTAACGGCGCATTTCTTTCAAGGGAAGATTGGTGAGGTTGACGGGAGCATTTCCTGTGGGGTCAAAAATTACATCTCCCGAAATTTTTCCGGCGGATGCAAGGAGTCGCATGATGGAAAGGGAGGTGACAGATTTTCCGGAACCGGATTCTCCTACGATGCCGACGGTTTCACCTTTGTTCAGTGAAAAATTGATGCCATTGACGGCATGCACAGGACCGTCTTCTGTATCGAAGGATACGTTCAGGTTTTTTACTTCAAGCAGCGATGACATGGTGGTAAAGATAAAAGGAGAATTGAGATGGAGAAATCTATTCTATCTTTTTTCATTAACATTCGATGGTTTACCTTTTCTCTCCGCTAGAGACCTATACAATTTCGATTTCTTCGTCGGAGATTAGCGGTTCGCAGCGGAATTTTCGTAAAATCTGAGCAACAGTGAGTACATCTTTCTGGCAATAGGTAACGATACGTTCGATGTTTTTATCTTCCCAGTATACCTGCCACACCCTGCTTCCATCTATGTCGTCTTTCGGGGTTGGAATGCCGAGGATAAGGGCGAGCAGATTTAAGGACGTATAGGATTTATAATCGCCAAACTTCCACAGTTCCATTGTATCGAGGTGCGATACTTCCCACGGTTTCTTTCCAGCCGTATCCAGGATTGCCGGCATGGGAAGCTGGTTGATAATGATCCTGCGGCTCAGATAAGGAAAATCAAATTCTTTTCCATTGTGTGCGCAAAGAAATTTATCGGGAGTAGAGAATGATTTTTTCAAGACGACAGAGAAATCACTCAACAGTTGTTTTTCATCGTGACCGAAAAAAGATTTTATCCGAAAAACATTTTCTGCATTGAAATATCCGCACGAAATGCAAATTATTTTCCCGAATTCAGCATAGATTCCCGCACGGTGGTAGCTATCGTTTACAGATTCTTCAGGATCTTTACGTAAGGTTCCAAACTTTTTCTCCCACAATTCCGCAAAAGCAGCAGGAACTTCTTCGAATGTTGAATACTGCGGAACAGTCTCTATATCGAGAAAGAGTATGTTTTTTAGGTTTAAGTTTTCAAGCATATAAATAATTATTGTGTACTCAGTTCATACCTTCGACATCTCTGTGGTTTAAAACTATTAGTTGTACAAATATCGAGAGAGGTGTTTCACCCCAGAGTACAAAAGGACAAGATAACAATTAACGATATTTTTAATAAAGATAAATAAAACTGTCGTTCACTTATGCTAATATAATAGGGGAAATAAATTGTCAAGATAAAATATTTTTAAGCTAACGCTGAATTACATCCATTAACAAATTAACGAATCAGCTAATTAACAAATTAAGCAATCAGCGTATCATCACCCCGCGCTTTTTAAGCACAGGTATCAGTGTCAGGTTTTCTTCTTTAATCGTTTCGGGCAAGAAGACATATTTTTTGTCGTAAATATTTTTACCGATGTAAAAACTGACCCAGAATTCATTGCTCAATCCAAAAAGGTTATCCATGATCGGTTCAATCTTCGCATAATCCTGTGCATCGATATTACCGATTAGGTGACGCAGCACACTCGTCTTTACTTCGCGCCCTTCAAAACTGCCATAACCTTTTGAACTCACAAGGACATTGTGAATCTGCTGATCATAAAGATTGATCACATAAGCATTCCAAATCGGTTCGCCTTCTTCATTCAGTTCACGAACGATGGCTACTGCCAGATTCTCTACTTCAAGTTTTGGAATATCTTTTAGCATAATTGTTAGCAAAGATAATGGAAATACAATTTGAAATTATTGATCTTTTCCAAAAGCACTTAATACTCCTTCTGTATAGGCGATCATATCTGTATAATGATTACCCGATGTCTTTTCGCCCCGCTGTTTCCCGAGCCGCACAATTACAATCCTTTCATCCGGAATAACAATTATATACTGTCCGTAAATCCCTCGGGCATAAAAGATTGAATGCGTTCCAAGGGTCATCAGCCACCAGTGAAATCCATAATAATCAACCTGCTTGCCTGAGTCGTCTATGCAGTTAATTGGCGAAAGCGATTCTTTTACGAATTCATAAGGAACCAGATTTTTACCATTCCATCTTCCTGTGTCCATATATAACTTGCCGACTTTCGCAAAGTCCCTGGCAGAAGAATAAAAACAGCAATAAGATTTTTCCAGCCCTTCAAAATGATCGAGCGACCAATAGGCGGGTTGAGTAGCTCCCAGAGGCGTCCAGAGTTTTTGTGCGGCATAATCTGAAATACTCATTCCTGATGTTTCTGCAATAATCATTGAAAGAAGAACGGTATTGCAACTCATGTAGCGGAAAGTTTTTCCCGGTTCTTCGACAACTTTTAAGTGCGTAACAAGGTTTTTTAGTTTATTACCATAATAGGCCTCTGTTGTTTGAGAAAATAAACTGGAGTAACTCTCATTCCAGTTCAATCCGGAACTCATCATCAGCAGATGACGCACTTTTAATTTCCCATTCTCACCTTCATTAAACTCAGGAATAAATTTTCCAACAGAATCGTCTAATGAAAGCAATCCATCACCTATGGCAATTCCTGTAAGAATACCGACGATGCTTTTCGCAACAGAAAACGAATTACTGAATGACTGATCATTGTAACTGTCACTATAACGCTCGTATGCAATTGAGTCATCTTTGATAACGAGAAAAGCAACGGTCTCGTATTTTATTATTGCACTATCCAATTTAGCCGGAATAATTGTTTTGTTGTAATTAACAGATAAAGGCCACGGCCGGGGATCGCTATCTTTTACAATGCGTGTGTCGAAAATATTTATGTCGTCTATATCCGGATACGTATAGATTAGTGTTTTATAGATGTAGCTATATCCGGAAATCCAGATGGCTATCATCGAGCTGATGATCATTATTATGACCGTCCACAATAATTTTAACCAGAATCTGTTTGCCGAAATGGGTTGTTTTTCTGACATGTTTGCAAAATACAATGAATTGTGAAATTAAAGACAGTTATGAAAACATCTTATGAATAGAGGAAAGTGAAAAACACTCGCAAACAAGTTGTAAAGGAATGCTTAATTTTTTACCTTTTAGTATAATACCATTTAGTATAATATTATGTGACCGCATCATCAGAAAATAAATTTTCATTAAAATGAAGGACTCACCGTTTATTTATGGGACAACAGTAAGTGCCCACTCATTTACAAACAGGGAAACAGAAGTCGCTAAACTGAATGGTAATTTGCTGAACGGTATCAACACGACCATTATATCTCTCAGAGGGTAGAGAAAATCATCGTGGGTGGAGAAGGTAATAGCGGAAATTAATAAACAAGAAAAGAAAACGAAGACGGTACTAATCGACCCGTATACAGATTTCTGTCATCTAAATTGAACTTTGTGGCTTGTTCGGCGATGCACTCCAGTTGCGAAGAAATTCAATTTAACCTTTCCTGATATGTTGGGCATTCTTATCTTCAACCTTTAAAATCAATTCTCGATTTTTATTGAAAAAAATTATTAATTCGATTATTCAGATTTTTGTAAGATTTCGACGGTCATATTACTTTTACTTTATTAATATACGGTATCTTTGAGAAAACTTTCACAAATACAATTCACCGGTTAAACGCAACGAAATGATAAAAAGCAGCAAGAAAATTGTAAAATTGATTTTTTCTTTTTTTATATGTGTCGGTATTTTTTCATGCAATAAAGATTCGGTTCAGCTTTCCGAAATGTCAGTTTATCTGCAAGATGCTCCGGCTCCAAGCTATGAAAAAATTAAAATTGAAGTGAAAGGAGTTTCAGTTTACTCTCAAGCTTTCGGTTCTTGGGTTACTCTTACCGTGAACAATGGGGTATTCGATTTGTTAACGTTGGATAGTCTTCATCAGGCATTTCTTGGCAAAATCAAATTATCAGGTGGTGATATTTCGCAGGTTCAGCTCTTAGTTGGAAGTAATAATAGCGTCACTGTAAATGGCATCGATTATCCCCTTTTACTTGATTCGTCCGATTTGGATAAATTAAAAATAAAAATTGATAATGTGTCAAATAATGGCTCTTTCTATAAGATGACAATTGATTTTAAAGCATCTGAATCAATAGATTCAAATGGAAATATATTTAAACTAAAAGCATCATTAAAAATTACTGTTAAGTCGGTCTGAGAAAAGTGAGATTTTATAAACTAATGTATCCCTTGGTGTAACATTTGTTTGTAAAAATCCAAACACAATTAAACTTGCGATTTACTTAGAGCTAACCGGTCGCTTTGCTATTGTCGTCTAAGTTATAAGTAGTTAAATCTAAATTATTTATTGCAATAAATTCATTGAAAAAATTTCGCAGAGGTAACCTTTTAGCTTTTTCTTAACTTCATCAATATCTACTTTTTTTCCCAATTCTTTTTCCAGAGAAGTAACAGATTTATCGCGAATGCCGCAAGGAATGATGTTATTGAAGTACTCAAGATTCGTATTCACATTAAAAGCAAAACCATGCATGGTTACCCAGCGTGAGCAACGCACTCCGAAAGCACAAATTTTTCTCGCTCGTTTCGGTTCATTTTCGTCGAGCCATACACCTGTGCAACCGGGAATTCGCCCTGCATTTATGCCGTAATCTTTCAGGGTTAGAATAATTGCTTCTTCGAGAAAGCGGAGGTATTTATGGATATCCGTAAAAAATAAATCGAGGTCGAGTATGGGATAGCCGACGATTTGTCCGGGCCCGTGATAGGTAATATCGCCGCCTCTGTTGTTGCGGTAAAAAGTAGCATGAATTTTTGGAAGATCTTTTTCCGGAACGATTAAGTTTTTTTCATCGCCGCTACGTCCGAGTGTATATACATGAGGGTGTTCGCAGAAGAGTAAAAAATGTTGTTGCGGAAGCTTATCTTCTTCGGTGGCCGTCCGGTTAATTAATTTACGATCCACAACTTCATTGAAAAGTTTTTCCTGTAACTCCCATGCTTCGGCATAATCAATTAATCCGAGGTCACGGAAGAGGACATTTTGTTTTTCAATAATAGTTCTCTCCTGAATCATAATAATTAAAATTGTTTCTCTCCGGGATTTTAGGCCGTAGTTTATAAAATATTAAATTTTTGAGAGTTCACCTTTTAAGTGGTTGATGATATTTACTTCCATTGCATCGATCTTGCGTTTGTCTGCAATCATTACAGAAATATAATCTGTCAGATGGATGAGGTAAAGTGCACGTTCAAGATGAGAGTTACCTTTCGACCACACTTCTAAGCAATGCGGAGTATATTTTTTGAAAACTTCTGTACTGATAGCAAGTCGTGCCTGAGTACGAGAGTAGTCGGTCTTGTTGCGAAGAATGATCACAGCGAGGTTTTCATATTTTGAAGCCCAGCCGACAAGTTCATTGTGATTCATCTCCGGTAAAATATTGTGCCAGCAAAGCATCTTTGAATTCTCATTGATCTGTTGACGGAATCGTGTCGCAACGCCATTGTATCCATCCACTGCATAGATCACCGGAATTTTTCCTGAGAGAAAATCACTTGCTTGTTGAGCTTCGTTTAAAATAGTTTTCTTCTCACTTTCGAGTAAGGCGATAGAGTCAGAAAGTTGTTTCCGAAAATCACCGCTAATCAGTCCGAAACTATTTAATACATAAAAGAGCTGAACCATCGAATAACCCAGACAAGCACGAGGCGGCATTCCGCCGGGAATCAGAATCAAATCTAGATTTTTAGACTTTGCTATATCAGCGATTTTTCCTCCGGAAGTAATGCAAACAATCGTCGCATTTTTTGAAATCGCCGCTTCCAGAGCTTGCAAAGTTTCCTCTGTATTTCCCGAATAGGAACAAACGATCACCAGCGTGTCTGTATCCACAAAAGCAGGAATAAAATAATCTTTATTTACAGATACAGGGACCGGACATTCTCCTGAAATTATTTCTGCAACGATCGTCCCTCCAATACCCGATCCACCGAGTCCGGTAATCAGTACATTTTTTATCGTTGTTTTTGATTTATTAAGCCGTATTTTTTCTCCTATTCCAATTGCTTCTTTCAATTGTTCAGGGAAATTTTCAACCAAACGCGTCATTTCATTCATAGATAGGGGTTTTCAGCAACAAAAATAGTTAAATTTTAATGGTAAATGATAAGTCGAAAGCCATAAGTTGACCGTTGAAAGGCACCTAATAATTTAAAAAGCAAAAGGGTAAAAAACGAACCAATTTATCCACTCCTTTCGATGGTCGATTTCTGACTTTTAACTTTAGTTTTTGACTTTTTACTTCGCTCAACAGTCTTATCTTTGCACCACAATCTAAAAAAAATGGAATTAAGCGAGCAGGAACTTATACGTCGTCAAAAGCTGGATGATTTGTTGGAGCATGGAATAAATCCCTATCCTGCTGAACTTTGGGATATTACCCATTCCTCTAAAGACATTTTAGCCAATTTCCCTTCCAATCCGGATAATTTCAAAAACGTTCAAATTGCCGGCAGGGTTATGAGCGTTCGCGATATGGGAAAAGCATCCTTTGCTGTTTTGCAGGATTCCGCAGGCCGTATTCAGGTTTATGTTAGACGCGATGATATTTGTCCGGGCGAAGATAAATCAGCTTATGATTTTGTATTTAAAAAAGGCCTAGACATTGGCGACATCATAGGCGTAAAAGGATATGTATTTGTAACAAAAGTAGGTGAGACGAGCATTCATGTTACTGAATTTAAATTATTGAGTAAAGGATTGAGGCCGTTGCCAATCGTTAAGAAAGATGCGGATGGAAATGTGCACGATGCATTTACCGATCCGGAAATGCGTTATCGTCAGCGTTATGTTGATCTCATCGTGAATCCGGAGGTGAAAGAAGCATTTATCAAACGTACAGCGCTCACGAATTCAATGAGAAAATTTCTCAATGAAAAAGAATATTTAGAAGTAGAAACACCAATCCTTCAGCCCTTATACGGTGGTGCAGCAGCTCGTCCTTTCAAGACACATCACAACACATTGGACATGACACTTTATTTGCGAATTGCAAATGAATTGTATTTGAAACGCCTCATCGTTGGTGGCTTTGATGGAGTGTATGAATTTGCGAAGGACTTCCGCAATGAAGGGATGTCGCGTTTTCATAATCCTGAATTTACACAGATGGAATTATACGTAGCATACAAAGACTACGAATGGATGATGAATCTGGTAGAAGAAATGGTTGAGCGTATTGCATTGGACATTCACGGAAAAACAGAAATTCAGGTTGGTGACCATACGATAAATTTCAAACGACCATGGAAACGTTATACGATGTATGGAGCGATTGCTCATTACACAGGAGTGGATATAACTGAAATGACTGAAGCTGAAATTGCAAACGTCGCAAAGGATTTGGGAATTCATATTGATAAGTCAATGGGACGAGGAAAATTGATTGATGAAATATTCGGAGAGAAATGTGAGCCGAATCTTATTCAGCCAACCTTTATCACCGACTATCCGGTGGAGATGAGTCCGCTCGCAAAGAAACACCGCAGCAAACCCGGACTCGTTGAACGATTTGAAGCAATATGCAACGGAAAAGAAATTTGCAATGCATTCTCCGAGCTCAACGACCCAATCGATCAGCGTAAGCGTTTTGAAGATCAATTGGAATTAGGAAAGCGCGGAGACGAAGAAGCGATGCAGCTCGACGAAGATTTTCTACGTGCATTGGAATTCGGGATGCCACCAACAGCAGGATTGGGTATTGGCATCGATCGACTTTCAATGATCATGACGAATTCTCCTTCGATACAGGATGTATTATTCTTCCCTCAAATGAGACCGGAGAAAATTAGTCAATTAGCTGATTAGTTAATTCGTTAATTAGCTAATTAATAATTATAAAATTATTTGTCACACAGTAATTAACAAAAGTCTGATTTAAAAAAGAAATAAAATGAACAACAACAAAGTATCGACTTTATTCTGTTTCTTATTTTTGGTTTTAACTTTCAGTTCTTCCTGTCAGCAACCATCTCCTTATATAAAATTGGTAACTCCTGATTCGCTGAACCAGATTCTTCAGGGAAAACACGGCATATTGCTTGACGTGCGTACTCCCGGAGAATTTAAGAAAGGTCATATTCCCGGAGCTGTCAACATCGATTTTTTTAACGACGGATTTACTGCGGCGCTTGATACTTTGGATAAGAATGTTCAGTATGAAGTGTATTGTCATTCCGGCGGACGCAGCGGTGAAGCTACGGAGTTAATGAAGAATAAGGGCTTCACAAAACTGATTGATTTAGATGGTGGTTATTCCAAATGGCAATCAAAGGGTTTTCCAACTGTTAAATAGATGTTGATTTTGATTATTGAATTCAATGATCATCCTTTTTTGCTGTAGCATCAATTCAAATTCTGATTACTTTTTTTATTATTTACCGGAAGGAACAGGAGTCACTGTATCGGATTTAGACACCTTGTTTTCCCATATTTTTTTCATAAGGAAAAAAGCTAAAAGCAAACATAATAACGTTCCTCCAATACCAACAATAAAGGCCAAAAACTCATTACCATTACAAGAAAGGCTACAGGTTATACCTAAAATAATAAATTCTAATAATAGAACAAATGAAAGAGCCAGTATTGTCAAAAGTATTTTGCCGATAATTTGCCAAGTTCGTTTACTCTGCTTTTCATTCGTTGATTTATCATCAGCGAAATTACTTTTTTGATAATTATTGAAATCACTGTTGACGTCTGCGGAAGTAAATATTACCGGTACGGAAGGGATTCCAGTTTCATAAACCGAATTGAGGAGCGGAAAATATTCTCTATTACCGAGAGCTTGATTTCCGATACTGGCCATCAGAAAGAATCCACCCATAGATAAAATTAGGTCATGCGTTTTTTGTCTGATGTAGTTGCGTTTTTCTGAGTTGCCCGATTTCTTCAATGATGGATACAAAGTAGCACTAAGTAAAGAAGCGCCAATCAATGAATAGGTTGTTGTATTTGTAAGTAGTAAA
Organism: Bacteroidota bacterium; assembly: GCA_031385005.1. Classification (GTDB taxonomy): domain Bacteria; phylum Bacteroidota; class Bacteroidia; order AKYH767-A; family 2013-40CM-41-45; genus JADKIH01. The sequence continues at coordinate 79,336 of JANNBB010000064.1, forward strand.
TCATTTTCGAAAAGAAGTTTACCGGCGTACAATCCAAGACCGGCTAAAACTACTTTCAATCCGGCCAATACCATTCGGGAAGTTCGTTTGTTGTTTTTTGCCCAGTAGGAAATATTTTTTGCCTGATCTGTTTTGGTTTTTAACAATCCGAAAGTCAGCAGTCCAATTAGTCCGCCAAAGAGAAGATACCATCCATCGGTTGATTGTTTTACTGGTGTTTTTTTCTCTTCGCTGACTGATGGAGGGACATGTATATTTACTTCACCTACTTTTTTATTTTTCTCGAATTGATTGTACTGGATGTGTTTAGTTGAATTTATTTCTCCTGATGCAATTGTTTCAAGAGAAACGTTTTTTAGTTTCGGAAAAAGGGAATCCCCGTTGGTTTTTAATATGTTGATTTTTTTATGCGGAATTAGATGAACATATTCTTCTTTGTTTATTTGCGTCGATTTCTTTTTACTTCCGACCCAATCAATGTGATAACCGGCTTGATAGTGTCGTTTTTCGATGGAACACGATAGGAGCAAGAATATTAAATCAAGAAAAAATAAAAGCTTTAATATTTTCATTGTGTACAGTAATAAAAAAATGTGACAGAGAATCAATTCAAACATATTCTTTATTTAAGAAGATTCCAAATGAATTGAAGTTTCTTGTAAATAATTGGATTTTCAAAAAGAGCAATAAAGCATGACTTTTAGGTTTAATTTGTTTCAGGAGGTAGTAAAAACAATTGATATCAACGAATTTGAATGATGTCTACATTTTAGTTTTATCTTAACAGTCAGATTTCAGTTATTCAACCTTCAAAAGCCGGAATTCACCAAATTCGTATTTGAGGTATTAAATTATGTTGCCTACCTTCATTCTAAGTGGAAAATTTGCATTGCAGCAAAGGATGATTAATTAATTTTTTTATTTCGTAAACTCTAGGCTATGAAGAAAATATTTACTTTAATAATTGGAATCACACTTACCTTATCGGTTAAATCTCAGTTCACGGTAAATTATGAAAACAGTTTTCGAAACTGGATGCCCGGACAAGGTTGGGTGATGATTAATAACGATACTATTCCAACATCACCCGGACTCATTACTCAGAGCTACAATACGGAAGTTTTGGAATATATGTTGGGCGTAAACACATTAACAGGACTGGCAGACAAAATTATATTTAGTCCGGCAATTATTTTGGGAAGTAACCCACATTTACTTTTTTATTCCAGTCATAATGCAGCAGCGGAGTTTACTGCCTGGGTTGGAAGAGACGAAAACGACACCACGCTTTCGGGATTGACCGATAGTTTGGCTCTCTGTAAGTCCAATGGCTTCAATGCAGTTAACCTGAATGCTTTTGCAAACGATACCGTTAGAATTGTTTTTCGTTTAAAAGGTGTGGATGTAAGAGGGCACATCGATAACATTCGCATAATGAATAAATATTCGCTCGGATATATTCCTGATAATTGTTTCAGAAGCTATGCAATGGCATTAATTCCAAATGCATTTGCCGGTGACAGCATTGATTACTTACACGAAGATGTTTTGAATACAACACAAATTATTCATACCAATAGCTGTATTCAATCGCTCGAAGGACTTCAATATTTCGTTTTTTTGAAATATCTGAATGTCTCTGATAATTTTATTTCGGACATGCCTTCAAACCCACTTTACTATCTCGATTCAATAGATGTAAGTGTGAACCAATTGCCATTTGTTCCCAACATGCCAATTTGTACACGATTGAATCTTAACAATAATCTCATCAGAAAAATCCCTGACATCTATAACCAGGCCGTAAGTAAATTTCATGCAAGAAATAATTTAATTTACGATTGCCTTCCGGGGTCAAACCGCTTTGTGAGTGGGGATTTCTACGGCAATATTCAAGTTGATCTAGGCACTTATTATTATTACAGTAACCCAAACTATTATATTAATATGCCACCTATAACACAATGTTCGCAAGCATTGGGTTATTTAAGAGGAAGTGTATATTTCGATATGAATCAGAATGGAATGAGAGATCCCTCTGATATACTAATTACAAACCAAAGAATAAATTTTACTCAAGGGCCGGATATCTATACAAACCTTCAGGGAAATTATTCAATTACTACGGATACAGGATTTGTAAATCTAAACGTAACGAATCTTGCTTCATGGTTTATCTGCGCAAACCCTTTGGCCGATACATTGGGATTTCAGGAAACAATTGGCCACGATTTTAGAGTGGAGGCCGCTTCGACAGTGATGGATTTGCAGGTCTCTTTAAACAGTTCCGGTGCCACACGCTTGAGAGAAAACCTCACCCTCAATCAAACAGTTAAGAATATTGGAACAACAGCTATGAGTACCGGTGTAAAAATGTATATTCCTCCGGGTTATACATTGGTTAATCTGGGGCAGGGTACGATTGTAAATGATACGTTAACGTGGTCAACGTATTTGAATCCGTTTGGCAGCTCCAGCAATAGAATTGTTATGCGTATCGACTCGTATCCTGCAAATCAGGATGTAACCTTCGTGTCATTTCTTACTGTAACAGATGACAATTCTGTAAACAATATTTCGAGGACTAAAGTATTAATCGAAGATTCAATTCCAACTACACCGCCCTGGGGTTACCCTCACGATCCGAATAACAAATTAGTAAATACACCTGTAGTGAATCCGGGGTTCAACGATTACCTCGAATACAATATCAACTTCGAAAACACCGGAACGGCAGATGCAACATGGGTGATGGTCAGAGATAATCTTCCGGCCGGTCTCGACTACACGACTTTCGATTTTATTGGTTCTTCTCATCCATGTACTATTTCTCTAGGTAACGACAGTTTGTTACAGTTTTTATTTTATCCAATAACTCTTACTCCGACGAGTGTTGATTCTTTAAATTCACAAGGACATATATGGTTTCGGATTAAAACAAAGAATCCTGTATTTCTGAATGATACAATAATTAATACAGCTGCTGTATATTTTGACACACAACCGGCCGTAATCACCGGAAATTGCAAAGTGTGGGCAGATAGCGTAATTTTAGCGGGTATTTCTAATCCATGGAACTTATCAGGGGTTTCAGTTTATCCGAATCCGACGACAGGATTTATCAAAATAAAATTTGTTGCAGAAGCAGAAAAAAACACAAAACTTATTTTGACTGACATTTTGGGAAGGCCATTAAAAAATGAAGTCGTGTCTACCTTGAATAGTAAGCAAGAGTTTCAATTGGATATTAATGATTTCCCTGAAGGAATTTATTTTCTTTCAATTATCAATTCCAATCAAAAGACCACTTTTAGAATTGTAAAACAATAATTAAAAACCCTTTGCTCACTCTGTTCAGACCTTTGATGCCTCTGCGGTAAAAAAATTAACCACAAAATCCGCAAAGGATTGAACAGAGAGCGCAAAGAAAAATTTAATTCAGAAGAAACGGTAATTTTAAATACGAACCAATAAACACGACCGAAAAATCAAATATTAAATAAGTAAAAAAGAAACAGTCGGCTTACTTTCGGTCCAGTTTGAAAGTAATCTTTGCCGTAATTCTGTATTCTACAATTTTGTTTTTTTCAACCTTGGCGCTTTGATCCTGAATGTAAATGGACTTAATGCTTTTTAATGTTTTTGCGGCTTCGGTAATAGCATTTTGAGCGGCATCTTCCCAACTTTTTGTAGAGAAAGCAAGAACTTCGATAACTTTGTGAATACTCATGAGTTTAGTTTTTTAAATAAATTTAAGTGAAAATAATTAATGAAAGTTTGTAAATTTCAATCTGCAAGATAGCAAATTATTTCCAGTCAGGATAAATGTCAAAGTTGTTTAAAGAAGTTGAGTGTAGGAAATAAAACTAAGAAAGTATTCTGAAGAGAAACGGAATAGAAAGGCCTACTTTTGCAAAAATGTAATTATTTGTTTAGATTTATCAATGTTTAAATTAAAAACCTTGTTATTCTGTTTGATTTTTTTTAGCAATACTGCACTAGCGCAATTGGTTACTCCATCTTGGGTGGATTCAATTCCCGGTCATTATGGATTTGGAAATGAAGTAATAATTGGCTCGGATGGATTTGTTTATTCAGCAGGATGTATTTCCCTGAATCAGGCTTATCAACGGAGGATTGCACTCATCAAGATTGATAAATCAGGAAATCGTATTTGGTTGTTTCAATCAGATACATTAGTGAGTTCCGGGCTTAATGGAGAAGCGAATGCCCTTGCGATGAGTACAGATGGTTTTATTTATGTTGTTGGTTCTCGCGCACAGAATGTTGGCGCGACAGAAGATCTCTGGGTTGGGAAAATTGACACATCCGGTACGTTGGTTTGGGAAAGATGGTATAGTTATCTGTTACCACAAAACAATTTTGATGTAGCCAATGATGTAGTTGTAGACGATTCAGGATATGTTTACGTAACAGGTACAAGAAACAATATCAATAATTTCCGTGAAATTGTTACACTTAAATTCGATTCATCCGGAAATTTGTTATGGTCTAAATTTGATTACGTAAACAATACATCAGCCAGCATGGGCGCAAACGAAATTAAAGTGGATGATCTGGGCAATGTTTACGTCGCAGGCACTGAAGGATATTTTATTTCTCCCGGCGCTAAAACCCGTGCACTGCTTATTTCATATGATGCTGCGGGAAACCAACGTTTTCGTAAAGCCTACAACCCTGTCAACAATTATTCTTCTGATGCCAGGTCCGTAGAGATTGATGCCAATTACAATGCTTATATCAGTGGCAAGGCTTCTGATAATTCTGCTTACATTATTAAATACGATAGCTCAGGAAATCAGCGATGGATTTATAATTATCCCGGCGCATATGCTGATGATCTTGAACTAAGTGAAAATAACACTTTATATATGAGTGGATGCTGGTGGGACACATTGCACAATGGAAGATGCGATATGCTTTTAGCAAAAGTTGATACAGCCGGCAGCGTTTTGTGGACCACTACAACCGGAGGAATGAATTATTCATGGGATTATGGTTTGAATGTATTAACAGATGCAAACGACAATGTTTATCTAAGTGGTGTTTATGCTGATTCCACTACAATTAATGGCTTGGCAACTTTAAAGTATTCTTCAGGGGGTAATTTGATCTGGTTAGGAGGATTTTCCGAAAACACATGTTTCGGATTAAACAGCTCTTTAGGCACTGCTTTAGATGATTCAGGAAACGTCTTCGTAACTTCTTCTTATTGCAATCAGGGGTCTACAGAATATTTTTTCACCCTTAAATATGGATCGCAAACTACCGGCTTTCAAAAATACGATCAAAGTGAAATAAGTATTTTTCCAAATCCTTCAGATGGAAATTTTATTATTCAATACTTCCCTTTCGAAGTTAAAAGTATTTCCATTCGAATAGTTGATTTGTTTGGTAGAGAAAGAAACTTCTTGAGAATGAATGAAAATTTGGAAATTCAAAATAATTTACTTTTGGTAAGTATTCCTCAACTTGAAAATGGACTTTATACCGCTGATATGATTTATGAGGGAGAACATCATTTCAAACAATTCGTAATATTAAAGTGAACATTTCAAAAGACACCTCATATAATCTCATAGAAGCTTATATATTATTTTTCCGGCATTGATAATTCTTTCCCCTCAAATTTTGTGAAAGTTATCAAATAATAGTTTTGATTATTAAAAAGAAGATCGCCATTTAGCAAAAATGATTGATACGAATATGAATTTGCATTAAACCTATAAAGCTTTGATGACTGTTTTTTATACGTACTCTTTTTTATGGCCCGTATAAAATTTTTGTAATTATTTTTTTGTGGCAGATAGTAGCGAATCGTATATGTCTTCGCCTTTTCTTTGTCGGTTGCCGATATCCATTCAATTCTTTCGGAAGCATTTTTATTTACAAAAGAATATTTATGATAATTAACTTGTACGATATCCGAATCCGGTTGAAACCCTTTTTTGGTTAGTGTATTATTATAATCCGGGGACGAATTATCGGTACTTTTTTCAAAGTATTCTAAAGAAAGTTGTTGGCAATAACTTGCCAAACTAAAGCAAAGAATAAAAAGGAGAAAGAATAAGTATTTCATTGATAAATAATGTTTGAGAAATTAGTTGTAATTGTTTGATATGCCAAATGGGCTGCTTAAAGCAATTTGGGAAATATAGATGGAAAGTACGGACTTACAAGATTAATGTCAATATCCTGGTTAAATAAATTTTCTAATTTTCATAAGCCATATTAATCATTAGGCGCAAGTATTTTTAGTTATTTTCGCCAAGCTAAGTCAAACGATAAAAAAGAATGAGTAAAAAAGAATGCCCTTCTTGTGCAATGGAAGTGGATACAAAAGAAAAAAACTGTCCTGTCTGCGGATATGAATTTCCTGTGCAACACAAGATTTACATCGTTGTTGCCATTGTTTTACTGTTACTTTCAATTTGGTTTTTTATCCGGTAGAAACTATTCCGTCTCATAATCCAGCTTCACGGTAATGGTCGCGGTTTTTCTTTTAGAAGCCGTGTTGAAAGAGCCGCCCCAGGAATATTCTTCGGAAGAATTCTGGGCGACAATCTGAAAAACACCCATGTCGGCCTTCTTCAAGCGTCCGACACCACTTCCTGCATTTTCGGCTATTTTTTTCGCTCGTGCATTGGCATCTTTTGTTGCTTCGGCAATCATTTCAATTTTTAGTGCGGCAAGTTTGGTGTAATAATATTGAGGTGGGTTGGAATAAAATTCAATTCCGGAGTTTATTAATTCACTCACCTGACGAGAAACACCTTCTACTTTATCTACTTCTCCGGATTCTATTTGCACGTTCTGACTCAGGCGATAGCCCGTAAAGATGGATTTCGTTCTTCTTCCTGTTTCGTCATATTGCTCATCAAATTCTTTATTGATATCGATAGCGGAGAAAACAATGTTGTCGCCTTTAATGCCTTTCGAAATTAAATAGGAATTAATTTTTGCCCGGTCTTTGTCGAGTTCCGCATAAGCATCTTTTAACACCATACTTTTTCTGATAAATGATCCGCTCCACACAATCAAGTCGGAAATAAAATCCTTGCTGCCCAGTCCGGTTACGGCAATCGAATTGCCTGCTTTATTTCTGTTTCTAAAAGCGCTGGAGAAAATCAATGCAGTGATAATTATGGCTACTGCAATCAGCAAAGTGTTTAATTGATTTTTCATAAAACAATATTTAGGTACGATAAAAAATTATTAGCTCTTCAAAATAACTTTAAACAAGAAAAAAATTAATTGAACATTCCCTCTTTTTTTGTTGCAACTCCCAGTATTTTTTTCGTTGCTACGTCCCTTACAAAAACAACGACCTGTACTTCTTTGTAATCAATGTTTTTATCGTCATTTGTATAATTCACTTTAATCGAACTCATCATTCCCGATTTATATGCATTCAACGCTGTACCACCGGAATCCGGCAAGTAAGTCCGCATGATGTCGCTAAAATCATTTTTTCCATTGGTCGATTTAGTCTTGAAACGTTTTTCATAGTCGATATTATCTTCTGTAATAACTACATATAGACGAAGATCCTGACCAGGAGATTCTTTCAGGGAAGTTGTATTGATTAGAATGTCAACACTATGATTTTCTTTATTTTTCTTTGGCTTAAATGTGATATCAAAATCAAACAACTTATCCGTGTTATAATGTTTATCAATGACGGCGGAAGTTATATATGTCATATGACTGGAAGTTGAATTGGGCATTTGTCCGTTTATCATTGCTCCCGGAAAACCTTTGATATCGTAATAGCCATATTTTTGATCACAGATTTTATTGTACTGATAAAGACTATCCATTGTATAGTAACAATGATAATTAATGACCACAACTTTTTCAGCATTCGCCTTTATTACCGCCTGAAAAGCGGAATCATAAGCAGCACAAGCACCACAACCGGTTTCGGAAAATGTTTCGATTAATACAGGGTTTCCTTTTTGGGCGAAAGAGCAAAAAGATAGTATGGTTAATGCGAAGATTAACGGGGATATTATTTTCATTGGAAATGAATGACTTTGTTGAGGACGCAATTTATCAAAATTATTTTCAAGCCCCAAACTAAAGTTAAAAGTCAGGAGTCAAAAGCCGGAAATATTAATTCCTGTCTTTTAACTCCTGACTTTTGTCTAATTGAAAACAGTTAACTCAATATCACTTAAGAATCATCTTCCCGGTTGCATTCACACTGTCATCCGGGTTAATCAATCGATAGAAATAAATTCCCGAGGTAAGGTTGTTTTTGCGGATAATAATCTCTTCGCCATTCGTTTTTTCGCTGCGAAGGAGTTTCCCTGTTACATCTGTCAATTCAAATCGAATGGATAATTGTTTTGGATTATTGAAAATCAGCAAAGCCGTTTCTGAGAATGGATTCGGATAGACAATTGCTTTTCCGGTTAGCTTAACGGTTTCGCTTAAGCCAACAGGCAGCATGGTGACCATTAAGTTGGTAGTCGTATTCGTAACAATAGGCGCATTGGCATCGAAAACAATAAAAGCGGTGTTTTCTACAGTAGTAAAATCAGGAACGTTTTGTTTCATTTTAATTCTGTACTTCACAAAGCCGTGACTGTTTGGTTCATCTATATTACTATCC
>JANNBB010000068.1:0-6086 GCA_031385005.1 Bacteroidota bacterium
GTTTAATGAAAAAAATATTGACATTATTATACTTGACCTCAACAGCTTTTTTTATTGGCGGAGTAGCAATGACTTTTTATGACTATACTTATCAAGGTTATTATACTACCAAAATGATAAATTGGGTTTGGTTGCTTTTGACTATTTCAGTAATTATTTTGAATTGGAAAATAAAATCTATAAGAATATATTTTTTCTCATTATTGACACTATTAGTTTTAAGTATTTTACCAATGGGAATTCCTTTTGCTGGAATAGTATATTATTTTACAACAATTGGTGACTACCAACAAATAGAAATTAATGAAAATTACAGATTAGAAAGAACTAACCATCAAGCTTTATCATTGCCTCGAATTTATATTTATGAGAAAAAAGGGGTTTTAGAAAAAAATATTTATAGGACACCATATTCTGATGTTATAGGAAATACAATTAAAAAATCCCCATACTCATTAAATCTTGATGAAAAGAAAATACCCATTCAAAGCATTAAGTTTATCAGTTCTAACCATGACAGCATAGGAATAGAATATCAAATTTTGGACATGAAAGCAATTTTCTATCACAAGTTTGACGATGACGGTTATTAAAGCAGCAGCCAACATGGGGTTTTGTGCAAGCAGGGCTGGACGTTCAAACTTCGGCTGTTTGCATCGCTATACTTTGGTTCGGGCTGGACGGAATGCTGTTGGGCTTTTAGTTGTTATCTTGTACTTTTATTTCTTTATTGGGCTTCAGTTCCGGGCTGGACAATCAACAATGCCCTGCCTGCACAAAGCCCTGCCCGTTGGCTGTAATGCTAAATCAAAATTTATAGTCCATAACAAATATCAAACACCTACAGCTTCTAACATGAGAAATACTGAAAATCAAAACCTGAATTATAAAACGATTGAAGAAGTTTTTCAGGTTAAATATTTCATAGACTTTTATCAGAGGGATTACACTTGGAGTGCAGATAATGTGTATGCCTTGCTTGAAGATACCTACCATAGATTTGATTTAAAATATTCAGAAAATTCCGAAACCACTCCAGATTTTATTAAAAGTCAGTACAAGTGGTACTATCTAAACACTTACATCATAAATAAACAAGACGACAGAACATGTATAGTTGATGGTCAACAGAGATTTTCTTCACTTACTCTCATGCTAATAAAGCTTTATCACTTAGCAAGAGCCAAAGAATTGAGTGATGCAAGAATTGAAAGCATCAAAACTTTAATTTGCAAGGCAACATCCAAAGGAATGCAATTTTGGATGGGTGGAGATGATAGAACAATAACGTTGGATGATTTGTACAAGAACCAAAAAAACACAGACAATAAGAGGAAATTAAATCAGAGTGACATTTTCCTTTATTCAAATTATCAAATTGTAAATGACTATTTGGATGAGAAGTTTAAAGGAGAAAATTCTCATTACTTAGAGTGCTTCGTAATTTTTTTCTTGACAAACGTAAAACTTGTAGAAATCGAAATTGAAGAAACTGATGATGTTGCAATGGTCTTTGAAGTTATTAATGCAAAGGGTCAAAAACTCAAGTCTCACGAAATATTAAAAGCCCAGCTACTAAGTCAAATTCCCAAAGATGAAATTAATAGCTACCTGACAATTTGGAATAAAGCATGTTCCATTTTACAAAATTCAGGATTAAAGTATACAAATATTGATGACCCAATTGATGCGTTCTTTACTTATTTTTTCAGGGCAAGATTTACAAAGACTTCTACTGAAATTCTAACATTCAAAGATTATCACAAGACAATCTTTTCGAGAGATTGGCAAGAGCGGCTACCATTTAAAAGTGATGCGAAATTTGTAAAAGACTTTATTAAAACTGAATTTTTATATTACGCTACCAAAATGCAAGAATTGTGCGCAAGCACGATAGAAACCAGTAAATATGTTTACTATAACATCAAGCTAAATGAAATCACCAATCTTTATTTGATTATACTCTCGGCGGTAAAACACAAAGATGACAATTATGATGAAAAGGTTAAGCTCATTGCGAAACTTGTAGATAGACACTACATGGTTCTTCGACTTCAGGGTTGTTATGATAGTAATAGCTTCAATAAGCAAATCAATTCGGTAGTCTTGCAGGTTAGAGATAAAGATGATTTGCAGGAAATAAAAAATGTTTTTGATGAGCATCTCATCAACGATATAAACAAAGTGCGAACTGGGAACGTTACCGAATTGTTCACGTATAGTTATTTCAAAAACACTAAAGTAGCAGGAAATAATAAATCATTTATTCGTTATCTTTTTGCACGAATTGAGGAGTTTTTATGCAAAGAAATGAACTTCGACAATTTTCCAAGTTACGTTACATTGTGCTTAGGCAAACGATACAACATCGAACATATCTTAGCAAGAAATGAAGAAAATTTAGAAATCTTCGGCGATGAGGATTTTTTCAATGAGCAGAGAGACAGAGTGGGAGGTCTTTTATTTTTGAAAAAGGGTGATAACGGAATATCGTCAGCAGACATCTATTCAGAAAAAAGAAAGACCTATGCTAATGATACGCATTTTGCAAGAACATTAACTGAAACATTTTATCATCGAACCAATAGCGGGTTAAGGGACTTTAATGAAAAGCATCCTTCAATTAAATTTAAGCCAATTGACCGATTTGATGAGCAAGCATTAGAAGAAAGACATCAACTGATTTTCGAGATTTGTAAAACTATTTGGGGAGACGAATACTTGAACTTAAATGAATGAAACTCCGAGAGAGCAGCACTACAGCCAACAAACCGTTTGCCGTTATTGGGGCGGGAAGTTGGAGCAATCAACAGCCTCTCATTATTGTGCTTTTGTTCGGGCTTGAAGGTCTTTGTTCAGCTTTTGTTTTATACATTTACATCTGTTCGCTGTTGTGCTGAAGTTCGGGCTGAAGGAACATGAAATACCCCAACAACGGCAAGCGGGCAATCGTTGGTTGCTATTTTATTTGACCATCATCATACTTTGAAAATTGAGAATCAAATGCTTTTAGTTCGACAAATCTTATTGACGGTTTTTACTTTAACAAGTGTCTTTTCGTTTGGACAAATCCCAAAACACTTGTTTAATTAAGTTACTGAAGAAGCTTACAGTTTAAAAGACTTCACAAGTAGGACAAAGGCTATAAAACAAAGAGTTGGCGTTTATCATTTTGGAGAATCAGAAGGAGAATGGGACTTTGTGATACTTCAAAATGGGGACAGTTTAAACGTACAAATTTGGAATGGCACTTGGTCGACAAATCTTTTTACAAAAAAACAATGTTGGCAAAGACAATGCAAAACTTTTAACAAAGTTTCAGTTCAAGGAAACAAAATTTTCTTTGGAAAATACAGTGGACTTTTTGCAGAGTACAAATACGAAAGCAAAACGACAAATGCTTTGCTACTTTTATGTGACCCAATACAAGAGCGAAGTTATGGAAAAGACAGTGCTGAAGTTGGACACTATTCAACAAGCATAGACACATTTTATGACGACAAAGAGCGTTATCAATTATCAATAAATGTACAGCCAGACAATTACTTTAAAGGAAAGACAAAGCAAGAATTAAAACTTATGCGTAACACAATTTTCGCAAACTATGGACTGATATTTCAAGCAGGTGGCGAAATGGAAAAGTATTTTAGAAAGAAAAATTGGTGCAACCCATATCTCAAAGATGTTTCCAATTGTTTGACTGACATTGAAACAAAAAACATTCTGACAATTGCAAGACTTGAACAACTGTGAGAGAAAAACAGCAACCAACATGGGGTTTTGTGCAAGCAGGGCTTGACGTTCAAACTTCGGCTGTTTGCATCGCTGTACTTTGTTTCGGGCTGGACGGAATTCTGTTGGGCTTTAGTTGTTATCTTGTACTTTTATTTCTTTATTGGGCTTCAGTTCCGGGCTGGACAATCAACAATGCCCTGCCTGCACAAAGCCCTGTTCGTAAGCTGCCATTTTGTTGAACACCCTAAAATTCGTTACTTTTCCATAATAAATTATAAATATGAAAAATTTCGACACAAGGACATATAGCTTATCCGACTTTGTTGAGTGGGACAGAAATGGTGTCCTTGAATTATCACCTGACTTTCAAAGAAGGTCAGTTTGGACAGACAAAGCAAAGTCATACTTAATTGACACTGTTTTAAGAGGCAAGCCTATGCCTAAAATAATAATTACTCAAAGATTAGAAGGAGCAAAAACTGTAAGAGTTGTTGTTGATGGACAACAGAGACTTCGTGCCATCTTAGAATATTATAATGGCGATTTCAAAGTATCGAAAGCACATAATAAAGAACTTTCTAAATTTACTTACCAAACTTTACCAAATAATCTTGATAGAGAATTTTTGAAATACGAGTTAGGAGTTGACTTATTATTTGATACCCCATATCAAGAATTGCTTGACATTTTTGCAAGAATTAATTCATATACTGTTAAACTTGAACCGCAAGAAATATTTAATGCCCGTTATCTTGGCTATTTCAAACAGACAGTTTATACACTTGGTTATAAATACGTTTCATATTTCATCGAGTCAGGTGTATTAACTAAAGCAAAAGTTACAAGAATGGCTGAAGCAGATTTGTCTGCTGACCTTTTTGTTTCATTACTTGATGGAGTCCAGACTAACAAAGGAATAGAAACTTTTTATAAGACTTTTGAAGATGACGCCGCAAACTTGGAAGAAGTAGAAAAGAAGTTTGATAAGGTTATGAGTTTCATCGGTTCAATTTATAAAGCGGAAGAGTTGAAAAATACAAACTATTCAAGAGCTCAATTATTTTACAGTTTATTTGCTTCGATTGCTCATTTACTATTTGGAGTTAATAACTTAAACCCAAAACTCAAAAAAACTATAACCGAAAAATCAGTTGGAAAATTACGAGTTGCATTAGATAATATAAGTGCACAGTATGATGAAATTGCTGAAAATTTAGATGCTCCAGAATATCCTAAAGATTTTAAAGATTTTATTAATTATTCACGTCGGGGAACTACAGATTCTGCAGCAAGGGTTCTTCGTTCAAATTTTTTATGTAAAAAATTAATAGAATCAATTTAAGTATTAATTTATGCCAGTTAAAAATCGAATTAAAATTAGTGCTTCATACAATAGTTTTATTCAAGAAATTTCAAGGCTTGAAAAGTTTGAATTTTCCAATCAACAAAAATTTGGCAATAAGGAACTTACAAAAAAACAAATTGACCTTTTAGTTGAAACTGTTTTCTTTTATAGCTATAGGGCTTACGAAGCTTTTATTCGGGAGATTTTTTTATTGTATTGTATGGAAAAGCAACCTTCAAAAAAACCGAAGGTTAAATCTTACTTAAAAGCGAAAGACTTTGAACATACTGAATCTTTAATCAAATCTTCAATGCATTTTTTAGATTGGACAAGCCCTAAAACAGTTATTGAAAGAGCCGAGGTCTATTTGGAAAATGGACATCCGATTAAACTTCCCTATTCCACAAATTTGCAACCATTATCAGAGTTCAAAAAAATAAGAAACCATATTGCACATAATTCTGTTGAATCACAAGCTGACTTTGGTAAAGTTGTAAAAAATCATTTTGGCGTTTTACCTCTTATTATTCCAACGCCAGGACAATATCTACTCTTATCATCCAAAAAAAAAGTTGGAAACTATGTATTGCTTGACTTTTTTGACTTAATGAAAAAAATATCGGTAGACTTGACTTGACTCGAAGAAAAACGGCAGCTTACATGGGGTTTGGCGTTATTGGGGCAGGACGTTGTTATCTTCATCAGCAGCAACATGGCAGCAGTTGTTCGGGCAGGACAAACATCGGTGAGCATTTTATCTTATCTTGTACATCAGCAAAACATCGGCAGCGGTTCCGGGTGGACGTTTTTCAAAACCCCCAACAACGCCAAGCCCTGCCCGTTATGTGCCATTTTATTGGCACCCGAGCAACTCCGAACATTTCTGCAAGAAACAACCTTTTACATTTGCTATGAGAACAATATCTTTGACGCTAAATGACAACTAACAAGAGACGATGACAGTAGAAAGAAATTACATAACTAAAACATACAGACAAGGTGCAGT
>JANNBB010000016.1:0-70288 GCA_031385005.1 Bacteroidota bacterium
GGAAAGGGCAAAAGGGATATCGGAAGAATTACCAGATAGAAAAGCAGTGCAGATAAAATGTAGCTCATGTTCTTTCTTTAATTTTGGAATGGCTGGTTCCAATGATTGTGTACAAAAAATTATTTTTAAAAAGACTACTACTTACATAAACAGGTTTAATACAGGTTTTTTATTACTACAGGTTTTTTATTGAATTCAAGTTCGTCGCCTGTTTTTTTATCATGCAGCGCTTGTCCGAGCGGGGAGCTTACAGAAAGAAAAAACACCCGTCCTAATTTGGTATCTATTTGACCAAGTCCGGTAAGAAAAAAATATTTCTCAGTTTCCGTTTCCATGAAAACACCTGCCTCTATTTTTTTGTGAAACAAGGTAACATCTATGTGAAGAATAAAAGAAAGATCCTTCTGAGCATTTTCCATTTGCCTGGCGTAAATATCTCTGTCATTTTGAGCCATAGCCCTTCCTGTATGGTGTTTGTCACCTACGCTGCTTTTATCGTCTTCGTTGGCGGATTGCTGTGCATCTTTCATTGCCGCAGAAGCATGATCGATTCTTTCCTGAAGAATGGAAATAGCTAATTCTTTGAGGTATTTTTTATTTTCTACTTTTTCAGCATCTGTCATTCTAAAAAAATTTGTCAGTTATTAATATTTGAAGGCACTAAATTAACTATTTATTCTTGTCTGCTGCTTTTTTGAAAATAATCCTGTTGATTAATTGGAAAAATCGCCTACTCTGCTAATTAATTTTATATTTGTATTGAACATTTTATAACTAAAACTACATGAATCGGACCCTGATATTTCAGCTTTCAATTTTTGGTCTCTTTATGGCCATCGCTACCGTTTTCTTTATACCATCGACCCTCGAGCCGGTTTGTTGGTTTTTCATTTTTGTATTTTGCGCTTACCAAATTGCTAAAAAATGTCACAGTCGATTTTTTCTTCATGGATTTTTAGTAAGTATGTTGAATAGTGTGTGGATTACTACCGCTCACATTCTGTTTTACAACACCTACATTTCAACTCATGCTGATGAACTTATTATGATGAGTAAATTTCCTATTCCTTATTCACCAAGAGTTGCCATGTTATTGATCGGGCCGGCCTTTGGAGCTGTATCGGGAATCGTTCTGGGTTTGTTTTCATTAATAGCTTCCAAAGTAATTAAAAAATAAAATTATTAACGGAATCCCTAAATGAATTCCACAAGGAAATGACATACTTTAATCATGCGGACTAAAAATAATTTTACCGGTTTGCAGATTAACGTAAGTATAACCGGCTTTTTCCGTCGCCCTGATTAATGTCGGTGTAAGAAATTCAATCACTTCATAATTACAAGGAATGTATAGCAATCCGCTTCGTGATAGGAGCCCCCATTTTTCATTACTTTTAACTTGAATTGCATTAGGGAACAAAATGATTTCGTCATAGAGTGGTTGAATAAATACATTTCCCATCGTATCAATTAGGCCCTCTATTTTTCCTTTGCGGAATACTGCATAAATATCGTTAAACGTTTCTACTGATTCAAATGTACAAGGTATCTTGATATTCCCATCTATATCGGCATACCCCCATTTCTTTAATTTCTTAACCGGCACAAAGCCAAGTCCGGGCCTTTTGCATGCATCAAAATTTTTAAGTTTGAAAATTTTTCCGGTTGTGTCAATCAACAATTCTTTTTCTTTTTGCTTTACCACAGCATACCCATTTTTAAATTGTCCGGTTGTTAGTAATACGGACGAGTAAGGATAAGAAATAGGAATTACGATGGAGCAGGACTGATCCACATAGCCGCATTTGCCACCTTTTGAAATGAGTAAACGATGTTCGCTAAATTCTCCGATGGCATCATAAATAAAAGAAAGCATGGTATCGCCTTTGTGATTTAATATTCCCCATTGGCCGTCATCATTTAAAGCTTTAAAGAGACTATCATTTAAATAAACGAGTTCGTTAAAAACAGGGGGAATAGCATATTGGCCCTGTGTATTGATCAAGCCATATTTTTCTGCTTTGCTGATAATTGCCATTCCATTAATAAAATCATTGGCCAAATCAAAATCAAAGATGGTTAACGGAGTTCCGTTGCGTTTGATATATCCATATTTATCTTTTTTCGCTGCAATGAAAATATCATTTTCTGTTTCAGATAATTCGTCATATAAATGCGGAATAATAGTTTCGCCATTTTTATCGATCAACCCGTATAGAGAATCCTTCATCACAATTGCATAGTCGTTATGAAAAGCTTCAGCATCTTTATACCGAAAGTTTATGGCTACGTTTCCGGATTTGCTGATATAACCATAATTTCCTTTCTGAGCTACCGATGCAAAACCGTCGAAAAAAAATGAGGCGTCATCGTAAATGGGTTCTATCATCTCTTTTCCGAATTCATTTATATATCCCCACAATTTACCTTCTTTGAAAGGAAGAAAGAAAAAATTTTGTAGTCGAAAATTATATTCAAAGTCCTCCTGAAATGGATAATCGGGAAAAGAATCTTTGAAATTATTGTACGACTCCATCGTATAGTCTTTCATAGCCAGTTTATACACTTCTCTCCAAGCAATTTTTGAAAAAGGAGAGGACTTGTATTTTCTTACAAACTTTATATATTCGTTTAACTGTTTATTGGGAGTGCTAAGCGAATAAATATTTTCCTCAGCTTTTTGACGAAAAGAATTTTCGGGGAAATCCCGGATGAAGTTCTCATAGGATTCAACATTATTATCCGAAGTGTTTTCGTTAAAAACGCATTCCTCGTATTTGCTCATGGCTTGTTTATAAAGCACGGTTTGAGGGTAGAGAACCATATATTCTTTATAAGCCAGAGAGGTGTTTTTCTCGGCGGCCTCATCAAAAGCCGCCGAATCTCTTAAAGCATAGACTTCAGGAAAGTTTTTACATGTCGAAAAATTTCGGATGAAGTGGTTGAGTGAATTAACAGTATTGCTTGTTTTAGCTATGCCGAATGCATCTGCGCAAATGAATTCAGCACGTTGTGAAATGGCGCTGTCAGAAACACCGAATGCGAGGTATTCTTTTTTCTTTTTTTCTTTTAGCTGCTTATATGCCGAGTCGGCTAAGAGAATATAGCGATGAGCTTCATCGGTATTGTAAAAGGGGTTTGACTTAACAGAATGAATCAAACTAAGACCATATGCTGCTGCTGCCGGCTCATCTTCGAGTACTTTTTCAAAATATTTTTTCGCATTGAAATAGTCGTATAATTTTAGTCTTTCATAACCCTTTTCGATTTTTCCGGCGAAGGCATTGATCTGCAAAAACAGTAATACAACGATAGAAATTAAGCCGACTGATTTCATGGGCCAAATGTAACATTGTCTGCGGGAATGTTCAATAATTTTAGCGATTAAATTTCTACTAAATTAAGTGTTAGGGAAGCAGCTTTACCTTGTATTTGTTGGCCATCTTTTGTAATTGTTCGGTGGAGATATTATGAATATTTTCACTTCCATGGTAATTCTCGACAGTACAAACGAAAATGCGGTAATTATTTTCTTTAGCCATTTTAAAATAGGGCTCTAGTTCCCAGTCGAGTGTGAACGTATTATCGATAAAAATCTTTTTCACATTTTTTCGAATTGAACCAAGAGTGTTTTGGATACAATTATCATATGCCAAATGATTTTTAAGATGATCAAACTCATACCGACCGGTTTTATCAGTAAAATAATCGTCAACAGAAAATACAGGATATTTTCCGTCTTCCGATAATAACTTCGCCAGGGTGCTTTTTCCGCTCCCCGGTAATCCTCTTAAAAGAATAAGTGATCCAGAAAACACTTCAGACATATTTATTTTGTTTTCAACTTATAATTATATATTTTGCAGTAAACCTATAAAAATAAAACAACTTTGGAAATAACAATCATACTAAGTTCTGTGCGTGATAATCGTTTAGCAGATAGTGTTTTTACGAAAGTAAAGGAGTTAATTGGAACAACTATTTCTTTTAATGTTGTGGATCCGAAGGATTATCCACTTCCTCTTTTAAACAAGCGCTTTTATGAGATGAAAGAACCCGATGAAATAGCTAAACAATTACATACTGTTTTTTCCAAATCGGATGGCTTCATTATTATTACGGCTGAATACAATCATTCCATTCCGCCCGCACTTTCCAATATGCTCGATCACTTTGGTGAAGAATTTAAGCAGAAGTCGTGTGGAATTGTTTCCTATTCTGATGGCGCAGTTGGTGGAGCTCGTTCGGGCGAACAACTTCGATTACTTTGTTCAACTTTGGGAATGCCGCCAATTCCAATTTCACCGGCATGGGGCATTGCACACAAGGCAAATTTCCCCGAAGGAAAGGCATTTGCAGATAATTTTGAAAGAGTGTTCGGATTATTTTTAAAGCAGTTTCTCTGGTATACGGAGGCATTTAAGTTGCATCGTGAAAGAAAATAATTGAATATACTGGCTGATTGATTTTTCAGAATAGTTTTCTATGGCTCATTTTTAATTATTACGTCAATGATTAATCAAATAATAAATCAATCCGAATATTGCACTAATGCCAATCCAGGTTATCATACCAATTTTGAATCGATACAGAGCAACAAATGAGATGATTGTCCAACACAGTGTAACGTAGTTTGTTCCTGCGAGTGAAATGCTCGTCGGAAAAATTACTGCTTTGCCGAGGTAAATTGTCAAGTTAAGAATAACACCAACTACTGCTGCTGTTACAAGTGATAAAATTTCCTTTACTCTTTTGTTTTCTTGTGTTCGCTCAATGAGAGGGGCTCCTGCAAAAATGAAAAGAAAACAAGGAAGAAATGTATAAAAGGTTGTCGTTACAAGTCCGAGTGCTCCCATTAAAAGCGAACCGCCAAAATGATTATACCCTGCCATAAAGCCCACGAAAGCAAGCACCATAATTAATGGTCCCGGTGTGGTTTCGCCGAGAGCAAGTCCATCTACCATTTGTAAACTCGTTAGCCAATGGAATTTTTCGACACTTACCTGTGCTACATATGGTAATACTGCATAGGCGCCACCAAAAGTTACCAGTGCAGCTTGGGTAAAGAAAAAGGATAATTTTTTCCAAAAGCCAAAGTCGCTTGTGATAAAATAAAATGCAACCAATGGAATTGTCCAAAATAAAAATCCAACAACAATTTGTTTCCAAAATCGAAAAGCTGTGAAGTCGAGATTATTCGTAATACTATAGTTGTTTTTATTATTTTCCTTTTCTTCAGCTTCTTTTGGAATGGAAGTGCTTTTACTTAATTCGAATACTGTTGGAAAAAGATGTCTTGTAATTGTTGCAATAATAATTGTCCCTACTATAATTAGAGGAAATGAAATATCAAGAAAAAAAATGCAGATGAAAGCAGCAAAGGCGACAAAATAGTGATATGGACTTACTAAAGACCTTTTACCGATTTTGATTAATGCTAAAATGACAATTGCGATTACAGCAGGCTTGAGCCCACTAAACATTGCATAAATCCAGGGAATATTTCCAAATGAAACATAAATTATACTTAGTCCAAGAAGAATGAACATCGAAGGAATTACAAACAATATTCCTGCAGCAAGTCCACCCCGGGTACCATGAAGCATCCAACCGATATAAGTTGCCAACTGTTGTGCTTCAGGTCCCGGCAAAAGCATACAATAGTTTAATGCATGTAGAAATTTACGCTCGCTTATCCATTTCTTTTTATCCACTAAAAATTCGTGCATGATGGAAATTTGTCCGGCAGGTCCGCCAAAACTTATAAAACCAAGCTTTATCCAAAATTTTAATGCTTCTTTGAAAGTTGGTTTTTCCATTTGCGAACTCACTTTAATGATGCTCTTTTATTGTGCATCTCCTGAAATTCTTTAATAAGCTCCTTTTCGTTTTCCGTCAAATCTTTCGGTACACGAATGATCATTTTTACATAGGCGTCACCACGAATGTCCGGATTTTCAAACGAAGGTACACCCATTCCTTTCAAACGAAAAACTTTATTGCTATCCGTTCCGGCAGGGATATTCATCGAAACGGTTTTGTCAAATCCTTTTACTGAAACACTTCCTCCCAGAATGGCAGTAGTCGCATCCAATGCATGATTAAAATAAATATCATCTCCCCGTCGCTCAAACACGGGATGATTCAATAACTTGACTGTGATTAGAAGATCTCCGGATACTCCTCCACCTGCTCCCGGACTACCTTTTCCTTTCATGCGCAGAATTTGTCCGTCACGCGTTCCGGGTTTAATTTTAAGATTTACTTTTTCACCGTCGATCGTTACTTGTCGTGTCGTTCCATTAAATACGTCTTCCAATGTGAGTTCCATTGAAGCGGAAAGATCTGCACCTTTTCTGCTTCTTTGTTGTCGCTGTTCAAATCCTGAAAAGCTGCCTCCGAAAAATGATTCGAAGAAATCGGAAAACTCTCCGCCGCTACCGTCACCAAAATCAGGGCCTCGTTGGCCTCTGCCTTGTCTTTGTCCGCTGTATTGATTGCCTTGTTGCTCATACTGTTTCCAGTTGGCTCCAAGTTCGTCGTACTTTTTTCTTTTGATGGCATCACCAAGAACTTCATTGGCTTCATTGGCTTCTTTGAATTTCTCTTCCGCTTTTTTATCTCCCGGATTTTTATCGGGGTGATACTTGATGGCTAATTTTCGAAATGCTTTTTTAATTTCATCCTGTGTTGCACTTTTTGCAACTCCCAGAATCTTATAATAATCTTTGTATTCCATTTTATTTTACTATTGATTACAAAATTAATGTAAACAATGCATTTTTGTTATGATTATTATAGATATTCTATTCTTTCTTTTCATTAATTAAATGCATCTTTACTTTTCCAATATGATAAATTCTCCTCCTAAGCTCGATAGAGGACTTTCCTTATTCCAGGCCACTACTATCAACATGATTGACATGGTGGGTATTGGTCCATTTATCGTTTTGCCGATGGTCATCAAAATAATGGGAGGACCTCAATTTATTTTCGCCTGGCTTGCGGGAGCGATCTTATCTCTCATTGATGGAATGGTCTGGTCTGAATTAGGTGCCGCTAATCCGAAGGCCGGTGGCAGTTATAATTTTCTGAAAGAGGCTTATGGAAAAAAGTGGGGTAAAATGCTTTCTTTTCTTTTTGTTTGGCAAACGGTTTTGTTATCACCGCTTGTTGCAGCCAGTGGGGCGATTGGTTTTGCCCAGTATTGCACGTTCCTGTTTCCCTTTACACCCATTGAACAAAAAATGATTTCGGGCTGCCTGATTATTTTGCTTGTGCTTCTCCTCTACAGAAAAATTCACACAATCGGTAATATCAGTGTCGTTTTATGGATTGCTGTAACGATTACAATCTCCTGGATAATTTTTGCCGGCGCTACGCATCAAACTATACATAATGATTGGCTACCCGAAAAAGATTTTTCCCTTCAATTGTTTTTCGTTGCCTTAGGTCAGGCTTCGGTAAAGACGATTTACAGTTATCTGGGTTATTACAATGTTTGTCATCTTGGTGGAGAAATAAAAAATCCGGGAAGAAATATTCCGCGAAGTATTTTTATTTCTGTCATCGGAATTTCCATTCTTTATGTTGCAATGAACATCAGTGTTGTCAGCGTTATTCCGTGGCAGGAGGCACAGAATTCTGTTTTTATCGTTAGTACTTTTATTGAAAGAATATATGGACATGGGGCTGCATTACTGGCCACAGCTCTTGTTCTTCTCGTGGCATTTGCTTCCTTATTTGCGGTTTTACTTGGTTATTCAAGAATCCCTTATGCAGCTGCCATGGACGGAATGTTTTTCCCCGCTTTTGCCCGGCTGCATCCTAAAAAACATTTTCCTCACATTTCATTGTTGTTTCTTGGTAGTCTGGCATTTGTTTTTAGTCTCTTGTTTAAATTAAGTACGGTGATTAGCGCCATACTCGCTATGCGAATAATCATTCAGTTTATAGGTCAGGCAGTAGGGGTAATTTTATTGAGAAAAAGAAACGGAACAGAAAATCTTCCTTATAAGATGGCTCTTTATCCTTTACCTGTGATACTTGCCATCATCATCTGGTTTCTGATTTTTCTGAGTACCGGAAAAGTGATGGTGCTTTATGCTTCGATTATTATTTCATCTGGATTGATTGTATTTTATTTTCTGCAAAAAAATAAAAATTTTGGTAAACCGGTTGTTGAAAAGGCGCTAGATAAATAAGACGTTCTTTTTTGGTTTTTGGAATTTGTCGAAAACATTTATCCGTGTTGTAAAAATAAACAAGTAGACACGGAACGAAGTTACACGGAGGGCACGAAGACACAAGGAGGAATGTTTTATGGAGTGATTTAATCGCATTTTTAATTTTCAAAATGGAAGCGCGAGTTAAGTTGTTTTCTGTTGTTTTTCTATCCAGCGATTCATTTTTACTTCGAAGATGTCAAGTGGGAGACAACCGTCTTTCAATACTTCGTCGTGAAAACTTTTTATGTCAAATTTATTTCCGAGTTTTTCTTCAGCTCTTTTTCTGATTTCTAAAATCTTCAGTTGACCGATTTTATAAGCAAGCGCTTGACCGGGGATGGCCATGTAGCGTTCAATTTCTGCTGTGATATCGGCTTCGCTTTCGGCTTCGTTCTCCAGCGAATAAGCAATTGCCTGTTCGCGCGTCCAGCCCTTTGTGTGTATGCCTACATCTACAACAAGTCTGATGGCACGGTGCATTTCTTCGCTTAAACTTCCAAAGTATTGATAAGGATCGGTATAAAGTCCCAATTCTTTCCCAAGTGCTTCAGTATATAATGCCCACCCTTCTCCGTATGCGCCATTCCATCCGAAGCGACGAAATTTCGGAAGTGAATCATTTTCCTGCTGAATAGAAACCTGATAATGATGTCCGGGAATGGCTTCATGTAAAAACAAATCTTCCATGGAAACCGTGTTGAATTTAGTTGCATCGATAACAGGCACATAAAAAATTCCAGGGCGTGATCCATCCGGCGCCGACTGTTGATATTCCGCGCTTCCGGACGCTTCTCTGAATTTCTCTGTCTGACGCACTTCAAATTTTGCCTTCGGTACTAAGTTGAAAAGCTTATTCAACTGTGGTTTCATTTTTTCTCCTATTGCTTTATAGGCTTCAATAACCTCGCTATCTTTTTTAAAAGGCATAAACCTTTTATCGGTATGTATAAAATGAAAAAACGCTTTTAGGTCTCCTTTAAATCCAGTTGCTTTCATTACGCCTTCCATTTCGGAACGAATTCGGGCAACTTCTTTTTCACCGATCTGAAATATTTCGTCGGCTGTAAGATTGGTTGTTGTCCATACCCGTATTTGGTAATTGTAGTAATCCAGTCCTTCAGGCACTTCAGCAATTCCGGCAGTTTTTCTGCAATGTTGAATATAATCACGCGAAATAAAATCATATAACCGAGAATAGGATGAAACAACTTTATCCATAATGGCCTTTTTATATTCCGAGGTTAATCGGTTTCTCTCTGATTCGGTGAATGTTAAAGGCATGTCTTTAACCGGTGCGTAAAAAACACTTTTTTCCGGATCTGTTACAATGATTCGTTTCAACTGAGGCAGTACTCTCTTCATTAAAATCGAAGGCGGAACAATTTTTTCTTTTATCCCTTCTTTCATATTTGCAATCATTGAATCGACATAAACAGAAAAATCGTTAATACGTTTTAGAAAATCTTCGTAATCCTTTACAGTCTTGAAAGGTTGGTTTCCGCTTCCCGAACCCAACAAAGGAAAAGAAAGATGCATACCCCAAAACTGATTCACGGGCATCAGGTTGTCTTTGTAAGAAAGACCTTCCAGTTGAATGTTCATTTCTTTTTGGAAAACATCGTAGCTAAGCTGTTCTTGATCTGTAAGCTTCGTTTTGTCAAGTTTAGAAATCTGGTCCAGATAACTTTCGTAAAAACCTTTCAATTTCTCCCGGTAAGAATCGCTTATATCTGCCGGTAGCTTGTCGTTATAACGATTGTCCGCAATAGCAGTGGCTTCTAATGGAAATAGTTGCAATCTGTCTTCATAATAATTATCCAAAATTGTATTCAAGTTTTTCATAGTTGATTTTTTCTCTTCGTTGTTGCATGAAAGAATTGCTATACTCAACAAAACTGCATACAGATGTTTACGGCTCATTTGGATTAAATTTGGTAAGACAAGGTAAAAGCATTTAGGAGCAAAAAAAAGAACGATTTAAGTTTCTTTAGAAATTACGAAAAATTTAACACTTTGGGAATACAGGTTGTTTTTGACTGTTGAAATGATTTTAATTCGTTAATCGTTATCTTCCTGACCTGATTGCTGCGTATTTACAGCGGCATTAATTTCAGTATGTCTGATTTGTCCGCCGTCGTATGCCGTTTTAGCAACCAGTCCGAAACTTATCAGTGAAACTAAAAGAGTAAAAAGGGCTATCGATCGTGTCACAGCAGACTTGCGTAAAGTGAAGAATATTCCTGCAATCGACAGAATTCCCAAACCGATAAAAGAAGCGAATGCAAAATTGGCCATATCTTCATGCGCATCAATCATGTTTTTTGCTACTCCCTGAATATTTTCTACTGTCTCTTCTGCAGCTTCACCTGTTAAATATGCAATGAGTGCTCCAACAGATGATAATATTAAAACATTGTAAGCAGCAATTTTCGTCTGATTATTTTTTGTCCATAGGCCATGAACTAAAACTAAACTTCCGAGTATCGATCCGAAAACAGGAAGATGATTGATTAATAAGTGCAGGTGGGTTTGATTCATATGCCTAAAATTAACTCGTTCAGGAGTGATTAATAATGATAATAATCATGCTTAACAAAAATTAACAGCCGATAAATAGCTCATCCATGAACCTTGCAAGAGGCAGACAAAAAAACTTACCGAATAACTGTTACGTTACCAAGATAAGTATGTGATGCTCCATGATGATCGGTTAATGCGATGCGATAAACATATACATCGCTCTGTACGAAATTGGAGTTTACTTGTCCATCCCATGGCTTATCGTAATTATCGGTAGTATAAATTAACTCTCCCCAGCGATTATAAATGTTTAGGAGGTATTTTTTTATTGCCACTCCATAACCACGGAAAGAGTCGTTTACTCCATCGCCATTGGGGGAGAAAGCATTGGGAATATAAAAAGAGAAATTGTCTTCTACTCTAATTATACCTCTGACAGTATCCACACAACCGTTTGGAGAAACAAGCATAAGTGTGATGCTGTAGTTTCCGGTATCTTCATACAAATGATTTGGGCTCCACTCTGTTGATGTAGAACTGTCGCCTAAATCCCATAAGTAGGTTGCTACATTAGAAGAATAATTTTGGAATTGAACAACCGGTGCAAGGATGTTGGCAATTTCAGGATTTGCAGCAAACTGTCCGTTTGGCAAAGCATACACTTCAATTAAATCTTTGTAAGTGGTATTGGCCAGACAACCATGAATATTTCTTGCTATCAGCGCAACGGAATAAATTCCGGGTTGTGTAAAGATGTGTTCAGGGGTCGTAACATTATCTGTTTTACCATCTCCAAATGTCCAGTTGTAGGAATTTCCAATGCCTGTACTGCTGTTTGCAAAAGGTACAACAAGTGGAACACAGCCGCTTCTTATTTGAGGAAGAAAATCTGAAGTAGGCATTTCGTAGATAGAAACACTGTCTGCATAAAGTTGTGCAGGACAACCATTGTAATCTGCAGAAAGCAAAACAGGAAATGTTCCTGTTGATGAATAGGTAACAGTAACGTCTTTCTGAGCAGAAGCCAATTGACTTGCCTGTGGCGTAAATGTCCAGGAGAAATTTACTCCGAAAGGAATATTCGAATTGGCGCTGAAGTTAAAACTATTATTTTCCAGGCATTGTCCGGGTAAACGATTGTAGCTTACAATTGGAACAGGGTATGATGAGACTTGCACGTTGTCTGTATTTACACAGCCATTTGCATCGGTAACGGTAAGCGTGTAATCGATAATCTGAGTGGAAGTAGTATTGTTGATCGGCGTTGCTACAGGATTACTGATTGCAGAATTGGATAAATCAATCGGAGGAAACCAAAGATAGTTTTCACCGGAAACTTCGGGATTACCAAGTGCTACGGGAATACCGGAGCAAACGATTTGGTTGTTACCGGCGAATACTGCAGGTAGCGGATTTACATTTGCCATCAGGTCAGTTTGTCCTGACACACAACCATTTTCACTAACAGTTAAAGAAAGCTGATAATTGCCCGAAGTATTCCAGACAAGTGTATAAGGACCGGCGCCATTTCCGGATACGACATTTCCTCCGCCAAAAACCCAATTATATATAGCAGCAGGAGTGGCGGTTCCGGAATAATTAATTGTAATCGGATCGTTGATACAGGCCGAATTATTAATGACAAAGTCTGAAGTTGGTATTGGATAAACAGTAAGATAGATATCGGAAGATGCAATACATCCATTCTCGTTAACAGTAAGTTGAATTTGTTCTTGTCCGGGTGTATTGTATTGCACAGAATAAGGTCCTGCACCTGATCCGGAAACTACTGTACCGCTTCCGAAATTCCATTGGTAGTTTGCCGTGGCTCCTGCAGTTCCGGTAAATGAAACAACTTCATTGCTGCCTTCGCACAAAGCGGGAAGAGGCGAAATGGAAACGACAGGAATTTGTGTAATAGCTACAGGCAGATTAATTGGCGGCGAAGTGCAACCGTTTTCTGTAACACTCAATGAAACAGTATAATTTGCTCCGGTACTCCAGTTAATTGTATAGCCACCCTGACCCGAGCCGGAAACAATATTGGCACCGTTAAAATCCCAAACATAATTTGCAGATGGACTTGCCGTACCTGTATAGTTTACATTAATGTCTTCTCCCGCACAAGCAGCTGCGGGAACGATAAAATCTGCAGTGGGAATTGGATTTATTAAAACCGCTAATAGTGAAGTATCGCTGCATCCGTTTTCGGTTACGATTAATTCTATTTGATCGTTTCCGGCAGTTCCCCATTGTATATCGTATGGTCCCGGTCCGGAGCCGGAGATGACTGCTGCTGCGCTAAAGTTCCAGGTGTAGGATGCGGCAGGTCCTGCCACTCCGTTAAAACTTACAATAGGCGAATCGCCCGCACATAATGCAGGTAAAGAAGTGATGGATGATACAGGAATTGCGTATACATCTACAGCCATACTAACAGAAGAAGAGCAGGTCGGTTCCGTTACGGTAAGTGATAAGGTATAGTTTCCGGGTGTATTCCAACTAACATCATACGGTCCCGCACCTGAACCGGAAAGAACTGTTCCTCCATTGAAATCCCAGGTATATATAGCAATAGCAGAAGCAACGCCGGTGTAGGTAATTTGAGACGGGGCATTCGTACAAACGTTGGTTACACTAAATGTGGCAGGGGAGCATTGTGTTATTGTAATTTGTTGAGTGACGACTGAGGTGCAACCATTCGGAAACATGGCAGTGAGCGAAACGTTGTAAGTTCCTATTGCTGTGAAAGTATGTTGCGGACTCGGCACTGTTGTGGTTGGACTACCATCACCGAAATCCCAGGTTAATAAGCTACCCGGAGGGGTTGTGTTTGTAAAAGTAACAGGAGTGTTAATTAATACAGGTGATGCAGGAGCGAAAGTAAAACTCGGTAAAGGTGCAGGCAAAACTTCGATAACAAAATTACTAGTAGTAGATCCGGGTATCGGTGCATTATCGATAGCGGTAACGGAAATCGTATGGTAGCCAAGGTTTGCAGTTTGTCCAACAATTTCAAGAACGAGAGATGCCGTATTACCAGGAGTGTTTGAGAGAACACTGATACCCGCCATTCCACCCAAAAAATAATTGATACTCGTAATCTCTCCCTGCTCAGGGGAAAGATAATTTGCCGTCAACTGATACGTTGTATTCTCACAAAGACGAATCGTATCACAAATGTTTAAAGAGTTTAATACAGGAGGAATATTTGTACCTCCAACACAAACGTTGAAAGTGAACGATTGATTATCGAGCCAATCTACGCCATCATTAAAACCATAAGGGCCATCGAAGTTTGTTCCCGCCTGATCAAATAAGCCGAACTGAATGTAATCTGTTCCGTTTCCCTGGTTCACGCCGACAGTTGCCGGAGTACCGCCAAAACCATTCACGCCGCCCGATGCAGAACCGGTAGTCCACGACATGTCTTTGTAGCAAAACGAAACATTTCTGTTTACACCTAATATCGGATCTAATCCATCGCTGATGATTAATTGAAAACTGTTTAGCTTATCATCTTGTGAAGCAAAATATCCAACATTTTCCCATTGAATAATAACATAGGTTGGTGTGATTTTATAATATACCAATCCACTTAAAGGACCGCGCGTATCTACGTCTGCCCAAAAAGGAGCGACCATGATGTATGATGGATCGGGAAAAGAATTTGCAGTGAATGTAGAATAGGCGCCACCGAAAGAAATGTTTCCGTTATTATTCAGATAAAAGCTAGTCATCTGCTGACCATAGAAACAAAAGTTGAAAGGAATGCCAATAGAAATTGTTGACCAATCATCATTTCTGTAATCAGGAGGAATACCGGGACCACCACTTCCGCCGGAGCCATCAAACTGTCCGATTTGGAAAGAGCCGTCTCTTGGAATCCAACAGTCGCATGATGTAGATGCAGGTGTAGGAGTTATCTGAGGCGCAACTCTCATCACGTTTGGTTTTGCATCAGAGTTTGTGTATTGTTCTTTTCCGGTAAGTTTACCTTCGAGTTTTAATCGGTTAACATTTTCAGCGCCGACAACTTTTATGTCTTGTGCGGAAACAGAAAGTCCGCAAATAAAAAAGAACAGAAAACATACTTGAGAGAGGAGTTGTTTATTCATCGTAATGAATTAAAAATTCAGCAAAACATTCGCTGAATTGAACTATACCAAAATTAGGAAAAACATCAACAAAATGAAATTTGTTTTGGTGAAAGTTATGGAGCATAAAAAACTGGTTTCCAGCAGGATGAAAACAGGTCAAAAATGAAAAAAACGCTCTTTTTCAGTCAGATTTTGACTAGAACTGATTAACAGGTTGGGGAAAGTATCGGCCGGGTTCTGCGGCAAACGAATTTCAACTCAGCGATTACCCGATTTCGTTGCTTGGGGACGAATTTATTTCGGTGTTATAAAACAGAATTTGCTAAACTATTCCAACACGGAGACTTCTTTAGATTTCAAAACATCTTCAGAAATTGTTGCGCCCAAACCATTGACATCAGGTATTTTTATTCTTCCTTTTTCTAAATAAGTTATTCCACCGGTAACAAGATCTTCTGTAAACATGAGTGGTGTGTCGAAATCAAAATGAATAAATTGATTATTACTTAGTACAAGATGTGCAATTGCCGTAAAACCTAAACGTGACTCAAGAAAACCACCGGCTTGCAATTTTATTCCGGCATGCAATGCAAGAGTCGAGATCTTTTGCGCTTTGAAAATTCCCGATGATTTGCCAAGTTTAACATTGATGAGATCGCAGGAATTTAATGCAATCAATCGTTCGGCATCGAATTCATCGAAGCAGGATTCGTCCGCCATAATAGGTATTAATGTTTTCTGTCTGATTTCTGCCAGGGACATAAACTTTTTTCTCGAAACAGGTTCTTCGCAATGCTGAATATTATAGGGGTGTAATTTGTTTAAAATTCGAATGGCTGTTTCAACATCCCATCCCTGATTGGCATCTATTCGCAAAGGAATAGTGTTGCCGACTCTTTCTCTTATTTTCTGAATGCGTAAAACATCTTCTTCTTCTGTCCCGCCGAGTTTCACTTTGATGACAGAAAATCCGGCCTTCAGAATCCATTCGGCATCATCTGCCATTTTTTCGGCCGGACCGATGCTTACCGTATAGTCGGTAAATATTTCTTTATCGTTACTGCCGCCAAGAAAACGATACAAAGGCATTCTTGCATGTTGCGAGGCAATGTCGTATAGTGCCATATCAAAAGCACTCTTGATTGACGAATTCCCAAAAATTGTTGCATCCATTCTTGCCAAACAACCGGAGATGTTTAATGCATCTTCGCCAATTAATTTTTCGCCGATTACTTTGCCAACACTCACACAAGTGCTGCTATTTTCACCATGAATCGTTTGAAACGGACTACATTCTCCAAATCCTTTTAAACCTCCGGCAGATTCAATTACGACAATTACATTATCGGCAAACTCCAGTTTACCCAATGAAATAATAAAGGGTACCTTCAGTTTTACGGGAAAGCGGTAAATTCTAATGCGACGAATAATTGCTTTTTCTGGCATCCAAAAATAATTTCCCGAATGTACAAAGACAAATGCAATGAAAATTGGACATCAAAATTTAACTATAAACTGTTTGTATGTGCACTATACCCAAATCCTTATTCTCTGTTAAAAGCAAATTCTTCATTTCTGAATTGTCCATTCTTATTTCCTTCAATCCGGGCATACAAGGAATCCTTAGCAGGATAGCTATAAATAATTTTATTGGGAAAATCATGTTCATTATTTTCAAAAACCCATTCGCCTTTTGAAGAAATTAGTTTAAAGCTTACAGCCATTTCATTATTTTGTCCTTTAACTTTGGGTATGTAGAAGATTCCATTCAAATCGCTTTTCAGGGTGATCTCTTCAGCAAAAACGGTATCCTTATCAACGATTAAAAAACTAGTTCCCGAAAACACAGAATCGTTGGATCTTGTCCATATCTCATAAAATTGACCTTCATCAGAAATATTCGACCAACGCCCGAGGAGCCAAGAAAAATCATCTAATGTATGTTGGTTCTGTTTTTTTTCTACCTGATTACAATATGAAAGTGACAACAATAGAAATATGAGTGATATATTATTTTTCATTTTCTTAACTAATAAGTTGAATAGTGATCTTATAAATAACAATACCGGTCATTACGCCGCTTAATACCAGTTTCATTCCAATACTGATTAATGTCCCGAAGAAGGTTGCCAATCCAGACTTTGTTGCTTGAGTATTTGATTTACCCGCTATCATATCACCCATGATGGCGCCCAGAATTGTTCCTAAGATCATTCCAATCGGAGTAAAGAAGAAACCGATAATCATTCCCAGCATACTTCCGATAATTCCCTGTTTCGTTGCTCCGAATTTTTTGGCTGTCCAAATAGGCACAAAGTAGTCGAGCACTAAAACGACAATTGTAAGTATTCCGAAAACAACCAGCGTAGAAGTTGAAAACGGATGAAAAGCCCATTGCACACACCACATAGCGAGATAATTTAACGGGTGGCCGGGCAGTCCCGGAAAAACACATCCGATAATGCCGGTCAAGGTTAGAATTAAAGCCAAAACAATTAAGGCAGTTGTCATTTTATTTTTTGATACTTGAAGTAATTTGCTTTTCCTGATTATAAAATTGTTGCCGTTGTTTTTAACTTAACCTTTTAATCACTTTTTCAATTCGCTTTCTTTTGGGGTCAGAATCAATTTCATCTAGTCTGGAAGATAAGGTCCGCAAAAATGTTTTCTTATTTGTTTCATTGATAGCCGGAAGAGAGCGCTCAGCATACATGGCAAGTTGGTTCGTAGGACAAGTCAGCAATTGTTCGTTTAAAAGAGAAAAAATTTTTCCCGCATATTTTTTTATTGTACAAAGCTGAATGAGAATATTTACATAATGATCGCGGGTGATTACAGATCCTTTATCTGTTATTTGTGCTAGCTTGTTTAGTGATTTGTAAACCAATTCCGGTTTTTCTAAAGTAATGTAATCGATTGCAATCATCGCACCCCATTGCATTCTGTTATTCTTAGTGTCGAGTGCGGCAATTAAATCGGCAGCGTGTTCAGCGATCAATGCCGGTTTAACAGAGCCAATTTCATAGAGAACTTTGATACAGTCTCCTGAAATTCCTTTATTCTTATTTTGCAGGTTTTCTACCAATTCATTTATGGCTTTCTTGTCATTCTTTTCCACAATCTTTTTTGCCAATAATTGATTGGGAACTTCATCGCGTCTGTTTTGGAGAGTAGAAAGATTGTTTAAAATTGACATGGTCGATTTTTATTTTAGCAATATTACTGAAATAAATTCTTTCTATTAATAGAAAAGCCGGAACGATTTGCATCATTCCGGCTTCAAACAGATTTTATTTTATATTTCACTCCACCAGGTTCAGAAACCTCGCTGATTCTTTTAAAAGAAATATGCTAATACGCCTTTTTTATAACCCGGCATTATTTTGTCGAATACGTTTTTTTTGATTCCTACAGTATCCTTATACTTCGTACCTACTTCATAGCCGTTTTGCTTTAAAAGTTGAATTGAGCTTTTGTAATCTTGTTCAGAAAGATGTTTATTCTCAAACATAATAAATTCTATATTCAAATCAGCGAATGGAATCGTTTTCAGAATTTCATAATCGTATCCTTCCGTATCGATCTGTATAAAATCGATATCATTCATCGAATGCTTCTTCAGCAAGTCAGGAAAGGTTATGGAGTCGATTGAGTCTTCGATAAATAATTCGTCGAAGTGAGGAATACTCGGCTTGTGTTTTTCAACGACCTCTTTATTGAAAGATCCGATTTGATCGTACCAGTATGGAAGATCCGGCAAGTCACTTTTCTCTAAGCGATAAAATTTAAGCTTACCATTTACATTGGCAATAGCGGCGTTTTCAAATTTTAAACGACTGCTGAATTTATTGTAATTCTTTTTTAGTTCATCAAATAAATACTTAATGGGCTCAACAAGAATCCCGCGCCAGTTGTATTCCGTAATTAAACGGTTAATA
Organism: Bacteroidota bacterium; assembly: GCA_031385005.1. Taxonomy (GTDB): domain Bacteria; phylum Bacteroidota; class Bacteroidia; order AKYH767-A; family 2013-40CM-41-45; genus JADKIH01. The sequence continues at coordinate 18,787 of JANNBB010000016.1, forward strand.
GGATCGTCGGAGATTCCATTGTTGGAACCGATTTGCACAAAATTTACATTTTGTTTGTATGATGCATAATCGTTTAAGATGTCATTTCTGAATTCACGCGGATGCCAGAATCTGAAATTGTATACGTCTTTAATTATTTTGTACGGAAGACTGTTTACCGGTACAACGCTTTTGATTAGAGTTTTCATGCAAATAAAAACGGACAAAAGAATGCAATGTTTCGATCAAAAAAGGTTAATCTTCTTTGCAAAGAACCTTACAGAATTTCTGTAAGAAGCGCGAAAACGGCGTTTTTTTTAAACAATATCGAATCAACTTTCGTGAATAAAACGCTCGACTCAAAAATTTCTATTTATAAATATATTTTTCAAACTTTACAAAATTGGCCTCCTTGACACTTAGCAATCTACTCGCGTCGGTTCCATTTACCTTACCGCTTTTATAAATATCCATCACAATATTTGAAAAAGCTTTGCTGCTTCTTCGTAATTGCATGATGTAGTAATTTGGTCCGCCGGAAGATTTTTTCTTCTGTGATTCCTTATAAAGAAAGTCTTTCCATGATTGATCCGCTTCTTTTCGAAGTGTATTATAGGTATCGTTTTGAATGATGCCTAATTTATTCGAACGTATTAACAGTGCATGTGTACTGACACCTAATTTCTTCGCCGCTCTTGAAATGTTTTTAAAATTTACTTCGGCTTTCTCAGAAATAAATAACTCTACTTCCTCCTTGGGAAGCAATGCATGGATTGCGACTTCCCTGCAAAATTTTTCAACCACATGTGTTTTCTCCGGATCGCTCATGCTGATTTCTGTTTCATTAGAAATGCCGGACACGTTTATCCACACATGCGCTAATTCATGAACAAGTGTTACCAATTGTCCATGGTCCCAGTCGTCGCTATTCAGAAAAATAAATGGAGCATATTTATCGGCGATCACAAAACCTTTGAAGCCATCGCTATCCAACTTAAGTCGTGTATGATAATTGCTGCTGAGTGAAACAAAAATTCTTTTTGCTTCCGCTTTCTGTATCCAATATTTTAATGGTTTTTCGGATGCTTCCTTTGTGTTTATTCCCAGAGTTTGGCGGATGTCACGAGCAACTTTTTCGGGCTGACTTTTTATATTGTATTTGCCGACAAAGTCGAGTTTCTTTTCTTTTTTTCCGGCAAGAAAATTACTCAGCCATTCCTGTTTGTCCTGAATTTCTCTCATCATAAAAATGAGAGCAGTGTTGAGACCGGATTCTTTGTTAATTCGAAAATCTTTTAACGGAGGAAAATCGCGGGGAATAAATTTCAAATAAAAAACATCAACAGGTCGTCGGTAAAGCCGGGCGAGTTTTTCAACTTGTTTAATGCTGGGTAGATCTCTTCCTTCGGGCGACTCCCATTCTTTAATACGATCGACTTTACATGTTTTTGAAATCGTAGAAGCGGCTTTCTCGTAAGTAATCTTAGCTGATTTACGAGCCCATTTTAAAATTTCGGGGTTAATATTTGCTTTAGCGGGCATTACTCCGGTTTTTTAAATTCGAATTCGAAAGTAAAAATAGCAAAGAAATTCAATTTAGCTTATTAACCGGGAAACGACTACTCCACAATTACCTTTTTCATTATCGTTCCGGCATTTTCAGAAAGCTGCATAAGGTAAACGCCGTATGATAAGTTACTCACATCAATGGTTTCTTCATTGGAGTCGAGCGAAAGATGAATGACTTGTTTTCCCATCATATCAAACAAGAATAATTGCATGTTTCTTCCCTTGCTTCGCAGTGAGATGGTTATTTTTTCAGTTGCAGGGTTAGGAAAAACATGTACCCCACTTACAGATTCATAGATACCGGAATAGATCAGGTCGTTTACAAAAATCGGAACCACAACACTACCGGTTGTTGCGCTGCTGTTAAATGAAAGGAATGCGCGAATGGAATCGGTTACGGTTGTCAAACAATTAATATGTAGGGTAAGTGCTTCTCCGGGAGAAATAGTTGTATCGTTTCCGGAATTAGAAAAACTTAATTCTCCCGGATGAGTAAGGTTGAAGTTCGTCAGGTTGAGTGGTGTATTGCCGTTGTTAACAACGATAAAATCATAGAGCACAGGAGTCCCGGTTGGAATCATGCCATATACAAGTGTGTCATCAGAAATATCCATGGCATTGAATAAAGGAGCAATGGAATTAGTAGCGAGCGTATTAATTCTTTCAAGAAAAGCCGGATAATCGATGAAGGGATTTCTATTGTGCTGCATGGAAAAAATATCATTGTTACGTATGATATCTTTTTGATCCGGAGGATAAGCAAGGCACCATGTACGCAAAATACTTTCCTGAGAGTTGAGGAAGCTTGAATAATTCTGATATCTCAAAACAAAATAAAATAAAGCTCGGGCAGCTCTGCCCTTTTGATCATCGCGTGGTTCGAAAATTGTTCCGTCCGATTTTGAGCCACCATTGGTCCAACTAGGAGAAGTAACGATTCCGAAAGGATTATCGCCACGTTCGTTATTAGCAACGTTGTCAGTCGGAAATAAATGGTGTAAATCGGATTTCATCGGCTCAAGACTTGTGAAAAGAGATTGTGGAAAAGTGTGTTCTGTATTAAATGCAAAATTGTTTTGACAATCTGTACGATCAATATAGCCAATTGCTTCTCGCCCGGTATAAACACATTCGAGTGTGTTTTGAGAGGCCCCTTGTCCATTTGTTTTTTTGTTGTCGATAGACATGAACATAGAGTCGCGAGCAGGATTGTAAAGCAAAGAAACATATCCGCTGCTGACGGTAGTTTTAATCGCAACTTTCAAATTTTCTTCCGAAAGGTTTTCTGTCCCATTGTAATAATTATTAGAATATTTCCCCTGACCGATAAGATCAATTCTCACATCACCGCGTAAGCCATCATTTTCGATTATCATTTCAGAATTGTGAAAAATATTATGTCTGGGGGAAAATTTAATCCATAGGTTTACAGAGCCGCCATCTGCTAGGGTAAAATAATTGGCAGAAGCAGTAAATGCAGGTAATCCATAGATGTTGTAAAAGCGAATTCCGGTAACAGTTACCGGTTTTCCTAAAGTATTATTTAGGGTGAGCAATAAACTGTCGGGAGCGTTTTCGTAAACGTTTCCGAAATTAAGCTGGCTTGTACTTGGAGATAATGTTTGTGCGTTTAAAAAAGCAACGGAAGAAAATATCCAGGCATAAATAAATGCGCTTAAATATTTTTTCATCCTTCGTTGATTTCTATTTTTTCGATTTCATCATCGGCGCGAATCTGATCAATAATATCAAGCCCTTCAACTACTTTTCCGAAGCAGGTGTGGTTGCGGTCCAAATGTTGTGTGTTTTTTCTACTGTGGCAGATAAAAAACTGAGATCCACCGGTGTCTCTTCCTGCATGAGCCATTGACAATACTCCGCGGTCGTGATATTGATTACCGCCATTGAGCTCACATTTGATTTTATAACCCGGACCGCCGGCACCGGTACCATCCGGACAACCACCTTGAATGACAAAATCGGGTATTACACGATGAAAAGTCAGGCCATTATAAAAGCCTTTTTGGGCAAGGTCACAAAAATTTTTGACGGTATTGGGTGCATCTTTTTCAAAAAATTCAACCTTCATATTACCTTTTTGGGTATAGATCGTAGCTGTTTTCATCTTATCTGTTTGTTTTTCTTTGCAAAGTTAAAAAAGGAGCCGTTTATATCTGTCATTATAAATAAAAAAACCCGGAATACCCCGGGTTTTTCATGTTCTGTATTGATTTGGTTATCTTTTAGTGAATTTAATTTCCATACTTTTAAATTCTTTTCCGTTTTTAGTCTGATACATCTCCATCATTTGATTCGTATCGTCAATGAATTTCATTACCTGGCGAGCCATTTCTTCTTTGCCGGTAGTTGCGTCAATCATTTTTCCGGTAAAAGTAACAGAGCGAGATTTTTCATCATATTTCCCCTCCATGAAAGTGATTCCGGTACCCATGTTGTCAACCCACGTACTTTGATACATTTTTTTGACATTGTCGTAACCCACTAATGAATGACCTTCGAAAGGCATACCCATCATCATTCCTGTTGTAACCGATTGCTGATACCGGTCTCCAAGAATCATACTGTTAAAGCATTTTGCTTCAGCTTTTGTTGGAGGCGCACCCGGAGTCATCCAGAAAGTTAATTCTTCGCTCCAGTCACCATTCGATGCAGCAAGCATTTTGTGCATGGGTCCTGGTGTCATGTAAGCCATCCATGCTTGTTCTTCTTTAGATGGCGCTTGTTGTGCAACATCTTTTTTTACTGCGTCTTGAGCATTAATAGAACTTGAAAAGAATAAAAGTGTTCCTAAAATAATTGTGTGTTTAGTTTTCATGGTATTATTTTTTTTGTTTGGATGTCAAAGTTAGCAGATTATTAAAAATAAAAAAATTGATTTTGAGTAGCCGGTAAAATCCAGCTTTAGTTTGGGAACATTACTATTTTCTGCCTGAAAAGGGCAAAAAATCACATAGAATATAGTTTTTTTTAAAAAAACAGAAATTTTTTTTGAGAATTTGGAGGAAAAAAAACTACTGTGCAATTGAAAAAGCGTTTTTTCTGAAAAAATTTATTTTTTATTCAACATAAACTCTTGCCAGGATTTGGTTTTATAAATATCCTCGCCGTAATAATGGATAATTTCATTCAAAAATTTTGGAGGAATGTAAGCGGGAATCACATCCAATACTGTATGTTTCTCATCCAAAACAATTAGTGAGGGAAAGTTCAACGCATTATTTGTAAGTGCAAAAGCAAGCTGATGAAAAGGACTTTGTTGACTTTTTAAATTGTAATAATTTTGATTTCTAAATAAAATAGTGTCCTGAATATCGGGATTAAAATCGACCAGAATAAATTTTTTATTCAGGTACTTACTGTTTAGTGTGTCTGTAAAAGTTGAACGCATCATAACCTTGCACGAATTACACCAGGGGGCATTAATAAGAACAAGCGTTTTCTTTTTTGATTCCGAGGAATCTTTAAAAGCATCTTTCGGCTGAAGCCATGAAATTTCTTTTTGACGGATGCTTAGTGTTGAATCAAAAAAAGCCGTATTGAAATTGTCTCTGAAGTCGTCGTAGGTTGAATTCCGCCCCGCATTTTCTAAAATGAAAATTAGAATGGGTTCCAGCTTGGGTTGTTCTAAATATCCACTGGCAATCATACTTAGTTTGAAAGCGTTTTTTTCTTTTTCATATCCGTTTAAAAATAAGGTGGTCGGATACATCAATTTATTGTTGAGTAATTTTACAGCAAAGGGATGAGGTGTTCTCGGCTTGTCGCCAACAGGAATAAATTTTTCTCCCAGATATTCAACGGTGTCTTTTCCTTCAGCGTCAAATTTCACAGGATAGAAATAGGTGTTTATATAGGCAGCGAGATCCGGATTGGCATAGGTGGTTTTCATCATTGTCTTACACCAACCACACCAGTCAGTATAAAAGTCAATCAAAAGTGGTTTTGGCTGATCTTTCACTTTTTCCATGGCTTCTTCAAGCGACATCCAATTGACTAAACTTCCTTCTTTATCCGGTGTTTGTGCAAATAGACGTGAAGTAGATAGGAGAAAAAGAAAAAAAAATTTTTTCATATCAATGAGAGAAAGTGTAAAGTATTTTGAATAGAATGTGCTGTTGTTTTGACTTGAAATCTGCTTTCATCCATGAATAAATCTGTACGAATTGAATAAATTACTGTTACAGTATAGGGTTAAAATTTATAACACAACAGGTGTAAAATATCTGTTTCCGTTTAATTATCCATGGAGGTAAACGTATAAATTACCGGTTTGATTTTACTGGAAAATTGCAACTTATTTATATGCAATAGCAGCTCCCGTCGGGCCCGCCAAAGGTAAAAATTCCTGACGAGTAAATCCGGCCGTGTTTGTCCATGTGCAGAATTCATTAAACGTATAATCCCTTCCATTGCTGGTTTCGATTAGCATGTTCAACGACATCAATAAACCAAAAGTGTTTTTACGCCTGTCGTTATCGATGATGTTTTCGATGCAGACAAATACTCCACCCGGAGGAAGTGCTTCAAACGCTTTTTTTATTAGCGTAATTTTTTCTTCATCACTCCAATCGTGGAGAATATTTCCCATCAAAATAAAATCTGCATGAGGAATTTTATCAAAAAAGTTTCCTGTTTGAACATCTACTCTATCTGATAAACCCTGTTCGGCAATAAATTCTTTTGCAAACGGCTCTACTTCCGGCAAATCATAACTGATGCATTTTATTGCGGGATGGTGTTTAGCAACAATCGAACTAAAAGCACCGATAGCGCCTCCTGCATCACAAATGGTTTTGTATTTCGAAAAATCGAATTGATTTACAAATGAATGATAAGCGCCCAGTTGGATTCCCGCCATTGCATTTAAAAACTCTTTTGCTCTTACCTGATCAGCATAAAGTTTTGCAAACATGTTATCATTCTTGTTTTCTTTTGATTCGTTTTGTGGTTCTCCTGTAATCAATGCTTCTTCCAGATTTCCCCAAAATTTATATAGACGGTTATTACTCATTTCGAGTATTCCACCTATATAAGATGGCTTTTTCTTATCCAGAAACATTTCTGTCTCTGCTGTATTTGAATAGCGAGCATCCGGTCCGCTTCCTTCGCGTTTTAAAAAATTCAACGAAACCAAGACATCAAGGAAATCGAGATAGGAACGTTTATGCAATTTTAGTTTTTCCATCAATTGAACGCCTGTTAAAGTCGGTGTTGCTGCCAGTGTGGTAAAGAGTCCTAGTTTTATTGCAGCTAATAACGTTTTCGACGCCCAATAACCAAAACCAATTTGCATAATGTGCTCAGGATTTAGGGGTGCTTTTGCAACGGGCTTATCTGATATTTTAAATGATGAATGTTCCATTTTGCGTAGTTTTAGGTAAAGTAAATGTAGTAAACCAAATTAGATCTCAGGCCTAATTTTAACAAAGCATATTTCTAAAAGACGGATCCGGCACTTGTAGTTGACTATAATATTCAAACAGATCAGCTTTTTATTCTAAAAACGAACTTTTTTACGAGCAACTTACCTCGTCCAATTCGGCATCAAAATAATTCTTTCAAATACCAATACTAATATGAAATAATCCGAAAATTTCTTTACTTGCATTAACTAAGACTTACATAAAAAGTCGTTCCACCAATCAACTTACTTAATTAGAATGAAAAAACTTCTACTAACTCTATTAATCGTTTGTGTTAATATTTTCGCTAACGGTCAATGTACAACTACTAATGCTACAGGTTGTCAATGTAAAAATCCCGGACAAACAGACTGCGATCTTTTGCCCGATATTCAACTGGGACATCCGCCATTTTATCAATACGATATTGATTTTGGTGTTAAAGAATTTTCCATGACAGGAAACCCGGATACTGCTGATGATGGTAAATTATATGTAACCGTATCAACTCCGAATACAGGTTTCGGTCCGCTCGAAATTTATACCACCGATACTTTCATCTGTTTGATTGATACATTTATCGGAACGGCCCCAAGTATTTGTCCCGACGGAATTACTTATCCGAAGATTCTTGTCAACCAACGGATCTATCATAAATCAGGTAATACCATGACTTCTTGGGTTCGTCCTGCAGGTACTATGACTTATCACCCCAACCACAGTCACATGCATGTCGATAACTGGGGAAATTATACTCTCCGAACGCGCGACAGTTTGCAAGCGGATCCGCTTCAATGGCCTCTTCTTGGCGACGGAACTAAACTTGCTTTCTGTGTTGAAGATTACGGAACTTGTCCGGGTTACCCGGATCATTGCCTGGATTCTGCCGGCAATTCATTAAACAACAGCAGTGATTTTCCTAATTATGGTTTAGGTGGAGGGGCCTATAATTGTTCTCCTGCAGTACAAGGAATTTCTTCGGGCTATGTAGATATATACTGGACAACACTTGCCGGTATGTATATTGAATTACCACAGGGATTATGTAATGGTGATTATTACATCGTTTGCGAAGTCGATCCCAATCACAATTTTCTTGAAGAAGACGAAACCAACAACGTATATGCCGCACCGATCAGACTTAATAAACAAATTTTCAATCCCGCCATACAACAGTCAAATGTAAGTATTTCAAATACCGGAGTCAGTTTATGTCAGGGCGAATCTGTTACACTTGCTGCTCAGGCGAATCTGCCAAACATGAGTTATCTTTGGAGCAATGGAGATACCACTCAGTTTACAACCGTAAATGCTTCCGGAGCTTATACTGTAGAAATTACCAATCAATGTGGAACAGGAACGGCCTTGCCGGTGAATGTAAATGTTTACAATCCTCCCGCAGCGCCCGCTGGTATTAACGATACGATTCCTGTTCCCGGAAATGCAACGCTTCAGGCACTTTCATCTCCTTACACATTAAATTGGTATGACCAGCCGGTTGGAGGAACACTTTTAGCAACCGGAAACACTTTTACAACCATCTTCTTAAACACATCTGCTACTTATTATCTGGAAGCCGAAGAAATACATGCCGGAGCGATATTTAACAGTGGGTTATTAGACAGTTCTACAGCCGGACAAGGTGGATATTCAAACTCCAATCAGTCGCTGATATTCGATTGTTACAATGATTTTATACTGCACACGGTAAAAGTTTATTCACAAAATGCCAACAGTAATTTAACGATTGAATTACGCGATGCTAACGGAACGCTTGTTCAAAGCAGACTTGTTAGTGTAAATGCGGGAATGACTGTGGTGACGTTAGACTTTAATATTACTTCCGGCTCCGGTTATCATCTGACAAGAACGGGTGGTAGTTTGTTTCGAAACAATGGCGGTAGTAATGTGGGTTATCCATTTGTAATTCCAAATTACCTGGCCATTACAGGTACAACAGCCGGTTCGGGATATTATTATTTCTTCTATGACTGGGACATTAGACTTCCTGATCACAGATGTACAAGCACAAGAACACCTGTCGAAGCATATATTCTTCAACCGAATGCTCTTGCAGATGTGTCCGTAATCAACTCTTTAAAAGTTTATCCAAATCCGGCGAAAGATCAATTAACTGTTTCTTTCCTTGCAAAAGATAAAGTTGCAGTCGTTGATTTGATCGATGCCATTGGAAAAGTTGTGATGACGAAAGAAATCGATGCGAAAGGTGAGATGATTGAAGAGGCATTTGATATTCATTCTTTGAATAGCGGTGTTTATTTTATTCATATTCTTTCTTCCGGAAAGAACTACTATCATAAACTGATCATCGAATAAGTCAACTTTGATTATCTGATGTTATTGTGATGGGCAGGTGCTTAAAATCGTTTCTATTTATAATTCCTTTATTGGTTTTATTGCGAAATGAAACATGCGCACAGTCATTCATTAATTATACAATTTCCAATTCTCCATTACCGGACAATCAATGCCGGTGGATTACAATTGATAATTCCGGGAAGAAATGGTTTTGCACCGAATACGGACTGGCGGTACTGGATGATACAACCTGGACTGTTTATCAGTCAGCTAACTCGGGATTAACCGACAACTCCGTTAAGCATTTAGTTTTCGATCAGCAAGGTATGGCCTGGATATCTACGCAAAATGGTGGCGTGTGCACCTTTGATGGAACGGTTTGGAATTCATACACTGTTGCTAATTCCGGCATCTCTTCTGATTATATTCGCTCGATCAGCATAGATGCAAATAATATTAAATGGATTTGTACCGACATGGGGTTAAATTCATTCGACGGTGTTACATGGGAAGTTTTTAATTTGCAGAACTCAGATATTCCGGTCAATCATATTTCATCCGTCTTAATCGAAAACGATAGTATGCGATGGCTTGGTACCATCAACGGCGGGTTTTCAAAAATGATGAATGATTCTTTTTATACTTATTCTTCACACAATTCTTCATTGTTTGACAACACTGTTTTGTGGATGGCGAAGGATACAAATAATTTTATCTGGCTTGCATGCCCAAGCGGATCGTTGATTCGTTACTACGCCGGAAATTTTTATGCTTTTAACCCGTCCACATCCGGAAACCCCAGTTATTCGCTGAGCTCCATTGCTATCGATTCGCTACAAAATATTTATTTCGGAACATATGATTGGGGACTTGTAAAAAAACAGGGCTCCTCTTTTAGCAACTGGAATACGTCTAATAGCCTGCTTCCGGATGACATTATTCATACCGTAACAGTAGAACGAAATGGCATCATCTGGTTAGGAACGAATTCACAGGGTGTAGTCCGTTTCGATGAAAACACTTGGAACTACAATAATGATATTGAACGAGGACCATATATAAATTTATTTCCGGTACCTTGTCTTTACCAGCTAAATGTTTCTTGTTTAAAAACAATGGACGAGATTCGTATCATAGATATATTAGGAAAAAATGTTTTCCATAAAACATTTGCAGTCAAAACAAATTCAGAGACGATTAATTTAAGTTTTCTAAGGGCGGGCATATATTTTATTTGGCTAAGAACCGGACAAGAAAGTCATCTCAAACGATTTATTAAGGAGTAGCGCTTTTCATTTAACGCCTTTTTTGAGCGAAATGCCCAAATTATTTTTTCAAATGCTCCCTGTTGAAAAGAATAGCTTGTTTGGTGATCAATAATATCTAAACTTTAGAGTGAATAATAACCAAACTCCAAAACTCATGTCAACAGAACAAAACAAAAAAATTATTCTTCGCTTATTCAGCGAAGGAATTATGGAACGCAAGTTTCATGTTTTTGATGAACTGATTGCTGACGGTTTTATTAATCATTGTAATTTGAATGCCAAGACAGGTCCTGCCGGATATGGCGACTATGTGCATGAATTGTTGAATGCATTTCCTGATTTGAAGGTAAACATTCAACAAATAATTGCCGATGGAGATACAGTTGCAACAAGAGGTTTTATTTATGGAACACATGACGGGAATTACATGGGACAGCTTCCAACAGGAAAGAAAATCCGTTTTAACTACTTCGACTTTTGGAAAATTCGGAATAATAAATGTGCAGAATGTTGGCTACAAATGGATCTGGCGGGAGTAATGGATCAGTTAAGGCCGCTGCAAGTTGCACTGTAGCGACTTATTAATAATCGCGCTTCGGGTAAATATAAAATTTATTAATAGAACCGTTTAGGCGAATGTTGAAACTTCGTAAGCGGACGGAGTTATTTTTTAATAACTCTTTTAGAATCTTTAGCCCCGTCTGATTCGATTTCAAAAATATACACTCCGGGTTTTAGTCCGGTTTTGTCGGAGAAATTGTATTCATTATTTCCCAAAGCAGCATTAAAATATTCTTCAAACTCAATCTGTCCTGTAGAATTAATCAGTCGAATTTTAATTTCAGCGGCGACTTTGCTTTCGAAAGCTACTGTCAGTTTTTCACTAAACGGATTGGGGAAAACAGCAGTTATTTTAAGATTAAGTTGATTAAAGCCGGTGGCAATAATATCTACTGACTTGATTGCAGAATAAGTAAAGCGTCCGTCGTAGTCTGTTTGTTTTAGTCGATAATAAGATGTTCCTGCAAATGGGTGCGCATCTGCATCTTCATATTTATTAATAATCGTAGAGTTTCCGGCACCGGATATTCTGTGAAGTTCTTCAAATTGAATTCCATTTATCGAACGCTCTATAGTAAAATAATCATTATTAATTTCTGAAGCAGTTGACCAGACAATATCTACTACATCCTTGTTTCTTTTCACATCAAACTTTATTAATTGAATTGGCAGTCCGCCTATTCCACTGTTTTTGCCGATACTAAATTGAGAAAAGGAATTTAAACCCGTTCGTAATGCTGTTGCTGTGCCACCGGATTCAGATTGAGTTGTGCTGCTATGTGTTCCAACGGTCTGCCACGATGAAGTACTGTTTGCTCTTTTAAGAACGCAATAACTTGCAGGGGTACCAGCTGAATTGGTATGGCCTTTTTCATTCAATGTAATACTGTAAGTGCCGCCTGTCATTGCACTATTCGGTGTTACCGTCCAATAACCATAATTGAGCATAGAGTCTACTGTTGTTCCGTTAATTGCAATTCCGGTTAATGGATAAGACGGATTAATCGGATTATCATTTGTAAAACTGCTAAGTACATTGGTAAAGCCGGTCATACTTGAGAAATTAATATTTATTAATTCATAATAAGCAGATGTTCCTATTGGAAAGTCATAAGAGCCGGTTGTATTTACATACCGACGTAAATTTCCTCTAATATATTTTGTGGACGAAAAACTGTTTATGGATGATGTGGCAGCGTTTGTAACGACTAATTCATTTGCATTTGTTATTAACTGACCGTTTGTTAATGTTAGTATGCCACTTACAGATGTAGTATTTGTCAAGGAAACATGACCGGAATTATCGATATTCAAATTATTTACCGAAGCAGGTAGTCCGCTACCTGTTACCTGGGCACTTGTTGCATCATAAGTATAATTAGCAGATGTGCTAAATGTCCGCGTGCCGGTTACCTGAACATTTCCGGTAGCACCGGAAGAAGAAATACCATCCGGTGATGCTAAAATTAATGCCCCGCCACTTGATAGATTAAATGTTCCTGCTCCGGCAAGGGAATATGTATTCATATCCAATATGGAGCCGGTGTTTACAGTAAAGTTAACGTTGTTACTCATTGTTCCGGCACTTCTTTCAAATGTTTGAGTGCCTGTTTTACAATAATAAACATTTCCATAACCATAATTTGCTCCGGTTGTAGCCGTCTCGGTAAATGTACCACCCGTTTGATTATAGTTGCCGTTTATCATTAATGCAGTAACTCCATTTCCACTGCTATTTCCAACATTACTTGTCATGTCAAATGTCCCATTGGATAAACTGAAATTGTTTACAGTCATATACGTTGGTGTAATACCACCTTCAGTTGTTCCATCCGTGAGTCCGAATGTTCCTCCGGTTTGTATATAATTTCCTGTAACCAAAATTGAATCAGCGGCACCTTTACACGATACATAAAGTAATCCACCTTGCATATAAAAATCACCACCTATCCTTAAAGTAAAACTTTCTTGTTGTGTGAATCGAAGTCTTCCCGCACCGGACGAGATACATGTAAAATCACCATTTACTGTTGTAAGCAGACCACTTAACTTCTCAGTACTTGTCTGACCGGCACAGTTCCAGGTGAAATGGTGAAATGTCTGGGTCAGGTTTCCCGGGACAGTACTCGTCAATCCAGTTACTATACAGGTTGAGCCGCTATTCCAGGTTGCTAATGGTAATGAACCACCATTTACATCATATTGAAATGTAGCTCCTGAATTAATTGTCCATATACCTGTGGTTGTTGTAAAAGATGTAGATTGTGCAATGTAAAAATCACCGGTGTTTATATTAATAGTTGCTCCGGCAGCAAATGTATGGCTACCTCCGGAGGATAATGTAACTGTTCCATTGTCTATTGTTGAAGTACTTGCCTGTGCTCCAAGAGTGCCGCCGATTGTTAGAATGCCGTTTACAGTAAGATCGTCGCCGGTTCCATTGGCAAGAGTCATTGTTTTGGCTGACTGGACAATCAAAGTACCACCCGCATCAACTACCACCTGATCAACTGTTACATTGGCTGCAATTGTTACAGTATGCCCGGTTTGAATAGTTATAACATTGTTACTGCTGCCGGGGGTTACTCCGGCGGCTACCCAGGAACTTCCATTGTAGGTTTCCCATGTGGAAGTGGAACCCCAGTTTCCGGTAGCTATCGAGCGGTAATCACCCGATACTGCCGCATATGCCTGTTTGGGATTGGAGAAATTAAAATAAAGAAACAACCCCAAAATCAAAACCGACAATGGAATTGAAACAACAAAATATCTCTGTATCCCCCGGATATAAGTTCTGTTAACTAGTCGATTCATTTTTTTCTTTTTCAAATTTCAATTGATAGGTATTGTGACCAAAACAAATTTGATCCTCTTTATTAATACGGTATAAAATAATTTTGGTTTATAAACAAATTTTGAAACATTTTATTAAGTGTAAGATATATTGGGAATCACACATTTTTTTCGAGACAACTAAATGATTTTTTGAAATTATGGCACTTATACAAAAAACAAGTGTGTAAGAATTTGCCCTTTAATTTCTAATAGTACTTATAAGATTAAAAAGGCCACAAGCAATAGTCTTGTCAATATTGAAAACGGAATAATCAGGAATCAGTATTTCATCTGCAATGCCGATGTTGATCTAGGTTGTTACTTTACAAGTTTTTGTTGCAAGTGAATCAATAGCGATAAATAAGGAGGATTAATTTTTTATATCCAAAAACGACACGACCATTCCAATGAAATCAATTTAATAATCACTTGTTCATAACTTAATTTGACTTTCAACATTTTTTTTCATTCACTTTGTAATAAATTTTTTAATCATGAAACTCCCGAACTCCCGAACTCCCGAACTCCCGAACGAGTATACTATTACTCATTTTTCTTTTCTTATTAATTAAAACAACAACGGCGCAATTTCAAATCACTCCTATTGCGAAATTCTATCAAGGCGGACATAACATCTCTTGTCACGGTGCAATGGATGGCAGGATTGATCTGGTAGTAGTTAACGGTACAGGACCATACCTTTTTAACTGGAGCAACGGCTCATTCAATCAGAACCAGCAAAATTTAGATACCGGTGTTTATACGGTAGTAGTAACAGATGTCAATGGGCAAACGGCTTCGGCTACTATTAAATTGTATCAACCCAATGTGCTTGAGGTAACATTGATGCCTGTTGTTTATGAAGGGGGCTATCATATCACAGCCGCCGGAAATAATGATGGCGTCATTGAAGCACATGTTACAGGAGGAACAGCGGATTATTCATATCTTTGGAGTAATGGCGAAACTCAATATAAAGCCGGTGGACTTTATGCCGGAAGTTATACCGTAACAGTAACCGATATGAATGCCTGCACAGCTTTCGCGTCTGTTGTTTTAACCCAGCCAACTCCTTTGCAGGTAGTAAGTATTACAAGTCCTATGAATAATGGTTACAACGTTTCCTGTAAAGACGGCAGTGACGGAGCAATAAATCTGGTTGTAGCCGGAGGTGTGCAATCCCAACCCTATACATTTCGGTGGAGTACAGGTCGAGAAGAACAAAATCTTTCCGGAATTCCGGCAGGAAATTATTCTGTAAGAATAACCGATGCGGCAGGCGCTTCAGTAGTCACACAAATCACCTTAACAGAACCACCTTTATTTAAAATCAGCGGCATGGTTCCATCCCTTTATCCGAATGGAAAAAACCTGAGCTGCAACACTTGTTCGAATGGCAGCATAACCGTCAATACAACCGGAGGTGTAGGAACACCAACCTATCTTTGGGAAACCGGACCAACCACACAAACAATAACCAACCAACAAGCGGGAACGTATTTTGTGACAGTCACGGATTTGAATGGATGCACGGCGAATTCATCGAAAAGTTTAGTGGCACCGGAGAGGGATGATTGGTCGATGTTTGGGAATGCGAATATAACACCGGATTCACAGTTTATCGGGACGAAGGATAATAAGGATTTTGTGTTGCGGACTAATAATATTGAAAGGTTGAGATTAAAACAAAACGGAGATGTAAAGATTTCAGGAAAGACGGGAAGTGCAACTAGAATGATGCTTATCAATGACGATGGAGTAATAATTCCTGGAGACCCCTTTGATCCCGGACCGGTTTCCCCTCTTTGTAATTGGCATTTAACAAATCCGTGGCATCGTGCCAATACAACCGGTCCCACCGGTGCTTTTGATGTATTAAACTGTGACCAGCGTTTTGGGTTTGGAATTATTGCTCCCCAAGAAAAAATTCATGTCGACGGATTTGCAAGATTTTCGTCATTACAATCTTCTGGTAATTATTTAAATATAGGCCACGATGGAAATTCAAAGATTAACAGTTATGGTACAGGTGAATTAAAAATAAATGACAATACATCCCAAAATATTAGTCTATGTAAAGGAGGCGGCATTGTAACAATAGGAGAGGTAACTCCCCTAGGTAGTTATAGATTATTTGTACGAGACGGAATAAGAACCGAGTCAATAAAAGTTGATGTGGCAAGTTTAAATAACTGGTCTGATTATGTTTTCCAAAAGGACTATAAATTATTAAAGTTATCTGATTTAGCGCAATTCATTCAAAAACACAAGCATTTACCGGGAATACCTTCCGCTGAAGAAGTTGTAAAAAATGGTTTAGACCTTGCTGAAATGGATGCTAAACTGCTCGCTAAAATTGAAGAATTAACATTATATGTTATTCAACTACAAAATGAAATTTTGAAATTGCAAAATAAATAAAAATTGTTTATCAAAATATTTGTCGTATGAAAAAAGCAATACGTACTTCTTTTCAATTTGTATATCCTGTTGTAATTTGGCTATTATTGAATACCAATAGTCTAATTGCAAATAATTCGTCAAACTATATTCCCTTTGCAGATTCGAATGCGGTTTGGAAGATTGTTTATTATTGTGTACAGCCTGCACCACTGACATTTTGTAATTATGTACAATATTCCTTAGGTTCTGATACTGTAATAAACTTAACTACTTATCATAAATTATATCGGACATCATTTGATGTGCAATGTGATACTGTAATTGTACATGGACCTTCTTATTATGGAGGAATTCGACAAGACACTATTCAAAAGCACGTTAATTATATAGACTTCAATGGACTAGATACTATACTGTATAGGTTTGATATTGAAGTCGGAGATACTATACATTATGCTGTAAATCTTTTAAATCCTAATGTAATAATAGCTATTGATTCTATTCTGATTGGTAACTCATTTCGTCGTAGGTATCAATTACTTGATATTACTTTGTCGCCTATACCAGGAAATTACTTTTATATTATTGAAGGAATTGGAAGTGAAAATGGTTTGTTGGAACTTTTGACTCCTATTACATCTATTTTGACATGTTATGCTGAAAACAATACGACTTTATATATAGATTCAAATTATACTCAGAGTTGTCACTCTCCTTTGGATAGTTGTTTAACGGCTTCTATTAATGTTTATCCTATTAATGAAAAAAACATAGTTCCATATCTCAATTCTACAGATGGAAATTTACATTTTATAAATGTTGAAGGCGAAAAATTAAAAATTGAAATTTATGATTTATATGGTCGAATACTTTTGACGAAAATTATTCAAGGATCAGAGAACGTTTATTTGCATCTTCCGTTTGGAGTTTACGTATATAGGATATCTTTAGATTATAACAGACACTTAACGGGAAAAATTATATTTAATTAATAATAGGTAAAAAAAGAAAAATGTATAGAATTTTAATGCTCTTGTTTCTTATGCTCCCGGGTAATAAATCATTTGGTCAATTTTTACTTAATCCAAATGATACCGATTATAATAATTTGAAAACACAATTTTATAATGACTACGATCCAATAAATGACGGCTCGGATTATGATAATTTACTAAGTCAATTTAGGCGTTTTGAAAGCATGTGGGAAACAAGGGTTGGAAACAATGAAGGTTTCAGTAAAGCGTTTACAGCTTTTAAAAATATTAGTGATTCCCTTAATTCAATAACTTCATATGCTTCACGTTCGAGTGGTCAATATATTTCAGATTGGACTTCAATTGGTCCTGGGATCACCGGTATTCAAGGAGTAGGAAGAGTAAATGTAATAACTTTCAATCCTTGGGATCCAACAATTATATATTTAGGTACTGCTTCAGGCGGCGTATGGAAATCAGATGATAATGGCAATAATTGGGCAGTATTAAATACCGATTATCAATTAGCTCGATTAGGAATTAGTGATATCGCGATTGATCCTTTAAGCATAGATCACGTCAACCCTATTGTATATGTGGCAACTGGTGATGTTGATGGTGGATCATATTTTTCTGATGGAATATATAGATCTCTTGATGGGGGAGTTAATTGGCATCCAATGAATGACAATTTATTCGATGCAACTACAGGATTAAATTTTGTTAATAAAATAATTGTAGATCCAACTAATTCTACTACCATTTACGCTGCTACTTCTTTAGGAATATATAAATGTACAAATAGACAAGACAATACTCCGAATCCACCTCCTTCTTGGAGCAAACTCACCTCAGCAGGAAACAATTCATTTAGCTCAATTGCATTTGAATCAGAAACGAATACATCTACTTTATATGCGTCAGGTATTGAAGTAATCAAAGGCCATGATGAAGGTGCCACATGGAATTCAATTGCAACATCAATAAATGGATTTGATTTATCAACAACACCAACTCTTACTCAATTCCCGGGTGAATTTGTTCAGCGAATAAAAATACTAATTCCTAAAAATTCAGGAAATGATAATTTATACGCACTTATGATTTCCACTGATGTATTAAATCCTAACAATTCATCTGAGCATTTTTGTCATTTTTTGAAATATTCTTTCAGCCTAGATACTTGGGCACTTTTAAGTCTTCCCCTCTTTCCACCCACGGGTAGTAATAGACCATCTATAGGAAGAATGGCCTTTCAAGTATCATCTGTTGATCAAGAAAATAGACTTATCGGTTCAGTTGCATTATATTCGAATTATGGAGCCTCACATACTTGGATAAATTCTCATCCATATTGTTGTCATGTGGATTACCATGTAATGGAATTTCAACCAGGTACCAATGATCAAGTATTGTTTTTTGGAACTGATGGTGGAATCTGTAAAAAAACATTTCCCAATCTTTGTGAAGAACTGAACAACGGTCTTGCAATATCACAAATTAATGGATTAGCTTCCTCTGCAGAGGATCCTGAACAAATATTAGTAGGCTTATTTGACAATGGAATGAAATATAGAAAGAATAGTGTTTGGACATATCCAACACAATTTGGAAATGATATTTTTGAAACAATAATTAATAAAACCGATCAGGATCAGATGCTTGGAACCGGATATGCTTATTGTGGTAAAAGTGGTTGCTTACATTATAATACACAAACAGCGAATAATCCAGTATTTAATTGTTGTAATAATGACAATGGTGAGGATGCATTATTTGACGCAACAGAAAATTTAAAGCAAGATAATCAGAATCCTAATGCAGTATACCAAGGTAGGCGACCTGATATTTATAAAATAGGAATTTGGCCCACAAATTCAACAACACCTTGGATTAAAATTTCAGATTTTATTAATAATAATTCTATTCATCCAAATCAATCGGTCAATTGCTTAGCAATCGCTCCTTCTAATAATAATTATATTTATGTAGGCATAACTGCTCGTATTGAAGATTTAGTTGTCGCTAAATTATTGAAAACATCGCTTGGAGGTGGCAATTCAAATTGGACAGATATCACACCACCAATAAATTCAATTAATCAATATTTATGGATTAATTCAATAGCGGTAAGTGATAAAGACCCTGAACACTTATGGATATGCTATTCCGGGTATGATGCAACCTCAAAAGTAAAAGAATATTCTGGAGGAAATTGGATAGATGTTAATTCCGGATTATCAAATATTCCCATGAACACAATTTTATACGAATCTGGGTCGAATGATGGACTTTATTTAGGTACTGACGTTGGAGTTTATTATAAAAATGCTACAATGGTCGATTGGCAGCCGTTTATGACAGACGAAAATAATAACCCTGCACTTCCTAATGTAATTGTACGTAATTTGGAAATAAATTATTCTAATAATAAGCTCAGAGCTGGAACGTATGGTCGAAGTGTGTGGGAAACACAATTAGCATGTCCATTGGATGAAGATTTAACACTTTCTGGAACTTCAACTATTCCTGAATTTCAAGAAGCTGAAAATTCAATAACTTCTACTGTTTCGATTTCTGGTAATGTTAAACAATATTATCGGGCGGGAAATTTTATAGAACTATTACCAAGGTTTGAAGCTAATAATGTTACATCTTTAGATGTTTACATTCACAATTGTGATGGAAGAGGAAATAGTAATCGATTTAGAAAAATAAAAGCAAGTACATCAGAAGTTATTTTAAGCAATTCAAATATTGATTCGCCCGGTGCATTTCCTAACCCTAGCACTGGAGTATTCAGTATTAATTTTAACGAGGAGTATGAAATAAAGGAAGGTGAATTTTTAACTGTTGAACTACGAAACATCATGAGTGGACAGTCCGAATTTTTTAAGATTAAGGATAGTAATTCAATTACAATTGATATTACGAATAAACCTGCAGGGTTTTATATTGCTAATATTTTCAAAGGAGGAATTACGAGTATATTTAAGTTAATAAAGTTATGATTGTTAAGTTGAAAATGTTTAACCGTATGCTACGACGAATAAAATTATTAAACGAGAGTTGGTTGCAATAGATTTACTTAATAATTGTATTATAAAAAACAACCTTGTCCAAAGCATAAAGTAACAAAAGACTAAAGAGGTTTTTATTATCTAAACCCTACCTCACCGCCTTATCAAAAGACTTTAAAATATATTCCGCAATAACCGGAAAATATTTACCATTAATTTCCTTTACATCATTGGTGTTGGTGTCGAATGAGGCAACGGCAACGTCGCCATAAATCTGCTTTCCGCTTTTGTTGAAAATGGAATAATGCACTTTCAAGTCGCGCCGATAAATATTTATGGCGAGATTTAAACAGTCGTCATAGTTTGTTTTTATGTCGAGCTCATTGAGGAAAATAAAATAATCAGCATTATACTTTTTGGAATAATCCAAGTTCGGCGTAGTCTTAAGCAAGTAATGAGATATCAAAAAGCATTCGCAGTTCCATGCGTGACTACGTCGCAATTAGTAATGCCGATGAATTAATGAAATAATATTTTCTACATTTAGCAGACATGTAACGTAGTCAAAGTTTTTTTTAAACACGAGAGCACGGAGTTGCACGGAGGGGTACACCCAAAGTTCGGCGTAGTCTTAAGCAAGTAATAAGATATCAAATAACATTCGCAGTTCCATGCGTGACTGCGTCGCAATTTGCTATACCGATGAAACAATAAAATAATATTTTCTGCATTTAGCAGACCTTTAACTGACGCAAATAAACGTAAAAGCGCAGGGCATTTAGTTACAAGAGGGATACCTATAAGAATTCAATATGTTGCGGTGTATTTAACTGTTTAATTTCAGATGGATTAATTTTAGCACATAATAATATCAGTATCGATTCACTGAAATAAGCAAATAATCCCCTGTTCATAACTTAATTTGACTTTCAACATTTTTTTTCATTCACTTTGTAATAAATTTTTTAATCATGAAACTCCCGAACTCCCGAACTCCCGAACTCCCGAACTCCCGAACTCCCGAACTCCCGAACTCCCGAACTCCCGAACGAGTATGCTATTACTCATTTTTCTTTTCTTATTAATTAAAACAACAACGGCGCAAATTCAAATAACACCCATTGCGAAATTCTATCGAGGCGGACATAACATCTCTTGTCACGGTGCAATGGATGGTAGGATTGATCTGGTAGTAGTTGACGGTACAGGACCATACCTTTTTAACTGGAGCAACGGCTCATTCAATCAGAACCAGCAAAATTTAGATACCGGTGTTTATACGGTAGTAGTAACAGATGTCAATGGGCAAACGGCTTCGGCTACTATTACTTTGTATCAACCCAATGTGCTTGAGGTAACATTGATGCCTGTTGTTTATGAAGGGGGCTATCATATCACAGCCGCCGGAAATAATGATGGCGTCATTGAAGCCCATGTTACAGGGGGAACAGCGGATTATGTATATCTTTGGAGTAATAGCACTACTCAATATAAAGCCGGTGACCTTTATGCCGGACCTTATACAGTAACAATAACCGATATGAATGCCTGCACAGCCACAGCTTCAGTTGTTTTAACCCAGCCAACTCCTTTGCAGGTAGTAAGTATTACAAGTCCTATGCATAATGGATACAACGTTTCCTGTAAAAACGGATATGACGGAGCTATTAATCTGGTTGTTGCCGGAGGGGTGCAATCCGAACCCTATAAATTTCATTGGAGTACAGGACGAGAAACACAAAATCTGTCCGGAATACCAGCTGGAAATTATTCTGTAAGAATAACCGATGCGGCAGGCGCTTCAGTAGTCACACAAATCACCTTAACAGAACCACCATTATTTAAAATCAGCGGCATGGTTCCATCGCTTTATCCGAATGGAAAAAACCTGAGTTGCAACACTTGTTCGAATGGCAGCATAGCCGTCAATACAACAGGTGGCGTTGGAACACCAACCTATCTGTGGGAATCCGGACAAACCACGCAAACAATATCCAACCAACAAGCAGGAAATTATTTTGTGACAGTCACGGATTTAAATGGATGCACCGCAAGTTCATCGAAAAGTCTGGTGGCGCCGGAGCGGGATGATTGGTCGATGTTTGGGAATAATGGAACAAACCCGAATTCTCAATTTATGGGTACAACAGATAGCGTTGATTTTGTATTTAGAACAAAAAATACTGAGAGGTTAAGGATAAAAGGAAACGGTATTCTAATCGTCAATGGATTTTCAGGTACAAGCACAAGATTGTTACGTGTTGATGCAAATGGGAATGTTGAACCGGGAGATCCTGTTGTATCTCCAGGTACAATTTCCGGTTTGTGCGATGCAACAAGTCGTCTGACTTTGGCTTGGAGAAAGACAAATACTCTAGGCCCATGGAACGATTATGACTTGATGAATTGTTCTCAACGTTTTGGGTTTGGTGTATGGACACCACAAGAGAGAATTCATGTAAATGGATTTAGCAGACATAGCTCAAGCAGTGCGAGCAATTATTTAAATATAGGACACGATGGAAACTCAAAAATTAACAGCTACGGTACGGATTTATTTATTAATCACGACAGTCCGCAAAATGTAAATGTGAATACAGGTGCAGCGCAAGGGGATTTTTCAATAGGGGGAAATGCTTTTTTGGCTACGTTAAGTGGAAAAGTAGGAATAAGAAATAGTAATCCGCATGATGATATTGAAATTGGAAATCTGTTTACATTACATAATGATGGAATAAATAGTTGGATTGGATATAATTCAATTTTTCAAAGCTTCAACAAGCGTATAGTTAATGGTTATGCAAGTAGGATAACTTTTGGAAACCAGGGAGATATTTTTTTAGGAACTGCCGGAATTGGTCTTGAAATCGATGAGATTGTTTCATGGAAAGGGTTAAAAATTGATAACGAGGGAAAAGTGGGCATAGGGAACTCTTCACCTCATGATGATATTGAAATTGGAAACAATTTCACACTTCATAATGACGACATTAATAGTTGGATTGGAAAAAATTATATATATGAAGCGATTCCACCCGGATCAAATAATTATTTCGATAAAAGAATTGTTGATGGAGCGTCCTCCAGAATTGTATTTGAAGAAAACGGCAGCATTAATATTCAAACAAAACCGTATGACTCAGGACCGCTACCATTTATTTGGCAATCAGGATTGAAGATAAACGAGAACGGTCAAGTACTTATTGGCAACTGTATTCCATCTTATGGAGATTATCTTTTATATGTCAGAACAGGAATTCGAACTGAAAAAATTAGAGTGGACTTAGCCCCGGGTGAATGGGCGGATTATGTATTTGACAAAAATTATTCACTGTTACCAATTTCAAAATTGGAGGATTTTATTATTAATAATGGTCACTTACCGGGAATTCCAACAGCCGAAGAAATATTAGTATGCGGAATTGATTTAGGAGAATTTAATGCAAAATTGCTCGCAAAAGTTGAGGAGTTGACATTATATATTATAAACATGCAAAAACAAATTGATATTCTTCATGAAACCCAATCAACTCAAACTAAATAGTAAGTATATTTTTGCTATTTTATTGACCTTTTTAATAAAGAACATTAATGGCAAAGATCTGAGTAAAAATAAATTTGAGATAAAATTTGGAGCGGGCATAAAAAGCGATTATAGAGTATCAGAATTAATTGTGCCTATTGCTGATACAAATGTTGTCTATCCAGCCAATACTGGCCCACCTATTGAAAGTGGTATGAAATTAAAAGCGATTGTCTTGCCGAAATTTATTTTGGAATTTAATTACAGCATTTTGAACGAATCCATAAAATTACTTTCTTCCATTGGATACGAAATTCGAGGCATTTTATTTGATGAATACAATAGTGACCCATATAATCAATATGAAGCTATAAAATACAAGTATTTTTTTATTACATATAGGATTGGTGCGGGTTATAAAATAAGACGATTTGAATTGGTTGCATGTCTTAACCTTGCGAGTCAAATTAATTCGTATGTAACATTCTATCCAAAAGGTGCTTATCACTTTACAAGATCTTATCCAACTTATCATTATTTACTTACGCATGCAATCTCTCCAGAATTTAATCTGCGTTATTCTTTTCTTAACGATATTCGATTTTTTACCGCTTTAAATTTGGGTTACCAACCGTTATTGTATGGAAGCAAAATGCATTCATTTAGTATTGGATTAATATTTAGGATATTATGAGAAAATTAACAACAATAATTTTATTCTTCCATTTATGTATTTTTTGCTCTGCATCTGAATATGTAACTAATGGAAATTTTGAATATCACTCAGGAATTCCGAATGATCATTCGCAATTAGTCAATTTAAATAATTGGAATTCTTCCACTTGTGTGTCTTCGCCATATCAAATTCCAGGTAGTACTGTAATATTGACTGCATATAATCATTCACCGGATTATTTTTGGGTAAATGGAGGATATGATTTCTTTCTAAAACCACCACATTCGGGTCAAGGTATAGTTGGTATGTGGGAATATGAAATGATTCGGCAGGAGCTGAGCAATCCTTTATCGCTGCATACGCAGTATATTTTTTCAATGTACGTTCGCAGTGCATCTGTCAATACATTAAGTGAGTCAACATTACAGATTTTTTTAAGTACTGATGAACCAAAATACGGCGACGATGGGAGCTGTGATCATGGTTGTTTTCCTACATATATGGTAACGGAAGCTCAGAAGTTAACTGTAATTAATTCTATAAATTTATCGGATGCCAAGTTTGTCAATATGAATAGTGAATGGGTTCATGTTACTTTTGCTTTCACACCTACTGCTATTGATAATAGTGGAACCGCAAATGCCATTTATAATTGGTTGGGTATTCAAACAATATTGAATAATCCAAGTGCAAATGTTGATCCCTATAGCTCATGTTTGGAAAATTATATTTTAATAGATGACGTATCAATAACGGATATGTGTGATAACATTTGTGTAAACACGATGCCTGCTTTTAGTTATTATATTTTTCAAAACGGGACAAAGGTTTTTGATACGTATACAGATCTTATTGGGGTTGTTCCCTCCACTGGCCAACCTTCAATATTTAGTACCTTTATTGAAGATGCAACCTACGTATATTTAGAATTTTTTGATAGATTTAGCCATACTATGTATCAATATGAAGCATTTGATCCAACCGGATTAAAAGATCCAGATCCAAGTACTGGTGGCTTTTTTCCTGATTTTTTATTATTCTGGGATGGTGCAAGAACTTCTGGAAGTGCATGTGAGACATATGTAACAGTATATAACGCTTTATTAATAATTAAAAATTGTAATAGATCGGTTGTTATACATCCAGCAGCTACTCTGTGGGATCCGCCAACACCTTGCACTCCTAAATCAGGACAATATAATTCCGGGGTGTCTAATTGTTGTGTAGATCACATTGATATTGCTAATACGAATTACACAGCAGATGAAAGAGTGGATGTAAATAATTATATTAATATAGCCATAAATGGACCAGTTACAATTCAGGGATGCAATGTAAAATTTCACGCGGGCAATCAAATCAATATTGGACCAAATTTAAATTTCATTAATAACGGCACAGCGGAGTATTCAATTGTTCCATGTGGTACAGAGAGAAGGCGATCCTTTAGTGATCGGCTTGCAACTTCTTATTTACAATCTAAAACAAATCGACAAATTCAAATTTATCCAGTTCCTGCATCAACATATTGCGATATTAAATCCGAGAAAAATATTTCGGATATGAAATTATTTAATAGTTTATCCAAAAATATAATTCATATTTCAAATTTGAATAATAATTTTCTGTCATTAAATCTAGAGGACGTGTCTGATGGTGTTTATGTTTTAATGTTAGAAAATAAAGATCATACTATTGACTATGCTAAATTAATTATTAATAAATAATATGATCCACGCTCGGCAATTTATATGTGTACCGGCCATACGCGTAAAGGGTTTCCGCAGCAGATAGGACTTCAGGTTTTCTAAGTAATAAACATATGAATGTGGCTGCTTTTTTCGAACAGGTTTTAAATAGATTTTCATATAAAACTTATAGAAAATAAAACAACCTAGTCCAAAGCATAACATAACAAAAGACGAAAGAATTTTTTATTAACCAAACCCTACCTCACCGCCCTATCAAAAGACTTTAAAATATATTCCGCAATAACCGGAAAATATTTACCGTTAATTTCCTTTACATCATTGGTGTTGG
The DNA here is from genome assembly GCA_031385005.1 of Bacteroidota bacterium. Classification (GTDB taxonomy): domain Bacteria; phylum Bacteroidota; class Bacteroidia; order AKYH767-A; family 2013-40CM-41-45; genus JADKIH01. The sequence goes on from JANNBB010000016.1 coordinate 45,377, forward strand.
TGTCGAATGAGGCAACGGCAACGTCGCCATAAATCTGCTTTCCGCTTTTGTTGAAAATGGAATAATGCACTTTCAAGTCGCGCCGATAAATTTTTAAGGCGAGATTTAAACAGTCGTCATAGTTTGTTTTTATGTCGAGCTCATTGAGGAAAATAAAATAATCCGCATTGTACTTTTTGGAATAATCGGGAATCAGCATTTCATCCGCAATGCTGATGTTGATGTAGGTTGTTTCTTTACGTGGTTTTAGTTTTTTTCCAAGAGAATCTACTAAAGCAAAACGCTTGGGATCTTTCAATGTATAGACACTGTCGTTTTGGTATAGCAATGAATGATATAGAATTTCAATATCTCTTTCGCTTTGGTTGGCAAAATCTTTTTGAAGTCCGGGTACGTCATAAACTTCCTGAAAGTTTTTGTTTAATGCGCTCACCAATCCTTTTCTAAGCTCCGATCTCATTTCAGGAAATTCCATTTCTGAGCCAATGGCTATATCCGGATCGGCATCGGATAAATGCATGTCAGGCATATAAGGAATAACAAGCACTGATGCCCGACTCACCAAGGTATCAGGTTGCATGGAGTGGGCAAAAATTACACAACAGATCAGCAATAACGATAAAAAAAATTTTCTCATTAATTAAGCAGGTGTTTCCAGATATCGTTACCAATAGTGAATACAAATAAAGACAACAGGATTATCATTCCCGCAACCTGTGCACGCTCCATGAATTTGTCGGATAATTTTTTTTGCGTTACGGCTTCAATCAATAAGAATACAACGTGTCCACCGTCGAGTGCAGGAATCGGTAAAATGTTCATCAATGCAAGAACCATTGAAAGTAATCCGGTAATGGTCCAAAACCGTTTCCAGTCCCAAATACCTCCGTAGATAGTTGCAATACCAATCGGACCTTGCAGCGACTCACTTGCTTTTTCATTACCGACAAATATTTGTTTCAGTCCTTTCAGGTTGGAAACAATGGCTTCAAGAGCATCCGATGATCCAAAGCGAATGGCATTCGAAATCGTATAGGGCGTCAATGCATATTTTCCCGGATCAGAGCCATAGCTTATTCCTATCAATCCCGAATCACTCACTACCGGTTGAACTTGCAGCGTATCCATGCCACGCAGAATTTGCAAGGAAACCGGTTTGCCTTTATTTTCACCTATAACTTTTCTGAATTTTTCCATAGAAAATATTCGCTCCCCATTTACTGCAATGATGTTGTCGTTTCTTACCATGCCTGCAGCAAATGCCGGCTTGCCGGGAGTAACACTGTCAACTTTCAGACTGGCACGATAAGGTCCGATGAAGTTGCCTTTTCCTGCTTTAATGGTTTCACGATAAAAATTTTCCGGAACTACAATATCAAACAGGCGTCCGTTGCGGTCAACAGTAAGTGTAGATCCGAAAACAACACGGGAAGAAAGTAAATCTTCAAAACGTTCGAATGATTTGCCATCGATCTTCACAATTTTATCATTGTTCTGCAGTCCGATTTGTTTACCGAGATCAAAAGCATAAATACCATCTGTAATGCTGTCGTTGCTCAAATATTGTTTATCATAATTCAATAGGGTCATTGAATAGATGAGTATTCCTAAAAGAACATTCATCGTCACACCGGCAATCATGACGATTAAACGTTGCCATGCCGGCTTCGAACGAAATTCCCACGACTGCGGTTCCTGTTTCATTTGTTCTTTATCCATGCTCTCGTCGATCATTCCGGAAATCTTAACGTAACCACCCAAAGGCAGCCAGCCCACGCCATATTCCGTATCACCTTTTTTGAAGCTGAAAAATTTAAATCCCCAGGCATCAAAAAAGAGATAAAACTTTTCTACGCGAATGCCAAAAGCACGCGCCGCGAGAAAGTGTCCGAGTTCATGAAGTGTAACTAAAATCGCCAAACCTAAAATAAGTTGAGCGGCCATTATCAATGCTGACATTTATTTTCGTTTTTTATTAATTGTTAGTATGTAAATATTTCCATTTGTATGTGAAGAAGAACAATATCTTAATTATTCATAAAATGGATTGAAAGATTACTTGTGATTTATTTTGTGAATTGATTTATGCTGGAATTAATTCTGCAGCTTTTTTGCGAGTCTCTCCGTCGGTCTGCACATAATCATCATAGGTCGGATGACTAACAAACGAAATCTTTTCCATGCAATCTGCAATGACCTCACTCATTTCCAAAAAACCAAGACGGTCTTTCAGAAAAGCATCAACAGCAACTTCATTTGCGGCATTGACTATACAAGGCATATTGCCTCCGCTTTTTAATGCTTCCGTTGCCAAGGCAAGATTACGAAATGTTCTGCTATCCGGTTTCTCGAATGTCAAAGAAGGATAATTGATAAAGTCGAATCTAGGAAAGGTTGACTTCAGTCTTTTTGGATAGCCCAGTGCGTATTGAATCGGTAATTTCATATCCGGTAAACCCATTTGTGCTTTCATAGAGCCGTCTTCAAACTGAACGATGCTATGAATTATACTTTGCGGATGAACAACGACATCGATCTGATCCGGATGCAGTCCAAATAACCAGCGAGCTTCAATCATTTCCAATCCTTTATTCATCAGCGAGGCAGAGTCGATTGTAATCTTGGCACCCATCTCCCAGTTCGGATGTTTTAACGCTTGTTCTTTTTTAACCGTACTCAGAAAATCTTTGTCCTTTCCGCGAAATGGTCCACCGGATGCTGTCAGGTAAATTTTTTCTATCGGATTAATCAATTCCCCGGCAAGACACTGAAAGATTGCAGAATGTTCGGAATCGACAGGAAGAATATTTACTTTATTTTCGACAGCAAGTTTTGTGACGAGCTCTCCTGCAACAACAAGCGTTTCTTTATTGGCAAGTGCAATATCTTTTCCGGCACGAATGGCATTTAATGTCGGCTTCAATCCGGCATAACCAACTAATGCAGTAAGTACGACATCAATGGAATCCATTTGCACTATTTCCGCAAGCGCATCCATACCGGCGAAAACCTTGATCGGATGTTTTTCCAATGCCTGTCTGACGATTTGAAGTTTCGTTTCGTCACCGATTACAACAGCATTGGGAATAAATTCCTCCGCCTGCTGAATGAGTAATTGAGCATTATTAAAAGAAGTTAACACTTCCACTTCAAAATGTTCCTTTTGCTGACGAATTACATCAAGTGCCTGCGTACCAATCGATCCGGTTGAACCTAAAATGGCTATTTTTTTTCGTAATGACATGTATATTGCAAAGGTAACGATTATCGTTCAGTTTTGATAAACGGATATTCCGTTAAAATAACTTAGCCGAATAGATTAAACCGCAAATTTTATCAGCTCATCAGCGACTTTTCTATCATTTGAAAGTCGCGGCACTTTGTTTTGTCCGCCCAGTTTACCTAAAGATCGCATGTAATTGATAAATGAATCCTTTTTCAGCAGTCGGATTTTCAATGGCTGTAAAACCTGTCCGCTTATTAAATCGCGGTAATAAATATTTTGCCGTTGCAGACTGTCATCTATCGATTGCCTGAATCGCTCCAGGTCATCCGGCAATTTATGAAATTCAATAAACCACTCATGAAAAGGTAAGCCGCTTTCCGGAGAAACCTGAGGGGCGACAGTGAATTCAACGACTTCGGCATGTTGTAATTGTGCGGCTTGCAAGAGCGCTTTTTCGACTTCTTCGGAAATCACATGTTCTCCAAATGCGGAGATAAAATGTTTGATACGGCCCGTAACGATTATCCGGTAAGGATTGATGGAAACAAATTTAACCGTATCGCCTAAACTATACCCCCACATTCCCGCATTGGAATTTATGATGATGGCATAGTTCACACCCGGCTCAACGTCTTTTAATGAAATCCGTGTAGGATTGTTATTGTAGTATTCAATGGCTGGAATGAATTCGAAAAAAATTCCGGAGTTGACGATCAACAATAAAGAAGGATCATTTTGTTTGTCCTGATAGGCAATGAATCCTTCACTGGCAGGATACAATTCAATGCTGTCAACTTTTTTCCCGATACTTTCCTCCAATTTTTTTCTGTATGGTTCGTAGTTTACGCCGCCATAAACGAATAAATTAAAATCAGGAAAAATATCTTTTATTTTCTTACCGGTTTTTGCCGTTAGCTTATCAAAATACATTTGAACCCAGGGAGGAATACCGCTTATGAGTGTCATATTCTTTTCGATGGTTTCATTGACGATAGCATCCACTTTCGTTTCCCAATCTTCAATGCAGTTAGTCGGATAGGTTGGCAACTGATTTCGACGTAAATAAGCCGGCACGTGGTGATTGACAATGCCCGAAAGACGACCAACGGGAATTCCGTTAATCGTTTCCAGTGCGGGGCTGCCGGAAATAAAAATCAGGTTTCCTTTGAGAAAAGAAGAGTTACCCGTTTCATTGATATAGCTTAACAAGGCATCCCTTGTAGAGTTGATGTGATTCGGCATGGAGGCACGGGTAATCGGAATGTATTTGATTCCCGAGGTCGTTCCGGAAGTTTTAGATAGGTAGAGTGGTTTTCCCGGCCAAAGAATATTTTCTTCTCCTGCAATTACTCTGTCGATATAGGGACGCATCGTTTCATAATCGCGAATGGGGATTTGTTCCCGAAAAGCTTCATACGATTTAACAGATGTAATCCAATGATCTTTTCCAAAGACAGTATCCTTCCCGCTATGCAACAGTTGCTTGAAAATGCGCTGCTGCATTAACACCGCATTCCTGCTCCAGAAGCGTGTTTGCCGGGCCGAATACGCTGCAAGTGGTTTACTTAATACTGATAGGAAACTCATAAGAGATCACGAAAGTACTTATTGGAAGTTGAAAAGGGAAGTGGGAATATTTATTTGCATTAAAATATTTTCTGAAGTGTTTTAACCCAACAGTAGAAATGAAACGAGAAATTTAAAAGGCAACAAATTGCTTAGGATTCATGGGACTACTATTATACCACAATTCGAAATGCAGATGAGGGCCTTCGCTGAGCTCTCCTGAATTTCCGATAATGGCAATTACATCACCTGCTTTAACGAAGTCGCCTGCTTTTTTCAGCAGCGCGGAATTGTGTTTGTAAATTGAAAAAAGATTATTGGAATGTTGAATTCCGATTACATAACCTGTTTCAGAAGTGAAATTAGCGAAAACAACAGTGCCATCAAGCGTGGCTTTAATTGGTTCGTTGGCATTTGCAACAATGTCTATTCCATAATGTTTTTTAGCGGCGTTGAATGTGTTGGTCACTGTTCCTTTGATGGGAGGGAAAAACAAAAAACTGTTGAGGTCGCTTACAGCCGGACTTTCTGTCAAATCAAAAGGGTCGCGCGATTCTATTTCCAGTCGCAAAGCAGAATCTTCGGGCGATTTATTGAGTTTGTGAATTGTATCGTAGCTTGTTGCCTTTTCCGGCCTCTTTTCTACAGGTGCCGCCTCTGCGCTTCCTCCAATGATGTTTCTTAAATTGAAAATGAATTTATCACGAGCGGCCAGACGCGTTTCGAGCGAATCTGTTTTCAGAACCAATCCATAGACGCGTTTTTGCGTTTTTAAATCCGCATATCCGGGAATGTATTCGCGAAGTCCGGTAAAAGCAATGAGAAAAGTAGTAAGCGTAATCAATAAAATGATGCTTAATCCAATACTTACGAAAACATTTAACGGGCGCAAATTAAAGGAGGCCTTTTCCTCCAGCGTCTCATCATTCATGATGACAAGACGATAACGGCTTTTTAAGCGGTTGATAAACTTTTTTTCCCTTTTGCGCGGATTCATGTAGAAACAAAAGTAGCAAAATCATTTCGTTTTTATGCGGTCAAGTTCAAGACATCGGCTTTTTTATTTTAGAAAAAAATATTTTCAAGAAATTGAAATCAGTAACATTTTTCATTGTTTTCTTTCTATTCGGAATCTTCATTTTACGCACAACAATCTTTTATTGGAAGTTCAACTTCATGTTGTGCACAAGGTGTTTCTTCTTTTTATTTAAAACAGGGAAAAGCAAATCAATCTGTAAGATTTGAGCGAGATTGATTCATTCTGTTTTCTGTAGAGCTTACTTTTATCTAAATCGATAAATGAAAAAGTTCATTCATCGTCCAATGTTGAAACGGTCATTTGACAAAAATTAAAACGGAAAGAAACGATGATTCAGAAAATCAAAATTACGGTTGTATGTATGCTGATGGCTTTGTTGAGTAAAATTGTATCTGCACAGAATCCTTGCGGAACACCGGATGTGTTGTCTTTCGGAAGCATTACAACATACAATTCCGCTGATGTTTCCTGGAATGCCATTGCAGGCGCGACAGCATATAACGTGGAGTACAGAGTTCGAAATATTGGCGCCGCCTATTCATCACCTGCTGCTGCTTCCTCCAATTCATTTACAATAACCAATCTTTCGCCGTCTACTAACTACGAATTTATTGTTCAGTCAGTGTGCGGAACAGATACGAGCAGCTATTCTTCCAGCGGTTGGTTTACAACTCCTGCAAATGGCGCGAATGCTGCTTTAACTCGCGGGCCATACATGACATCGGCTACAAAAAACAGCATCATCATTCAGTGGAATACCGACATCAACTGCAATTCTGAAATTCACTTTGGTACCAATGCCGGAAACCTGAACCAGGTAGTTAGTGTTGCAGGAAGTCGCACACACCACGACGTCCAGCTAAATAACCTTTTACCCAATACAAAATATTATTACTCCATCGGTGTTATCGGCACATCCATACAAGGAACAACATCCAACTATTTTTATACAGCCCCTGAAGATAATGACACGATCCCACTTAAATTTTGGGTTACAGGAGATTTTGGAACAGGTACATCAGCGCAAACGGCAGTGAGAAATTCATTCGCGAATTTTACTGCCGGACAAAAAATTAACGGGTGGTTATGGCTGGGAGACAATGCATATACCAATGGATTGGATCAGGAATATCAAAATAAAGTATTCAATGTATATCCGAATCAATTTAAAAACATTCCGCTCTTTCCTGCTTTAGGTAATCACGACTATGCACAGTCGGGTTATCAAAGTTCTGCAGCTTTGGGAACAAACTTCCCTTATTTCGACATATTCGATCTTCCGCAAGCGTCCGGTACGGAGAAGTATTATTCTGTGAACTATGGTAATGTACACTTAATCGCCCTCGACAGTTATGGTTCCTATAACGCAGTCAATAGCGCCATGTATAACTGGCTGGAAGCCGACCTAAGTAACAATACGAAACAATGGACCATCGTTTATTTCCACCATCCTCCATATTCAAAAGGCAGTCACGACTCAGATAATTCGACAGAGTTAGTCGACATGAGAAATAATATTATACCTCTCCTAGAGTCTAATGGTGTTGATTTGGTTTTAAGCGGACATAGTCATGCATATGAAAGAAGTTTCTTTATCAAAGGGCACTATGGGAATGAAGCCAGCTTTAATTCGGGCTTTAAGGTGCAACCGGGTGGCGGACCGTATTCAAAAACAACTCGTACAGGCGAAGGGACGGTTTACGTCGTTTGCGGAGTTTCCGGTCAGACAAGCGCAACTACATCCGGCTTTCCGCACAATGCCATGTATTATTCTTCTGCAACGGAACTGGGTAGTTTGGTTCTCGAAATCGGTCAGACAAGCTTGACAAGTAAATTTGTTACATCAAACGAGACAATAGCAGATCAGTTTACCATTACCAAACAATCATCAGTCATTAATTCTGTTAGCAGTCAGAATGCCGAAAACAAAAGTGCAACATTTAATGTCTATCCAAATCCTGCGAAAGATCAGTTTAATGTTGTTGCTAACGGCTTTAATGAACGATCTTTTGAATTGAATATTTACAATCTGTTCGGACAAGTAATCCTGAAAAAATCGATTGAAGCGGCGAACAAAAACGACGTCATCCGGATAAATAAAAGTGAAATGAATAACTGTGCTTCGGGTATGTATTTTATTAGCCTGTCTGACGTAAAAAACACAATTACAAAACAGATTGTATTAGAATAAAAGATCAAAAGAGAATTCAAGCCCTTTTTGGCCGGATGACAATCGACTAAATAACGTAGTTTTAGGAAAAATTCAGCCGGAAAATCCATAAATCCTTTATTGATGGCTTCGATTTCCTATCTTTGCCTCCCAAAATAATTTTGCAGATTTGCAGTTATAGCAAACAATGAATTCGGGTGGTTTTATGCGTTTAAAATTAATAGTTGTTGTGGCCTTTTGTGCTGTATTGTTCGCTTGTTCCAACACAAAGGACAATCTGGTGAACCGGACAGCACACAACCTTTCCGCTCATTACAATGGATATTATAATGCCGGGCTAAAACTCGACGAGGCGCTTACAAAGCTTGCTGCTTCCCATACAGATCATTACGATCGTATTTTAACTGTTTTTCAATATGCTGATCCTGTAAAAGCGAAGGCCATCTACCCGCAACTGGAAGACGCCATGAAGCGGACTTCGACAGTAATTTCCCGCCATACCATGCTCGATAAAAGAGGGTATGAAAAACCGGAATCGGAAAAATGGATTGATGAAAACTGGATACTCTATGGAAAATGTCAGTTTTTTAAACACGATTATTTTGAAGCCATGGAGTCGTTTAAATACGTTGAGGCAACCTATAAAAAAGAGGCCGGACGACATGTTGCTTCTTTATGGATTGCAAAAACCTTTCTCGAACTTACTCAGTTAAGAGAAGCAGAAGAAAAACTGGATTATCTGCGCAACCAATCCGATTTTCCTAAAAAAGACAAATGGGAATTGGAAGCAGTAAATGCCGATTACTATTTGCAAACGAAAAACTTCGACAAAGCAAAAGAACACCTGACTCGCGCTGCCGCACTGGTGAAGGATAGAGAAAAGAGAATCAGATATCTTTTTATTTTAGCTCAATTGCATCAGCAAAAGGGAGAGTTTAAACAAGCATTTGATCTGTATACCAAGGTCATTAAAATGAATCCACCCTATGAAATGGCATTCAATGCGCGGCTGAACAGAGCACGATGTTACGATTCCAGTTCAGGAAGCGGAGAATCTGTTTTAAAAGAACTTTTGAAGATGGAGAAGGATCCCAAAAACAAGGACTTCCTCGATCAGATTTATTATGCACTTGCCGGATTGAAAAAGAATGAAGGCAAAGAAGAAGAGCAAATAACCTACCTCAACAAGTCTATTCAAAGCAGTACTAACAATCAGAACCAGAAAGCACTCGCTTACCTCGAGTTGGCAAAAATCTCATTCAATAAACCCGATTACCGAACGGCTCAGGCATATTATGATAGTACAGTTACCAATATGGGAAAGGATTATCCTGACTACAATGAAATTCTTACCCGAAGAAATAGTCTGACCAAGCTGGTGAAGTATATGAAGACAATTGAATTGGAAGACAGTCTTCAACAGCTTTCTTCTTTAAGTAAAGAGGAGCAAATAAAAAAAATCGACGAAATTATCGTTCGTGATGAAAAAAAGCGACAAGAAGCAAAAGAGGCAAAAGAAGCGGAATCTCTAAAGGAACAATCCAATCAGATTTTTGATCCTCAGAAACAATCAGAAGCCAATCAGTTTAACAAAGCAAGCGGATCCAATTGGTATTTTAATAATCCACAGGCAGTAAGTTTTGGATTTAATGAATTCACAAAAAAATTCGGAGAAAGAAAGCTGGAAGATAACTGGAGAAGGAGTAAAAAACAGGTTGGAGGAGAGATTACAGAAAATATAGAAGGATTGGATTCTTTAAACACCGCAGTAAGTGATACCGGTAAAGTTGCGCCAGTTAAGAGAAGAGAAGAAATGTTGAAGAATATCCCGTCAGGCAGTGAAGCGATGGAGAAGTCGACAACAAAAATCATAGATGCATACTACAACATCGGAATGATTTATCGGGAGCAACTAAACGATTTGAATGCTTCAGCGGAAACATTTGAGGAATTATTGAAAAGATTTCCGACAAGTAAATATCAACTTCAGTGTTATTACCAGCTATATAGAACCTATGCCGTTTTAGGAAACACTGTTAAATCGGATTATTACAAGAACATCATACTTCAGGAACACAGCACTTCCGAGTATGCTGAGATCATCAGAAACCCGAATTATGCAGCCGAAAGAATGAACAGAAAAAGTAATCTGGAAGTTTTTTACGAAGAAACCTATCGAAAATATTTGAATGCAGAATATTCGGATGTAATTGCCAGAAAAGCGCAATCGGATATTCAGTTTCCACAAAGCCCGCTTGCAGCTAAATTTGATTTCCTTAAAACGCTTTCAATCGGTAAATCACAGCCGATAAGTACGTTTGAGGCCTCATTAAACGATATTATCCGAAACTATTCAAACGACTCGGTAAAATATGCAGCACAGGATATTCTGGATCTGATAAAGAATAATAAAAACGCACCGCCTGTGCCGCAGACAACAGTAAAAGCAGGAGACTCTGTTCAGGTTGTAAAAAGACTTTATAATTACTTGCCGGATACCTTGCACGATGCCGTGCTCATTTTTCAGAACATCAATGGTCCACTCGATCCTGTCCGGTTAAAAAGCAAGGTCTCAGACTTCAACACCAAAAATTTCGGATCTAAAGCTATTCAGCTTCAGGAACTGCTTTTCGATCACCGCCTTAAAATTTTCATTATTCGTGAATTCTCCAATAAAGCGGAGGCCTTATTGTATGTAAATGCCTTATTTGATAACGACGATGTTTTTGGAAACATCAGCAATGATGCTTATCAATTATATGCGATTTCAGTAAATAATCTTGCCTCCCTATTAAGCGAGAAAAAGACTGAAGCTTATGAAAATTTCTACAGAGGCTTCTATAAATAAATGACCGGGGGTTACCCCTTACTTTGATCTAAAAGTTTTGGAACGCTTTGGACTATTAGAAAACCTTTTTGCTTACATCCATAACCTATTTTTTACAAGAAGCGTATATAGGTTTAAAATTCAAAATAGTAAAAGGAGCAGTTTTTTACCGCCAATAAATGTCACTTTCAACAATTTAACATTCATTATCAGGATAATGATAATATAACTCCATTATATACTATCATTATGCATTAAATCATTTTTCCGCTAATATTAAGTTTTATATTTGCCACAGCTTTTAATAATATTCATAACCATAAAAAATCATTCTCATGTTCAATAAAACCACCCGCGAGAATACATCAGGAGGAAACCGTTCGGAAGCCACAGGTTCTTCAATCAATCTAATAGGAAATGGAACAGTAATAGAAGGCGACATTCGGTCTAATGGCGACATTCGCATCGATGGTACCGTTTATGGCAATGTTGTTTCGAAAGCCAAGGTTGTAGTAGGAAATACGGGAGTTGTTGAAGGCGATGTGAATTGTCAGAATGCCGATATCTCCGGTACTGTTCAAGGCAAAACGACTATCAGCGAACTGTTGTTTTTAAAATCTTCCTCTAATGTAAATGGAGATATTGTAACCGGAAAGCTTATTGTAGAGGTGGGCGCAACATTTACGGGTTCTTGTAATATGGGGCCGCTAATTAAGGATATTAAAGATGCAGACAAATCAATCGAATTCTCCAAAGAAAAATCAGCCTGATGATCGTAACGCTTATATGCGTTATGCGACGATGGGCACTCAAATGATGGTCATTATTGGCCTTGGTGTTTTCGGAGGTTATAAGCTTGATAATTGGCTTGGATTAAAGATCCCTGTTTTTACGTTAATATTAAGTCTGCTTTCTGTAGCCGGAGCTATTTACCTCAGTGTTAAAGACTTAATTAAAAAGAAATAAGCTTTTTTAACACCATTAATGAAAAAATACCTTCCTGCCTTTTTATTGTTTTCACTGCTGATAGCCGGAATAATTGCATATTTAAATTTACAAGCTGTTTCTGAAGTGCAACTGTTAAGATGGATGATTTTCGCCTATTTTAGCATTATTACACTGTTATTTCATTTCGGGATTACAAAGGCAACGGAATCCAGACCTCAGGTTTTTGTGCGTTACTATATGGGCTCGACGACATTGAAACTATTGTTAAACCTGGGAATAATAGTCGTTTATGCCATGCTGCATAAGGCCCTGGCCGTCAATTTTATTATCACATTTATGATCTTTTATTTTTTGTACACCATTTTTGAGGTGGTTTTTGTTTGGAAGGCCGTGAAACCTAATCCGAAGAGTTAAAAAAGGCATTTTTACTTTTTAACTATGATATCTTGTAGTGGCGGAGGTAAAATCCCATGCACAAACTCGTTTAAATTTTAATAAAGATTTCCTCTGAGAATCAATAGTAGAGCCCCCTATTTTTGTGCTTTCCCATTCAAATATTATCTTTGCGCTCTCTTAAAAAATCTTTCTCGAAAAATCATGTTGCAAAATATTAATATTCAATTTATTAAGTGGATCAGGACACTTTTTTTAGCAAGTGTGATAATCTGTGTTTCAGGCATTGCAAAAGCGGAGGAAGCAGAAGGAGCTGAAAAAAAGTTTAATGCAGGTGATTTAATTATTGAGCACGTTGCAGACAATCACGATTGGCACATTATGGGAGAGGGAGCGCATTCCATTTCAATGCCTTTACCGGTCATTTTATATTCTCAGCAAAGAGGGCTTACTTGTTTCATGAGTTCACGTTTTCACCATGGGGAAATGACTTATGGGGGATATAAAATGCATCATGGAAACATTGTTGCCGTAAATGAAATGGAAGAAATTCCTGCAGAGCAAGCAACGGAAAACGAAGAGGTGACGGCATCACTTTATGATATTTCAATTACAAAAAATGTTGCGGCACTTTTCTTTAGTCTGATTGTATTGGTTTGGATGTTTATGTCTGTTGCCAGATCTTATGCGCGCAGAAAAGGCGAAGCACCGAAAGGCATGCAATCATTGTTAGAGCCGCTAATTATTTTTGTTCGTGACGATATTGCGAAAGCGAGTATTGGTCCCGGTTACAAGAAATATCTTCCATACTTGCTGACGGTTTTCTTTTTTATCTGGATAAACAACTTACTTGGATTAATTCCGATTCTTCCGGGAGGAGCGAACGTAACCGGAAATCTTGCTGTGACGGGTACGCTAGCCATCATTACATTTTTGATAACGACATTCTCTGCCAACAAACATTACTGGCGACATGTATTTGCCATGCCGGGAGTTCCGATTCCGGTGTTAATCATCCTGACGCCGATTGAAATTCTTGGATTATTTCTTCGTCCGTTTGTATTGATGATTCGATTGTTTGCAAACATTACTGCCGGACACATCATTGCACTTTCTTTCTTCTCGCTCATTTTCATTTTCGGTGAATTGAGTCCAGGAGTTGGATTTGGTGTTTCGATAGTTTCCGTTGCATTCGTTATTTTCATGACGATGCTCGAATTGCTTGTAGCGTTTCTGCAGGCCTATGTATTTACACTTCTTTCAGCGATATATTTCGGCGCGGCAGTCGAAGATCACGATCATCATATTGATGCAACACACGAACATATCGAAGAAGCAGCATTAATTTAAATTTTAGTTTAACCCTTATAAATTCAATTCTATGTTAAGTTCAATTCTTCTTGAGGCAGGTAATCTGGGAATAGGTTACGGTATTGCAGCACTGGGAGCCGGCTTTGCAGCGTTAGGCGCTGGAGTAGGTATCGGTCGTATTGGTGGTTCCGCATTGGAATCTATCGCTCGTCAGCCCGAAGCGCTTGCTGATATCCGTGCAAACATGATTCTTACTGCCGCTCTTGTAGAGGGAGCTGCCTTCTTCGCGATGGTAGTCGGCCTTCTTGTCGTATTCAAGAGTTAATCATTGATGAAACGATTCAGCGGTTGGCTGAATCGTTTCATTTATTTGCCTGAAGAAAAATCAAACAACTATTAAAAATCAACGAATAAAATGGAACTGATAAAACCCGCCTTCGGACTCATATTTTGGATGTCAATTTCTTTCCTTGCTGTAATGTTTATACTGGGAAAGTTTGCATGGCCGATGATATTGAAAGCTCTTAAAGAGCGTGAAGAGTCAATCGCCAATGCGCTCAATGCCGCTCGCAAAGCAAAAGAGGAAATGACTGCCCTCAAAGCAGACAATGAAAAACTCATTATGCAGGCACGTGCCGAAAGAGATCTGTTATTGAAAGAAGCTCGTGACACACGCGACTCTATCGTTGCAGAAGCAAAAAACAAAGCACAGTCAGAAGCCAATAAAATCATGGCTCAGGCACGCGAGTCTATCAACAACGAAAAATTGGCAGCTATCACAGAACTTAAAAACCAAGTGGCTGCCATGTCCATTGAAATTGCAGAAAAAATTCTTCGTCAGGAATTAAGCAACGACGAAAAGCAGAAAAGTCTGATGGATAATCTGATGAAAGATATTTCTTTAAACTAATACCCGGTTAACGATTACCTCCAATGATTGAAACTAAAGTAGCCAAGCGGTATGCCAAATCCCTCATCGGACTTTCCAATGAAAAGGGAAATATGGAAGCAGTAAATGCAGACATGAAAATGTTTGTACAAATCTGCGATGAAAATCATAACCTCGAATTGGTGTTGGCAAATCCGATCATTCACTCTGATAAAAAAAGAAATATCCTTCACGGACTTTTTGCTGAGCGAATGAATAAGATTACGATTAACTTCTTCGACATCGTCATTCGCAAAAGCAGAGAAAAATACCTCGTTAACATCGCGAAGGAATACATTGAAGAGTATAAAGCCATGAAGGGAATTCGTACAGCTGAAATTATTTCTGCAGTAGGATTGGATGATAAGTTACGCAAGCAGGTTTATGAAACTGTCAAGAACAGTACAAAATCTGAAGTGGAGCTCATCGAAAAAGTTGATAAAAAACTTATTGGCGGATTCATTCTTCGCTTAGGCGACAAACAATACGATGCAAGCATTGTTTCCAGTCTTAGAAAGTTGGCTCAGTCGTTTTCTGCCAACCCTTATGTCAGAAAAAATTAACAAATCGAATAACATTACATTCAATAAATAACAAGACAATTAAAATCTCAGAATAATGGCAGAAGTTAGACCCGATGAAGTATCAGCCATTTTGCGTCAGCAATTGGCGGGCTTTAAGACCGAAAAAGAACTCGAAGAAGTTGGTACCGTATTGCAAGTAGGTGATGGTATCGCTCGTATTTATGGACTCACCAAGGTTCAATCCGGTGAGTTGATCGAATTTGAAAACGGACTACAAGGAATCGTATTAAATCTCGAAGAAGATAACGTCGGAGCAGTATTGCTCGGTGTTTCTTCTGAAATAAAAGAAGGTGACGTTGTTAAAAGAACCGGAAAAATCGGATCCATCAACGTGGGTGAAGGAATGTTGGGACGTGTTGTCGATACATTGGGAAAGACGATTGACGGAAAAGGTCCGATCACCGGTGAATTGTATGAAATGCCACTGGAGAGAAAAGCTCCCGGTGTAATCTTTCGTCAGCCGGTAACAGAACCGTTACAAACAGGAATTAAGGCGATCGATGCGATGATTCCAATCGGTCGTGGTCAGCGTGAGCTTATCATCGGCGACAGACAAACGGGAAAAACCGCAGTTGCAATCGATACAATCATCAACCAGAAAGAATTTTATGAAAAAGGAGAGCCGGTTTATTGCATCTATGTGGCCATCGGTCAGAAGGGTTCAACCATTGCACAAATTCTAAAGACACTTACAGAGGCCGGAGCTATGCCTTATACGGTAATCGTTGCCGCTCCTGCATCAGTTCCTGCACCTATGCAGTTTTTCGCTCCCATGGCGGGTGCTGCTATCGGGGAATATTTCCGCGATACAGGTCGTCCTGCATTAATTGTATTTGATGATCTTTCTAAACAAGCGGTAGCATACCGTGAGGTTTCTCTTCTTCTTCGTCGTCCACCGGGACGTGAAGCTTATCCGGGTGATGTATTCTATTTACACTCCCGTTTGCTGGAGAGAGCTGCGAAAATCATCAACTCCGATGAGATCGCACGCACCATGAACGATCTTCCGGAGTCTATCAGAGGAAAAGTAAAAGGCGGAGGTTCTCTTACCGCTCTTCCGATTATCGAAACACAGGCAGGCGACGTATCCGCATACATTCCTACAAACGTAATTTCAATTACCGACGGACAAATCTTCCTCGAAGCGAATCTGTTCAACGCAGGTGTTCGTCCGGCGATTAACGTAGGTATTTCTGTTTCGCGTGTGGGTGGAAATGCACAAATCAAATCGATGAAGAAAATTGCAGGAACATTGAAACTCGATCAGGCACAGTATCGCGAGTTGGAAGCGTTCTCAAAATTCGGATCCGATCTGGATGCATCGACAAAATCTACCCTTGATAAAGGTGCGCGCAACGTGGAAATCCTAAAGCAGCTTCAATATTCGCCGCTCACAGTTGAAAAGCAAGTAGCCATCATCTATTGCGGAACGAAAGGTTTACTTCGTGAAGTTCCTATTAGCAGAGTGAAAGAATTCGAAAACGAATATTTGTCACTTCTGGAAGCACAACATCGCTCTACGCTCGATGCCATCCGCAAAGGACAGATCGACGAAAGTGTAACTTCAGTTTTAGAAAAAACAGCGAATGAATTAACACCAAAATACAGATAGTCACGAAGGACAAAGTGTGTTGAAACATAAAAAATAAAAAATTGTTTTAATTGTAGAAGCACACATTAACCAACAACTGTAAACAACCATCTTAAATGGCAAATTTAAAAGAAGTACGTAGCCGAATAGCATCTGTAATCTCCACGCAGCAAATCACGAAAGCCATGAAAATGGTAAGTGCTGCTAAGCTCAGGAGAGCGCAGGATTCAATCGTCATGTTGCGTCCATATGCATCCAAACTCCGCGATATCATGGAGAATATTTCAGGAACGTTGGAAGGAAATGCGGGCGGACAATTTGCTGTCGTTCGTCCGGTGAATAAAGTATTAATTATTGCCGTGAGTTCTAATCGTGGATTGTGCGGAGCGTTTAATACAAATGTCAACAGGCAAGTTAGCCGGATGATCCGTGAAAAATATGCTGCGCAGGCAAAAGCAGGAAATGTAAAAGTATTGGCTATCGGAAAAAAAGCAAGCGACTTTTTCAGCAAACTCACTCAAAATTATGCCGGTCAGCATAACAATGTTTACAGCAATTTGAATTTTGAATTTGTATCGCAAGTTGCAGAAGGTGTAATGAAACAATTTGCCGCCGGCGAATACGATCGTGTTGAAGTCGTTTACAATCAATTTAAAAATGCAGCAGTTCAGCTTGTCGTAACCGAACAACTTTTGCCAATAACTTCTACTCAGGTTAAAACAAAAGCGGTAAACGATTATATTTTTGAACCCGGGAAAGAAGAGCTCGTTCTCGCTCTTATTCCGAAAGCAGTGAAGACACAACTCTATAAAGCCGTTCTCGATTCATACGCTTCCGAGCATGGAGCGCGAATGACATCTATGAGCAAGGCAACAGATAATGCGGGAGAAATTCTTCGTGATCTGCGCTTATCATATAACAAAGCTCGTCAGGCCTCCATCACCGGTGAAATTTTAGAAATCGTAGCCGGAGCGGAAGCATTGAATGGTTAAGGAAATTTTATTCTTGCGGTAAGGTTTTCTTATTTCACTTAGTCCTGTTTCATTTTGTTTCGCTTGCAAAAGAATTCATTTGCTGACGAAAGTTTCCTTCGCTGTTATGTATAAACAGAATTAACGAAAAGAAAATGAATTTAAGCTTCCACGAGATATTAACGGTTTCAACCATCCTCTTTGCGGTAATTGATATCATTGGTTCTATACCTGTGTTGTTACAGATTAAGACGAAAGTTGGCTACATCAAAGCAGAGCAGGCAACAATTGTTTCCTTTGTTATTATGATCGTATTTCTCTTTTTAGGAGAAACGATATTGCAATTTCTGGGCGTAGATGTTAAATCCTTTGCCATTGCCGGCTCCCTGGTCATCTTTTTTCTTGCCATGGAAATGATCCTTGGAATCCGGCTATATAAAGACGATATCCCGGAAACCGCCTCCATTGTGCCCGTTGCCTTCCCTTTAATAGCCGGAACAGGCACTATGACGACCCTTTTGTCGCTTCGTGCCGCATACGATTCAACGACCATAATTCTTGGAATTTTCCTCAATCTGGCCGTTGTTTACCTCGTTTTACGAAATCTTTACGTATTAGAACGATTTTTGGGCGTTGCAGGAATCAGCATTTTAAGGAAGGTTTTTGGCATTGTACTACTTGCTATTTCCGTCAAGCTTTTCAGGACGAATATTGGATTTTAACATCTCCAAAAGAGTGATATTTTTATTTTTTTAAAAATTATCCTATATTTGAAAAAGAGAAAAATAACCCCCCTCAAACGACTATGAAAAAATTACTACCTATTAGTTTCATTCTTGTATTCATAACAGCTGTATTCAGTCAGTTGAATTCAAATGCACAAGGAACACACCTCATGTGTACAACAACTTCCTCTACGGATACTAGCGGAACAATTTATGACAGCGGTGGTCCCACCGGCGAATATCTTGTTGATGAAGATTGTACCTTACTCGTTTCACCATCTTGTGCAACAAGTATCACACTTTCATTTTCACAATTTAGTACAGAGTCGGGTTGGGATTTTTTCCATGTATACGACGGACAAACAACCAGCGACCCTGAACTTCTTAATACATCCGGCAACACTTTACCTAGTCCGGTAACTTGTACTTCCGGCTATATGTTGATTGTCTGGCATTCCGATTTTACAATCGTTGACAGTGGCTTTGCATGCTCCTGGACATCTGTCATTGCACCAAGTGTTGCACCTACTGCGGCATTTGCAATCGGAAATACAAACCCGCCACTCAATGTAGGTGCTCAATTTACCGATAACTCAACCGGCGGACCAACAAGTTGGTACTGGCAATTCGGTGATGGAGATACATCACACAGACAAAATCCGGTTCATGCTTATGCAAGTTCAGGAACTTTTACAGTTACTCTAATTGCATTCACCTGCAATGAATCAGATACGATTACAAACACAATCACCGTTCAGGCAGCACCACAGATCGATGTGAATCCATCAACAGGATTTACGGCAAGTGTTCTATGCGGAGATTCAGCAACGTTTGCCATGAATGTCGATAACATTGGTGGCGGAGATTTAGTTTATAGTACAGAAGGAGCTCTTATCGGTACGATAAAAGTTTTAGCACTTAAATATGGAACCGACCAGTTTCAGGAATTCCCCCGAACAATCGCTGCGATTAACCAGTATTTTACAAACTATACTTTAACATCTAGCGGAACAATTGACCCGGGTGTTCTAAGCGGTTTACTAGTCGGAAAAAATGTTTTACTGATTCCTGAACACGAAAATGGTAACGACAGTGTTTGGTTAAACTTCGGACCTGTCATTCGCCAATTCCTCAACAACGGTGGTTCTGTGATCTTCCTCGGATCAAATTCTTCTTACTCAAGCGACCTATTTAATACAGGTGTCTTTACAGGATCTTATGTTTCCAACGATGAATTTCTAACACTGGACATAAACCTACCGGCAGACCCACTCGTCGCCGGTATATCCGGAACAACTTTCGTTGCACCAAGTGCTACTTATTCCATGAATCTTACAAACCCTGATTTAGTTACAGTAGTAGAATATCAGGGAAATGATGTTGTTGCTTATCGTTACTTTGGTGCAGGAAAGGCAATATTTATCGCATTTGATTATTTTGCTACAAACAATCAGGCATCTCAAGTCATTGCCAATGCAATTCAGTGGGGCGGACAAAATGCTTTACCGCAATGGATTCACCTGAGTCAAACATCAGATACAGTACCCGGCAGCGGAACATCTGTAGTTAATGTAACTTTTGTTGCCAGCAGTTTACCTGCCGGAACATATTATGCTAACATAGGCATATCCAGCAACGATCCTCTTACGCCACTTGTTTCTGTTCCTTGTACACTAACTGTAAGCGGCGATCCAATCGTTGCTATCTCTGATACTTGTCTTTCATTCGGACAAATCATGCAGAATACAACAAAGCGTGACACCGTTACTGTTTACAACAATGGCTGCGATACGCTATTTGTCTCTAGCATTACATCGAATAGCGCCAATTTCACGGTTAACTCCAATGTTTCTTACTTGCTTCCCGGTGCTTATACAGATGTGGTAATCGCATTCACCAGTTCATCGGTTGGAAATTATACCGGAACACTTAGTATTATGAACAACGATTCGAATCGAACGGTTTGCCTTTCAGGTACAACAAGTCCGGCGCCTGTACTCAATGTCATTTCTACTGTCAGCGATTCTATTCTTGCTTGTGGTGCAACAGAAAGTCTGACATTTGATATTTCGAATACAGGAATTACCGGTGGTGTTCCATTAACATTCTCCATCTCCGGTTATCCTTCATGGGTAACTGTAAATCCTACTTCAGGAACAGACACTGTTGGTCAATCAACAACAATTACTGTTACATATAGCTCGGGTACATTCTCTGCAGGGTCTCAACCTGCAAACATTGTGATTGCAACAAACGATCCGTTGTATCCAACGAAAACTGTTGGCTTTACCATGTTGGTGGATAACAATCCTTGCTTAAGTGTTGCTGTTTCTAATAATACATGTACCGGATTCTCTACATTCACAACTACAGCGATTAATCCTCCTTCATCGTATTACTGGGACTTCGGTGATGGAGGAACAGATATCGTTCCAAACCCAACACACGGTTATCCTTATAACGGAAACTTTACAGCAACATTAATCGGTTGTAATGCAGAAGGACAATGTGATACTGTTGTTCAAAACATCAATGCTATTATTACCGGTCCTCGTGCAACAAGTTGTTACCCGGCTACTGTAGCATATTGCTGCGGTATTGGAGTAACACTCTTTCAGGTAGCCGATCCATTTGGTTTTGTATTTGACAATTCAACAGGGGATGCATTGGACGGCTATTCGGATTACACATGTACAGACACGGCTACTCTTGTAACGAATTATCCTTATCCGCTCACTGTAAATACCGGATTTACTTATGTGGAAACATTTAAAATGTGGATTGATTTAAATAACGACGGAGTATTGGATCCTTCAGCAGAACGTATGTATGTCGACTCTGCCGTTCTTACAAATCACGTTGGAACATTCACTATTCCTGCATTACCAACAAACGTTTACGGACAGCCATTGCGATTGAGAATTGCTTCTGATTACAGCGGAAATGCATCGCCTGAACCATGTCTGGATCTTCAGTTTGGTCAGGTAGAAGATTATTCAATATTCTTGTCTTACTTCAATGGTGTCGGAGAAGTTGGTGTTGCAACAGCGTTTACTGTTTATCCAAATCCATTCTCTGAATCTGCGAATATCGAATACAACTTAAACAAGACTTCCAATGTATCAGTAGAAGTTTACAATGTTGTAGGAGAAAAAGTAAGCAGCTTTGCCAGCGAGGAAATTCAGTCTTCCGGTAAACACACATATCAATTCAACGGACAAGCAACCGGAATTTATTTTGTAAAACTTACTGTTGATAATCAAACAGCAATTACAAAATTAGTAAGAATGTAATTCTACATTTAATGAAATTTTAAAGGGGAAATTTTATTTCCCCTTTTTTTGTGATAAATATTTTTCTGAATGCGGGTTACAATATTTACAACTTCTTTGCAATATCTGCGTTCTAGTCATCCCCTGCACAGTAGTCTTAAGCAAGTAATGAAATATCAAAAAGCATACGCAGTTCCATGCGTGACTACGACGCAATTGGTAATGCCGATGAAACAATGAAATAATAATTTATCCATTTAGCAGAGTTGTCTCTTATGCAATGTGTTTTTTAAACATACAAGGCACGAAATTACACGGAGAATTACATTTCGACTCCGTGAAACTCCATGCCCTTCGTGCCTCCATGGTAATTTTTAAAAAAGCTAAGCGCCACGTCAGGGGCAAATTTTATCGCATACTTGTTGAATCTACGTGCCATCATTTTTCAAACATACGAGACACGGAGAGCATGGAGTTACACGGAGAATATTAATTCTTATAGAATTCTATATATTACAGTGTAAAATTACAAGGATTTGAAAAGTAAAAAGTATTCTAATGGGATAAAGCAAACAAACCATTACATCTTCGACAAAGACTTATGCACTCTCCTTTTTATTTTCGTATGCTTTTGAAAGTTGTTTGATAGAATGGTAATGCTGCCGTCAACTTCAAGCAAAGCTAAATCAACATCTTCGATTTTAGAAACGCCATGCTCTCTTACTGCCAGTTCGAGCGCATCCATAGAAATCTGTTGCTTTCTTGTGTTTTTTTCTATCACCTTTCCTTCGTGAATTAAAACGATTGGCTCGCCCTGAAAAAATTTGTCCAGCGTTCTTGAGCGATAGATTAGTAACTTAAGTAAATAGTTTGTTAAGAATAATGAACCGGCAGCAACTAATCCGCCAATCAATGAAACATCCGGCCCTACCATTGCATTTTGAACGGAATTGCTGATTAGCAATATAAAAACCAGGTCAATAATGGAAAGCTGGGAAAATTCTTTTTTTCCGAACAGACGTATGGCAATAAGGATGAAAAGATAGATACATACGCTTCTGATAATAATCTCAAAAGGAAATTCCATAGAATGATCTTTTTATCAAAGCTAATAAATGATTTCAATTATCTTTGAGCCATGAGATTCGAAAAACATATTTTTATCTGCACCAACCAACGTGCTGAGGGAGAAAAGAAGTCATGCGGAGAAGCTTGCGGACTTGAACTGGTAAAGGAATTTAAGCTTAAACTCAAGGAAAATAAACTGAGCGGTAAAGTGCGCGCGCAAAAAACCGGCTGCCTGGATGCATGCGAATACGGTCCTTCTCTCGTAATTTATCCGGAAGGCATATTTTATGGCGGAGTCACCAAAGAAGATATTCCGGAAATCATTAATGAGCATATATTAAACAATCGTCCGGTAAACAGACTGGTCATAAATTTCGAAGAAAAGGTAAATGGATGAAATTCCTGAAAAATACAGGACAGATCTGGCCATAATAAGAGAAACGGCGGAACAGATTAATAGGGATATCACCGTCGATGATTTTAGTGTGGTTTTAACCGGAAGCGAGGCAAATGCTTTCAGTGAGATAAAGGACCAGTTGAGACCCTTTTTGAAAAAACTCTTTAAAAGAGACAAGAAGGTTTTTCAGTCAATGCTTTACCGAATTGATATAAGCGAGAAACACTATCGTAAGCTATTGAGAGAAACAGAAATCGAGCAAACAGCGGACGAACTTGCCGAGTTAATCATACGGAGGGAATTTCAGAAGGTGCTTACAAGGAGATTTTTTTCGGAGAAGGATAAATGATAGATGAGATTTTTTTCTCCCTGTAATTCAACATAAAGAGAACAATACGTATTTTTGCAAAATGAAAACAGGCGTTGTAGTATTCCCCGGATCCAATTGCGATGAAGACATGGTTTGTGCAATTCAAGCTATTCGAGAGCAGGAGGTCATAAAATTATGGCACAAGGATCACGATTTGCAGAATTGTGATGTGATTATTCTTCCCGGAGGATTTTCTTATGGAGATTATTTACGCTCCGGTGCAATTGCCCGTTTTTCTCCTATTATGAAAGAGGTAGTTGAATTTGCATCGAAAGGCGGAATCGTAATGGGTATTTGCAATGGTTTTCAGATTTTATGCGAAGCGGGATTATTACCCGGAGCTTTGTTACATAACGTACACCCTCAATTTATTTGCAAGAATACATTTATTCGCGCAGAGAACAATGATTCGCTTTTGACGGCTTCTATTCCGAAAGGCAAAGCATTGAAAATTCCGATTGCTCATGGCGAGGGAAATTATTTTGTTGATGAGAATCAATTGAAAAAAATGGAAGACAACGGACAGATTCTTTTTCGTTATTGCGATGAACAAGGAAACATTACACCACAGTCAAACCCAAATGGTACAAAGGACAACATTGCAGGAATATGCAATGAAACCAAAAATGTTTTCGGCATGATGCCTCACCCTGAACGAGCATCGGATTCTGTTTTAGGAAATACGGATGGCAGAATGATATTGGAGTCTTTTTTTAAGATGGAGAAAGTTTAGAAATTATTTTTTTTCATGTGAAAAACGGACGGTAGTATTTGTGTAGGCGACGGTATTTAACCACAGAGGCAGCAAAGGTTTGAACAGAGACCGTAGAGGAAATTATTTTAGTGATGAAAAATTAATTATGGAAGTAAGAATGTGTTACTTTCTTTTAATAGAACAAGCGTTTTTTCAATGAAATTGATTTTTATTTCCCTGTTCATAACTTAATTTGACTTTGACTATTTTTTTTCTTTTGCTTTGTAATAAATTTTTTAATTATGAAACTCCCGAACTCCCGAACTCCCGAACTCCCGAACTCCCGAACTCCCGAACTCCCGAACTCCCGAACTCCCGAACTCCCGAACTCCCGAACTCCCGAACTCCCGAACTCCCGAACTCCCGAACGTGTTTATCATTACTCATTTTTCTTTTCTTATTAATTAAAACAACAACGGCGCAAATTCAAATTACCCCTATTGCAAAATTCTATCAAGGCGGACATAACATCTCTTGTCACGGTGCAACGGATGGTAGGATTGATCTGGTAGTAGTTGGCGGAACAGCACCATACCTTTTTAACTGGAGCAATGGCTCATTCAATCAGAACCAGCAAAATTTAGATACCGGTGTTTATACGGTAGTAGTAACAGATGTCAATGCTCAAACGGAGTCGGCTACTATTACTTTGTATCAACCCAATGCACTTCAGGTAACATTGGAGCCGGTTGTCTACGATGGCGGCTATCACATCACAGCCGCCGGAAATAACGATGGCGTCATTGAGGCCCATGTAACCGGGGGAACAGCG
>JANNBB010000031.1:0-2740 GCA_031385005.1 Bacteroidota bacterium
CAAAATAAATCCAAAAAAGAGAATAATTTTTGCTTGTTGTTTAGGTGTCAATTTTAGGATATTGAATTTCATTTTTTTGTAATGAACTGATGCAATGTGTCCACAAAAGCAAAGGATGGCAAGTCCGTAATATGGAATAAAAAACAAGTTGAAAGGAAATGAATTAAGTCCTGCAACGCCAAAATAAAAATTTGTGTCAAGGTGCAAAAAAAGTCGTCCACCCAAAACTGCACTTAAATGAATTACAAAGAAAATTGCTAAATAAAGTCCTGTCCAAATGTGAAGTTTTTCAAAGTTTGTGTTAGCTATTTTACTGTTAGTTTTGAAAAGTTTCAGTCCCGAAATTATTTGTACTAATACGGCAAGTAATAAAATTGTCTCTACAAAAATGTTGCGATAAAAATGTCGCAAAACATTCATTATTTCTATGTGTCTGTTCGCACCAAAAATGCTACAAAAGTGATTGAATAAATGCAGTCCAATAAAAACTGTTATTGTCAGTCCCGATATGTAGTGAATTTTTTTTATGGTCATAACTGTCTAATGTTGTTATGGTGTCGCTTTAAAATGACGCACAACGAACAGGGCTTGGCGTTGTTGGGGGATTTGAAAAACGTCCGCCCGGAACTGAAGCCCAATTGAAAAACTAAAGTTGAAGATAACGACAAAAAGCTAAATTGAAAAACGTCCAGCCTGAACAACTGATGCCATGTTGCTGCTGATGAAGATTACAACGTCCTGCCCCAATAACGCCAAACCCCATGTTGCCTGCTTGTGCCATTATCGCTTAGAGACTTCGCCTAATTTTCCAACACAAATATTGTTCTTGTCAAACTTTAGCTTGATTGCATATTTTGGACTGTCCCAGGTATGTGCAGTGCCGTCAGATAATGCTTCACTTATTGAAGGGTTTCCTGCAACAGCTTTAATGTCGTCAATTGACTTACCTGTCATGTTACCCAGCTTTTTAAACTTATTTAATAATGCAACTGATTCCGATTGGTTTAGATAAGGTTTGAGTAACATTAAGACTACTGCAATTACAGCAACAATTATTGCGATGTTTGCTAATTCCATAAAACTTTATTTTACTTGTTATTTTGTTTCCAATTTTTATATTCTTCTGTCTCGTACAATGCACTTTTTACTTTGTCAGGAACAGCAGATTCTGGTATTGGTGAAATTGCGTGTCCGCAGCCATAACCACCTCTGTAAATTCTAAAATTACTTTCATCGGTGTGAGGATACAGTCCAACTGGTAATTCTGTGTCATCATCAAAAACGCCTTCGTGTTTTTCAAATTCGGGAAAATTCCCTTCCAATAATTTGGGAATTTCACACTCATGGAAATAATTCTTTTCTGTCATTGCTAGACAAAACGGTCTTGTCGTGGTTAAATTACTTCCGATATAACTAAACCAATTTAATTTTAAGTCTGCTGAAAAAAGTGTTGACTGTATAGCTTTAAACTGCATAGTAATGTCCAAACTCAAATCGGTTATGTACTTGTGCAGTCTGTCGTCATTGCGTATGTTTTCGTAATCAATATTTAAGCTCTTGGCTATAATAATTGCGAAGTCATTATATGATGTCTTGTTTAAATTATTTTTTATTGCGTCCAATGTAGGAACGCCAAAACCTCTATTAACCATTTCTGTCAATAGTATTTCTAATGCAGCATCGTCACAAGTTTCAATAAATTTTGCTGGTGTCATTTTTAATATTGTGTCTAAGTGCTATGAATTGAAAGCTGCCAAACGGCATAGCAGGCAACGAGCGGGGCTTGCTGCAGGGCTGGAATTCATTGCTCGTCCAGCCCAGAACCGCTGCTGATTAAAGATATAAAAGTACAGGTTAACAAACAAAAGCCCAGCGATGTTTGTCCAGCCCAGATGAAGCACAACAGCGATAAAATGACCATTGCTTCAACGTCCAGCCAGCCTTGCAGCAAACCCAATGTTGGCTGTAGGTTTGTTACTTATTCTTTTCAATTTGTGTCTTATAATATGAAAGCATTGTCGCTTGCAATTCTTGTTGGGTTTTTAGTGCTTCTTCGTCATTGATAAGTGTCATTGGAACAGAACTGTCAAAATTTATTATATCCAATAACCCTTTTCGTATTAATTCATTTTCTTGTTCAACTCTGGCATGTCCAACTGGAGAATAAATATTTCTTTTGATAAGAACTTTGTCAAACTTATAACCAAGGGATTGTCCCATTTCATATAATAAATTAGCAAGTAATTCCTCGTTTCTAGCAATCCAAATAGTTAATTCCTCTTTAGTTTCTTTCTTATGTCCGAGATTGTCAAAGTATTCTTTCCATGCTGCAATTACTTTTGCATATTTCGTATTGTCAGAAAATTCCAAGTCAATTCTGTTTAATGCTTCTACATGTGCAAAAGATAGTGAAGAACCTCTAGTGGCCATCAAAGTCTTGAAAATATTGAGCCTTCTATATTTGCTGTCTCTATTTCTTTGCAAAAATTTTTCAGCTTGCACTGCGAAAATTGGTCCAATGATAATTGCGACAATTGTCAGATATTCATATAATTTCATTGTATCGGTTTTTGTCTTATGATAAGAAACGAAATGATTGTGTCTTGTCCTGAAATAGGTTGACCATTTTTGAATAAGGTTTGCTATAGGTTTTCTTAGTTTTTTCTTGCCCCAAAATGATGTTTTAATTTTGAAAGAGAGGGGCATTTTGACATGCCCCCATCATTTCGGTGCGTTCATG
>JANNBB010000043.1:0-2316 GCA_031385005.1 Bacteroidota bacterium
GGATAGTAATATAGATGAACCAAACAGTCACGGCTTTGTGAAGTACAGAATTAAAATGAAACAAAACGTTCCTGATTTTACTACTGTAGAAAACACCGCTTTTATTGTTTTCGATGCCAATGCGCCTATTGTTACGAATACAACTACCAACTTAATGGTCACCATGCTTCCTGTTGGCTTAAGCGAAACCGTTAAGCTAACCGGAAAAGCAATTGTCTATCCGAATCCTTTCTCTGAAACGGCTTTGCTGCTTTTCAATAATCCAAAACAATTATCCATCCGATTTGAAATGACAGATGTAACAGGCAAACTCCTTCGCAGCGAAAAAACGAATGGCGAAGAGATTATTATCCGCAAAAACAACCTTACGTCGGGAATTTACTTCTATCGATTGATTAACCCGGATGACAGTGTGAATGCAACCGGGAAGATGATTCTTAAGTAATAATGAATTGACTGCGTTAAATATGTCAAAAGTCAGGAGTTAAAATTATAAACTTTATCCCAACACGTACCACTTTTGACTTCAAATTTTTTTACTCTAATACGCCATCCACCCTCAGTATATCCACCTTCACCAAAATGTTGCTCATCTAAAATAGAAACCAAATCTTCTATTAAAAAATTCTTATACCTTGCTGATCTCAATCCTCTAACCATGAAAAAAATCTACTCATTACTCTTTATTCTATTTTGTTTTTATTCCATAACTGTTCATGCACAGTTAACAGGAATGAATCCCAATCAGACTACCTTAGGAACGCAGACCCTTACGACAACGATTACTGCTAATAATCTCTTTGTCGTTTCTTCATCCCCTTCCGGTAACCTGAACGAAGCGTTTATTTATCAGGGGGCGCAACAAATTCTTCTTTACTCCTTGTTTAACGGAGGAGGAAATGCTACAGTAAACAGCACGGATAGTTGTACGATCAATAATATAAACATTCCCACAAATGTGCCGACAGGATTATATAATCTCGTTGTTTTAACTCAGGATCAGTTTGGACAAGTTATTACTCAAGATACACTCCAATCCGCTTTTACAATTTTACCTCCTGATGGTTATTTGCAGGGAACTGTATATGAAGACATCAACTTAAACGGACAACGCGATGGAAGTGAACCCGGACTCAATAATTTTACAATAAATTTACAACCGGGTAATCAATATTATTACTCAGGTGTGAATGGTAATTTTTTAATTCCTGTATCTAATGGAGTACATACAGTAACAATGCTTAGCAACTATAGTAATATAATGTTCCTCTCTTCTGATTCGGCTTCCTACACAGTTACGATGAACAGTGCCAATATCGGAGGTTTAGATTTTGGAATGCGAAGAGGACTCACCGGATTGGCGCCTGTACAAAGTATTGGTGGCAGGACAATTAATCTTACCACTACATCCCGAAATCTTTTTAGCGGAACGGGAACGGGTAATATTATAAATGTTTATTTACAAAAAACTAATTTTGCCTATTATTCTGCTACATCAATTAATGTAGTTGATAGCAGTACTGCAACTTTTAGCATAAATCTGCCGGCTAATGCTCCTTTAGGATCATACGATTTAAATATGAGAACATTGGGTTTTAGTGGATATCATGTTCTACCCAATTGTTTTACTGTTGTGCCATACGATGCATTTTTACAGGGAAACATATATTTTGATATTAACCAAAACGGTTTGAAAGATACTCTGGAACCCGGACTTCCCAATGAAAGGGTAAATATTCTTCCGGATTCAGGTGCAGGGTTCTCTTCTCAAAACGGTGATTACTCCATTGCTGTACTTAATGGAAATCATACGGTGACGTGGACACCTAGTCCGACAAGCATCTTCCAGCTTTCTTCTGATAGTGCATCCTTTTCAGTAAACAATACAGGAACAGTAACCGGTTTAGATTTCGGACTTACCACTACAAATCCTGATTACACTTGTGATATTCAATTAACCGGCGGTTTTCCGCGTTGCAATTCAGGAGTATGGTATTATCTAAATTATGTAAACAAGAGCAACATTCCGTTTAATGGTCGGGTGTATTTGGTAAAAGATCCTTCCTCTTCCTATTTCTATTCTACAGTTACGCCTTCCTCATTCAGCGGTGATACTATTTTCTGGAACTTCACCGGCTTATTGCCATTTACTCCTTCTACAATTCAAGTTACATTATTCATCCCGGGTTCAGGTGTCCTGAATTATCATGCAGGCATGATAGCAGAAGATGGTTCCGGCGCTGTTCAGTTTACTGACTTAGCTACGCTCTCTCAAACCATTCTTTGTTCTTTTGATCCAAACGATAAATCGGTAAC
>JANNBB010000024.1:0-2210 GCA_031385005.1 Bacteroidota bacterium
AAAGCAATTGCAAATTTTGAACAAATCCTAAAAGAAAAATATCAATCTCTTGAAACAGAAAAAAATGAATTAGCGGAAGAAATTGAAAGTCAAACACAAGATTTAAAAAAACAGGATACAGAAATAAAACGTCTATATAAACTTGTTGAAACAAAAGAAATAGAAATACAAAACTTAAATACTCAATTTCAAGCAGAATTCACAGCCTTAAAAACAAAAGCTACTCAAGAAATTGAGACAGACAGAACAACATTTAGAAAAGAAATCGATACAGATAAAAGTTCTTTTGAAACTGAGATTGAGGATTTAAAAAGCAAAATTGACACAGACACTACGGACTTAGTAACTAGTCTGCAGACAAAATTAGAGGAGGCAAAAAAAATCGTAAGCGTAATTGGTGATGTAGGGGTAACAGGAAATTATCAAAGGATTGCAAATGAACATAAAGCAACTGCAAATCTATGGAGATGGATAACGGGCAGGGCTTGCTGCAGGGCTGGAATTCATTGCTCGTCCGCCCGGAACCGCTGCTGATTAAAGATATAAAAGTACAAGTTAACATACAAAAGCCCAAGATTGAACGTCCAGCCCAGATGAAGCACAACAGCGATAAAATGACCAATTGCTCCAATGTCCAGCCAGCCTTGCAGCAAACCCAATGTTAGCTGTTCGTGCCGTTGTTAAGCAGGTTGTTTTGCATTACGTTTAATACGTAAAGTTTTACGCTGTTCTCTCAATTTCTGTTTAGCTTTAGATGCTTTTATGTATTCGCTTATAGCAAGAAATTCTTCTTTTGTCGGGGCAGGTCCACCACCGATAAAGTCAACATCAAGTTCTACTTTCTTTTTCATTGTTCTTGATTTTTAAAGTATTTATCAATAAGTCGCAGTGCAGCTGGCGTGTCAATAATCATGATGTGTCCGCCAAAGTGCATTGCTCCTAAAGTTTTTGTGTAGTGGTCAATCAATTGTGTCTTGGAAACGAATGATACATTTCCTTCAAAACCACGTTGAAATGAAAGTCGGCAAGCAAAAGCAACAAGATTTCCTGGAACTCCAGCATAAACTTTGGATTTTCCTTTATTGAATGGCGCACTTTCAACTAAGTGCATATAAACGTGGTCTGACCTTATCTCAATGCTAATCAGTCCTTGAATTACTGATATTGCAATAGGAATTGTTAACTTGTAAACTTCTCTTTCAGGTTGCTTAAGCTCAAATCTCCAGTCAAATTGCCAACCACTTTTCTTTGTCACCGATTTAAGGTCTGCCGATGTAAGCAAAGTAATGTTGGTCGGAAAGATGTCTCCCGTTAAAACATTTTCAATGGAATTGGTGAGTTTATCAACAATGAAGTCAAGTTCAATGGGGTTACTTTTTTTCACTCTGCTAAGTTAAGAAATATTGAGTGTAATCGATCGTCTCTTTAGTGTGCTCTGGCATGACCGCTAACGTGAAGGGCTTGGGGCAGAACGGGAAATCGAAGTTCGTCCGCCCAAGCACTGAAGCTTATTAAAGAAACGAAATTTTAATGACAACGTAAAGCCAATTATGGAAATTGGCCGCACTATTGTGACTGAAGCTCAATAGCGATCAAATTTTGACGCAGCACTTCCGCCCGTTTTGCGCCAAACCCCATGTTGGTGGTCAGGGCAAAGATGAACTTTATTGAGAAACGAAAAGTGCGTAGCAACAACCTGGCTCGATGGTACACGATATTTTGAAAAGAAAATTTTAAGGAAAGTAATTTTTACCAACCCGGAAAGCTATTTAAAAATCGCAAACCGTTCCGCTGTCCGGGCCAGACAATTATTGAACGCAAAAAGCACCTGCAAAGCGGTTAGAATTTAAAAACTTTAAGCCAAACGAAAAGCTGCCCCACTATCAACCGCAAAGCGTTATGAAAAACTGTAGTCCGCTAAACAACCGGTATGAATTTGATGAACAAAAAATTAAATAGGGGCGAAGAGCTTGCAAAAACGAAAACAGCGTAACAAATACCGAAGCCCAACAAAAGCGAAAGGGGCAGACTTTAAACGACAAAAGCAAGTCACCATGTCAAAGCCGTGCGGAACTGCAACCGCTTAACGCCACACCGTCCACCAAAAAGCAAAACGAAAAAAATTGAACTGGTTGAAATTGCTGCCGGCAACAGCGGAAATTGTCCAACCGAAAAACTTTATAAAACGAAAGCTACCAAACCAAAACTTG
>JANNBB010000036.1:0-2080 GCA_031385005.1 Bacteroidota bacterium
TAACGTCAAGGCTAGATAAATGGGAAAGAAAAATAAGCGATAAAACGAATAAATTAATTTGTGTTTTCATGATTAATTATTTTTAAAGAGTTTAAAATTATATTTATTTTTTTCAGATTCGAGGATAATGAAATAAATACCTGTAGAAAGAGGAATTATTTCCACTGAAAAATTTCCATTTTGGTTTAAATTATTTTTTTGAAAAACCAATTGACTACTAATAGAATATACGCTTAGATGTAAAATTGTTTCTTCATTGGCTTCGATTTTAATTTTACCTGTTTCGCTACAAAAGTATGCGTTAACAGCTTCTTGAGTATTGTAGATTGAATCACAAAGGATTAAGGAAACAAAATCTACATAATAATAAGCGACGCGAAGCGTTGAATAATTTTTAGACCATTCTGTTAATGTCGCAACAGTTGCATCACTATTTTTAAAATTTCCTATAACAATAAACTGTTCTCCACCTTTAGCAAGAAATGTACCTGAGACCTTTGTCCATCCAATTCTACTATTAAGATTATTATGCACTGGGTTTTCAAATTGTGGTTGATAAGAAAGAGGACAAGGAAGATTATTTGTACATGTATCTTTTATTTCATTTTTTGAAAAATAAACACCTATGTCATTCGAAACGTAATAGGAAGAATCTCCAGCACTTACATAAAATTGAATACAGTAATTGACTCCTTTTATTAAAGAATCTAATAGTTGGACTTCCAGATATTCTCTCCAATTCGAAAGAGCAGGATTTACAGTGCTCATGGCATATGTTATAATCCCGGGATATGCCATACCGCCTAATGCAAATTCATGACCAAAATAATTTTTTGGCATTCCATAAGATGAATTATGAATTGCGCAGGAATTAAAATAATCAGGTGTCGATGGATTTAATGGATTGAACCAATACAAGGGAAAGCTTAAAGGGGATATATCCGGGCAAATATCGTATTCCTCAAAACTCGGATTCGGCACAAGATTACCTTGTGCAATACAGTAGTTTACACTTAAAATAAAACTCAAAAAAACAAATAAACGTTTTAGCATATAAAAAATGTTGAGTGAAATAGTTAAACGTTAAAGTGAAAGTAACAAAATTTCTAATTGGTGCAAATTATTTTATGTGCAAGTATTGTAATTATATGTCTTGCTTTA
Source organism: Bacteroidota bacterium (assembly GCA_031385005.1). GTDB lineage: Bacteria > Bacteroidota > Bacteroidia > AKYH767-A > 2013-40CM-41-45 > JADKIH01. Next base: position 1,162 of record JANNBB010000036.1, read on the forward strand.
TGAGAGGTTTCCGTTGACAAATGCATTATAATCCCCCTGCAAATGCAATAACGACCGAGACCCTTCGCCACCATTCTCTTCATTCCAAAAGTTTGGAAGGCCTATGCCTACATAGCCGGTAGTGTTAACCGGTACTTGATGAATAGTAGGATTGTAATCCGCATTAATAATCATTCTGTCCACTGCATTTGTATAAAACTTCATGGGAGCGTTTTCATATTGAATTAATTTAGCGAATGAATTTGCAGTGCCCGGATAACCCGGGTGATGGGATATTCCAACTCTGAATCCATCCGTTGAAGTAGAATATCCGGTATTGTTATTGGTGAATTGCTCAAATACATCGCTATTGGTAGTTTGGTTCAAATGCAATAAAGATTGAGCGACAAAACCGCTGGTAAACGAATTGCTTAATCCAAGTTGGCCTGTCGAATGTAACCGCATCCAATGAATGTCACGGGCATCAAAATCCAAATGACCCAATACAGATGAAAGAATAATGTTATTCTGATAAGGTGGAGTAGTTGGATTCATAATGTAAAATTGTGAAGTGAATGGTTGTGAACTCCCGGAAAACATCCGCCAAACATGATCCACATTTTTCGAAGCGGTTGTGCGAAATGCTTCTCCCGGAGGATAAGATATTAATGCCGGTAAATAAGGTATTACAATATCCAAGGCCGCTTTGGGTACATCGCTGTTTCCTTGAAAATCACCTATACCGATACTTTCAATACTTAAGTTTGGGTCAGTTTCACCATCTCGATTTCCTAAAACAGGATTAACGGTCCATTGAGCGTTAACGTCAAGGCTAGATAAATGGGAAAGAAAAATAAGCGATAAAACGAATAAATTAATTTGTGTTTTCATGATTAATTATTTTTAAAGAGTTTAAAATTATATTTATTTTTTTCAGATT
>JANNBB010000044.1:0-55291 GCA_031385005.1 Bacteroidota bacterium
GGCCAACATGGATTAATAATTTAGAAAAGCAATGACAAATAAATCAAAATCTTTAATAATTCCTGAAGAAAGAATAATCGATAAAATCCTTGTATTTCGAAATGAAAAAGTAATGCTTGATGTTCATATTTCTGAAATTTATGGGGTTGAAAACAGGGCATTAAAACAAGCAGTCAGGAGAAACATAGATTTATTCCCGAAGGATTTCATGTTTATTTTAACCGAAAAAGAGGTGGATTTAATGGTATCACAAAATGTGATACCTTCAAAACAATATTTAGGCGGCTCGAACCCGTTTGCTTTTACTGAAGCTGGAGTAGCTATGTTGTCAAGTGTATTGAAAAGTAAGAGAGCAAAGGAAATGAATATTGCTATAATGAGAGCATTTGTTTCAATGCGAAAAATGCTTTTTGACAGTACAGAATTTAGATTGGAATTAGAATATATTAAAAGAAAATTGGATAATCATGGAAAAAATATTGAATTGGTTTTTCAATATCTTGATGAGTTAGCAGAAAGAAAGGAAAATCCAAAAAGAAGAAATGAAATAGGATTTAAAATAAATAATAGGAAATAAAAAATTAATTCCGATTACGATTTGTCTTGTTCGCGCTAAAGAAATCGGCGAGCAAGAGGGTAAATGAAGTGTGAGATTGGAAGTGAGTTTGTTTTGATAATGTACTTTTCCTGATTTATGAGAACGCATCGAAATACGATGAGCATCTGACGTTGGGAAAAAAACGATACTCAAATACAATGGATGAATATCTGTCGAAGCGGCTGGTTAAGTGTTTACTCTGCGTTTTGGCAACGACACAGGTGTTTATTGCAATGCGCAAATGAGTTCGAAAGTGTTGCATGAGGTTTGTGAAATAGGGGAGGATGGTCGTGCACTTTTAAAGACAGCCATGGAAAGACTCGGTCTATCCGCAAGAGCGTATGATCGGATTTTAAAAGTATCTAGGACGATTGCCGATTTAGATGCCAGCGAAAACATCCGCACAGAACACTTAGCGGAAGCAATTCAGTATAGAAGTCTGGAGAGGGATGGTTGGGCAGGATAGAATTTTTTTCATAAAAAAGCCGCGCTGTACAGAGTACAAAAAACTATTTCACCTTATACCTTTTCATAATTTTTACCGCTTCCTTCATGCTGATCTTTTTATTTTTATAGAATGCAATTATAAAAGCGTCTGAGAACCCTTTTTGATGAATCTTTTTTAGCAACTTTAATGCTTCTTCCTTTTCGTTGACCATTCCCGTTGAATATTTATACAAACCATTTTCAAAATCTTCCCTTACATTTTCGAATACTTTATATATATTGCTTGTAATCGGAATTGAAGTGAGTAATGTATAAATTTGTACGCTCCATTTAATTTCATCGGATTGTATTTCAATATTCTCAACTGGTGATATGATCATTTCGTTTTTTACTATTGAATCTTTTATTGCAAGCTCAGGTTCAACGGACGGTACTTTAATTTCTTTTTTAAATTGAAGAGTTGGAGTTGTAGTAATTAAATCTCGTCCTTCAGTAAAAAATGCTTTTTGATTTTTTACATTGTCTTTTCTTTTTACCAGGTATTGATAATCGAGGTAGTACAAAAATTTCAGAGCGACAGAATTACTTTGCGGATAGGAAAACAGCCGTGACAAATTAGACAGATAATCATTGTCTCCGTCCCGGGTATCAGAATAAATAAGATTCTTATAAGATATGAGGAATGAACTGCCTGGAGCAAACTGCCAGCTATATGCCAGATCAATCGTAAGATAGTTTGAATTAAAATTATTGTCCTGTAAGTTATTTGAGGCATAAGGAATTAGATCGCCCAAAAGTTGAAGATAAGCAGCTTCTCTATATTCGCCTTTCGACCAGTAATGACGCGCGGATAGAGAAATAGACATATCGTTTTTGAAAAGATATCTCGATGATATATTATTTTCAACAATAACTATATCTCTATAGCCAAATATTGAGGAATCAGCATTAGCTAAATATGCAAAGCCCACATCGTTTTTGTAAAAATTAAAATAATTGCTGAACCGGATATTGAATCTGTTACTTATTCTTATCATGGGCGTGATATAATATCCTAAATTATTTTTATTTATAGATGGATAATAATTAAAGTTTCCACCGAAATCAAATGCCAGGAAACGGTTGTAATCGGTAGTAAAATTTATGCTGCCGAATGATGCCGGTGGCGTTTTATAAAATCGACCTGCAATCCTCGGTTCATAAAAATCTCTTCCTTCGACAGGCTGAATACCAGCATTTGTATAAATACTCCAGTTATTATTTAGTAAGAGAAAAATATTCATTCCGAAATAAAGACTTTTTAATTGATTATGATTGGTTAATTTACCGTTTCTATTTGCATATAAAGAAATATTACCTTCCCTGAATCTTTTCCAGAATGGATTAAAAATATTATAAGTATAATATGCATTCATGCTTGAATAATCTGTTTCGAAAATATAGCTCATATCATTCCGGTCATAAGTTTTAGTAACAACTTCATAGCTTGAGCCGTACCTGGAATTACCATTTATCTTATCAGCATATATGGACATAATCTGTCCTTTAATATCTTTCTTCACAAGAGAACCAGATTCCTGTAAATGCCTTTCAAAAACATGACTTTCCGAATACGAACCCGTGATACGATATTCGTGTTGCTTATTTTCGAACCGGCCTTCAGCCGTTGTTACATTTGCGTCTCTTTTACTTCCATTCCGTATCACATTCGTATTTACAAGAAATACGTTACAATTATTTTTAAGCTGTTGATCGAAAATAAAAAGGTTGTAATTTGTCAGTGGTGCTGTAAGTATTTTCCTCAACTCTCCTTCATTATTTTTTATTTCTGCGAATGTATTGGCAGTGGCTGCATTAAAAAAACCAATGCCAAGTCCTTTGTTCGTTCTCCCCGATATTTTTGTGGCATTAATTAATTTTGTCTTGTCCGGATTACGGGAGAGAGTATTATTTTCTCCGACGCTATCGACTACACTGTAAAATAAATCAGGTGTTTGTCCGATACGACGGGAATAAAAAAGATTTCCTTTCGAAAACAATGAAGTACCTTCTTTGAAAAATGGTCGACGCTCTACATAAATTGTTTCAAAGGCAGAAAGGTTTTTTATTTTATTATCACTCTGCACCTGGCTGAAATCCGGAAGCAGAGTCATGTCTAGCGTGAATCTTTCATCTATACCATATTTAATATCCACTCCGCCATAGTATGAGGTTGAATTTTCATAATGACTGGCGCCATTCTCGGTGACAGGTATGCGTTCAACATAAAAAGAAAAATATGGAGTCATACTTAGCCTCAATGGAGGATCGATGTTATTAATTCCATCCATAGTGCCCCAAAACAGCATATCGTTTTGAGTATTCTTCGATGTAGGTGTCCATTGATCATATTCACGGTTACGCCGAATGAAACGCTTAAATTGAATAGCCCATGTTTGTTCAGAAGTAGCTGGAAAGCGAATGGCTGAAAATGGAATTTTCATTTCAATTGTCCAGCCGCTGTCGTTGAGGTGCACGGCACTTTGCCAAACAGCATCGAAGCTGAGATCATCCTTAAGAGATTCTGTTTGAATACCTGAAGCTGTAACTTCGAATATATAACCATCCTCTCTTTTATTATATGGATCAATTCCAAAATGAAAAGCATCACAGTTTAGCTTTCCGCCTTCATCCCGGTTTCCGAGTTCATGTAAAATACTATCGGGATGATTGTCGTATAAAATGACAGAGAGATATATCGCCGTATTATCATTAAGAATTCGAACTTCTGTTTGCTGACTCACCGGTGCGCCTTCAACAGGGTCATGCTGGATAAAATTACCGGCAATTGATGCAACAGACCAGGCATCTTCAACTGGTAAACCATCTATCTTAATTTCTGAAGATCGCCGTTCAACATGATATTTCTTAGGGATTACCTCGGCAATTAACTGAAGGCTATTTAACAGCATTACAAGTAATAGCCAAACCACATATGTATTTTTTGTGATTCTCAAAAGTTTTATAAATAAGATTTAAAGTTCATCTGAATAGAGTGAAAATAATTTATAAGAATAGGTAGCTTCTCTTAACAAATGGTAATATATATCTTTTCTTGAAATGATTAATTTAATTACATTTAATTGCAATGAATCTGATCTCTATATAAATATATAAAATCATTTATTTTCTAACATGTCTCACATCTAATCATTTGCGTATTTAATTTACATTGAACATGTTAGCTTCGTTGTTTAGAATCTCCTCTCATAAAAGAGTAAGCGATGTGGCTTTAGTAGGAGGTGGCGGTTTCCTTCAGCCCGGAGAAATATCGCTTGCACGTATTGGCGTATTGTTTCTCGACGATTTGCCGGAATTCAAAAGGACAGTTTTGGAAGTCATGCGACAGCCACTTGAAGAAAGAACGGTAACAATATCACGCGCGAAATTTTCTATCGAATTCCCGGCGAGTTTTATGTTGGTGGCATCGATGAACCCATGTCCTTGCGGATTTTATAACCATCCTGAAAAACAGTGTGTATTCGGTGCGGGCGTGGTGCAGAAATATTTATCAAAAATTTCCGGTCCGCTGTTGGACAGGATCGATATACATTTGGAAGTGACGCCTGTCCCGTTTAAGGAACTCACGTCGGTGCGTACAGGTGAAAAGAGTGAAATGATTCGCAACCGTATAGTAAAAGCCAGAGAGATTCAAGCTCTGCGTTTTGGCAACGACACAGGTGTTTACTGCAATGCGCAAATGAGTTCGAAAGTGTTGCATGAGGTTTGTGAAATAGGGGAGGATGGTCGTGCACTTTTAAAGACAGCCATGGAAAGACTCGGTCTATCCGCAAGAGCGTATGATCGGATTTTAAAAATATCCAGGACGATTGTCGATTTAGATGCCAGCGAAAACATCCGCACAGAACACTTAGCGGAAGCGATACAATACAGGAGTTTGGATAGGGAAGGGTGGGCAGGGTAATACAGTTTGAGTGGGGTGTGTGTTTATTTTCTGTTCACTGTTTCTGTTTCTGTTTCTGTTCACGATTCACTATTGCAGTTTCTCTCACTGTCACTGTCACTGTCTCTTTCTCTTTCTCTAAACCTGTTTTATATTGGCGCCTATTCTTACTTTCAATTCCCATATACACTTCAAACAAATCCACTCCATTCAAAAAAAGCATTATTTCCCATTCCTTCAAAAAACTAAAATATTTTATTTACCTTTCAATTATGAACGTCAAACTATTTACTCTGATTTTTCTACTCTCTTTATCAACAAAAGCGCAGCATTTTTTAGATACTAACAAAATCTGGAGTGTGTTAGAATGTGCAACTGGTGGCGGGACTTCTTGCGGTACAATAAAATATAAGTTAGTAGAAGATACAGTAATTAATGGTGTAAATTATTATGAAGTATATGCTTCTTATGATTCAACAGGAGTGAATTGGTTTCCGTTGCAACATATATTAAGTGAAGATACAACAAACAAAAAAGTATATATCGATAATTTATTATTATATGATTTTATGTTGAATAAAGGTGATACGGTACAAACTGCCGGACCTTATGGTTCTCCATTTTGCCTTCCTTTTATTGTTGACTCTGTTGATACTTTTGTCTACTCCGGAAGCGCAAGACGTCGAATTCTTTTCGAAAATAACGTTAGCCAATATACCACTACATGGATAGAAGGTTTGGGAAGTACAGATGGAATAATACATAGTTTTATTCGATACTGCATGGTAGATGCTGATGCTAATTTATTATGTTGCGACAGTGCTGGAATTCAGATTTATCAAAGTCCTTATTTCGCTTCTTGTTACCTTATTTTGAATAGCAATGAGCAGGATAAATTGGCTTCAGCAAAGATTTCACCTAATCCATTTTACGACCAAATTAAAATTAATTTTCCGGAGTCAAGCGAAAAGGATATTTACCTGAAGATATTTAATACTTCAGGTGACATTGTTTTTGAAAATACTGTTAGAATGATCGACCAAGAGTTAATACTTCCGAGTTTAGCGTGTGGATTGTATTACATTTCATTTCAAAATGACAAAAAATATTTAGTCGAAAAATTAGTGAAAATCTATTAGAGAATAATTTAGAAAGTATTTTATGATGATTGGGCTAAGTCTATGCATTTGATTCTTTCTTTAAAAGTAGGCTTAACAATTCATAATCCTGAAATTAACAGCCCTGCTTTCGGCTAATTTGGCTTAATTTTAAGGTCTGTTCACCTAAAAGAATGTATTCTAGCTTGATTTTAATTAACTTTGTTAATAAAGGATTTCCTGACATTTTCAGGGTTATTTTCGGATTTTAATCAATTCAATTGCAGAAACTATTTAAAATGTCATTAATTAAAACTCTATTATTTAAGGTTTGTCGAATTTTCCTTATTTACATAGGTAGTTTCAGTTTTTTATTTGCTCATCCCTTAAGTGCTGCAGTTCCCGGACTTAATTTTCCAAATCTTCCTACTGCCACCATATCCGTATACTGTACAACACTTCTTGCTGGAAACAATGCAACTTTAACAGCCAATGCAACTGCCGGTTCGGGTACCATTGTTTCTTTTGAATGGGTTCTTAACGGTTCAACAGTTGTCGGAACCAATTCTCCAAACTGCACAACTTCCATTCCCGGATCTTATACGGTAAAGGTCACTAATTCCGACGGTGACTTTGTCATTTCAAATGCGGTGGTTATTGAGAATGAATCACCGCTAAGTGGTACATATACAATTGGCGGAGTACAAGATTGTGCAACAAATTATTCATCCATGGCCTATGCAGCGATTGATTTGAACAACCGTGGATTAAATGGCAACGTTATTTTTACGTTTATAGGCAACCCAATAGAAATGGCTCCTCCGGGTGGAATTGTCTTTTCATATTGCGGACTAGCCGCTTTTTTGAAGCCAAGTGCAAATCAACAAGTTTCTTTCATAGGCCCTGTAACAATTCAAGCCCCGGTCGGAGTTTCTTCAACCCTCACTTCCGGCGATGGAGTGATTAAACTGGAAGGGGCCGATTGGTTTACATTTGATCAGGTTAATATTGCGGATAACAATTTAAATAATCTAACACAAATGGAGTGGGGTTATGCGCTTTTAAAATGTGATGGCAACAACGGTTCAAATTTCAACACCATTAAGCATTGTACGATTGCATTAAAGAAAACCAATTTTGTATCATGCGGTATTTATTCAGGAAACCATAATGCATCTGGAGTCTTAACGCCTGCATATAATGGAGGAGCTTTTTCTTCTGCTGTTGATTCATCGCGCAACGGACACAATATTTTCATTGGAAATAATATTAGCAACGTAAACAACGGAATCTATATTAATGGAAATCCACTAACTTCAGGTGGAAATTCTCCCTTATCACTGAATGATACTTTAAATGAAGTGGGACAAATTGGCGCCGGACTTGGAAATAGCATTACAAATTTTGGTGGCAATGGAACTGTCGCAAGTGGAGTTATTGGAGCGAATCAGCGGGGAATAAAAGTCGAAAACAATTTGATTTCCGGAGGTACGGGCTCAACCGGAGTTGTGTCCGGTATTAATATTACATCCGGAGTATGGGGAGAAATCGGGAATAATTCCATTGCTCTTACTTCTTCTGCTACTGCTGCTGGAATCACCGGAATATTATGTAGTCTATCAGGTGGAGATGCCGTGAATCCGAATATAGCTACTATTACCGGAAATATCATACAAGCGTCCGCTGCCTGGACTTCACCAACAACATCATTATCCGCATCATTTTTTGGAATCAATTCTCAATCCGGAGGAAATGCATCAATTGTTACAATCAGCAATAATACCGTTCAAAATATTTCTTTTTCTGGATCAGGTACTTTTATTGGAATTAGCTGCGGTTCACCTTCTAATCTTATTGCAACATCAAATACCATTACAGGAATATCTAAAACAGGAATGAATGCATCCGGAACAATGACTTGTTTTACCTCCGGAAGTATACAAACTTCCTCTTCTATTACTAATAATACTATCAACAATAATTCAATCACACTTTCTGCTGATTTGATAGGTTCAATTAATGGAATGACCGGATCTTCTCCTGTAGTTGGAAACTGGATGGGAAATACGATTTCGAATCTTTCAATTTTAGGATCTACTACTGCCACTACTTCCTCTATTGTCGGATTACAATGCAGTCCGGCATCTGTATCTTCAACTTTATCGATAACCGGAAATTCTATATCCTCACTTTCCAGTGTATCCGGGTTAGCAGCTTCAATTAGCGGTATGCATATAATTACAGGCATAAATATGACTGTAAATAGTAATTTAATATTTAATTTGTCTGCCGGAGGAACAAATGGTATTGCTCGTGGCCTGCTATTCTCCGGTGGAAATATTGGATCTGTTTATCACATTTTTAATAACAGGATTGGAGATTTAAAAGCGCCATTTGCAAATCCATCTGTTCTAAATGGAAATGCCGTAATCGGTATTGATATTGCGGCTATTTCTACCTCTCCCACTTTTAATATTTGCAATAATTCAATTGTATTAGCCGGTACTGGCGGAGGTGCATTTTTTGGTTCTTCCGGAATCTATGCGAACACGGGGCCGACAGTTTCTCTTCGGAATAATATTATCATCAATACAATCACTTCAGGTGCGTCCAGTCATACAGTTGCTTACCGTAGAAGTTCGTCTTCATTAACATCCTATGCCAACAATTCAAATAATAACATTTTCTTCACAGGTATTCCTTCTTCTTTGCAAGCAATCTTTTTCGACGGAACTCAAACAGATGTTACATTGACGGCTTTTCAAACACGTGTTGCCAATCGCGATAATAATTCTAAAACAGAAAACGTTCCCTTTTTAAGTACAACAGGAGGGAATATTAATTATTTAAAAATCAATCCTTCTATTCCAACCTTTGTTGAGGGGGCCGGAATACCTGACGCCGGTATAACAACCGATTTTGAAGGTGATATCAGAAATCAAATTTCACCTGATATTGGAGCTGATGAGGGAAGTTTTATAAATCTTTCAATGGCTCTGACAAGTGTGTCTAAGACCCCTTCTATCAATCAATGTACATCGGTCAATCATCTGGTTACTGCAACAGTGGTTCCCGGAAATACTTATGCAGTTACCAATGTTTCTCTTTCATATTATTTTGATGGTCTACCCGGAATTGGTTCTCCATTGGTAATGACAAATACAGGAGGAAATACCTGGACAGGTACCATTCCTGCCGCCACACCTTCAAATGCATTAGTTACTTGGTCTGTTACCGCAACCGATGCCGGATCCTATACTTCTTCAAGTAGTCTGTCATCGTACCAAGATGATTATTTACAGGGAACTCCTTTCACTGCTACTTTAAGCAACACAACAATTTGTAAAGGGTCTACCGTAACATTATCATCCATTTTTGCAGGTCCTCAAATTGTTCCAACAGGATATTGTGTTTCAACGGGTGTTAATTTTACAGATGAGCAAATATTCGGAGTAACCTTTGGAAGCATGAATAATAGTCAGCAAGCTGAATTTTGTAATAGCAACTATTCCGATTATACAGGTACAATACTTCCTCCTACGGTTATTTTAGGAAACAATGTTGCATGGTCGGTATTTCAAAGTGAATGCGATGGGGCAACTTATTTTGCTAATGGTATTTCTATTTTTATCGATTATAATAGGGATGGTGATTTCCTTGATGCAGGTGAACAAGCTTTTACAACAAATAGTCTGGTGGTAGGACCGCGAACACTTAGTGGTATTATTACTATTCCTATTTCTGCTTCACTTGGTTTGACAAGAATGCGTGTAGTCTGTGCAGAAGGGTTTCCTGCACCAAGTTCTTGTCTCCAGTACAATTATGGTGAGACAGAAGATTATCTTGTAAATATAGTAGGTGGACTTGGATTTACATATTCCTGGTCAGACGGTAACACTACGATTGCAACAACACAGAATGCTATTTATACACCAACAGTAGCCGGATCTTACAATTATACCGTAACAGCAAGCGATCAAAATGGCTGCACACTGACTTCTTCAATCCCGCTAATGGTTTTGGAATTGCCAGTTACTCCTAATTCGACCAATAGTATACAATGCGGACTTGCCATTCCTGATTGCTATGTGACAGGCAGTGGAGGTACTTTCCGCTGGTATTTGACTGCAAGTGGTGGCGCAGCTCTTGCAGGTGAAAATGGAAATGCTCTATCATTTTTTGCAATAAACACAACAACTACTTTTTATGTTTCAGAATTCGATGGAACATGCGAGAGTCAACGAGCGATGTCAATTCAAGAGGTAACTTCTACTCCTCCGATTGTTGTTTCCAATACGGCAACAATCCCAATCTGCCCTTTTGTAGATTTTGATTTGATTGCAACAGGTGGTGGTTATACAAGTTTTTCCTGGACAGCTTCACCATCTTCGGGTAGTGGTATTACTGTTCCTCTACCCGGAAATTCTGAAACTATACATGCAACTCAGGGTGGTACATTTATTTATACGGTAATTGCAACAGATGGGATTTGCTCCGCTTCGGGTACAACTTCTGTAACAGTTATTGCTCCGCCATCAATTGTTGTTACCGGTGTATCTCCTGATACTGTTTGTTCAGGGGAAAGTATTACTCTTAAAAGCATGACCAATCAACTAGGTGCCGGTGATGTTGTCATAGGTAATGACACGCTCACTAACCTTTCTACAACTTATCCGACTCCTTATGGTGCTTTCTATACCGGCGGTCGTCTGCAAATGCTTGTACGAGCTTCTGAACTTTCTGCAGCCGGTTTGTATGCAGGTAATATTACTTCTTTATCTTTTAATATTGCTGCATTGAATAGCTTAATAACATATCGGAATTTTACAATCCGTATTGCCCCAACTTCATTAACAGCTTTAACGAATAGTTTTATTTCAAACGGTTTCTCTACTGTTTATTCCAACGCTCTCTATACTCCTAATTCAGGAATAAATTCACACATTTTCAATAATGGAATATTTAACTGGGACGGCATTTCAAATATCGTTGTCGAAGTTACTTTTTTAAATTGTACTACTTGTCCGGGTACTCCATGTATAAACTATACCTTTAATGCTTCTACTTTTTATACTCAAACAACTTTTGCTTCTTCTATCAATGCTTTTTCTGATTTTGATTGTGGAATTGCAAGCCGGTCAACCGGAACTGTATATTTGAAAAGACCTAACATGATTTTTGGTGGTCAGACATTATTAACAGGTCCAGGTACACTTGTTTGGCAGTGGAGCCCCGGCGCAATTCCATCCGGCAATATTGCGAATGTTAATCCTGTCAATGCAACAACAAATCCGGTCGTAAACAATTATTTAATACAGGCCACTGATGTGGCTTCCGGTTGTTCAAATTATAAAAACGTTTCTGTTACGGTTAATCCTTTACCTCTGACTCCTTCCAATATTGATGGTGCACACTGCGGTATGGGCGTACCTACTTGCAGTGTTTCTGCAAGTAGCGGATCATTTCGATGGTATCTGACAGCAACAGGAGGGACACCACTTGCAGGTGAAACTCTGGATCATCTGGTTTCCTACAGAATATCTTCTACCCGATACTTTTATGTTTCGAACTGGAACGGAATATGCGAAAGTGATCGTGTTGCAGTTTATGAAGAAGTATATCCTTCAGATTCTATTACTGCATTTGCAAGTATTCCCACTTGTCCTAATCCTACAATTAATCTTTCTGTTACGAAAGCTACAGGAACAAATTCTTTTGTTTATACCTGGACAGCTTCTCCTGCTACCGGAAGCGGAATTCCGGTTTCTGTAGTTGGTGATAATATTAATGTTTTTCCTACAGCAGCCGGAACATATGTTTACAGTGTGCTGGGGCATGATTCAAATTTTAATTGCTCTTCTTTTTCATCTGTTACTGTTCAAGTGATATCCTGTAATACTGAAGTAACCTTGAATACAAAAATGTTTATTGAAGGATACTACGCTGCCGGCAACTCCGGTTTAATGGATAACAGCGGACTGGGAGGTTGTCTTTTCTTAAATGGTATTTCACCCGATCCAAATGATGTGGATAGTGTTGAAATCAGTATGATGGATGCATCAACCTATTCATTGATCGATGCTCAGTTAGGAGAGTTGAAAATTGACGGAACAGTGAGTGTGACTTTCGGTACATCAGTAGTTAGAGGAACACCTTATTACATCCGAGTAAAACACCGCAATGCTTTACAGACATGGAGTGCAAATCCTGTAATGACAAGTGCTATTACTGCTTATGATTTTACATCTGCACAGACAAACGCTTATGGAAATAACACAGTTTTAACAGGCGACGGTTTGCATTGGGCATTTTATAGTGGAGATATTTCAGATGCCTCAACCGGCTCAGTAGGAATTCAGGATGAAGTGATTGAGTCACAAGATTATTCAGATATGGAAAATGCTGTTGTTGTTACTCTTTTGGGTTATGTAGCACAAGATATTACGGGTGATGTAATCGTTGAATCTCTCGACTATTCAATTATGGAGAATAATGTATATTTTGTTATACAGTCAATGCATCCGTAAACCGGGTAAGCTTAATCCAACAAAAATAGTAATTGTGATTTTTTAATTTCAAAGAAGAAGGGAACAAGGGTAATAAATTAATCGGATTACTTAAAGTTAAATATTTTAATACAAGGGTATTTTCAGAGTAATTTTATTCAAATCCTTGTCAGTAAACTTAAACAAATAAATTCCCGGGGAAAATTCTTTTGTATTTATGTTGATAATACAACCATTTACTACTTCAGAAATAATTTCTTTCCCTTCAATAGTATATACTATAAATTTATCCGGACAATTTCGTTCAGAAAATGAAAAGGTTACTGAACCGGATTCTGTTCTTACTTGTGGTTGATCCAATTGAGTTTCTTCAATTTGGGAACAGATATCGAAAAAAACATTCATTGTGTCGGAATAAACACAACCTTGCATACTCATAACATTGAGGTAAACCTGTATCGTATCGTTCAATACAGGTAATAGTTGCAGTATATTTGACAGTGTTGTGCCTGACATCCAATTGTAATCATCAAATCCAGGCGGAGCAACTACAACCATAGTATCCCATTGACAAAGAATTGTATCAACTCCCAGGTCTAGATAAAACGATGGATGATTAAATTGCACACTATCTGTTGCAGTAGCACCTAAAGAGTCAGTAACCGTTACAACAAAATTGGGTTGAATTATCGGAACAAATACAGGGGCAAGCGAAGACGCATCAAGAATCTCCGTTCTATCATTCCACGATATCTGATACGGTGGAGTTCCTCCGGTGACCAGCAAATATCCAGGTAATGAAGCGCCTTCGCAAACGGAGTCACTTACTAATGGCAAGATGTTTACAGCAAGAGGACCATCTCCGGAATAAAATTCATAATAACATGTTGTCTCAGTTGGAATATCAAGTGAACCTGACCCTAAGGTATAATAAAATATTAGGTTACCATTTGTATCATAACCCCATTGTTGTATTCCATGGCCTAAATTGCCGGGTCCCCAGGTTCTACCTTCACTATAAATTAGTCTTCCCTGACCGTCATAAATAGTTGTTAAAATCTCTCCGCCTACAAATTGGCCACCTCCTGTATAATGATGTATGTAATACGTTTGACCTCCCGGGAAATAAGAGTAAATAATAAATTCTAAAGTGTCTGTGCAAGCAACGCTATCGCACAACATGTAATACACCCGATCCGTATCCGGAAGAAGTGAAAGATCATGATGATACAATCCTGAATTATGATAAACTCCATTTACAACTTTCATCTCATAAGAATCCGTTACATAACCATTCGCATCGCGTAAATACACTGTTCTCGAAGAATCCGATGTATTCGAAGGAAACCAAAATTTGAAGCAATCAATTTGGGTAAGTGAATCGCTTGCATCATAAGTGTTGAATGTCAATATGGAGTCAGGACAACAACCACTAAACTGAGATACCATCGAATGATCAATTTTGCCACTTGGCGTAAAAAAATAATTTGAAGTATTGATGACATCCCAATAAGCTCCAACCCAATTTCTATATGAATAACCTGTCAAACGGTTTGAGGCATCATAGCTATATAAAAATTGCTGGCTATTTTCCCATCCGGATCCAGTATCAATTTGAGTAGTATAACTAATTACACGGTTCGAAGCATCGTAAAAATAAGACTTGCGACTAACAGGGTCAAGCGTGACTCCGTAATAGCTTTCGTATGTATCGATAAGCCCGTTCACATTGAACAAATAATGTGTGCTGTCCCCAAACAGATAATTACCGCTAGAAAAATAGAGGTGCTTCACTGCCAACGTATCGTTATTTAGATCCCAGTCATATAATGTTAAGGAAGATGAATTGTTGATATAATTAATTGAGGTATCGGCGATAAGATTTCGAGCGTTATCGTATACATAAAAATGTACAGAGGTGCTGTCCCAATCTGAGCCATTCCATGTTTCAGCCAAAGATGAAACGGGATTGCCAAATTGATTCACGACGCGAGTCGTGCGTTGTTTAATGTACGGAGTATTATTTAATGTTGATTGGATCAGATTATTAGAAAGAAAATTACCGGCAGAATCATACCTGTCAACCGAATATGAGTATCCTGTAGAAACCCCGTCATACATAGAATAACAGCGGCTGACGACGATGCTATCTGAGGATGCAAATAATTGGTTTGCGAAAAATAAAAATATGAAAATATATTTATTCATTGAAAGTTGAACTTATTAAAACAAAGTTAAAATAATAAATGGGCTTTCTATTAATACTACTCTGAAAATATTTCACCAGAATGAGAAACAAAAACAGTAGAATTACCAATTATTTTTGTCCACATTGCCATAAAAAAACCACCTGTCATTGACAAGTGGTTTTTTTTCAAAATTGGTTTTGGTTAATATTTTACTACTTTATCAGAAGCTTTGAAGCCATTCATCTCAGCTTTTATCAGGTATGTTCCTGAAGCTAGATTTTCCACATTGATTAATTCGTGGTTGCTTCCTTCTTTTACAGATGTAACAACTGTTTTAACGATACGTCCGGTAAGGTCAAGTACCTGAATAGATACTTTTGCGAACTCAGAAGAGTTAATTAAAACATCAAGGGTTTGTGCATTAAGAATAGAAGAACTCAATGTAATGTGGTTGTTATAAAGTTCTTTGATGCCAACCGGTGAGCATGGAGGAATTCCCCAATCCTGAATATTAACTGCAACAGATGTTCCTGTAAATGTACAGTTAGGATCCAGGTTAAGATCAAACAATCGAGTAGTAGGGGTTGCTGCTGCAGTTGCATTTCCGAAAACTACAGGGGTGAAGTAATAAACTCCAAATGGAAGTGCGACACCATCAATTAATGCTCCATCATTTACAATGAAGTTATTGAAATCTGTTGGCGGTGGGAAAATAAATGGATAAGATCCGATGTAAGAAGCTTCATTATTCGGATCTGAAGAGCCTGAAATGTCTCCACTCGATAATGCGACTGCAAATCCTGAGAAGTCACCATTTACAGGTGAAAAAATACCTGAAGTACTGAAGAATGCAGTATCGTTATGACAGATAGCAGTATCAGATGAAAGAGTAATACCTGAATTTACGTTTGTATCAGCACAAGAAACCGGATTGATAATTATCCATTTAAAGATACCGTCAGAAGCTGGTGAAGTCGTAAATCCACCTGTCCACATTGTAAGTGAATCAGCGATTCCTAATGCATTACGTTGAGCATCTGTTTCCAAAGTCACCCAGTTATGACCACCATCTGTTGAATAAGATGAACCAATGAATGCAGAAACAGTGCTAACTCCTGTACTAACCATCATAGAATCCACTCCCGGTACTGCTTTTACATCTGCACCGAAGAAATTTCCAATTGGGTTAAATGAAGTTGACCATGTTAAACCGCCATCGTTTGTTTCAACGATACTGTTTGAAGTAGTTGTATCGTTATAGTAACGTGCAATTCCTCTTAGTTCATTATAGAAACAAACATCAATTGTTCCGAAAAAGTTTATCAGGTTTGTATTGGAAACTGTCCAGTTATATCCTTTGTCAACAGAGCGATAAACACGACCTTGATTCGTGTCGAACCAAACAGTATCTCCTCTTGAGTCCATGTGAACTGTCCAACCTGCTTCGTTAGCATTCAATGGAGCAGGAATATTTGCTGAAGGAACTGCTACCCAGTTTGTTCCACCGTTTGTAGTTGTATAGATTTCGAAGTGATTACCACCTGTGCTTATCGGGTCACCAACAATTACACCGTCTGTATCATTGAAGAAGTGAATTACGTTTGGAAAAGATTCTCCTGATGTATTGTAAATATTTGTGCCTTGTTGTGTCCAGTTCATTCCGCCATTAGACGTATGCCAGATTTGACCAAGATTTAAAGTAACCGCACTGAAGAAAATTCCCCATGCTTTGTTACTGTCTAATCCATCGATCATACCCCAATCCCAAGATGTAGTTGTAGGAATCGTTCCGGCCATCCAGTTCGTTCCACCGTTTTTTGTCATCGAAAAATCCTGACGGGGATTTCCACCACCGCTTCCATCATATGGTGATAACCATACTGTGTTCGTATCAACTACGCTGATGTTTCTGATTCCGCTCG
This sequence comes from Bacteroidota bacterium, assembly GCA_031385005.1. GTDB lineage: Bacteria > Bacteroidota > Bacteroidia > AKYH767-A > 2013-40CM-41-45 > JADKIH01. The sequence continues at coordinate 16,703 of JANNBB010000044.1, forward strand.
ATGTCGGATTGAAACCTGTTGCCTGACTTAACCAAACACCCTGCTGAGAGAAGCCGGAAAGTGTGAGGAAAGCAAATAATGTTATTAGTAATGATTTTTTCATTTTGATTAGATTGGTTAGTTTGAGTTTGAGATAAGGGATCAAAAATAAGAGTAATTCCTGATATTTCAAGCCCTAAAAATGGAATTCTAAGGGCTTTTTGTCAGATAATTGTGTTATTTGACTTTAGACTTCAGAAATGGGCCAGCATTCATGCGATGTTTTTTGAAAAGCTTGAATTATTCTGTCAAATACTTTAAAACCTTAATAGTCAAAAATATAGGCGAAACCCAAGAGTTTACGCCTATTTTGGATGTTACTTGATATTGAAAGTGTTTTCAGTAGTCTGACAATGAAACACAAATTACTTTTTCCATTTAATGGAACAGCCGATTGCTTTCGTTTCTGTAGTAGTAATTTTTTTTCCGGCTAATAATGCATCTACTGCTTCTTCGATATATTTTTTGTCTGCAAGTGATGCATCGTCTGTATTGTTATCTATAGCGCCAATGTACTTTACAATGTTTTTGCTATTTTCTTTCTGAAGAATAAAAACATGTGGTGTTCTTGTAGCTCCATAGGAAGTTGCGATTTCCTGTGTTTCATCATACAAATATGGAAAGCTATATTTTTTTTCTGCTGAAAGTTGCACCATGTGCTCATAAGAATCTTCCGGTACAAGTGTAGCATCGTTTGAATTAATTGCGATCACAGGAAATCCTTTTGAAGCATATTTTTTATCCAGATCCATAATCCGCTGTTCATATGCTTGCGAAAATGGACAATGGTTGCATGTAAAAACTACGATGAACCCTTTTGCACTTTTGAATTTGGACAAACTAACTTTACTGCCGTCAACATTCACCAGGGAGAAGTCTTTTGCTTCGCTTCCTATTTGGTACCCGCCGGCAAAAGCGAGGTTGTAAACGAAAACAGTTAGAATGATTGTGATAATTTTTTTCATGAATAATTATTAATTTTTAGCTCTTGACATTTGACTTCGAACTTCGGACTTCGAACTTCAGACTTCGAACTTCGAACTTCGAACTTCGAACTTCGGACTTCAAACTTCGGACTTCAAACTTCAGACTTCAAACTTCAGACTTCAAACTTCAGACTTCGGACTTCAGACTTCAAACTTCAGACTTCGGACTTCAAACTTCGGACTTCAAACTTCAAACTTCGGACTTCGGACTTCGGACTTCGGACTTCGGACTTCGGACTTCGGACTTCGGACTTCGGACTTCAATCCAACAATATACGGATAAATTATTTTATTATAATGAATGATTCTAACTTTTCCCGGAGTTCTTTGTAATTCATTTCACCTTCTTTAAAAAATAATTTTTTGCCATTTTTTATAATAACAGTAGCCGGAATTGCTCCGCTCCATGTTGTGTCAACCTGATTAATCCACAAATTAGGATCTGTATCCATTATATGAACCACATTGGATTTAATTTCTTTTTTTTCTATAAACGATTCAACACCCGACTTTACCCGGGAATTGAAGTCCAAATTGGATAGAATTATTTTTACAGGTCGATCCTTGAACTCATTATTACATTGCTCGAAGTAGGGGAGTTCTTCTATACATGGTTTACACCATGTAGCCCAGAAATTGACAACATAGAGTGTATCGTTTTTAGTTTCATATCTTTTTTTAAAAACTTCGAAAAAAGACAACTCAACTTTTTGAGCATACACATTTTGCTGAAATACAAAAAGGAAGATTATTGCCCTAAAAATTAAAAGAGGAGTTGATTTTTTTTTCATTTTTTATCAGGTTGTTTTTTTAGTAGCTGCTCTATATAAAACCCATGCCATAAAAACAAAAAATCCTGTACTCAGTAACATGTAACCGCCTTCACCTAAAGCAGCGATTAAACCGGGGGATGCATTTACTTTTTCGAGCGAATTAAATACGTCATCGTCGACTGATAGCAATGCGACAATAACTCCTGCCAGTGCTCCTCCTGCAACCAGACCTGTTGCAAATAAACTGCCTCTTCCCAATTCGCTATCTTCCGTTTTTTCGTTTTTCCTTTTTGCCATCCAGTCAACTCCTCCTTTTAACGCACCTCCGGCAAAGATCGGTAGGGTAGTAGAGAGAGGAAGATAGGCTCCAACAGCAAAGGAGAGCGATTTAATGCCGCATAATTCCATCGTGACGGCAATAAATACTCCAACTAAAACAAAGTTCCAGTCGAGGTTAAAAGACAAAAGCCCTTTAATTAATGTAGCCATCAATGTTGCTTGTGGCGCGGCAAATTTTTCTCCAATTGCATGATGAATTCCTTTAGCGGCCAAATCTGCAGTAGGATTATCAAGATAGCGAACAGTAAAACCGATTACTACAGAAGATACAATGGCTCCTATAAACAAGGCAAGCTGCTGATATCTGGGCGTTGCTCCCAGAATATGACCGGTTTTTAAATCTTGCGACGTGGCTCCCGCATTTGCTGCTGCAATGCAAACGATTCCGCCAACAACCAATGCCATCGGCTCATATAGCTTTCCTGTCCAGCCGATCGCAATAAAGACAAGTGCCGTCCCCATAATCGTTGCAATCGTCATTCCCGAAATTGGATTGTTACTGCTTCCGATAATTCCAACGATTCGACTGCTGACTGTTACAAAGAAAAATCCGAAGACGATGATGAGTAGTCCAAGTAATACTTTATTCATAATCGTATCACCCGGAATTACCGGCAATACGGCCATCAATACAACAAGTGCAAGGCTTCCGAAAATAACGGTCTTAAACGAAAGGTCATCTTCTACTCGCGAAACTCCTGCTTTTCCTTTTTCTTTCATGGATGATACACTTTCACGGAAAGAGGAAATGATCGTTGGTATTGTTTTTATAAGCGTGATAAATCCTCCTGCTGCTACTGCTCCTGCACCGATTTGTCTCACATACGTTCTGTAAATTGCCTCCGACATATCCGTAAACGTATGACTTACCGGATCCCATCCGCCTTTTCCTCCTGCAGTCATCAGGTCTTTCAGGAAACCTAATTTTACTTGCTGCAAGGCAATCGTATCCGGTGGAATCACCGAGGCAAGTAAGGGGATTAATCCCAACCATGCCAAAACACCTCCCGCAACCAACACTCCTGCTATCTTAGGTCCGATGATGTATCCAACGCCCAAATATTCAGGCGTGATGTCTGCATTGACCGTTGCACTTGGAAAAAATTTATTGGATTGTTTCGTAACCCATGCAGGTGTATCTGCAATGATGTGAAACACCTTTTGTAAAATAGCATAGCCGATAGAAAATCCCAGACCCTGAAAAGCTGTCTTGGCAAAGTCACCACCTTTTTCTCCTGCTATGAGTACATGCGCACAAGCAGTTCCTTCCGGATAAGGAAGTGTTTCATGTTCTTTCACAATCAGCGACCTTCGCAATGGAATCATCATCAGTGTTCCTAATAGTCCTCCCAGAACAGCTAACGTAAAAATTGTCCAGTATTGAAAATAAACATTTCCACTGCTAATTCCTGCTTCGTTAACAGATAAAAATAAAAATGCAGGTAGTGTAAATACAACTCCGGCTGCAATCGATTCTCCTGCCGAACCCGTTGTTTGAATAATGTTGTTTTCTAAAATCGAAGTTTTGAAAAGTTTTCTTCCAAGTGATATGGAAAGTACTGCAATCGGAATAGAAGCGGAAACAGTAAGTCCCGCTTTCAATGCCAGGTAAACAGTTGATGCACCGAAAATGATTCCGAACATCGATCCGAGTAAAATGGCTTTTAACGTAAATTCCGGAATTTTATCTGATGCCGAAATATAGGGTTTGAAACTTTTTGGAGTTGGGTTGTCCATTGGGCTCTTTTTTAGATCCCGCAATTTAGTATAATTCGTTAATTAACGAATTAGCTAATTAATGAATTAACGAATTAAACTGCCCCAACACCATGACAATTTTTAAACTTTTTCCCACTTCCGCAAGGACAAGGATCGTTTCTTCCTACCTTATGTTCGGCACGAACGGGCTGAACTTTCGGTGGGGCAGGAGGGCCATCTTGTTGACCAACATTTCCTCTTGCTCCGGATGAAGCCGTTTCAAGAGCCGCTTTATTCGTACTGATGTTGCGTAAGTCTTGCTTGGGTGGTGCTTTTGCTTCCCGCACTTGTGCCGGATCTTGTTGTGGAATTATTCCTTTAAACAAAAATGAAATGATCTCTTTATTGGTGCGATCCATCATCTGTTTGAAAAGTTCAAACGATTCAAATTTGTAAATCAATAAGGGATCCTTTTGTTCATAAACTGCTCCCTGAACGGATTGCTTTAGATCGTCCATTTCCCTCAGGTGTTCTTTCCAGGCATCGTCTATAAAAGCAGCTGTAATCAATCGTTCAAAAGCTGTTACAAGCTCACGGCCATTGGTGTCAAAACATTTTTTCAGATTGGCTATAACCTGAATCCCTTTCATTCCATCGCTAAATGGAATAACAATGTTTTGAATAGTAGCTCCTTGTTTTTGAAATACATCTTCAATAAAAGGTTTTGTTCTTTCAACTAAAATTTGTGATTTGTGTTTGTAAAACCGTTGAGCTTCATCAAAAATCTTTTCGGTTAATACATCTTGTTTCAGGCTCTGGAACTCAGATTCACTAACCGGACATTCAATAGAAAGCAAACGAATCAAATCTAGTTTAAGATTTTCGAAATCCCCGGATTCCTGATGCTGAACAACCAATGATTCACAAGTATCGTAGAGCATATTGTTGATATCAATACTCAGTCGTTCACCGTAAATAGCATGACGCCTTTTTGTATAAACGACTTCCCGCTGAGAGTTCATGACATCATCGTATTCGATAAGACGCTTACGGATACCGAAATTGTTCTCCTCAACTTTACGTTGTGCTCTTTCAATGGAAGATGTTATCATACTGTGTTGAATGACTTCTCCTTCTTCGAGTCCCATCTTGTCCATCAACTTCATGATTCTTTCCGAACCAAACATGCGCATCAGATCATCTTCAAGAGAAACATAAAACTGTGAAGATCCCGGATCACCCTGACGTCCAGCACGACCTCTCAACTGACGGTCGACGCGTCGCGATTCGTGCTTCTCTGTACCTATGATTGCTAATCCACCTGCTTCTTTTACACCTGTACCCAATTTTATATCCGTACCCCGACCTGCCATGTTAGTTGCAATCGTCACAGTTCCGGAACTTCCGGCTTCCTGAACAATCTGCGCTTCCCGTTGATGCAACTTTGCGTTTAATACATTGTGTCTGATGTTACGAAGCTTAAGCATCCGGCTGAGCAATTCTGATGTCTCTACTGATGTAGTACCTACCAGAACAGGTCTTCCTGCTTTTACCAGCGCTTCGATCTCTTCAATAACTGCATTGTATTTTTCCCGCTTTGTCTTATACACTTTATCTTCACTATCCTTTCGGGTAATCGGCTGGTTGGTTGGAATGCTTACTACATCGAGCTTGTAAATTGTCCAGAATTCCTGCGCTTCGGTTTCTGCAGTTCCTGTCATACCCGCCAGTTTATGAAACATTCGGAAATAGTTCTGCAACGTTATGGTCGCATAGGTTTGTGTACTCGCTTCAATCTTTACACTTTCTTTTGCTTCTATCGCCTGATGAAGACCGTCGGAATAACGTCTTCCTTCCATGACTCTTCCTGTTTGCTCATCAACTATTTTTACTTTCCCGTCGACGATGATGTATTCTACATCTTTATCAAATAATGTATAAGCTTTCAGTAGTTGATTGACAGTATGAATACGCTCCGATTTAACGGCAAAGTCACGCATCAATTCATCCTTACGGGTAATTCGCTCTTCCGGGCTTGTAGTGTTTTTGTCAATTTCAGCAATCACGTTGCCGACATCGGGCATGATGAAAAAGTTTTTATCCTCGCTGGATGATGAAATTAATTCAACTCCTTTTTCAGTCAGTTCGATGCTATTGTTTTTTTCGTCAATCGAAAAATAAAGTGTTTCATCTGCCTTATGCATTTCTTTCTGCTGATCTTGCAAGTGATAATTTTCGGATTCACGCATAATAGCAGAAACGCCTTGCTCACCCAATAACTTTATTAATGCTTTATTTTTCGGAAGTCCACGGTAACTGCGATAGAGTGCAAGCCCTGCTTCTTTATTCTTTTTCTCAGCCAATAATTTTCTTGCATCGGCAATTAATGTGTTAATATAATCTCTTTGCGCTTTTACCAATAATTCAACTTTTGGTTTGTAAATGTCGAATTCATGGTGTTCCCCTTTAGGAGTTGGACCTGAAATGATTAGTGGGGTACGTGCATCATCAATCAATACGGAGTCAACCTCATCGACAATGGCGAAGTGATGTCCGCGTTGCACCATGTCTTCTGCAGCACGCGACATATTGTCTCTCAGATAATCGAAACCGAATTCATTATTCGTACCATAGGTAATATCAGCATTGTAAGCATTCCGGCGAGCTACCGAATTTGGTTCATGCTTGTCGATGCAATCAATTGAAAGTCCTAAAAATTCAAAAATAGGTCCGTTCCATTCTGAGTCACGTTTGGCGAGGTAATCATTTACAGTTACAACGTGCACGCCTTTTCCTGCCAGGGCGTTAAGATAGAGTGGTAAAGTAGCCACAAGTGTTTTTCCTTCACCTGTTGCCATCTCGGCAATTTTTCCGGTGTGTAATACTATACCACCAATCAGCTGAACATCGTAATGAATCATGTTCCAGGTTACTTCATTGCCTGCGGCAATCCAGGTGTTTTTATAGACAACTTCATTTCCCTGGATGGACATATGGTCCCTTCTTGTAACGAGGTCACGGTCGAACTGTGTTGCCGTTGCACGTAACTCAGTGTTCTTTGAAAATCTTCTTGCCGTTTCCTTTACAACTGCAAATGCTTCGCTGAGAATAGTATTCAGAATTTCTTCTGTCTGCACGTTAAGTTCTTTTTTCAACTTATCAACTTCGCGGTAGATTTCTTCTTTTCTATGGATATCCAGTTCAGGATTTTCCTCCGCTTCTTTTGTTAACGAATTTATTTCTTCGTTGGTGTCTTTAAGATGTTCAGCGATGCTGTTTTTGAATTCAACAGTTTTTGACCTAAGCTCATCATTGCTGATGTTTTCGAGCTTTGCGAATTCTTCTTTTATTTTTATTACCCGCGGAGTAATATCCTTCAGATCTCTGTCACTTTTTTTGCCGAAGATTTTGGTGATTGTCTTGTTGATTATGCCGATCATATGCTATCCTGATAATGAGGCGCAAAAATACTCTTTATTTAAGAGATTATGAATATGAAACAACCCATAAAATCTTAAAAAATAGAATAATTTCATTTAATCAGATTTTATGTTAAAAAAATCGAAGAAATATGTTTTTACCCTGTAACAAAAAAAACAAAAAGGGTAAAATCTATAACGATAAATTTAATCAACGGTATTCTAAAAAAAGTAATTATACAGGAACAAAAAAAAAGAGGCCTTGCCTCTTTAATCAATATTCGTCTTCATTAAAGAAGAAATCATCCTTGGTCGGATAATCCGGCCAGATTTCTTCAATAGTTTCATATGCTTCGCCTTCGTCTTCAAGTTCTTGCAAATTTTCAATAACTTCTAACGGAGCGCCGGAGCGTATTGCATAATCAATAAGTTCATCCTTTGTAGCCGGCCAAGGTGCGTCTTCAAGGTGTTGTGCCAATTCAAGGGTCCAATACATAGTTTAACGGAATAGTTTTTTGAGTTGGTTTTTAAGGGTGGCAAAAGTATAAAAATATTATTCAAATCCTAAAGCTAATTTTATTCTTCCTGACTATTCTTTCAATTAACTCATTACAAGAGGAAAAATTGTCACTATTTTCAAGTTCTTGCCTTCCAGGGAATCTCTTTAGCATTCAGGTTTTGAGCAAGCAGACGCGCTAAGACAAATAAGTAGTCCGACAATCGATTCAGATACTTGAGTATGAGCGGTTCAACTTCTGAAGTTTCTGTTAAAGAAACAACAATTCTTTCAGCTCTTCTGCATACACAACGGGCAACATGACAACAAGAAACGGTTGGATGTCCTCCCGGAAGTACAAAGGATTTCATTTCAGGAAGTTTCTCATTCATCCTGTCAATCTTTTCTTCAAGAAACAGTACATCTTTTTCAGTTAATTCAGGAAGCACCATTTTTGACTTGCCTGGAGTCGAGGCCAAATGACTTCCGATTGTAAAAAGTCTGTCTTGTATTTCGATTAATACCAGAGAAATTTCTTCCGATTCTGTAAGATCTCTTACCCAACCAACATAGGAGTTTAATTCATCGACAGTACCATAAGCATCAATACGAAGAACAGATTTAGAAACTCTTGTTCCTCCGATTAAAGAAGTTTGACCTTCATCGCCTTTTTTGGTATAAATTTTCATTGTCAACGGAATGTTTTTTTATTTATCCATTTAATTTATCCGATTCTACTTGTCCGTCTTTTATCCGAACAATTCTCAATGCATGTCTGGCAATGTCTTCTTCGTGAGTAACAACGATTATGGTATTTCCTTTTTTATGAATCTGGTCAAACAAAGCCATTATTTCCTCTGAAGTTTTTGAATCAAGATTTCCTGTGGGCTCATCCGCTAAAATAATAGATGGATTGTTTACCAATGCTCTTGCCACTGCAACGCGCTGTCTTTGTCCTCCGCTAAGTTCATTGGGCTTATGCGTCATGCGGTCACCTAATCCAACATCGTTTAACGATTCTTTCGCTTTACGTATTCTCTCTTCTTTTTTATATCCGGCATAAACAAGCGGTAAGGCCACATTGTCCAATGCATTACTCCGAGGAACAAGATTGAAAGTTTGAAATATAAAACCAATCTCCTTGTTTCTGACTTCCGCAAGTTCATCTTCAGACATTTTACTTACCTCTTTTCCATTCAGAGAGTATTCACCACCGGAAGGCGTGTCCAGACATCCGATAATATTCATCAGTGTCGACTTACCCGAACCGGATGGACCCATTAAGGCCACATATTCTCCTTTTTCAATTTTTAAGTCAATGCTGCGGAGTGCATTTACTTCAACGCTTCCGATTATGTAGCGTTTGGAAATACTTTTTAAATTAAGGAGACTCATAATTAAAATGAATGATGCGGCAAATGTAATAAATTGAAAGAAGTGTTGTGTTTAATCAATGATGTATTCTCATCCTTTGTAAACAAATTTTCTACACTATTAGGTTTAATATTTTAATGTAAAATGTTGTTTAACGATACCTTTCCTGAAAAATACCAACCCCAATTGATAAAGATCGATGGTAAGTGAAACTTTTTCATTGGTTTTTATTTTTTCCCATGCTTCATCCATTTCAGAACTCCAATGTATGTCATCAAAAATAAATAAGGAGTTTTCTGTAGCATTTTGAAGACACTGATTGAAATAATCAAGAGTTGGTTTTTTTTGGTGGTTGCCATCAAAAAAAACAAAGTCGAGGCGGGGTAGTTTCCGAATAGCCAAAGGAAGTGTCTGACTGAATTCACCGGTTAAAAGTTCAATATTAGCTCTCTTCAGTCTATTGAAATTTTTTTGTGCTATTTCTGCAATTCCCGGACAACCCTCAAGCGTAATTACAGTATTTTTTTTTTGAGGGAGTGAAAGATATAGGGTAGTAAGCCCTAATGAAGTTCCAATTTCTAAAATGTTTTCGGGATTGAATTTATTAACCAGACGAAACAGTAACTGAGCATATTTTACCGATTTAAGCGATTTTTTAGCGATCACGCATATTCTTTCTTCTCGTTGATTTTCTCCTGTGCCAAAATCGGTGACCTTAATGGTTTTCCGATCGAGTAAAAGTTGGGAGCGTAAAGATTCCAAGAGGTCGAAACCGTAAAAAGGTGTTTCATCGCTGATTACGTCATTTAATAGGTCAAACACAAAGGGAGAATGAACATCATGAGCAGTTCCTGCGCTTAAGCGGTATTTTACGTATTTTTTTAATGCAAAAAGTCTATCCACGGCCTGATAAGTACAACTTTATAAAAACTATTCCATTTAGTTTAAAATTATAGGCGAAGATAAAACTAACTGTTAAAGCTCACCGTATAAAACGACGTTATTTTTATACTTTTGACAGATCAATAATTGAATTATGAGCGCAATTGAGCAAATTAGGGCCAGGCAAATTTTAGATTCAAGGGGTAATCCGACAATTGAAGTAGACGTATTCACAGAAAATGGTGCCTTTGGAAGAGCTGCTGTGCCATCAGGTGCTTCAACAGGAGCGCATGAGGCAGTAGAGTTAAGAGATGCAGATAAAGAGAAATATCTCGGTAAAGGAGTCTTAAAAGCCGTGCATAATGTCAATAAAATATTGAATGAGGAATTACATGGCTATCCGGTTACCAATCAACGTTTAATAGATGATGCCATGATAAAACTCGATGGCACTGAAAATAAATCCAATCTTGGAGCGAATGCAATTTTAGGGGTTTCACTTGCTTGTGCAAAAGCAGGCGCACAAGAAACGAATCAGTCTTTGTACCGGTATATTGGCGGTTCCAATGCCAACATGTTGCCGGTTCCAATGATGAATATTCTAAATGGCGGAGCTCATGCCGATAACAGCATCGATTTTCAGGAGTTTATGGTAATGCCCATAGGAGCTGCCTCTTTTTCTGAATCCCTAAGAATGGGAACAGAAGTTTTTCACCATTTGAAAGCCGTTTTGAAGAAAAAAGGACTTTCTACAAATGTTGGGGATGAAGGAGGTTTTGCTCCGAATATTAAATCAAATGAAGAGGCTATCCAATGTGTAATGGATGCAATTGGTGATGCAGGGTATACGCCGGGAAAAGATATTTATATTGCCATTGATGCGGCTTCAACAGAATTTTTCGATGTTACTTCGGGAAAATATATTTTCAAAAAATCTTCCGGTGATCAACTTTCTTCTGATGAAATGGCTGAATACTGGTCGCAATGGGTTAAGAAATATCCGATCATCTCTATTGAAGACGGCCTAGCCGAAGATGACTGGAATGGTTGGAAAACATTGACACAGAAAGAAGGTTCCAATATTCAACTCGTAGGTGACGATTTGTTTGTTACTAACGTTACCCGCTTGAACAGAGGTATTCGCGAAAACATTGCTAATTCCATTCTCGTTAAAGTAAATCAAATCGGAACGCTCAGTGAAACCATGGATGCGGTTACTTTAGCCCATAACAATGGATATACTTCTGTCATGAGCCACAGAAGCGGAGAAACAGAAGATTATACGATTGCAGATTTAGCCGTCGCTTTGAACACCGGCCAGATTAAAACTGGCTCTGCGTCCAGGTCCGACCGGATTTCAAAATATAACCAGTTATTACGCATAGAAGAAGCATTAGGACCAATTGCAAAATTTGGCGGAACAAATTTTAAATTTGTCAAATAATATAAGATTATGGATCAGGATACATTGGATAAACTGGCTACAGGAGAATATTCAATTTCACCCCGTAGCGGACGATTAAGAAGGAAAGTAAAAGTTCGGAAAAGGGAAGATAAGTTTTTCAAAAAAAGGCGTTTGAAGAAATTTTTCAATACCTTTATTTGGGTTGCAATAGTTGTCGCATTTGTAATAAGTATAATTTACGTGGTTCCTGAATTAGGCCTTACTTCGACAAAGAAAAAAACTTATGATAAAACACGTTAATTATTCTATTATTTTTGTGCATTCATCAAACTACATTAAGAAATACTAAGTGAAAACTGACAAATTAAAAGAAAAGTTTGCCAAGGTTGCATTACCGATGGCAGGGGAAATTAAAGAGTTTATCCGTGAAAACGGAAACCAGGTTATTGGACAGTATACTATCGAGCAGGTATATAGTGGCATGAAGGGGATGGTAGGTATGGTGACAGAAACCAGCAAACTCGATCCGGACGAAGGAATTCGATTCAGAGGTTATAGTATTCCTGATCTTAGGGAAAAATTACCAAAAGCTCCCGGCGACAGCGAACCGCTTCCTGAAGGCATATTTTACCTGATGTTGATGGGTGAATTGCCAACCGAAGAAGATGTTACTCTCGTTAGTAACGAATGGGCAAGAAGAAGTAATGTGCCTAAGCACGTTTTCGACATGCTCGATAAATTACCTGTCAATACGCATCCAATGACGCAGTTCAGCATGGCCATACTTGCTTTGCAAACTGAATCGGTTTTTGCTGCTGCATACAGAAAAGGGCTCAATAAAAAAGATTATTGGGATCCCATGTACGAAGATGTAATGAATCTCATCGCTCGTCTCCCGCGTATTGCCGCATATATTTACCGCCGCATTTATAAAGATAAAGTACACATCGAACCTGATCATAAACTCGACTGGGCAGCGAATTTTGCTCACATGTTAGGTTATGATGATTATGATATGAAACGAATGATGCGTTTGTATCTTACGCTTCATGCCGATCACGAAGGGGGGAATGTTTCTGCCCATGCTACGCATCTTGTCGGTTCTGCTTTGAGTGACGCTTATCTTTCTTTTTCAGCAGGAATGAATGGTCTTGCCGGTCCTTTGCATGGACTTGCCAACCAGGAAGTCGTTCGTTGGATCATCGACCTGAGAAATTATTATGATGGCGCCATGCCAACAAAAGACCAGATTACCGAGTACATTATGAAAACGTTAGAAGAAGGAAAGGTAATTCCCGGCTATGGACATGCTGTTTTGAGAAAAACCGATCCGCGTTTTATCGCTCAAATGGAATTTTCAAGCAAGTATATGCCTGACGATGAAAATTGCCAGATCGTAAAAATGCTTTACGAAGTAGTTCCTCCGATTCTTTCAGGGATAAAGAAAATTAAAAACCCATGGCCCAATGTGGATGCCCACAGCGGTGTGATTCTGATTCATTATGGTATGGTAGAATATGATTTCTATACTGTATTATTCGGTGTCAGTCGTTCATTGGGTGTACTTGCTTCTCTGCTCTGGGATCGTGCCTTGGGACATCCTATCGAAAGACCGAGTTCGCTCTCTACGGATGGAATGAAATCAAAGATTGTTAAAGCCCACGCTTAGTTAATTTACTAAATTAATAAACTGCAAATATTACGAAAAGACGACTCCGGTCGTCTTTTTTTTGTTTTCGCTTTTTATCTTTGTCCCATGAAGAAAGAACTAAAACGTTGTCCGTGGTGTTTATCATCAACTCTAATGATGCAGTATCACGATGAAGAATGGGGCATACCTGTGCATGATGATAGATTGCATTTCGAATACATTGTACTGGATTCGTTTCAGGCAGGATTAAGCTGGAGTACTATTCTAAATAAAAGAGAGAATTTCAGAAAAGCTTTTGATGGCTTTGATCCAATAAAAATTGCCCGTTATACCCCTGCAAAAGTTGAAAAACTTATGAAGGATGAAGGAATCATTCGGAACAAATTAAAAATACTGGCAACAATTTCCAATGCAAAAAGTTTCATTGCAATTCAAAAGGAATTTGGAACGTTTGATGAGTTTATCTGGCAATTCACAAAGGGAAAAATTGTTGATAATTCCAGAAAGTCGCACAAAGGTATTCCTGCCAGAACATCGATAAGTGATAAAATGAGTGAAGAACTAAAAGCTCGCGGATTAAAATTTGTCGGCTCGACAATTTGCTATGCATACATGCAGGCCGCAGGAATGGTGAACGATCATTTAGCAGATTGCCATACCCGAAAAAAATAATTCCGGTCAAATTCCAAGCTCATACAATACAGATTTAAATTCGCTTAATATCATAGCCGTGGCTCCCCAAACAACCAGGCCATCAATATTGAAATAGGGGGTGAGTAACGTCATACCATTACTCTGTACAATTTTCTTTTCCCCGATTCGTTTTTCGTCCATGATTTTTTCGAGATCCGTTTCTACTATACGAGCAACTTCACGGACATGCGGATTAAAAACAGGTTGTGATTTAAATACACCCACAAATGGCTTCACTAAAAAATTGCTTGGCGGAATATAGAGTTCACTCAGGGAACCCAATATTTTAATTTGTTTGATATCTACTCCCGTCTCTTCCCAGGTCTCGCGAATGGCAGTTATTTCAAGTGTTTTATCACTGAGCTCATAGCTACCTCCGGGAAGTGAAACTTGTCCACTATGAACTCCTTCATAGATAGGTCTGACAATTAATGGAAAGCGAATGGAGTTCCTGGTTTCATACAAAAGAATAAGGACGGCACTTTTTTTTGGATTATCCGGTATCTTGTACTTTCCATAGTTCAATCTTCTTTCAGCATGTGCCATTTTTAATTGCGCCTCTTGTCCGGGCAATGGCAATGACAATCTTTGTTTCAGCGATCTGCTGATATCAGTCAACATGTTATACTTTTTCAGTTATACCTGCCGGTGTTTTTCTTTCTCCGATTTGTTGTCTCCACATGGCATAATAGAGCCCCTTACTTTGCAACAATTCGTCGTGCGCGCCGGATTCAATTATTTTTCCTTTTTCTAAAACGAAAATCCTGTTCGCATGCATAATGGTACTTAAACGGTGGGCAATCAAAATTGTTATGTGTTCCTGCTTTTCCGAAAGTTCACGTATTGTAAGGGTTATTTCTTCCTCCGTAAGCGAATCCAATGCGGAGGTTGCTTCGTCGAATACAATTAATCTGGGTTTTCGTAACAAAGCCCTCGCTATTGATAGTCGTTGTTTCTCTCCTCCTGAAACTTTTACTCCTCCTTCACCAATGACAGTATCCAAGCCTTCTTTTGCGCGTCTCAATAAGTTGTGACAGGAAGATTTTAACAATGCATCCATACATTCTTCATCCGTTGCTGTTGGATTAACAAACAATAGATTCTCACGAATAGATCCGCTAAACAATTGGGAGTCCTGCGTAACAAGCCCTATCTGTTCGCGTAACTCATCTTTTTGCATAGAGTTGCCTGAAATATCATTGTAAAAAATGGTTCCTTCATTGGGAATGTAAAGCCCAACAAGAAGTTTGACAAGGGTTGTTTTACCTGATCCCGACGGACCGACAAAAGCAATACTCTCTCCGCTTTTGATATGAAAATTAATTTTTTCTACCGCATAAGTTGATGCCGTTTGATGCCTGAATGAGACATTTTCAAAACGAAGATCCTTGATTTTTCCAATATGAATGGGATGTTCAGGACGCGGTTCTACCGGAGTATCTAAAATGTCCTTGAAGTTTTGTAAGGATGCTTGAGCTTCTCTGTAAATAGCAATTACATTCCCCAATTCCTGAAGTGGTCCGAAAATGAAAAAACTGAAAAACATCAGTGTCATTAATTTTCCGGGCGTAATGATGTCGTGAAAAACCAAGTAATAAAGTAAAAAGACAAAACATGTTCTTAGAAAATTAACGGTTGTTCCCTGCACAAAACTTAAACTTCTTACAAAACGAACTTTCTTAAGTTCCAGTTTGAGAATTTTTCCTGTCGTTGCATTCAGCCGATTAATTTCCTGCTTTGCAAGTCCCAGACTCTTTACCAATTCGATATTTCTCAACGACTCGGTCGTTGATCCTGCCAATGCCGTCGTTTCATTCAGGATTTGACGAGATACCTTTTTAATGTTTTTACTGAGCAGATTGCTGATTATCCCTAAAAGAGGAACCGTTAAAAGAAACACAGGTGCAATCAGCCAATGCACTGTAAAGGCATACCAGATCACAAATACCAATCCTACCAATGTCTGAAATACAACACTAATAAAAGAAATGATAAATTTTTCAGAATCACTCCTTACTTTCTGCAATTTTCCAAGTGTTTCACCACTGCGCTGATCTTCAAAAACCTGATACGGTAGGTCTAATGAATGGGCAAGTCCATCTGTATACATATCGGCACCAACGCGTTGAACAACCACATTTACAAAGTAGTCCTGGAAATTTTTTGCTATCCTTGATACCATGGCAACCCCAATGGATGCCAATAAAAGCAATACGATGTCGCCGAAGAAATTCCTCGTCGGGTCATTTCTATAATCGCTTATATGTACACCAAATCGATCCATCATTTTACCTGCTATTAATGGATCCATCAATGAAAAACATTGATTTATAGCCGCTAGTAAAAGGGCAAGCAAAACGAGTTTTTTATATTTTTTTAAATAGGAAATTAAAAGTTTCATGTATTTCTTGTTTACTCTTTATTGGTTGAAAACAGAATTGGGCAGCAAATGTAATTAACTTTACAGGAAGGCTTAGCACCCAAATATTCAATAGCTTTCTACGTTTGTTAATAATTCAGCGTGAATTCATTAAAAGTGCTAAATCGAGTGTTTATTTTTACCTCAAATAATCAACTTATGAAAAAAGGAATTTTATTGTTGTTTGCCTTATTTGCTTCTGAAGCTTATTCGCAACAAATAGTACAAATGAAGTCAGGAGAGAAAATGAATGGTACTGTTCAGTCATTGAATAAAGGAATCGTTGAGTTTCTATATAAAGGAAATGTCAAAAAAATTAGTGTAGATGATATTTATTCCATCAATTTCGGAGAAACCGGAGAGTCAATCGTCAAAGAATCAAAAGCGACCATTCAACGCGAGCCGGGAGAAAAACAATTGACATCTGGTTCTTACATGATTCGTTATAAAGTTGCCGATCGTACCATCAGCCGCACTCCTAAAGTCGATAATCTCACGCAAGAAAAGGGTACTGTTGTCGTAGAAATTTCAATCGATAAATACGGTCATGTTATGAAAGCTGTTCCGGGTGCTCCGGGTTCGACTACGAATTCTGAATACCTCAAAACAAAAGCCAAACAAGCTGCCGAAAGCGCTATTTTCGATAATGTGCCGACAGCTCCACTCGAACAAAAGGGTTACATGGTCATTGTTTTTTAATAGTAATACATTCATCAATCAGGTATGAAGAATCGTTTACGCTTTTCTTTATACCTGATTTTTTTATTACTTTATCCGAATGTCAATTGATCGCAACACAAACGATTTATTAAAAGGTCGGGGAGCACAAGCGAACCCCAAAAGTAAATTTTTAAAGAATGAACTCGTTACCGAACACATCGAAGGCCTCGATGAAGAATTGGAGTTAAGTCACAAGACGGAATACTTCATTGAACATCCTAAAAAAATTATCAATAAAATTACCAGCCCTGATATTTATGGCGAATATTCCATGAACCCTTATCAGGGCTGTGAACATGGATGTATCTATTGTTATGCAAGAAATACACATGCCTACTGGGGATTAAGTCCGGGAATAGATTTCGAATCAAAAATTATCGTCAAACCTTCGGCACCACAATTACTCGAAGATGAATTCCGGAAAAAATCCTGGAAGTCTGCTATCATAATGTTTTCGGGTAATACGGACTGCTATCAACCTGCGGAACGCAAATGGGAGATTACTAGAAAAATGCTCGAAGTCGTCTTGAAATTCCGCAATCCTGTTGCCATGATTAGTAAAAACCAACTCATCTTACGTGATATGGATATCCTCAAAGATCTGGCTTCATTAAATCTTGTTCATGTCATGATCAGTATTACTTCATTAGATGAAAGTCTCAGATTAAAACTGGAACCCCGAACGGCCACCGCAGCAAATAGATTAAAAGTGGTTGAAACATTAAATAAGAATGGTATTCCCACAGGTGTCATGGTTGCTCCTATTATTCCGGGATTAAACAGTCATGAAATTCCGGCTATCATAGAAGCCGCAGCGAATGCAGGTGCCCATGGCGTGGGAATGACGATGGTCAGATTAAATGATGCCGTTGCCAAAATTTTTGAAGAATGGATTCATAAGGCATTTCCGGACCGTGCAGATAAAGTACTCAAGTTAATTGCTGCCTGCCATGGCGGACAACTAAATGACAGCCGTTTTGGAGTGCGAATGAAGGGACAGGGAGTGGAAGCCGAATCAATACAACAGCTGTATAAAAATTCAAAAAAGAAATTTTTAAATGGTCGCTCTTTTCCTGAATTCGACTTCTCAGTTTTTCGAAGGCCGGCAGAAGGCGGGCAATTAGGTCTTTGGGATATTTAGGATGTCTTGTTTGATTGCTGAATATTTTAACCGATATGCTTAATTTTTCAAAACATTATTTCCCAAGTCTTTCTTTCACAGAAATCTCCCATGCTTTTTGTTTTTCTGAAATGATTCCATGTTCAGTCTCATCATCATACCTCTTTTGTTCGAGCTGATATTCTTCCCATTCATTTTTAAAAATAGTTTGAATTTGCGAATCGAAATTCATAGGGTCAAGTACCGCTTCAGATAATTTTGATTGTAGTTTGCGTTTATATAATTCGCATATATCAAAGTGCAATTGTTCATGTGCAAGCAACGGTTCTTTTTTCTGTTCGGGCATAACCCAGGAAGAATTTTTTTCGAAGCATGCATATAAGCTAAGGTGAAGATAGACTGTAAAATCATGTACTTTCGGTTCCGCGCGGAATGTAAAAACACAATTACTTTCTGCCATAAACCCCGAGTTTTTGGGCTTGCCTTTGAAATCGTCCCAGTTAAGTTTGTAATTGGGCAACCAGCAAATCGTGTCCCCGCCTTGAAAAACTTGCAGATTATTATCGGAATCAAAAATTGTTTGCACTGTTTTGGCCAGCGGCAATTGATCCGGGTTTTTTGTTAGCCACTCATCAAAATTCTCGATGCTCCGTAATAACGATTCAGAAATATTCCTTTCATGTGCATTTGGATAAGGGCCTCTCATTGTTACTGACGGTTTACCTGAAATTTCATAAATCACATACGATTTCTCTTCGTTGAATTTTTTAAATCGAATCGAGAAATCGATACTTGCCGTATGATTACTTAATGTTCCGGTTTCTTTGAGTGAAAATCGTGATATTGAAAGTGTTAATCCGATTTTTGTTGTGTCTTTTTCAACAGATCCATCGACAAATCGCTGCAAGTCTTTTTCCAATGATTGTTTAAATACGGCAACTGTACTTTTCCCTTTAACTAAAACCTGCCCGGCATCACTTTTTTCAAGTCTCTCGTCAACTATTCTGTCTATATAAAATAGCGTTGGTTTAATTTTAATCTCTTGCGGACGCAAGTCTAATTCATACTTATTCTGTGCATATAAATTTGCAAAGGAGCAAAAGAAGAGGGTAAGAATCAAAATTCTTAAATTCATATTCTAAATGGGTGATTTTTACTTTGATTTATTTGTAATTTTACAAAATACATTACCACATATGCAAATTGTTTTTATTCTTTTAGCGTTTATTATTGGATTCTTACTTGCGGCAGTAATTCTTTCCGGTCGCTTCTCCACCGGCAAAAAAGAGGCGGAAACTAAATTTATTGAAGCCGATCGTAACAATGGAATTTTAACTGATCGACTGGAGCAAAATACACAATTAATTAAGTCCATCGAAGATACTCTCAGCAAAGAACGTAAGTCAAACCTCGAGCTTAATTCATCACTTGCCGAACAGCGAACCATTGGCGACAACCTCCGGGAGAAACTGGAGGTTCAGAAAAAGGAAGTGGATGAAATACAAAAACGTTTTATCGCTGAATTCGAAAATCTGTCATCAAAAATATTGGATGAGAAAAGCAAAAAATTTACCGAACAGAACAAAACAAATCTCGATGTAATTTTAAATCCGCTCAAAGAAAAAATCAAAGAGTTTGAGCAAAAGGTGGAGCAAACATATAAGGTGGAATCGGCCGAAAGGAATTCACTCAAAGGCGAAATAAAAAGTCTGATAGAATTAAACAAACGTATTAGCGAAGAAGCAAATAACCTCGCTAAAGCATTGAAAGGCGATACTAAAAAGCAGGGTAACTGGGGAGAGGTAATTCTCGAAAGAATACTCGAGCGTTCAGGTTTGACAAAAGGATCTGAATATGAAATGCAGTGGAGCACTACTAATGAAGAAGGAAGAAGAATTCAACCCGATGTCGTTATTTTCCTGCCCGATGAAAAGCATATTATCATTGATGCCAAAGTAAGTCTCATTGCTTATGAAGCTATGGTAAATGCAGTGACTGATGAGGACCGTGAAAGATATTTAAAGGAGCATCTCATATCGGTCAGAAGCCATATTAAAAACCTCAGCGAAAAGAGCTATTTCTCTTCACCGGACATAAGTTCACCGGATTTTGTTCTCATTTTCATGCCAATCGAACCTTCTTTCGGTATTGCCGTACAGGCAGATGCAGAATTGTTCAATTATGCCTGGGATAAAAAAATCGTTCTTGTTAGTCCTTCTACTTTATTGGCTACTTTAAAAACAGTTAGCGCAATCTGGAAACACGAAAAGCAAACAAGAAATGCCATCGAGATTGCTCGCGTCGGTGGCGCCCTGTATGATAAGTTTTACAATTTTGTAAAAGATTTAAAAAATATTGGCGAAAAAATTAATGCCGCTCAGCAAAGTCACCAGGATGCTATGAATAAATTATCGGATGGTTCCGGAAACATCATCAGAAAGGTAGAAGAGTTAAAGCGTTTAGGTGCAAAATCGACTAAAGATATTCCTACCGACTTATTGGAAAAAGCCGAAGAAAACGATGCCTCTCAAAACCAGTAGTTTTAAGTTTTTATTTATTTGGTTTTTTATATCTTCTTGTTATTCTCCCAAGGATATAAGCTCCGTCAATATGGTTTCTGTTTACCGGGAAGCTGATTTAATCTTTCATCCTGAATTTGTCGCATACAATGTCAACGACTCCACTCTGCAACTTTTTGCAAAAATCAACCTTTCTGAATTTCTTTATGAGCGAAAATCAGATGAAAATTTCAGATCCGTAGTTAATATCCATGCTGAAATTATTGAATCGTATGAATCAACTAAAATTATTGACAGCACTACCAAAGAGTTTTCCTTCGATCTTACTGAAAAGCAAAGCGCAAAGGTGCTTTCACTATTTATTCCAATAAAAACTAAAGGAAAGTTTCTTATTCATTGTCGGATTACAGACGTGAATAAAGGTGCCGAAGAAGACTATTTTGTCAATCTGGATCGATTATCGAAACCTTCTGCACAAGATTTCCTTTTGATTACTAAAAATAATGAGCCTTATTTTCGAAACTATTTTTCTAACAATGACAGTATTCAAATTGTATACAACGATAGCTTAAAGAAAAGTTTTTTTGTCAAGTTTTATCATAGAAGTTTTCCTTTGGCTTATCCTCCCTTTAGTTTTGATGTAAACGATGAATTTGACTATCTGGCTGATAGTATTTTTACCTTGGATATTTCGAAAGGAAAAATTTGCTTTCCAAAGGAAGGTTTTTATCAGTTGCAAATTGACACATCTTTAAAAGAGGGCTTGACTCTTTTCCGGTTTAGTGTGGGTTTTCCTGATATTACAAACCCTCGTCAAATGATAGAACCGTTACGATATCTAACCAATAAAAAGGAGTTTGAAGAGATCTACAATCACCCTTCTCCAAAGGCAATTGTAGATAATTTCTGGTTAACTCATGGAGGAAATGAAGAGAAATCAAGAACATTAATCAGGAAATATTATGGCAGAGTGAGAGAGGCCAATAAATATTTTACTTCCTTTACCGAAGGATGGAGGACAGAAAGGGGAATGATTTATGTAATTTTTGGAATGCCTACAACTATTTACAGAGGATCGGAATCTGAAAGCTGGACATACGGTACGCCTAATAGTTCGCTTTCACTAAGTTTTTTCTTTGTAAAAGTCAAAAACCCATTTACGGAAAATGATTTTACGTTAAACCGTTCTCCTTCCTATGAAAGTAATTGGTTCCGGGCTGTTGAAATCTGGAGACAGGGAAGAGCTTACAATAGTTTTTATTAAAAAAGAATTTATGATCAGAAATAAACCAGGCAGCGCAAGCCTTAAACCGGAAAGTGATTCACAACTTATTTATGGCATCCGTCCGGTGATTGAAGCAATTAACGCAGGTAAAGAAATCGATCGGATTTACATTACCAGAAATGCCAAGGGCGATTTAATGAATGAATTAAAAGAGCTTTTGAAAGAAAAAAATATCAACTGGCAGGAAGTTCCCATCGAGAGAATTCTTCGCGTAACCAGAAATAACCATCAGGATGTCGTATGTTATATTTCACCTGTTTCTTATGCCTCCATTAGTAATGTCTTACCCGGTATTTTTGAAAAAGGGGAGACGCCTTTAATATTGATACTGGATAGGATTACTGATGTCCGGAATTTCGGTGCCATTGCTCGTACTGCTGAATGTGCAGGCGTAAATTGTATGATTATTCCTTATAAAGGAGCTGCTCAGGTAACCGCTGATGCAATTAAAACTTCTGCCGGTGCACTAAGTCGAATGGTTATCTGCAGAGAAAATAATTTACGACACACAATAGATTTTCTTCAGCAAAGTGGATTGAAAGTCGTTGCCGCGACAGAAAAAGGAAGCAACACTTACTATAAACCCGATTACACCGGACCAACCGCAATTATCATGGGCTCTGAAGAAGACGGAGTCTCCAATGATCTTTTACGCTCCGCTGATGAATTAGTGAAAATCCCATTGCTTGGTAAAATTTCATCACTCAATGTCTCTGTTGCAGCCGGAGTAATGTTATACGAAGTAGTTCGTCAAAGAGGGAAATAATTTTTTTTTCTTTAATCAGAAAATCTAATTGTTATTCACAACAGCACCTGTCCCGTAAATCTGGTCTTTATATTTTAGTGATGGTGAAGGAATGAGAGCCCCCAATCCAAGTTTACTCCAGATTTTATCAATGTGTGCAATAGTCTCATCCGTTGAAACTAAAATATTCGGCCAGTCGCGTTGAAAGCCATCGAGTTCTTTTGTCTTTTTTGTTCCATCGAATGAGATATGCGTGGTGTCTTGATTGTCCCTGACAATATAATGATCACGCTTCGGATCCAGGTTGTTCGAAAATCTCCAGACAGAATCCGCTATTTCTGAAGCATCGACGGTTGCTTCTACAAATAAAATAATTTTTACAGATGAAAACTCCTCGCGATTAAATAACTGCTCTGTTAATTCACGAATATGATTTTTCCTGTTTTTTTCAACGGCAATAATTAATAATGGAATGCCCATATCAAGCATGACAGAATTTATCTTTTGAATTTCCGGAAATAGAATTTGAAGTTTCTCTGAATCTATTTTTGCCGCATGCATTTTATCTTGCTTCGTCCTGCCAGCCAGTTCTTCTTCTGTTTTTGCTGTTCCGTCTATACCCAGTTTCCCTCCGAATGCCATAACCGAACAACTGTGATCCAGTACATCAACCGGCCCCTGAGTAAAGTAAATGTCGTGTGCCGGATCTAAGTTTCGTCCAATATACTTTGCAACTTCCTTGTGATCGTGAATATTTACGTCTCCGTCAACAACTACCATTATTTTGGTAAACATCATCTGTCCGGCTCCCCATAAACTATGCATCACCTTGCTGGCTTGCCCGGGATACTCTTTTTTTATTTTTACAATAACCAGATTATGAAACACCCCTTCGACCGGTAAAACCATATCGACAATTTCAGGAACCATCGTCATTTTTATTGGAACGAGGAAAATACGTTCAGTTGCTTTACCGATCCAGGCATCTTCCTGAGGTGGAATTCCGACAATTGTAGCGGGATAAACAGCATCTTTTCTGTGAGTTATACAAGTCACATGAAATTTAGGATAATAATCGGCAAGCGAGTAATAACCTGTATGATCGCCGAAGGGACCCTCTAAAATAAAATCTTCTTCAGGGTCGACATAACCTTCGATAATAATATCTGCATCAGCCGGAACTTGTGCATCTTGTGTAATACACTGCACCATTTCTACTTTTTTCTTTCGAATAAAACCTGCCAGCATATATTCATCTACATTATCCGGTAAAGGTGCTGTTGCAGCATACGTATACGCAGGATCGCCGCCCAGTGCAACAACAACAGGCATTCGTTTCCCTAACTTTTTATATTCGTTGAAATGTCTTGCACTTACCTTATGTCTGTGCCAATGCATGCCCGTCAAATCCTTACTAAACACCTGCATTCTGTACAATCCGACATTACGAATTCCTGTTAATGGATCTTTCGTATGGATAATGGGAAGCGTCAAAAACGGTCCGCCGTCTTCCGGCCAGCATTTTAATACCGGAAGTATACTCAGGTCGGGATCTTTAATAATTACTTCCTGACATTCTCCTTTTCCTTTTTTGGTTTTAGGCATCCAGGAAGCAATGGAACCCAGTGTTGGTAAAAGCTTTAACTTATCCAATATGTTATCCTTGGGCGATGTTAATTGCCGGATGAGTTCTTCAATTTCTACAGCTAAATCATCCAGTTTTTCTTTTCCTAATGCCCATGCCATGCGCTGTTCTGTTCCCATCGAATTTATCAAGAGAGGAAAACCTGTTCCCGTGTTTTCAAATAATAATGCGGGACCATATTGTTTAGATATCCTGTCGGTAATCTCTGTAATTTCCAGATGTGGATTTACATATTCTTTGATGCGAACCAATTGCCCTTTTGCTTCGAGAAATTGAATCCATTGCTGTGTATTGCGATACATAGTATTCTTTAAACTGATTATGAGAAATTATTAACGCTAAATGCATTAAAATATTCACAAAGGTAATAAGAAAGTATCTTACCGAAGATGTTTAGTCATTTCTTCGAGCACAGCTGTTTTTAGAGCTGGTAAGTCATCGATAGTCATGCCTTTGGTAGGGAAGGGTTTACACCATTCACATATTAACGTGCCCGGACTCAACTCTATCGGGCGCAAAGGAGAAAGCAGCTTACCTGAATTTTTTATTACCATACAAGCCAATGGCAACTGTGATTGTATTGCTAATCGAAAGGCGCCATCGTGAAAAGGGAGCAAGGGTTCATTGGTTTTATTTCTTGTTCCCTCCGGACAAATAAAAACGGAGATGCCTTCTTTCAGTGATGCAATCATATTTTCCATACTTTTGGCACGTGCGACTTTATCTTTTCTGTCTACACTCACATATAATCGTTTAATAATATATCCCATGAAGGGCAGCTTCGTTAGTTCCGATTTAGCCAGAAAACGTATGGGATGTTTTGTAGCTACTGCATATGCGGGAATGTCTAGTTGAGAAAGATGATTGGCAATGAATACATAGGTTGCGGATGGCTCCAACAGTTCTCTATTCCGCACTACTGTTCGGATTCCAAACAAAATTAATATAGTTCCCGCCCATGTTCTCGAAATATAATGATGAGCAATAAAGGGGGCTTTTTCTTTTTTGATAAAAGTGAAAACAAAGAAATAACAAGTAGTTGAAATTAGCAATGTGATGAGAAAAACAATCATTGCATAAATACCGAATAACATACGCAGGAAGCGAAAAAGCATAGTCTTTATTATTTTAAATTACGATTATCAGTTTTTCTTCGCTGATATATATTAATTATTTTTCAAATGTATAAATTTGAAAACAGAATGTAAATGAGGGTAATTGATGATTGCAAAATATATTCCGTCATTAATTTCTGACATCTCCAGTGAATTTTCTTGCGAAGTAAACTTTTTTGTCATAATAACTTCACCTACCAAATTCATAATCGTTATTTCTTTTCCTACAAGTTCTTTCCCGGTGATGAATAAAAAGTTCTCAGAATATTTGTATTTTATTTGATCGACATTGAATGTGGAATGAATGCCGGTAAAAATACAGCTATCGGAACTTTTTATGCCTTCAAAATGCAAATCATCTAAATATTCGGCACCACCAAATCGCGCGCCTGTAAGTGAAACTTCTATTTTGTCATCAACAGAAAAGATACTATCCTGAATGGCTTCTCCGATGCTGTCAAGTAAAATCGGTATACCCGTTCCTGAGGGCCCCAGATCTTCGAGTTTGCTTGAATAAGTTAATGTAAATGGATTCGGTAACGATGCATAAGAAAATGTAAGCATTAGTTTATACCAATTTCCTGTCTGTAAATTTATGGGTAACACAGATGCTGTAAAAGCGCTATACGAATACATCTCTAATTTTCTGTTATGAGAGACAGTCGCTATTACGTAATGATTGGGATCTATATGCGGCTGAACCCAAATCGAAGTTGCCCGATCAAAGCCATTGTTGACCAGTGCAGAATTGTATTTGAAACAAATGCTTGTAGTATAAATCGAATCTTGAAGTGACAAGTATCTTGAACAATAACGGGAATTGTCATTTCCCCAATTATTGGAATCCGCAACCTGTAAACAACCACCTGTAATTCCATTTGCGGGAATTTGGATTAGACTTTGCATTCCGTAAAAGTGATTGTTAAGGTCATTGTCGAGGGAATTGACATAGTTGTTAAAATATACATCTTCAGAAACAATTTGTGAAAAAATTGACTTCGAAAAAGTAAATATGAAGAGGAAAAGAATGGTGATTTTATTTCTCATTTTAAATTGAATTAAATTATTTAATACCCTAAAAGTAAAGCAAATTGTCAGAACTATTTCAGTTTAACTGAAAATGGTAAATCCAGCCCTAATCGGAGATGCTGATTCACAAAATAAGATGTATCCTTTGAAATTTCTTCCCAATACAACATTCCGCTTGATGGTAATTTTTCCAATTCCATTATTAATGACTGTCGATTAATTTTATTTTCTTGTAATATAGAAATTCTATTTTCATAAGCAGAGGAAAAATACTTTGTAATGCTATACTGATTGTAAATAGTCAGACACAAAAATACACCAATTAAAGTACCGGATACTAAAATAAATACTTTTGAACGCTTGTCCTGAAAATTAATACCGGTGCCCAGTAAATAAAATACAATGGCAAAATAAATGGATGTCGTAAGAGAAATAACCGATAGCGCACGGTCAGGACCGGTTTCAGACATAATTATTGCAGTTGGAATAAACATCAAAACGATCAGTAGTAAAAAAATAATAGTTGAATTCAACAGCTGAATTCTCAACCTGAATTTTTGATACTTTTCATTACCCGAATAAGATCCTATAAATATCCATGGCAAGGAGAATAAAGTGAGGTAGAAAATTTTTTGCGGAAGATATCGGATAAAAAATTTCAATAATGCTTTCAGGGCAATCCACAATTTTTCCAAAAAGGGTGGATGAGGAAGCATCGAATACCGAATCGCTGTACCGGGAGCAAAAGCGGAAAATGAAAGGGATATGGTGATTATGACTATAGCTAAAATCAACCTGGACGAGGTAAAATCTTTTAATGAAACAGAAAGAATCTTTAACCGATATACCAGTATTGTCAATAAAAGCACAATACTGATAATGGCATATGATTCTGATGCTCCGCCTGAAAACAAAGCGGCAAGTATCAGAAATAAATAATTAAGGAATCCCTGCTTTTTCGAGAAAACATTATTCAGGATAATGAAAAATGAAATCAAACTCCAGAGGTAGGTAATGACAATAATAAACCAATACCATGTTTCTCCTATACTGTATGTTGAAAAATAGAATGATGTTATTATCAAAAGAGTCAGTTCATTTATCAGATTAGTTGGAATACTCAACTGTAAATAGGAATGAAGAAGTAAGAAACTTTTTCTAAATGCCAAATACATTACAAGAAGAGTAAAAATATAAACAAAGAACAGAAAGTAGGGGAGTGTATGAATCTTCAAAAGCAAACAAGCAAAAAAATGTGCCGACCATCGGCCACTCCAGAGTTGATATTGATACAACATGCCATTCCAGGCCCCGAATTTATCAGATAGATACAAATAGTAAAAGTCGTCGCTCGCTATCCGGGAATGAAAACTTAATATCAGAAAAAGTATGATAAAGAAAAATCCGGCAATACGAGCCGGGAAAGAAATGAATCGATTTGAAATACCGGCCTTGACAGACATTTATAAATTGTGTTAACAGATATTAGAAATCTTTTTTAGTTCCCACCTTCGAATTTCAATTTTAATTCTGAAAAGGATTCATTCATTTCCCTCACCATTTCATCAATTATTTCTTTGATTGGTTTGATATCGTCAATCATTTCTACCGTTTGTCCCGCACACCATAAATTTTGATAGTTACCTGGTTTTACCGCATCTTCCAACCACTTGAAACCACGTCGCTGAATAATCATCTTAAAGTATTTTTTTGTCCGGGGATTTTTACTCATGAATCGTTCAAACTGATTTTGGCTCGTGCCGATTTTTTTTGCAAAATCCGTATTGATTATCGTACAAGGTGTTCCGCTTATCCTATCCGTCAAAACAATATCTTCCATCGAAGAATCAATAATGGCTTGTTTGTATTCCTGTGAAATATCGGCTTCTGTGCTGGCTATGAATCTCGTACCGCAATAACCTGCCGAAGCTCCGGCACAGAGTGAACTCAATAACGCTTTTCCATTTGCAATTCCTCCTGCTGCCAATACGGGAGTATTCGGAAATTTTTTAATGAGCGCTTCGATTAGCAGAATGAGCGGGTACGGACCTGCATGCCCACCTGCGCCCTGACCTACGGCTATAAAACCATCGCATCCTCCTTTGTAACATTTTTCCGCATGTGCAACATTGGTCACATCGCAAAAAACTTTTCCTCCATAGGCATGAACTCCTTTTATTGTTTCTTCCGGATTACCCAAGGAGGTGATTACTACCGGCACCTTATTTCTTAAACAAATTGCAAGGTGTTTGGCATAAAAGGGATTGGCCTTTTGTACTATCAGATTCATCCCATAATTTCCCGGTTGTCCTTTTCTGTTTTGTAAAAATTCATTGAGCTCTTTTAATACACTTTCCAATTTTTCTTCTTCTCTGAAGTTTAAGGAAGGAAAACATCCCAGTATTCCACCTTCCATTGCTGCTTTTATCATCCTTGCATTACTGACAAGAAACATGGGCGCCATAACTAGTGGGTAACGAATATTGAGAGTTTGTAGTAGACTATTTTTATACATAATTGAAGTCTTAATTCTGAAAGTTCTCTCATTCTTTTTTTGGAAGAGAGATGTAAGTCAGGTTTTTGAAAGGATTACAATTTCGGTTGAATTTTCTTGTTAAATTACCAACTTGTAATTTTATTTCAACAAAAAAATACTTGAATAGAGATTGAGGTTTAGTGTCAATTTTTTCATTTTTTCAACTTGAATTAACTAAAATAACTTCTATTTTCGACTTAGATACTTCAAATGGTAAGCTTTTGTGATATTCATTTTTGGACAGTATATATTCATTCCGGTAAAATAAAAACAATATTTGCCCGTAGGGCGCCTGAGAACGAAGTACGTTTGATCTGCCCCGGGACACCTGCTTATATTGTGTCCGGCCTCAAATTATAAAAAAATAGAAAAGTAGTGAGAATGAAAAAAAATGGCTTACGCCAAATGGCCGTACGGTTTACCCTCATTCCCTTCCGTACGACCATTAAGTGCAAGCCATTGCAATAATCGTCTTTTTAAATAGTCAAAGATTAAAATTGCATGTATCCATGACAACGCTATAAAAGAAGGTTCTTTTATTAAAATAGTTCCTTTGAAACAGCACTCTGAAATTCACAAAATCTGAACAATCCAAGTATAAAATGTTAACAACCACTTTAAAAATATTTTCTTAGACTTATTCCTGTTACGTCAAAAGTTATATTTTGGCGGATTGACACAGGAGGATGTTTTTTAACGCATCAAAAAACATTACTTCCAAATTGCAAAATGAAAAGCCTTAGAAGAATCTTCGATATACCGCGCCGGCAGCTGGAACTCTTCCCTAAAGTGGATTCTTTATCCGGCAAGGAAAACGGTAAATGGGTTTCCTATTCGACTGAAAATTTCCTGATTACAGCCGATAATTTTGGCATGGGACTGATAATCGAAGGGCTAAAAAAAGGGGATACGGTTGCCATTATTTCTGCCAACCGGCCTGAATGGAATATTGCCGATATAGGTATGCAGCAGGTTGGAATAATTAATGTTCCCATCTATACAACACTTTCAGAACCGGAGATCGTTTTTATCCTCAATGACTGCGGTGCCAAAATGGTTCTCGCCGGCGACAAGCTTCTTTTCGATAAAATTGAAAATCTCCGCGACAAAGTTCATTCCCTGAAATCAGTCTACACATTCGATGAAATCAGAGGTGCAAAAAACTGGATGGAGATCGTCTCGCGTGGAATTGCTCAGGGTGACCGAGAATCGTTAAATTCCGGTATTGAAAACATTCACGAAAACGATCTGGCAACCATCTTATACACCAGTGGAACAACAGGAACTCCGAAAGGCGTAATGTTGTCGCACCGAAACATTGTCAGTAACGTTCTCTCCAGCGAACACCTCTGTCCGGTAAATCATACTCACCATGCTTTAAGTTTTTTACCGCTCTGCCACAGCTATGAACGCATGCTCACTTACCTCTATATGTTCATGGGCGTTTCCATTTATTATGCGGAAAGCATGGAAAAGATATCGGATAACATCAAAGAAATTAAACCCGATTTATTTTCAACAGTTCCCCGTCTGCTTGAAAAAGTGTATGATAAAATCATGAGCAAAGGAAATGAATTAACAGGCATAAAAAGAAAACTTTTTTTCCGCGCTATTGATCTGGGACTTCGATATGAACTGAATGGAAAAAATGGTTTCTTATATGAAATGGAATTAACGATTCTCAATAAGCTCATATTTTCCAAATGGAGAGAAGCTCTTGGCGGTAATGTAAAAGTAATCGTAAGCGGTGGTGCTGCCCTTCAGCCGCGACTTGCCAGAATTTTCTGGGCAGCTAAAATTCCTGTTTTGGAAGGGTATGGATTAACCGAAACGTCCCCTGTTATCTCCGTAAACAACATGGAAGAAAATGGCACTTGCTTTGGAACCGTTGGAACCATTATCAAGAATATGGAAGTAAAGATTGCTCCTGATGGTGAAATTCTTTGCAAGGGTCCAAATGTCATGCTCGGCTATTACAAAAGAAAAGACCTGACAGATGAAGTGATTGATCAGGAGGGCTGGTTTCATACCGGCGATATCGGAACCATGGTAGATAATCACTTTCTGAAAATTACAGACCGTAAAAAAGAAATTTTCAAAACTTCCGGAGGAAAATATGTCGCTCCACAGGCCATTGAAAATAAATTCAAAGAATCCAGATTCATTGAACAAATAATGGTCATCGGTGAAAATCAAAAATTCGCTTCCGCACTAATTGTTCCGAATTTTGCAAATGTAAAAGAATGGTGCGCCGAAAATAATATTCGTGTAACTTCACCCGCCGAAATAATTGTTAACTCAAATGTAATTGCAAGAATTCAACAAGATGTGACAGAGTTCAATAAAGATTTTGGAAATACAGAACAGATCAAAAAAATTAAATTGCTGGAAAACGAATGGACAATCAACACCGGCGAATTAACAGCAACACTGAAACTGAAAAGAAAAATAATTTTAGAAAAATACAAAGCACTCGTCGATGAAATTTACGGCCTTCAATCCGTAAAAGTCTGAAATACGAAAACGATTATGAAAAGATCTATTAGAAATGTTGCAGTACTGGGTAGTGGAATTATGGGAAGCCGTATCGCTTGTCATTTTGCCAACGTCGGACTAAATGTGCTTTTATTGGATATCTCACCAAAAGAATTAACAGAGGAAGAAGCAAAAAAGAAACTTACACTCGATTCTACTGCTGTTAAAAACAGAATCGTTAATGCTGCATTGCAACAGTCTATTAAATCCAATCCTTCTCCTCTCTACCGTAAAACATATGCAGCGCGGATTAAAACCGGTAACTTCGACGATAACTTAAAGGAAATTGCCAATTGCGACTGGGTGCTCGAAGCAATCGTAGAAAACCTCGACATAAAGAAGGACTTGTTTGCTAAAGTCGATGCATTGAGAAAACCGGGAACGCTGATCACTTCTAATACTTCAGGAATTCCTATAAATCTTATGGCTGTGGGAAGAAGTGAAGATTTCAGAAAACATTTTTGTGGCACACATTTCTTTAACCCGCCTCGTTACCTGCGCCTACTCGAAATTATTCCCGGACCTGAAACCTCTGTGGATATTATCGATTTCTTATTGCACTATGGCGATCTGCATCTCGGAAAAGCTACCGTAAAATGTAAAGATACCCCTGCATTCATTGCTAACAGAGTCGGCGTGTTTTCAATTATGTCATTGTTACACATTGTAGAAAAAAACGGCTATACTGTTGATGAGGTAGATAAATTAACAGGTCCTTTACTCGGCAGACCAAAGTCAGCGACCTTCCGCACTTCCGATCTGGTCGGACTCGATATCCTTGCCAAAGTTGCCAAAGATGTATATGATCGCTGTCCGGGTGATGAGTCCCGTGATTCGTTTTTGCTTCCCGGATTTATCAAAAAGATGATAGATAATAAATGGCTGGGTGATAAAACCGGACAAGGTTTTTATAAAAAAGTAAAAGGAGCAGGAGGGAAGAGCGAAATCCTGACGTTGGATTTAAAAACACTGGAGTATCAACCCAAGTCTAAATCGAAGTTCGCTTCATTGGATCAGGTAAAGAATATCGAAAATGTAAAAGAGCGGATTAAAATACTTTTTAATGCAAAAGATCGCGCCGGGGAGTTTTATAGCCAATCTTTTACTGCACTATTTCAATACGTTTCTTACAGAATTCCGGAAATCGCCGATGACCTGTATTTAATCGACGAAGCTATTTGTGCCGGCTTCGGTTGGGAAACGGGTCCTTTTGAAATTTGGGATGCATTAGGAATTGAAAATACCGTAAAATTGATGGAAAGCCTGAATATTAAACCCGCAAAATGGGTTTACGATTTAATTGGCAAAGGAAAAAAATCATTTTATGAACTCAGAAACGGAAAAAAGTATTTTTATTCAGTTTCAACAGGCGAATATGCATTGATTCCCGGTTCCGATAATTTCATCATACTTGACGCAAACAGAGAAAAAACAGTCTGGAAAAACAGTGGTTGCAGCATTATCGATATCGGTGATGGTGTTATCAATCTGGAGTTTCATTCAAAAATGAATACCATTGGCGGAGAGATTATCGAAGGACTGAATAAAGCTGTAAATATTGCCGAATCAGATTTCAGAGGACTAACAATAGCCAATGAAGGTCAGAATTTCTCTGCAGGAGCAAACTTGGCCATGATTTTTATGTTTGCCGCCGATCAGGAATTTGATGAAATCGACATGGCAATACGTGCTTTTCAAAATATGAATATGCGCGTTCGTTACTCAAACATTCCTGTCGTTATTGCACCGCATTCCCTCGCCCTTGGCGGCGGATGTGAAATGTCACTTCACGCTGACAAAGTGGTCGCTGCTGCTGAAACCTATATCGGAATGGTAGAGTTTGGTGTCGGACTAATCCCGGGTGGTGGCGGTAGTAAAGAGTTCGCGCTTCGTGCCAGTGATGCTTTCACTGAAGGAACAATCGATGAGCACGTTTTAAAAGAATATTTCCTGAATATTGCCATGGCAAAAGTCTCCACTTCAGCATCAGAGGCCTTCGATTTAAAAATCTTCAGGACCGGACACGATGAAGTTGTTTTGAACTCTCAACGTCGAATCAGCGAAGCAAAACGAGCCGTTCTCGAAATGGCAGATTCGGGTTATTCCCGCCCCGTAGAACGAAAAAACATTAAAGTATTAGGCCGCAGTGGTATGGGTATGTTTTATGCCGGTGCCAATGCCATGTTTTCAGGCCATTTTATATCCGAACACGACCAAAAAATCTCACAAAAACTAGCATACGTCCTATGCGGTGGAGAACTTTCTTCCTATTCTTTCGTATCCGAACAGTATTTATTAGACCTTGAAAGAGAAGCATTCCTTTCTCTTTGCGGCGAGAAAAAAACACTTGAACGGATACAAAGTATTCTCACCTCTGGTAAACCGTTGCGTAATTAAATAACAATTGCATGAAAGAAAAATTATCTAAATCAATTATCTTAATTTCGATGTTAATATCCTGCTGGATGTTTTCATCTTCTGCTGTATTCGCTCAGGTTTCCGAAGAGAAACCCAAGTATGCTCCCGGCAAAGAAAAACACCGTAACCGTACGGATGAGATCGGCAGAAAACAAGGCAAATGGATGTACTATAATACATTCGGCGAAAAAATCCTTGAAACTGACTTCGTAAACGATCAAAAAGAAGGCGTAGAACGCAAGTTTTATGGATATGATCGTGTCCGGGAAGAAACCGAATATCTCGCGGGTGTTAAAGAAGGTGCATATACCCGTTTTTACTTTTCATCCCAGGTTCAGTTGGAAGGTACATATAAGGATGGGAAAAAAGACGGAAAATGGACACGTTATTTTGAAGATGGAAGCGTGCGCCAGGAGGGTGAATATAAAATGGGAAAGAAAAACGGCGTCTGGAAAACCTATAATAGAAAAGGTCTAACAATCGGTCAGGGTACATATAAAGATGGTATAAGTCTGGAAGAACTGGAAGCAAAAAAGAAGAAGGATGACGAAGCCAAAAAAGCGGCCGAAAAGAAAAATGCCGATAAAAAAGGGCCTGCCAATACACCTCCTGTAAAGAAAGAAGAACCCAAAAAGTAATAGATAACTTTGTCGACTTCGTTTTAATTTAAGGAGTTTGTAGTAACTTTATTAAAAGTATTGTTCATGGATGCATATATTATTGCAGGTTACCGCTCAGCCGTTGGAAAAGCTCCTAAAGGGAAATTTAAAAGCGTAAGACCGGACGATCTCGCTGCCGATGTAGTGCGGCATCTCGTAAATTCTATTCCTCAACTGGACAAAGAGCAAATCGATGATGTTATCGTTGGGAATGCCACTCCTGAAGCCGAACAAGGTCTGAATATCGGTCGTATGATTTCCCTCATGGGACTCAACACCGTGAAAGTGCCGGGAATGACCGTTAACAGATATTGTGCTTCCGGGCTTGAAACCATTGCTATTGCTACTGCTAAAATAAAAGCCGGTATGGCTGATTGTATTATCGCCGGTGGTGTAGAATGCATGTCACCTATTCCTTTCGGTGGATGGAAAATCGTTCCCAATTTAAAATATGTTCAATCAAATCCCGATTATTACTGGGGCATGGGTCTTACCGCAGAAGCTGTTGCCAACGATTTTAAAGTCTCCAGAGAAGATCAGGATAAATTCGGATTCGAATCTCATCAGAAGGCCTTCAAAGCAATCAGCGAAGGAAAATTTAAGAATGAAATTGTCCCTATTACTGTAAACGAAACTTTTCTTGATGAAAGAGAAAAAAGAATAACGAGACAAGAAATTGTCGACACAGATGAAGGTCCACGTGGCGATACAACATTTGAAAAAATGTTAACCTTAAAGCCTGTCTTCGATGCTAAAGGTTCTGTCACCGCCGGAAATTCTTCCCAAACAAGCGATGGTGCTGCTTTTGTTTTGGTTGTAAGTGAAAAAATGCTCAAACAACTCAACGTAAAACCCATCGCTCGCCTCGTCGATTTCGCTGTTGCAGGCGTTGAACCTCGTGTCATGGGAATCGGACCTGTTGAAGCTATCCCGAAAGTTTTAAAACATGCAGGAATGAAACTCGACGACATTCAGCTCATCGAGTTAAATGAGGCCTTCGCTTCGCAATCCCTCGCCATCATTCGTACATTAAATCTCAATCAGGATATCGTCAACGTAAATGGCGGTGCAATCGCACTCGGTCATCCTCTCGGTTGCAGCGGAGCAAAACTCTCCGTACAGCTTTTTGGTGAATTAACTCGACGTAAACAAAAATATGGAATGGTTACCATGTGTGTTGGTACCGGACAAGGTGCTGCAGGAATTTTCGAAATGCTGAATTAAGAAACGCAAATCGTTTTGAAAAAGTTTTTCCTCTTTATCCTTTTCTTTCTTCTCTTTCTGATTAGTATAATTTCCTTCAATACACTTCGCTTTTCAAGCGTTCAGGGAGAACTGAAAAAAGAGGGTAGAAAATTTGAAAAAGATAGTGTCGCCATCAGACACCTCTCAGAATCTATTCGTATTAAAACAATCTCCTACGATAATAATAATCAAACCGATTATTCTCAATTTGACTCATTATTACTTTTTTTAAGAAAGTCATTTCCCCTCACATTTTCTAAATTGAATATACAAGTAATTGACGAACACAGTTTGTTAATTGAATGGAAGGGAAAATCAACTGCAGAAAAACCTGTTATACTTTATGCTCATTTAGATGTTGTCCCTGCATTGACCGGTCCCAATTCTCAATGGACTCATGAACCTTTCTCCGGTTTTGCCGACGACAAATTCATCTACGGCCGTGGAGCCATCGACGACAAAGGAAGTGTCATCGCTATTCTGGAATCCGTCGAGAATTTACTGGCAAAAGATTTTACTCCGGCCCGGACAGTTTATCTCGCCTTCGGTCACGACGAAGAGGCCTCCGGTGAAAAAGGAGCAAAAAAAATTGCCGAAACACTGGCTAGTGAAAACATAAAGGCGGAATTCCTGCTCGATGAAGGCGGACTCGTTGCAATTGACATGGTTCCATTTGTTACCCGTCCTGTTGCATTGGTATTCACTTCCGAAAAAGGATATATGACTATCGAGCTGAAAGTTAAAAGCAACGGTGGACATTCCGGATTTCCTCCATCCGATCCTCCAATAGAAATTTTGGCACAAGCAATAAAAAATATCCACGCTCATCCTTTCGAAAAACGGATGACGCAATCTGTTTCAGAATTCATGGATTACGTCGGACCTGAGATGAAGATGCCTTTTAAATTATTGTTTGCCAACCGCTGGATTTTTAGTCCCGTGATTTTTAATGAATATGAAAAAATCCCTTCTGCAAATGCAATGATCCGCACAACTTCTGTGACAACAGTCATTCACGGAGGAGAAAAGGAAAATGTAGTTCCTTCGGAAGTAACTGCTAAGGTTAATTTCCGTCTGCTTCCCGGAGATAGTTCGGCAAACATTTTAAAACAGTTACAGGAAATTATACAGGACAAGAGAGTAGAGGTAAGGGCTCTTGGCATTCCGAGTGAACCTTCTTCGATTTCTTCAACAAACACAAACGGATTTCAAATATTAAAGAAAACAATTTCAAATATTTTTCCGGATGCCATTATAGCACCTAGTTTACTTATTGCCCAAACGGACTCCAGACATTTTAGAAATGTAACGGAAAACATATATCGCTTCCAACCGGTTCGCATGGACGATAAAATTTTGAAAACCATGCACGGTACAGATGAGAAGATAAGCATTGATGGTTTTATGGAAATGATTTCTTTTTACGAAGACTTTGTGAGGAATTTATGATCTTTTTAAAGCCGTCTATAAAATAGAATATAAAAAGATTGTGAATTATAAAGATGATGAAAGAAAGTAAGAATCGTTAGACGAAATTTGGAATTAAATTGTACACTTGCTAATGAAATTCTATTTTTGTGATAGCTTATAGTTAATTTAATTCATATTTATATACCCTAAAACATGAAACATATAACTTGTTTTTTCCTTGTCGCATTAATAACAAACACCATTCCCACATCCGGCCAAGTCAAAAATGAACAAATTGATACAAGGCCTTACATTGATGTAACAGGTACAGCCGAAAAAGAAGTTGTCCCCGATGAAATTTTCATCAACATTGTTCTTCGCGAACGCTATGAGAATAAGGAGAAAATGACTATCGACATTCAGGAAGAGAAATTAAAAACATCATTAAAAGACATCGGCATCGATATAAAGAATCTCGAATTATCAGATGCAAATGCCGATTACGTAAAAATAAAATGGAAGACAAAAGATTTACTCACTGAAAAGGAATATACATTGAAGGTAACCAATGCGGAAGCAGTCGGTAAGGTTTTCGGCATCCTTGATAAATTAACAATTAATGATGCATTTATTCTTAAAGTAAGCCATTCTCTTATTGACAGTCTTAAAAAGGAAGTTAAAATTAAAGCTATACTGGCAGCCAAAGCGAAGGCAGATTATTTACTCGCAGCTATCGGTGAAAAGACCGGAAAAGCAATTGTAGTTGAAGAAAGAGATTATGCATTGTTCCAGCAGCAAAATCGATTTTTGAATGAAGTAGTTGTTACTTCGAATTATTCTATGCAGGGCCTGCATAACAAGGAGAAAGAAGAAGATGTTATTCAATTTCAAAAAATTAAAATACAATCGGGTATTTATGTGAAGTTTTTGATTTTGTAATTGTTAATTCTTTCCTGATTAAGAATTTCGTTTTTTAATTCAATCCTATTCAACAAAACTAATCCAAAAAATTGCCTGTTCATAACTTAATTTGACTTTCAACATTTTTTTTCTTTCTCTTTGTATTAAATTTTTTATTTATGAAACTCCCGAACTCCCGAACTCCCGAACTCCCGAACTCCCGAACTCCCGAACTCCCGAACTCCCGAACTCCCGAACTCCCGAACTCCGAACTCCGAACTCCGAACTCCCGACTCCGGACTCTGGACTCCGGACTCCGAACTCCCGAACTCCGAACTCCGAACTCCCGAACGAGTATACTATTACTCATTTTTCTTTTCTTATTAATTAAAGCAACTTCAGCGCAAATTCAAATTACCCCCATTGCGAAATTCTATCAAGGCGGACAAAACATCTCTTGTCACGGTGCAATGGATGGTAAGATTGAATTAGTAGTAGTTGGGGGTTTGGAGCCCTATTTGTTTAACTGGAGTA
>JANNBB010000069.1:0-3465 GCA_031385005.1 Bacteroidota bacterium
GGCATTTCTGGTTTACCTGTTCTTTAATAAAGATTTCAAGTTCAACCCAATTTCAAGCGGACTCCTACAAGCCTCGACTCCCGATCAGCTCGGCGATCTTGCTGTATTGGATTTGAAAGTTCCGGAAAACGGTTACCTTTATGTTTATGTAAGTAATGAGACAGATAAGAACGTTGAATTCGATAATCTGCAAATAGATCATCAATCGAATTGCCTAATTGAGACTAATGATTACTATCCGTATGGTTTGTTGTTACCGCGGAGTACTGCGCTCGACGTATCGCCACAGGATTACAAATACAACGGAAAGGAGCTACAGAGAGATTTACAATTTAATGTGGAGGATTACGGCGCTAGACAGTATGATCCGGTGGTGGGGAGATGGTTGCAGGTGGATCCATTAGCGGAGAAGTACAGAAAGTGGACGCCTTATAATTATTGCGTTGATAATCCGGTGAGGTTTATTGATCCGGATGGGATGCAAATTGGAATATTATTTTCACTATCGGCTTCAGAATATGCAATTCCAAAAGGAGTATTGGAAACAACAACAAAGGTTTCAGAAGTTTCTACAAAACCATCTGAAACAATAGGAAAAATGTTAGATAATTTTAAAAAAGGGAACTCGACAGAAATTGAACAATTGGAAAATAATGGACTGGAAAAAAACACAAAACCGATAGAGGTAGTAGACCCAAAAACAGGAGCTGAAGGAAAAACTATTCCAGATGCTTTTAAGAATGCAGGCCAATCTACTTCAGAAATTAAAAATGTTAGCAGACAATCTTATACAAAGCAGTTGAGGCTTCAAGAAAAATTTTCTAATGAAAATGGTTTTAAGCCAGAACTTATTATTAATAAAACAGCAAAAATAACCGAACCATTAAAAAACTCAACATTTGATATTAAAACATATCAAAATAATTCAGTGACTCTGCCCGTTGATCAAACCAAAACTATATCAACAAAAATACCCCAATTGAAATTTAACATTGAGAAATGAGAGAAGAAGAAATGTTATTAACTGAAAATTTAAAAGCTCAAGCCAAATATTTTCTTGAGGATGCTGGAGAATTTTATCCTTTTGGTGCAGCTTTGGATTTACAAAATAAAATAAAACCATTGAGCGTCTACTTGAATGAAGAATTTCCAACATCTGAAATGGTTTTTAAGGAATTGGAAATTGCTATCAAAAAGAAACTTGATGATGGAAATTATATTGAAGCAGCAATTGGATTTGATATTAATATAAAGAATAATAAAGGAATGTCCAGTGCATTGAGAGTAAAAATATTTAGTCGTGACGATAAAGAAAAATATTATGATTATCCATATGTATTTACATCTGAAAAAAGAGTAATCTTTACTTAATTTTTTTGCTCTAAAAGATGCGATAATATTGTTCGATTACTTTGCCTTCTTTCAATTAAGAATCGATTCTAATAAGATTCGATTGGCTGCAAGTGGCTTGCTGCAAGTAACAACACCTGACCAGTTGGGAGACCTTGCAGTACTTGACATAAAAATGCCGGAAAACGGATTTTTATACATCTACGTTAGCAATGAAACAACAAAAGATGTTAACTTTGATAACCTGCAAATCCATCACACATCCAATTACCTATTGGAGACGAATGATTACTATCCTTTTGGATTGCTGGTTAATAATTCAAGCGCCTATGGATTAACGCCACAACAATACAAATACAACGGCAAAGAACTTCAAACGGATTTAGGATTTAATGTGCTCGATTACGGCGCCAGGCATTATGATCCGGTGGTGGGGAGATGGTTGCAGGTTGATCCGAAAGCAGATTGGTATTATTCAATGTCTCCCTATAATTACGCTGCGAATAATCCAATTTTATTAAAAGACCCTAATGGGCAATGGATTGAATCTGCTTGGGACGTATTTAGTTTCAGTACAGGGGTATCCAGCCTTATAGATAACGTACAGCAAGGAAATGTTTCAGCCGCTATTGTTGATGGTCTAGGTATTGTTGCAGATGCCGCTGCTGTTGTTCTGCCTTTAGTGCCCGGTGGTGCAGGTGCTGGAATAAAGGCTTATCGTGCTGCTGATGATGCGGTTGATATTGCAAAAGGTATTGATAAAGCAAATGATGTAAAGAAAGTTGTTCCCAAAGCTGATGATGTGGCGGAAGGAGTTATTTACAAAAGAGTAGATAAAACAGGAAAGCAAAAAGGTTACGTTGGTCAAGCAAAAAGTGAAAAGAGATATGATGCAAGACAAAAAGAACACAACAAGGCTAATCCTGAAGCTGATTACGAATTCACTCAAATAGATAAGGGAAAACCAGGCAAAGACTTAAATCAAAAAGAGCAGAAGCATTTGGATAATATGGGAGGACCTACAAATAAATCTAATCCAAACGGTGGAACATCAAACAAGAAAAATGTAATTAAAAAGCAATGATATTCTATGGCAAAGAGATTTAAA
Source organism: Bacteroidota bacterium (assembly GCA_031385005.1). Classification (GTDB taxonomy): domain Bacteria; phylum Bacteroidota; class Bacteroidia; order AKYH767-A; family 2013-40CM-41-45; genus JADKIH01. Next base: position 2,459 of record JANNBB010000069.1, read on the forward strand.
TTAAATTTAGGAGATGTTTTTACTATTCCCTTAAATGAAAATGAAGTTGGTTTTGGGCAATGCGTAACCCCACACAAAAAAGCATCAGGGGGATTTGTTATTGCTGTTTATCCTTTCCGAGAAAATAAAAACCAAGTCATAAATATTTCAAAAATAGTTAACGCTAATCCTATATTTTTGGGATTTACTTTTGATAACTTGCTTTGTGATTTACCAAAATGGAAGATAATCGGCAATTATATTGACAATATAAGTTCTTTAAAACTGCCTTATAATAGATTAGGTACGCCACCTGATGAAATTTTTTTATTGAATGTAAATAATGAACGTATTGCTGAAATTTCAGAAGAAGTGTTTAATGAGTTAGAATACAAAACTGAAATTGCTCCCATACGTTACGAGAACGCTTTAAAAGCACACTTCGGCTTGCAGGAATGGAAAGAAGAAGACTATGATAAAATTTTGTATAAACATACATTAAAGTCAAACGAAATAGCCAATAAAGTTTTAGCAAACGCCTAACCTTTTATTTTTATTGTTGTTCACGTTTTACCAATCGTCCGCAAGCCGGAATCTTTGCATGTCAGCATTGCATGAAAGGGGATTCCGGCGCACACAGTACCCGGCTGCAAGTGGCTTGCTGCAAGTAACAACACCCGACCAGTTGGGAGACCTTGCAGTACTTGACATAAAAATGCCCGAAACCGGATTTTTATACATCTACGTTAGCAATGAAACAACAAAAGATGTTAACTTTGATAACCTGCAAATCCATCACACATCCAATTACCTGTTGGAGACGAATGATTACTATCCGTTCGACCCGACTTATGCTCCTAACCAGGAAGTAAGCGGATTAAATTCCGGTGCCGGAAAACCAATTGGGCATGCGAAGGTATTGTCGGTAATGGAAGGCGACAAGATTAACATCGACACAAAATATTTTTTCGATGGAAATCCTTTTGTGCCATCAACGCTTCGTCCAATAACGGATATACTTACTCAAC
>JANNBB010000034.1:0-80288 GCA_031385005.1 Bacteroidota bacterium
GAAAATAGATGTTTTCAATTCCATCGGTCAACAACAACAAATAACTTATTCTTTTCTAAAAAGCGGAAACTATGTGGAAATAAATACCGGGTCACTTGCTACCGGTATTTATTTTATCGATATGCAAACAGAAGATCAACGAGTGGTGAAGAAGTTTGTGAGGGAGTGAGTTCCTTAACCCAAACAATCGACATTTTTCAGCATTTCAAGTATTTAATCAATGATCGTTCGTATTCGACAAGAAAATTTGCTAAATAATCATCTAAGTGCATTTCGATTTTTTTATTATTAAATACCCTTTTTAAATAAACACCCTTAATTTTAGATGATAATTTAGCTATTATTTTTTTATGCGTTTTTCGACTTTTTATTCAATTTTCGTCAATTAATTCTATTATTTTATTTTTCCCCTTTTTCGGTTTACCTACCATTCCGGCTTGTTTACATAATACATTATAACATTGGTCGTGTATGAAATTATATTGGCTGACTTCTCTAATAACCAAAATCCTTTAAAAATGCATCAATAAAAATTATACATAGTTTTAAATCCAATGTCGTGAAATTCTACTATCTCCAAAGTGGATCATCAAAAAGGACAAGAGAACTGATAAGAAATTTTCTTTTTTTCATTTCATTTCTTTCATTTTTTGCAAAGCCGCAAATATCATTTGGAACCCATATTAGCGGAGGTGAAATAACATACAAATGGATATCAGGAAATACATATGAATTAACATTAACCCTTTATCGGGATTGCTCCGGTGTTACTGCACCCAATAATCCAACAATCAATTACAGTTCCATTTCATGTAGCAAAAATTTAAGCGTAACACTGACAAAGAAACCCGGGACAGGTCAGGAAATTACTCATCCTTGCAGTACCTCTGTTACCCGTTGCAATGGCGGAACGACTGTTGGAATAGAAGAATATCAATATACTGCTTTAGTTACGCTTCCATCCAATTGCATTGACTGGGTTTTTGGATATTCTATTTGTTGCCGAAACTGCGCCATCACCACTTTGAATTTCAACGGGTGTGCGAATGCTCCTGCAACGTACGTTGAGGCTACATTAAACAATATTGCCGCTCCAACCAATTCATCACCTGTCTTTACGAATATTCCGGTGACCTTTATTTGTATCGGACAACAATTCAAATACAATCATGGTGCTTACGATAGTGATGGAGATAGTATTGTTTACTCATTAATACCTCCTCGTTCAGCAGTAAATACCAATGTTGTTTTTCAACCCGGACTCTCTGCTTCAAATCCCTTAAATTCCAGTCCGGCTGTTTCACTAAATTCATTCAGTGGTGACATAACGATTAATCCAACGGCAGTTGAGGTAGGTGTAATGGCAGTGTTAGTAAAAGAATACAGGAATGGAATATTAATCGGCTCTGTCGTAAGAGACATGGAAATTTGGACACAAGCCTGTTCCAATATTTTACCGACGGCAACAGGAATCAATGGAACCAATAATTTTTCAATCGTAGCATGCCCCGGAGTTCCCATTCATATTACTTTCAATTCGGCGGATGGAAATCCCGGACAGATCGTATCTATGTCGTGGAATGGCGGAATTCCATGGGCGACATTCACCTCAAGCGGAAGCCCATATCCGACCGGACAATTAAACTGGACTCCTTTAATGTCAGATGCCAGAGCACAACCTTATACATTTACAATAACCGTTCAGGATAATAACTGTCCGAGTTATGGTTTTCAAACATACTCTTATTCGATTGTGGTTCCATTGCTCTCGGCGACGGCAACTTCTACAAATTCATTATGCGCGAATTCGGGAACAGGAACTGCAACTGCAATTCCAACAGGGGGTTCCTCGTTTTCATATTTATGGAGTCCGGGAGGATTGACGACTTCAACTATTAACGGACTTAGTCAAGGCACATATATAGTTACGATAACTGAATCGAATGGATGTACTACAACGGCATCTACGACGATAACTGCTCCTCCTGCAATGAATTCAACTGTTACAGGAATTACGGATGTTTCATGCTATGGAGCTGCTAACGGTTCGGCGACAATAAGTACAAATGGAGGAAGTCCGCCCTACACTTTTAACTGGTCACCTTCCGGAGGAAATGCGGCCGGAGCTTCCAATTTAAGTGTGGGCAATTATACAGTAGTTATTACTGATGCGAATTTATGTACACTGAATGTACCTGTCACCATTTCTCAACCCCCGTTGCTAACTTCAGTAGTGAGTTCGCAAACAAATAATTCCTGTAATGGAATAAGCAGTGGATCAGCAACAATACTGGCAAATGGCGGAGTTGCACCATTTGAATATTTATGGACGCCTGGAGGAAATACAACGGCAAGTGCGACAGGATTAAGTGCAGGAACCTATACCGTTTCAACCCTTGATGCAAATGGATGTACAAGCTCAATATCATTAAATATTACCGAACCTTCACCGATAGACCTTACAATTACAACTTCCAATTCAACCTGTGGTGCAGCGAATGGGATAGCTGCTGTTAGTGCCAGTGGCGGAACCGGCGCTTATACCTATCAATGGATGCCGGGAGGAACTACTAATTCGAATACAGGACTAGCAGCAGGAACTTATTCAGTAATTGTGACAGATGCAAATGGCTGCACAACATCTGATATTGCCGCTGTCTCAAATATTGGTGGTCCTTCTATTGCTGTTTCCTCTGTTTCACAACCTGAATGTTTTGGAAATACAAATGGCTCAGCTACCATTTCAGTAAATTCAGGAACACCTCCTTTTAATTATCAGTGGTCGCCATTCGGAGGAAATACAACTACAGCAAATAATCTGAGTGCAGGTACATATACAGTAACAGTCGTTGACGGAAACAATTGTATAAGTGCAGTGTCTGTCGATATTGAATCACCTCCACCTATTATACTTACACTTACGCCTCAGGATCCTGCCTGTATTGGAACGAATACCGGAGCTATTTACACTAGTGCAACGGGAGGAACAGGAACGTTTAATTATTCATGGCTACCGGGTGGTTATTCCGGTTCAGATTTAACAAATGCGGGTGCCGGAAATTATCAACTAACGGTAACAGACAATTCCGGATGTATACAAACAGCAAGTATGCAACTCAATAATCCGGCTGCATTATCAAGTTCAATTAGTATGAATACACCGGTATCGTGTTATGGCGGAAACAATGGTCAGGCAGCCGTTCAGGTTTCAGGAGGTTTGGCACCATACAATTTTGAATGGCTACCATCCGGAGGAAATCAATCAATGGCGAATGGTTTAAGTTCCGGAAATTATTCGGTAGAAGTAACTGATCAGAATAATTGTGTACTGACAATTCCCATTCAAATTACAGAGCCGGCAGAAATCAATTCTACTGTTAATGTAATACCGGTATCCTGTGCAGGAGATGCTAATGGATCTATAAATGTTGTACCCAATGGAGGAACTCAGCCTTACAATTTCAACTGGATGCCTAACATCAGTAATACTTCATCAGCATTTAATCTGACAGCAGGGAATTACTCTGTTATTATTACGGATGCGAATGGATGTTCGACTACAACTTCAGCAATCATTAATGAGCCATCTTCACTTTCAGCCAATATTATTTTCTTGAACGATGTAACGTGTAATGGCGGAAACAACGGAGCTGCTTCTATAGCAGCTAATGGAGGAACAGCACCTTATAGTTACAGTTGGTCGCCAAATGGAATTTCTACTGCAACAGCAGATTCTCTTGCTGCAAATGTATACAACGTAACGATTTCTGATGCCAATCTCTGTACATACAGTGCACTGATAGTAATCAATGAACCTCCTTTGTTACAAAGCTCTATAGCAACTGTTACACCTGTTTCATGTTACAACGGATCAGATGGATCAGCATCTGTAACAGTAATCGGAGGGACATCTCCATTTTCCTATAGCTGGAATTCTACACTGCCCAATTCATCGAACATTAGTAATCTGACAGCCGGCAGTTATTCTGTTTCAATTACAGATGGAAATGGATGTATCGTTACAAATTCAGTAACAGTCATTCAGCCGCAGGAGTTGGTAATTTCTGCTACGGGAAATCCGGCTACATGCGGTATATCAAATGGATCAATCAATACATCTATTATTGGCGGGACTGCGCCCTACTCCTATGCTTGGAATCCGGGTGGACCCGGAAGCGCGAATTTATCCGGTTTACAGGCAGGGTTGTATTCAGTTATTGCGACTGACCAAAATGGATGTACGACGGAGATAACCACTTCTGTTTCCAACATTACCAATATGACTGTCACTTCAACCTCAATAGGTGTATCCTGTTTTGGTGGTAACAATGGATCTGCTTCCGTTGTTGTAAACAGTGGAACGCAGCCTTATCAATATTTCTGGGCCAATAATAATTCAACCAATCCTTCTTTAAGCGGGTTGTATTCCGGAACATATACAGTTATCGTTACAGATGGCAACCAATGCATACAAATTATTTCAATTGATGTGGTTGAGCCGCCTGCCTTGTCAGTTCTGGCATCGTCCGTATCAAATGTTTCCTGCAATGGCGGAAATGATGCAACAGCAACTGTTTTAGCATCGGGCGGAACGGCTCCCTATTCTTACCAATGGAACCCGGGAGGAAACAATCAACCGATAGCAAATTCGTTAACTGCAGGATTGCATTCCGTATCCGTAACTGATGCTCATGGCTGTACAAATGTTTTGCAACTTTCAATTAATGAACCGCCGGTTATTTCGTATTCAACTGCAGTAACACCTACTGCATGTGGAACATCTAATGGATCAGCATCTATTTTTGTTTCCGGTGGTACTCCTCCATTCAACTATGCATGGACACCAGGAGGAATGAATAGCCCTGCAATAAATAATATAACAGCCGGAATTTACACTGTTGTTGTTACCGACGCCAATAATTGCTCAAATACCACCACTATTTCCGTATCCAATATAGATGGACCAACCTTGAATGTTTCTTCATTGAACAATGTGAGTTGTTATAATGGAGCAAATGGAAGCGCATCTGTGCAGGTAATCAATGGAACATCTCCTTTTACTTATCAATGGTTTCCTATTGGTGGGGCGTCTCCAAATGCAACAAATCTTACTGCAGGAAATTTTATGGTTGAAGTCCGTGATGCAAATCAATGTATCACATCATTACCTATTTCAATTTCAGAACCGGCACCTATCGCCGATTCAATTATTTCATTACCTGCATTATGCGCAGGACAATCAACCGGATCTGCTCTTGCTATTATTTATGGTGGAATATCGCCTTATACTTTTCAATGGTCAGCCGGAAATTATTCAGCCGGATTTGTTTCCGGACTCCCTGCGGGAACACATACCGTTACTATAACGGATGCAAATGGTTGTACGCATATGGCAAATGCTGTTATTACCGAACCGATGACATTGGAAGCTGTTACTTCAGCAATTAATGTAAGCTGTTATGGGTTGAACGATGCGAGTATAACAACAAATGTTACAGGTGGCACTGCTCCTTACTTGTATAACTGGTTACCAAATGGCGGTCATTTATCATTTGCCGAATATCTTTCAGAAGGAAATTACAGCGTTCAGATTACAGATGCCAACGGTTGTGATTTGAGCATATCCAATTATATTGAATCGCCTGCCAAACTTCTTGTTTCAGTTACTAGCAGTAATGTACATTGTTTTAATGGTAATGACGGGTTTGCAGAAGCAGTTGTTTCAGGTGGAGTTGCTCCATACTCATTTAATTGGGATAATTCTTATAATCATCCATCCATTTCAAATTTAACAGCCGGATCTTATATGGTAACAGTTACGGATACGAATGGCTGTTCAACTTCAGAAGAAATATTCATTTCTCAGCCGGAGGAGTTACAAATCGTTCTCGAAAATCCATTGCCTATATGTATAGGACAGCAAGTAAATTTAAATCCATCCGTTTCGGGAGGAACAGAACCCTATTCCTTCAATTGGAGTAACGGTATTCATACTTCATCACAAATTATTTCACCTGATTCATCTATGAATTTGTTTTTATTAGTATCAGACGCTAATGGCTGTGAAATTTCCTTCGATGAAATTACTATTTCTGTACGTGAGCCGGTTTTGGCAGTACCACCTGTTTCTGATACTATTTGCGAGGGCAGTTCTGTTATACTGTCTATGAATGCAATTGGTGGTAATGGCGGACCGTATTATTATTCCTGGGAAAATGGAAGTACAGGGAATTCAATTACAGTTTCGCCGGTAAATTCAACTACCTATATGCTGACAGTTACAGATAATTGCACTCTCTTACCGGCAATAGTTGAAGTTCCTGTTGTAGTCATTCCTAAACCTGTCGTAAATTTTTTACCCAATCCAATAGTTGGCTGCGCACCTTTAGATGCACATTTTTTCGATCTTACTTCTGCTTGTCCTTCTTGTTCGTATTCGTGGGAATTTGGTGATGGTACAAATTCATCTGAAAAAAATGGAAGTCATCTATTCGAAACACCCGGCGAATATTCTGTAACCCACACTGTAACAAATAGCTTTGGCTGTTATGCACAATTACAAATTCCTGCTGCAGTAAGAGTCTATCCCGTTCCTGAATCTGCATTTTCTACATCTTCTGAAATTGTTTCGGAGGAAAATCCATTGATATCTTTTATGGACCACAGCGCATTAACTAGTCAATGGTCATGGGATTTCGGAGATAACCGTGGAAATTCTATTTTACAAAATCCTGTTTACTCCTATAATGACACGGGAACCTTTGTAGTTCGCTTAATCAGTATCAATGAATATGGTTGCAAGGATACTTCCTATAATAAAATACAAGTGCGACCGGAGTATGGCATTTTCATTCCAAATGCATTTACTCCTAACAATGATGGCGTGAATGATACGTTTATGCCATTGATGTCAGGCACATCTTCCTTTGAAATGCTTATTTATGATCGTTGGGGAATCAAAATTTTCGAGACAACTGAATTACAAAAACCCTGGAATGGTCGTTTTCAAAACAGTGAAAATATTTGCCAGAATGATGTTTACATTTATAAGGTAATGATAAAGGATTTATCCGGACAAAATCACAGTGTCATCGGACACGTGAGTCTTCTAAAATAAATTCCAAATATCGTCCGGATTTTTGTTTCACGATAGAATTTCAAATTCGACAAAATACATATCGATATCGCCTTTATTCTTAGCTGCAACTTTACCTCGGTGAATGCAATTGAATTTATCCTTGACTAACTCATAAGTTGTTCCGCTGATGTTTACTTTTCCGACGGCACCGCTGCTTTCCATTCGGGAAGCGGTATTGACCGTATCTCCCCAGATATCATAAGCGAATTTCTTTGTTCCGACAATTCCCGCAACCACAGGACCGGTATGAATTCCCAATCGTAGTTCGAAAAAGGGCTGACCTTTTGCACTTCTCTCAGCTTTATTTACAGCAATAAATTCCTGAAACTCGAGTCCTGCGCGTATCACATCTAATGGGTGTGTGCTATTGGCAACTGGAAGTCCGCCGGCACACATATAGGCGTCGCCAATGGTCTTAATTTTTTCGATACCATACTTGGTGACGATGCGGTCGAATTCGCTGTAACAATGATTAATCTCCTGTACCAATTCTTCCGGAGATAACAACTCGCTGGCCTGTGTAAAATTTTTGAAATCCGTAAACATTACGCTCACCATTTCAAAACTTTTAGTCTTGGCAGTACCGGTAGCTTTTAATTCTTCAGCGGTTTCGGAGGGTAGAATATTTAACAACAATTCATCGCTGCGTTTTTTCTCTTTGGAAATCTTATTACGCTGATTAAAAAATATTCCCGCGAATAATAAAACGACAGCAAATCCACCAACGAAGCTATTCTTCACCATTTTTTGTCTTCTGAGTTCCTGTTGTTGAATTTCTTTATCCTTTGTCATTTGGCCAATTTGGCTTTCCTTTTTAGCTATATCGAAAGCAAATTGTACGCCTTGTAATTTTTTATCGGCCTCTATATTATAGATGGTGTCTTTTATTCCCAGCAACAAATATTGATATTTATAGGCATTTGAATAGTCGCGCTTCTTGGCGTACAGCGCAGCTTGTCCTTCGTAAATATCTTTCAGGCAATATTCATTTTTACTTTCTTTCGCCAATGGCTCCGCCTGTTTTAACGACTGAAGAGCAAGTGAAATATCGCCCTTCTTCTCATAGGTTTTATAAATACTCACTAGTGCTAATGCCATATCGTTTTGCGACTCATAGCTTTTAGCTAGGTTATATGCATCATTTAAATAGAAAATAGATTTATCAAATTGATTTAATTTATTGTAAATCTGTCCAAGATTATTTAATGAATAAGGTGCTTGATAAGTACGTTTATATGCATCGAGCGATTTAAATGTATAATACAATGCAGAATCAAGTTTTGGTTCCTTCATATTCATATAAAACTCTCCAAGACCGACCGTAGTTGAGCCGATAATATCGTCGTCGTGTATTTTCTCTCCGATTGCCAGCGCTCTTTTATAAAAATCGACGGCCTTATTCTGTGTACGTTCTTTCTTTTGATATACGACAGCGATGTTTGTACAAACGGTAGCCATTCGTAGGGAATCATTAATCTCTTCTGCCGTCTTCAATGCACTAAATAGATACTCAAGAGCTTTTCCATCATCGCCCTGAGTATTATAAACCATGCTGATGTTGCTTTGAATATTGGCAACTCCTGCTTTGTCTTTTAAGGTATCGAAGATGGCCATGGATTCGAGCCAGTAATTAATAGACTCTACATAAAGTGATTTAGTATAAAAAGCAATTCCTTTAATTTTTAGAGCAACGGCTTCTCCCCTTTTGAATTTCAGATCTTTTGCCAGTCTGATGGCCAGGTTGGTAAAACCAATTGAACCATCAGGATTGGTATTGATAAATTTCCTGCTAAGTAAAATGTAATTGTTCACCTTTGTTGTATCGTCGGGTGATTGCTCAATGACCTTTTTCAAGCTATCCGTATCAGCATCCTGAGCCAGGCATGTTAACGTAAAAAAAATTGAAAGAAAAAATAAAATGGTTTTAGTCATTCTTCAAAACAATATTGATATCAATAATGGGTTTGATGCGGCTTGTAAACGGTCGCATCGTTTAAATTTTGATGCTAATGTAAAATTAATTAGAATAAAAATACATGCTTTAACTATTACTTAATGAAGAATTTAACAACAATTTAAGCCCTTTATTATCGAAAAGAGTTTATTAGAAATCCCAGAATTATTATTATCTTATACAATCAACATCAGATTGTATGATCGTCATAGAAAATCTTCAACATCAAGCTGCAGGAATAAACCACAAACTCTTTCTGCCAATATTTACAGGAATCTCCGCCGGTTTTCCATCGCCGGCCAACGATTACCTCGAAGAAGCCATCGACTTAAATAAGGAGTTAATTAAAAACCCGAGTTCTACCTTTTTCGGAAGAGTTAAAGGCTTATCGATGACTGATGCAGGCATAGACGACAAGGATATTCTTGTTATTGACAAATCCATTTCTCCTAAAAATGGAATGATAGCCGTCTGTTATGTGGATGGTGAGTTTACTCTGAAAAGAATTTGCTTCTCTACCAATAGCATGACCCTTTTACCGGCTAATAATCAATTCAAACCAATACCCATCACAGAAGCTAACGATTTTCTTGTTTGGGGAATAGTCACCTTCGTCATAAAAAAAATGCCGTGATAGGACTGATTGACTGCAATAATTTTTACGTTTCATGCGAACGTGTGTTCGATCCATCGCTGAATGGGAAGCCGGTTATTGTTCTATCCAATAATGATGGTTGCGCGATTTCCAGAAGCAATGAAGCGAAATTGCTGGGCATTAAAATGGGTGTACCTGCTTTTTCCATAAAAGATATTATCGTAAAAAACGACGTAAAAGTTCTATCCTCCAATTACACGCTCTATGGCGATATGAGTAATCGTGTGATGTCACTTTTATCCAATCATGTTCCTGAGATAGAAGTTTATTCAATCGATGAAGCATTTCTTTATTTCAAAGGAATGGATGTAAACACCCTGGAAACTTTTGGAAAAAAAATTCTGCAGGAGATTCACCGAAGCACAGGGATTCCGATGAGTTTGGGAATAGCTCCTACGAAGTCCTTGGCAAAAATGGCGAATAAACTAGCCAAGAAGAATAAACAAGATGTCAGGAAAATAAACCTGAACGAGTTGAATGAAGTGCTCCATACTTTTCCGATTGAAGACGTTTGGGGAATTGGCGGACAACATGCTAAATTGTTACGTTCGAAGGGGATTCAGACCGCAGGAGATTTCACGAATTACTCGCGTGATTGGGTGAGGAAAAATCTGACTATTGTGGGTCTCCGATTGTATGATGAATTAAAAGGACAGATTCGATTAGAAAGCGAGCCGGTAGAGAAAGCCAAGAAAAATATTTGCACATCGCGTTCCTTTGGCGAAATGCAGACGGAATATAGCCCTATTGAAGAGGCCGTCGCTACCTATGCCACACGTTGCGCGGAAAAATTACGCCAGCAAAAAAGTTGCGCGACAAAGCTGATGGTTTTTCTGCATACTAATCAATTCAGAGAAGATCTTCCACAGTATGCAAGAAACATTGTCATGCACCTACCTGTGCCGACAAATAGCACACTGGAGCTGGTTAAATACGGAAAGGAAGGATTGCGTAAAATATTCAGGAATGGCTACCTTTACAAAAAGGCAGGAATTATCATCAGCGATTTCGTTCCGGAAAGTGACATTCAACAAAACTTATTCGATCAGACAAACAGGCAAAAGCATGCGGATATCATGAAAGTCGTGGACAAACTCAATCTCAATTTTGGAAAGGATAAAGTCCGCGTCGCTACGCAAGGGTATTCAAAGAGCTGGCATTTGCGTCAGGAAAAATTATCCGCTAGATTTACAACTAGGTTGTCTGATATACTGGAAGTGAAGGTGTAAATCGAAAACAACAAATTATTAGTGCATCGAATTCAGAAATAAAAAGCATAATATATCGTCAACTAATTCGCACATGTGTTTTCACAATTCACTCAGTAAAAAAGCTCAGGAAGTCGCCAATCGATTCAATGCACAGTCGGAAATAAATTTTGAGCCGATTTTTTATGCCTCGGGATTCTCCTACCCTCTTTGGCCTTTAATTACTTCTGAAGAACCGGATAAACTTCGAATGTATCGCTGGGGATTGATTCCACATTGGGTAAAAGAAGAGAGTCAGGCAAAAGAAATCCGGACGATGACACTCAATGCCAAATCAGAAACAGTTTTTGAAAAACCTTCCTTTAAATTTTCGATTCGAAAAAAAAGATGTTTGATTCCTTCTACAGGATTTTTCGAATGGCAGGACTTTAATAAAAAAAAATATCCCTACTTCATCCGTTTGAAAGAAATGGAAATATTTGCATTCGCAGGAATTTATACAAGTTGGACCGATAAAACTTCAGGAGAAATTGTTCATACCTTTTCCATACTCACAACAGAAGCAAACCCATTGATGGCACGCATTCACAACATGAAAAAAAGGATGCCCGTCATATTAGAAAAAGAAAAGGAAAAGAAATGGCTGAATGACGATCTTACAGATGAACAAATAAAATCATTTTTTCCTGCTATTGATGACAGAATGATGCAGGCCTATACAATTAGTAAGAGGATTACATCCAGAACAATGAATCCGAATGTACCTGAGGTGAATGAGGCATTTGAGTATCCGGAGTTGATTTAAAAATAATTTTTGCCACGAATTCACGAATTTTTGAGATAATTGTAGAGGGGAATAGCTGATAGAGCTCCGGAAATTGGAGCCAGGATGTATATCCAGACATGAGTGATATTACCGGAGACGATAGCCGGAGCAAGTGAACGGGCGGGATTCATGGAAGCACCGGAGATAGGACCGGCAAACATGGCTTCCAGCAAAACGACTGATCCGATAGCAAGTCCTGCAAACATTCCGGTTTCTTTAGAACCGTGGGCGACATTCATGATAACGAACATGAGAAAAAAGGTAAGAATGTATTCGAGGATTAAGCTTTGAACGTCACTACCTGCAGGAATGGTAGAACCCAGAAACAGATTTTCAGGAAATAAATATTTCAGTAAAATGCTGGCAGCAAATGCGCCGCAAAGTTGTGCTAAAATGTATGGGAATACTTCACGAACCGAAAAAATACCGGCAGTGGAGAAGGCAATTGTTACAGCGGGATTCATGTGAGCACCGGAAATATTTCCAATGCTGTAAATCATCGCCATAACAATAAGTCCGCATGTAATGGAAACCCCCACATGCGATACCGCACCATTGGTAACTTCATTAATAATAATTGCTCCTGTACAGCAAAAGACGACTGCGAAAGTCCCGATAAATTCTGCTACGTATTTTCTCATTGGTGTTCTGAAATAAAATTGATGACAGCACGCTTTATAGCATCACGAACTTTTCTTGTCAGCTCGAGCTTCTCTGCCTGCGATCCCTTGAATGTTGAAGGATCTGCGAAATCCCATCCGATCTTCTTGTTTAGTCCCGGAAAGATCGGGCAACGTTCTGAATTTTTCGCATCGCAAACGGTTATGACATAATTGAAAATTCGACCCTCTTTATATAAACTGAATACATCTTTTACCACATTCGAAGAGATGTCTATTCCATCTTCTCTCATTACTTCGACAGCAAGGGGGTTTAATATTCCGGGTTCTAACCCTGCGCTTTCTGCCAGAAATCTATCTTTTCCCAATTGCTTTAAATACGCTTCTGCCATTTGACTTCTGGCACTGTTATGAATGCATAAGAATAAAACTTTTATTTTAGTTTCCATATCTAAGGGGTAAATTGAATAATTTTACTTGATGAATTGTTGAATGTGAATTATTTTTTATGAAAGTTATTTACAGCAGGTTCCTTTATCGCAACATTCATCCTTTTTTTTCTCGCCATAAATGGTGATACTCAAAATTTTGACACCGCTATTTCTGAAAGCATGAACATCTTCGACCGATAAATATTTCAACAACAATTCATCCGGGAGGTATATTAATTTCTCCTTTTGAATACTGATTGATGTGAATCCAGCCACTTGCACAAAACTCATATATTCTTCTTTCTGTAAGGCACCGGACACACATCCGGCATATAGTGCTGCAACACGGGTAATCTCATCCGGAATATTACCTTCAACGACGATATCAGAAATGGAAAAATGTCCGCCATCTTTTAATATTCTGAAAATCTCCTCGAATGCCTTTTGTTTATCAGGTACCAGGTTGAGCACACAATTGCTGATGACAACATCTGCCGTATTAGTTGATACAGGTAAGTTTTCAATTTCACCCAAACGGAATTCTACATTATTCAAATTCAACTTATCAGCATTCACTCTTGCACGTTCGATCATTGCTTCAGTCATATCGACGCCAATTACTTTTCCTGTTTTTCCGGTTTCACTTTGAGCGATGAAGCAATCGTTTCCGGCACCTGAGCCGAGATCTACTACACAATCACCTTTTTTAATTTTTGCCAATTGTGTAGGGAGTCCGCAACCTAATCCCAAATCAGCTTCGGGTAGGTACCCTTTTAAAGAAGCATAATCGTCTGCCATAATATTAAACACATCCTTTTCACAACAACCACAACTTCCGCTTTCGACTTTACTTTCCTGCAAAGCAATTTCGCCATAAATTTCTTTTACACTTTTTTTAGTTTCTTCAGAATTTCTCATGATGTTTATTTTAGAATTATTTATCGTAATATTACGTTTGATTTTTTCAAAAAAATATTAGCAGCAGTTTTTACTTGCTAACGGAGTATTCAATAAAGCGGAAAGAATTTGTTTTGCTTTTTCCCATTCTTCCTGATCAATACAATAACAAACTTTAACGCCATCAATGTCACCACGAATGAGTCCGGCTTCTTTTAATTCCATCAGGTGTTGCGATACGGTTGATTGAGATAATGGGAGTTCATCGACGATATCTCCGCAAATGCAGCTTTGCTTTTTCAGTAGTAATTGAAGAATAGCAATACGGGCAGGATGTGCAAGTGCTTTTGCATAAACAGCGAGCTTGTTTTCCCTTACTGAAAATTTTTCCGATTTCGTCAGTCCCATGCAATTGTTATTAATCGCAATATTACGATTATTGTTTCATTCTGCAAAAAAATCAATAAAATTTATTGAAATTTGAAATAATGATCAATGATGTTCAGATAACCCAATCCAAATACCTTAAAAAAACATCAAAAAAGCGGAAAATGGCTTTAATGATCTGCTCCCTTATTTTTGTTCAACCACTCATCTACGGAGAATTTTCCGGATCCGAAAACAAGGAAAAACATCAGTAAGAGTGTAACAAAAACAGATAAACTCAATTCGGATTGAATACTAAAGAATCCTTTTGGGGCATTCACAAAAACGATCGCTCCGATTAAAATTGGCAATTGAAAGAGAATGGCGACACGGGTTATCAAACCAAAAATAATGAGCAAACCGCCCATCAGGTGGGCACTTGCAACTAGATGCACAATTAATACAGCATATAAATCGATTGAACTATTCGCAATCATTGCATAAAGTGCATCGGTGTTGCGAATAAAAAAAACACCTTTTAAAAAGATGATTAATCCGAGAAGAATTCGCAAAGCTGCAAGCCAATTTGCTTGTTTATTTTCGGCCCAGGAATCCAATTGCTTTTCTATATTCATGACCATGAAATTTAATATACAAAATTTAGTAAATTAAATGAATTTTGCAAGAGAAATTAAAAAAATATTTGCTTGGGTGAATGGCATAAAAATGAATGTGAAATAAAAAAATGTTGAAATTTTTTGAAAAAACATGGAGATACAAAATCAGTAAAAAGGTTGGGTGAGAAAAATATTTTTTGCTATGAAAAATGAAGAAAAAAATTTTGCAGGCACCCCAATTATTTTACATTTGTATTTCTCCTGTTAACCAAAAATTATTTTTTATTTTGAAAACAACATCGCCAATTATTATTCATCCAAAGAAAAAGAATAATATTAATTTATTGATTGCAGATTTCAGAAAAAATAAAATTGTTTTTTTATTTGCAATCAATTTTTTATTTCTTCTGAACAGCCATGTTTATGCAACACACAGCATGGGTGCTGATATTAGTTATGAATGTTTAGGAAACAATCAGTATCGAATTCGAGTTTCATTTTATCGCGATTGTGTTGGAATTCCTGCATCGCCTTTTATTACAATTGATGCTTCTTCCGTTTCCTGCAATCTTTTTCAATCGGTTAATCTTTTCCCAATTCCCGGAACAGGACAAGATATTACCCCGCTTTGTCCATCAGAACTTTCTACGTGTCATGGAGGCACTTTTACAGGTATTCAAGAATGGGTTTATGAAGGAATTATTACTTTACCTGCACAATGTACTGATTGGCAATTAGTTTACGAGCAGTGTTGTAGAAACGGGGCTATTACTACAATCAATAATCCACTTAGCGAGGAGTTGTTAATATATGCCATGTTAAATAATACCCTATCGCCATGTAACAATTCCCCTACTTTTTCAAATAAACCGGTTCCATTTGTTTGTTTGGGTCAACAATTCTGTTTTAATCACGGGGCCTTTGATGTCGATGGCGACTCCCTTGTTTATCAGGTAGTTGATCCGCTTAGCTATTTCGGTCAACCTGTACTCTATAATTGGCCCTATAATCCATACCAGCCACTTAATTCAAATCCCTCAATGACAATCGATCCTCAAACGGGTGATTTTTGTATGACTCCACAATCGCTCGAAGTAACGGTAATGGCTGTTCTAGTTAAAGAATACAGAAACGGTGTATTTATCGGTGAGATTGAAAGAGATATACAGGTAACGGTAATCAATTGCGCAAATAATCTTCCTACACTTTCGGGAATTAATGGAACGAATAGTTTTTCCGCAACTATTTGTGCAGATGCCCCTTATTGTTTCAATGCATTTTCGAATGATCCCGACCTCGGTCAAAATGTAACAGTGGTTTGGAATGGTGCAATTACGGGAGCAAACTTCACTGCTGCCGGACCACCACATCCAACCGGAACTTTTTGCTGGACGCCAACACAAGCAGACGCTAGTCCTACACCTCATTGTTTTACCGCACAAGTTAGCGACGATGCTTGTCCTTTTCTTGGCTCTCAAACTTATTCGTTTTGCTTTACCGTTGTTAACGTAAGTGTTAATGCCGGGCCTGATCAGGTTGTAAGTTGTGGAGGCCAGGCAACTATTAATGCGGCCGCTACAACTTCTTCAGGGAATGTCACCTACCAGTGGAGCAATGGCAGCACAGCAGCATCACAAACAGTTGGAGTTGGTACGTATACAGTAACTGTCGCAAACGGTCAATGCACAGCAACAGATGTAGTGCAAGTAACCACTACTGTTGGTCCTGTTGCCGCATTCAGCGCACCTCCTGTATGTACTAATTCTCCCATTACTTTCACTGATTTGAGCAATGGAAACGGAAATGCAATTACTTCCTGGAACTGGAACTTTAATAATAACGGATCATCCACCCTTCAAAATCCTGTTTTCCAATTTCCTTTTGCAGGCAATTACTATGTATGTCTTGCCGTCGGTTCAAGTGCTAATTGTCCGGATACTGTTTGTCAGTTTGTAACCGTAGATCCTGAACCGGTTGCTTCTTTTTCTACGACTGATGCATGTGCAGGTCCTCCGTTATTCATTTCAAACAATTCGACGCCCATTGGGAATAATTATTTCTGGGATTTTGGAAATGGAACGACTTCTACTTCATCGGCACCTTCTGTTACCTATTCGACTCCCGGTAGTTATTCTATTTCAATGATTGCAACAAATTCATTTGGTTGCACAGATACCGTTCAACAATCGGTAAATGTTTATGCACTTCCGACTGCAGCTTTCAACTCAGCCATCGTCGATCCTTGTTTGGGAGGATTAGTTAATTTCACAGATGCCTCATCTGCCAATGTCGTTGCATGGAATTGGGATTTCGGAAACGGACAAACATCTTCTTCTCAAAACCCGTCCAATACTTTTTCAGCAGGAACACACAATGTTTTATTGACTGTAACAACAGCAAATGGTTGTTCAGCTACTATAAATCAAACTGTAACAATAAATCCTCCATTCAATGCAGCTTTTAGTCCTGCACAAAATGTTTGTATCGGATCAACAGCAAACATCTCTGCGTCAGGAGGTACAAGTTATTTATGGAGTAATGGAGCGACTACTTCGGCTATTAGTGTTGCGCCAAATTTAACTACAACTTACAGCGTTACTATTTCGGATGCAAACGGCTGTTCAATTTCCGGACAAATTCCTGTAAACGTAAATCAACTTCCTGTTGTTTTTGCCGGTACCGATCAATCAATCTGTACAGGTTCTAACATTACGCTCAATGCTTCCGGTGCAAATTCATATGTTTGGTCGAATGGCTCTGTAACTCCATCCATTAATGTAAGTCCTACCTCCAATACAACATATATAGTAACAGGAACAGATGCAAATGGATGTTCAACATCAGATACTGTTGCTGTAAATATCAATCCGAACCTAACTGTAACTGTAAGTAATGCTTTTATTTGCCCGGGTGCTTCCACTACACTGGATGCCGGTCACCCCAATGCAAACTATCTATGGTCTTCCGGACAAACAACTCAGACAATAAATGTAAATCAAGGAGGTATTTTTGACGTAACAGTAACCGATGCGAATGGGTGTACAGGTATCGGACAAAGCACCGTTACTGCAGGAAATCTTCTGGTAGATAATTCTTCGGTGCTTGATGCATGTGCCGGCATATCCGTTATTTTCGATGCAGGAAATCCGGGTAATCAATATCTCTGGAGTACCGGTGCTACTTCCCAAACTATTAATGTAGACTCAACAGGTAACTATCAGGTTGTTGTCACCGATGTGAATGGCTGTTCAGATTCATTTACATCAACATTTACTTCTAATCCTTTGCCTGTTGTTTATGCAGGTACAGATCAATTAATTTGTACCGGTATGAGTACTATACTTATGGTATCAGGGGCTTCTAACTTTCTGTGGTCTGATGGATCAACCACTTCTTCAATAAATGTTAGTCCGGTTCTCAACACAACATATACAGTGACAGGAACAGATGGCAATGGATGTTCAAGTTCTGATACAGTTGCAGTAAACATCAATCCTAATCTTATCGTTACTCCGGGTAATGCATTTATTTGTCCGGGTGCAACTGCAGTTCTCGATGCCGGACATCCAAATGCAAATTATCTTTGGTCGACCGGAGAAACAAGTCAGACTATTACAGTCAACCTCAATGGAACTTTTGATGTAACAGTTACCGATGCCAATGGTTGCACGGGAATTGGACAAAGTAATGTTATCATGGGCGGAAGCACATTATCAAACAATTCAATGTCTGCAGATGCTTGCTCAGGCTTGTTTTCCATACTTGATGCCGGAAATCCGGGTTGCACGTATCTTTGGAATACCGGTGATACCACACAAACGATAAGCATCAATACTACGGGCAGCTACCAGGTTGTAGTAACAGATCTCGATGGTTGTACAACTACATTCTCATCTACATTTACAGCGAATCCTTTACCAAATGTTACCTTTTCATCAATTCCTGTTTGCCTAAATGATTCTGTTACTTTTACTAATCATTCGACTATTTCTATCGGAACGCTGACGGGTTACCAGTGGAGTTTCGGTGATGGAATGATATCGGCTTCTCAAAATCCGAATCATCTTTATGGGAATCCGGGTACGTATAATGTAAATCTTGTCGCTACTTCTGATAGCGGCTGTTCGGGAAATGCAACAGGTACTGTTACCATTTATGCCTTACCGGTTTCGGGATTTTCAAATGCTGCAGTATGCTTAGGAGACACGACTTCCTTTAGTAATTTAAGTACGGTTACTAACGATACGATAAATTATTGGCAATGGAATTTCGGTGATGGCGGGTTAGCAACCGGAGAAAATCAGCAGCACATTTACAATACGTTTGGCAACTTCTCTGTACAGTTACTTGTACGAACACAGCATGGCTGCGAAGATACGATTACGAATAATGTTGTTGTAAATCCTTTGCCGCTTGCTGTAGCCGGTCCTGATACGATCGTATGCTCTTCAGTGAATGTAATTTTAGGAGATATTTCGGTAAATGGCGTGAATTACGATTGGTCTCCATCAACTTATTTAAATCAGACAAATACTTCATATGCTGCATTAACAATTGATAACTACACCTTGAATTTTATTGATCTCGATTATCATTTAATCACTACGAATCAATATGGCTGTATGAATGAAGATGATGTGCATGTTCGGGTAAAACCACTTCCACCTGTTACGTTCAGTGCTCCGCCACCTCAGTGTTTAAAGGGAAATAGTTTTTCTTTTGTTCCTTCCGGACATACAGATTCAAACTCTTCACTCCTTTGGAATTTCGGAAGCAATTCGAATCACCCTTTGTCGTCATCGATAAATCCACCTGCAATTTCGTATGTGACAGCAGGAATCCAACCTGTTACCTTAGACTATTCCTACATGGGTTGTCCGGGAATACCTGTACTGGATTCTGTTTTAGTATGGGAAATGCCATTGGCAGGATTTATTCCATCGCCCTATGAAGGATGTGCTCCGTTAGACGTTACTTTTTACAACCTGCATACAGATACTAACTACAGGTACACCTGGCAAATTCAAGGGCAAACATTTCATGAAGAGAAACCGTCGTGGAAATTTGACAATCCGGGAGAATATACTGCACTACAGCTCGTAGAAAATCAATATGGTTGTAAATCCGATCCGGTATCGACGAAGATTGAGGTCTATCCTGTCCCGGTTGCCGGATTTACAAACAGTCCAGACTCAGCATGGATACACAGAGCTATCATTGAATTTGACAACAGCTCTATAGGTGCCAGTATTTATAATTGGGACTTTGGTGATGGAACAACAGATAATTTCTTCAACGGAACACATAACTATACAGATACAGGCACTTATGATATTACACTGGTTGTTTTATCGGATCATGGTTGTCGCGATACCGTATATGGAAAGATAAGAGTATATGAAGGATTTTCATTTTTTGTACCGAATGCATTCACACCAAATAACGATGGCGACAATGATGCTTTTCAGGGTTATGGCACATTCCTTCATTCCTATGAGATGTGGATTTTTGATCGTTGGGGTTTACAGATTTATCATACGCAAGATTATAATAAACCCTGGGATGGAACCATTAATTCACCGGTACAAAGTGATACCTATGTTTATCGGATTCGCGTAACCGATTACACGGATAAACCGCATGTTTTCATTGGGTCTGTAACGCTTGTTCGATAAGAAAAACGAATAAAATTAATTGGAAGATAAATTACCATCCTAACAACTAATTCAAGCTTGCATTATTCCTGAGCTATTAAATCCTTTTCGTGAATTACCAATAAAGGCACTTTCGTGTGAAAGGACATTGTTTTAGTAATACTTTTATTGAATAAGCTTCCTAAAATGGAACGATGGTGTGTATACATGGCAATACAATCAGCTTTATGATTCTTGATAAAGTTATTTATTCCAATAGAAACATCTTCATCGTTGCAAACATAACCGGATGTTTTTGGGTAGGAAATTAATTTTTTAATTTTCTTAGACAGTTTAGCAGCATCACTTTTAATTTCCGGTCTTTCGAATAAACTGTTTACATGTAGAAAAATAAGTTCCGCATTTAATTCCTTTGCAAAAGGAAGAATTGATTTAGCGTGAATGACGCTTTCATTTGTAAGGTCAGTGGTATAAACAATTGTTTTTATCTCTTCGAATTTACCTTTAGGAGGAATAGCAAGGACTAAGCAAGAGGAATTACGAATTAAACGTACTGCATTACTTCCAATGAATAATCGTCCGGCTAATCCTTTTCCGGTAGTACCGATTACCATCAAATCTACTTTTCTTTCCTGAGCAACCTGAACAGCCATCGCTGATGGAAGACCCTGACTCAACATCAATTCAACATTCAGTTTTCCTATTTCACTTTTAAATTTATGATAATACCTTTTCAAATTTCGTGCTGCTGTGTCGTGCAGCATTATATAATCCATTTGTACGGTAGACATAGGAATTTCCGTATATAAAACAGTAGTCTCAAAAACGTGCAATAGGATTATTTTAGCTTTCGTCTTTTTTGCTAAACCAATAGCATATTGAAATGCAACAGTTGCATTTTTTGAAAAATCGGTAGGAACCAAAATAGTTTTCATAAAATCAATATTAGACTTTGTACTAAATTCACTTATGGAAAAATTAAAATTATAAAAACAAACTATAATTTCTTTACAGCATTTTTTAGGTGATTATAAACGCTACTAATTTCCTCGCTGAAATTTGAATATTTCTTTCCTGCTTTTTCAAATTTCTCTTCCGCTTTATTCAGAAACTGATCAATTTCAATTTTAGCATTGAGCATTTCTTTTTGAAACCCTTCTTTTACCTGAAAAGATTTATCTTCAAACTTCATTTTCAGCATTTCGAGTTTTAATTTAAACTTTTCAACTTCTTCGTTGAATTCGCTTAACTTTTCATTCCATTCAGGATTGCTTCTATACTCATTTTGAAGATCGTGAATAGCATGAACAATTTTTTTTCTTTGTTCTTCAAATAACTCCTTCCCTTCTGCTTTTCCAAGAGATAGTTGAAGTTGCAATTCTTCCAGCTTACCTTTCATTTTCATAAATGCATCCTGTCCGGCTTCTTCGGTTTTAACAAAAGAATTTTTCCATTCATTTGACTTTGTATTAAATTCCTTTTTTATTTCCTCAAATTTTGAAGTTGCTTCGGCTTTCCCAAGTGAAAACTGCACAGCTAACTCTTCAACTTCCTGCTGTGTAGCTTTTAATATTTTGCTGATTCGTTCAGCAAATGAAATGGGTTGATTCTTCTTTTCTTCCATGATCAATTTATTTAAACAATATTCTAATGAAGTATTGTCTGCTGCAAAGATGATTAATTTTTTTGTCCATTTTCATGATTAAAATCATAAATGATGTTAAACTATTTGAAAAATAAATCTAAATTATAGTATTTTATCGTTGATAAAACTGAAAACATTTAAAATAGAGAGGCTCAAAATTATATATCTTTCACCAAATTAATTAACAGCGTTTCACAGCGGATGAATAAAACTGCCTACAAAATAATCAATGGAATTACTCTATACCGGCTGTTAGCCGCTCCTTTTTTATTTTATCTGGCATTTACAGGTCGCATCGATTTATTCAAATGGCTATTACCGGTAAGCTTCTTTACCGACTTAATTGATGGGTTTCTGGCAAGAAAATTTAAAGTAACAAGTGAAATGGGGTCACGCCTTGATTCAATAGCGGATGATCTGACTATTCTTGCCTCGATTGCAGCGCTCTTTTTGTTTAAACAGGAATTTACAAAAGAACAGGCATTTATTTTAACAATTCTTTTTTCGCTTTTTGTGATTCAAATTCTGGTATCTCTCATCCGTTATCGTAAAACGACCAGTTTCCATACCTATCTGGCAAAAGCATCCGCCATTTTACAAGGCTCGTTTCTCATTCTTATGTTTTTGCTTCCCTATCCTATATACTGGCTATTTTATCTGGCCTCATTTGTTACATTACTTGAATTAATTGAAGAAATTATTCTTGTTATTCTGTTACCAAAATGGCAAATCAACGTAAGAGGACTCTATTGGGTTTTGAAAAACTCTACAAGCCAACCGAAAAAGCTATAATAATACAATCCGACTTGCCTTAAATAAAATATCGGTTAATAAAAAAAGGAAGATTACATTGCAACAATCCTGTAAAATTAGTAACTTAACTAAAATCATTAATAAATTTCATAAACATGTTATTTAAAAGTAGAGAACACGCAGCAAATAGCATGATACCTTTCCTTAAAAAATATAAGGATGATGATGCTGTTATATTAGCTATTCCTAAAGGCGGACTTCCAATCGGAGCTACAATTGCCAAACATTTCTCTTTTCCGCTCGACATACTTCTGACAAAGAAGATTGGTCATCCTACTGATCCCGAATGGGCTGTTGGAGCCATTAGTCTCGAAGGGTTGGTGGTAAATAAAACAATTAAATTACCGGAAGACTACATTGAAACAGAAGCAAAAATCATTCGTAAAAGCCTTTTAGCTAAATATAAACTATACATGGGCAACAGAAAGCCCATTGATCTTGCAGGCAAAACAGTAATTATAGTAGATGATGGAGTTGCCACAGGCAATACATTAA
Source organism: Bacteroidota bacterium (assembly GCA_031385005.1). Taxonomy (GTDB): domain Bacteria; phylum Bacteroidota; class Bacteroidia; order AKYH767-A; family 2013-40CM-41-45; genus JADKIH01. Next base: position 23,320 of record JANNBB010000034.1, read on the forward strand.
AAGCTACAATTGCCATGTTACGCAATAAGAGCCCGAAGAAAATTATCATTGCCATACCGGTTGCTCCTCCTGATTCAGCCAATGAATTAAAAAAACTAGTAGATGATTTTATTTGTCTTCGAACGCCTTCTGATTTTTTATCGGTAGAACAGTTTTATTTTGATTTCACAGATATTACAGAAAAAAATGCCATCGCATTCCTGAAAGAAACAAATGAAAATGCACTATCGAAATAAGTGTATTGTTTACTTTGACTTGATTACAATAGCTATTATTAAATATTTCTCTGTAAAACCAAAAGTATTTTTTTTTAGTCTTCCAAACAGAATTTAAAATAAAGCTGTTTCTATTCTAAAATTATCCTTGAACAGAATGCAAACCAATACGGTTGTCTTCTGTATCAATGAAAACACCCATGTAACCATATTCAGGGGAAATTTGTGTCTTGGGAACTACTATTTTTCCACCGGCACCTTCGACTCGATTGAGGATAATCTGTACATCAGGATTTCCGTTTAGATAAATTAAAGGCCCCAAAGTTGAAGATGGTTTATAAAATTCAGTATGATGAACAAGTGAACCGCCAATATTCATCATGTCCTCAATAGGAAACAATCTCATGCGAAGATTTGGGGTATCCATTGGAATTAGTTTAATGTCGAATATCGCTTCATAAAATGATGTAGCACGATCTAAGTCGACAGTTGGTATTTCAAACCAACTAATAGCATGTTTAAAAACCATTTGAATTAAGCTTAAAATTTGTTATTCGAATAATGTTAATTGAAATCAAAATATCAATAAATTTCAGAAATACTTTTACTTCAAAATCAATCTAAATGTTTTATTAATATCGCTTGTAAGAACATTGACAAAATATATTCCTGATGGTATAATCTGCTGTCCGGATAAAACAGGAAATATATTTTCTCCATCATCTCCAAAAAATGATTTCTCGATAATTTGCTTTCCGGTTATACTTAATAATCTCAACTTAACTTCATACGAATTTTTCATATTCAATCGAACAAAAGATTGATTGTTTGCGGGATTTGGAAATATTATACAATCAGTTATACTCTCAAGCTCATTAACTGAAACAGTATTGAAACCAAAAAAAGTAACTGTATTATTTCCTGCATTTGGAATTGCGAGGGTATCGCTAAGAACATTATAAAAAAGATCGGCAGGGTTGTTTAATGAACTTACAATTGCTACAGGAGGATTGGAAAAAGAACTATCAAACATCACCACACTTTGATTGCTCCAATTGGAAACATAATAGCGACCATGACCATCACGTGCAATTCCATCACAACTTCCCAAAGTCGTAGTAACTACGACTGAGACAGTAAAAGTAGAGAGATCTATTGCTTTTATTGGCGCATTAGAACCCCAGTTTACAAACACACATCGGTTATTGAACTCATCGTAAATAATTCCATTAGGAGATTGAACCAGTGCACTTGCAATTAGTGTATCCTGTTGCGAAGCAATATTTATTTTATAAATAGTCTTAGCAGAGAAATCGGTTACATATAAATTTCCGGATAAATCATGGGTAATACCGTTTAGAAATGTTGCACCCAGATTCACATTGAAAACCGGACTGGCATTGGATAATAAATAACCTTTTATGGTACTTCCGCTACAACAGTAAAGTGTATCTCCAACAATTTCGATTCCATACGGTCCACTAACAAGTCCGCTTACAAAGACAGACAAATTTCCCGTTGAATCTCTTTGCAGTACCTGATGACTTTGGGTATTGGCGATTAGCCATCTGTTATTTGCATAATCAAATTCCACACTTTCGGGACCTGAATAGGTTTGACCGAAAGAATAAATAGATATCCAGAATAAGATGAGAGTAAATGTCGATTTCATAAATAAGATTTAAGGCAAAGAAAAGAAAAATCAGGCATATAATCAGTCATGTTCAACAATTCTATGCTCATTTATCGGAAGAAATATAAGCGATGGAATCCCCTAAAGGACAAGATGCTCTCTCGAAGATCCCTTCGAACGTGGCTTATTATAAATTCAAGGTTGAAAGCCACTATTAATCCAAAAAAAATCCCGCTTTGTGAGCGGGATTTTCCAAGCGTTCATTTGGTATTAGTTTTTTGTAAACGTGCCGCGTTGAGTATCGTTTCCGGCAGATAAGGTATAAAAATATATGCCTGCATTCAGTGCAGATATATTAAATCTTAACTCGCCATTACTTCCCGAAATATTGTTGCATTGTATATTTCGTCCGGCAAGATCAAAGATTTTTACAGAAAGATTTTTATCTGACTTATTATTCCATTTGATATTTACGATATCCGTAGCAGGATTCGGAAAGGCAAAAGTAAGTGTTCCGGAGTTTTCTGTTTTTTGGACACCTGTACTTAATTGTGATTTCAACGCCATATCATCAATTATTAATGTACTTCCAACAGATGATGGACTTGTAGGATATTTTGAAGATGAAATATCAATACGCAGGGTATCCGGTGTTGACAGTGAATTGACAGGAATTTCAAAATAAGTAAAAGTAGCCGCCGGAGGAAGATAGATTCCACTGCCGCCAATTTGATTTCCGTTACTGAATAAAGATACACCGACAGATGCACTATCAGGTCCGCTTGCAGCATATTTGTAATAACCGATAATCGTATCATTCATCGACGAATAATGTATTCCACCAAAATATCCTTGTGGAGATTGTTGTCCGTTAGTCATATGAGATGCTTCAACACTGCCATTTCCCCAATCTATAGTTACTAACTGAACAGCATAAGTACCAGTATGGCTATCCGTAGTCCGAGTGACATTTCCATTCGTCACCCAACCAACAATATTATCGATACTCGCTGTATTCCAGTTATCGAAAGAATTATTCGGAATTAAAACGGAAGCACCGGAGAATGTTAGTTCATCAATTTCGATAAAACTTCCCGGCTCGATACCAACCTGATCAATCAGGTTACTGGAGGCAATTGCGATGATAACAGAATCGGGCATGGAAGATAAAGTAAGAGGTAAATAGAAAGGAACAAAAGTGTTTTGCGTTCCTGTACCTTTAATTTTGAATATATCCGTATTAATGGTAGTACCACCGCTTTTAAAGGTAACAAAGAGGATAGCGGAATCGTTTCCGGGAATACTATATCTCCAATAACCGGAAATGGCCGTGGGCATTTGAGAGCAAGGAAACCCTCCTTGCCCACCCATTGGATCACCGATGGTAATGTAGGCCTGAAGCGTATCGCTACCGGACAGAATTGTTTCCATTCTAACAGCGCTATTTGTTAAACCAATTACTTGTGTTACAGGAGTAATACCTGATCCGCTAACAGCTTCACCGTTGCTGCAATCCCAACCCAATGGAATGCTATAGGTTTGAGAATTCCATCCTTCAAAATCGCCATTCAATACCTGAGCTGATGAAGTAAAAGGAAGTAAAGCCATCCAGGTAAAAAGAGTAATAATTTGTTTTTTCATTGTAATTAATATTTGTTTTAGATTTTGTGTGAGCAATATTTTATACGTTGTATTACACCTTTAGCTGTCAAAAGTTTTCAAATTGTCAAATTGATAAATCTTCGACTTTGTAAGAAATCAAAAGGCAAACCGGCATGTAGTTCGAAAATATTTAATAAAAAACCGTCTTTAAACTGAATCAGGAAAAAAATGCAGATTAAAATAATAGAAATATTGTAAGATTAAACTTGAAAAAGCGCAATAAAAGCAATTTAAAATTAGTATTCCTCAATTCCTATCATAAAGAATCCATAATTACTTCACTATTCGCGTCCGGCTAAAAAGTCCATCTTGAAATGAAAAATTATCACCCTGTCAAAAAAAAACCGAAATAATTAAAGTTCGGTTTGGAATTTTTATCGTGTCACAGATAAGAGTAGAGAATTTCGTCGGTCTGCATCTGTAAAAATCATAATAGCATAAAGGCCTATGGCCATATCATCTGTTTCCAGTCGAAATTCTTTTCCGGAGTTTTGCAGAGAAAACTCTTTAACAATTTTTCCGGATAAATCTGTTATTACTATTTTAACATTTGCCAATTCGATATCCGATTTCAGAATTGTAAAGGAGTTTGCGGGATTTGGATAAGCAAACATTTCCATGGATGGTAACTCTTCTGAAATTGCTTCTGCTGCAAGTCGAGGTGCAATTATGTAGGATGATAAATCAACAGAATATAAATAATTACCGTAACCATTATCCTCATCAACTATACAAATTTTTGTATTTGAACAAAATGAGACACCTTCCTTTTGCGTGTAGCTTCCATCGATTGAAATTTTCGTGCAATGACCGTTAAAAACATTTGTTCCGGTGAAGTCGCGAAACAAATAAATTTTCGTGTTGCTAATTAAAACAACTGAAGAACCATCCGGACTAATATCCGCTGAGGTAATTCTGCCATACACGGCAAAACTATCTACCAATGTGGCCACATATGTTCCTGGCACATCTGGTACTGTATAAAGTTTTGTATATGCAGTTGCACTACCATCGCCTTTAGTAAAAATATACAATTTTCCATTTCGGTGAAAAAAACTTTCTGCATCAAAATTCAACCACGTTGAAGGGAAGCGACGTTGATCGGGATATGAAAAACGAATTGTCGAAGCAGCTACTGTACTGCCGGCAACTGATGAGGGATATTGAATTCGTTGAATTTTTAAATCTGTACGTCCGTGACTGTTGTTACCAAAATCACCAATGAACATGTAAGTACGCGCTGCATCGTGTGTAATTTCTTCCCAATCCATATTTGTTACACCAGTAACTGTAACAGTACGAGAAAGAGTTGCTAAACTGCTTATTTTATAAAGATTATTGTCGCCATAGCCATCGTTATGTGTCCAATAACTGGAGCCGCCTGTGAAATCAAGGCCGGAAGCTTCTGGAATATTTGAAGCAACTTTTCCCATTTTTACAGCAACAATTGCATTCACAGTAATGCTGCTAAATGCCAGTGATACAAAAACGAAAATTAAACAGGTAACAAATTGAAGATTTTTTATCATGGTTTTTATTAATAATATTTCAGTCGTAACTTGAATTATTAAGACGGTGCGAAATAATCTAAAAAATTAGGTTTAAAAATGAAGGCAGGTACACACAACATCTCTAAAACGCCCTGTTTTAGAGGTGTTTAAGCCGATCCAATCATCTTAATTTAAACTCCAAAATTGAAAAGACCTATAAACATTGAATTTCAGGGGCTTTGCTTCAACCTGTCAGTAAATGTATTGGGCTGAATCCCTTTATTGCCGGGCTTTTTCCATGAGATAAATCGGGTAATAAGCAACTTTCTCAAAATAACAGAACCTTATACTTTAATATCCCAAAAAAGGTTCACTGTTGAGTCCAACCAAACAAATTTTAATTAAAAAATAATTAAAACGATAAATGGGTTTATATAAATTAATTGCAAAAATATTATTGCTCCAGAAAAACGCCTTTACGACGACGGTAATTGCAGACGGCTTTGATTTCTATGTAGCTGTAATCATCACCTAAAACCTCTTTTAAAATACTGGTCTTTTGATCACCATATTCATCAATTTTTTTAGAAATAACTTCCAACTTTTCTTTTGACACAAATTTCAATACATTGATATCGCCTGTTTGCACGTAATGCAAAAGGTGTTCTGTTATTGTTCCTTCTGCGAGCTTTCTTAAGTGGGCAATTTCACTAATAGAAGTTCCCAGGCAATATAAATCGTAAGTAATTTTTTTAGTCTCGGAAACCGGGGCTTCCTTCTTTGCATTTTTGCCGGAAACACCGTAGAATGATTTCTTCTCATTCATTCGTGTAGAAAGTTCGTTATTCTTGCAATGCTTGTTGATGACTGATAAAAATTCTTTTCCATACTTGTCGATTTTTATTTTTCCGAAACCTGAAATATGCGGGAGGTCTTCATAGTTCATAGGTAGGAAAGTTGATAATTCAACCAAAGTCGTGTCGGGAAAAACTATATAAGGCGGTACATTTTCAGCATTCGCAATGGCCATCCTGAGTTGCTTCAATTGATCGAAGAGAACAACGTCGTAATTAGTTGAGCCGGAAGTTGAATATCTGTCTTTGCTTTCTATTCTGGCAGCTTTCTTTTCTTTTGGAGGATTCAATTCAACCTTTGCATTGTTGTACAGAACATCTCTTCCATTTTCCGTCACGCGTAGAACAGAAAATTCACCGTATTGCTCGATGAGACCTCTGTCAAGAAGCTGGCGAAAATAATTTTTCCATTCATCAACCGTAAATTCAGCACCTTTTCCGAAAGTTGGAAGATACCTGTGTTCGTCAAACATTTTTTTTGAATCGGAACCTTTTAAAAAATTGACGACATATCCAATGCCAAACTTCTCTTTTAGTCGTACGATAGCTGAAAGTGCTTTTTGAGCAATGATTGTTCCATCAAATACAGGAAGTGATTTTCCGGAAATACATATATCGCAATTACCGCAAGGGGCATTATAAACTTCATCAAAATAATTCAAGAGAAATTTTCTTCTGCAAACGTGTGATGAACAAAACTCTGCCATCTGGTTTAATTTTTTCAAATACACCTTTGTTTGTTCAGGATTGCCTTCGACAGAAATAAAACTTTTCAGCTTATTTAAATCGCCCGAAGAATAAAACAACAAGGCCTGTGCAGGCAGCCCGTCTCGACCGGCCCTTCCGGTTTCCTGATAATAACCCTCAATATTTTTAGGAAGCGTCGTATGTATTACAAACCTGACATTGGATTTATCTATACCCATTCCAAATGCTATAGTAGCAACCATGATCCTTACTTCGTCTTTCTTAAACTGTTCCTGACGCAAACTTCTGGTTGCCGGATCCAACCCTGCATGATAAGCTAAAGCATTATAGCCCCTGTCACTTAACCGTTCTGCATAATCTTCCGTATTTTGTCGGGAAAGACAATAGATAATTCCCGAATCGTTTGCATGTTGTTCCAGAAAATCAATGATCTTATTGAAATGATCATCCTTATCCTCGATGATGTAACGTATATTTCCTCTGTTGAAACTTGAAATAAATATTTCCGGTTTATGGAGGCGTAATTTTTGAATGATGTCTTTTTGTGTAAGCTTGTCCGCTGTAGCTGTAAGCGCAATTAAGGGGATATCAGGAAAATTCTCCTTTAATGAATTCAATAAAAGATAATCGGGTCTGAAATCATGTCCCCAATGAGAGATGCAATGAGCTTCATCGATAGCGAATAAAGAGATGTCTAATCGTTTTAGAAAAGCTATGAAATTATTTAATCCATTATTAAGACGTTCAGGAGCAATATACAGTAACTTGATTTTCCCCTGCTCTAAATCACTCATCAAATTGTTTTGTCCTTCAGCAGAGATAGACGAATTCAAGAAAGCGGCATTTACCCCATTTAACCGGAGTGCATCGACTTGATCTTTCATGAGGGCAATCAGCGGAGAAATGACCACTGTAAGTCCGGGTAACATTAAAGCCGGAACCTGGTAACAAACCGATTTACCACCACCGGTAGGCATTAGAACCAAACAATCTTTTTTTGCGGCAACTGAACGGATAATATCCTCCTGCATCGGCCGGAATTCTTCATAGCCGAAATATTTATTCAATACTTGTAAAGCGTTCATGCGTGCAAGATAATTCAAAAGAAAGTGATAAAAAATACAGTGTGACAGTTTGCCTAATATATTAAGCAAAAATAAATTGACTTTGTTATGAACAGTTTATCTTAATGCCTAATAAACAGCAATGAACTAATTATTTAATCCCTTTAAGACTATACTAAAGATTAAAGAAAAAGAAACTATACGTAAAAAAGAAAGAAAAGAGTTTGATAAATCAGGTAAAAAATTCAGGCCCGAACATGTTTTTTACAAACCGTCAGGATGCTAACTTACTTAATTGAATCCGCACGAGTTTAATGGAGAATTTCAATCCGATTGTGAATTACTTTTAGAAGATATTTTTGTTTAATGTTTTATAATGTATAAAGTTTAGATAGATTTGTCACTAGAACAAATATATAGAATGTCGTCCAGTCAGCATCAAAGTAAGTTAACAGCCGCAGGATTGCTAGTTACACTTGGCATAATTTACGGAGATATCGGCACATCTCCTTTGTATGTAATGAAGGCAATTGTCGGCACTAAATTGATTACTGACGACCTCATTATTGGCGGTGTATCCTGCGTTTTTTGGACTTTGACGTTATTAACCACAATAAAATATGTTACTCTTGTACTTAAAGCTGATAATAAAGGTGAAGGAGGTATTTTTTCACTTTTCGCTCTCGTCCGAAAGTCTAAAATCAAATGGCTTTTCATACCGGCCATTATTGGTGGCAGCGCCTTACTGGCAGATGGATTAATCACCCCATCAATTTCAGTATCATCGGCAGTAGAAGGATTACGTTATTTTAATCCAGATATTCCCACTGTACCAATTGTTATTGGAATTCTTTTTTTACTATTCTTTATTCAACAGTTTGGCACCTCCTATATCGGAAAATTCTTTGGCCCTCTCATGCTTATCTGGTTCAGCATGCTGGGAATTCTCGGGGTTAATATGATGGTAACGAATTGGGATATTTTTAAAGCATTGAACCCCTATTATGCTTATAACCTGCTTGTCAATTATGAATACGGGTTTGTATTGCTTGGAGCTGTATTCTTGTGTACAACAGGAGCCGAAGCGCTCTATACCGACCTCGGTCATTGCGGACGAAAAAACATTCGTGCGAGTTGGATTTTTGTAAAAGTCTGTTTAGTGCTTAATTACTTCGGACAAGGCGCATGGTTGCTTAATCGTTCCGGAAGTACTTTAGATGGACAAAATCCATTTTTCTCCATTATGCCCGCTTGGTTTTTGTTTATCGGAATCATTATCGCTACCATAGCTGCAATCGTTGCCAGCCAGGCATTGATCAGCGCATCATTTACACTGGTAAACGAAGCTGTACGATTAGATTTCGGACCTAAACTTAAAATCGTTTTCCCAAGCGAAATCAGGGGACAGATTTACGTGCCAACAGTAAATTGGGTATTGTGTTTTGGTTGCATCGGTGTCGTTTTATTTTTCAAAGAATCGTCAGGAATGGAACATGCTTACGGCTTGTCTATTATTCTGGCAATGATGATGGATACATTACTTTTCTCTTTTTTCCTCTATTTAAAACGCTCGTACTTCATATTAATTGCCGTTTTCTTCCTTGTATTCTTTGGTATAGAGGGCTCGTTTCTATTAGCCAATCTTCATAAATTAGTTCACGGAGGATGGGTCACACTTCTGGTGACGAGTTTTTTATTGATAAATATGTATGGTTGGACAAAAGCAAGAAAAATCAGAAGCCGTCTTGTTGAATTTATTAAACTAAGTGATTATCTAAAAATTCTCACCGAACTTAGTAATGATACGTCCATTCCAAAATATGCAACACATCTTGTTTACATGTCCAGTGCGACTACGCGCGATGAGATAGAATCGAAAATCATTTATTCCATTCTCCAGAAACAACCTAAGCGCGCAGATATTTATTGGTTCATTCACGTTGATGTAATGGACGAACCCTATACTATGGCATACAGAGTCAATGAAATCATCAACGATAAAGTCATACAGATAAATTTTAAACTGGGATTCAGAATTGAGCCACGTATTAATATTTTATTCCGACAGGTTGTAGAAGACCTCGTTGCTAAAAAAGAGGTGGACATCAGCAGTCGTTACTATTCTTTGAGTAAAAATAATGTTATTGGAGATTTCAGATTTATCGTAATCGAAAAATACATTTCGAATGAAAATGTTTTCAGCTTCTATCAGCGTATGGTATTGGGATGCTATTCCTTCCTGAAACTTTTCGCGCTCAATGAAGGAAAAGCATTTGGTTTGGATACAAGTCTGGTGACGATTGAAAAGGTCCCTCTGGTGCTCAACCCGGTTGGAAAAATCGATTTGAAACGCCTGGACTAAACTCTTCGTAGCGTTTTCTTAATATTTTACAACTACTATTTTTTGAGGTAAATACTTTTCTATGCTCAACATATAAGAACCTGAATTCAATTCTCTTATATCGAAAGAATTATCGACTGAGGTAATTTTTCCGCTCGCCGCTATTCCACCAAGTTGATTCGTCAAAACGAAATTCGAACCTATCATTTCAGGCGGGACTGAAAATCTTAAATAATTGTTAGCCGGGTTTGGAAAAATTTTTATTCGATCGTTTTCATTCACACTATTCAGAGAAACATGCTGGCAATTTATTGCCGGATTATTTCCGGTTGTAAAAATGGTGTTTGCGAAAAAATCAACCATATTTTGCAGGCGGAATTGTATATTATCTATTGCATGTCCGTTTGAAACACAATTATTCAGATAAGCGTAATTATTTACGATTTCGCTCTGATAAATGGGTTGATAAGGAACGATAGAATGAAAATATTTCGCAATGCTATCGCTTCCGAATGCCATGGGATAATAATAATAACTCTGACACAAGTTTGTTTGCGCATAGCACTCCCAGCTAATTCTACCTAATATTTGTCCGTAATTAAAATGGACAATTACATCCGAACCCTGATGAAACATATACACATCCGGCTTAAACGTGTTTTGCTGAAATATATCCAGACTAAAAACTCCACCGTAAAAATTACCAATACCCTTTACAGAAGCATCGTAGTTTCCGGTGTTTAAAGCACCATCAATATCTCCCAGGTCGGGGCGGGAATAAGAAATAGAAGAAGGAATGCAACCATAAGCAGCTAATCCCGGATCTGGTGATGGGGCATCAGCAATGGCATAACAATCCGGGAATTTTTCGGATAATTGATCCGTATAGGCGGCAGCAAATGACACAAATCCGCCCGCGCTTTCACCGGCAATAAATACATTATAGACGTCCGAAGAATCCAGAGCATTTCTATTCTTCATAAAACGAATGGCGCCTTTCGCATCCTGCATACCGCGGAAATTCGCTCGATAGATTTCACTGCTATCGGATATGTAAGCACATGGTTGAGAAATATTAGTGTTGCACAATGCATACATCGAATAACTTTGAGTTTTATGAGTACCTAAACGGTAATTGATGTTGGCAACAACCCATCCGCGGGAAGCCAGATTGCGGGACATATAAACTAAATCGGGATCTTCTTTACTACCCCCTATCCACGATCCGCCATGAACAAGAACTATAATCGGACGCAGACAATTCGAATCACCAATGGGTCTAAAAATATCCATCTTCAACGTATCAGTATTTCCTGCATAGTCGGTTGCTGTTCCATACTCAACATTCATTAAGCTATCATAGGAATAAACACCCTGTGTGTAGGGTAATTGTGCTTTGGCAAAAAACACTAAACATAAAAACGGAAAAAGTAAAATTCTTTTCATTAAACCATGTCTAATTGAGTCAAACAAATTTATAAATTAGAGAGCTGTACAATTTCAACTCACCTCCATTTCAGAATGATTCTATAAGTAAATATACAATAAACAATGAAAATAAATTTAAACAATCAGCAAAGAAATAAACTATTATTTCGCCTTTTATGTTGGCAAAATTGATCAATGAGGTAAACGATCTTTAAAAAATGAATAGGTATATGTTCCTGCAAGCGCGCTTAACAACAAGATAATTGAAATAAAATACCCGCTTCCCACTTGAATATAAATCGGACCCGGACAAGCTCCTGTCAATCCCCAGCCGATTCCGAATAAAGCGGAACCGTAAATGGTACCTTGATTAAATAATTTTCTTCTAGGCTGAATTGTTTCGCCTTGAAAAGATTTAAATTTGAACTTTTTAATAAGCCACATTCCCCCTATTGCCGTCGGAATAGCTGTCAGAAAAATCCCGAATATCTGTATTCCCTGAAAATGAAACATCTCCTGCATTCTATACCAGGAAACTGCTTCACCTTTTATTAATGCTAAACCGAAAATAAAACCAATTATGAAATATTGAATCATTTCTTTCTCTTTAAATAAACAATCAATTACCAATCTTTAAAATAACCGGTAATAAAAATATGCTAGTCAGAATTCCGAAAGCGAAAAAAGTAATTGTGGCAACAAGTGAAGGCCACTGAAATGTTGACAAACCTAAAATTCCATGACCGGAAGTACAACCTCCCGCCCACCGTGTTCCAAAACCAACGAGAAAACCTCCTCCGACAATCATAATTAATCCTCGCAAATTCAGCAATTCATTAAAATTAAAAATTGAAGAAGGCATTACACCTGACTGATTAGCTATACCATATCCAACAAGGAGTTCTCTTGTTTCAACTGATAAATGAATGGGTTCATTACTGTTCAATAAAATTCCTCCGACAAATCCACTGGTAATTAAACCTAAAGCAAATACCAGATTCCAACGTTGCTGTTGCCAATCGTAGTTGAGGAAATTAATTTTGCCCGGTAAAATAGCTGCACAAATTTCTCTTAAGGTTGAAGAAATACCTAAAGATTTATTTCCGACAATGAGCAATAACGGAACGCATAAACCAATGATTGGTCCAGAGACATACCAAGGCCAGGGTTGTTTCAGCATCAGGAAAAAAAAATCGAGCATATTCGGTCTTTACAATTTTATACGTTGAGTATTACTCTTAATATTTTTTAAGTTCGGGCTGAACTTCATCAATCCATGCAATAATACCACCTTTTAAATTATAAACATTTACAAAACCGAACTGCTCCTGCAATTGTTTTATAACTTTGGCACTTCTTCCTCCCATCTTGCAATGAACGACGACTTTTTTGCTCCGGTCAATTTTTTCTATTGAATTTTCAATAGTTGCAAGCGGAATAAGTTCTCCTCCGATATTCGCAATTTCATATTCATGTGGTTCCCGGACATCGATTAATTGAAAATCTTCGCCACTTTTTTGCCAGTTAAATAGTTCTTTGACAGAAATTTCATTTACAAGAGATTCATCGGCCAATTTCAAACCACAGAAAGCTTCATAATCAATCAATGAATGAATAGTCGAATTTATTCCGTTTAAAGGATTCGCCGGGTTTCTGCTGATATTGAATGTTCGTGTTTCGAATGATAAAGCGTCGAAAGTAAAAAACCTTCCTGAAAGAGGTTCACCAATTCCCGTAATAACCTTAATCACTTCCAACCCTTGCAAACTTCCGATGATACCGGGAAGAACGCCTAATACTCCTGCTTCTGCGCAGTTAGGAACTAATCCGGGTGGTGGTGGTGTTGGATAGAGGTCACGATAGTTGGGGCCTAATTCCCCTTGAGCATTTCTGTAATTAAACACAGCAACCTGTCCTTCAAATTGAAATATAGATGCATACACATTCGTTTTACCGGTTAAAACAGCTGCATCGTTGACGAGATACCTTGTAGGAAAATTATCTGTACCATCTGCGACTACATCGTATTCAGAAAGTATTTCCAAAATATTGGAAGAAGTTATTCGGGTATTATAGGTTTTTATTTGAATGTATGGATTCAGTGATTCCAATCTTCTTTTTGCAGCGTCTACTTTGGGTTTTCCTACATCTTCAATACCGAATAATACCTGGCGATGTAGGTTACTGTCATCCACTACATCAAAATCGACAATACCCAAGGTTCCAACTCCGGCTGCTGCAAGGTAAAGTAAAAGTGGACTCCCAAGTCCACCGGAACCAACCACTAAAACTTTTGATGCCTTCAATTTACTTTGAGCTTCAATTCCGAAATCGGGAATGATGATATGCCGATTGTATCGTGCTAATTCATCTTTAGAAAATTGAATGATTTGATTGGTCATAATACATAATTTATTTATATTGATGTTCCCCCTGCTATTGCAGGAATAATGCTGATAATGGCATCTTTTTTTAAGACTGTTTGCTCTTGTTGAAGATTGCGAATATCGTCGTTTCCTACGAAAATATTTATAAAACTTCTTAAGTTCCCCTTTTCATCAAGCAAATGCTTTTTCAGGTCCGGGAAATTAAGCGTTAACTCATTCACTAAATCTTGTATAGTATTAGCGTTTAATTCCAATCTGCTATTGTTATTAGTGAATTTTCTGAGGGGAGTCGGAATAATGATTGTTGGCATTTTATATCTTTTATTAAAATTAATTATTAAAGTTTATTATTTCCTCTTCAAACTGTTCAAAATCGTTAAGACGCCACGATCGAATTAAATCAACTTTAGCATTCAAAATAGAAACGATAACGTATGAGAAATAGGGTTGCGCCGCCAAACGATCTGTTTCGGAAGGGACAGGTGGATGATCGGGATGAGAATGATAAATTCCCAGAAGTGACAAATGTCTTTCATCCGCAAATTTTTCTGCATATAAATAATCGGCAGGACTTATGAGGAATCGTCTACGTTGATCCTCCATACTTATATTAACAACAGGGAGAACAACGTTTACAAATCTTTTTTCGATTTCTTCCATACCTAAAAGAAAACCGCAACATTCGTTGGGATAACTCTTTAAAGCATCTTCACTAATTCGGGAAATAGCGTGTGCAGTCAAGTTAATCATAGTCCGAGTTTTTTAATTACTTCACCATACTTAGCAGCATTGTCGGGAAGAATGGTTACAACAATATAGTTTGAATTATTTTTTGCTAATTTGAATGCCCCGGTAAGGTTTGCCGCAGATGAAGGGCTAAGTAAAATTCCATCTTGCCTATATATTTGAATCAATGTTTCATAAGCTTCCTCAGTGGTTACTTCAGCATTTTCATCTGCCAATGAAGCATCGTAAATACCTGGAACAACGGCAGTATCGAGATGTTTCCAACCCTCCATACCATGAAGAGCGGAATCCGGGTGAAGGGCAACTAAATGAATGTTTGCATTTTCATCTTTTAACCTTCTGCCGGTACCGATGAATGTCCCTGTAGTTCCCAATCCGGCCACAAAATGAGTGATCTCAGGAACACATTTTAAAATCTCCAAAGCTGTTGAATCATAATGTGCCTTCCAATTGTTAGGATTTTTATATTGATCCGCATAGAAATATTTATCAGAATACTTGAAAGACAATTCCAATGCAACCGATTGTGCGCCATCGGTACCTTCTAGAGGAGAGGTAAAAATTATTTCAACACCCAGGTTTTCCAGTATTCTTTTTCTTTCTATGGAGGCATTTTCAGGCAAACACAGGGTGACTTGAATTCCGAGTTGATGACAAATTTCCGCATATGCAATTCCGGTATTACCGCTTGTTGCATCTAACAATCGAATTTCTTTGTTTAATTTTCCTTCGCGGATAGCACCTAATATAATTCCATAGGCAGCACGTGCTTTGACGCTTCCGGAAAGCTGCATCCACTCCAATTTGGCTAACACTGCTACATGCTTATCGCTCCAATGCTGAAACAATTGCATAGATGTATTCCCAATTTGGTTTCCCAAATTAATGGCATCCCGGAGTAACACAGAATCGATGTTATTTGATTTTAGCTCTATCATTTTCTACAAAAAAAAAGCTCCACATT
The DNA here is from genome assembly GCA_031385005.1 of Bacteroidota bacterium. Classification (GTDB taxonomy): domain Bacteria; phylum Bacteroidota; class Bacteroidia; order AKYH767-A; family 2013-40CM-41-45; genus JADKIH01. The sequence continues at coordinate 38,813 of JANNBB010000034.1, forward strand.
TCGGTGGAGCTTTCTTCAAGGTTATGCTTTTTAATTTTTATGCACAATAATCATTGTCCACCACAATGATAAATCCTGTGGTTTGACAACATGATGTACTTAGAATATTTTCTCTTATTAGTTTCATTTCATTTAATTATATGCAATGTAAGTAAAATCTAATCCGTTGTCAAGTTAATATTTAAAATAATTTCAATTGGGGGATTAATTAAACATTACTTATTCATCAAAATCTTTAAAATAATTGAAATTGATCCCCAAGAGTGGTAGATGTTTTCTAACTTTACCAAGATCGTGATTCAACTTGTATGAAGAATTCTTACGTTTACCGTAATCCCAAGTATTTTCTTAGTTTGTTACCCGGAATCGCTGTTATTTACGGTAATATTATAGGTGGTTGGTGGGGGCTTTCAAACCTGGTCTTTTCACTTGGCATTTTGGCATTAGTAGAATGGTTTACACCCGTAGATAAGAGTAATGAAAACACTTCTGAATCACTCATTCCTGATCTGGTATTAATCCTGCACGTATGCATTCAAATACTTGCACTATCCACTTTTTTCTATTCGATACATCAAAATAAATTTTCTTTCTGGCAATTACACTGGGCAGCGGTGAGCGTAGGGATTCACAGTGGCTCCTCCTCTATCGTCATTGCACATGAAATGATACACAGGAAAAATAAAATCTGGCGATGGTTAGGGAAATTTTTACTATTCACCGCAGGAAATGTATATTTCTTTGTTGAACATCTTCGTGTGCATCACAAATGGGTAGGAACTGAGAAGGATCCGGCAAGCGCATATTACAATGAATCACTTTATCGTTTTTATTTACGAACTACCTACGGACAATTTACAAATGCCTTATCTATGGAATCAGAACGATTAAAATCTGAAAATCGTTTTCCTTATAGCATGAGAAATTATGTAGTTCAAAATTTATTATTATTAACAGTCTTAATTATTGCTCTGTACTATTTCATAGGCACTGCTGCAGTCATTGCATTTATATTTCAGGCAATCATCGCTAATTTCCTTTTAGAATATACGAACTACATTGAACATTACGGACTACGCAGAAATGAAAATGAGCGGGTGAATGAAAAACATTCCTGGCAGAGTGACAAAGTAATATCGAGATTTTTTCTCATTGACCTCAGTCGCCATAGCGATCATCACTACTATGCATCCAAACCTTTTCATCAACTAAATTCACTTCCCGGAAGTCCCGTTCTGCCTACCGGATACGTTACCAGTATTTATCTGGCATTGATTCCACCACTCTGGTATAAAGTGGTGAACAAAAGAATTAAAGAATTCAATTCAAGTCAATCGCTTTAATAAAGCAAATTATTCAGATGTAATTACAAGTATCGTTAACACAAGCAAACAATAGTTAATCACTTCTTTGTCCTGTATAAATAACTTGTAAAATTTGCATTGTGCTTATTTAAAAAATGCATCACTCTGTCGATAAAACCGGGTTCAATCGTAGCTTCATAGGTTAAATCAGGAAATAATCTTTTCATGTTTTGAATACGCGCATCCATATTTTCGGGCTGATTGAAAACAATGTAATTAGGAATTAACTCCGGTGGTGAATTTCGAATACGTACTGCCATAGAATCAACAGTAAAAACGGAGGTGACGAAATAATCGCTTTTCCATTGTTTAAGGTAAAAATGCGGAATTACCGTATAATAGCTATGGTTAGATTCTTCCACCATAACATTGTTTACGTCCGGTTTTTTCGAAAGATAAACCATAGACTCCACTCTATTTCGATGTGAATAGGCGGCTGAAACAAAAATCAAGGGAATAGTATTTAATGAAAAGAAAACGATCCAACATGTACGATAAAATTTAGCATGTCGATCCAAAAATTTAGTCTCAACCATGAAATTACACCAACCTATGCAACCAAGTATTACTATAAACGGAATAGCAGGAAGAATGAAACGTTCTTGTTTATTGGGGAAGGAAGAATGAAAAATAAAAAACAAAAATGCAGGAAGGAATAAAAGTAAATGCTTTTTCCAGCTTCTCAAAAATCCGAAGATAATTAATAAGCTGATGGGCGGAACGAGTATCCCTCCGATTAGCAAGGTATACGTGTACCAAGGCAAGTTTGGATATTCCTTTGAATTTTCTAGATTGTAACGAACATATTCCATCAATTCGACAAATGGTTTTTTCCAAATCAACATATCTGTCGTGGACTGAATGAGAATCAAACCGGCTAAAAATCCTAAACATACCCAAATTGTTTCGCGCCATTTTTTCAGAATTAAGAGCGCCAATCCAAAACCACCTATGAAAATGGATGTCTGAAATCGTGTACTGAATGCAATGCTGAACATGATTCCTGCTAAAACAAAAGGCCATATTTTATTCTTGTTCTCCTCTTTTATGACAATCCAGGTCGCTATTATTAAAGCGGGTATGCAAGCGAATTCAACAAGGTTTCGAACGCTCATCATAGGCATAAAAAACAAGCAGGCAAGTAACAAACCGGCCATCCTTGCTGCTTGAATTCCACTTTTACGTTCTGCGATATTAAAACCCAGATAAACAATGATCATGGACCAACATGCATGAAAAAACCGCACGATGTACATCTTACTTTGCGGGTCGTCCATCCCTAAAAACTGCAATACACTAAATAGAATGTAATGTAATCCGGGATACAATAAACTATGTCCTGACGGCTTGTCCAAATTAGAAGAAGTAGGCAACCAATTATTATAATCTTTATTGTCAACCCAGCTTTGAGCAATTTCAATGACAATAAAATGATCGTCGTGCATTCCATAACCTTTAGAAAATATAACAGCAATAAGGCGGAAAATTGCCGCAATAAACAAAATAATTACCAAGGGCTTTTCTTCCCAATATTTTTCAATAGTCTTCAAATGATTCACGATTTATTATTCAACAAAGATGCTAAGAAAAATGAAATTAAAAATTTAGTGAGGAGAATACTTAAAAAAATAACTGAATGTCGAAAATAGCTTAAACTATATTACCCAATAAACATCCAAGGCAATGCGAAAAATAATTATTGAAAAAGTTAAAATATTGAGCTAAACAGCCAATTCATTTAACACCTTATTAATTTTCTTAAACAGGGTTTCCGGCTCAAATGGTTTGGAGATATATTCATTCATGCCATCCTGAAAACAAGATTCAATCTCCTTAACGGATGCATGGGCAGTCATTGCAATTATTGGAATATAGCGCAAAGATTCTTCCAATTCATTACGAATAATTTTTGTGGCCGTATGTCCATCCATTTCCGGCATTTGAATATCCATTAATACCAAATCATATTTATTCGTTTTCAATTTTTCGATTGCTACTTTACCATTTTCTGCAACATCCGTAATAATGGATGCACTCCAATCTTGTAAAGTATCAATAGCGACCATTTGATTAAAAGGATTATCTTCAACTATCAATATGCGCATTCCTTCACGCGCCACATGCAGCTCTGTAATTTCCCCTTTCGTTTTAGAATCCTTTGCCTTCTCATTATAAGGAAATAGTAAAGTAAAATAGAATTGAGAACCTTTCCCGACTTCAGATTGCAAGTGAATTTCGCCACCCTGAATTTCCACAAGTTTTCTAGTGATTGCCAGTCCTAATCCCGTCCCGCCGTGAATTCGCGTAAACGAACTGTTAACCTGTACGAAAGGTTGAAATACTTCTTCCTGCTTTTCTTTTGGAATACCTGCACCTGTATCTGAAACAGTAAATTTTACCACTGCTGAATTTGGATTTAATGTAATTAATTTGGCCTCTACATTAACTTCTCCGGTTGTAGTAAATTTGATACTGTTTGAAATGAGGTTTAACAGTGCTTGTCCGAGTTTCTCCGGATGGCCAATAACTGCATCCGGCACTTCCGAACCAATTTTTGTTAATAGTTTTAATCCCTTTTCAGTAGCAGTAAGTTCGAGTGATCGCGCCGAATCTTCGATGACTTGTTTGATATTGAATTCAGTTGTACGTTTGTCAAAATTGCCGGATTCGATTTGAGTAAAATCAAGAATATTATCTACCAACTGAAATAAATTAGACGAATTCAGATTGATTGTCTGAATGTACTCGAGCTCTTTGCCGCGTAACACACCTTTTTTTAACAACAAGCCGGAGAGACCAATTATGGCATTCAAAGGTGTGCGGATTTCGTGACTCATATTGGCTAAAAACTCTTCCTTCATCTGACCACTTCGTTCTGCAATTTCTTTTTCCTTTTGAAGGAGTAAATTTTTGTGGTAAAGCTCTTCTGCTAACTTTGATTCAGTAATATTCCTGGCAGTTGCATAAAGCAAACCTGATTCAGGTTCGGGCTTTACATTCCAACTCAACCATATATAGTTACCATTAATTTGCCTGTACCTGTTTTCAAATTGAATGGTTAATTCTCCTCTAGACAATTTCTCAACTTCTTTTAATGTTACTTCGACATCATCGGGATGAACGAACTCCAAAAATGGTTTTCCCAATAATTCTTTCTCATTGTATCCGAGAACAGAAGAAAATGTAGAACTTATTTTTAAGAAGAAACCATTTACGTTTGCAATACACATAAAATCAAGCGTGAGATCAAAAAAACGTTGAAGAGTTTCTTTTGATTTTCTTAATTCATCGTTCTGTTTACGCATCAGGAGATGAGTAACAACTTCTTTCGCCAGCAACTCCAACGATTCTTTTTGTTCATCATCCAATATTCTTGGCTGTCTGTCGATGACACATAAAGTTCCCAATCGAAAACCATTTGGATCCTTTAATGGAGCACCGGCATAAAAGCGAATTCCATTCTTCGCTGTAACTAATGGGTTTTCGGCAAAGTCACTATTTTTAGTCGTATCAGGAACTTCATAAATAGATTCCTGCATGATGGTAAACTGACAGATAGACATTTCACGAGGTAGTTCCTTTACTTCAAAACCTACCCTGGATTTAAACCATTGTCTCTTGTCGTCTATCAGACTTATTAATGCAATTGGAGTTCGACAGATGCGTGAAGCAAGAAGAGTAATTGAATCGAGGTCCTCATCCGGAAATGTATCCAATATGTTGTAACTCGATAAAGCCTGCAATCGTTCTATCTCGTTCTCAGGAACAGGAAATTTTTTTTTATCAGAAAAATCATTTTTCATATCAATAAAAATAAACCGATGTTTACAAATTGAGTTATTTACTAATTTGAAATTGTCCGATTTAATGGAAAACCACCTTCAATACATGAATAAAGTTATTAAATAAAACGAACTAAAAAAATAAATCAAATATAAAACTACCTGTTTCTTCCAAAATTGCAAGCCAATCAAGAGTTTACAGTGGAAATCTGGTTCGTTTTCCAACCCATTTCCGAGTTGAAATAAGGAAGAATTATTCGATCAATATCTTACTTGAAAATAATTTAAAGTCATCGGTTTCAATAGTTATTATATAAATTCCTTTAATCATTTCATCTTTTAATGGAAGTAGCAATCGCTCTTCTGTCCGATTTAACTGATTACCTGCAAACTCTATCAATTTACGGCCTTGCAAATCGTAAATTTTAATTTTACTGATATCAGTATTAAAAAGCCGGGAAAATTTAATAACTAATTCATTTCCATGTTGCCAAACAAAGAAATCATTCGTTGCATTGACTAAAGGATTTAAAATGGAGGAAGTAAAATCTCTTGTAAAACGAAAAACAGAAAACTGATCGCTTGCTGTATAGGAAAAACGACCTACCGTTAATATTTTACCGTCGTTTTGCAAAGCCATGTGGTAAATCCTGTCTGAACTTAATGAAGCAACAATTGAATCGTTACTTAAAAAAGTGCTGTCAGGACTACCATCCGGGTTTAATTGAACAAATCGGATTCCCAGAAAAGTTGTAAACGCAGCAAATAAAGATTTTCCATTTGGTAAAATAACACCATCATAAAAACGAGTATCCTGCATGGGTGCGGCAAAATAGAATGTACTGTCCATTATACCGTTCGAATCTAATCGTTGGATAATATTTTGATAAGGGCTATTCAAGTCAAAACTGCTACAAATAATTTTTCCATCCGGTTGAATAATACTAAAATTCGTTTGATTATTAATAGTACTTCCCAAAGGGAAAACCCGTCCATTATTTCCAAAAGCCGCATCCACATTTCCTGCTGTATCCAATCTAACCAGTTCCGCCCTATCACCGGTTAGATAACCGTTTAGGATTAAATTTTCATTTTGTTGTATAGTCGCTGAATTGATCAATAAGCTATCGACTACGACTGTACCGTTTATGCCAAAAGTAGAGTCGATACTGCCATCTGAATTCAATCTGGCAATTCCTGTCGAACCCTGTCCGCAAATAATTATTTTTCCATTTGTCAAAACAAATAAGTTAACTGCAAGAGGATCAATAAATGTAAAACCAACATTAGCAAAAGTCGAATCGATTTTCCCGGTTGTTTCATAACGGGCAATGATGTTACCATTGGCAGTGCTTCCGGCCACAAGTATTTTTTGATCGGGTTGTATTTTAACTGCCCATGCAGTGCTATAAGAGGCATTCGGAAAATTGGCCTGCGCATGAAAAGTAGTATCATTGGTTCCATCAGCATTTAACCTTTCTACCTTCCATATCAAAGTAGCAGTAAAATAAGTTGCATCGCCAACGAGTACAATTTTTCCGTCGTTCTGAATTGCAAGATCATAAGCCCCATCGTAACGCGCATTATAATAATATGATGCAAATCCAATTCCGTTAAAAGTTGAATCGAGATACATTGTTTGTGAAAACATATTTAAGGTTTTCAAGTTAAAAAGTAAAATGGTAAAAAGTATTTTTTTCATGTCTTTTAAATTTAATCAACAAGGTATTAAAAATAAATATAAATGCTATTTAAATACATTTCCAAGAAATTGGAATAGGAAAATATTTACACATAATAATTCACAGGCATTGACAATCAGTAAAAGGTATCAAAATAAAAAATACATGTTTAGTGAGTCAAACTGTATGATTTTTCATTTTTTATTTACTTCAGAAAGATTAGTTATTGGTATCCAAATAAAAATTGGCGAAATATTAAATAATGGCGACAAAAACATGTAAATAAAGATATTAAAAAGTGTAATATATGATACCGTTTCCGATTATATTTTTTTTACAAAAAAATAAATATTTAAAATTTATCAAAATAGAAATCAATTCTTACAAATAGAAAAAAATCAAAATAAAGAAAACAACCGTTTTCGATTAAATTAATATCAAGTATTTTATCACTAATTTTTAAAAAAATGAAGTTTTTTAACAAGAATGAAAATTAATTTTTCTAGTCATTAAAAAGAAAAGTAAATTCTAATAACAAATCAGTCTATCTCTTACAATTGAAAGTATAACAATTAAACTATGTCACTATCCCTATGAAATTAATGTATAATGAACTAAATGAGATCATTAAATACTATTGAATTAATTTTTTTGAGAATTTCAATTACACTAAAATTAATAAATATTTTCAGGTCATTTCTGTCAAAATAAAAAGTCATTTGTGAAGCGGTTGAAATTTCTTTTCTGTTTGTTCATTTTTATTGGCTTCCGGCAATATTCAATTGCACAGGTAGGAATTGGAACAACTACGCCCAATTCATCTTCTATACTGGATCTTACAACAACTACACAAGGATTGTTAGTACCAAGAATGACACTTGCTCAAAAAACTGCCATTTCATCGCCTGCAACCGGTTTAATGATTTTTCAAACGGATGGTGCCTCGGGATTTTGGTTTTATACCGGTTCGGCCTGGATTCCTGCACTTGCTAATAACAATGGATGGACAACGACAGGTAATTCCGGTACAACAGCAGGTACAAATTTCATAGGTACAACAGATGCAACAGATGTAGTCATAAAATCAAACAATACAGAAATTTACAGAGCTACATCGACAGGTCGATTAGGCGTAGGTACTACATCACCAACGGCAATTCTGCATTTAAAAGCCGGCACAACTGCTGCTTCATCCGCTCCACTAAAATTCACCGCAGGCTCGAATCTCACCACACCGGAGAATGGCGCAGTTGAATATGATGGAACACACCTTTATATCACCATCGGTGGGACGCGCTATCAATTGGATCAGCAAAATACGCTAAAAGCAACTTATCAGGGAACTCCTGCAGATCCTTCAAGTACTACAAATTCAACAGGAGTTATGATGGGGTTAGCCGGATCAATTACACCTACGATTTCCGGAAAAGTAATGATAACAATTTCCGGTGACATGAAAAATGGGACCAATAATGGAAATTCTGTAACGCATATCAGATATGGTACAGGCAGCTCTCCAACGAATGGAAATGCGCTAACCGGCACTGTGGCAGGCGCTTTAGTCAACATGACTGCTGCGTCAGTAAATCAACGTGTTCCATTCAGTTGCAATGCTATAGTAACATTAACAGTAGGCACCACTTACTGGATCGATTTGGGTTTAAAAGCTGCTAGCGGAACTGCCTTTGTCCAAAATATCAGCATATCCGTTGTTGAACTTTAACTTTTGCTTTAAAAAATATTTTTTTCATCTTAATATAAATATTTTCAATACTATTCAGTAGTAGGTATTCAAATTTAAGTTATTAAATTTTTGATCGAGCGTTAAATAGTTTGAGAACTATTTAAAACCTGCTCAGTTTTTCCCTACATTTATCCGATGATGAACTAAATGAATCACATTTAGTCCATTCAATAATTATTTTATCAAAATGCTTTACGACAATTTCGGACGAGTACACGATTACTTGCGAATTTCGCTTACTGACGTTTGTAATTTCAGGTGTCAGTATTGTATGCCGGATGAAAACATACAGTTTCTACCCTCATCGAGACTCATGCAGGCCGGGGAAATTGACACATTGGCAAAAGCGTTTGTAAAACTGGGAGTGAAAAAAATCCGACTTACAGGTGGTGAACCCCTGGCCAGAAAAGATGTCCCGGAAATCATCCTTGAACTCTCCAAATACCCAATAGAACTTACGCTAACAACCAATGGTTTTTACATTAAAGAATTACTACCTACTCTTCAAAAAGCAGGTATAACTTCTATCAATGTGAGTCTGGATACGCTGAATAAAGAAAAATTCTTCACCATCACCAAACGTCATGCCTTCGAAATTGTATGGAGCAATATTCAACTATTACTAGACGCCGGACTTCATGTTAAAATAAACACTGTTCTGATGCATGGAATAAACGACGATGAAATTTTAGATTTTATCGCCTGGACAAAAAATCAACCTATACATATTCGATTTATTGAATTCATGCCTTTTCAAGGTAATAAATGGGATGAAAAAAAAGTATTTAGCTATAACGAAATTCTAGACGTTGTATCTTCGAAATACAGTTTCCTTCAACTGAAAAATACCCTTCACGAAACAGCTAAAAAATTCAAACCCTATAATCATCAGGGTACGTTTGCGATAATTAGCACGATGAGTGCTCCTTTTTGTAATAATTGCAACAGAATGCGGCTCACTGCTGACGGCAAAATGAAGAATTGCCTGTTCTCTAAAGGTGAAGCTGATATTTTGGGAGCTCTTCGCAATGGTGAAGACATTGAACCGCTTATCAAACAATGTATACTAAATAAAGCCGAAGCGCTTGGCGGACAGTTTAAGGGCGATTTTAGACAAATTGATGCAACCAAAATTTCTAACCGCAGCATGATAAACATCGGTGGTTGATTTTTTTTAACCTTCGTTATTCCTTTTATGGCATATCGATAAATTAATGAATATGATTACAGTAACCGAAGCAAGAAAAATAATAAACGAAAACTCACTTCAATCCAAAAAAGAAACCATCTCATTGAAGAAAGCAAACGGTTATGTTTTAGCTGAACCGACTCTTTCTGTAATTGACACTCCCCCATTCCAACAATCAGCCATGGATGGCTACGCTATCTCTTTCGATGATTGGGATAAAAAAAACGAATTAAAAGTAATCGGTGAAATTCCGGCCGGCATTTCCTTCAACCAAAGATTAAAACCATTTGAAGCTGTGCGGATTTTTACCGGAGCCATGTTACCCCAGGGTACCGATACGGTTGTCATGCAGGAAAAAGTAGAAAAAGTAGAAAATACAATCACAATTAAAGATATCAATCTGCTACGTGGGCACAACGTTCGCTTAAAGGGATCGCAGTCGCGAAAAGATGATGTCGCACTTGCAGCCGGACAATTATTAACTCCTTCCGGAATATCCTTTCTGGCGGGAGTTGGTGTAAATCAGGTAAGCGTGTATTCAAAACCAACCGTATGCATCGTTGTAACAGGGAAAGAATTAACTCAACCCGGAGACATGCTTTCTGAAGGAAAAATTTATGAATCAAATTCTTTCGGATTAACAGCGGGTTTAAAACAATTAAACATTAATAATGTTTCCACTCAGACTATAGATGATAATGAAAATGAAATAATACATGCAGTGATGAGCCAATTGCAGAATGATTTCATCATTCTAACCGGTGGAGTTTCTGTCGGGGACTATGATTTCGTTCATTCTGCTCTTGAAAAGTGTGGCGTGATAAAACTATTTCACCGTGTGAAGCAAAAACCGGGAAAACCAATTTACTTTGGCAAGATTAATAATACATTGGTTTTCGGACTTCCCGGAAATCCCGCCGCAGTAATGTGTTGCTTCTACGAATATGTAGTTCCTGCTATCTGCAACTTTACGCATAATGCAAAACCCCGGAAGATAAAATTTCAACTTGAAAATGATTTCACTAAAAAAACCGGACTCACCTTTTTTCTTAAAGGCAAATCAGGAGAAAATGGCGTAAGGATACTAAATAGTCAGGAAAGCTATCTGATGAATTCATTTGCACTAGCCGATTGTTTAATTGAATTAGAGGAAGAAAAAGAAATATATAAAAAAGGAGATTGGGTGAAAGTATTGATGCTTTAATATCAAATGTTAGCGTTTATACTTAATAATTCACCCACTCCATGCAATAGTTTAAACGAGGATGTTTCATCAAAAATTAAACATTAAAATTATGTCTTTAGAATTTAAAGCACATTTCTGGATTGAAAATCGTAAAGGCCAGGTTATTGGTCCGGGTAAGAAAAGATTATTGGAAGAAATCGAAAAAACTGGCTCAATTAAGTCAGCAGCGAAGGCCATGAAAATGTCATACCGACATGCCTGGGAAATGACCAATACCATGAATAGAAATAATGCTAAGCCAGTAGTTGAAAAAGTAACGGGAGGAATAAAAGGAGGCGGAACACAACTAACTAAAGAAGGTAAGAAACTGATTAAGGTATATGAAAAAGCATTTAAGCAATTTGAAGTATTTAAAATCCGCATAAACAAATCTCTCTAAATACGAATGACCATACAATATCTTTTTTATTTTTTAGTGTTTCTTGTTGCCTTTCTCTACTCTACCGTCGGGCATGGAGGAGCCAGTGGCTATCTGGCACTTATGGCTCTTTTTTCCTATTCTACGGAGTCGATGCGTTCGACTGCTTTGCTATTGAATATTGTTGTTTCCCTCCTTGCATTCATTCAATTTTATCGTGCAGGATATTTTCAATGGAAATTATTTATTCCCTTTGCAATCACTTCTATCCCTGCGGCATTTGTGGGAGGATTAATAATCATGGATGCATCGTTATATAAACACATCTTAGCAATCTTGCTTATTTTTCCGGTTATTAAACTAATAGGAATTATTCCGCAAAGAGAAAATATAGAAAAACCATTAAATATTTATGCGGCCTTGACAATTGGTCTGTTCATCGGTTTTATTTCCGGTATAATTGGAATTGGGGGAGGAATTATTCTTAGTCCTGTTATATTACTCATGCATTGGGCCAACATGAAGCAAACGGCTGCCGTTTCATCTTTATTTATTTTGGTCAATTCTCTGGCGGGATTAGCCGGCATTTTTATCAACCAATTCCATTTTGAAAGTGAAATGCAATTGCTCCTTTTATTAGCATTAGCAGGAGGATTGTCGGGCGCATACCTGGGTGCTATGAAATTCAATATTCCATTTCTACGAAAATTGTTGGCTGTGGTTTTACTAATCGCTTCCATAAAATTAATCAGCACCTGAAATGACTACAGCTTCAAAAGAAAAAATTAACGGTTATATAATTGCAGGCGGCAAAAGCTCCAGGATGGGAAGTGATAAGGGATTGATACTACTTCATAATAAACCGATAATTTTACACGTGATTGAAAACTTAAAACAATCAGTAAATGAATTAGTAATAATCTCCAACATTTCCGAATATCAAGAATTTGGCTTTCCGGTTATTCCTGATTTGATAAAAGAAAAAGGTCCTGCAGGTGGAATACATTCCGCACTCAGCCAATCAACTGTAAATCGTAATTTTATTGTAAGCTGCGATATGCCATTTATCAATCCACATGCGATTAATTTCATGATAGAAAATTCAGTGCATGATCAAATTACACTGCCTATTCGAAAGAATAAAATTGAACCCCTATTTGGTGTCTATACAACAGATTGTTTGCCAAAATGGGGAGAACTCATTCAACAAGGCAATATAAAACTACAGCAAATGATTCGAAACTTTAAATTGAACATCATTGAAGTCGAAAAAATAATCGAATTCGATAAAAATACATTCCTGAATATCAATACTCCTTCGGAATTGATTTTGGCACAGGGAATCAAATTATAAATAAATAAATCACGAATCAAACGTCGATATTTCCATGGATGACAAGAAAAGAAAAAAAATATTTGTGAAAGGGGCGATTAACCCGACCTTCGTAGGAGAATCAATTGCCAAACACAGCAGTAAAAAAGACATTGGCGCTCACAGTATTTTTTTGGGACAAGTAAGAAATGATGTAATTGAAGGCCATACTGTAATCGCAATTGATTATTCTGCCTATGAAGAAATGGCTGCGGAAAAATTGCATGAAATAAGAGAGGAAACGTTTTCTAAATACTCTTTAAGTTGTATGCATATTTATCATAGCATCGGAAAAGTAGCTGCAGGAGAAATCAGTTTATTCGTATTTACTTCCTCTAAACACAGAAAAGATGCTATTGATGCATGCTCTTATCTGGTCAATCGAATTAAAGAAGATGTTCCTATATGGGGAAAGGAAATTTTCGAGGACGAAAGCTTCCAATGGAAAACAAACGATTAAAATATATTTTAAAAATGGTAGATATCACCAATAAAATTAAAACACATCGCACAGCAATAGCACAAGCTATTGTAAGGGTAAGTAAACTTGCAACAATTGAAGCAATAAAAAACAAAACAGTACCGAAAGGCGATGTTTTGGAAGCCAGTCGAGTGGCAGGATTATTCGGCATCAAACGAACCAGTGACATGATCCCGGATTGTCACCCCCTACCGATAGAATATGCTTCAATTAATCATCGTATGGAAGGATTGGAAATTATTATTGAAACGGAAGTCCACACGATTTACCGAACGGGTGTAGAAGTAGAAGCCATGCATGGGGCTTCTGTAACTGCGCTTACGATCTACGATATGCTTAAACCCATTGACAAAGAAATCGAAATTTCAACAATAAAATTACTATCAAAAAAAGGCGGTAAATCACAGTACAATGAAACATTAAATCGTACGCTGAAAACTGCTGTTCTGGTTTGTTCTGATAGCATTTCTGCGGGTATAAAAGAAGATTTTGCCGGCAAAAGCATTATCGGCAAACTTGAAAAAATGAATCTTTTTGTGAATGAATATATGGTAATTACAGATGAAGTTAATGCCATTCGGGAGAAAGTACTTTCGCTTTATGATTTAAGATTCGATTTAATTATTTTAACCGGTGGAACAGGACTATCTGAAAGGGATGTTACACCGGAGGCAATTCGACCATTATTGGACCGTGAAATTCCAGGCATTGGAGAAACCGCAAGAACCTACGGCCAGGAGCACATGCCCTATTCCATGCTATCAAGAAGTCTTGGTGGATTAAAGGGTAACACACTCATACTTGCTTTGCCTGGTTCTACTCGGGGAGCAATGGAAAGCATGGATGCTCTATTTCCCTATTTGCTGCATATTTTTAAGGTGATGGAGAATGAACCACATGTTTGATTTGATAGCTTTATACCAACTTCTTTCAAATAAAAAACAATGATAACAATCAGTATAACATTTCCGATTATACATTTTTACTGATATTGATCATATTTATAAATAAATTGACTTGTACCTTTGAAAAAAAATAAATCAAATGAGTTATTCAAATAAAAAAGTAACCGGAGTTTGGGTTGATCACGGTGAAGCGTTTTTAATCAACACTTCCGACAAAAGTAATACCGGCAACTACACTATTGCTGAAAAAATCATCAATAAGCATCACCACGACCATGGGTCTAGCGAAAAAACACATCAAAATAAAACAGCTCAGGAATTACACAAATACTTTGATGGAATAACAAATCACATTCAAGGATTTGATTCCATATTGCTATTTGGTCCGGGAAAGGCGCAAGAAGAATTAAAAAATTTCTTAAAAGATAACATGCATTTTAATGAAAAGGAAGGCGTCGTAAAAAGCGGAAACCGCTTCACAGAAAATGAAATGATTGCTTTTGTGAGAAATAATTTTTTAGCTTAATTTACAATTATTTTTTGCTTTTCAATTCCTGTTTTATTAGAACAAATCACGTAATAAACACCTGATGAAGTTACATTTACTAAATCTATAAAAACATTCTTTTCAGCATCGGTAAATAATATAGTTCGTGAATACAACTCTTGCCCTTTAGAATCAAATAATTTAACATTTGTTAAATCGTTTGAATTTCCAGAAAAAGAAATATTAAATCCATTTCTATTTGCAGGATTTGGGTATACAATAAAATTTGAAAGTTGATTAAAATTATATACAGATACAATTTTAGAATACTCTTGATTTCCATTATAGTCAACTTGAACCAATCTATAATAAGACAATCCTGTTAAAGGTTTTTTGTCCAAAACGATATAGCTAATAATACTAGTACTGTTTCCGGCACCATTTATATTCATAAACATTTCAAAATTAACTCCATCAACTGATCTTTCTATACTAAAATAATTATTATTAATTTCAGAAGCAGTACTCCATTTTAGTTCTACAGTTTGAGATTCATTCAACTTCGCTTCAAAATAAATTAGTTCAATCGGTAATGGGTTTACCCCTCTTGATCCGAAAGTAAACTGATTAAATGATGAAGCAGGAAGAGATGTAATATTTCCATTGGCGGTTCCGGTAATTGCGTTTTGTCCATAGTTTTCCCATGCCGTTCCATTCCAATGTGCCACCGATAAATCAGAACCATATGAAATAATTCCACTTCGCACATTACTTTCCCAGAACAATTGAATGTTTACATTGGACGAACCTGAATTTCGGTCGCATACCCAGTATTCGACTGTACTTACTCTTGTAAGGGCAGGAGAAGGAACTCCGGCCATACTGGTTGTATTGCTAAAAGCCGAAGCATAATATTGTGCAGTATATGAATCTGTGATTTGAGATGGGGCACTGATTCCGATTCGAGCCCAAATTGAATTATTTCCTATTGGGAAAACAAAAGCATCATTTCCAATTTTTCTTAACGGTCCATCTACAAAACTGGTACTCGAGCCAGATGTAGAAGTTGCATTATCATCCAGAGTTAAAAGATTTGCAATGGTTGTATTAATAATACCATTTGTCAAAACTAAATCACCAGTTATAATACAAGGTTTTGTAAGCGTCGTAGTCGTTGACGATTTATCTTGTTCAAAATCATCAAAAGTTATAAATGCAGCTGAGCCTCCAATATTTGAAGACAATGTGCCTGTAAATTTTACGGTGCGCCCTATCGCATTAAAGTTTCCATTATTTGTAAAGTCTTTTAAAATCCCGATTGATTTATTTAAACTAAGATCCGCTCCGCTTAAAATTGTCAAGTTATAAAATGTTGAAATTCCAGTTCCACTAATTGCCACCGGATTACCTGAAAATTCAATCGTAGAAGATTGTCCGTTAAGTATTCCATTATTAGTGAGATTACCTGAAATAATATGACTGATTGAATTGCCACCATTAAATGTTGCACCAGGCCCAATATATAATTCTTGTGGAATAGACCAAGAATTAGGAGGAGTAACCCCGGATGTGCTTACATTTGTTACATACACAAGGTTGAATACGGGATTATTATCCACAATCGAAATCGTCTCTGTTCCACCAAACTCAACTTTTCCGGTACTGGTAAATGAACCTGCTCCATCGAGTGTAATTGAAGCACCGCTTGAAAATGGAGCCTGCGGCAAAAATTTTAATTCACCATTGCTTACGACGGACCCGTTATTGATAAAGTTACCGTAGAACTTATGTGTCAATGCACCGGCGTTAAAAATTGCTCCAGGCCCGATGTTGCAAGCGAAATACACAGTCCATGGAGTTGTAGGCGATACCCCTCCTGTATTGTTTATATTTACTGTTGCAAAAGTAGGTGCGGAAGTAGAATTAGAAACCGGTGCAACAGTTCCATTAAAATTAACCACTCCTGTTGAGGAGGAAATTAAGCTATTGTTTAACTGTAATGTTTGCACCCGTGTTCCGGTAAAGGTCGCTATTCCATTACTTATCAAAGTGCCTTTATTTGTTAAATCACCATCAAGTGATATACTACTGGACCCAAAGTTCAATGACCCCGTTGTATCAACAAGTAAATCACCTGCTAAAGAAATCGATCCTGTTGCAACTGAAACGGAACCTCTAATTACCGACAGATTATATAATGTTGTGTTGCCGGTGAATGTTTTTGAAGCTCCATTTAAGATTAATGTGCTATTTGAAGGAGTGTATGTACCGCTATTTGTAAAATTTCCATACAAAGTAATATTTTTAGTATTAGGATCGAATGTTGAACCTGAGTTTATTAGTAAATCTCCGTTGATTTGTATATCACCCGTCAAGATTTTTGCATTTGAAGCTCCGTTAGTCAATGTTAAATTTCCGTAAGTAATTTCCTGCAAATTCTGAACTATGGAGCCTCTATATTCAACTGTACTTGCGGAATTCAAATTGATCGTGTTGTAATTCTCCGGAAAGTTGCTTGCGCCCGAAACTTTCAACACGCCTGTAGATCCAATAATAAAAGCACCTCCGGGATTACTTCTATCCGCTAAATAAGTAGATAAATTCAGTATACCGGATTCGATAGTCAAATCACTATTGATAATTATATCATTTGTTAACGAAAGTGTTCCTCCAAGTTTATTTACGATTATACTGTTAAAAGTATTTGCTCCAACACTTTGATTCGTTGATCCATTAAAATTAACCACTCCATTATTTACCGTAAAACTTCCACCATTAATCCAGTTTCCGCCAACGTTTATTACTACATCCTCTTCAATTACATTAGTCCCACTTCCGATAGTAAAATTCCCAATAACAGTTAGAGTATCATTAATAATTAATTCACCTCCTGTATTCATATTAAAATTTCCATTTACAATAACGGGTGAATTTATATATGCACTCTCGGTAATTTTTGAAATCGTTAAATTATTATAAGTGACTGGTGCAATTATCTGGGCCTCGCTGCCGATATATGAAACTGTTCCACTACCAGCAATAAAATCTCCACCTGATAGGTTGTAATTACCTCCAACAATTAAACTACCATTGCCGGTAAATTCGCTTCTTGCACTTACTGATTGATTCAGATTGTAATTTATAGTAGCTGATCCACTACCAATCTTAAAGGTGATGCCACGATTGACAATCCCATCACTTAAATCAAGATTCGTTCCGACAAAAAGCGAACCGGACGCAACATCAAGCACATCAATAGTATTTGAAGTCCATTTTCCCTTTATACCGGCAATTGTAGTCAAGGAGCCGCTATTAATTTTTATTGTTGCTGCTTGAGCGGAACCAAATACAATGTTATTTACACTTTGTGAAGAATTAATTGTGGGTTCAAATGTAAATCCTGTGGTACCAATTTCTGCTAGGTCTGAAAAAACAGGGACCCTGTTGCTCATACTTGCACCAGAGATCGTTGTCCAATTAGATAAATTCTCCCAGGCCGAACTTACTGAGCCATTCCATCTTACTACATTTCTAACTCCCGAAAAGGTCCATCTGGAATTAATTAATGCAATACCCGTTTGTTCAACGTAATTCAAAATTGTACTTTTTGATGAATACCCGATACTATCCCAGTTAGTTCCAGAGTTATATTTGTACAAACTTAAAAACGGCTCCGAATATGCATTTAGCTCATTATCTTCATAGTGTAACCGAAGCGTTGCATTCGTATATGTGCCGCTCGGAATACTTATAATATATTCCCTGTTAACACAGTCCAGTCCAGAATTAAAATCATTCACTGTCGCTAATGTAACAGTAATAGTCACCGAATTTAAGCTTGCAGATGGGGATGTGAATGTAATTCCATTATAAGGACCTTCAAAATAATATGCAGTGCCTGTCACAAATGCATGACTGTGTGTAATTGTTCCAATAATTATTCCATTACCTGTTCTGGTTCCGGTAATCATAATTGAATTTGAAGCGGTTTGAATATTGCCAGTTGTAAAAGTCAAATTATTTGTTGTTATATTATTCGCAAGATTTACAGATATAACCGCACTGCTCTTATTAATTGTCAAATTATTGAAAGTAGTAACTCCAGTAATTGTAGCCACATTCAATCCATTTAGTTGAAATGTAGAAGTGGATGGAGTAAATATTCCAAAATTTATAAAGTGTCGGGAGAGAACATATGTGAAAGTTGAAGCGTTGAAAGTAGTACCGGCACTTATTGTAAAATCATTGTTAATAGTAAAACCTGCAGATGGAGTTTTTGTTCCTCCATTACAAACTTGCAAATTATGATAGGTTGCATTTGCGACTATCTGATTTCCTGTACCATTGTAAGAAACTAAATTCGGAACATTCGTAGTCACGATAAAGGTGCCCGTTTTAGTAAATGTATTGGCAATACCTAATACTGAATTTGTCCCCATTCTAAGAGTCTTTCCTGAATTTATAACAATATTATAAAGATTTGCAGACCCTGATAGATTTGTAGTTCCGTTTATCGTAGTAGTGCCTGCGTTTGCTGTAAAAGCACCATTGATAGCTACCGAAAGATTAGATAATAAGAAATAACTAGTAGAAGTAATGACAATTCCCGTAATATTTAATTGATAAAAAGTAATGATTCCACTTCCTGAGATAGTTTTATTAATTCCGCTCAAAGTAATTATTGATGGATTACTAGCCGCAAATGAACCGTCCACAATAAAATCACCCGAAACATTGATGTTTCCGGATGTTGAAATACTGCCAGTAATAGAAAGATTGCAAGGTTTAAGTCCATTTCCTGTAATTGTTTTTGCAGTTCCGCTCATTAAAAAAACACCTCCGCTAGCTTGAGTAAAATCACCAGAACCACTAGTAGTAACATTTCCAGAAATATTGAAATTAGTATTAGCAGCACTTGTAATATTGGCAGAAGTAAATTTTATGTGGTAAAAATTATTTGTTCCGTTTCCACTTAAAACAGCACTCAGTCCTTGAAAAGTTGCAGTTGAAGTATTACCAGTATATGTACCGTTATTTGTCCAGTTACTTTTAAATATATGAATAAATGAGCCTCCATCAAATGTAGTATTTGCACCAAGAGTAACTGTACGATTTACAATTATTACATTCCCTGCTGTAAATAACACACCACTTCCTGTTCCAATTTCAGTGGTTAGTCTTCCAGCAATTGTCATCGAAGTAGAAGGTAAAGTTTTTACTGCAATTCCAGTTGTACTTTTAAATGTTAAATCTCCATAGCTGACATTTAAAATAGTTTGATTATTTCCATAATATTCAACATTACTTGTCAAAGCAGGAGTTATTGTTGAGTAATTAGAAGGAAAACTGCTTGTGCCTCCAATTCTCAAAGTAGTATTTGCGGCAATAATAAAAAATCCTCCATTCACCGTCGTTCCACGGTTAGCAGAATACGTTTGTAGATCAAAAATTCCAGCATCAACATAAATTCGGCCGCTGTTTGCACTGCTTGAATTCAAGTTAGGTAAATCACTGACCAGATATTTTGTAGAACCACCGCTAATTCTTAAATATCCATAAATAAGAGCTGAGTTTATATCCTGACTTATACTAGTTGATGCGTAATTTATTATGCTTGTTCCACTTAGTGATATCGCTCCCGACAAAGTACAATTTCCTGCGAAAGTCGAAGTCTTTATATAAAGTAATCCACCTCCATTAATTGTTAATAATCCTGACCCTGAAACTTTGTATAAGCCAGTAGGATCTAATGTGCCTGAAATTATCAAACTAGTAATAATTGATATATCCGTTGCAAGGGTCACTGTACTACCAGTATTGATAGTAATACTATTAAAAATTGTTGCTCCTGTAATAGTTTGAGAAGAACCTGAGAATGTTACTGAATTAGCAACCCCGGCAATTATATAATTTCCTGAATTAATCCAATTTCCCTTTATAGTAATTTTGAACCCATTTATATTATGAAAAAGAGTTCCATTTGAACCAATCGTCAAGTTTCCGGAAATCGTAATATTCTTTGCTAAAGTCAAAGTAGAATTTATACTTCCGGCACCAATACTTAATGACTTGCATGCAGCATTACCGGTTAATACAGGTTGAAATATACCAGTAAAATTTGCATCCCCAATAATTGCATCAATAGTAGAGGTTGGAACTCCTGATGTCCAGTTGGAAACATTTCTCCAATTGGAGTCGATTATGCCCTTCCATGAAGTTTGTGCATGCAGATTATCTGTCATGTAGAATAAAAAACTAAATACAATTGCAAATTTTTTCACAGAATATAATTTATGAATCCAGAAATATTTTTAATAAGAATTGGAATTAAAAAAAGAAATAATAATTTTAAAATCAATTCTAAGTACTCTAAGTTTGTATTTTTACTTTATTTTCATTTAAACTTAAAACACCTATTTCTAAGAACGCAATATGGCCCAATTGCAACGACCTAAATTGAAAATAACAAACCTAAAATCTCATTTAATTACAGTTTAGAAAATAATTTGCCGATAAAACTCGTATTTGCAATAAAAACACACTGAAGTGCCATCCGAATTCAAACATAAAATATGTTCAATTCAAATATTCTCCAGTTAGTTAGTAATTTCCTCTACTGAACCAACTAATAAATATTAAACAAAAACACCTACTTCAATGGGCAATCATCCATTGTGGTATACTTTTTTATCAGTTGGAGGAATGCAAGTACCTAAAAGTTAGTGCTCAGTAATCACCTCTGAAGTTTGTTGAAACTTAATATCCGGAAAAAATTCATTCGCACTCTTCAGTTTCCATGCGCTCTCTGCCATAAATACAGGACGATCATCTTTGTCATAGGTGATGTGTGAGCCATTTCTTAAAATAAAGCTATCCATTTGCTGTTTATTGGCAGTAAACCAAAAAGCCTTATAGTAGTTAAGAGGCATAAAAGTACAGGAAGCACCATATTCATGCAACAATCGAAACTGAATAACTTCGAACTGTAATTCTCCCACTGTTCCGATGATCTTTACGTTTCCGGGCTGACGAATAAATAACTGCGCTACGCCTTCATCGGTAAGCTGACGAATCCCCTTCTCCAATTGCTTTGACTTAAAAGGATTGGTATTGACCAACTCTTTAAATATTTCAGGCGAAAAATTCGGAATGCCCTTAAATACCAACTTCTCCCCTTCCGTTAACGTATCCCCGATTTTAAAATTTCCGGTATCATATAAGCCAATTACATCACCCGGGTAGGCATCTTCTAAAACACTTTTTTCATTTGCCATAAATCCTACCGGACTGGAGAACCGAATTTTCTTGTCTAGTCTGGTGTGGTAGTAAAATTTATTTCTTTCAAACTTGCCTGAAACAACTCTGCAAAAAGCAATTCGATCGCGATGATTGGGATCCAGGTTTGCATGTATCTTAAATATGAATCCCGAAAACTCATTTTCAGTCGGCAATATTTCCCGCTTATCGGTAACTCGTGGCAAAGGAAAAGGAGCGATGCGCACAAATGTATCCAACAACTCTTTCACACCGAAATTATTGATTGCACTACCAAAAAATACCGGAACTAAATATCCTTCGCTGTATAAATGGGCATCGAATGATTCATAAATCCCATCAACCAGTTCAACATCATCTCTCAATTTTTGAGCGGCCTTTGACCCTATATGTTCATCAAGCTCAGAAGAATTAAGATCGCCAATTGCAAACACATCATCCGAGATCTTAGATTTACTTGCCGTAAAAAGCTGCAACTGTTTTTCAAATAAATTGTAAACACCCTTAAAACTTTTTCCGATCCCGATCGGCCAACTAAGCGGACAAGTATGAATGCTTAACTCCCGTTCAACTTCTTCGAGTAATTGAAAAGGTTCCTGACCTTCTCTGTCCAATTTATTTACAAAAAGAATGACCGGAGTATGCCGCATACGACAAACTTCCATCAGTTTTTTCGTTTGTTCCTCAACACCTTTAACACAATCAACTACTAGTATTACGCTGTCGACAGCAGTTAACGTTCGATAGGTATCTTCAGCAAAATCTTTGTGACCCGGTGTGTCAAGAATATTTACCTTATATCCATTGTATTCAAATCCCATAACAGAAGTTGCAACGGATATACCCCTCTGTTTTTCGATTTCCATAAAATCGGATGTTGCTGCCTTTCTGAATTTATTATTTTTTACAGCACCGGCAACTTGAATAGCGCCACCGAATAACAACAATTTTTCTGTTAATGTAGTCTTTCCTGCATCCGGGTGACTGATGATTCCGAATGTTCTTCGTTTATTTATTTCTTCTTTTTTCAAAATCAATATTTATCCGGTCTTATCTTTTTAGAGCTTGACCTGTTTATCAAATTATTCCAGATGCTGTAGCATCCAATCCATAATGCGAGGAAGACTATATTAAAGTGCAGGAGCACTATTGCTCTTGAAAAACGCTAATATAATCAGCGCAAATATAATTATTTCTGTTTGATTGTAGGAATGCATGATCCTATTGATGCTTTTTATACTTTTACAACACAAATAAATGAATAATGAAGAAAACAGATCAATTAGCTGATTTTAATCCCAATAATGTTGGAGATACTTCAGGAAATATTTATGGTTTACCCTTCGATTGCAACAATGCCGCGCTTGTAATTATTCCTGTGCCTTGGGAAGTAACTGTTTCTTATAGTGCAGGTACTGCTAACGGACCGGAAGCAGTTTACAATGCCTCTTTTCAGGTTGACTTGTATGATCCATTTGTGAAGGATGCCTGGAAGTTTGGCATTGCCATGGATAAAGTGAGTAAAAAAATCAAATCGAAGAGCAACTTTCTCAGAAAAAAAGCGGAACGATACATACAAATGCTCATGAAAGGAAATAATCCTGAGCAAAATGTTGCCATGGGTAAAATCGGAATGGAAATAAATACCGCTTGTAAGGAATTGAACCAATGGGTTAAAACAGAATCGCTGAAATATTTAAACCGGTCAAAATGTGTAGCACTACTCGGAGGCGACCATAGCACACCGCTGGGCTTAATTCAGGCACTAGCAGAAAAACATAATTCCTTTGCCATTTTACAAATTGATGCACATGCCGATTTAAGAGAAGCTTATGAAGGTTTCGAATTTTCTCATGCTTCTATCATGTACAATGCGATTAAAATTCCGCAAGTAAAAAAATTGGTTCAAGTCGGTATACGCGATTATTGCGAAGCGGAATTGGATTTGATTAATTCCCATAAAAAAATAACTACCTTTTTTGATCGCGATATAAAACACAAACAGTTCAACGGAACAAACTGGTCGACGATTTGCGACAGCATACTAGATACGCTTCCGGATAAGGTTTATCTCAGTATTGATATAGACGGACTCGATCCAAAATTATGTGCGCATACCGGAACACCCGTTCCCGGCGGTTTTGAATTCGAGCAGGTTATTTTTCTGATCGAAAAGCTGGTCACTTCAAAAAGAAAAATTATCGGTTTTGATTTGAATGAAGTTGCGCCCGGAAAAGATGAATTGGATGCGAATGTTGGAGCGAGGTTGCTATACAGGGTGGCCAATGCGATGTTGGTGTCGCGATAAGTGTTTGATCGCCTATAATAAAAATAATTGAGCTACTTGGAATTCTATAAGTGTAAAAAACTTTTTTCAAAAAATAAATAGTTCAGAAAGCAGGATATCATTTTACAATTGAATTTACTCATTCCTGTTTTCTATTCTGAACCATTTTTAATCTTAGTTCCACAGGCATGACCTTGCCCTCTTTAGTTACAAATGGTCTCATGCTCCTTTCCCATTTTTCATAGGCCATCATTAATGATGCTTCCGGACTTTCAAGATGTTCTTCATTGGGTGGAGAGTGTTTAAGTATATCCTTTTTTTCACGGGCATCTAGTTTTGCTTCTTGTTTTTTATATACTTTTTTGAATTTTACATAATCCTTCTTGGCTTTAAAAAAGTTAATACTTGTATCGTTTTGCATAATTTTCATCCAACTTTGATTTTTCAGCTTGCTAATGTTCTGGCCATACATAGAAAAGACAGAAAGTGAAAATATAAATAAAGTTGAAAGAGCAAACCTCAAAATTTTCTTTTGAATTCCTCCATTATTATTCGCAATGGTCTCTGAAATATTGTTCATGTTTTCCTCTATTAAAATTTAGTGATATAGTAAATTAAAAAAATATTTTTTCCTCAATTTTTAACGAATCGATATCTTCCTTTATTAATTCCATTTCTGCCAACAAGCTCAATGAAATAATTACCACTCTTCAGTTTTGAAACATCCATTGAATGTGTGAAAGAATTCAACGGAATCATTCCATCAAGAACATTCACTCCAAGTACATCGAAGATTCGATAACTGTATTCGCCTGCTATATTTAATTTAATAGTAATGTTGTTATGAGCAGGATCAGGAAACAAGAGGGCATTTACAGGACTAGTTTGATTCTTGATTCCGACGCTCAACATAGTAAAACCTGAATCGATTATGTCGCCAAATGCTGTCTGATTTACGAGTGATGAATTTCCGGAAGATGCCGCAATACCTCCTAAAATTGTGTCTCCGAGAACAACATTAAACGAACCCACGGATACTCCTCCAATAATTGCAGCGTAAGAATTCCCAGTACGAATCAGTTTTAAATCAATCGGGTATGGAATAAGAGGAGTAGAAACTATCGAATCGATAGCAGTTGCACCGGATGTTAGTCTATAGCGGATAAATGCCTTACCGTTTGCATTCAAACCCGCCATAATGAATGGAGAATTTGAGAGTGAAGAACTGGTTCGGAACATCAATCCGGTCTCTCCGGGAGAAGTGGAATCTCCTTTCTGAATACTATACAACCTACAGGTTAGAGAACCATCATTCACTAAATTACCGGCCACCATACTGAACTGGTCGTCAGTACCACCAATCCCTGCTCCATTGGTCGTCACGGTAATCGCATTCGATCCTGCTGCACCACCATTCGTATTATCATAACAAGCAGTGTTTGTGCCGAAAGTGTTTCCGAAAGAATTCAAAACATAAAATGGAGGAAGTGGATCACATTTTTGAACATAAAAATTTGCTTTTTGAAATCCTGCACCCCAGGTACCCATGGAGATATGACTGGACGCGCTGCTACTTCCTTTAAAAATGCCCGAGCCTGCAATTATCTGAAAAAATGTTGCCGATGGATTTTGCAAGTTAGTTTGAAAATCCGGGTTGAGCCAATTCCAATTATTCAGTGTCCAGTCGTGATAATAAACACCCATGTCACTTACAAGATAAACGCCTTCAACAGTGCTGTAAGGATCAATATAAATTGCTTGAAAATTAATGTTTGGTAAATTTCCGGAAATATCTTCGAAATGTTTTCCGCCATCAGAACTGTGCAAAATAGTGTTGTCCGCCATAACAAAAATGACATCCGGGTTTAATGTAGAAACAGCAATGGATGAAGATACATTTGTTGAAGCAGGAATAGAAATTGATTGTATCGATTGAAGAACTCCTCCACTTATGTTGCAGGTATAGAATTCTGCAAGGTTTGTAATAAAGTAGATTCTGTTGTCGTTATCAGGCGCAATAGCTAAGGAGGTAATGTTAGCTCCTGATAAATTTGTTAGGTTCGACCATGTTATCGATGAAGTACCACCTGAAGATGACATGACATAATTATCCAGATTGTTGGTGATCCAAACATCTGTGTTAAATCCAAATGCACGACCTGGATTGAGTTGACTAAATTCCAGGCAAGATGAAAATGTAACACTTGAAAGATCAGAAGGCAGATTGAGAGGTGCACTATTTGCACGGTAATACGGATCGAAGACTAAACCACTAGCTACAATGTCATTGGTATAGGTATTATGCGGATTGAAATAATCACATTGTGTAAAATAGTAATAATCTCCACCGGCATAGGTGTGAACATTGTTATCGTTTTTCAGGAACATGATGCCGTTATCCTGTGTCCCGCCCACAACATAATTCGAATCGACATGACTTTGACCAAATGTAAAATATTGTGTACATGACATTCCGGACGAAAGAGGACTCCAGTTTAAACCTTGGTTTGGAGAAACAAATACTCCGCCATCTGTAGAAGCAAATAAACTATCGCTGTTAGATGGACTGAAGTTAATATCGTGAATATCGGTGTGAATACAACACCACCAGCCGGAAATAGTATTTATGAAACTAGCTGCACCATCTGTCGAACGGAAAATGAGGTGAGCACCTGTATAAACGACATCCGAATTGAGTGGATCAACAGCAATACAGTAATTGGCCCAGCCATATCCGGAACCGGTAAGAGTAGCATCATATGAACACAAAGCAGGTAATGAAGAACTACTGTACTTTTTGGTAAATGTAGTTCCACCGTCAGTGCTTTGAAAAATTTCACTTTGCATATAATTACCGGAGATGGTGTATAGCCATGTCGCATAGATGACTCTGTTATCCGAAGGAGCAATCGTAATCCGGCCTTTTAGGTAATTCATAGAACTGGAAGGGTCGAGGTTACGCACAGTCCAGTTGTTTCCAAAATCAACCGAAGTAAAGAGGCTATCACCGCTTATAGCAAAAAGCGAATCAGAATTTCCTCGTTGTACGATTTGTTCCATCCATGTACCACTACTAATTTTCCGAACCCAATTCAACCCGCTGTCAACAGATAAAAACAATCCGGTTGAGCCGCTGGCTACTACATGTGCCCTGTTATTTTTGTCGACCAGGATATCGGAAACAATAATATTTCCCATCCCTGTATTCGAAACATTCCAGGTATTTCCTCCATCAGTGCTTTTGAAAACACCATAACCACCCCATCCGTAATTCGCTGCATAAGAAACTTCACCGGTTCCGGCATAGAGTATGTTTGTATCAATAGGATCAATAGAAAGTGCATTCATTTGTACACCCGGAAGAAAAGATCCGGAGAGACTGTACCAATATTGTCCGTTATTATTTGATTTGTAAATACCCCCACTGGCCGTTAACGCATACAAAGCAGAAGAACTACGAATCACCCTGTTTACTTTGCCAAACCCGTTTATTTGCCAACCTGTGTTGACAGCAGAAGGAACAGATCCATAACCATTGTCATTGATCGGAAAATTATCGGAGCCCATGGATGACTGGCTCTGGGCCAAGCAATAAGAATTTATGCCAATTGTTGCGAAAACTATTACAACCTTGAGTGGGGTATTTAAAACAGTATAAATTCGAAGTAGTAGAAATTTCAGTATCATTTTAAAACATTAAAGGGTTTCAACTTTTTAGAGCACGACAACTAAGGTATTGAAAAAATAATAAAATCAAAAAATAAATCAATTTTCAATACATATGAGTTGGCTTTTCAATCCAACTATCCTTTTTGAATTTTCGGAGAGTACTTTTCTTTTGCAAGAAACTTTATCCATTCATATTATACACTTATCTTTTATTGACAAATATCGCTCTTGTATTTATTAATAAAAAATAATCTTGAAAATTGAATGCAGATGAACTTAATTTTTTATATTTGGTAAAATTTAATCACTATGAAATATTTATTTTTCATTTTTCTTTTTTTGATAATTATCCAACTTCAGGCGCAACCCGGTACACTTGATCAAAGTTTTGGAGTTTCAGGAGTTGCTTTGGGAATCTATAATTCAAATTATAATTCCGGTTTTGGTGTTGCTCAGCAAAGCGATGGAAAAATACTTAATGCAGGAACGATCTCACAAGCATCACCGGATGATTTTTACATGTTACGCTATCTTTCAGATGGAACAATTGATACCACTTTTGGTAACAATGGATCTGTAAGTGGACCTATTGGTAACGGCGATGACCAGGCCTTTGATATTATACAACAGGCAGATTCTAAAATATTATTAGTCGGTGCTTATGATAATAACATCGAGCGTGATGTATTTATTAGGCGTTACGATTCAACCGGTACTTTGGATGCTGGTTTTGGAAACGGAGGTATGGTGAGTACAGATTTTCAAAATGGCAGTGATGATATTGCATTACGGGTAAGAATCCAGCCGGATGGAAAAATCCTTGTTTGCGGATCTTCAGCTGATAACCTAAACAACACTTCATCAATAATACTTTTACGCTACAATTCAAATGGAACATTGGATTCAACATTTGGGAATGGAGGAAAAGTTTCATTTGGCCAATTGATGGGTGATCAATTTGCTTCGCAATTTGCACTTCAAACTAGCGGAAAAATTGTAGTTGTTGGTGCAACTGATGATGTGAATGGTCTGAGCGACATTCTTGTTTTGAGATTTTTATCTGATGGTTCACTAGACAATAGTTTCAACGTTGATGGCATATTTACATTTGATTTGTTGGGCGATGATGAGGAAGGTTGGGCATTAGCACTTCAACCGGACGGAAAAATTCTTGTTGGTGGACTTGGGAGTACAATAAATGGAGAAGATGATTTGCTTCTACGTCTTGATTCGACGGGCAATCTGGATCCTTCATTCAACTCAACAGGTATATTAACAAAAGATCATAATCAATCGCTTGATTATATCACAAGTATTTTAATCCAAGCTGATGGTAAAATTATTACAATAGGCCAATCATACAATCTGAAAGAAAAGATTTCATTGTCACGATACTTATCCACCGGCGCTGATGATAACGTCTTTGGAAATGGCGGAAGCTTCTTGTATTCACTTGGCAACGACGACTGCAATTCTAATTCAGCCATTTTGCAAGCTGATAATCGCATTGTTATTACCGGTTCAATTGAAACCACAACTACTTCCGATAACTTTATCGCACGATTCAATAATGATTCACTCCCGGTTTCTTTAAATGATTTAAACGTTTTCGAAAAAAGACTCTACCCCATTCCCGCAATTGATAAAATACATCTGAAAGATTTTAAACCAGGCACGTTGACAATTTATGATTCGAGAGGACAAATTGTTTACTCATGCCATATGGAAAGCAATTCGCTAGATGTTAGTTTTTTAAGTTCCGGAATTTATTTGCTTAGGATTGATTCGGCTAGAGAACAATTCATTCAGAAGTTTATAAAGCAGTAAAAATAATTTCGCTAAATTTTTTTGTTCCATTTAATTATTCCTCTAAGTAGCCGAAGACTAAGCTTGTCAAAGCCGAGCCCTTTGTCGAAGACTGAGCTTGTCAACGACTAAGCTTGTCAAAGCCGAGCCCTTTGTCGAAGACTGAGCTTGTCGAAGTCGAGCACACCATTATAAAAAACATACCTCAAAAAATTTCAAATTCAAAAAAAAACTAACGTAAAAATTCTTCTACGTTAGTATTAATAATTTTGAGATCAAAAAAACAGACCTTCTACTTTTTCAAAGGAGAACCAACAGGAATGGCGCAATCATGACCGGGTTCACCGTGAGCGGGATTCATACCAGGCAGTGTTTTTCCGGGTTGAGCCACAGGATTGATTTGAGTCGGAGAAGTAATAGAAGGCACAGATGAAGCAGGTTGTGATCCGGGATTTGACCCGGTTGGATTTACCTGCACCGGCTGAGCAGGAGCTGATTTTCCGGGAGGAGAATTCAATGGAGCACCCACATCAATGTCGCAACGGTGACCGGGTTGACCATGGGCCGGGTTCATCCCTTGATTGTTGGGATCAATAGTAGGCGCCGCCAGATCCGTAGTGGGTACCACAGCTGTCACGCTTCCGTTGTTAATATTTTGAGTCGTATCCATTGTCGTAACTCCAGAAGACTCCATTACAGAATCAGTTCCCTGTGCCTCATTTTGAGATTCAGGTTTACTATTACAACCATGCAAACAGAACACTGCCAAAATAAATGCGAATACAAATGTTTTTTTCATACTATTCAATATTTTAAGATTTAATGGAAGTTTTGACAATATAAGGAAAAAATCGATATTGAAATAATTCATGCTTCTAAATCGAATTTGAACAATCACATCTATTCAGCTTTGTATTTATAAAAAAATTAATAAAATAATTATATTGCATAAAATGAAGGAAAGTCTCACTCGAGTTAAACACAGAAGGGACTATGAAAACATTCCTTATTAATATATTTATGACAAAATGATCAACGAAATATCATTGACACCGGAATATTTACGAGCATTGAATGACTATGAAAGGCTACGTGAATCTCTGCTGCAGAATGAAGAAGAAAGAGAATATCTGCTACATCAGGCATTACCCGAACTCGAGGCGATTTACTTATTGAAGGTTGGCAAACTCAAACTTGAATTGCTGGAAGTACGTATTGAAGTATACCGATTAAAAAGAAAAATGGAGCTCATTCAGTCTTGCATAAACAGGCAAAGCGAAATCGTTCCGGAGGCCATTGACATATTACTTGAAAAAGAGATTCAGGGACAACGAAAAAAACTCGAAGAAGAATCAAAAAAAATAGAAGAAGCATTAAAATTTATTGGATTGCCTAAGATGAATAGTGATGAAGCGATTGAGCTAAGAAAAATTTATTATAAACTTGCTCATGTACTTCATCCCGATTTAAATCCCGAACAAAATGAAACAATGAAAATTTTGTGGTTGAAAGTTTCCGAGTGTTACCGGCAAGGCGATCTGAATCAAATGAAACTGTTGGAAGTTCTGGCTTTACATGAGACAAAACCGGACTCAACTCCCAGCGCATTGGAAGAATTAAAAAAAAGAAATGATCTTTTTTCATCACGAATTACACACCTGATGAAAGAAATAGAACACATTAAAACCAATTTTCCATTTACATATAGTGAACTACTTAAAGATTCTTCTTGGATTGATATCGAAAATAATGACAGCTTAAATGCTATTTCGAAAGCGATGGAAGAAAAAATCGTTTATGAAAATGCAATTGAAATTCTATTAAACAAAACAGATACATGAGCTCCGAACTGATAAAAATTAATCCGGCGCTTTTAGCACTTGTAAAAGGAACGGGATCGTTATTGCCATTTGCCCGTGAGTTGATCGTTCTTGAATGTCAGGTAGCAGGTACTTCTTATCAGAATATCGAAGAAACAGAACCGCACTTGAAAACAAACGACCGATTCCTTCTTATCCGGGAAACCGAAAATAAGTACGATAAATTCGCTGTCGCTATTTACACTTCTAACCGCGAAAAACTTGGTTACCTCCCCCGCTCGAAAAATGAAACAATTGCCCGGCTGTTGGATGCCGGAAAAATGATGTTCGGCATTCTTAGATCAAAACAATGGGTGGATGAATGGTTGAAACTGGAGTTAGTAGTATGGTTGGTGGATTGATAAAATAATTAAGTTAATACACGTTGTGGGTTAATTCGATATGTTGCAATACTTGATCTTATGAAAGACAAGTTGATAAATAGAAAAGAGTTGTATTTAGAATTAGCCCTGCATAAATAAATATTTTATCAATATGTACAACATTAATAAATTAATCCAATTATCATTCCTGTTAGTTTGCATATTCCAGGCTAAAACAGGATATGCACAAACAAAAATTCTTCATTATACAGAAACATCGGGCTTTGATCATCAAACAAGACAGGTTTCGTATACCATGTTTAATCAAATGGCTGGATTGCTGGGCGCTATTGTTGATGACGACAGCACAGGAATTACATTTAGCTCCCTTGCTTCACTTCAGTCATATAAGGTAATAATCTTTTCCAATACCTCAGGTGATGCCATTCTCGACTCGGTGCAGAAAATCAATTTCGAACAATATATTGCAGGCGGTGGCAATGTAATCGGCATCCATTCAGCAACGGATACTTACCGACACTCTACATCGAACGGAACGAATACCGGCACCTGGGATTTCTTTCCTGAATTGCTAGGTGCAAGTGTCAGACAGAATCCTTCTCATGTAATCGGCACACCAAATTTTACGATGACAGCCATGCAGCTTCATCCGCTATTGACCGGCATTCCTACTTCGTGGGCGAAAGAAGAAGAATACTATTACTGGGAAGACGGATATTTCGATCCGACAAATAATATCCTTCTTCAGGTAGAACAAACGGGACCGGTATCGTATGATTCTTCCAGAGCGACTACTTGGTTCAGAGACAATGGTATTAACCGAATATTCTATACATCGCTCGGTCACCTGTCTTCGAACTTCACCTTGGATACACTTTTCTACAAGCTAATCAACAATGCTTTGCAATGGACTGCATCAATTAATTTAAATATGGATTCACACAATAAAATGGATATCGAAATTTTTCCCAATCCAATTAACAACTATTTTTCTGTTTCCGGAATAACCATTGGCGTGCTCGATGTGTTTTCAATTGAAGGAAAAAATGTTTTTTCCGTTGAAATAAAAAATAATCATACCCTATGTAACGTAGAGCATCTGGAAGCCGGCTGTTATATTTTCAATTTTTATTCAGATGAATATCGTTTCTCAAAAATAATTCTTCGAGTTGAAAAATAAATTGTACACTTCGTTTTATTTGCTCATTTTAAAAAGTAATTTTACAAGAAGTAAAAAACTATATTTGAAAACCCTTTCCAAATAAAATAGCTTTGCACAATGAAACACGGCTCAGAAACACTTAACGCTTCTGCCATTATAAAAACATGGGTAGAGTTATATACTGATAGCCTCTATTCATGGGCGTTGCATAAGACTTCGAAAAAAGAAACAGCCGAAGATTTGGTACAGGATACTTTTTTGGCTGCATTGCAATCGTTCGATAAATTTGAAGGAAGGAGTAATCCAAAAACCTGGCTTTTTGCAATTTTAAACAATAAAATAATGGATCATTATCGCAGTAATATGAATAAGACAGTTTTGGGCGATGCTGCTTTTATGAATGCATTTTTCGATAACGTTGAACACTGGAGAGCCGAAGAAACCCCTAAATTCTGGAATGAGGATATTCATTTATTAGATAATGTTGAGTTTCAAAACACATTAAATTCTTGCATGAAAAAATTACCCGAAAGCTGGAATGCGGCAGTACAGTCAAAATATCTTGAGGAAAAAAAAAGCGAACTCATTTGTCAGGAATTGAATATTACCATGACTAATTATTGGCAAGTTCTTCACAGGGCCAAATTACAATTGAGAAAATGTCTTAATTTAAACTGGTTCAAAAAATAGAAAATGAAAAAGGTAAAGCCCTTAATTATGCTTTCATGTAAAAAAGCAGCTGAATTGATTGATAAAAAATCAGTGGCATTTCTTACCCTGAAAGAAAAACTACAATTGCAGATGCATAATGCTATCTGTGATGGATGCTTAGCATACGAAAAACAAAGTAAACTTATTGATGAAATGCTTGTAAAACATGTCAGGAATAAGGATGAAATCAAGACTCCCAAGAAAGAAATAAAAGCATTGAAAGAAAAAATAATTTCGAAACTTTAGCATAAGTTGTTTACACCGCAATTGATTTTAAGCTAATGGCAAAGAATATTTTTTTGAATTTGATCCCCTAATTCTGCAGGACAGAATATACTTTTTCTCAATTACACCCCGGTTAACATTGCCAATTTGCAAGGCAAGGTGAAGGTTATTCATTAAAGTTATTCACGGATGGCGCCCCCGCCTTTCATAATATTTGTACCTAAATGGTCGGTGTGAACACCAATCCCGGATTGTACACTCAAATTATACTATTTCTTTTCATACGTCTTGTCAGGTTTTTAATATAGCTGCGACTATTCAATAAAATAAATCGAAAAAAATGAAAAAGTTAGTTCACTTAACAGTAGCTTTCGTAATTGCTATAATCGTTACAAATGCACAGACGGCATTGCGTGTAAAACAATTCAATCTTGAAAAAGGCATCGCTATTCAGGGTTACGATCCTGTTGCTTATTTCACTCAAAATAAAGCGGTTAAGGGTAATAAAATGATGACCGGCATTGCCGAAGGGGTTACCTACTATTTTGCAACGGCAGCTAATAAAGATTTATTTTTAAAAGATTTTAAAAAATACGAACCACAGTATGGCGGATGGTGTGCATATGCAATGGGCAGTTCTGGAGAGAAAGTGGAAATAGATCCCGAAACATTCAAAATCGTAAACGGCAAGTTGTATTTGTTCTATCACATTTGGGTGAATAACACTTTGCCCAAATGGAATGAAAATGAAACCAATCTCAAAGCAAGAGCTGATAAATACTGGCAAAAGATAATTCAACAATAGAATTTAATAATAATTCAACAAATGAAAATCTCCAATATCATTTCATGGTTGCTTAGAATTATAGCGGCAGCCATACTTTTGCAAACGTTGTATTTCAAATTCACAGGGCATCCCGAGTCGGTTGCGCTTTTTACTAAACTTGGTGTCGAGCCCTGGGGACGCTTCGGCACTGCGGCTATTGAATTAATTACGAGCATTTTTTTGCTTATTCCTGATACTGCTGTAATTGGTGCATCTTTAGGATTGGGCATAATGGCCGGAGCCATCTTATCACATTTAACTGTTATTGGGATTGAATCAAGAGGTGATGGTGGTGAACTATTCATACTTGCTATTGTTGTAATGCTTTGTTGTTTAATTTTATTGGTCATGCATAGAAAAGAGGGTATCAATCTCTTTCGAAAAATTTTAAAAAAATAATTCACTAAATGAGGTCTTTATTTATTTGTATTATCATGTTATACCTATTGCCTTTTAAAACAATTAATGGGCAAGGATGCAGCGATGCTGGTTTTTGTTCAGTGGGAATATTGAAACCGCTTTCTTCCAATTCCCCAGGCTTTAAAAAGCAATCGTTAAGTTTGTTCTTAACTGATGGTATAGGTGATGAAAGCACTCATGTGTTTACTCCTTCAATACAATATGATTACCGCTTTAATGAAAAATGGGAAGTACAGACCAAGCTCACTGCCCATTCTGCGTCGGGCAATTTAGGTAATGCAGCTGGTCTGGGCGATGTGTATTTATCTGCATCTTACACTGCTCCGTCAAAAAGTAAGTGGTCAAAATCGTATACTTTAGGCACTAAAGTGTTTTTAGGCAAAAGCAATATTCTTTATAAAAATAAGCCGCTACCCATGGTGTACCAAAGCAGTTTAGGCACGGTTGATATTTTAGCAGGCCTTACGATTACCAATAACAGATTTATATTTTCTGCCGGTTTACAATTGCCGTTAACAGGAGAAAACGACAATACATTTTTACACGAAGTTTACAATTCATCTGATGCCAATAAGTATCCACCTTCTAACAGTTTGAACAGAAAAAGTGATGCTTTGCTACGCGTAAGCTATAACTTTATAGCAAAAGAAAAATGGAAATTGAATGCAGGATTTCTAAGTATTTATCACTTACAAAACGATACTTACCGTGACTTCAATACCAATACTGATCCTATTGAAATTGATGGCTCGCAAGGCCTAACCTTTAATGTAACATTTGCATTACGCCATAAACTGACCGATAAATTTTCTTTCGGTTTATCGGGTGGTTTTCCATTAGTAGTGCGTGATGTAAGGCCTGATGGTCTAACACGTTCTGTTGTGATAACACCTGAAATAAATTTCAATTTTTAAACTTCAATTAAAAATCCAAAACAACAGTATTAACGTAAGTAAAAAGGTGTTACTTCTTGTAAAATATAAATACCGTATATGATCTTTCTTCAATTAACTCAACAACTGCGCTCTTTGGGAAATTTACTTTCCATATTAAATGATGAGCAATACTCGCATCATATCGCTCACCTTGGCAGAGCAAGTATTGGAGGGCATACCCGTCACATCATTGAACTGCTGCAATGTGCCATAAAGGGTTATGATACAGGTTCTGTTGATTATTTAAACCGTCAAAGAAATATTGATTTAGAAAACAATAGAAGTTTTGCACTAGCTGGTTTAGAGCAGCTTGAAAAGCAAATCACCCGTTCTGATAAACAACTAAAAATATTGGTTGAAGAAGTTGATGGGTCTCTATCATCATTTGTTACGACAACATATTTCCGCGAGATCGTTTACAATACTGAACATGCAATTCATCACCTTGCTCTGATCAAAGTTGCTTTGATTGAAATGAATTTAGATGTAGTCAACAATGATTTTGGTATGGCTTATTCTACAATAAAATTTAAAGCATTAGAGAATGCTTAAAAATAATATTTAGTTTAAAATAAGATTTGCTTTAAAAATAATCAGCTACAGAATATGTGCACCGTAGTTTATATTCCAGATAACAATAAAGTGTTTTTTGCTTCGCTGCGAGATGAAAATCCGTTAAGGCCAACAGCAATATCACCAGAAGTATTTGTTGTAAATGATATCACAGTTTTAGCACCGAAAGATACTTTAGGCGGAGGTACATGGCTGGGTATAAATGATTATAAAAATGTCAGTATATTACTAAATGGCGGTTTTAAAAAGCATAAACTCAAAGAGCAATACCGAAAAAGCCGTGGACTTATTGTTTTGGAATTGTTATCATCCAAAACCCCAATGGTTGATTGGGAGTTAATGAATTTAGAAGAAATAGAGCCATTTACCTTATTGGTTTGGTGTGACAAAAACATGTTTCATTTGGTGTGGGATGGCAATCAAAAACACCGTTTTAAATTAGACTCCACAGTACCGCATATTTTTTCTTCATCAACACTTTATAATACTGAAGCGCAAACAAACAGAAAGAAGCTTTTTCAAAATTGGATAGCAACAAATCCTGACATTTCCAAACGATCGCTGCTTAACTTCTTTAAATCAGCAATTGATACTGAAAATGGTTTCATCATCAATAGAAAGGAGAAAATAAAAACATTAAGTTTCTCATTTATTGAAATAAATAATAATACAAATGCAGAACTGAACTACTACGATCTGCAAAATTTTACGCAAAGTAGTAAAAGGATTTCAATGAAGAAATCAGCAGCAGATTATGATATACCGGTCTAATAAAATTATCAATAAAGCTATAACAGAAAAATGAGTTTAATAGGAATTCCAATTGGGTTTTATGGATATTTGTTTCCGGGAAACATCAATATCATGGTAATGCATTTGTATGGAACTAAAAAATACAAAATGCTTTTTATGATATTGACTTTAGTGGTGATTTTCGAAAGTGCATACTGCCTTGCTTCTTTACATTATCTCAATAAAATAAAAACCAATAACCAGTTCTTTTCTGTCATTCAAATTACGGCGTATTTGATTGTTTTAGCAATGGGATTGTGGATGCTATTTGAAAATAAATCCAGCGATAAAACACCGCAAAAGAATACCTTATACAGGGGTGTATTGAGCATTATCATTCATCCACAACAAATACCTTTTTGGGTGATCATTGGTGTTATCATCAATCCGCTTTTGAACTTCGAAACGAACTGGTATTACACAGCTGAGTTTATTGGCTTCAATGCTTTGGGAACATTGCTTGTCATGGCCATTTACATGATTTATGGCAATAAGTTAATGCAATATTTTAAAATAAAATTAAATCAGTTAAATACAGCAATTGGAATTTTATACATCGTACTTGCTGTAATTTCACTCAGCAAAATAATTGTCAATTAATTAATGAAACAAAAATAAATGAAAAATATAATTTTAATAAGTATGCTGTTTTCAGGCAGCCTGACAGCACAAAACAATACAGTAAATGCCATTGCGAAATCGGACACCATCACATTAGGCGGCGGCTGCTACTGGTGTGTAGAAGCCGTATATGAAAAGTTAGACGGTGTACTAAAAGTTGAATCAGGCTTCTCAGGTGGATCAATTAAAAACCCCACTTACCGTGAAGTTTGTACGGGTACAACCGGTCATGCAGAAGTAGTTCAGATAACTTACGACAACACAAAAACATCTATTGAAGAAATTATCAAAGTGTTTTTTACGGTGCATGATCCTACTACTTTAAACAGGCAAGGTGCCGATCAAGGCACACAATACCGTTCGGTAATTTTTACGAGGGATAATGAGCAAAATAAAATTGCTACCGGCATAATTACTGCTCTTAATAAAGAGAATGTCTATGGCAAGCCGGTAGTTACACAAGTGGTTCCTTTTTCCGTTTTTTATAAAGCCGAAGATTATCATCAGGATTATTACGAATTGAATAAAGAAGAACCATACTGCCGTATGGTAATACAACCTAAAATAGAAAAGTTTGAGAAATTGTTTAAAAACCGCTTGAAATAAATAATTAATCACAGTACTAAATTTAAAACAATGAAAAAGTCAACAATCATTATCATCTTATTTATAAACCTAACAGTTTTTTCAAACGCGCAAGTTGCACGAAAAATAATTGTAGAACATTTTACAAACACCGAGTGTAGTATTTGTACTTCAAGAAATCCGGGATTGAATGCTAATTTTAATTTGCATCCACAGGTGTTGCATCTTTCCATTCATCCAAGTTCGCCATATGCATCTTGTTTTCTAAGTCAGCAAAACACGATTGATAATAATGCCCGCGCTAATTATTACGGTGTTTTCGGAGGCACACCGCGTATTGTTATCAATGGATCTGTTGTTTCAAGTTCAATTAATTATGCCGACACTACTTTGTTCAGCAACTATGCAGGCCTATCTCCGTTTACTATAGCAATTAAACAATATGCCATTAGTTTAGATTCAATTTTATCACGCATTGTAATTCATAGGGTTGCAAGTGGTATTCCAACAGGCAGTGCAAGTCTATTTGTAGGTTTAGTGGAAGATACAGTGTTTGGAAATGGAGGCAACGGAGAACTTGAACATTTTAATGTTTTACGCAGATCATTATTTACATCACAAGGAATGCTTGTGACCTTGCCATCAAATATTGGTGATTCCTTGGTGTTAAACATGACTGAAAAATATAGTGCGTTTTGGGATCAAGACAGAATTGCAACTGTGGCTATTTTACAAGACCCTACCGGAAAGCAAGCAATCCAAAGCGAGTTGTCGACTACTGCTAAATCAAGTTTGGTTTTAGGAGTAAGCACTATACCTAAGAAAATTGCCGCTATCCATGTTTTTCCAAATCCTGCAACCAACAATCTTTTCATCGAAAATCTAAATAATAAAATATTTACCTATAAAATAATAAACATTAATGGAGCAATAGTTAAAAGCAACACCACGCAATCAAACGAAATTGATGTAAGCGATTTGTCAAATGGAACATATACTTTAAAAGTATTTAACGAGGATTTTTCTGCAATTCAAAAAATAGTGGTCTTGCATTAGAACTAATCAATTATTATACATGAATTACCTACAATTAAAACTCCACAAATTATTGAATTGGGAATACTGGCCTTTTACTGTTGTGTATTATCCATTATTTCCTGTTTGGATCTATTATGCTTTTAAAGCGAGGTCATTGTTTTTTTTCAATGCAGCAAATCCTTCTATTAAAAATGGAGGAATGGCTATGGAATCTAAAATGGAAATTTATGATCTAATACCTGCTCAGTATATTCCTAAAACAATATTGGTAAACAACAAAGATGATATAGATAGCATTTTAAAGAAAGTTTCATCAGCAGGCATTTCCTTTCCACTAATTGCTAAACCTGACATTGGTTTGAAAGCTTTTGCAGTAGATAAAATTCAAGACCGCCAAGAACTTGCCGCCTATCAAAATAGATTAGGTAAAGATTTCCTTGTTCAAGAATTGATTACCTATCCAAATGAAATAGGAGTATTTTATGTTCGTTTCCCCAATCAAAATCAGGGTAAAATTACAGGTATCGTGTCTAAAGAATTTTTGTCAGTAACCGGAAATGGAACCGATACCATTGTTCAGTTAATTAAAAATAGTGCTAGAAGTTATTTTCAATTGCCAGCCTTGCAAAAAAAATACGGCAGCTATTTAGATACAATTCTTTCTTCCGGAGTTGAATTTATTTTAGTTCCATATGGGAGCCACACTAGAGGCGCAAAATTTATTGATGTCAGCTATCAAATAAATGATAGGTTACTAAAAATCATCGATGATATTTGCACGCAAGTAGATGGATTTCATTTCGGCAGATTAGATATTCGTTACAATACGTTCAGCGAGTTATTAGAAGGAATAAATTTCAGCATCATTGAAATTAATGGAGCAGGAAGTGAACCCACACATATATACGACCCCAATCACTCCATATTTTTTGCCTGGAAAGAAATTATCCGTCATTGGAAATATTTGTATCAGATTAGTGAAATGAATTTTAATAAAGGACATCCTTATTTAAGTTATAAAAACGGAAGAAAAATGCTCCGCGCTAACAATGATCTGGAAAAACAATTAAAGTATATTTAAAAATGATATTGCTATCTATAATTGAAACCTATTTACTTTTAGGTGTACTATATGCCGTTTATTTTTTGTTTCATAAAATAAATAAAATAGATAGTTCAGCACTTCATACTTCCGGTTTTTTAAAATTTTTATTATTTGGCGGATGTGTATTCCTGTGGCCATTATTATTAACGAAACAAAATATTTCACATCGATGATTCGTACATTAAGAAAAGCACATTTCCGCATTTGGATACTTATTCTTAGCATTCTCTTTATTGCTATATTGATTGCATATTTTGATAGTATTGGAATTAATAATATTTAGAAAATGAGTACAGCTTATCAGGGAATTTCGTGGAATAAATTCAAGAAAAAATACGATATTATTCTTTGGATATTTATAGTTACTTTCCTAATTGTTTCAATTTTATCAAACTTAACACTGTTTCCCAAAGCTAATGTTTCAACTGTTATCATTCGTTCTTTTGGATTGCTAAGCATTGTATTGATACATATTATTTTAAGTATTGGGCCACTGACTATTCCGGTCCATATTGACCCCCCAATTCCGGAGCATACTGACCCACCTATTCCGGCCATGTTGACCCACCCCTTTTTAGAAAAGAGAATGACATTCCGGCAATACTGACCCACCTCATTAGGTGACATTCCGGC
>JANNBB010000001.1:0-7443 GCA_031385005.1 Bacteroidota bacterium
TTGCCGGAATGTCACCTAATGAGGTGGGTCAGTATTGCCGGAATGTCATTCTCTTTTCTAAAAAGGGGTGGGTCAACATGGCCGGAATAGGTGGGTCAGTATGCTCCGGAATTGGGGGGTCAATATGGACCGGAATAGTCAATTGTGTATAATGGAAGATAAAGAAGGAAATATTTGGTTCGGCACAGATAATGGAGTTAGTCGATTTAAAGAAAACAAGTTTTACAATTACACTACAAAAGATGGACTCAGCGATAATTCAGTAAATTGCATCACACAAGACAAAACCGGAAAAATCTGGTTTGGAACACGTGGCGGTATTAGTTGGTATGATCCGACTCAAACACA
Organism: Bacteroidota bacterium; assembly: GCA_031385005.1. Taxonomy (GTDB): domain Bacteria; phylum Bacteroidota; class Bacteroidia; order AKYH767-A; family 2013-40CM-41-45; genus JADKIH01. Next base: position 349 of record JANNBB010000001.1, read on the forward strand.
TTTACCGGGAACAAAATCGTTTACCAATTTTACGATCGATGAAAATTTATCTTTTCATAATGTCCGTTGTATACTGGAAGATAATTCCAAAAGCATCAGGAATGGAAACATTTGGATTGGCAGTCAGGAAGGACTTAGCATTTACGACCCAACAGTCATTCCCCAAAACGGTTCTAAGTCCATTATTAATTATTCAACAGTTTTTACCAGTTACATTTTTCAGGATAAAACCGGAAAAATCTGGTTAAGTGGGAATAAAATAAATGGACGTGGTATGACTTTATCCAGATATGATCCTGCGATTACAATCAACCCAAAACAGTTGTCGACTATCGAAATAATATCAAACGACATGCAAATATTTGGCTTAACGGAAGACAGAAAAGGAAACATCTGGTTTGGCATGGTGAATGGTGCCTGTCGTTATAATCCTTCAGCAGTTTTAATTACAGGTGAAAAATCGTTCACCTACTTTTCTGAAAACGTGGCCAAGCAATAACATCTTCAACCAATAAGTAAATTATTGATTGTAACAACAATTAATTCTGTCTGAAAGAATTCTAAATGGATTTCGATAATCAAAAAAATAAACGCACGTTCTTCTGAAGTTATAAAATAAAAAAGGTGATCTTTTGAAAGACCACCTTTTTTATATGAACTATGTTTTAAATTAAACCAGATCGAAACGATCGAGGTTCATGACCTTATTCCATGCTGCAACAAAATCCTTCACAAACTTTTCCTGAGAATCTTCGCATCCATAAACTTCAGCGATGGCTCGGAGTTCGGAATTAGAACCGAAGATGAGATCTACCCGTGTTCCCGTCCACTTAACCTGGCCTGACTTACGGTCACGACCTTCAAACACATCTTGTGCATCGGTAGTTGACTTCCAAGTTGTACCCATATCGAGTAAGTTTAGGAAGAAATCGTTGGTTAATTTATCTGTATGTTTGGTGAATACACCATGTTTAGAATCACCAAAGTTGGTATTCAGAACACGCATCCCTCCTACCAAAACTGTAAGTTCAGGAGCCGTAAGCGTCATCAATTGCGCCTTATCTATCAACATTTCTTCTACAGATGCCTTATGTTTTGATTTAAAGTAATTACGAAAACCATCAGCAGCGGGCTCCAGCACAGCAAAAGATTCAACATCTGTTTGCTCTTGAGTGGCATCTGCTCTTCCCGGTATAAATGGAACTTTCACGTCGTGACCGGCATTTTTCGCTGCCTTCTCGATTCCGGCACATCCACCTAAAACGATCAGGTCGGCAAGGGAAACCAATTTTCCACCTGATTGAGACTTGTTGAATTCTTCCTGAATGCTTTCGAATGTTTTTAACACTTTTGATAACTGGGCAGGATTATTTACTTCCCAATCCTTTTGAGGCGCCAGGCGGATACGTGCACCGTTTGCACCGCCACGCTTATCTGATCCGCGGAATGTTGAAGCCGAAGCCCAGGCGGTGGAAACGAGTTGAGAAACAGTGAGTCCGGAAGCAAGTATTTTTGATTTCAAAGCAGCTACATCAGCATCATCAATTAGCTTATTTTTAACTGCCGGAATAGGATCTTGCCAGATTAACTCTTCCTTCGGAACATCAGGTCCAAGGTAGCGTGCAATCGGTCCCATATCACGGTGCGTAAGTTTAAACCAGGCACGAGCAAATGCATCTGCAAACTCAGCAGGGTTTTCGAAAAACCGTCTTGAAACCTTTTCGTAAGCAGGATCAACTCTCAATGCAAGGTCAGTGGTTAACATTGTTGGCGCATGAAGCAAAGAAGGATCGTGGGCATCCGGCACGGTACCGGCACCGGCACCTGCTTTGGGTTTCCACTGATGAGCACCTGCCGGACTTTTAGTCAGTTCCCATTCAAACCCGAACAGATTCTCAAAAAAGTTATGGCTCCATTTAGTCGGTGTAGTCGTCCAAGCTCCTTCAAGACCACTTGAAATAGTATCAACTCCTTTACCGCTGTTAAACTTGTTATTCCATCCGAACCCTTGTTCTTCTATGCCTGCAGATGCCGGCTCTGGCCCTACATATTTACTGGGATCAGCAGCACCATGGGTTTTGCCGAAAGTATGGCCACCGGCAATAAGCGCAACTGTTTCATAATCGTCCATAGCCATGCGGCCAAAAGTCTCGCGAATATCTCGAGCTGCTAAAAGCGGATCCGGGTTACCGTTAGGACCTTCCGGATTCACGTAAATAAGACCCATCTGAACGGCCCCCAAAGGATTTTCCAGTTCACGATCGCCTGTATATCTTTTATCATCTAACCATTTGCCTTCAGAGCCCCAGTAGATTTCTTCAAGTGGCTCCCATACATCTTCCCGTCCACCGCCGAATCCGAAGGGCTTTAATCCCATCGATTCAAGGGCGCAATTACCGGTAAGAATCATTAAGTCAGCCCATGAAATCTTCTTTCCATATTTTTGCTTAATTGGCCAAATGAGCAAACGTGCTTTGTCTAGGTTGACGTTATCCGGCCAACTGTTAAGTGGAGCAAATCGTTGAGCACCGGAACCACCACCACCGCGACCATCAGAGATACGGTAAGTACCAGCACTATGCCAAGCCATCCGAATGAAAAACGGTCCGTAATGTCCGTAGTCAGCCGGCCACCAGTCCTGAGATTTTGTCATCAGATCGATGATATCCTTCTTAACTTCATTCAGATTAAGTTTCTTGAATTCCTCGGCATAGTTGAATGTTTCACCCATTGGATTAGACAAAGAAGAGTGCTGACGAAGAATGTTCAACTTTAATTGATTAGGCCACCAGTCGCGGTTTCTCATTCCACCGCCGGCGGTTTGTTTAATTTCGCCACCATGAAACGGACATTTGCCTTCACCATTCAATTTGTAAGCTGTTGTTCCGGGAGATGTTACATTTTCCATATATATTCAATTTAATTAATTATTGATTTTGCAAATTTACAACAAACTACTATTGGTTTCACTCTTATAAACTTATAAAAGAGAAGTTTCAAATAGAGTACAATATTACGCAAATATCAATTATTTTAAAAGAGTAATAAAATCAATTTGTCATTTACCGTAAAGAGCTATAATATCTATGGACCAGAGGAATTAATAATTTAATGAATAGCTAATAACACGCTAAATGTAATTACAGTGTATTCCTACGCAATACTTTCCAACATAATCAAATTAATTAAAAACGAAATACTTGTCTTGGATTTTTAGAAATCATGATTGTTATCATTAAATATTTACCTTTGAAATGAAACAATAAGTTTCACTTAAAAATAGACAGATTATTAAAAATAAATTAAATTATATTAGAAAAAAAAAATGAAATGAAATTAAAAAATAATATTTATCCAAGTGGGTTGTTAACTCTGGTTTTTATTTTTCTTTTATCCATGACTTTACCTGACACGATTGATTATTTATCGCTCGGCAAACAGTTAACTTTTAACGGTGAAAAGTATGACTTAAAATGGAGTTCTCATCCTTCAGCCAATTATTACAAACAAGAGTATTTAAAACAAGGTGAAGAATTAAGAAATTACCACAATATGATATTAGTAGAAGCTCTTGAGGGTAGTTTAAAAATAAACGATGTGGTACAAACGAAAACAGCTGATTTAGATGCAAGAAAAAAATGGGACTTCGTTGCAAATTATAATGTTTATGAGAATGAAAAAAAACCTTCTGAAGCCATTATCGATTTTGTAGTCAGTGACACAATGACAACGTACGAATGGAACCTGTATCGCTATCAAAAGCAAAAAAATAAAATTATATTATTTGCATACAGCTATCGTGATAGCTTAAATGACGACAATGATTTGAAATTATTTTTTGGGCGTATTAAAGAAAAACGGAATGAACTTATTAATAAATTACAAAGCTATTCCATTCCGGAAGTGAGTATTCGAAATTAAATTAACCATCAACTATCTTTAAAAATAATTATTCTTTTATCAAGTTTCGTTTACCGGGTGAGTGGATTTATCTTTGCACTTTTAATAACGTAAACATCAAAAAAAATAGAATCTATTAATTAATCCTGACCAATTTGTGCAATAAAAAGTCACAGCAAACTCCTATTCTTTGAAACAACTCATCGTCATTACCGGTCCAACAGCATCTGGCAAAACAGCAGTTGCTATTGAACTTGCGCGGCTATATAAAAGTGAAATTATCAACGCTGATTCACGCCAGTTTTTCAGAGAAATGAATATCGGAACAGCTAAGCCAACGGCGAAAGAATTGAAAACGGTTCAACATCATTTTATCGATAATCTGTCAATCGTCGATAAATACAACATCGGAATTTTTGAAAAAGAGGTATTAGAAAAACTGAACCTGCTATTTCAAACTAACGATACTATTTTCCTTACAGGTGGAAGTGGCTTGTACATTGACGCAGTATGCAAAGGAATTGATAAACTCCCGGAAAGTTCGGAAGAAATAAGGAAAGAATTAATATACATACTCAATACAGAAGGCATTGAGGCCCTTCAGCAAAAATTAAAAAGAAGCGATCCGGAACATTTTGCGAAAACCGACATTCAAAATCCTCACCGTTTGATACGTGCGTTGGAAATAAATATGGTTTCGGGAAAAAAAGTTTCTGAATTGCAAAAAGCGGAAGTTAAAAAACGTGATTTTGAAATTAAGAAAATCGGCTTGCTTTTGGACAGGGATGAATTGTATTCCAAAATAAATCGTCGAGTTGATGAGATGATTCATAAAGGTTTGGTAGAAGAAGTACAATCCCTCCTGCCCTACCGATCCGAAAATGCTTTGCAAACGGTTGGCTACAAAGAAATTTTCGATTACCTCGAAAATAAAACTTCACTTCCCGAAACCATCGAACTGATAAAACAAAATACCCGTAACTTTGCCAAACGACAAATGACCTGGTTTCGGAAAGACCCTGATATACAGTGGTTCTACCCGGCTGAAATTGATAAAATGAAGATTTTTATAGAAAAAAAAGATTAATATATTTTGATAATAAAATAAGAATAGCCCTTAATGAATTTTATTTTTCAATAGTTAAAAGAGTAATATCCCGGGAAAATTAAAAACAAATTGTAAACGAGATAAATATTTAAAAAGAGTAAATAAAAATTGTTAAATTAAAAATTTAACCCTGAGTAAAGCAAATAAATAAAACGAATACATTAATCGAAAAAACGTGAGCACCTTCAGATTACCAAGCAGCTCTGGCATCATCAGAAGCCAAAAAGGTGAATTAAAATAGAGTTGATTCCCGGTGCGATGCGTGTAAGTCTTTTTCCTTTTCCTACCCACCCTAGTAGTCCGCAGGCGGGCATACTTTTCTACTTTTAAACTAAACTGCATATGGTCAGCATTTGTAATTTAATTTTCAGGACGCTTTAATTTCATGCCGGTAAACAAAAGACAATACATGCCCTAAGGGCGCCAGAGCACATTGAATGAAGGCTCTGCCCCGGGACTCCTGCTTATTGAGAGTCCGGCATCTTAAATCGATATAGGTATTGTAAATAGAAAATTAGTTAGAATAAAAAAATGGCTTGCGCCAAATGGCCGTACAGTTTTCCCTCTTACCCTTCTGTACGACCATTCGTTGCAAGCCATTGCAATAACGATTTTTTTAAATAGTCAAAGATTAAAATAGCATTTCTGCATCACAACGCTTTAAAAGAAGGTTCTTTTATTAAAATTTATTTTGAAACAGAACTGGGAATTCACAAAATCTGAACACCTAAAGTAAAAATTGTCTAATAATTTAATTTCAGTATTTAAAGAAAAGTTATTATTAAAATAATTATGCAAACCAAATTATTACTTATGCTTATATCTCAAAAAATATATCGGCTGAATTAAAGTAATGTTACTTATGCGAAATAATATGCAAGTAGGATTTTATTAACGATTCGTGTATAAACGCAGCACTTATTACAAAAATATAAAAAAAATGTAAAGTTTCTGCATCCATTTTACATTCGTTCATGATTATGTCTTGTCAGTTTGTTTTTTGAAAAGTGCATTGAAAAACATTGAAGGAATGCATATATCCGTTGTCGCTACCAAAGTTGTTACCGCTACTAAAATACCCCCAGACAAGTACCCCCAGATATATAATCCAGAATGAAATAAAAAGATTGTTCCGGAGAGCCAAGCAGCTGCAATACCGCAAGCAAACCTTACCTGATTTGTTCGTGGTGGAATTTGGGGTTTGTTAATCATGCGTCTTATCACATAATTATAAAGGTAATCAAAGGGATGTTTGGGAAGCAACCAACCAAAAAATGCGATGGTCATTGCTGTCGCTAAAATCCAAAGATTAGTCAGTAACAGTCCAAGAATTACAAGTGAATCGCATAAATAATATGCGAATCGGATTCCGTATTTGTAATCATTCAGTTCTTTATCTGAATAACAATTGTATCCTTGCACTATCAATCTTCTTTTGGTTGTCGGTGATAGAATAGAATTTTTCTTGTCCATGTTTTTTGGTTTCGTTCAAGTATTATTTTATTTCTGTTCACGCTTTAGTGCTTTGCATAACTTTTTCCATTCGTTCCAATGTTATGTATGCTCAGCGAATAACCGTAACCAATAAGAAAGTTGCTGGTATGGAAGTGGTATTTGCGGTAGTACTTTTGTTCTGACTCTTAAACAAAACTTCTAATTCGTGCTGCAACTCCGAAGCCTTACCATTCTTTTCAGCCGCTTCAAAAGCATTCATAGTGGGTCCGTAGTAGCTTTTGAAATTGCTCACGAGTTCTATTGGTGAATATGGAGCGCTAAATGTGAAAGTATCTCTTGCGAATGAAATATTTTCTTTTGCTATACCTGCATTTTCAAAACGCTCTATAACGTTGTTTTCTACACCCCACAACATAGGGCTAATGAAGCCCTCAGGTGGCGGTGGTGTATAGGCAGAACTGATTTTTAATATTTGTGCTACAAGAGTGGGGTCTCCCGGTATCCAGTTTCCCATCACTATTCTTCCCCCTTTGCGGGTAACACGAACCATTTCCTTAGCTACATCAAGAGGCTTAGGAGCGAACATAGCACCAAATATACTCACCACCAAATCAAAACTCTCATCCTTCAGT
>JANNBB010000014.1:0-4330 GCA_031385005.1 Bacteroidota bacterium
TCGCCTGGTTTCATCGTTCCTTTTTCGTCTAAATCTTCTGCGGTAATTACCTCAACTCTTGTGGGAAGATTTTTAATACTTCTGCTGCTCCTTGTTGTGGAAACAACTACTTCGCCTAATTGCGAAGCATTTGGCTCTAACTCAATTTCAATAATTTCTGATGCGTTTTGTAAAGGGAAAGTGAATTGCTTTTTTGTTCGGTCAAAACCAACGTAGCTAAATTCAATTTCAAAGTCTCCGTTTGGAATGTTTGTAAAAGAGATTTCTCCTTTGTCATTTGAAGCGGTGCTAAGTTTTAATTTGTCAATGTATGCCGTTGCACCTTGCAACGGTTCTTTTGTTTTTTCACTTTTGATAATTACTTTAAAAGTGTTTTGTCCAAAAATGTTTTGTGCTGCAAATAAGCAGATGATAAGAAAGATATTTTTCATTTTGTTTTTTAAAAATTTGACAGATAGGAACACGGATTAATCCCGAATATTTGGGATTAAAAAATAACGATGTCAAATTTTTAAATCAGTAATACCCGATGCCGAAGGAATATTTTGTCGGGGGGAATGAACTGGTCGGAAAAATTGTACGCAACTTTATATGCAGTTGCAGAGAAAGAAAATTGATAATTATAAGAAGTTAATAAAGCTGGTTGCGGTGTCGCAGTTTGAAAAACTGTTTTGCTGTCTGTGACTTTTGTGCAGCAAACTTTTAAAGATTGCTCTTTTGCAAAGTTCTGTTTGCACTCGTCTTTGTCCAACTCAAAAACTGAAGTCAGGTAGCAAAGTCCCGCAATTAAAAGCAATATGATTTTTAGTCTGTGTCCCACGGTGCAAATATAATGTTTAAAGTCGCAGGGTGTGTCCAATAGGGTTGCACATAACGTTCGAGGCTTTGTGCAGTTGGGGAATTAACCAACTGTCTGCCCGGAACTGAAGCTAAATTTATAACTAAAAGCCGAAGTTTAGAACTAGTGCCCAACAGAATTACGTCCGCCGAATATAAAGCCTGGATATGCACTGCCGATGATTGCTTCAACGTCGAGCCCCAATTGCACAAAACCTTTTGTTAGCGGTTCGTGCTTTTCTGTCACAGCTATAAAGTTTTTAATGTGGTAGTCATTTGCTTTCAAGGTCAATACCCATTTTTTCAAGTTCTGTTAAAACCCAATTTATTGCTTTGTCGTCTGGAACAATTCCTGAAAATATTTCTTTTATGTAAATGTCGCCTTTGTCAGTTGCTTCTGATGGATAACCATAAGCACTTGCATAGTCAGACCAACCAACTAATTCTGCTGCTGAAAATGTAATCCGTCTTAACATTGAAGGATGGGCTAAACAAAAAGCTAGTGAACTTAATTCAACTGGCTGGTCGGATGGTTTGACTTTTACGTCAACTTCAAACCAACCATATTCTTTGTTGCGTCCATCACGGTAATATTGTTCTCTCGCTGCTGAAAAATTACAAATAACTTCTGCCCGATGACCTGCAAATTCTAACGCATCAACTAAAGCACAAATCATTGCTCCTCGCTGAATAATTGTTTCGGGTTCTATCGCTGCAGAAAATGAAATTGAGCAAACAATTTTGAAAATTTTCCCTGGATAGTTCCTTTCCTCATAAACTCTGGAAATAAAACATTCGGGGTCGTTTGATAAATATGCACCAACGTCAACGCTGTAACCGCTAACAGAATAGACTTGTAACGGTCGTAATATTTTGTCTGTGATGAATGGAGCTAACTTTGCTCTATATTTTTCTACTTCTTCAAGACCTTCTTTCCAACCTTCAATTGCAAGTTGCTTTGCCTGTTCCCAACTTGTTCCGCCTGACCAACTATTAACAGCCACACGACTTTCCTTTCGGTAAGCTCTGCTGTCTTGCATTGCGTACTTCCAAAAGTCATAAAGGTTGTCGTAAACTAAATGTTGGTTCATCGTCTTCTTTGAATGTTGGATTTAATTTTTTCTATTGTTGCTTCATCCATTCCTTTCCATAAACAAGTTTGTTCAACAACAGCCTGTTCAATAGCTATTGCTAATAGTGTTGCACCGTGCATTGATGCTCTCGGACTAACCACATGACGAATTTTTAATTCTTCAACAACTTTTCTTGCTTGTTGAACATAATTTGACCATTGTTCATTTTTGGTTAGTTCGGTTTCTAATTTCTCGTCGTACTTCCAATCAATGAAAACAAACCTGTCAAGTGAAGCTGCATCAAGTTGATTTCTGCCTACATATTGTCTGTCCGCACCTTGCCCATATGTGTTAGCTGCTGCTATGCAATAAAATTTTTCATGGCGTGTAATTCGTTTGTCGGGAAAGTCCATGTAGTTGTTGGAAAGTGCAGCGTTAAAAGCTAAAACAGCTTGAGGATAACTTGCATCAATTTCGTCAAAGAGAAATAGTCCTCCGTTTTCGTAAGCTTTACGAAATTCTGTTGAAACAATGTTTCCTTGTGCATTTATAAAACCTGTCAACTTAAATTCACTTGCGATTGCACCTGTAAAATGAAATTCCACTTCCAATGCTTTTGCTACATTAATTGCTGCTGTCGTTTTGCCTGAACCTGCTGGACCTACGAGGAAAATATTTAGTCCTGTTGCGACTAATTTTACAAGGTCTGGAAATTGAAAGTGTTGAAGCCCTAAATCAATCTTCTTTTTTTGATTGAGGTTAATAATTACTTCGAGAGGCTTCCGTTCTTTTAGTTCAACGATTTGTTTTTGGATTGATTTTATTTCTTCTGAAATATTACCTTGTCCTGTACCTAAAGTTTTTTCAATATTAGAAAGTTTGTCATGCAGTTGTTTGTCTGCATCTTTCCATTCTGTGTCCTCCGTTGATACCTCACAAGTTTCAACAAGTTTATAAACAATGTCACGAACTTCTTTTTCAAGAGGGCTTGATGATTGCTCTTGCTGTCTGGGTTTAATTATTTTTCCTTTTGCCATATTATTTTGTCTGTCTGTTTTGTTTCGTAGGGTGGTCGTGTAGCATGACCGCTAACGAACAGGGCTTTGTGCAGGCAGGGCATTGTTGTTTGTCCAGCCCGGAACTAAAGCCCAATAAAGAAATAAAAGTACAAGATAACAACCAAAAGCCCAACAGCATTCCGTCCAGCCCGAACCAAAGTACAGCGATGCAAAATGCCGAAGTTTGAACGTCAAGCCCTGCTTGCACAAAACCCCATGTTGTGTGCAGCCAAAGTCAGTAGGGGCTTGCATTTTACTTTAAAGTGTCAATTGTTTTTTCGTTTCCATTACTGTCAATATACTTCCAAAATATCCAACCATTAAGATTTGGATTATTGCCATTGTTATCTTTCGTTGCTTTCATTGCTGCACCAGATGGACTTAAATTATGCACTCCGTTATAAATTATTTTCTTAGAAGAAGGGTCAAATGTCGCTGTGGCTTTTTGTTTAGTCCTTGAAAAATAATGAAAGATTTCTACTTGTCCGTTGATTGGTGTAGAGCTTTGTTTAATAGCACTCAAAGAATTAGGTTTGAAATAAGTTGCTTCTTGCGTTGGCTTTGCGTTGCTTGATTTCAAATAAGGCTCAACAAAATTTTTCAAGAAAGCGTCTTTGTCGCCTTCAACAAAAATTTCATTTGTATCAATCATTTCTTGGCACTTTCCAATAATTAAATCAATTACTTGTTCAAATCTTTTTGGTTGGAATTTTACTTGTAAATCGGTCAACTCATTTTGTAGAGTTTTTATTTCTTTGTCAATAAGTCGTTTAACACTTTCTAAAGTTTGACTGGTTTTGCTTTCTTCAAGTTTTTGAATTTCGTCTATTAGAAAGTCTATTCGTTCACTCATTGTCTGTATTTTATTGTCAATTAAATTCTCTTCTATTTTATTGTAGCTTATTGTTTTTGTTAGTGTTTCGATATCTAATTCTCCAACTTCTACTAATCTTAAACTTTTGCTTTCTTGTGGTTCACTATTTTCGCCTCTTGCAGTTTCAGGAATTCCGATAATTTCTTTTTGAGTAGGGCAGATGCTTTTATCGTGTCCGTTTAAATTCCATTCTCTATCCATTTTTGGTAGTCCGTGTTCTTTCCAAAGTCCTGCATTATCTAAAACAATTCCATAACTTTTGTTGATATGAGGTCGCATACACCTGCCAACTTGTTGCAGAAATAATGTTAATGATTTTGTTGGTCTTGCAAGTTGTACTGCATCTACATCGGGGCAATCAAAACCTTCTGTGAAGATGTTTACGTTGCATAATATTTTGAATTTATTATTCCTAAAATCCTCAACAATTTCCCTTCTCTCGTCTGTTGAAGTGTAGGTGTCTATTGATTTTGCAGAATAACCGCAAC
>JANNBB010000022.1:0-36442 GCA_031385005.1 Bacteroidota bacterium
ATGAATATCGTTTGAAGTGCTTGGGTTCAGGATGTGAAATTTCTCCTTTTCTTCCCATTCATACATCCTCCAGGCATGATCAAAATCTTTAAAAGCAGTACTATGAATTGCTTCTCCATCACCACCGGAAGGTGTCCATACTCCACCATTTGAAGCTAAATAGGGGATAACTATATCTAATGCAGCACGTGGTTGTAAATAGCTGCCGGATAGAATATTTAAGGAAAAATTACCTACACCGACGCTATTAATTAAATCATTGTTATTAGTTTCCGCAAAGCGATTTCCTGCGGAACCAGGTTGAACTAACCATTGGGAAAATGAAATCTCAAAATTCAACAAAGTAATAAATACAGTTAAACAAAGAGTTACTAATTTTTTTTCTTTTTCATAGGTTTAAGATTTTAAGATTAAAATTTTATATGTATAATCACTGACTTTCAAAAAATAAATACCAGGCTTCCATAATAAATAATTTACAATTGTTTTTTCGGATTTAATTACTGATGAATAAATTATTTGACCGAGAACATCATAAACAAAAATATTTTGATTTAATAAAGAAGATTTATCACTTTCAATTGAAAATTCATTTTCATCCTGATAAAAATTTATTATAATTTCAGGTGAATTGTTTTCAACTTTACCGCTAAAACAAGTAAGGGAATCCTCTGAAACACAAATCCTGTCTATATAATAGTAGCTTTTATTTCCATTTGTATCCAAGCACAAATAATTATAATTATTATTTGTAAAAAAATTACCCAGCAATATCGTGGTATAAAACGAATCCGATACAAAAGATGTTTTAAACGAAAACCAAAGTGTTGTATCTGTTAATAATGTATCAACAGTTAAATGAGCAAAATTATTTATTAATGAAGGGTTAGAAAATTGAGGTTGAATAGAATCAGTAGAAAATCTAATTCCGATTTTATTGCAATAACATGTAATAAAAAGGTAAGAGCTAAAAGCCGGGGATATACTAAAAGAAATAAAATATTTCCTATTGGGAATTAATGGATGTATTAATCTAATTCCTAATACTTCATTAAGGAAGTCGTAATTATTAAAAGTTGCCATCCCTACATAACCGCTATCAGAATCGATTGCGTTCTGATAACCATATATATTTTTGGGAATAGAATAATTACCTAAATTGCATTTGTTTAAGTAGTCTGGAGTTCCGTTGTATGAATTCCATCCTATTATTCTTGTAATCTGTGCCGGGGTATTAGGACAAGTATCATACACCTCAAAACTCGGATTCGGCACAAGATTGCCCTGTGCAACACAGCAATTTGCAATTACAATAAAACTCCAAAAAACAAATAAACGTTTTAGCATATAAAAAATGTTGAGTGAAATTGTTAAACGTTAAAGTGAAAGTAACAAAATTTCTCATAGGTGCAAATTATTTTATATGCATGTATTGTAACTTATTGTTAATCGTAAGCCATTAATGTGAATTTGAAATCCACTTCTGAAAACAAAGGACTTGGAAGCCGATAGCTATCAACTCCTTCGAAGCGTCTTGTTTTTTTATAGGGGAGCGATAAGGAAGTCCTGCAAAGCGGAAACTTAAAATTAAACATGGAGGCACAGAGAGCACGAAGTTTCACGGAGTTGAAATGAAATTCTCCGTGTGTCTTCACGGTTTAGTACACAGGTTGCTCGCTGCAATGCATTTCATTTGTAGCGATTTCAGTAAAAAGAGAAAAATTATTTATTGCCGGTTGAAAACGTTGCGGCTATCATTCAATCAATTCACCTTACTTTTTACAACCCTCCGCATAATTACCTGATCGCGGTAAATAATACGGCAGTAATAAATTCCTGCTTGTATTTGGGGTAGGTCTGTTTTAACTTCCAGATATGTTTTTAAAGGTTTCCCTGAATAAATTTCATTAACAATTCTTCCCGAAGCATCTATTAAATCAATCCGGACATCATCGATACTATTCAATAAAAGTTTAAATGTAATATTTTCCGTAAATGGATTTGGATACGGATCCATCGTTATTGTTCCATTGGTTAAGTTGATGCAACGTTCATTGTTATCCGGAAAATCATCGTTGCCGTCGTTTGGATTGATGGCACGAATGCAATAGTAGTTAAATTCATTTGCTGAATTCACCAAAAAGGAGGCATGGAATTCATAGGTTTTATAACCAAGCGGGCCATTGGGAAGAACTTCTGTTAACTGTTCTCTTATTGTATTTCCATTCTCCAGTTCTGCCTCCAACTGAACATTTGTTATCTCACGTGTTCCAAGGTTTTTCAGTTTACATACTATATTGAAAAAATTGTTATCAAAGTAAGATGAGTCGCCTGTAACTGCAATGTCCAGTACCGGTTTGATTACGTAAATATTTTTCTTCAACGATTCTATACATCCAAAAATACTCGTAAGATATTGTGTGATTACAAATTTTCCTGTATCCGAATAGGTATGAGTTGGAGAAATGGAATTATCTGTCGTACTGCCATCACCAAAATCCCATAGGTAAGAATTTCCTCCGGATGAGTTATTGGTAAACTGAACGTCCAATGGTGGATTTCCAAATTGCGGATCGAAAGTGAAATTGGAAACGGGCAAACCATGTACAGTTATCGTTTTCGTAATTGAATTGACACAACCCGCATCAGAACGAACAGTTAAATTAACGTTGTAGGATCCTGTGTCCGTAAATAAATAAGAAGGAAACGGAATCGTATCCGGCGCTACTTGTCCGGTGATTGTCCAGTTCCAACTCACAACACTCCCCGCATTGATCGTGCTGTTATCCGTAAACTGATAAGGTGTATTGACACATGCAGCCGTCGTCAGAAAATCTGCTGCCGGGATTGCATCCACAATCACATTTTGTGTCGCCGTCGCCGAACAACCGGCATTCGTCGCTACTGTAAGACTCACCAAATACGTTCCATCGTTGGTATAATAATGTGCAGGTTCTCGAATCTGATTCGTTTGACTGTCGCCGAAATCCCACAGGTAAATACTGTCAATCGGCGATCCCTGATTGATGAAAGACATAATGGAACCCTTGCACGTCGGTGTATATGAAAACGAAGCTGCCGGAGTTTGATTTACTTGTATCGTTGAAAATACCGTGTCTTTGCATCCATAGTTGGTCGTGGAAATTAATGATGTCAGATAACCCTGACTCGTCACATAAAAATGTTCCGGATTCTGGAGTGATGAGGTATTATTCACTCCACTCGAAAAGTCGCCAAAGTTCCATTGATACTGAGTGATTGAACTTCCCGCTGCAACTGTACTCGTGTTGGTGAAAGCTACCGTATCATTCGTACAGGGCAATGAATTGGTAAATCCTGACACAGGATTATCATGAACAAGTACGTTCAAGCTATCTATACCCAGACAACCATCAGATGAAACTACTGTTAGATTGACATTGTAAAATCCTGCCGCAGGAAATAGATAATCAGGACTATAAATATTCGATGAGTCCAATCCGGAAAATGCCCACGATACAGAGTCAATCGTACTTCCGGAAACGGGTACTGAATTATTTGTAAAATGCATACTCGTCCCATCGCAAGTAGTTGAGTAATTAAAGGAAGCTGTCGGACTTTCTTTTATCTGAATAACCTGCTGTACTGGAGTGCCCGGACAACTGGATGGTGAGTAGGGTGTGAGTGTTACCGTATATTGACCGGCAACTGAATACTGATGAGTGGGGTTTCGAACCGAATCGAATTGGCTGTCGCCGAAATCCCAACTCCAGGCAGAAATAGTATCGCCGGCAACGGTTGAAAGATCGGAAAAGAATACATCATTATTCTCACAACCCGAAGACGGATTAAATGAAAAAGATGCAGTGGGGATATTGTTTATTTTCACCACCTGTAAAGACGTGTCTCGACATCCATTCGCGGCGATTACAATTAATCGGGCGAAATAGGTAGCTACTGAAGCAGGATATACATGTTGAGGATTGGCAATTGTATCTGAACCTCCATCACCAAATAGCCAGAAATAATTAGTGATTGATGAATTGCTCAATATGGTCTGATCGGAAAATTGTGCACTTTGTCCTACGCATGTGTTCGTGGTTGAAAATCCTGCTTGCGGTCGATCGGCCAATATCAGCGTATCTGAAATGCTATTCATACATCCGGAAGTAGATGATACTGTTAATTGGACAACAAATGTTCCTCCTTGAGGAAATGAATAATTAGGATGTTGCGATATAGATGAATCTCCGTTTCCGAAATTCCAATTCCATTGAGTTATGGTGTCGCCGGTCAATGAAGATTGATCGGTAAATTGAATGTCGGTCAGTGAGCAAACAGCAGGAGGGTAGGAGAAATTAGCCACCGGAATTTCACCTACGTGTATGGTTTTTATCAGCGTATCCGTACAGCCAAACAGGGACGTGGCCACTAAGGATACATTATAATTTCCGGGTGTTGAATAGGTGTGTCCTGTATTTTGGCCGATTGCAGAATCTCCGTCTCCGAAATCCCAGTTCCAGGAACTTATCCAACCGCTGCTTACTGTTGAAGAGTCTATGAAAATTGTGCTGTCGCCAAAACATTTTCCGGTTGAATTGAAATTGGTAACGGGAGCAGATTGAATAGTTACACTACTCGTATACGAATCAAAATTTCCATAGGCGTCATATGCTTTCAGTGTAATGGGATAAGTGCCGGGATTACTGAATAAAATATTCTGCGGCACCGAGTCTGTGCTTTGAATCTGATTGACTTGAACAGTGTTGGAATAAGCAACAGTCTGCACATTATTCGACGAGTATAATTTATAAACAAATGTTTGATTGCCTTCTCTTGTTGCACAGATTCCTTTCGGATTGGAACCGTTAAAATGATCTGATCCGAGATAAACCGGAGTTATGTTGCTGAGATCACTTCCCAGGTTATATCGTTTTGTCTCATAAGAGAAGAAATTTGTATACAAAAGTTTCCATTCAGAGCTGTCGTTTATTAGAACTATGTCACTCGGAGAACCATCACTGATAATGGTTGTGAACGTAGGCGCATTGAGCAATGAATTTCCAAATTCCGCTCGAATAATTTTTGTAGAAGCGTTTCCGGCGAGAAAGGCATACCAGTTTCCGCAGCTTTTCACAACAGCAGCATCCTGGCAATTGCTTGTGCCCGGTACGATGACCGGTGCATTAACTGACGGAGTATTCAAAATAGAATTTCCGAATGACATGGCGCTGATAGATCCTCCCGCATGGTTGCAGACGAGTCCGTAAATATCGCCGATAGAGTCGGACATCAACTTAATAGACCAAGGAGCATTAAAATTGCTCGTCACATTTGTCAAAACCGGAGTGATGCCGATAGGTGCATTTTGCAGACTGTTTCCGAAATTAATTCTGTATAAGTAGTTGCTTCCATAGTCCACCACGAAACCATACCAGTTGCCGCCTTCTTTGTAAAAGGCAACATCAGAGGGTTGATAAAGGGCACCGAGGTTTCCGAAATTGGTAACCTGTGTAACAGGACTACCCGGACCGTTTCCGTAAATCATTCTGTAGAGGTTTCCATTAGCAAGTCCGCTGATGAAAATCATTACAGTATCGTTGTCTTTTACCAGTGTGATATCACCGGGATAATTGAGATTTAAAACGGTATCTGTAATTAACACAGGTGGTCGTGAAAAAAATCCGGGTGCAAAATCCCACTCGAAGGAAACGGCATTCGAACTGTTATTGGTAATTTGTAAGGAGCTTCCGGAGCAAACCGGAGAGGCCACAGAAAAATTACTTACCGGACACTGACCGGATATTTGATTGGCAGTAAACAGTAAGCAAAACAAAAGTGATAATTGCAGGATGGAGAGTTGAATTTTCATTGACAGATTTTAACCTGTTCTGATACGAAAAATCAAGATCTAAGTTTAAATTTATGCTCCCTGCAATTGTTCTTGATATTGTTTGTAAGTTATTGCAATTCCGTCTTTTAAAGTGATTTTTGGTTTCCATCCCAGCTTCTGAATTTTAGACGAATCCATTAGTTTTCTTACAGTTCCATCCGGCTTTGTTGAATCGAATATTATTTTTCCTTTAAATCCTGTTATTTCCTTTACCATAAAAGCGAGTTCAGAAATGCTCACATCATCACCAAAACCAATATTTAAAAATTCTTTTTGATCGTATTTATTCATCATCACCATGCAGGCAGAAGCCAGATCATCGACATGCAAAAATTCTCTGCGCGGATTTCCTGTTCCCCAAACGGTAACGGATTTTTCGTTTTTAAAAAATGCCTCGTGAAATTTCCGGATCAATGCCGGAAGTACATGTGAGTTTTCAAGATCGTAATTGTCGTTAGGTCCGTAAAGATTCGTTGGCATGGCTGATATAAAGTTGCAACCGTATTGCATAAAAAAAGATTCACATAATTTGATACCGGCAATTTTGGCAATCGCATACGGCTCATTGGTTGGTTCGAGGTAGCCGGAAAGTAAATATTCTTCTTTCATCGGCTGAGGAGACATCTTTGGATAGATACAGGAGGATCCTAAGAATAATAATTTTTTTACTCCATATTTCCAGGCGCTATGAATAACATTTAACTCTATAGCGAGGTTATCATAAATGAATTCGGCACGGTAAACATTGTTCGCATGTATGCCGCCAACTTTTGCTGCTGCTAAAAACACAAATTCCGGTTTTTCATTGGAGAAAAAATTATCTACTGCCTGCTGGTTGCGAAGATCCAGTTCGGATGATCGTTTCAGAATGAGGTTGGAAAATCCTTCGCTTTTCAGCAAACGAACAATGGCAGATCCTACCATACCATTGTGTCCGGCGACGTAAATCCGGGAAGATTTATTCATGGTAGTTAAAAATATTATGTCCGCCTTCCTTAAGATATTTATCTTTTCTGAACAGATCAATATCTGAAGCCATCATTTCCTTTACAAGCATATTCAAATCATACTTCGGCTTCCATCCGAGTTTTTCTTTTGCTTTGGTTGGGTCGCCAATCAGTAAGTCAACTTCTGATGGTCTGAAGTAACGTTCGTCTATGCTTAAAATCGGTTTGTCTTTTTGTACATTAAATTCCGGATTCGTACAATTGACAACATATGCTTTTTCATTTATCCCTTTTCCTGAAAATTTTATTTCCAATCCTGCTTCCAGACAAGAGAGTCGGAAAAATTCTCTGACAGATGTTGTTTGTCCTGTTGCTATTACAAAATCCTCGGCAACGGGTTGTTGTAGGATTAAATACATGGCTTCTACATAATCTTTAGCATGACCCCAATCGCGTTTGGCATCGAGATTTCCTAAAAACAATTCCTGCTGCAAACCAAGGGCGATGCGAGCGACGCCGCGTGTAATTTTTCTGGAGACGAAAGTTTCTCCGCGTATAGGCGACTCATGGTTAAATAAAATTCCATTTGCCGCAAACATGTTATATGCTTCGCGGTAATTGACGGTAATCCAGTAAGCATAGAGTTTGGCTGCCGCATAAGGAGAGCGGGGATAAAACGGCGTGTCTTCCTTTTGAGGAACTTCACGAACCAGTCCGTACAACTCCGAGCTGGAGGCCTGATAGATTTTGGTTTTAGTAGTTAAGCCCAACAGTCGAACAGCTTCTAATATGCGAAGTGTACCGATGCCATCTGCGTTTGCAGTATATTCAGGTATTTCGAAACTTACCTTCACATGCGACATAGCGCCGAGATTGTATATTTCATCGGGTTGAGTTTCCTGAATTATGCGGATGAGGTTTGTGCTGTCAGTCAAGTCTCCATAATGAAGTTTGAAATTGACATTTTTCTCATGCGGATCGAGATATAAATGGTCGATTCGCTCTGTATTGAACAAGGAAGTACGGCGTTTTATGCCATGAACTAAATAGCCCTTGTTTAAAAGAAACTCTGCCAGGTAAGCTCCGTCCTGACCTGTTATTCCGGTAATTAGTGCAACTTTCATTGGTGTCAAGTATGTGTTCAAATATACTAATAAATAAAGACGATCTCTCGACTCATAATCCTTCAATAATAAGGATATGATTAACAATTTTCAATATTATTGCATGAATTTTATCACCAAATGGATATTGTTTTTGCAACCGGCAATCAACATAAAATCAAGGAAGCTATTAAAATACTTCCACCATCAATTAGTCTTTTAAATCTGAGTAGCATTGGTTGTGATGATGAACTTCCTGAAACCGGAAGTACACTGCGATCCAATGCCTCACAAAAAGCGAGATATGTCTCCGATAAATTTGGTGTCAATTGTTTTTCGGACGATTCGGGGTTGGAGGTAATTGCTTTAGATGGGCGCCCGGGTGTATATTCCGCACGATTTGCGGGACAACATGCGAATGCTGAAATGAACAATGAAAAATTGCTGGCAGAAATGAATGGGATTACCGATAGACGTGCTATATTTCATACCGTAATTTCCTTGATTCTGAATGGAGAAGAACGACTGTTCGAAGGTCTTATTAATGGTACAATTACTTTAAAACCTATAGGCGAAAACGGATTTGGATACGATCCATTATTTATTCCTGACGGCTACGATAAAACGTTCGCTCAAATGGAAGAAAATGAAAAGAATGCGCTTAGTCATCGCGCAATTGCCATGAATAAATTAGCTGAATATTTAAAAACTCTTTAGTTGTTTCGCACAGAACGTGCAGCATAAAAAAATATGGCAAACATGCTGAGTATATATCCTGAGAATAAAATCGTGTAACTTCTGGTCCATTCTGTCAGAAATTTTTCCATGACCACTACGATTGCCAGGGAGACAAGCGTTAAAACCCAAAAGACTAGTGCAACCTGTCTGTCTGTTAAGCCCAGATAAGCCAATGCATGAGTGGTATGATCTTTTCCTCCGACGAATGGACTTTTCCCGCTGCGAATTCTGTTAATCACTACGGTTGTTGTATCGATAATAGGCATTAAGAATACAATTAAGGGCAAGAGTAGATTTCTTTCGCTGATTAATGCCCCATTCGGTGGATTGGCATTCCACAAATAACGAATACCGATGGCTGCGAGGAATACGCCAAGGAACTGGCTCCCCGTATCTCCCATGTACATTTTAGATGGATTCCAATTGAAGTATAAAAAGGAAATTAGAGCAGCTACAACACCTAACAATATCATGAAATAGACTGTGTCGTATTCATTGTGAAACAACATGACGCCGAGAGCGGATAAAATAATGCTGATAGAAACCGTTGTTGTAATGGCATCCATGTTGTCAAGCATGTTTAAGGAATTCATTATGCCAACCACCCATATGATGGTGATTGCATAATTAATTATTTCTATGTATGATAAATTGATGGAAGTACCTGTAACCATTAAGATAATTCCGCAGGTAACCTGGGTGCTGAATTTTAAGAAAGGTCGCGTATTGTAAGCGTCATCGGCTAATCCAAGCAGAAAGCCGAGCATAGATGCCAATAATATTCCGATAAATTGTTTGCTGAGAAAAACCTGGTTGTTGTCGAAGAAAATAGAATAAACGATTATAGATAACAGGAAGATAATGTAAAACGAAAATCCTCCTACGGCCGGCTTCGATTGTGAACCCCAGCGTATAATTGTATCGTCGTGGTTGCGCATTCCCAGTGTTCTGACAAATTTCAAAAAGAGAGAATTTATCAGAAATGAAAACATAATTGATAGTCCGAAAAACAAACCGTAAACTGCGAAATAATAATTTTCACTCACATTGCTGAAAAAAGAGGAGAGATTACCTGAAAGAAAAATAGATAGGATTGTGTTCATTCGAATGTTTAAGCTGACTTCTCTCTGAATTCTTTGAAGGTAGGTAAAATCTTATCTTTTTGGGAAATTATCGGTGAATTCGTTTTCCAGTCAATATTGAGTTCCGGGTCGTTGTATAAAATTCCGCTTTCAGAGAAAGGATCATAGTAATCGGTAACTTTATACAAGAAGATGGTATTGTCTTCAAGTGCTATGAATCCATGTGCGAAACCTGCAGGAATCCACAACATCTTTTTTTCGGTTTCGTTGAGCTCGATGGAGTAGTGACGTCCAAATGTTTTTGAGTTTTTGCGGATATCAACTACGACATCCAATACACTTCCGCGAACTACACGAATTAATTTGCCTTGTTCGTGCGGACGATTTTGAAAGTGTAATCCACGCAATACATTTTTGTTACTCACCGACTGATTATCCTGAAGAAAAGGTCCTGCAATACCGTTTGCAACCATTTCCTTTTCACTAAAAGATTCAAAGAAATTCCCCCTGTCATCTGTAAAGATTCTGGGTTCAATTATTTTTAATCCTTCGATCGGTGTGCTAATAAAATTCATCGGGACAAATTAACTTTTAGAGAAAAACATTTTAATTTTTTCCCAACGACCCGGTTTAACGCGCACTTCATCATCATAATAACCATATCCATAACCGTATCCATAACCATATCCATAACCATAACCGTATCCATATTTGAATCGGGACATTTCAGCGCCATTTAGTACGACAGCCAATTTGCGGATTTTATTATCATCCATTAATTTATTCAGGTTACGAATAAATAATCTTTTTGAATAATGGGAGCGTACAATGTAAATCGGATAATCGGCTTTCTGAACGATTTCGACACCATCGGTAACGATACCAACAGGCGGAGTATCGATGATAATTACATCATATCGTGCTTTAAGGAATTCGATCAATTGTGACATTCGCTCGCTAAGAATTAGCTCTGATGGATTGGGAGGAATCGGTCCGGCTGTAATAAAGTCGAGGTTTGCCAAACTACTTTTATTGATACAATTCTCTGGAATATCTTTTCCGATAAGAATGGTACTCATTCCTTTAATGTTCTCAACATTAAATCCAAGGTGAATCTTTGGCTTTCTCATGTCAAGGTCAATGATGACAACTTTTTTCTCCGAAAAGGCGATTACACCTGCGAGGTTAATGGCTACAAATGTTTTTCCTTCACCGGAAATGGTAGAAGTAACTGCTGCCACTTTCGGTCCGGGTTCATTGCTGATGAACTGCAGATTGGTACGTACCGAACGGAAGGACTCCGAGATTGCAGACTTCGGATTCTTGTCAACGAGTAGCTGAGAGATAGGAATATTCTTGGTGTACTTGGGTATAATTCCCAGTAGTGCTGCATCCGTATACTGATTGATTTCTTCGAGTGATGTAATTTCGTTGTATGTAAGATAGCGGATAAAAATAATCACGAAACTGATGATGAACCCGATTAGCATACTTCCGAAGACGATGAGTCTTCTGTTTGGAGAAAGCGGAATTAAAGAAGCGCGACCTTTTTCAAGAATAACATTGTTAGTTACGATACCGGCTCTTGAAATAGCAAATTGAATTTTCTTTTCGAGAAGGAGGGAGTAAAATTTTTGGTTGACTTCATATAAACGTTGTAGTCTTCCTAACTCAGCTTCTTTACCGGGCAATTTCGTGAAACCGGCTTCGAACTCATCTATTCGGGAATCAATGGTGGTTATTTTTTCTTCAACAGAACGTTTGGCGTTTTTTAAGGCATCACCAAGCATGGTGCGCTGACGTTGAATTTCCAGGTCTAATGAACGAATAGCAGCATTTTCATCTGTTGCCTGAAATTTCATACCGGCACGTCTGTCTTCCAATGTTTGAATTTGTTCGACCATCTTGCCTACTAATTCATCGGTATAGGATCCGGCTAAAAGCGGAAGCAACTGATCGACAAGTTTTCTGTTGTTGATTTCTTTTTCGAGTCGTGTAAGAACTGCATTGTTGAGTTGTAATTCTACTCGTTGATCGACAAGTGTATTTATATGACCGAGTAGATCAGTAGCATTTTGTTCAGGATCTACAATTTTATTATCTTTTTTAAATAATTCGAGAGAAACCTCTGATTCTTTTAATTCCCGATCGATTGTGCCGATAGTTTCGTTGATGAAGTCGAGCGATTTGTTGGCACCTGCCGATTTGTTTTCTTTATCGTATTCATCATACTCTTCAGCCATTGTATTAACGAAATCAGCAGCTTTAAGGGT
The DNA here is from genome assembly GCA_031385005.1 of Bacteroidota bacterium. Taxonomy (GTDB): domain Bacteria; phylum Bacteroidota; class Bacteroidia; order AKYH767-A; family 2013-40CM-41-45; genus JADKIH01. Next base: position 12,016 of record JANNBB010000022.1, read on the forward strand.
GTTTTTATCCGTGAAGGAAATTTTAATTGTTTGTGCATTCTGATTGAGGAGAATTACGCTTACACGATTGAAATAACGTTGCAGTAAAGATGCAGGATTGTTAATGGTGAAATAATAAGGATTCTGATTAATTTTTTTCTGTTGATCACGAATAGTTTCAAAATCGATAATATTAATCCTGAATTTCATTCCGGGGATACTATACCATTGAGCGATGTTATATTTTTCTTCTATATTCTTTCCATTATAAGAATAAGACAACTCAAAATGTTTCTCATCTTTAAATAAAATATTAAATGGCACATCGCAAATACTGGAATCTAATTGATAAAATTCGACTTCGAAAGGAGAGTTTTTATATAGTTCTTCATCGAGAACCGTACCCATTGCATAATAACTTACTTCAAGAGGCATTTTAGCAAGAACTCTTGAGACCATCAGTTTAGAACGCATAACCTCAATGTCACCGGCAAGTTGATTCATTCCCATCCCCTCATAAATCGGAGAATCCTGGAAATTCAAAACTTTGTTCGCATTATTCATTGAGCCGATTTTAACTACAGCATCGGACTGATAGATGGGGTGAGTATATCGGAGATAAAGAAAAGCAGAGGAAATAGAAACGACCATCAAAATAACCAAGATGTAGAAATTTTTCTTGGCAATAATGGCAAAAAGTTTCAGATCAAACTCTTCGTTAAGATGTGATATCTTTTTTTTCGCCATTTATTTGTTATTAAAATAGGTAATGAAAACGAGAAGACTTGTGACAAAACTAAAGTAAGGGAGGAAATCAGAAGTAAGTCTTTTTCTGAATTTAGAGCCGGAATCTATGTATATGATATCGTTAGGATAAATCTGAAGTTGTGAATTCTTGAGACCTTCCAAAGTAGATAAGTCAGCGAAAAAAATCTGCGGGTTCTTTAAGTCGCCGCGGACGATTTTAATCTGATCAGATTTACTATACTCGGAAATTCCACCTGAAAGTGCAAGTGCTTCAAAAAGCGTAGTGTGATCGTTTTCCAATTTAATAACAATTCCTCGTCCGTCATCACCTTGAAACAAGAGGGCCTGGCGGCTGACGATTTTGATAATCACAAAGGGATCTTTGTAATAGACTGCATATCTCTTTTGAAGCGTGTCTTCGGCTTGTTTGATGCTGAGTCCTTTTATCATGACATGATTGACGACAGGAAGTTTGACTTCACCATTTTCTTCGACCAGGTAAAGAATTCCTTCGCCACTGGCAGTAGAGGAGAGGTTAGACTGGGTAACATCTACGAGTTTGAATCCATCATTGCTAAAGATGTGCATTTCGATCTTATCATTGGGCTGGATAAAGTAAGGGCCCAATGTCTGTTGCGAGGTATCTTTGGCAAAAACATAGTCCTTGGGTGTCTTAAACATCCGGTTAGGCGCAAGGGTGCACGACCCCAGCGTCAGTATTGCTGCAAAAAGAAAAATTCTATTCATTAGTTGATATTGAACAAAAGTAGAATTATTAATATTAATAGTTGTTCCCGTTTCTATAATTCTTTTCACGGGTAAAGTCTAATAACTCGTGATACAAAGTGCTCATTTCTTTGATTAGCCGTGTATAGTGAAATTTTTCTTTCACAAATTCCCATCCTTTTTCGCCCATTTTTTTTCTCAGTTCATCGTCTTCAATTAACTTCAACATGGCTTCTGAAAAATCATCGTAATTATGTCCGCTTACCATTAAAGCCGTTTCATTTTTAAGTACCACATTTTCTATACCCCCGACATTTGTTGTGATGATCGGGCGTCCACCGGCTTGTGCTTCAATCAGACTAACCGGTGTTCCTTCGTTGTAAGAGCAAAGGGCTATGACGTCGAGCCCGGCAATACATACGTCTACATTTCTAACCCAACTACAAAAAGTAAGATCGCTTCTTTTCTTTTCTTTAGGGAAATAACAATGGTCGATTCCCAATCTGTCGGCTTCATTCATAATGGCATTTTTGCTTTCGCCGTCGCCGATAATAAAGAAACGCACACGTTTTTTGGTTTTCTTCAAAACGTTAGCTGCGCTGGAAATAAAAAGAGAATGATTTTTAACAGGAACTAATCGCCCGATGATACCAATTGCTATTTCATCATCTTCTAAAAGAAAACGTTCCCTGAACTCTTTTCTTTTAATATCCGTGTCTTCTTGAAAACGACTCAGGTCAAATCCAAGAGGAATTACATGAACCTTTTCCGGCTCGCAAACCTTGTAATGCAAGGCCAATTCCCGTTTCTGACGGTCGCTTATCGCAATAATTGCAGAGCTGCGTCTTGCCAGAAAACGTTCTATTTTCAAAAATACTTTTGTTTTTAAGGGATGAAAATAAGAATGAAAAACATGACCATGAAAAGTATGTATTATTACCGGTACATTTTCATGATAAGCAGCTAATCTGCCAAGAGCGCCGGCTTTTGCAGCATGTGTATGCACAATATCCGGTTTGAATTCGCGGATTATCTTTCTGATTTCCCGATATGCCTTAAAGTCATTGAATGGATTAATGGACCTCTTCATCGCATTGAGTGGAGTAAAACTTAACCCCATTTCTTTGATGATATAATCCGAACTTTCTTCTGAATCCTGCTTGGTGCCGGCAAGGAGTTTTACTTCAAATTCCTTTTGAAGATGTTTGGTTAGAATGGCTACATGAAAAGCGGGACCACCCAGATTTAATCTGTTTATAATTGTTAAGACGCGCGGCACTTATTTTTATTAAAATTTATCTTCTTCCTGCGAAAGAAATGAATTATTCCTTGCCTATTTGATATCCTAAAAAAGGTTAATAACATCGATTGTTACTAATTGTTAACTATTTTAAAATGGAAGCATGGAATTTGAATTCTTAAAAGTTCATGGCTCTTTTTTACGTATTCAAAATCTTAGCAAAAAGTATCGTTGATCGAATTATGGCTCAAATACTTGCTATTTATATAATAATCAATATATTAATGTACATTTTCGGACATTTGGAGCAGCTTTAACGGAATAATAAAACTTGATTTATTTAGTAAGCTGGACGAAAGTTTATATCTTCGCCACCCTAAAAATATCGGAAACTATGAACCAAAAAATTATTGCACTTGCTATTTGCTTTAGCGTAGCGTCATTATTCTCTTGTGAAGGTCAGAAAGGAAAGTCTTCATTTGCATTAAAATCATCTTCGGATTCTGTCGCTTATAGCATTGGCGTTTCAATCGGAACCAATATGAAAAAAGACGGACTCGATTCACTCGATTTGGATATAATGAAAGCCGGTATCAAAAACGCTATCCACGGCGATAGTCTGATGGTAAATGCTGAACAATCACAAAAAGTGATTCAAGGATACTTGGCTAAAAAGCAGTCACAAAAAGGCGATGCCAATTTGCAAATCGGAAAGAAATTTCTCGAAGAGAATAAGAAAAAAGATGGAGTAAAAGTAACTGCTGACGGACTTCAGTATATGGTCATTAAAGAAGGTGCCGGCCCCATGCCAACAGCTAACGATACTGTTTCCGTTCATTACCACGGAACTTTAATCGATGGTACTGTATTCGATTCATCAGTTGAAAGAGGCGAGCCGGCTGAATTTCCTGTTGGAGCTGTTATTAAAGGATGGACTGAAGCTTTACAACTGATGAAAGTCGGTTCTAAATATAAATTGTTTATTCCTTCCGAACTGGCTTATGGCGATCGCGCTGCAGGACCAAAAATCGAAGGCAATTCAACTTTAATATTCGAAGTAGAATTGCTTAGTATTAAAGGAAAGTAATTCTAAAATTTCTTTTTTAAAAGACTGTAGCAATACAGTCTTTTTTTTTGCCAGATAATTTTATTGGATAACAGTACTTCTTACTACGTGATTTAATTTTCGATAAAATTTGCATCTGCCGTGACCCTTAGCTTTTTTAAAAATTACCATAGAGGCACGGAGGCCACGAAGACACACGGAGAAATACTTTTCGCCTCCGTGAAACTCCATGTCCTCCGTGCCTCCATGTTTTAAAAAATACTTGCACGATGCTTCATGGAGTTTTCGATAATATTGTCAATCTCTCGACACTTTTATTTAAAAACAAGTGCCTTTTAAACTAAATCCTTTCCATTAAACAAAATTTATAATACTGAAAATCATGTATTTAGTGTTTTACTTTTAAATTATTTAGTACTATGTATTGCAAAGTATTGTTTAATGTACATATCTTTGCAATGCACTTATAAAGGTGTCAAACACAAATTAAAAATTATACACATGAAAGCAGCACTATTAATTTCCTCAGTAATCGTTGGACTATCTGCCATAGCACTGGCAGGAAACCTCACGAATCAAAATAATGAGACGATTGTCAAGCCGGGAAAATTTTATGGTTTGATTGTGAACTCCGGATCGAATGTCATTTTAACACAAGGAGATGAGAACACATATAGAATTGAGGGCGACAAATCAGAGGTTGAAAAAATAAGTGCCGAAGTTGAAAATGGAGCATTAGTGATTCGGGCGGCAGATGTAAATCATTCTACCATTTACGTGACTGTAAAGGATATAAACCTGATTGATGTGAGTGGAAACGGAAGAGTGTTCGTGATTGGTTCCATAAAAAGTGATATTATTTTATTGAAAGTAAACGATCATGGAAGTATTTGCGCAGATGTTCAAGTTATGAAAGTTGGATTATTGGCAAGAGACTCTGGAAAAATTATTGTTTCAGGAAGAGCAAGTGAATTGTTAGTAAAACTTTCCGGTGAAGGAATTATTTACAAAAAAGGGTTGGATATACTCAGTGAAGAAGCGGAATTGAGTCCGATTCAAATCGAAAATATAAATTAGCAATAAACGAACAGTTTGAAAAAAGAAATTAATAATTTAACTAAACAATACCCAAAATAAAAATCATGAGCAGCAACTTAGAAAATACTCAGGCTCAGATGCGAAAGGGTGTCCTTGAATTCTGTATTCTGTCGATTTTGTCGAAGGAAGAAGTGTATCCTTCCGATATCATCAGCAAGATGAAGCAATCCAAATTAATAGTCGTGGAAGGAACGTTATATCCGTTGCTAACCCGACTAAAGAATGGAGGATTGCTTCAATACAGATGGGAGGAGAGTAAATCCGGTCCTCCGAGAAAATATTATTCACTTACACCACTAGGAACAAAATTTTTAGACGAACTCCGTTTAACATGGAAAGAACTCGTCGAAGCCGTTAATCTGACAATAAAAAAATCTGACCAACATGAATAAGACTGTAACAGTTAATATCGGTGGAATTGTATTTCACATCGACGAAAACGCATACGAGCGTTTTAAAAAATACCTGGAATCGATACGCGTGCATTTCTCCGGATCAGAAGGCCGTGATGAAATCATGGAAGATATAGAGTCTCGCATCGCTGAAATGTTTCAGGATAGAATTCGTGATCAGAAACAAGTGGTTACCTTAACGGATGTCGAAGAAGTAACAGCTCTTATGGGAATGCCTGAGCAATTTGGAGACGAGGAGAAAAAAGTGAATGAACCCGCTGCACCTCCAACGTCAACTGTTAAACGTCGCATGTTTAGAAATCCTGACGATAAAATTCTGGGCGGTGTATGCTCAGGTATCTCGGCTTATTTCGATATCGATCCGGTTTGGACGCGACTGATATTAGTGTTTGCTTTTTTTGCATGGGGAACAGGATTCTTACTCTACATCATCTTATGGATCGTATTACCTAAGGCGATTACAACTGCAGATAAATTGCAGATGCGCGGCGAGCCGGTAACCATAGAAAACATTCAAAAAAATGTTCACGATGAATTGGGACAAATAAAAAAGAATTTAACCGATCAGCAAGCAAAACCAATCACCGGTACCATTTCGAAAATTTTTGATGCAATTGTTCAACTGGTAAAAATGATTTTTACAATCATCGGAAAAATCATAGCAGTATTTTTTATACTGTTCGGAATGATAATGGTATTTGCAATATTTGTTTCTCTGTTGGCCATTCTGAAAGTCCCCGGAACACAATACCCGGAAGTCCTGAATCAGATTTTTCCTACGGGCTTTCACTTTAGTTTCGCATTGATTGCCGCTGCTTTGGTGGTGGGAATTCCTTTCATCGTATTGGGTTATTTTGGTGCAAGAGTTTTATTGAATATCAAAAAAAGTTCACGCATTTTCAATTTATCCGCATTTGGTGTTTGGATTTCTGCCCTTCTTGTTTGTATTATTCTCGGAGTTACTGTTGCAAAAGATTTTTCGGAGAAGCAAAGTATTCGCAAAGAGATTCCGCTCTTACAACCTCCCGGAGGAGTTGTTGTTCTGAAAGCTGTAAAATCTGACGAAGACAAAAAACAATACGATAACTGGGATGAAGATGAATGGAATGGAGATCTTCGTCTTTCCCTTTCGGACAATCAATTGCAATCAAAAGATGTTAAGCTCGATATCGTTCCTGCCATGAGTGATTCATTCAGCTTGTCACAGATAAGTTATGCTCGTGGTTCATCTAAAAAAATTGCAGCTGACCATGCCTCGCATATTTCTTATTCTTTCAACCAAATAGATTCTATCATTACTTTCAATCGTTATTTCACAATAGAAAAGGATGAGAAATACAGAGCACAGAAAATTCAACTTGTATTGCATATGCCTGTTGGCAGCAAAATCGTGCTCGACAAATCCCTTCGTCGTTTGATATATGACATAGAGAATGTGGAAAACGTACTTGATAACGATATGTTGGATCGTACCTGGGAAATGACAAAGGAAGGGTTGAAATGCATCGATTGTACAGGACAGGAGTCAAAGATCGGAGATATGGATGTGGATCATCACATCGGAAACGGAAGCCGTGTACATATTAGTGATAAGGGCGTTTATATTAAAGGAGACAATGATGAAGAAGTCTCCATCGATAGCAATGGCGTCGTTATTCGCAAAAACGGTAAAACGAAGGTGTATAAAGGCGGAAACGTCGACATTAAAATTGGTGATGAATGGTAAAGCTTTGTTGCTTTATATAGTTTCTGTCTACTCGTAAGTATATTTGGCGGTCAGACAATCATATTAATTACATGTATTTTCTTTATTCATCCTCGCAATATTCAATCATTTAATTAGGCAAAAGTCCTGTATCCATAAGGATCTCAGGAACTTTTGCCTTTATTATTTTACCGGCTGGATTAACTTTCATATTCCTTTAAGGATTTTATTTTAAGAAAACTTATTCACACATGTTTTAGATTAAAAAAGTTTTAGCACATTTGTAAAGAAGCGATTTGGTTGTATTATAATCATTCGTTTTGTCGGGATGACCGTCTGAAATTATTATCTGAAACCTTAAAAACTAAATACTTATGGCAAATGCAGAAGCGAAAGAGACTTCAAAAGAAAAATTAAAAGCACTACAACTTACGATCGACAAGTTGGAGAAAACTTATGGTAAAGGTACGATCATGAAGTTGGGTGATGAAGCAATCGAACAGATTGAAACAATATCCTCCGGTTCCATTACACTTGATGGAGCATTGGGAATCGGTGGTTTCCCGAAAGGCCGTGTAATTGAAATCTACGGACCTGAATCATCCGGAAAAACTACGTTGGCAATTCATGCAATTGCAAACGCTCAGAAAAATGGTGGCATTGCTGCCTTTATCGATGCAGAACATGCATTCGACAGATCATATGCTCAGAAGCTGGGTGTTGACATTGAAAACCTATTGATATCACAACCGGATAATGGAGAGCAAGCGCTTGAGATTGCTGAAAACCTGATTCGTTCCGGTGCTATCGACATTATTGTTATTGACTCTGTTGCCGCACTTACCCCTAAGAGTGAAATCGAAGGGGAAATGGGCGACAGTAAAATGGGTTTACATGCCCGCTTAATGTCACAAGCATTAAGAAAGCTAACCGCTTCTATCAGTCGTACAGGATGTTGCTGTGTTTTCATTAATCAGTTGCGTGAAAAAATCGGCGTCATGTTCGGTAACCCGGAGACAACAACCGGCGGAAATGCATTGAAGTTTTATGCTTCCATTCGATTGGACATTCGTCGCATCGGACAAATTAAAGATGGAGAAAGCATCGTTGGTAACCGCACAAAAGTGAAAGTCGTTAAAAACAAAGTCGCGCCTCCATTCCGTCTGGCAGAATTCGATATCATGTATGGAGAAGGAATTTCAAAAGTAGGGGAGATCGTGGATTTAGGAGTGGACAAAGGAATTGTTAAAAAAGCAGGCTCCTGGTTCAGCTACAATGAAACCAAACTTGGTCAGGGTAGAGATTCTGTAAAACAATTACTTCTCGATAACCCCGAGTTAGCAGAAGAAATTGAAGCAAAAATCCGAAAAATAATGGTTGAGCCCGTTCCGGTAACTGAGTAATTCATTAATAGTCCATGTTCAGTCTAAAGATTGAGCATGGACTATTCATATAATTACACCATCCCCCACAACGTAAATCTTTAGCTTGAGCAAGTAATACAAAATCTAAAAGAACGACTGTCCCATGTCGAAAGCTAGCTTGAGCAAGTACTAAATATTCTAAAAGAACTACTGTCCCATTCTCAATCAACGAGGAGCAAGTAATACAGAATCTAAAAGAACGAAAGTTCCATGTCGATAGCAACTGAAACACTATCTTGCATTAATTTAATTCATTAATTTGTACGTGTATGATTGCCTCCGGTAAGGAATTCACCTCTTTTCCACGATTGAAAAACTTTCTGATTTTTTCTTTTCTTATGCTTATTACTTTTCATTTTTCTTGCAAGACGGATTCAAACAGTAGGAATAATGGAGATTCTTCATCTACCCAAAAAGTAATTATCAAAAACGACTTTACTTTATTAAACGACAAAATTGCTGCTGATCCGATGAACCCGGAATTACTGTTTCAACGAGCCCAGGTGTTTCTGCAAAAAAACAATACCCGTCAGGCATTTGAGGATATTAATAAAGCCGTTTCCGTTGACTCAACAAAAGCAGAGTATTATCTGCTCATGGCCGATATTTGTTTCAAAGGACTTCTCATACAGCAATCCGTTGATGCATTTGCAAAAGCCATAGAAATCGATCCGAAAAATGCAGAAGCCCATCTCAAGTTGGCGGAATTATTTTTATATATCAAGGCCTATCCGAAATGCATTACTCAGGTTAATGAAGCATTGAAAATAGATAAGAATCTTGCAAAGGCCTATTTTATTAAAGGGTTTGCATACAAAGAAAACGGGGATACCGCTAAGGCGCTCAGTAGTTTCCAGACTGCAGTCGAAATCAATGCAGACTATTATGATGCCTATATCCAATTGGGTAACATCGAGACTGCCCGAAAACATTCAATTGCTTTGCAGTACTATAATAATGCATTACGATTAAGTCCCAAAAGTACAGAAGCACTTTATAACAGAGGGCTACTTTTTCAAAATATGGGTGCACTGGATCAAGCAATTGAAGATTACAATACCATACTGAAAATTGACAATTCCGATGCAAGTGCCCATTTTAATCTGGGTTATATCGATCTGGCTTATAAGAAAGATTATCAGTCTGCAATATCACACTTTACTGATGCTATTCGAATAAACAATCAATATCTGGAAGCTTTTTATAACAGGGGAGTATGTTATGAAAGCATGGGTGATTTCAAATCCGCAATTAAGGATTACAACTCAGCAGTTGAAATTGTTCCCACTTATAAACTTGCCAAAGACAAGCTTTTACAGCTTTCAAGAAAGTCTGAAAGTTCGAACCGGGCAAAATAATTTTAACGTGCAACCCTTTCTTTGATTCTGAGATAGAATTGAATCATAAAAAATATCAGGATAGGGTAGAGGTGTATAAAATACCTCCACTCATTTACTTTTATTAAGAAAGCGAGGGTCACAATCAGACATGCAGGAAAACTTGTTAAAACAAAATTGAAGGGATCTTTAATTTTCCGAAATCCAAAAATCAATAATCCTAGAGTTCCGAAAAACAAAGGAAGCCAGTAAAGTGTTGTTTGCAACATTTTGATTGCCTTCAAAGGAAGGTTCGTTCCATTTATATAATAACTGCCGCTTTTAATAAATGCACTTTTCATTCTCAGAAATGGAGTAATTACATAATACACCATTGGTCTGTTCTTGATAAAACTTTCTTTCATCATTTCAAAGCGGCTGCTGATTGCTGCATCCATACTGTCATTAGTAGTGTTCGTTTGGAATAAGGCAATCTGATTGCGCAGTTCTTTAAAGTCGGCCAATTTGTAATCGGGTGTAAATACGTAATCCGGAAATTTATATTCACAATTTTCATTCACATCAGTTTGAAAGAAATATGTTCCCGCCGTTTTGCATTTACCTTCCCACCAGATTGCATCGCCACCCCAGGCAGTAATAAAATCGGTACAGGAACGAACCAGTTTTTTACATGGGTAAAACATGGGCTTTGTGAAAACAATTATTTCTCCTGTAGCTTTATAGTTCCTGATTATCCAGGGTGCAAGAAGAATTAAAAATGAAGTTGAAAAAACCAGCAGGTTTTTCAGAATGCTTTTAAAGCCGGAGCTAGCCAGGAGAATCGAAAGGAAGAAACAGATTAACCAAGGGAGTATAAATGGTTTCATCATGATTGCATAAGCAAGAAAAAATCCCGTCAATAGGAGGGAAGCGTTTTTCTTTTTTGTCAACCATGCATTAAAGAAATAAAGACTAAAAATAATAAAACTGCAAGTCAACGACTCCGTCATTATTTCGGAAGCATAAAAGGTGACCCATGTAGAAAAAGTAAGAAAGAAAAGACTGATAAAGTAAGCTCTTTTGTTTTTTGTTCGATCGTAAACGAGGGAGGAAAATGCCAGAATGGCGAATACTTCTACGATCACCTGCAGGAAAGCTAATAACTCAAAGGACCATTGTTTAGAGAAAAAAATCCGGAATAAATAATAAAGCATCCCATAATAGGGAGTTCTTATGGTCGGATAAAAAACTTCTTCTTTATGATTTTGAAAGGGCGTAAACTCTCCCAGCATCATACCGTAATTCCCTGTCTTTATGTAATTCTCAATCGGTTCAATATAAGAATGTGTATCAGCTCCGGAGATGGCAATGAAGTAACCGTTGGACGATTTACTTTTGAAATGGTTATTGATAAAAAGAATCCAGATTAATTTCGTAATCAGTATAAACAGGAATAAAAAAACCTTATTGATTTTTACCGGCATTAAATCTGAATTAAGAATTGTCAAATAAAAATAAAATTCCGGGCATTCTGATTAATCGCCGGTATATTTATCAATACTTTGATCTTGATAACCTTAATTATTAATCAGTGATTCACTGTTGTCCGGGTAAAACAAAGGCCGGTACTAACATCCTTACTTTTCTTTTTGCTTGTCCAAAAAGAAAAGTAAGCAAAAGAAAAAGGACAGCCCAGCTCCGGCATCGGCTCGATTTTAACTCGCTCTTTGTGGCTTCTGACGATGCCATCGCTGCGCGGTGCGTGGACGGCCCTCGCACCTCTTCGATTATTGTTTTCGAATTCTTTGTTGTTTTAACTAAGGGCTTACCTTTTTTTAGGACTATTTTTATAGGGTTGTAAGGATTTGTAGCCAAAAAAAAAGAGACCCCGAAGGATCTCTCTTTTGATTCACTAAAAACTATGGCGTAGTTTATCTTTATTTGACAGAATCAATAACAGCTTTAAAAGCTGATGGATGGTTCATTGCCAGATCTGCCAGAGTCTTGCGGTTTAACCCAAGATTCTTAGCGTGTATTTTTCCCATTAATTCCGAATAGCTTAAGCCATGCTCACGAGCACCGGCATTGATACGCTGAATCCAGAGTGCACGGAAATTACGTTTCTTCGTGCGTCTGTCACGGTAAGCATATTGGAGACCTTTTTCTACCGTATTCTTAGCTACGGTTAATACATTACCTCTCGCACCATAATAACCTTTTGCGAGTTTAAGGATTTTTTTTCTGCGCGCCCGTGAGGCGACGGCGTTGACTGAACGTGGCATTGTTTTTTAGTTTTTGGCTGAAGCGTCGACCCGAAGGAGGAACTTTTTGGCTTTTTACCCGGTTAAAAATTGATTAATTGAATTGACTATGATGTTAGAATTACATCACCAGCATTTTCTTTACGCGATCCATATCGGCGGAAGAAACCAATGCAGCATGCGTCAGATTACGCTTACGCTTTGTTTCTTTCTTGGTAAGGATATGGCTCTTGTAAGCATGTTTCCTTTTTATTTTTCCGGTACCCGTCACTTTAAGACGTTTTTTAGCTCCGGAATGTGTTTTCATTTTTGGCATTACAGTGATGTTTTATAAATAGTTATTTCTTCTTTTTAAGGGCAGGAGCGAGGTGAATAAACATCCGGTTTCCTTCCAGTTTCGGGAGCAATTCTACTTTCCCGTATTCTTCCAGTGCCTGAGCGAATTTGAGCAATATGATTTCACCTTTTTCTTTGTATGCTATCGATCTTCCGCGGAAGTGAACATAAGCTTTCACTTTGTTTCCTTCTTCTAAGAAAGTCATTGCATGCTTGACTTTAAAGTTGAAATCATGGTCATCCGTATTCGGGCCAAACCGTATTTCTTTTACTACCTGTTTTCCTTGTTTTGATTTTAATTCTTTTTCTTTCTTCTTTTTATCGTAAAGAAACTTCTGATATTCGATGATGCGACAAACCGGCGGCTCGGCAGTAGGTACAATTTCCACCAGATCCAATTCGAGTTCTTTTGCCAAACGTAAGGCATCTTCCGTCGAATAAATATCACTGGTTACATTATCACCTACAAGTCTTACTTGAGGTACTCGGATTCTTTCATTGATACGATGTTCGTCTTCACGTTTTACAGGACCTCTTCCGCGAACGTATGGTTTGCGTTGTGGCCTGCTAAAAGGTGCGGGACGTTGATTGTTTTGATTTGGCGCTGCTATATGAACCTCCTTATTTGTTATGCTGAAATTGGATTAATTCCGAGACCAGCATTAATCTCGTTATTAATTAGTTGAATAAACTCCGGTAAAGTAAAACTTCCAAGATCGCCGCTTCCGTGTTTACGCACAGAAACCTTGTTTTCATTGAATTCCTTTTCGCCGATAATCAGCATGAAAGGAATTTTTTTCAATTCCGCGTCTCGTATTTTCTTACCTATTTTTTCGTCCCTGCTATCAACAAGGCCGCGAATATCGGAATTAATTAATAATTGTGAAAGTTTTTTAGCGTAGTCGTTGTACTTTTCGCTTATTGGAAGGATATTTAATTGAATGGGAGCCAGCCATGTAGGGAAATTTCCGGCAAAATGCTCAATCAGGAATCCAATAAAGCGCTCATGCGTCCCCAATGGAGCTCTGTGAATGCAAATTGGCGTTTCCATTTCGTTTTTCGGGCTTCTGTAGGTGAGTCCAAAACGGGCAGGAACCGCAAAATCGACCTGATTTGTAGCCAGCGTAAATTCCTTCCCAATTGCACTCCAAACCTGAACGTCTATTTTCGGCCCATAAAAAGCGGCCTCATCGGAAACTTCAATATAAGGGATCTTTGAATCTATCAGAACTTGTCTAACCATGTCCTCTGTCTCTTTCCAGAGTTCCGGATTATCTACATACTTTTTCCCTAATTTCTTTGGCTCATGCGTTGAAAAGCGCATCACATATTTTTCAATGTTGAAGATTTTAAAATACTTCAGATACATTTCGTTTACTGCCCGGAACTCGTCAGCAAATTGCTCACGCGTGCAATAAATGTGAGCATCATTCATCTGAAGTGAACGTACACGCATCAATCCGAATAACTCACCGGATTGCTCGTAACGATAGCATGTGCCGTATTCAGCAAGACGAATGGGAAGATCACGATACGATGGATTCAACTCTTTAAATATCTTGTGATGATGCGGGCAATTCATCGCCTTCAGGTAATATTTCTCGCCTTCCAATATCATCGGCGGATACATGCTATCTTCATAGTAAGGCAAGTGTCCGCTCGTTCTATACATCGACTCTTTCGCAATATGCGGAGTACGTACGCGCTTATAACCTGCATCCTGTTCGGTTTTCTTTGCCAGTTTCTCTAACTGCTCTATCATAGCCGCACCGTTTGGAAGCCACAACGGAAGTCCGGGACCTACGTCATCATCGAAGGTGAAAATTTCCATCTCTTTTCCAATTTTTCGGTGATCTCTTTTCTTTGCTTCTTCAAGCATGGTTAGATATTCATCTAACTGACTTTTCTTCGGGAAAGTAATTCCATAAATTCGTGTTAGCTGTTTGTTGTTTTCGTCGCCTCGCCAGTAAGCTCCTGCAATGTTCATCAGCTTGGCAGCTTTGATGAAACCGGTATCAGGAATATGCGGACCACGACAGAGATCCGTAAAATTCCCCTGAGTATAAAAGGTGATTTTCCCATCTTCCAGATCCTTCAATAAATCCAGTTTGTATTCATCTCCCTTTTCAGTAAAAAACTGAATGGCTTTTTCTTTGCCAATTTCCTGCCTGATGTATTTGTTGGCTTTACGGGCAAGCTCAAGCATTTTATCCTCGATTTTTTTAAAGTCTTCGGGAGAAATTGATTGTCCGCCTAAATCAATATCGTAATAAAAGCCGTGATCGACGGGCGGACCAATACCGAATTTTACTCCGGGATATAGTTCTTCCAATGCTTCAGCCATTAAGTGTGCGGAGGAATGCCACATCGTTGATTTGCCTTCGCTATCATCCCATGTGAGTAATTGAAGCGTACTGTCTGTTTGAATGGGTCTGCTTGAGTCCCATACTTCTCCGTTTACTTTTGCAGCAAGGACATTTCTGGCTAGTCCTTCACTGATGCTTTTTGCGATTTCCATCGCTGTTGTTCCCTCTGAATATTCCCTGTTCTTTCCGTCCGGGAAGGTAATTTTGATCATTTTAAATTGGTATTGAAATAGTGTTAATCGTTACTCTATCTTCTTAACTATTTTGATTTTCCCTTTCAAGAATCTCTTCAATTTGAGGGAGAAAATAATTTTTACTCTTCATTATTTTTCCATCCTCTCTATAAATAGGATTTCCCTGATCATCGAGTTTGCTCATATTGCTGCGGTGAATTTCGTCGAATACTTCTTCGATTTTATGTTGCAAGCCATGTGCTATGATTGTTCCGAAGAGTATGTACATCTTATCGCCTAATGCATCTGCAATTTGCGTCAGGTCATTATTCCTGCATGCTTCTAAGTACTCTTCATTTTCTTCCGCCATCAACCGGTGACGCAAGTCTACAATTTTCGGATCGACATGAGCAGTTGGACTCTCATGATATTCGAGTTTGAAAACCCGGTGAAACTCTTTCACCTTATCTATTTTTTGAATGAGTGACATGTGTGTTTTAATTAAGTATTGGTTGAAAAAAAATGAATGATAACTTGATCCTATTTTTCCCGGCTAATTTAAGCAATCCGTTATTTAAACCGGAAATTATGTTTGAATGATGCCAACATTATATGTTTTTTGAATGGGCGCCTGATTAGCCGCTTCAATTCCCTTCGCAATCCATTTTCGGGTCTCCATAGGGTCTATTATGGCATCAACCCAAAGTCGTGATGCAGCATAATAAGGAGATGTCTGTGCATTGTACCGATCGGTTATCTTCTTAAGCAATTCGCTTTCATCTTCTTTGGTGATTTCTTTTCCTTTTGCTTTGAGTCCGCTTACCTGTATCTGAAGCAAGGTTTTAGCCGCCTGTGAGCCACCCATTACCGCAATTTTTGCAGTCGGCCAGCCAACGATTAAACGCGGATCGTAAGCTTTTCCGCACATGGCATAATTTCCGGCTCCATAGCTGTTTCCAATAATTACGGTGAATTTGGGTACAACTGAATTGGCCATGGCATTCACCAACTTCGCACCGTCTTTAATGATGCCTCCTTGTTCGCTGCGTGATCCAACCATAAAACCGGTGACATCTTGTAAAAATACCAGCGGGATTTTTCTCTGGTTGCAATTCATAATAAATCGTGCAGCTTTATCAGCCGAATCGGAGTAGATCACACCGCCAAATTGCATTTCGCCTTTTTTACTTTTGACGACTTTGCGTTGATTAGCGACAATACCGACAGCCCATCCATCAATTCTTGCCAATCCGCAAACGATGCTTTGTCCATATGCATCTTTATATTCATCAAATTCACTGTTATCGATAAGCCGATAGATGACTTCATGCATGTCGTATTGCTTGCCGGAATCTGTCGGAACGATGCCATAGAGATCTTTCGGGTTTTTTAAAGGAGCAGCAGGTTTTTCCCTACTGAATCCTGCCGTCGGAAAAGTACCCAGCTTGCTGAAAATATTTTTTATGTGATCCAAAGCTGCTTTATCATTCGGAAATTTATTGTCGGTTACACCGGATATCTCGCATTGTGTTGTCGCTCCACCCAATTCTTCATTCTCAATTTCTTCTCCGATGGCTGCTTTAACCAGATAAGAACCCGCTAAAAAAATCGTTCCTGTTTTATCGACTATCATGGCTTCGTCGCTCATAATAGGGAGGTAGGCGCCGCCTGCAACGCAACTTCCCATGATAGCTGCTACCTGAATTATTCCCATGGAAGACATGATTGCATTGTTCCTGAAAATGCGACCGAAGTGTTCTTTATCCGGAAAAATCTCATCCTGCATCGGAAGAAATACACCTGCACTGTCAACGAGGTAAATGATCGGCAAATGATTTTCCATGGATATTTCCTGCATCCTCAGATTTTTCTTTCCGCTCATGGGAAACCATGCACCGGCTTTTACTGTTGCATCATTAGCAACAATTATACACTGGCGCTTGCTTACATAACCGATTCCGGCAACTACTCCTGCAGCAGGACAACCACCATATTCTTCATACATGTCTGATGCAGCCAACGCACCGATTTCCAGAAAATCACTTCCCTTATCAATCAGGTATTCAATACGCTCTCTGGCAAGTAATTTTCCTTGCTCTTTCTGACGGGCAGCACTCTTTGCCCCACCACCTTCAGCAATTTTCGTCAACTTATTTTTTAGTTGATCAACCAATTGACGCATTGCATCTTCGTTCTTGTTAAATTCTAAGTTCTCCATGTGTATTTAATTCGCTAATTCGTTAATTCGTTGATTAGCTAATTTGTTTATTTGTTAATTCGTTGGTTCGATGATTCGTTAATTAGCTAATAAACGAATTATCTAATTAGCTAATTTACCAATTAACGAATTAGCGAATTAGCGAATCAAGGCCGAACTTTATTCGTATTTCTACCGAAAACATTTTCTATCCATCTGAATTTTTTGAATTCAAATTTAGAAATCACCACTTCAAATTCTTTAAGGTTTGCCGGCTCTGATGTCCTGTATAACCATACATTAATGATGGCTCTTTCGTCACTGGTGTTGTAATGATAATCCGGTTTTAATTTATGTCTTGTTATTTCTAAAGGAATATCATCTTTGTTCAATGCCGTATAAATTGATTTGAAAGCAATTTTTTGCTTTCGTAATTCTATCATGTGTTTCGTAGGTTGATTGAAGTCTGTGTTAAAACGAAATGCTTCTTCTTCCTTCGGTTGAACAACGTATTGTGAATTCATCAATGTATCATTTCCCCATTTTGAAAATTCGATATCAATCTCTTTGTGAAAATTACTAGAGTCTTCCAGGTCATAAACAAAAAGTCCGATTACAATGTCTTTATCCAATTGTTGTGGCAATGGATCCATGTGAAAATAATACCGGCCATAACCCAAGCCGTCTATCAATCGTACTTCGGGACAATACCACTTATCGTTTCTGAATGTCAGGCGGAGGTGTAGTTTGCCCAAACTATCGACCCAGACATTTTCTTTCGTGCCTGAAAAATAATTTCTACCCGGACCGGTATGTTTTCCAAACGACTCTTTTGTTACCCAATGATAACCGGAAAATTCAATTGTGTCACCTTGGTTTTTAGACATCTTTTTTTCAATTACTTGTGCTGACATGGAAAAGATGTAAATAATAAATACGGATAGAAATAAGGTGAGAATGTTCGAATACATTCTTCCTTTTGGAAAAAGGACATCCCTGCTAAAAAAGTTTTTATTCTTTTTCATGCCCGTGGATGGTGTTTAATAATAGATGCTCGAAGGAAGTCTCTGTCGAGGTGGGTATAAATTTCTGTTGTAGTAATGGATTCATGTCCCAGCATTTCCTGTACAGCGCGGAGGTCGGCACCTCCTTCGATCAGGTGTGTTGCAAATGAATGACGAAATGTATGCGGACTAATTTGCTTGTGTAAACCGATTCTTTCGGCAAGTTGTTTAATAAACATGAAAACCATTACTCTCGAAAGCGGTCGGCCACGTTGGTTCAGGAAAACAAAGTCTTCGCAACCTTTTTGTACAGGAATATGGTTGCGCACTTCAGTGAGGTAAATACGAATATGTTTGATAGCAACGCTGCCGATTGGAACGAGTCTTTCTTTATCACCTTTACCAATCACTTTTAGAAATCCGATTTCCATGTGAATGTTAGAAATCTTTAAAGAGATGAGTTCACTTACTCGCAGTCCACTGCTATAAAGTGTTTCGAGCATGGCTTTATTTCTGATTCCTTCCGGCTTGCTCAGGTCTATGGCGCCTACCAGGTTATTAATATCTTCCACGCTGAGTGTGTCGGGTAGTTTTCTTCCCAGCCGGGGCGATTCCAGTAATTGAGATGGATCGTTGGTAATCAGATTTTCTATCAGCAGATATTTGAAAAAACCTTTTAAGCCGGAGATAATCCGGGCCTGACTGCGCCCACTTAAGCCCAATTCATTGATCCATTTCAGGAATTCCTGTAAATGGTTCAGGTGTATGTTTGCCGGACCAACATTCAGCTTTTTGAAATGAAAGAAACGGTCAAGTAAGGCAATATCATGCAGATAGGCCTGAACCGAGTTTTCAGAAAGGGAGCGTTCCAGTTTAAGATAAGACTTAAATCCGGCTATATGAATCTTCAATTATGTGTTTAATTACAATCTTTAAAAATGGCTAAAACCCGCCTCATTTAACGCTAAAATGAAAAAACTTATTCACAACAAAACATGAAAAAAATGTAAGTAATTTGCCGGTCAAATTCCTTCAAATGAACCTACATATCATAAATGGCCCCAACCTGAATCTTTTAGGAAAAAGAGAAACCGGAATTTACGGTGAACAAACATTTGAAAGTTTTTTGGAAGAATTAAGGGCTTCATTTAAGTCGGTTACAATCACCTATTTTCAAAGCAACATAGAAGGAGAAATCATTAACAACATTCAGGAATTTGGTTTTAAATCTGACGGAATTATTTTGAATGCCGGGGGATATACGCATACTTCTGTAGCAATTGCCGATGCCATTGCCTCCGTTAAAACTCCCGTGATTGAAGTGCATATTTCCAACATCTTTGCGAGAGAAGAGTACAGGCATATTTCACTCATCGCCGGTAAATGCAAAGGAAGCATTTCGGGATTTGGTTTGAATTCCTACAAACTCGCTGTGGAGGCCTTTTTGATCGGATCCGGTAAATAATTTTTTCTTTAAAGGTACCGGAGAATGCTGTCTCTCCAAATCAGAATAACAACACCTAAAATAGCAATTACCAATCCGATGAATGACTTCAGCGTGATAGAGTCTTTTAAGAAGATCATCGAAAGGAACAAAGCGAATGCGGGAACGAGTGAGAAGATTGTTTGAGCAACAGAAGGGTCTATTCGTGAAACGGTAAAAAGTGCCAGACTAACACCTAAAGTAGGACCGAAGATAGTTCCGCCGATGGCATATTTGATTCCACCGTTTTTATTGGATATCAAGGGTTGTATTACTTCTTTGAGTTTTCCGGTAATCACAGTAAAGATGAAAAGTGAAATGAAAGCAGTAGAGAGCCGCATAAAAGTTGCATCGAAAGGAGCGATTTGAATTCCGGTTGATTGGGCAAGCATTCCTTTTTTTGCAAGAACGAGTCCGGCCCCCTGACACAAAGCGGAAAGCACTCCGCTGATAATTCCAAATGAAACAGAACCGTGACCATGATCGGGAATGCTGTCTCTTTCACTTTTACCCAGACTCACAAAATTTACTCCCAGAATGGTAATGATGATTCCAATAATTCCGATGAAAGAAATATGTTCATCAATTAATGTGGCTCCGAGAACAAGTGCAGCCGCTGGAGCAAAAGTAGTAAGTACACTTCCTCGTCTGGCACCTAAAACTTTATACATGGAGAATGCAAAATAATCGCCGAGAGTAAGTCCTAAGATGCCTGATAGTCCGAGCCAAAGCCAGGCAGTTTGGTATTCGAAAGAAAAAATTTTCAGAAATGAATCGGAACCGAAAATCAAACAAATCAATCCGATTAAAATGCAAGCCAGCAATAACCTGAAATGATTCAATGCATTGCTTCCTAATCTGCGTGCCGCCTGAGTAAAGGGGAAGATGCAAATGGCCCAGGAAAGAGCGGTTAATAGTGCGAAAATGATTCCGGTTGACATGGGTGAATAATTCAAGTCTTCAATATTGAGTTTCCGAAATTAAATTTCAATTCGAATTTTTTAATGAATGCAATTATACCGTAATTCAACTGTAAATCTTCAAAAGGAATAAAAATATATTTGGGTTAATTTTCAACCTGCAATATTCTTTTGATTTTAAATGCGCTAAATTCATAGAACTATCATTCATTCACCTATTCATTTTCTTTCTGCGCCAAATAATACGACGATTGTTAAATTATTACTTGTGGTCTTTAAAAATAATGCTTTACTTTATTATGCAATCAATTTATGAGGACATTATTGAATTTGCATCATTTTATTTCATTCTTTAATTATTCATCAGTTTTTGAACCTCACTAATTTAAAATTATTATTAACTTTTTAAATTTAAGCACTATGAAATCAACTAAACTACTAGTATTGACATCGTTTTTATTATTTATTTATTTTCCTCTTTACTCACAGAATTGCTCAACACTAAGCGCTACAATTACAGCTCAAGACATCACCTGTAACGGCAATGCCGACGGTATGGCCACTGTAGTTGTTTCAGGGGGGGGGGGGGGCACCTTATTCCTACAGCTGGTCTGAAAACATGGGCAGTCAACCCTCAACACCATCCTTACTCCTTAGCGGTACTTATACTTGCACAATAAAAGACGCGATAGGTTGCACATTGCAAAAAAGTATAACTATACATGAACCGGATAAGTTAACAGTTTCATTTATTACCATACCGTCATCCTGCCATCAATCTACCGGTGAAATTGAGATACTCACTTCAGGGGGCACAGGTAATAAAAATTATTATTGGATGCATAATGGGTCAAAAGAGGGTAGAATAAAAATTTTGCAAGCAGGAGACTATTCAGTATTAGTTCGAGATACAAATGGATGTCCGGTTTTAGCGACTGCCATGTTGGAAGATAAGGACGGTCCGGTAATTATTTCCAAAAACATTTCTCATGCAACCTGTTTCGGCGGCGGAAATACAGGTGGTGGAAGAGCAGAACTTAATGTAACAGGAGGAAGCCCTCCTTATGCATTTCAGTGGAGCGGACAGGAAAGTGATACAAGTGTGCTTTTAAATGCAAGAGCCGGAAATTATTCAGTTAAGATTACAGACGATGTTGGTTGTATTACCGTTGATACCATTACTATTTTGCAGCCGGATACATTTAAAGTTTCAGTTTCAGTTGTACACACCAATTGTGGAGCTGCACAAGGAGTCGCAACTGCTGTAGTAAATGGGGGTAGTTCTCCATACAATTACGCCTGGTCGATTTCCGCTATTAATAATCGCCAGATAAGTAATTTGAATTCGGGAGAAGGTAACGTTACAGTAACAGATAGTTTTGGTTGTAAAGCATCACATTCATTTGAGGTTTTGGATAACAATTCTTTGACAGTAACTGGAACTGTACTTTCAAATGCAATTTGTTTTCCTGATAGCGGAGGATCGGCAATGGTAACTGTTATTAGTGGCACTGCACCTTATAAATATATTTGGTATCCGCAAGGCGGGTCAAACAATATTGCTAACGGGTTGCCGCCGGATAATTATAAAATTACCGTAATAGATGCTAATGGCTGCAGACAAAGAGCGAAATTGAAAATCGAAAGTCCGGAGGAGTTGAAGGCGTATATTGAATTATTTGGACCATCAAACGATTCAGCATTAAACGGTTCTGCTCAAGCAATTGTATATGGTGGAAAAGCACCTTATACTTATAAATGGAGCACTGGTTCAGAATCAAGCAATATAATGGGAATGGCTATAGGTGACTATTGGCTAAGAGTGACTGACCAAAACGGATGTGTTCAATCCACATTTAGAAAAATCCCACCTACAAACAATATTTGCGATCGAAATTGTGACAATTCAAATTTGTCACCTTGTGGACCTTTTCCATTTCCTAATTGTAATTATCCATGCACTGCTACTGTTATTCGTAATATTATTACTGACTTTGGAGCTGTAGGGAATGGTATAGCTGATGATCAATGTGCATTTGAAGCGGCAAGTTATTTTTTTAATAATTTACCATCATACGTAACAAAGGTGTTAAATATTCCATTTGGAATTTACTTGGTTGGAAGGCAAGAACCTAATATGGGATGGTTTTTGAAAGGTCAAAGTGTTTTGTGTTTTAGTCAGATAAGTAATATGTCCATATTAGGCATACTTGGCCCTGCAGGTGAAAAACCTGTGTTAAAGTATAAAAGTTGTATGAAATATGGTGCATTCAATAACAATCCAACTTTCCCATTAACAAGATATTTAACTTGTCCAGGTACACCATGCAATATTATTGGTTATCCCTACTATCCCAAAGTAGCATATGTCGGTAATATGATTCGATTTAGCTCATGCCATAATATTAATGTATCGCAGCTCGAATTAAATGGGAATATTGAAGAAGCGATAATTGGTGGAGGAATTTCAGATGGAATTCAATTTGATTACGATGGTATATATTTAAATGCTTGCTATAATATAAACTTGGACAACTTGAACATACATCACTTTGGACACGATGGTATTTGGATTCTTGACGACTATTGTTTTCCGAACAATGTTATTTACCCACCATACCCCAATCACAGTTTAGGGGTAATTTCAAATACGATTATAGAATACAATGGAAGAAACGGATTATCATGGCAGGGTGGTTCAGGATTGACAGTGTTTAACTCGCAATTCAATTATACCGGGCAGAGTAGAATTACTGAACAACCTGGTGCTGGAATAGATATTGAATTTGGACATAGCCGAACGGCAAATGCTCATGGACTTTTTCAAAATTGCATTATTAAATATAACCATTTGCATGGTTTAATTTGTGATGCTGATGATCATGGAACAGAGTTATGGAGTTATGATTACAGATTCAAAAATTGTACTTTTATAGGCTGTTCAACGGGAGATGTACTATGGCCTAATTCAAGAAATTTCGAATTTAAAGATTGTGATTTTTTTGGATCAGTCTTGAGAGCATATGACGCACGTGTTAGCAGCAGTTCTCAAAACATATCCAATAACGATAATATTAAATTTTTAGATTGTAATTTTGCTGAAGAATATGACGACCCCGATCCATTAATTCCATTAAGTTCTTTGAGCCAAGGGTTAGAAGAAAATGTACCTCAGCCACAATGTTTATCAGGTGGTGCTGACTATTTAATTAATTTTGGATTGGCAACAAGAGTAAGGATGGAGAACTGTAATATTACAACAAATTTCACTTCAAAATTAATCAGGTTGTCTGCAGATTTGGGGATGCCACCAACTCCGACTTTTAACAGAAATTCATTGTTCGATTGCAACTTATTAAATTACGGATACAATGGATGTAATTGTGATGTTGATTTAACAGCAATTTATCATACAAATCTACTTGGTCCTGTAAGGGTGCTTACTATAGGAGTTACCGGAATAAATAATGAACCAACAAGTGTTGGATGTCCGGATGGTTCAGGAGGTATTCTTCATTGGTATTTACATACGATTAATCAATCGAGTTGTTCTCCAAATCCAATTGGTAATTTATGGTGGACTGCACATTCTTTATTAGTTTCTACTCCTGCACCAAAACTAATAGTGCCTACTAGTCCAAACCAAGAGCCCTTGTTTTGGTGTACCCCTTGTCCTTATTTAATACCATCATCGTATCCGCAATTTTGTGATTTTAATAGTTACAAAAGAAAAAAAATAATTACTAACGAAGAAGTTTTAAATACTATAAAGATTTTTCCAAATCCTGCCATGGAATATTTTATTATTCAGAACGTATTACCCGGTGAGCAAGGTAAGCATCCGACCAAGTACATATTGCGCAATTCTTTTTCATGATGTTATTTCGTAGCGATAAATACAATCGTTATGGAAAATGAAAACAAAGTACAAAAAGGCTGGCGAACTCGTGAGCAAAAAGAAGAATTAATTCAA
>JANNBB010000028.1:0-35160 GCA_031385005.1 Bacteroidota bacterium
ACTTTCAATCCTTGTTCCTGTTCTTTAAGAATTGAAATAATCTGTTCTTCTGTAAATCTTGTTTTTTTCATTGACGTTTTTTGTTAGGGTTAAGATATAAAATCTATTTTTAACCTGTTCAAAAAAGTCGGCCATGTACCCAAGAGCCGATATATTCCCTAAAAAGATTACAACAATAATAAAATATATACTTATAAATTTCATGTTAAAATTTATTTACTTTAAAACTATAAACTTGATTTTGAATATTATAACATTAACAAAGTTCAATTTCAACAGCAAAAATAAATATTTACATCGCTGGTTTTTACAATATACAAAGTGTGATACTCGCTTAATTTATTTTATAAATTATCTTACTGGCATTCATTTCCGGGGCCACAAAAAGAACATTATAAATTCCTGCAGGAAGATTACTGAGATCAATTAAATGAATACCACTGTTGAAATGGGACGAAAAAACAGTTTGTCCGATAACATTTTTTACAAGGATCATGCTATTTTTATACGTGTCATGGATTCTGACATTTAAATAATCATTGAATGGATTTGGGTAAAGCAAAATATCTGATTCTAGTTGACGGGGCAAATTTTCAATAGAATTAATAATATTGTCGTTCTTCCATACTCCCGCCCCAGTACTAACTAGTAACCTTTCCCCAATTGATATTATAGAAGAAGCAATTTCACAAGGAAAAGAATTAGAAATACTATACCAATTTGCTCCGTAATCAATTGAACTAAAAATGCCGTCCGTTGCTACAATATACAAGATCGAATCCTTAGAGTATACATCGCTAACACCTAAATTGTTCAAACCATTATTTATCGCACTCCAAGTCATTCCATTGTCATTGGAGACAAATATCCCATCCAAATAAAAGGAAGCAAATAGTAAATTGTTCAATGCAATAATATTACTTGCATATGAAGCCGGCAAACCATTTGTAATAATATTCCAATTATTTCCCATTAATTTGAATAACCCATTTTCGGTACATGCATACAAATCATTATCTCTAACCTTAAGCCATCTAATTTGCCCTGCTGAAGTTATTCCATTACTTAAATTGGTCCATGTATTTCCGGTATCAGATGATGAGTAAACTTCGTTGGTAGTTCCGACCATCAAGGTGCCGTTATAAGAAACAACAGATAAGATAGTATTAAAAAAAGAAACATTTAAATTCATCCATGTTGAACCGTTATCAGTTGACTTATAAAGGTCGTCTTGTTTTGTAGCATATAAATTTCCTGCGAAAGAAATTATGTTAAAAGTACTTCCATATGAAAACCCTGAGTCTCTTGGAAACCATGTTTGACCTGAATCAATTGAAGCTGAAATTCCTGACATTAATGAAGCATATAAAGTGTCGCCAATCATAATTAGTTCCACAGCCTCTGTTCCAACTAATCCGTGATTACAATCAATCCAGGAAGAATTATTTGGGTCTAATTTGGAAACACCCCAAAATGTTCCTGCAATTAATGTTGAGTCTATACGACTAATCGAATTTATCGGCCATGCTCTTAATCCATTGTTCGCTAAATTCCAAACAGCTCCATTGGTTGTTGTTTTATAAACTCCAACACCTGTTCCTGCGTAAATTGTTGAATCAATTTGTCCTAAAGAAAAAACAAAATCATTGGGCCCTATTCCATTACTGACAAGGCTCCATGTCATCCCACTATTAGTAGAAATATATACCCCAGATTGACCTCCAGCGAATAAATTATTTCCGGAAACTAAAATCGCATAAACAAATTCATACTCAATTCCAACCGATGAATTCGACCATGTTGTACCTCCGTTGCTTGAAACATATACCCCATCGCCTCGAGTTCCAACATAAATATTCGAGTTTAAATATGCGAATGAAAAAATATGTAAATTCGAAGTCCCATTGCACAAGGACCAATTATTTCCGTTGTTGGTTGAAACAAAAACGCCGGTACGTGTTCCTATAAATATTGAATTCCCTAAAACAAAGATAGCGTTAACGTATAAATTTCCTAAGCCATTATTAGATTGATTCCAGGTGAATCCTTTATCATGAGAAATTAAAACTCCTTTTCCTTGTGTTCCAGCAATGATATCATTTGCAAAAAAACCGATACAATTTATTATTGTATCAATAAGCCCATTGTTTCGTGGATACCACGAGTTTCCTTTATCAGGAGACATAAAAATTCCATTGTGAGGCGTTGTTGCATATAATGTATCGTTATGAACTGCTGTATATCGGATTACTCCACCTTCAGGCCCTCCGGTTGAAAGCCATTGTCCATTTGATTTTTGTGTAATAAAAATCAGAAAAAGACAAAATGAAAATGTAATTAATTGGTGTTTTTTCATCAGTTTAATATTTAATCACTTTCTTGGTAATGCTCTTTCCGGATTCAAACAATATTTTTACAAAATAAATTCCCGGAGGTTCATTCAAATAAATCATTTTCGCATCACTAATAACATTGATTAAAACTCCTTGTGGTGTAAACACGCTTACCTCCAATAGCTTTTCTGTTTTTGAATTTGACTGAATAGTAAAGCTACTGTTAAAAGGATTTGGATAAATAACGATTGAACGCGCCAATATTTCATCATCAGATAAATTAACAATACTATCGCACTCAGTTTGAAGAGCGCCCAATCTGTAATTTGGGTAATTAGGAATATTATCAACGTAGCATGGCAGAATAATTTGATGCTGAATCACCTGGCAAGCTAAACCCGCACTATCGGGATAATTAATAACATGTAATACATTTCCTCCGCTCCATGAATTAATGTAAATTTTACCATTTGCAGCGCGTTTGGGATATAAAAAATATGTTGGCCAACCTGGATTGAATTGATATCCATCAAAGTTGGCAACTACAATTTTACTTGCCGGGATATTGGTGCTCTGCAAGTCATATTGATAAATTTTCCATCTAATTGATGCATACAAATATCTTCCGGACTCTGAAAATTCTATATTTGTAATGTATACGGTATCCGGAATGTCAATTATTTGGTCATAGGTGATTGTACCTGTACATCGATCAAAATGGAACAAAGAAATATCTCTGTTGTAATAAGCTGAAGCAAAAGTTTCCCCATCAGGTGAAAATGTAGAAGTGCCATGGTCGGGATTCGGAAGAAGAATACCGGCATCCTGGTACATCGGTCCCACCAATCCGGTATCGGTTAACAGAAAGGAAATAAAGGTTGTGGAGAATGCTTTATGGACAACAATCCACCAAAATATGCCATTAGCATGTTTGGTAGCGGATAAATATCCAACATCCAGCGTGTCGGAAACGGCTATTTGATTTTTTGTCGTTACTTCTCCTCTTCCACTGTCTAATGATAAGTCAATAGTACTATAATACAATCTAACAGGATAGCCATTTGTAGCATAGTTACACGTTTTATGAAATAGCCAAAATTTATTATTTTGAACAGGATCAGGAACAATCAATTGACCTTGCACAATAATGCCCCCGATTTGGCAATAATCCGTTGTGCATTGACCCGGATTCAAACTATCGCCATTTACCATTGTATCCCCATTAACATTTAAAATAGAACAGCCATTACTAATCATAACAAGAGCGCCTGTTGAATCAGCAATGCTTGAATTAGGTTGTCCTAATTGCATTTCTCTTTGAACAGTGTCTACAATTGGTATGGGCCCGGAGAAATTAATATTCGCTCTTGTGTTTATTTGGCCGGGAGTTAGACCTGAATATCCTAGTGCCCAACCTGCATCATAAAACTGACCAAAAGCAGAATTAATCGTGCATATAAAAATGAATAAAAATTTATGTTTTTTCATTTATGTTTTTTGTTAAGGCTAAGATATAAAATCTATTTTTAACCTGTTCGAAAAAGACAGCCATGTACCGTTTTGTCGTGCAGAAAAGGAATTATAGTTTTTGACTATTTATTACTCACCGCCGGTACATCTTCCACAGAAATTATTTCGATATCAAAAACAAGTGGTGAATATGGCGGAACGATAAATGATCCTGTTTGCGGATCATGAATTCCTTCTTCACCATATGCCAATTTCGAAGGAACCAACAAAGTAAACTTATCGCCGGCATGAAGGTTTTTCATAGCTAGTTCCCATCCTTGTATGACATGGTGGGATCCGGAAATAAATTTATAGGATTTTCCGGATTTCTTTGTGCCATCGAAAATGGAATCGTTAAGAAAACGGCCTTCGTATTCTACTTCCACTACTCTACCACTGTCCACTGCCTCGCCATTTCCTTTATTTTTAATGATCAGATAATAACCTGAAACATCAGGAGAAACAGTGATTTTATTTTTTGCAACGTAAGCTGCAATCAATGTTTTTTCTTCATTTTCTTTTTTACTCATCTCCAGCATCATTTCCTCTTCCGCTTCCGCATCAGTTTGAATATTCAAAACCTTTATATCAAACGTTAATAAAGTTCCTGATTTCAATCCTGTTTTTTCCTGATCAATTACTTCTGCTCCCCTCGAAGAATACAAGTATTTATAAAGTGAATCGGCGGAAACAAAAAATCGCGCACTGTCATTCTCTGCTAAGTATGTTAGTCCATCTTCATAGCTGCCTTTGAAAGGAATTTTCTCCAAACGAAATCGAATCGGGCTCTCTGTTTTTCTCGAATCAAACAAAATTGAATCTTCGCTGTTCTTGTAAAGCATGATCATTGTGATGTAATCACCCAGTTGCGCTTTTTCGCCTTTTGAATCCGTAAACAATATGTAACGGGATCCACTTTCCGTTTTCATCTCTTTTCCTTTTTTACAGGCAATCGTCAGTGACAGAATTGCAATCAATAACAATCCAACTTTTTTCATTTTATTACATTAATAAGTTCTACATCTAAAAACAATGCACTTGCCGGTGGAATTTTGTCTCCATCACCTGATGTTCCAAAACCCAGGTGAGCCGGTAATACCAATCGGGCTTTGTCGCCCGGTACCATTAGCATAAGCGCTTCTATCAATCCTCTTAACTGCTCATTGGTTCCAATTACCATTTTTACTGAACCTGTACTGTCTGACGAATAACATGGGCTGCCATCGAGCAGAAATATTTTATAGTTTATTTCTACCTCACTGTGCATAACCGGATATTCACCCTTACCCTGCTGGTAAATCTCATAACGAAGTCCGGTACCGGTACTTTTCATTTTATAGCCATGCCGGGTTATAAATTCTTCAATAATTTTTGATTCTTCTCCCACATGCCTTCGGTTCATTTGAGTAAGTTGCTCATTGATGAGTACGGGATCTTGAATTCTTTCTTTGGGATTATCTTTACAAGACGAAACGAAAAAAACCAATAAAATAGAAAACACAGACCGGGAAATTTTTTTGAAATTTTCAAGCAGAAAAAAAAACTGTTTCACTTGATTTCTTATTTTCCGGATTACTTGTCCCATTTTACATTCGAATGCACATTTAATAAAACCCATGCAAATCATCTTTTAACTTAATCAGAAAGTTGTGTCTTATATAATGGAAGTATTTCTACAAATTTCTTAATCGTATTTTCGAGCGTATCTTTGGAAGAACCTCCTGAAGCATTTTTATGTCCGCCGCCGCTAAAATATTTGGAAGAAAGCTCCTTCACGGAAAAGTCCTTCTTACTGCGAAATGAAATTTTTACCATTCCATCTTTCTCGGAGAAAAACAAAGCGAGGCGGATTCCTGTAATTCCAAGCGCTGCATTTACAAATCCTTCCGTGTCACCGCTCTTGAAATCAAATTTAATTAACTCCGCTTCCGACAATGAAATATATGCGGTATTGTATTCTCTTAATACGACGAGTTTATTGAGCAAAGAATGTCCCAATAAACGCAAACGACTTTCGCTGGAATTATCATAAACCAATTCATGAATAAGGTGATTTTCGGCACCGGCTTCAATTAATCCGGCAACAATGCGATGTGTTCGCGCCTTCATCGATGAATACCTGAATGAATTCGTATCCGTCATGATGCCACAATAAATGCACTCGGCTATTTCTTTGTCAATAGACTTCACATCATCCATTGCCAGAATAAAATCAAAGATCAATTCGCAGGTAGAAGAAACATCCTGATAGGAAACAGAAATATCAAATGCATCTTCAGGATCGAGGTGATGATCGATAAGTATTCTCTTCGCCTTACTTGCCCGAACGGCTCCTTCCATTTGTTCGATTCTGTTCAGCCAATTAAAATCCAAACAGAAAATAATTTCCGCATTACCGATTAATATATCTCCGGCTTCTTTGGAAGTTTCATAATTCAACACATCAGCACTACCGGGCAACCAGGAAAGAAAATCAGGATATTCACTGGGAACGATAACGTTTACTCGATGTCCTTTCTTCTTCAGATAATTGTACAGACCTAAAGAAGACCCCATAGCATCGCCATCCGGACGATAATGCGTCGTGATAACAATTTGTGAAGGAACAGAAAGTATCTTACGAATGGCTTCTTTCTGCGAATCGTTGTAACGAAGGGGGATGCTATTTTCGGCGAAGTGTGTCAATGGAAGAGGGATACAGGATTAAGAATGATTCTCGGCGAATGAACTTTGAGAATACAAAGATTGGGATATTTCCTGACATGCATGCAATTCCCAACTTTTAATTAAACAATAAACCGGAAGTACTTTCTAACCGTTTGAAGAAATTCTATTTGAGGATCAAAATTTCGGAATCTATAATCATCTGCCGATTATAGATTCCGAAACAATTTATCTGGATACAACGAATTTACTGGTAACCGGTGTGGAATTCTCTGACTTCAATTCGAGCAGATAAGTTCCTTCAGCGAGTCCGGAAATTGGAATACTGAACTTCATTCCGCTAAAATCAGCATCCCTCAATTTTCGACCTTCGATGTCATAAATGACCATTCTTCCTTTGCGGAATTCTTTAACTTCTACAAATAGTTCAGACGATGCAGGATTAGGATAAA
Organism: Bacteroidota bacterium; assembly: GCA_031385005.1. Classification (GTDB taxonomy): domain Bacteria; phylum Bacteroidota; class Bacteroidia; order AKYH767-A; family 2013-40CM-41-45; genus JADKIH01. The sequence continues at coordinate 6,959 of JANNBB010000028.1, forward strand.
TGGAATAGGCATCGAAAACGGTTGGATTCTTTACGCTGTTATAAAGTGAGCAAGTCGTCATAGCTTCGAAAGCATGCACCTTACCATAGCCCCAGGCATTATTCGGATAAGGTCCCCACATAAATGTATCTTGAAAAGCGCAGTTTTGCAATGCGGTCTTTACCTGCAACCAACCTGCTCCGGCATTTTGTTCAAGATAAAGCGCGGCAATACCTGCCACGACAGGCGCAGAAGCAGATGTACCTCCTCCGGTAATGTGATAACCACCTTGAGCAACTTTATAAGGTTGCGTTGTAACTAAACCGGCAATAAGAGACAAAACGCCGGTAGATAAAATGTGATTTCCGGGACCGGAAACATCGGGCTTTATCATTCCGGAGCGCGTTGGACCTCGACCACTATTTACGGCAATTTGTTGAGGCAGATCTGCAGGAGTTATTTGCAAAACAGTATCTACATCAACGTGTCTGTCAGCATTGGTATAATTTCCAACACTGATAACGTTACTGAGACAATTTATTCCGCTTACAATGGAAGAAATGGTATCCGGTGCGAAATAATGAGTCATGTCAGGAAATACGGTATCGGACGGAAGGTTTTGAAAAACCCAATCGAAGGTCCAGGAATCATAGCGACCATTTCCTGTTGTAATAAATCGCCAGTGGTAATCAATTGAATCAGGAGTAATATAAATCTCATGCAAGTATACGCTATCATTAACAGATGTAAATTCCTGAATATTTCCGATGCGATTAGGGCCATTCATAATGTCTCTTGAAACCAGATTATTTACAGTAGGAAATACATCTGTGAAATTTGTTTGTCCGCGGAAATCAAAATAAGGAGTGACTTTATCGACACCTATTGCATAATTAATATTTCGGTAATTGGCAGTATCGGCATAAATCTGAATGTAGACAGCACCTGTTCCGGCATTGTATTTACACCAGGTGAAAACAGTATCGCCGGCTACTGAATTTCTTCCGACGTGGAATGGATAATTGACACCGATATCCCCGCAGGCCTGAACGATAACCCTTCCACTCTGTTGATCGAGCATGTAACTGATGTATTGAGATTGCAAATCGAGACCATCGTGTGAGCCATAATAATCGCCGAGAGAAGCATTGATTACGCAAGGCATACCCAAGAGCTGAGCTTTATTGAAAATATACTCCACAGCATGCGCCATTCTTGAAACAGTATCTGATGCATTGAAATCATATCCGACGACTATCAGATCTGCTTCAGGAGCGACGCCCTCAAATCGACCGATAGAGCTACCGTTACCGGCAGCAATTCCAGCAGTATAAGTACCATGTCCGAACTGATCTGTCCCGTTGTGAGCAGTTGCTAAGCCACTGTCGATTTGATCACCCGAGAATTCCTGCCCATAATCATAGGGTTGAGGTGTATTTGCCGAATCGGCAAGGTTCATGTCCCATAGCCATTTTACTCGGGTATTTCCCAGACTGTCTTTGAAATCGGGATGAGTGAAATCGATTCCGGAATCGATCATGCCGATAAGCACTCCTCTTCCTTTATATGTACGAGTCAGTGGAGATTGTCCACCATGAACTTCGTTTACGAATGCACGCATGCGCATGGTATCGTTCATGGTTTTGAAATTATAGATATCCGAACCGATACGTTTCACAAAAGGTTTATTGATGAGTTGAGATATCGCTGAAACGGTAAGGCGAACAGAAGCGATGTCACCTGCAGATCCGATGTATTTACCACCGGAAGATTTTACAAAATCGCGAATTTGATTTACATCACCTTTGACGAGCAAATACATTTCATGGTTAGCGAATTCGGGTGTGTGAATTTTTTTGTATAGATTCATATTTACCGATGCCTGACCGAAAATCTGACAGCATGAAAATAAGATTGCAATGAAAAATGAAAATTGCTTCATGGATAGGGTTGTTTTTAATATTTCAGTTTGCAATTTCAAAAAACTTAAAAGAGTAAAAACCCTCATCAGAAATACTTACTAAAACCGTTATGTGAATTACTCAAGCCCTTTTTCAATTCTTTTATGCTAAATTTGCAACGGTAAGAGGCAAATTTGAATTTTTAACTTCATGCTAACTTATCTGAATTTATTTCCAAATATGTCAACGCTCCGTCAGCTTTTCTTTAAACACCTGGCTCAAACGAGTCCTACTCCACCGGCAATTGAATTTGAAAGTGCGGAAGGATGTTTTATAACTGATAATAAAGGAAAAAAATACCTGGATTTAATTTCCGGAATTTCTGTTTCGAGTCTGGGACATGGTAACAAAGAAATAAGGGAAGCTATTCACAAACAGGTGGACAGCCACCTTCATCTGATGGTTTATGGAGAATACATTGTGAAATCACAGGTTGACCTCGTGGAGAATTTATGCAAGTATTTACCTGAAACTTTGCAGAGTGTTTTTCTGACTAATTCCGGAACAGAGGCAACTGAAGGCGCGATGAAATTAGCGAAGCGGTATACAGGCAGAACCGGATTCATCTCCTTTCGCAATTCTTATCATGGAAGCACACAAGGAGCATTAAGTATTTGCGGGAATGAAATGCTCAAGCAAGCTTATCGACCACTCCTACCCGATCATCTCATACTTGATTTTAATCAGGCAGACCAGCTCAAGCATATCGATGAAAATATCGCCGCCGTATTTGTGGAGCCGATTCAGGCAGAGGCAGGAATAATACTTCCTACCGATGACTTTCTAAAGAAATTAAGAAAACGTTGTACAGAAAAGGATGTTTTACTGGTATTCGATGAAATTCAAACAGGAATGGGAAGGACGGGAACGTTGTTTGCATTTAATTCCATTGATGTTGTACCTGATATTTTGCTTTTAGGAAAAGCATTTGGAGGCGGAATGCCTATTGGTGCGTTCGTTTCATCGAATGAAATTATGGCGACACTGACTTTTGATCCGGTGTTAGGACATTTAACGACTACCGGTGGTCACCCGGTTTCCTGTGCTGCCGCTCTAAAAGCTTTGCAACTAACAACTGCAACAGGATTTACAGATTCTGTTATAGAAAAAGGAAAACTGTTTAAGAAATTACTCATTCATTCATCGTTTAAAGATGTGCGGGGTAAAGGACTCTTTTTAGCTATTGAATTTGAAAATGATTCCGTCAATCAACAGTTGATAAATAAATGTTATGAAAAGGGATTACTGACAGACTGGTTTTTATTTTCAGCAAATTGTTTACGAATTGCTCCTCCATTGGTGATCACCGAAGCAGAAATCAGATTAGCATGTAGCATACTTGTAGAAGCAGCAACTGAAATCGGATAAAGAATTATTCATGAAATATTCTGTTTATTTTAGCGTTTTAAAATTCAATTAAAAAAACTTAACATTGTACTATGAATGTATTGATTGTCGAAGACGAAAGGCAACTTTCCCATGAAATTGAAATCTTTTTAACGAAGCAGGGTTTTCATTGTGATGTAGCTTTCACCGGTAAAAGTGCTTCTGAAAAAATTTTCGTCAACTCTTATGATTTTATTTTGTTAGATATCGGATTGCCTGATATCAGTGGATTTCAATTGTTGAAAGAAGCCAAAGAGTTAGGAAAAGATGCAGCATTTATTGTACTGACTGCAAGGGGATCTATAGATGATAGAATTACCGGTCTTGATTTGGGTGCAGACGATTACCTTGCAAAACCCTTCTCATTATTGGAACTTCAGGCACGTATGCAGGCCATACTTCGTCGCAAGCATGGTTTAAAAAACAATACGATACAGATTTATGATTTTCTGATGGATATTCAGAACAGGACCGTTTACCACCAGAAAAACGCCATCAATCTGACTAAAAAAGAATTTGACATTTTACACTATATGGCACTTCATAAAAACAGAGTCATAACAAGAGTTCAGCTAACGGAACATATCTGGGGAGATGTATTAGAAGAAGATTATGAATCGAATTACATCGATGTGCACATGAAGAATCTTCGAAAAAAACTATCGAATTTTGCCAACTCCGATTTTATTGAAACCGTAAGAGGCATCGGGTACAGATTAAATATGGCCTGATTCATTCAGCAATCATACTATACAGTTAATATTGCAGAAATTTTCCAATTTGAAATTACAGGTTAAATTAGCTTTATACAATGCTATTTCAAAAGCATTGATTATCCTCGCAATTGGCGCATTATTGCCATTGCTGATTGAGCGCGTAGTATATAATCATATCGATAAAAGGTTGGTTGCCCGTCTGGAAAAAACCTTTAAAATGGTAGAAATCGGCGGCTTGGATGAAATCTCCCTCGATCAGGATTGTAGTTTTGACAGCTATAATATTTTCAAGGAAGAATTTCTTTCGATTTCTCCTTTACCTAAACTCCCACCTGACTACGGTAAAAATCATATTGAAAATTCAGAACGAGAAATTGATAATGAAAAGGTCAAGCACCGGGTATTAACACGTGCTTTTATTTACGACAATCAATTATATAAAATAGATATCGGCGAAGGACTCAGTGCTGTTGATCAATTAAATCTTACAATCAGAAAATTTACTCTTTGGATGCTTATTGCTGTTGTATTGATTTCGATTTTCCTTGATTTCGCATTCGCTAAACTACTGCTCCGTCCCTTCAATAAAATATTGAGTGAAAAATTAATAAACGTAAAGCATCCGAATGCTTTCAATTACCAGCCAATAAAATCAACTACCTATGAATTTACACAGCTGGATACGAGCATCAACGATATGATGAAAAAGACGAGGGAGACATTTGAGATAGAAAGAGAATTCATCATGAACGTTTCTCATGAATTGCTTACTCCAGTTTCCATATTAAGAAACAGGATTGAGAACATGCTCAATGACCCAACTGTTTCTCATGAAGTTGCAGAAAAAATGGTTGAATCGCAAAAGACACTTTCTCGACTTACCAAGGTCGTTAAAGCTCTATTATATATTAGTAAGATTGAAAATGCCCAGTTCCTTAAAAACGAAAGTGCCTCGCCTCAGGCCATTATTAAAGATGTTTTGGACGAACTGGAAGAATGGCTGCAATCCAAAGGCATTACCATTCAAAATGAATGGAAAGACGATTTTGTCTTCAGTCCTTGCAATGTTTCCTTGTTGCATACACTCTTCTATAACATAATGACCAATGCGGTAAAATACAATGTCGAAAATGGTAAAATCTCTATATCAGGAGGGCTGAAAGATGGCCACTTCGTAGTAACTATTAAAGATACCGGTATTGGTATTGCCTCATCCGAACTCGATTTTATTTTCGACAGATTTAAAAGATTCAGACCTGCTGAAGATATGAGTTATGGACTTGGACTACCTATTGTCAAGACAATTGCCGAGTTTCATCATATAAATATTCAAACCGAAAGCGAAATAGGAAAAGGAACTACATTTAATTTACATTTTCCTTCTCCTGATATTATAAGCTGAAAAAGTGATTAACAATCTATTACCAAGTTTTGTTTAAAAATCACTTTTTTATAATCTAGTCCTACTATTTGTAAGTAAAAAGTTTCTTATATATTTGTGCGTTAATCGAAATTTTATCGAAAACGGTCATTTTAATACTTGAGAATCTCAATAATCTGATTATCAATAACATTCAAAATGAGTATTTCGTAAAAAACTGTATAAATGAGTAACAACCAATATCCAAAATTTACCCTCGGCGATAAGCTGACCGAAGAACAAACTAAGTTTTTTGATAAAAATGGGTTTATTCACTTCAGTGGAGTGTTATCTCCTGATCTGGTAAATCAAATCATTGATTCTACTGAGGAACTCCAGCACAACTGGATTTCCAAGGGAATAAAGAAAATCAATGGTGTTCCCATTAAGTTTGGTCATGATGAAAATGGCAAAGAAATCGTCCATCGCTTTCCTTTTACTTCTCAATACTGCGAGGTAGTTCACAATTTCGTAACCGGTCCAAAGGTGCAGTCACTGAAAGTGCTTCTTCCTGAAGGTTCCCGAATTGCTGAAAACGAAAAAGACGGTGTAATCGTTAACCACTATGTAAATACGGCAAACAGTAATTTCAGACAGATGGGATGGCATACCGACAGTATGCGCGACATCTTTTATGGAAAGAAAGTAATGCCGATGTTAAATGTTGGTTTGTATTTAGACGATTCTTCATCTGACAAAGGTGGACTTCGCATTATCCCGGGCACGCACAAACAAAACATCTTCAGCATGCTTTTCAAAAAAGCTTACTTCATGAATAACGATGAGGACAAACATGAGATGTTAGTCGATGCAAAAGCAGGAGACATGGTAGTTCATGATGGCCGCATTTGGCATCGTGTGGCTATGTCGCCTCATACGGGAGCAGCAAGCCGCAGGAGAGTGATGTATATTCCTGTTATCGTAGGAAAATACATGCCTAAATCTGAAGAGAGTAATACACCACTCTACCATCATTTCCAAAAACTTGTTCGTTAAAAATATCAACGTCTTGAAAAATGGAATCAGCTACCCTGATTCCATTTTTTTTTAATCGCCACTCAATGAGCTATGCACTTATTACCGGAGCCAGTAAAGGTATTGGACGAGAAATCGCATTTGAATTAGCAAGAAGAAAATACGATCTGATTTTAGTTGCACGCAGCAGCGATTTATTAAAAACGCTGGCCGATCAACTTCAATCTGAATTCGGAGTTACTTGTCATTACCTAAGTGCCGATTTAACTACCGATATAGGAATTGAAAAAACAGTTGCTATCGTAACCGAAAAGAAACTGGATCTTTCTATCCTTGTAAACAATGCAGGATATGGCCTTTGGGGTCGGTTTGATGAAATTAGCATGGAAGAAGTTAATTCTCTTCTGCGAATCAATGTATTTCTTCCCGCCAACCTCACTTATAAACTATTGCCTGAGTTAAAGAAAAGCAAAGAAGCATACATCCTCAACATTGCGAGTACAGCCGCTTATCAAGCTGTGGCTAAATTATCTGTCTATGCTGCTTGTAAATCTTTTATGATTTTATTTTCCCGCGGACTTCATTATGAATTAAAATCAACAAACGTTTCAGTAACCTGTGTAAGTCCGGGTACGACAGATACCAATTTCATGGATGCTGCCGGCATGCATTCAGAGTCTATTCGTAAAAAAGCAGATAAGGTGAAAATGAAACCATCGGCAGTTGCAAAAATTGCAGTCGACAGTATGTTTAAAAAGAAAAACGAAGTGATACCGGGATGGCTGAATAAAATTTCTGTTGCTATTATTCCCTGGGTTCCAAAATTTCTCACGGAAAAAATTGCAGCAGATATCTACGACAAATAATCGATTTATATTTTTTTTGAAGCCGTCTTTTTTGCCTTCTTAATTTTCGTTCGGGATTTTTTATCGTTTTCTAAAAAAAATTTACAAACGTTTTGGAGTCCGCATTCATTGCACCTGGGTGTTCGGGCCAGACAAACATATCGGCCATGTAGAATAATCCAATGATGAAATATCGGCACCTTATTGAGCGGAACAAATTTCATCAATTGTATTTCCGTCTGCAAAGGAGTTCGAGCATTGGTTGTTAAACCCAGGCGGGCCGATACTCTGAAAACGTGCGTATCGACAGCCAAAGCCGGTTTGTTAAATACAACGGAGGCAATAACGTTGGCAGTTTTTCTGCCTACACCGGGCATCTTTTGCAACAATTCAACATCGTTTGGAATTACGCCTTTGAATTCATTCATAAGTACGTTTGCCATGCCAACCAGGTGTTTGGACTTGTTATTCGGATAACTGATGCTTCTAATTAATGGAAAAACATCTTCGGGCAAAGAAGCCGCTAAAACAGAGGGATTGGGGAATGCTTCAAAAAAAGAAGGTGTAACCATATTCACCCTTTTATCCGTGCATTGTGCGGAAAGTATGACGGCAACAAGAAGTTGATAGGGATCTGAATAATGCAATTCCGTTTCAGCCACGGGCATGATCTTTTCAAAAAATCCGATGACTTTATCGAACCTGTCCTTCTTGGTCATTTCGCAAAGATAGCGGAGTTATTGTTTCACCACGAAATACAAGTGATTCGTATTAAGCAAACTTTCCGATTGCCTAAAAATATTGATTCAGCCCGGCAGAATGGGTATTTTTATAAAGCAATAGTAAAAGATTATGGCCTATGGTTAAATAGAAAAAATTATGATGAGATAAAAAAACCGTCGGCTTAATAGCCGACGGTTTTTTTTATTAGCAGAACGATAAAATCCTTTTAACAGATTCATCAGAAACAGAGGGTGCTGCCAGGTTAAGAAGTTCAAGTGTACCAATCAGCTCCTTGTATTCCTGAGCAATCAACGGATCACCATCTATGTCGCGTTGAATTCGGTCACCTTCGCATAACCCCTTTTCGTTATACGCATATTGTAATAAGTCTGAGTAAGTAGTTCTTTTTATCATGCATTTGATTGTTAGTATTCATCAAAACGCAGGACTCCGGATATTATTTAATTACCCCAAACTTTTTTTAATCTTTCAGAACATTGCCTTCTTTTGAGACTAATTCTCTCATTTTCAAGATAGCATAATGCATTCTTCCAAGAGCCGTATTTATATTAATATCAAGCAATTGGGCTATTTCTTTGAATGACAGGCCGCCGTAATGTCTGAGAATAACGACTTCTTTTTGTTCAAACGGAAGTTTGTCGAGCAAGGCTCTTACATAATTAATCTTCTCATCGTGAATGATTTGCTCAGATGCATTTTTCGAATTGGAAGCCATAATATCGAAAACACTAAATTCTTCCGAATCATATTGAAGCGGCATAAGCTTTTGTTTACGGAAATAGTCTATCACCAAATTATGCGCAATACGCAGCGCCCAGGGAAGAAACTTACCCTGTTCGTTGTAATGGTTTTTACGCAAACTCTGGATTATCTTAATGAATGTATCCTGAAACAAATCTTCTGTAAGTTCCGGATTACGCACTAAGAAAAAGATAGAGGAATGAATCCGTTGCTTATAACGGTCGATTAATTCGGAAATAGCTTCTTGATTTCCTTGTTGATAAAGACGCACAAGGTCTTTATCGTCCATTAGATGGAGTTTTGACATAGATAGTTCTGCTTTAATTTAAAGGTTGGTATTAAAGTAGAATTTGGTCTATGTTATTCCTCCTGTTAGTTAATTAGTAAAACGATGGACTTGTAGTTAAGTTTATCAAACATACGATAAAGATTACCGAAAAACAACAGATACTGTTTTATTTTATAAAAATTTTATTCAAATTCTTACAAAACAATGACCGGCCGGCCATTTTCTGCCTGATTTCAAAAGAAAACTACCAGCTATCAATAAAAGACATTCATTGAATTAATGAAAAGACTTTGAAAAAAATCAGAATAAATCCGCAAGAAATATAAATCTATCCAGCCACATTAGAATGAACGATACGCTATCAAAAGATGGTTGATACATGCGAAATAGCTACCTTTGCAAACTCTTGAATTTTATGGCTGAAGTAGAAAGTTTAGACTCCCGAAAATTTATAATTATCAAAGGAGCTAGGGTTCATAACCTGAAGAATATTGATATAGCCATTCCCAGGAACAAATTTGTTGTGATCACCGGACTTTCGGGTTCGGGAAAATCTTCGTTGGCTTTTGATACTTTGTATGCAGAAGGTCAGCGACGTTATGTGGAAAGTTTGAGTAGCTATGCCAGACAGTTTATCGGACGCATGGATAAACCGGATGTCGATTATATACACGGAATATCTCCTGCTGTCGCTATTGAACAAAAAGTAAATACTCGAAATCCACGATCAACAGTAGGGACATCAACAGAAATTTACGATTACCTGAAATTACTTTTCGCACGAATCGGAAAAACATATTCACCCGTTTCAGGAGAAGTGGTGAGAAGAAATAGTGTGGAAGATGTTGTTTCGCATGTTGAATCGTTTCCGGACAATTCGAAAGTAATTTTATTTGCACCGCTTTATCTTCATCCCGGAAGAACGATTTTCGAAGAACTTAGCATTCTTTTACAAAAGGGATTTATCCGAATTCGTTTCGCCAATACCATTCATAAAATTGAAGAATTACTCGAACCGGGAAAAGAAAAAATTCTTGCAGGCCTTGGTGAGTCTGCCGGAGCGAAAAAAATTTCATCAGCAAAGGGAAGAAAGAAAAAAGTAAATGAGGAAGAAAAGATTGCAGAAAAAGCGCAGCCCTCCCCTATTCAAATTGTAATTGACCGCATAACCGTTAATAAGAATGATGAAAGCAATTCTTCACGCCTGGCTGATTCGGTGCAGACCGCTTTTTTTGAAGGACAAGGTGAATGCCAGACGGAAATACATGCTTCGGAAGAAATCATCTATACACATTTCTCCAATCGCTTTGAGCTTGACGGAATAACCTTTGAAGAACCCAGCACACAATTGTTCAGTTTCAATAACCCATACGGAGCTTGTCAACGATGTGAAGGATTTGGTTCCATCATCGGAATTGATGAAGATCTGGTCATTCCGGACAAGTCGCTTTCAGTATTTGACAAAGGTATCGTTTGTTGGCGCGGTGAGAAGATGAGTGAATGGAATGAAGATTTGATAAAAAAATCTTACAAGTTCGATTTCCCCATTCATAAACCGATTTACGAATTGACGGCAGAACAAAAAAAACTGTTATGGACAGGCAATTCATACTTTAAAGGGTTGAACGATTTTTTCAAATGGGTAGAAGCCAATTCGTATAAAATTCAGTACAGGGTGATGCTCTCCCGCTATCGCGGACGCACACTTTGTCCGGATTGCCGGGGCACGCGATTACGACACGATGCCAACTATGTAAAAATTGCCGGCTTATCGATTACAGACGTGGTATTGATGCCTGTTTCTGAAAGTTTGCGTTTTTTTTCTACTTTGAAATTAAATGGAAATGAAATTGAAATTGCAAAAAGAATTCTACTGGAGATTTCGAACCGGTTGAGTTTTCTGGAAGATGTCGGACTCGGTTATTTAACGATGAACCGGCTTTCGAATACCTTGTCAGGAGGCGAATCACAACGAATCAACCTGGCCACATCATTGGGAAGTAGTCTGGTGGGCTCCATTTATATACTCGACGAACCCAGCATCGGATTACATCCGCGAGATACGGGTAGATTGATTACAGTCTTAAATTCACTCCGCGATATAGGCAACACACTCATTGTTGTTGAACATGACGAAGAAATCATGAAAGCAGCAGATCAGCTGATTGATATTGGTCCGGATGCGGGAGTACATGGCGGTGAATTAATTTTTCAGGGAACCTATGAAGAAATACTTACTGACGAAATCGGTTACACAGGAAAGTACCTGAGCGGAAAAGAACAAATACCGGTTCCATATAAAAGAAGAAAAGCCAACGGACTTATTCGCATCGACGGAGCAAGAGAGAACAACCTGAAAAATGTGACTGTGAAAATTCCACTGGGGGTAATGACAGTTGTTACAGGAGTAAGCGGAAGTGGTAAAACATCGCTTGTTAAAAAAGTACTCTATCCGGCATTGAAAAAAATACATGGCGGTTACGGAGAGCAAAGCGGAGCATTTGATAAACTCAGCGGCGACTATGGGAGACTGGCAGGCGTTGAATTCGTGGATCAGAATCCGATTGGTAAATCATCGCGTTCCAATCCGGTTACCTATGTTAAAGCATTTGATGAAATACGCTCTTTGTATTCTGATCTACCTATATCCCGTTCAAGAAAATACAAACCCTCCCATTTTTCTTTCAATGTAGAAGGAGGGCGATGTGAAGTTTGCGAAGGAGAAGGTGAAGTCACGATCGAAATGCAGTTCATGGCCGATATACATTTGGTTTGTGAAAGCTGCAATGGAAAGCGATTCAAACAGGAGATTTTAGATATCGAATATAAAGGAAAAAACATTTCTGATATTTTAGAATTGACAGTCGATGAAGCGATAGGATTTTTCACGTCACCGATAAAATCTTTTGGCAACGATTTAAAAATCGCCAATAAGCTGAAACCACTTGCTGAAGTTGGTTTAGGATATATCAAGTTGGGACAATCGTCGAGTACATTAAGTGGCGGAGAGGCCCAGCGAATAAAACTCGCTTCTTTTTTAAGTAAGGGAAATAATACAGACCATACACTTTTTATTTTTGATGAGCCAACGACAGGATTACATTTTCACGACATCCGAAAACTGTTAAAGGCATTTGACATGTTGCTTAATCAGGGCAATAGTTTGCTGGTAATCGAACACAATCCGGAGGTAATTAAGTGTGCAGACTGGGTAATTGATATGGGTCCGGAAGGAGGAGACAATGGTGGCTTTGTAGTTTTTGAAGGAACCCCTGACAACCTCATTCATTGCAAAGAATCGTTTACCGGACAGCACCTAAAGGAAAAAATCGGAATCGGTACATCCCTTTAATAATAATTACAATTATTTGTTTTTCAACATATTGCCTACATTTTCGATTTTTAAATTTTAACTGTCATGTTAAATCATTCTCTAAATGTTTTGACTTTATGGTGAAGTAAAATATTTTTCTATTTTTGCTTCGTAACGTTTACTAAATATTTCAATAATTTATGTCAGATAGCCATAATCAACGGGAAGAAGTTTTTTCAAAATCAGTGCGAGCAGGCAAGCGAACTTATTTTTTTGATGTGAAGAGTACAAAATCCCTGGATTTTTATCTGACCATCACGGAGAGTAAAAAAAGAATCGGCGAAGATGGAAATCCATTCTTTGAAAAACATAAAATCTTTCTCTACCGTGAAGACTTCCAAAAATTTCTCGATGGATTGAATGAAGCGATTCAGCATGTAGGCACACTTAAGCCCTTAGATGAAGGACATTCGCATGGCGACAACCATCAGACAGGCGGTTCATACACTGATGTGAGTTTTGATGATTTAGGAAAGTAATCGTTTGCTTTTATTTACTAGTGAGTTCGAATTTCAAAATTCGGATTTTTTGTTTTGTTCATTTGAACACCTGAGTTAACGTAAATGACCTATTATTTTTAACGGATCAATTCTTCCTGGATACTTTTGAATTATTGATTCTGACTTCTGGTTTTTCGCTTTTACCTTTTGCTTTGCCAAATTCCCTCTGATCAAAAAAAGCCCGGCTCCTTCATTTGTTCAAAACTTTCCGCCTACTTCGCCGGAGAAATACCTTATTTTTGCACTTTGTGAATAATATATGCAAGTAACTTATTTTGGCCATTCCTGCTTTTTAGTTGAAGTACATGGCAAAAAGCTTCTTTTTGATCCATTTATCACGGAAAATCCTCTGGCATCCTCTATAAAAATAAAGGATATTCAAGTTGATTATATTCTGGTATCGCATGGTCATTGGGATCATATAGCGGATTTGAAAGAATTGGCGGCTCAAACGGGTGCAAAAGTTATCTCTAATTATGAGATTTGTACCTGGGCGGAAAAACAAGGTATTAACAATACGCATGCAATGAATACCGGCGGACATTGGATTTTTGAATTCGGAAAAGTGAAATGTGTTTTGGCTATTCATTCAAGCAGTATGCCTGATGGAACCTATGGTGGAAATCCGCTGGGTTTTTTGATTGAAACACCGGAGGGAAACTTTTATTATGCAGGTGACACAGCTTTGCATTATGACATGAAGTTGATTGGAGATTACAAAAAAATGAATTTCGCTTTTTTACCTATTGGCAATAACTTTACCATGGGTATCGATAATGCAGTGATTGCATCGAACTTCATTAAGTGCGACAAGATTATTGGAATGCATTACGATACTTTTGAAGCTATCACGATTGATCATCTTGAAGCGAAAAAGAAATTTGAACATTCAGGAAAAGAATTATTGCTGATGAAAATCGGCGAAACAAGGGAGATATAAAACACACAACTATGGGAAAAATAATAGCTATTGCCAATCAAAAAGGCGGCGTCGGAAAAACAACTACTGCAATGAATCTCGCAGCCAGTCTTGCCGTGCTCGAATACAAAACACTACTGATCGACAGCGACCCACAGGCCAATGCTACATCCGGAGTTGGTTTTGATCCGCGCACGATCAAGACGAGCATTTACGAATGCATTATCAACGAGGCAGATCCGAAAGACATTATACAAAAAACAGAGACGCCGAATCTCTTTTTGCTTCCCTCCCACATCGATCTTGTCGGCGCAGAAATTGAAATGATTCATTTGCCTAATCGCGAGATGAAAATGCGTGATGTATTGGATAAAATAAAAAATAATTACGACTTTATAATTATTGATTGTTCCCCATCATTAGGTTTAGTAACAATTAATGCACTCACAGCAGCCAATTCGGTTATCGTACCTGTACAATGCGAATATTTTGCTTTAGAAGGTTTGGGAAAACTATTGAACACAATTAAAATCGTTCAGAGCCGTTTAAATCCGGAACTGGAAATAGAAGGAATTCTACTGACCATGTATGACAGTCGTCTGCGATTATCTAACCAGGTTGTAGAAGAAGTGAAAACACATTTTCAGCAAATGGTTTTTGATACGATCATTCAGCGCAACACCAAACTCGGAGAAGCACCAAGTTTTGGTCAAACAATAATTATGCACGACGCAAGCAGCAAAGGATCTGTTAACTACCTGAATCTGGCTCGTGAAATTTTACAGAAAAATAATCTCACAAAGATTAAAGAAGTAGATAAAAAAATTCCGGTAACTGATGAGCACTAAACGAAGCGCCCTGGGTAAGGGATTAAGCGCACTACTGGAGAATGCAGATACAGACGTAACATCGAAAACGGGTGTTGATGGCGTAGTCGGGTCCATTGCCTTAATTCCATTGGATCAGATTGAACCCAATCCTTTTCAACCACGAACAGAATTTGATGTTGAAGCATTGGCAGAGCTATCTGCTTCGATTAAAGAACAAGGAATAATTCAACCTATTACAGTAAGAAAACTCGGTTACGATCGGTATCAGATAATCTCCGGCGAAAGAAGGTTTAAGGCATCGAAGCTGGCAGGACTTACGAGTCTTCCTGCTTATATACGCGTAGCAAACGATCAGGGCATGCTCGAGCTTGCTTTGATAGAAAACATTCAACGTGAAAATTTAAATCCCATTGAGGTTGCGATTAGCTTCAAAAGGTTATTGGACGAATGCTCATTGACTCAGGAAGTCCTTAGCGAGCGTGTTGGTAAAAACAGAAGTACCGTAACCAATTTCCTACGTCTTTTAAAACTTCCTCCTGAAATTCAATTAGCTGTTCGCGATGAAAGAATTTCAATGGGGCATGCCCGTGCCCTTGCCGGCGTAGAAGATATTTCCAAACAGCTTGCCGTCTATAAAGAAGTTTTAAAAAATGATTTGAATGTTCGCCAGACGGAAGAGTTAACACGCCAGGCCGGCGCTTCTTTGCGCCCACGAGGTCCTGAAAAAATCAGTAACACTGTACCCTATAGCGAATTCAATAAAATCCAGAAAGTTCTTTCCGAACATTTTGGCTCCCGAGTCAATTTACAACAATCTAAAAATGGCAGCGGTAAAATTTCCATCGCATATAAAAATGATGAAGATTTAAATCGAATTCTTGAGCTACTCAACTATTGAGATTTCATTCACTAATGAATCCATTTGCCAATAATTTTAGAAAATTATTTTTTATTTTTTTATTTTTTTTACCTGCGTTGACATTCGCAGGCGGTGATGAATCTGATTCACTAACCCTCCTTTCGAAAAGACGCGCCAATAAAGCAGCACTAATGTCTGCCGTTGTTCCGGGGCTTGGACAAATCTATAATAAGAAATACTGGAAACTACCAATTCTTTATGGTGCATCCGGTGCATTGATTTATTTCATAAAAACCAATGACAGAGAATTCGTGAAATTCAGAAAAGCATTGATATATCGATATGATGGCGATTCTCTGACGGCAGATATCTATCCACGATACACCGACGAAGACCTAACTGTTAGAAAAGACTTTTATCGCAGAAATCGGGATCTGAGTTATATATTAGCCGTTGTTTTATATTCGCTGAACATCGTCGATGCCTATGTTGATTCTCAACTAATGAACTTTGATGTAAGCGATAAACTAACTTTACGTTCCGGCGGCACGCTTAATTACTTACACGATGGAAGTCCTGTTGCCTGTCTAAATTTTGTTTTAACTTTTAAATAACCGATTATGAAAATTATTCTCTTAGGATATGGCAACATGGGCAAGACGATTGAAAAGCTTGCTGTAGCCCGAGGACATCAGATTATCTTAAAGATCAACAGTGAAAATGCAAGCAAACTTACTAAGGAACAATTAGCAGGAGCTGATGTCGTTTTGGAATTTACACAACCGGATTTGGCATATAAAAATGTTATGATGTGTTTTGAAGCCAAGGTTCCTGTGGTTTGCGGAACAACAGGCTGGAGAGATAAAATGATACTCGTCGAAAAATATTGTTTAGATAATAATTTGGCATTCTTCTATTCCACTAATTTCTCAGTAGGCGTTAACCTGTTTTTTGAAATCAATCAATTGTTGGCGAAACTCATGAACAATCAGGAACAGTACGATGAGGTATTGATACATGAATCTCATCATACCGGCAAACTCGATTTTCCAAGCGGAACTGCCATTGCACTTTCAAGTCAGATTATTGCCCATGTAAAACGATTAAAACAATGGGTTAATTACAAAACCGATGAAAACGTTAACCTGGGAAATGAAACAGATGGTGAATTGCCCATTTTTTCCAGCCGCGAGGCAGATGTTCCCGGCACTCACATCGTAAAATATTTTTCAGATGTTGATGAAATTGAGATCATGCACAAGGCATTAAACAGGGAAGGATTTGCTCAAGGTGCAATTGCCGCTGCAGAATGGATTCAGAACAAAAAAGGAGTGTATGGGATGAAAGATTTATTAAAGTTATAGTGTTTATAATTAACTTCTTTTTAACCATTTTAATGAACCCGTCTCTATACTTTAGCGTAACAGTTTAAAAATCAAAAATGGCCAAATTCAGAATCAACTGGGACCTGATTAAAGATATAATATTCGGGATTTTCACATTAGGTGTCTGGTTTCTTCTGAAACCAAGACCCGGTCAACGTAAATCCGTTTTCAGAGAATGGATTGATGCAATAATCTTTGCGGTAATTGCGGCAACCATAATCCGTACATTTTTTATCGAAGCATATACCATTCCTACCGGCTCAATGGAGAAATCATTGCTTGTCGGCGATTTCCTATTTGTCAGCAAGGTGAGCTACGGCGCCCGTATACCCATGACTCCTATTGCATTTCCATTTGCTCACCATACAATGCCTCTGGTTGGAGGAAAATCATACCTCGAGTGGATCAAACTGGGTTATTATCGTTTGCCCGGATTCGGAAAAATTAAACACGGCGATTGTGTGGTATTCAACTGGCCTGCTGAAAATGAAGGAAGACCAATCGACAAGAAAGAAAATTACATTAAGCGTTGTATCGGAATTGCCGGTGATATGCTCGAACTCCGTCAGCAAAAAGTGTTTATCAATGGAGCAGAAATTCCATTCCCGGAATTCTCTCAATCATCTTATCATGTAATTACAGATGGTACAGGATTCAGCGAACAGGCAGTTCAACGCATTGGTCTTCGTGATGGAGAACCTATCTCTCCGTTTGAATACAACCTGCATCTGACTAAAAAAAATGTTGAAGACCTGGGCACGTTTGGCAATGTAAAAAAGGTAATCCCCAATGAAGTGCCCTTTGGAATGTATCAGGATTTTATTTTTCCTTTCGATTCCAGGTTTCACTGGAATGTTGACAATTTCGGTCCTGTTTGGATTCCTAAAAAAGGTGCCAGTTTAAAAATTGATTCTTCCAACATCGCTCTCTATAGAAAAGTCATTGGAGAATATGAAGGAAATAAACTGGAAGAAAGAGATGGTAAAATTATTATTAACGGCACTCCGGTTAATGAATACACGTTTAAGCTCGACTATTATTTTATGATGGGCGACAATCGCCACAACTCCGCCGATTCAAGGTTTTGGGGATTTGTTCCTGAAGATCACATAGTAGGAAAAGCCGTTTTCATCTGGATGAGCTGGGATTCCAATGCTGAACTTATACATAAAGTCAGATGGGGAAGATTATTTCATACTATAAAAGGAATGGACTATTGATAGTTCAACTAAAATTTTAAAAGGTAATGATCAACTATCATTACCTTTTTTTTTGAGTAATCCCCTATTGCTTTATAAGTTGAACAACCCTGTTTTCTTTTTCAGAATGTACATTTAGAAAAAACACACCGGACGGAAATTCAGTTAAGTCGATACGGGTATTGAAAGCATTTCCTGAAACAAAAAAATCATCGCTTTTTATTATTTGACCAATTGTATTTGAAAGAGAAACCGTCAACTTTCCATTTGACACATTGTCCAAATGCATCTGGAATATATCATGGGAAGGATTCGGTTTTATCAATAGAAAAGAGCGCTCATTTTCCGATGAAACATCCTGCGTTTTACATTTGAGATAAATATCATCAACAAAAATATAAGGGAAAGTGGGAAAATTTTGTGGTGTTATTGATAGTGTGAGGTAGTTAGCGTCATTACTTCCGGAAACCGGATTGTAAACAAAGTTGAAGGTATATTTTGTCCATGTTGGAGCCAAGCTATTTATGACCTGGGAACCAATTAGAGTAAAATAAAATGTAGGTGAATTGGAAAAGCAATTATTTGGTCCACTAAAATCGGTATGCTTAACTCCCGGAAAACATGGAGCAAATTCGCTTGCATAGAAAAGCACTTCAGCCGGACAACTCAATGCTCCCACTGTCGAATAGAAACTAAGCGTATATTGAACTCCCGCAACCAAAGGTGAACATAATTTAAAAGTCATTCCCTCTTCATTCATCGTTTGCAATCCAACAAATCCTGCATAACGCGCATTTGGCAACCCACTCCACGATGGCGGAACATTTATAGTAGAACTATTACAAGTAATTCCCCAGGTAGTCTGACTCCAATTAGAAACCGGATTGACAACCCAAGCAGATCCGTTCCAACCAAACAGATCCGGAGAATTATTTTGCGTTACGGTAAAATTGCTGGTAGGCAAAACGCTTCTGTTATTGATCTCTTCAAAGTCACCAAATTCAACCTGATTGCAAAAAACATTGCAGTCAGAACAAGGCACTGTCAAAATATAAATATAGGTGAGATTCCCCCTATTGCCATTACTGCTGATAGGAACATATCTCAAGACTGTCCAGCCATTATAGCCGGGTAAAGTATTAAAATCAAAACTAGTTGAAGAACTATTCGAAATCACTCCACTTCCGATTAAGATAGTTAAACAATCGAATGAAAATGGGCGTCCATTTGCGCCGGCTTGATCATAATCGTTTGCAAGAAAATCAGAAATGGTAATAGGCAACTGCCCTGCACAATCCGTGTACTGATATAAGTCGTGTGTGCCATTGTAAAATATATCATCAACACCGGCAATAGCAGAGCCACATGCATTGTAACTATTACTGAAATTATCAAATCCAGTTCCTGCAACACCGTAAGTATTTGTTGTATGATAGTTTAGATCGCATAAGGCGTCGACATCTTCTTGAGTCGGATGTCTGCGAGTTGTGCCCGGAGATCCGCCATTTGCCATAGCATAAGGTGTGTTAGGAAAACAGCCTTCTTCAAAATGGAAAAAACTTTGTCCACTGCTGAAAGGTAAACCGGGAGTCACCGGTTCATTATTTGTTCCCACATATCGGGTATTGCAACCGGATACAAAGTTAGCTCCGCTGTATGAAACAGTGCCACAGTTACCCGGATTAGAATTAGAAATAATGGGCACCATTGTTCCGGAACTATCGATAAACAAATGAGAATCGAAGCGTGTATAGAAATCTGTCTGCGGTAAATTACTCGATCCGTTTGAAGTAATTAATGAGGCAAATCCAAGCATATGAATGGCTTCATGAATCATAACAGTATATAAATCCACCGTACCGACAGGTGTGGGAATTGAATAATCCAAATTCCAGGTAAAAGATGGTGCGAAATTAATTACGACATCACCGTGATAATATTGTCCGATGGTATAATAGTTTTCAAATGCAGTATAAGAATCGACACCACCGTTAATCGTTTTCCAGACTTCTCCCTCAACAAATCCATTATAGGTTGTATTGTTGTATAAGCTGGTAACATATACTTCGTTGTAATAACTTGTTGCCTGTCCTGCAATCGCTCCTCCCCCGCTAGCAGCATGGAGATTAATATTTACTATCGGCGGTGTATTCGGCAAACCTGTATAAGGATTATTTGCAGGAACAATTAACTGAGAGAGGTCTGTAAAAACCCGGCAAGCTACGTCTCTATATACACTACCTGCAGGAGGATTATTAAATCCATAGCCAAAAGGATCTGAAAAAACCAAGTTGAAAAATCCTGCAGCACAAGTGACAGCACTTCCATTAATTGTTTGTCCCGCTTCAGGTAATCGAATTTCTTCAAACGAATGAGTTTTTCCAAAGCGATCGAAGACTTTTACTTCTTCATTTTGTCCAAATAAATTATCAACTAAACTAAAAGTAAATGCAATTGTTAAGTATAGAAAAATCACACTCCGATTGCGAAATAAACCGGATTTATAACATTTAGAATTTGAAAAATGCATAGGTTGTTAAAGTTAAAAAATTTGTATTAAAGAATTCCTTATAAATCTAACAATAATCTTTCAGGATCAAAACACTTGTTTGGAAGAAAAAATAAATTTTCAAAAACACTCTGTATTTTGATTGTTTAGTGGAGAAAGTTAACGAAACAAGACAACTCCGGAAAGCATCATTTGGCCAAAGCAAGTTATTCTTATGTCAAAGTAAATGGAATCAGGAAACCAGTGAATGACCTGAAGGAACTTCCGTTAATTTCAAGACCTATAATGCTGCCGGTTTTAATTAAAACTCTCGCACAAAAATTTAATCGTATCCACTCCATCAGCATAATCCCATAATGCAGGAGTTTGGGTTTGACCGAAAGAAACGGCAATTTTTTTCAAAGCATCTTCATTTTTGAAATAATCATTCTTTGCAACAATGCATTGGATAAGGTCAAATTGTTCCTGCAAATGTTGATTTAACTTAGCATTGTCATCATAAAACTCATAGTGAAGGACAGATACAGGTGAAGCAATATGATTTTCTTCACGAATAATTAAAAAACCATTTTGTAAAAAAGGAATTCGTTTTAGCAGAAATACTGAATTGTGATAATCGAAATTATTCATGTATTTCGAATGCATCATGACTTCCTTGTATTCATAAATCGATTCGAAAAATTTATCGAAGTTATAACCGCGAGGAACGTATAACTTGGAAACGTTTCTACAGCCCAGTCCGAAGTATGAAAAAATATCTTTGCCAAGCTGTTTTAAATCTTCCACTGTTTCGTCGCCTGTTAAAATAGCCACGCCATTGCGATTCATTCGGATGATGTGCGGATATTTTTTGAAATAATATTCAAAATAGCGGGCCGAATTATTGTTGCCTGTGGCGATGACAGCGTCCATTTTTTCCAGTTTCGGAACAAAATGGATTTTATCCCGAAACAATGGCTCAATCTCAATAAGTAGATTAGCTATATA
Organism: Bacteroidota bacterium; assembly: GCA_031385005.1. GTDB lineage: Bacteria > Bacteroidota > Bacteroidia > AKYH767-A > 2013-40CM-41-45 > JADKIH01. Next base: position 28,576 of record JANNBB010000028.1, read on the forward strand.
AGGAAGCAGTACTGAATCGCCTGTGGCATTTTTTGCCAGATAACTGTAACCACAAATCAGAACCGAAACCATGTCGTGCAATCCAACGAGTGGTATATTTCCGGCGTTTACGAGTCCGATTACCCTGGAAGAATGTTCCTTAGTCAATTCCGGTAAATAAGAACTTAACCATTTGTTGATAGAGTCAGTTTCAAGTACCAAACACCAATTTTCAATGGCTGTAATTACATTAGACTCTGTAAACCAAGGGTTTTCAATCCTGGCTTGGGTAATTAGGGCTTTTAATCCTTCATTTTCGCCCGACTTTAGAGAAGCGATTTGGGTCGAAAGCGACCTTCCCAGTTGAACGAAAGCCCGTTGCCTGATTTCTTGTTGAATATTATTTGTTGAGTCTGATTTTGGCATTTTGAATTGTTCTTTTTCTAATTAATTTTGTGCTCGAACCCCAAAAGTAGAAAAGGAACTGTTATGGCCATAATGATTACTGATGAATGCATCAATTGCGGTGCATGCGAACCCGAGTGTCCGAATAATGCAATTTACGAAGGTGGCGCCGAATGGCGTTTTTCCGACGGAACGAGCATCAAAGGAATGTTTAAGAAAATGGATGGAACTGAAGTAGATGCAAATGCCATTCAGGCACCTAAGTCGATGGATGTGTATTACATCGTTACAGACAAATGCACAGAATGTGTTGGCTTCCATGACGAACCACAGTGCGCTTCTGTTTGTCCGGTTGATTGCTGTGTAGATGATCCTGATTTCCGCGAGTCTAAAGAGGATCTGACATCTAAAAAAGAAAAAATGCATGCCGCTTAATAACGGTTAATAATATTTTGAGACCGCAAGACGTTATTGTTTTGCGGTTTTTTATTTTTAGCAGAGTACAAAATAACATATCAGATTAAACGTACTCTGTGAATATACTTACATTAAAAAACGACTTTTCCGTAAAGAGCTGAAACAAAAACAAAATATGTCTATCCGAACGCTGATTGTATTCATGCTTTCTTTTTTTGTTTGCTCGGTGAATGGACAATCGATTGATTCTTTAAAATTGCTGATTAAGGATATTCAACGGGGAGAAAATGATTCCATACGCTTCGCTGCAAATGACAAATTCCTTTCCGGAATCGAAAGCTTATTAAAACACAAAGACTCCTTTAATCAAAAATTTGATTCATTAAAAAACGTTTCGGTTTTAACTTCTGAGGATAATCAAGTTCGTTTATACACCTGGCTCCTTCCCTATTATGACGGCAATCATTACGAGTATTTTGGCTTTATTCAATATAAAACAAAGACCTCTGATACGCTTGTCCGTCTCGTAGATTCCTCCAGTGTTATTGTAAAACCCGAGTCCGAAAAACTCACTCCGGAAAGATGGCTTGGAATTGTTTATTATAAAATTATTCCGGTTTCGAAATCGAAAAAAACCTATTATACCCTGCTTGGATGGAAAGCGAAAGACAAAAGTTACTCTCAAAAAGTAATTGAAATTTTATATTTCGATAAAGACAAAGCGAAGTTTGGTTATCCTTTAATCAAATCAGGTTCCGTATTTAAAAACCGCTTGCTATTTACCTTCAACGCTATGGCAACGATGAGCCTGAATTTCGATAAAAAATACAATGGAATTGTTTTCGACCACATCTCATCCAATAAAAAAATACCTACGCAAATTGTCGGTCCCGATGGCACTTACGATGCCTTAAAGTATAAAAAAAGGAAGTGGATACTATACCGTGACGTCGATGCCCGAACTCTTTGGGATCCGAAAAAAATACTGGCAGAACCAAAGGAATAAACAAGAAATCTTTTTGATATTTGACTCCTGACTTTTGACTTTTTCTTAGCTTCGCAGTCAATTTCAATCAAGTCATGAAACTCTTTATTCCGGGACCTACTTACGTTCACCCTGATGTATTGGCTAAAATGGCCACTCCATTATTTGGTCACAGAACACCTGAAGCCACAGCATTACAAAAAGGTATTACCGAAAAGCTCAGAAAGCTGATGTTTACGGAAAACAAAATATTGCTCAGTACATCATCGGGAACGGGACTAATGGAAGGAGCCATCAGAAGTTCGACGGTGAAAAAAGCCATTGTATTTTCAACGGGAGCATTTGGGAAACGTTGGCATGAAATCGCTTTGTTAAATGGTATTGATGCCGATTTGCATGAAGAAGAATCCGGCAATCCAACGATGCCGGAAACGGTAGAGCGCTATTTAAAAACCGGCAAATACGATACGGTTGCAACTACGCATTGTGAAACATCGACAGGAATTATGAACCCGATTGAAGTTATTTCAGAAGTGGTTGGTAAATACAAGGATATTGTTTGGATGGTTGATACGGTAAGTTCACTGGGTGGAATAAAAGTAGAAGTCGACAAATTAGGAATCGATATCTGCATCAGTGCCTCACAAAAAGCGTTGGCATTGCCGCCGGGAATGGCACTTGCCTCAGTATCCAAAAAAGCGGAGGAGCGATTTAAAAAAATCGGCAAAAGAGGTTTTTATCTTGACCTGTTGACCTTATGTGAATACATTGACAAACGCGACCATCAATTCAATTGCACACCTTCCCTATCGCATATGTTTGCCATGGATTTTCAGCTTGACCGAATTCTTAAAGAAGGAATAGAAGCGCGATTTATACGGCATATTGAAATGGCAGAATATGTCATTAACTGGGCCAACCACTTTTTCCGTGTCTATGCGAAACCGGGATTTGAATCACTAACCGTTACGTGTGTTGAGAACACCCGAAAAATTAACATTGCAGATTTGAATAAAGAATTGCAAAAACAAGACATGATACTCTCCAATGGTTATGGTGATTTGAAAGGAAAAACTTTCCGGATCGGTCACATGGGCGATTTGAATCTGGATGATGTGATGGGTCTCACCCATGCAATCGAAGGAATATTGAAATTAAATTAACACGAAAAAAACATGGCAACATTAAAACCTTTCCGCGGAATACGTCCTCAAAAGAAATTCGCTGCTCAGATAGCTTCGAAACCCTATGATGTACTGAATGAAAAAGAGGCACGAAAAGAATGTGAAGGCAATCCCTTATCCTTTTATCATGTGATTAAACCGGAGATCGATTTTCCGGATGAACATGACCACTATGCTACGGATGTTTATCAGAAAGGGTTTTCCAATTTCAGTAAAATGCTTAATGATGGTGTGCTTTTTACAGATGAAGAGGAATACTACTACATCTATGCACAAACCATGAATGGAAGAAAGCAATATGGAATTGTTGGTTGCGCCTCGATTGATGATTACTTCAACAACGTAGTTAAGAAACATGAACTCACGAGACCGGATAAGGAAGAAGACAGAAAAAATCATATTCGCTATAGCAACATGAATTATGAGCCGGTATTTTTTGCTTACATGGCCAATGAAGATCTCGATAAGATTGTCGCCAACATCATTAAAAACGAACCGGAATATGATTTTACGGCAGATGATGGAATCGGCCATACATTCTGGGTTAGCAGAGATAAAGAAGTGAATAAACAAATCACTTTCCACTTCGGGAAACTTCCTTCTACGTATGTAGCCGACGGACATCACCGCACTGCAGCTGCGGCATTAGTCGGATTGGAATTGCGGAAGAAAAATCCGAAGCACACAGGAAAAGAAGAATACAATTATTTTCTTGCCGTTCATTTTCCGGACAACCAATTGGCCATCATGGATTACAACCGAGTGGTTAAAGACCTGAATGGATTATCGTCCGAACAATTTCTGAAAAAACTGGAAAACAGTTTTGAAGTTGAGTTAAAAGGTAGTTCCCCGTTTAAACCAGCTTCGCTTCACGAATTCGGTATGTATTTCGATAAGCAATGGTATAAGCTAAAAGCGAAAAAAGGAACCTATGACGACAACGACCCGATTGGCGTGTTGGATGTAACGATACTTTCGAAACAAGTACTTGAACCCATTTTGAACATTGTCGATTTACGAACAGACAAGCGTATTGAGTTTGTCGGCGGCTTACGTGGATTGAGTGAATTGGAGAGAAGAGTCAATACCGGAGAAATGCGGGCTGCCTTTGCACTCTACCCCGTTACGATGAAACAGTTGATTGATATTGCGGATGGAGGATTGATCATGCCACCTAAAGTTACCTGGTTTGAACCGAAGCTTAGAAGTGGATTAATTATTCATTCGTTGAATGATTGATTTTGCAAATTAATTTTGGCTTACTTGCTACTTTAGGTTGAATACTTTTTAATTTATTTTCATGCGTCTTTCATTGGCGTTAAACAATTACAGTAAAATTATTCAAACATGGTAAATATCGAACGATATAATACAATTCTCGAAAATCTTAAACCTTATGGAGCAAGTTTGGTAGCAGTCAGTAAGACCAAACCGAAAGAAGACATTCGTGAACTGATGAAACACGGACAACAAATTTTTGGAGAAAATTATGTGCAGGAATTGGTTGAAAAACATCAGGAGATTCCTGAAGCGGAATGGCATTTCATAGGACATCTGCAATCGAATAAAGTAAAAAATATTGCAACCTTCATTTCGCTCATCCATGGCATCGACAGTCTGAATCTGCTGCAAGAATTAAACAAGCAATCAGAAAAAGCCAATCGGATTACAAATTGTCTGTTACAAATCCATATCGCTTCCGAAGAAACAAAATTCGGATTTTCCTATGAAGAAGCAGATATAATTCTGAATAGTGATCTGCAATCACAACTGAAAAATGTTTCCATCAAAGGATTGATGGGAATGGCATCACTAACGGAAGACGAGAAAACAATTCGCAATGAATTCCGAACGCTTGGAGAATATTTCAATAAAAATAAAAAATCCGGTTTTTCCATTCTCTCCATGGGAATGACAAGCGATTATAAAATAGCTCTGGAAGAAGGGAGTACAATGGTAAGGATTGGATCGGCAATATTTGGGGAGAGGGGTTGAATCAAACTAGTGAATTGATAAATCTCATTTTCAAATTTGTATTTGAATTTCGGACTTTCTTTTGAGTATCCTATCGAAAGCGTAACCTCAATAATAACATAAACCAATTAGAATTACAATTTTCCATGGAAAATATCTATAAGCATTTCAGCATTGGACATTAATTTACTTTTTGTTATATTTGTTTCTAATAAATAAAACTTATATGACTTCTAAGCAAATTAAAACCGAAATTCAAAAAGTTCTGGATTCTGTTCCGGAAGTGGTGTTAGAAGATATTTTAAAATATTTAAAAACCATTCAAAACAAATCTTCTGATTCAATTAATCTTTCTCAGAATATAAGCAAAATAATAACTGAAGACAGAGAACTTCTTGAAAGACTTGCTCAATGATTGACTTAAACGAAGTCTTGAGCATTCACCAAATCATTATTGAAAAGTTTGGTGGAAGTTCCTCTGTTAGGGACCTGAATGCTCTAAAGGCGGCTTTGAATAGACCTTTTGCAACTTTTGATAAAAATGACCTCTATCCTACTCCAATTGATAAAGCTTCTGCATTAATTGAAAGTATTGTGATCAATCATCCATTTGTTGATGGTAATAAGAGAATGGGATATATTCTCATGAGACTCTTACTTTTAAAATCAAATTATGATATCAAGGCCAGCCAAGACGAGAAGTATGATTTTGTGATCCGTATCGCTTCCGGAGATTTTAAAACTGAACAAATTAATTCATGGTTAGTTGAACATTGCTAAGAGCAATATTAAAATACAGTTAGCTAATTTACTACATAACACTTTTTGCTTTCATTTTTTTTTACATTTCCTTAAAATGTGCTTCGGCAATACTTTGGACGTTTTCAAATATAGTAAAGCTCCGATTAAACAATTGTTCTAACTTTAAAAATATTGAAATGAAAAAAACAAAAAGTAAATTTCTGACAACAGGTATTTTAATAGCTCTTATTACTCTATCCGCTAAAGCACAGACGAATGTCAGCGGGGGAATTTATACTAACACTACATGGACTTTAGCAAACAGTCCTTATATTGTTGTTGATACAGTTGTGGTATTCCCTGGAGTTACACTTACTATAGAGCCCGGAACTATCATAAAATTTGCAAGTAACAAACGATTAGAAATAAGACAATCTTATCTTATTGCAGAAGGTACAGTTACTGATTCCATAACATTTACCAGTAATGCTGCATTTCCAACTGCAGGAGCTTGGGAAGAGATTTGGCTAAACTCAAGCCATAGTTGCAAATTTAATCATTGCAATTTCCGCTATTCAAATAATGGCTTACGAAATACGACCTCAAATTTCGACACATTATTTATTAAAAATTCAAAATTTGAATTTAACAACAATGGAATTAGCAATTTTTCTTCCAGTCCGGCAATTGGATATTGTAAGCTGGATAGTAGCAATTTTGATTACAACACCAATTATGGCTTTAATTCAATTAATGCAGGGGTACATGGCCGACTTTTTTGAACAGGTTAAAAATAGATTTTATATCTTAACCCTAACAAAAAACGTCAATGAAAAAAACAAGATTTACAGAAGAACAGATTATTTCAATTCTTAAAGAACAGGAACAAGGATTGAAAGT
>JANNBB010000054.1:0-2941 GCA_031385005.1 Bacteroidota bacterium
TAGACCAGAAACCATCTCTGATATAGTTGTGTTCCAGGGTGCTGTGGTTTTGAATGGCATCAAATCCGCAGTGGTGATTGGTCAGTATCAATCCGCTGTTGGATATCACTTCTGCGGTACAGAAACCTCCAAGACTTACGATGGCATCTTTCAGGCTTCCGTGGTTGATGTTGTAAATGTCGGCAGCCGATATTTTCATGCCCTGCTTCTTCATGTCTTTTTCGTTGAGCGACTGTAGCAGTTGTGGCAGCCACATCCCTTCGGTAGCGTAGCAGGAAATTGAAATAAGGCAAACCAACAATAAGGCAATGGCAGCAGGAATTATTTTTTTCATGTGGGTTAATGGTTATGAGGTCAAAAATAGGATAAGCTGATTAGCTTTTGCAGGAAGCGTTTAGAAATAAAAGTTCCCAATTCATTATTGTCCATTCTTCATTCCTCCTTCCTTTCCAGAATCTCACCACGCTAAACTTCAATTTCAGCACTTCCAATTGCTGTAGTTCACAAACAACAGCGTTTGGTGTGCTGATTATATTATATGCGACCGGGTGGGAAAAGAAGTGTAAAAATGTGGTGTTTTTTGCCTGTAAGTGGTAAAAATTAACCAATTTAACCCGTTCCGAACGGTTTCGAGCCAGTCCCGAACGGCCTAGAAGGCTGTCTTTTACGGCTTGGTAACCCGTTCCGAACGGCCTAAAAGAGGTAAAAAAATATGAGCGGTATTTGTATATATGAATAGCCATAGGAATGCTACCGCTTCAGGCTTTTTTCTTTGTGGGAGATGCCAAATGGGAGAAATTGGACGAAAGCGAGGTGAGATAATCCCGGGGACAACCCCAAAACCTGTTTACACAATCTGCTTTATACTGCAGTTTTTTGCTTAAGTGGGAAGAATGATCTTTCAATTTCAGCTTTTTTGAGTGTTGGTGGGAATTTACTACCTGTTTAGGTGGTTCGGAACGCCCTCGAGGTCGTCAAAAGCCTCTTAGTAGGTGGTTCAAAGCCACCTCGCGGTGGTTCAAAGCCACTTGGTAGGTGGTCGAAAGCCACTTCGCGGTGGTCAAAAACAACCTCGAAGGCGTTTGGAACCACCTTGGGGCATATTGCAAACGATGGTAAAAAGGAGGAAGGTAATGTATACGATAAGTAGCCCGGGTGAGGGGGCTTCCGGCTGAGTTATGTTTTGCTGAACAATTCCATTAATGCCCTTTGCATCTGCAAAATCGGAAACTTAAACGTTGGGCAGTTCTCATGCTGTCGTGCAAAGGCTATACAATAAAAAGCCGGCTTTGATGAAAGTATAGTTGGTTAAAAGCGGATGCCGAAAATGTGGATTGTCCATACGACAATACAAAAAGTATAACACTAAAAAGTTGATTTTTAATACTAGTATTTTTTCCTATATTGCTTCTTATAACACAAATCGACGCGTTGTACGTCACCCTAATGAACATCCTAACATATACAAGCATACTGTCTTGTCCTGAAATAGGTTTACACTAAAAAGTGTAAAACATGGACAAAAAAATCATTCAAAAAGCAGGTAAATATTTTACCGAAGACGAGAAACACAAAATCATTCAGGAGTTGATTTCGACCCAAAGAACTAAAGCAGAGATTTGGGAGAAATACACGGGTGAAGAAGAAGAACATGGGCAGCTACTTCGCTGGATGAAGGCGTTGGGCTACAATACCGGAATCAAAACCAGAAGACCTAACATTGTGTCAAATTTATATCCGATGGCAAAGATGAAAATCAGACCGGATAAAACGGTTAATACAGAAGATGACCTTTTTGAAAATCTGCAACTAAAAAAGCGAATAGCTGAATTAGAAAGGCAACTAAAAGATGCGGAGCTAAAAGCAATTGCCTTCTCCACGATGGTGGATATTGCAGAAAAGGAGTTTAAAATTCCGATAAGAAAAAAGCTCAATACCAAACCATAGAAGCAATGAAAAACAACTTTGCACACATAGGATTAGCCAGGTTATGTGGATGGTTTGGTATCACCAGACAGGCTTATTATCAAAACAACTGGGAAGGAATTTCAACTACCCTGGAAGAAGATTTGGTCATACAACAGGTAAAAGAAATTCGTAAAAACCATCGCAGGATGGGAACACGAAAACTCTTTGAAATGCTTCAGCCATTTATGCTGGACCATCAAATAAAAATAGGCAGAGATGCTTTGTTCAACATGCTTTCAGCAAATCATCTATTAATAAGAAAACGTAAGCGCAGAATACAAACCACGAACTCCTATCACTGGTTGAGGAAGTACCCAAATCTCATTCGTGATTTTGTTCCTACAGCACCCAATCAGCTATGGGTGAGTGATATTACTTACTGGAAAATAAATACAGGTGATCATCTTTACATCAGTTTTATTACCGATGCTTACTCGCATAAAATTGTTGGCTATCAAGTAGCTGAAACAATGGAAGCCATTGAAAGCATACAAGCCTTGCAAATGGCTCTCTCTGCCTTGGGGGCAGATAGCCATTTGAATCTCATACATCATAGTGACAGAGGCATTCAGTATTGCAGCCATGCCTATGTAAAGCTATTGCAGGATTATGATGTGCAAATCAGCATGACTGAAAACGGAGACCCATTGGAAAATGCAGTTGCCGAGAGAGTGAACGGAATTATCAAAGACGAATACTTAGAAACCTATGACATTGATAACATCAAGGATGCAAAGGAGCTACTCAAAGCTGTGGTTGATTTATACAACAGTGAAAGACCTCACATGAGCATAAGTAACTTCACGCCTAATCTTATTCATCATTCAAAAACTAAAATCAAAACAGAGAAATTATGGAAGAATTATTACCGAAAACAAAATACATTTGTAAACTCAATTCAGGATTAAAAATGAACTGTAAACTAATAGCAGGATTAACTAACTAAACTGTAAACTTTTTTTAGGACGAGTCA
>JANNBB010000056.1:0-112064 GCA_031385005.1 Bacteroidota bacterium
TTTTTGGGTTGAGTGATTATTGGTCGGGTGGGCCTTTTCCAAACTTCACACCGCTATCAATGGTACACCTCAATCAGATAAATCCGAGTTTTCCTAACCCCTTCGTTCAGTTTACGAATACCAATACAGGTTGGGGAAGTATAACAGAAGGTTTTAAAGTCGGAATAGAATTAAATCAGAATTATCCCGGACCATCAAAGACGTTCGCTATGTTAATTCAATACGAAAACGCCCCCATGAAGTTTTATACAAATGCAATTGACAGAATGATTATTAATGCGAATTATAATCCAACTATTCATCAAGTACCGGTTAACACTACCGGCTATGTAGGCATAGGCCTTCCAAACTTTTGGAATGAAGAGAATGGTGGCGAAGGGCCTCGGTCGTTATTGCATTTGCAGGGGGATTATAATGCGTTTAACAATGGTGGGCACGGATGGCGTTCATGGTGTAGAACAGGAATCTATATAAATGAAAATTCGGATGAAATATATATTGGTTTAAAAGATGAAGCTGCGGTTAATGGAACAAATCGAAGTGATGCTGTGATTATGTGGGGAGACGATAGGTTTAATATCGCAGATCAAAATGGTGACAATTTTCGGTTAATCTTTTCAGGAATGAATTTGAATGGAAATGGTACAGGAACAAATCCTTTGAATATCGCTTCAAGAAATGGAATTGAAACAATGAGAATGACACCATTTGGAAGACTTGGTATAGGCCCACTCTTTACCTGGAACACTCCACCGGCAAGAAGACTTGAACTATTGGATTATCAACAAGCGAATGGAAACTCCACAAATGACCCTCAACTGAGATTAACATTTACCCAGGCAAATGCAAATGCTTTAAATACAACAGGAATTTGGACAGATTTTCAAACAACGTCACAAGGTGATTTAATTATAAACCCAAGAGATGGTTCAACGCTTAAAGGAGTTGGAATTAACACATCCAACCCTGGAAATTATTTAGCTATAGAAACTCCATCTAGCCCCAACCCTGGTGCCAGCGGCTTACGGTTTCATGATTTAACAACAGCTTCTATACCCGTAACAAGTCCATGGCCTGCTAATAATCGATCCGTTTTATCTGTTGATTTGAATGGAGACGTTATACTTGTCCGAGACGAAACCGTGGCTCCTACAAGTGGCTTATTAGAATGTTCTCCAACTGGTATTCAAAACAACTTCATTCTTAGAATGGAAAATACTGCAACGAATGAAGTTTGTCAAAGTGATATATACAATGATTATATTCTTCATTTAGTGGGAATAAGCAATACTTCACCTCAGCAAAAACTGGATGTTAACGGAGATATTAATATTCCAATGGCCAATGCATATTATATAAATCACAGTCCCTTTTTAAAATCTTCCAATGGAACAGATATTGAATTGGGTTTTAGTGCAGGTCCATCAACTCCCCATAATAGTCAATGGAGTATCTATATAGGAAATAATGCGGGAGCTTCTATTACTGAAACCGAAGCTTACAATGTCTTTATAGGAAGTAGCGCCGGTCAAAATACAGTTGCCAGCTCAAGTTCATCAGCTGATGGCGAAAGGAATGTATATGTTGGAGCCGCTGCCGGAAGTGGTTCAGGAATTGGTCATGGTTCGAATAATATTTGTATTGGAACGGATGCTGCAGGACCTTTATCACATTTAAACGAATTTAACTATAATATTGTTTTAGGTTCAGAGGCAGGAAATTTACCCAATGATGCCGGGCAGAATAATGTTATTATTGGTCATGGTTCTCATGTGAACAATTTAGGATCCGGTCAAATTGACAATGCAATCGTAATTGGAAACAATCTGCAAACAATGTCAGACAATGCTTTCGTTTGCGGAAATTCCACGAATCAAATTTTAATGGGCTACACAACAACGCCAACAACTGTTTCGGGAGGTACATATTCAAGTTCCGATTGTCGGCTATATGTTAATCCAAGAGCAGGATCGAGTGATGCAGCGTATTTTAATGGGAATGTGATACTTTCAGGTACGGTTTATCAAGCATCTGATTCTGTCTTAAAAAACAATGTTGCAACCTTATCGGATTCAACAGCTTCTTCTTTGCTGCAACAAATGGAACCCAAAAGTTATCAATTTATTCAAAACTTAAACAACAATTTAAATTTACCAAGTGGAATACAATATGGTCTCATCGCAGAAGAAATTGAACAAATTCTTCCCGGCTTAGTTAAAGAATGTACCGCACCGGCGATTTTCGATTCAGTTGGAAATCAAATTGCAGCTGATCGTACTTTTAAATCGATTAATTATACCGGAATTATTCCTTTATTAATTGCATCCATAAAAGAACAACAAAATAAAATTGATTCTTTAATTGAAAGCGATAGCTTAATACAAGCGCGAATTGATAATCTCGAACAACTTATTATAAATTGCTGTAATGGCGGAACACCGGCATCACCGCGTAAAGTTAATCCATCAATGGATATTGAATTATCAAACAGCATCATTTTAAATCAAAACGACCCCAACCCATTTGCTGAAGAAACACGAATAACATTTAATATTCCGGAGAATATCGTTTCAGCAAAAATTATATTTTTCGATAATTCAAAACACATTATACAAACTGTGAAGATTAATGAACGCGGAGAAGGACAACTAAATGTTTATGCCAGTAATTTAACAAGTGGAATTTACAGTTATTCTCTTATAGCCGACGGAGTAGTTGTTGATACCAAAAAAATGGTTTGTACGAAATAATTTTTTAGTTTCAAAGTGAAAATTGCCAATTCGAAAGTCTTAAGCTTGAATACTCAAAAAAGGTGTTCTATTGCTTAAGACTTTTCTTGTTATTGAAATGGTATTAAGAAAACTTGTATTTTAAAAATTCCGGAATTGGATTTCAAAAGATATATAATCAATGACATTTTTTTTACCTGCTTAGTTTTACAAAACTTGGCTATCATCTATAGATAATACACAAAAATTTCCTCTAAACTTAACGAAATGCATTGCAGCAAGCAACTTGTGGCCTTAACCGTCATTTTACCTATATCAACGTCATCTCGCAAGAGACCTTGTGGGTTATTAAAGAATAAATCATTTTTTTGTTTCAATTGGTAATCAATATGAACTCTTTACTATACAATGATATCATAAAGTGAAGTGTATAACAATGAAAAAGTGATGTACTAAAATGCATCTTAGTTGTGCATTGAAAGGTGAATGTAATTTGGAAAAAATATTACTTCCTTAAAAAATCAATGAAGGGGCATTGATTTGAAAAAGCATCAAAAAAGAATTCAACAGTACACTTCGTTTTTTGATCATTTTCCAAATAAAACCTGTTAATAAATAAGCTATTTAATAGCTAATAAATATTTCGAAATAGCATAGGTTTTTTTACATTTGAAGAAGTAAAAGAAACAGGGGTGACATTTATGCCACCCCTGATGAAAAGAAAAAAAGTATTTGCAACTCAATTCCGGCTATATTCTCAGAAACCGGACGTCAACTAGACTTTCTTAATACTAAGGCTGCAATCCTTAGTATTTAAGTTAAAAGTCGTTTTAATAATTTGGCCTTGCAAGGGATCTGAAATTATTTTATTGACATTTATGCACCGTTAAATGTTTAAAAAACCCATCTTCACTTAAAAACAATTGATAGCCAAAAGGTTATAGCGTTTCTGACATATTTTGTTTAAAACTTTCTATTGCAGAACTCGATTAGAGAATTTGAGACTAATTTATAATCTTAATTTTTATTTGGTAAGAAATTTTGAAATCCGACGAAGTACATAGGTCACTATTACATATGCAGGGACTTTAAAATGAAATCATCAATGATGGCCTCGTATGGCGATTATAGTGTAAATCAGGAAATAGCATAAATGAAAACCATAAAGAAAATTATATAAGATTAAACATATTTTTTCGGAAATAAACTGATCAAAAAAATGAGATAAACCTCTATTCTCCTTTTCCCGCGGCCGCTTTAAAAACCTTTAAATATTCAGCAGCAATTTTCTTCATGTTGAATTTTTCAAAAGCGGGCTTCGTTTTGCTTTTTAGCATTTCATAATATTCCCGATCATCTATCCATTTTTGAATAGCAGCAGTGGCAATGTCCGTATCTGCTTTACCATTCTTCAATGGTATTATTTCACCTGCCATGCCTGAAGGAGATGTTATCATTTCTTTAATATCGCCCATTCCCGTCGCAATTACAGGCACGCCGAAGTATAAGTATTCGATGATGGTGTTGGGAACACTTTCGCCCTTAAAATAGCTGAGAAGCAGTCCTGCATCGAAATACTGTATCCACGAAAAATATTCAATTGTATTGGTAGTAAATTGAAGCAGGTGCAGATTCTCTACCTTCTTCTGCTCATAAAGCTTTTTCATATCTTCTCCATTACCAATCATAATCAGGTGAATGGGAACCGACTTATTTCTTTCTCTTAACTTCAGGAATGTTTCTATGGCTTCGTCCCAACCCTTTTCAGGAATACCACGAGCTACCATGCCTAGCACGAAGTCGCCCTTTTTAATTCCCAAAGCAGCCGGATTTACCGGAAAACGTGTAATCGCATCACCGTTGAAACCGACGATAATTTTGTGAACGGGTTTATCTTTGCTTAACAAGGATTGTATTGCATCGATATTTTTCTGAGCCGTATAAATAACAGCTTGCGCCGATGCCAGACAATTTTTTGCTTCTTTATCGAAATCCTCGAAATGGTTACTGAAATTCAATTCATATTCGCCATGAGTGGTAACAACAAATGGAACATGAAGCGGAACAGCAACTTTTGCATTTAGCTTATCAGCATAATACATCTGGCTGCTAATCACATCAAACTTATACTTCTGTAAAACCTTTTTATAATACTTCTCATTCAGCCAATTTCTAAAAATAAAATCCGGCTTTACTTTTTTGATAATGGCATTTATCTTCCACGTTAAGAAACTAGAATGCTTATCTTCATAACTCAAAGTGGTAATTGAATTGGAGAATGACTTTTGAAAATCCATATTACTCCATTCCGGCATGTGATTGTAAACGAAAACTTCATGACCCTGTGAACTTAATTCCTCGGCCAAACGCATGACGAACATTTGAGCTCCGCCAAGGTCGAGGTTTGTCATCGAAAAAAGGATACGCATACAGATTGATTAATTCAGCCGCAATAGTATTTGCTGAACATTTTCAAGTGATAATCCTCCCCGGTTTCCAACAAATAATTTTGCGAAAACTTATCTTCAAGGATTGCAGGATTTTGCTCTTTCGAATTTTCAGGACGAATATTTACATCTGCCTTTTTCGAAGTAACCTTCTCCAGGAGTCTGAGAATCTGTTCAGCCGTTAACGGCTTGTCGGTTTCTACGTTAACCGTCACCTTTTGTTTACCGAATTTTTCAGAAATATCTGTTAAAATGATGGGTAAATCAGCCACATCAATTAAATGTCTGATAGCACCCGGATTGAGATTTATCCGTTTACCTGATGACAAACTTTGAGCAAAAAAATTGGTTAGGGTATGCGGATTATTACTTGAGCCAACCAGGTTTGGAAGTCTGACAATTAAATAGTTAATGCCGCTATCTTTAATTAGATTTTCGATAACAATCTTATGATTTGTATAAAGCGATGCTGCCTTCGCCCTGTCAAAAATGGAGGTTGTCGAAAAGTAAACAAAGGTTGAACCGGGTGTTATTTCACCGATGTATTGCTTTACCAGCTCGACTTCTTTTTGAAATGCAGCGGCATTCGTCTCACCCGAATTGGAAACTCCGGATGAAAACAAAATGTCTTCTTCCCAGCCCTTCAGATCCTTTAAGACACCGGCTATCATTCCTCTTCCTACTATCACGATTAGTCCTTTTTTCTTCCTATTATTATAAAAGTCTTATGCCATTCTTTATGCTGATCAAGTGGCAAAATTTCCATATCCCCTTCATATTGAAAACCCAGTGTTGGATTAAAATAAGGTACTTTTTCGAAGGATTTTCCCAGCATTTTTCTGATCATATTTTCAATTCTTGGGAAAAAATACCAGACCAGTCTGTTTTCCGCCGTCCCTATCATGAATTTAACTTCCATATAACGCTGGTACTCCCGCGTTTCTGTCTGATGAAGGCACGATACAATCTCAAAACTTTCAGCCATAGCTTGATGGAATTCTTCATAATGCAATTCATGCAAATGATACTTATTAAAATGTCCTGCGCCGGACAGTCTCATCTTATTGGGTGTGCTACAGATAAAAATTCCACCCGGATTTAAAGACTCTTTTGCAGACTTTATAAACAATAGCGGATCAGTCAAATGCTCAATCGTTTCGAAACTGACAATGACGTCAAAGGTCTCTTTCAGTACACGCAAGTCGGTGCAATCTTCTTTCTTATACTGAAGATTGGGATTCTTATAATTCTTCTTGTTGTCTTCGATTATATCTCCGGCAATATCGATACCTAACACAGATGTCGCACCCGAATTTGAAATGTAAAAACTTCCATAGCCACTGCCACAAGCGCAGTCGAGGACTTTTTTTCCGGCATAGTAGCCCTTGAAATATTCATAGCGCTGTTGATGTTCGAGTCCATATTCTTCCCATGATAATTCACCAGGGACTACTCTTTCAACTGTTTCTTTTTTTTTCATTTATTTTAGGCTATTCAGAGATTTTGGCTAAATCCCATTCAGCATCTTCAAAATATACACATTCATTTGGCCAATAACTCCAATCTCTTTCTTTACCGATAATCATTACCTTGAAAGGGCAAACATTTCTGATTATTTCATAAATAGGTTCGCCCGGAGGACCTGAAAGATAAAAGTTAAAATGGTATTGACCCTGATACAACCTCAATCTGGGAAAGCGACAAGTGATGGTTTGAATGCCTTTCGATTTGCAAAGAGGAAGCTGGAGACTGCTTAGACTAACATGAACGCAACCGCGATCCATCGAGTCCATTATTTGAACAGTAAGCCAGGAGGTGTGTCGTGTTTCCTCGTTTACATAAATTTGCAGATTCACTTCCATCTCCGCATCGGCAGCATGAATATCATCCGGAAGAGACGTTTTAATTCCCGCAGATATAAACTGAGGAAGCGGCTTCTTCAAATCGATTTCCTTTTTATAGACTTTGTCTCCACTGTCTCCTTCGAGGTATTTTTCAACGATTTTGGGAGTTTCATCAAAACCGGCAAATTTTCCGGATTTTAACAGCAGCGATTTGCGGGTAAGGTTTGTTATTGCATTCAGGTCGTGGCTGACGAATAAGATTGTTTTGCCTTCCTCCTTTGATGCACTCTCCATCTTTCCCATACATTTTTTCTGAAACTCTGCATCTCCGACAGCAAGTACTTCGTCAATGATCAGTATTTCCGGTTCCAAAAATGCGGCAACGGCAAAAGCGAGTCGCAACTGCATACCGCTGCTGTAATGCTTCAACGGAGTATCAAGAAATTTTTCTGTGTTGCTAAAATCAATGATTTCATCAAACTTCGATTTGATTTCAGCATTAGTCATACCCAAAATAGATCCATTGAGAAAAACATTTTCTCTGCCGGTCAGTTCGGGATGAAAACCGGTACCTACTTCTAATAAGCTGGCAATTCTCCCTCGGGAAATTATTTTTCCCTGAGATGGCGGTGTGATCTTGGAAAGAATTTTTAAGAGCGTTGATTTCCCCGCACCATTTTTTCCGATTATCCCGATTGCTTCACCTTGATATACATTGAAATTAATATCCTCCAGCGCATGAAACTCTTCATAGGAAGTATTCTTGCGTTGAAAAATTCCCATGAGCGATTCTCGTAGACTCAGGTATGATTTAAGTTCGTGTTGAATACGGAACTTCTTTCCTATATTGATTACTTCAAGTATTGGTTTCATTAGGCGAGGTCAGCGAAATAATATTCTGTTTTTCTGAAAAAATATACTCCGACGAAAAGGATGAGCAACGAAGAAATCACACTAGTAATTATCAATTGAAATTCGGGTAGCACTCCTGTAAGTCCTGATCGAAATATTTCTATGGCGGCATACATGGGATTGAGTGACAATATCCATTTTACTAAGGAAGACTGAACAATACTTATCGGATAGATAACAGGAGTCACGAAAAGCAGCGTTTGAACCAAAAAAGGGATTAAATATCGGAAGTCGCGGTATTTTATGTTCATGGCTGCCAGTAATGTACCCAGTCCGAAAGAAGCCAAACAAGAAAGCAACACACAAAGAGGAAGCAGCATGATAAAATAGAGCCAGTCGATATGTAATTCTGTTGTTATGTTGTAAAAAACAAGGACGGCGACGAAAACGATTAATGTCATCAAGAAATCGAAAACACTCACCAGAATAGAAGACAAGGGGATAATCAGACGGGGGAAATAAATCTTCTTGATGATATTGGAATTAGCAACCATACTATTTCCGGCGTTCACAACACCGGACGAGAAGATGTTCCATAGAAGCAAACCCGATAAAACAAAGACGGGATAAGGGAGTCCGGCAGATGGAACATTTAATAAACGGCCAAAGAAGAATGTAAATACTACCATGGTAACAAAGGGCTGAAGAACGGCCCATAAAAAGCCAAGCACTGTTTGCTTATACTTTACTTTGATGTCTCTCCATGTAAAGAAATAAAACAACTCCTTGTATGACCACAACTCCTTCATTCCAAAATCGAATTTTCGTTGTGGTTTTATTTCGTATTCCATTGACTTATTTATAGTGAAATATTAGAACTATTTACCGTGGCACAAAAAAACAAACAGTTTTGATTTGTTCTTCACGAGAGAAAGAATTTTACCAAACTCTTCATGTGAATAACAAACTGAGAAAATGAAACAATTAGGAGTCCTCATTCTATCAGAAACTTCTATTTTAGCCGACTGGTAAAACGTCCTTAATCGTTATTAATTGGTTTTTGTTTCAACAATGGAAAAGGAAGGTGTGTCTATAATAATATGCTGCTATAACAGTACCGCCCGGATAAGCGATACATTAAAGCACCTGCAAAAGATAAATTCTCATGGAATTGCTTGGGAAGTTGTGCTTGTGGACAATGCTTCTGATGATGACACTACCGGCAGTGCCCAAAAAATCTGGAATGAAAATCCGGTAACCAAGTTGAATATCGTTGCGGAACAAAAAAAAGGGCTAATGAATGCGAGAATTAAGGGAGTACAATCTTCAACCTATAACATACTCAGTTTCATTGATGACGATAATTGGGTAGAGCCGGAATGGGTAAAAAAAGTGTACACAATTCTTCATAATAACAAAGAAATAGCTGCTTGTGGTGGAGCTTCAGAAGCAGTTTTTGAAACAACTCCACCCGCTTGGTTTTCAGAATTCTCCCGATCTTATGCTACCGGAGTGCAACAAAATTATACAGGATTTGTACAACCCGAGAAAGGGTATTTGTGGGGTGCGGGACTAACGGTTAGAAAACAAGCGTGGGAAGAACTATTTTCATCCGGTTTCACCAGTTTACTTCCGGGAAGATCCGGAAAAGCTCTCACTGCCGGAGAAGACAGTGAAATCTGTTTGGCTTGGGTTATTCGTGGATGGAAACTCTGGTACGATCAATCATTATCTCTCAAACACTACATCCCACAACCCAGACTAACTTTGAATTACCTCGAAAGAATGTATGAAGGATTTGGAAAAGCAGAGATGATTCTTAGTCTTTACCGCAGTCATATCAATTACGAAAAGAAAGATCAACCGGGATGGTTATTTATCACGCTCATTTCACTATCCAAGCTAATTCAAACCTGGTTCGCCAAACTCTCCTCTACCCCGGAAGAAAAAGTCCGCAACCTGATCTTATGGAAACACCAACGAGCATATACTATTGAGTTACTCGGCAACAGGAAAAAATATATGTTTGCAAAAAACAAGATTAATAAATACTTTACTTCGGTTTAGTACAGATTAACGTTTACCAATTCGTGCACACACACTTCAATGATACTATCACACAATAAAAAATTTATTTATTTTCACGTTTATAAAGTCGCCGGAACGAGTATTCGTAAGTCACTCAAAGAATTTGATGACTTATCTTTTTCTGATTTCCCATTTCAGAAAAATATTCGTTTTTTTATTGGCAGTAAAGTATGGTTTTTATCCAGATGGGCCATTGATCATATAAAAGCGGAAGAAGCAAGCAAGTATTTGCCGGCAGAAATTTTCAATAATTATTTCAAGTTCTCTTTCGTTAGAAATCCATGGGACTGGCAGGTATCGCTTTACCATTACATGTTACAATTCAAATTTCATCCTCAGCACAGAAAAATCAGCAAGATGAAATCATTCGATGAATATATCGAATGGCGTATTGCTGAAGATCTTGAATTGCAGAAGGAATTCATCTATGACAAAAACGGCAAACTTTTAATTGACTTTGTCGGTCGGTTTGAAAGCATTCAAAATGATTTCAAAACCATTTGCAGTAAGATAAATATTCCTCAGATGGAATTGCCTAAAGCAAATCCGAGCAAACATTCCTTTTATAAAGATTACTACAACAAACATACGAGAGACCTTATTGCCAGTGCCTTTAAAGAGGACATTGATACTTTTAATTATGAATTTTAATAGTTCTTTACAGTACCCTTATGAATTCACTGGAAAACATCCGTACTGAATGTATTTTGTGTGGAAACACTTCTTTCAAATTTCCATTTGGAAAAAAACACTTTCTTATTAAATGCAAAAATTGCGGAATGGTATCGGCCAATGCGATACCTACCGAAAAAGAGTTAAAAGATTATTATCACGAATACCCTTCCTACAATAAGATTTCTCCTCTTACTCTTCAGCGTTACAATGAGATTCTGGATATGCTCGAGCCCTACCGGAAAAACAACAAGTTGCTTGAGACCGGATGCGGCTTCGGTTTTTTTCTCGAAGCTGCTAAAAAAAGAAACTGGGAAGTAGCCGGGACAGAACTTTCCGAAAATGCCTTAGTTGAGTGCAAACGTAAAAACATTCCGGTTAGTGAAAAAATGGAAAACCTGCTGAGCACTTCCGAAAATAGTTTTGACGTCATTGTATCGCTGGAGGTGATAGAGCATCTGAAAGAGCCATTAAAAGAAGTAAATTTATATGCGCGTTTGCTGCGCAATGAAGGCGCTCTCTATGTCACTACACCTAATTTTAATTCTTTATCACGTAGAATAGTCGGCAAACGATGGAACGTAATACTTTATCCCGAACATATCCATTATTTTACTCCTCACTCCATCCATTATTTACTCAAAAACAATTTCAACAAAATATTCAATCAGACTTCCGGAGTGAGTCCTGCGCGGTTGATGTATACCATACGCTCAAAATCTGCAGTAAAAGGCAAAGAGTTGGAGAATTACGATTTTAATGAGGTTGATCGCCAATTAAGAGACAACATCGAAAAAACAATCCTCCTTCGTCTGATAAAAAAATTCGTCAATTATATTCTTGCCAAACTCCGTTCCGGAGATTCCTTAAAAATACTTTACCAAAAGAAAGCGTAATCAAGTGCTGAAAATATCTGTCATAGTACCTTCTTATAACCAGGGCAGTTTCCTGGAGGAAACTTTATTGTCCATCTTTGAACAAAACTATCCTTCCCTGGAAGTCTTCGTCATGGATGGAGGAAGTACAGACAATTCTGTAGAAATTATAAAAAAATATGAAGACCGGATTACACACTGGGTAAGTGAAAAAGATAAAGGACAAAGTCATGCCATCAATAAGGGATTTCACCTGGCAACAGGCGATATCGTATCCTGGCTATGCAGCGACGATTTATACACTCCCGACGCACTCAAAAAAGTAAACGAAGTTTTTTCTACTCTCTCCCACTCTACCGGTGTTCTGCATGGAGATTCAATTCTTTTCAGAAACGACAAACAAGTCAGATTTGATACGGGCTACTTAGATCTTACTCTTGAAAGACAACTGGCCGGAATGGGATTTCCTCAACCCTCTTCTTTTATGCGCCGTTCATGTCTGGAAAAAGCTGGATTGCTTAATGAGAAGTTCCATTTTGGAATGGACTACGATTTGTTTAGCCGGATGATTATGGTTTGTGATTTCCACTATTGTAATTTCTTGTTTTCAAGATACAGACTTCACGATGCAAGTAAATCGACTATTGCCGTTTCAAAGTTTTTGGCTGAGTGGTCTATCGTATTTAACAGCATTGCAGAAGGTCTTAATCTCGTTGAGATAAAAGATGCCTTGGCCAAGCAGGGTTTGAATACTCAAACCGATGATTCAATTGTAAAATTCTTCTCTCAACAAAAACTTAAAAGACCGTTAGATATAAAGAAAATGCTCTACTATTTCTTTAGTCATGTGATAACCTATGATTATGCCACCAACAACTTTCAACGGGTAAGGAAAATCGGCACCATGCTAAAAAAAGAATTTCCGAATTTTCTTGCTCTTGAACCAAAAACCTTGAAAGTTATCCATAGATCACTTATCTTACCTCCTTTTCTGCTCCGTTTTGCAAGGAGCATCAAACATTCATTGGTCAAAGAATGAAAATAGCTTTTATTTCATCGCACATTAATCGTTCCACACAATGGAATTGGTTTTCTGAAGAACTCAACAAGAGGAAAATCAGCCATATTCATATTATTATTAATGAAACCAAACCTCTCCTTTACGATGATTTGAAAAATTTAAATGTTGACGTTTATTACCTCCCACATAAAAATAAATTATCATTCGTTGTCAATTTTTTCAAAGTAATTAAAATCCTCCTTTCACAAAAAATTGAACTCGTTCATACCGAATTACCTTATGGTAACCTGGTCGGACAATTGGCGGCTTTCTTTTCCGGAATAAAAATGCGGGTAACCACCTGCGAAAACACTACTTGGTTTTCCGATTTCGAAAGCAAAAAACAAGAAGGCATTGATCGGCTTACCTATTTTCTTGCTAAAAAAATAATTGCACTTACGCATGAGTCTTATGAATTCTTAAGCAAGCATTTTGAAATCCCGCCCAAAAAACTACATACTATTCATCATTCGCTAAAAGCATCTGACTATCTGGAGCTACCGAACAAAGAAGTAAATAATTTACGAAATGAATTAGGCATTCCGCAAAACACATTCATTATCGGAATGGTTGCCCGTTTTGAATTCTGGAAAGGTCACATCTACGCTATAGAAGCAATGAAGAGATTAAGCGAAGAGTTTCCTCACGTTAAATTATATATTTTCGGAAGCAAAGGTGAAAGTTTCGATGAGATCTTAAATAAAATCAAAGAAAACAACCTGGAGAAAAACATCATTTACAAAGGTTTCGTCGCCAACAATATTGCACTCTTTAAAATATTCGATATTCACTTGCATATACCCATACAACTGCAAAGCGAGACTTTTGGAATAAATATCATGGAAGGAATGATTTCCGGTTGCGCACAAGTGTTAACATTATCAGGAATCAGTTGTTTTACTGCACGACATAATAAAAACTGTATAGTTGTCCCTTATCAATCTTCCGATGCCGTTTACAATGCCTTAAGACTTTTAATTGTTGATGATGATTTAAGAAAAAGACTTGGAAATCAAGCCAGGAAAGATGCAATCAAGCATTTTAAGTATGAAGATAAAGTAAATCTTCACTTAATGCTCTACGATGAACTCAAAAAAGAAATTAAGGCATGAACAATTTACCGTTTTTCTCGGTTGTAGTTCCTGTTTTTAACAGATCCAATTTATTAGTTCATACGCTTTCATTTATCCTCAATCAAACTTTTAATAATTTTGAAATTATTGTTGTGAATGACGGAAGTACAGATAATACCTTAGAAGAATTACAACGAAATTTCGGAAATGAAAAAAGAATTAAAATTATCACTCAAGTCAATGCTGAAAGAGGTGTTGCAAGAAACAACGGACTAAAAAAATCATCCGGAAAGTATGTAGTCTTTTTTGACTCAGATGACATCATGCACGCTTCTCATCTGGATGTTTTGCATGCTAAAATTAATGAGCAACAATTTCCTGCCTTTATAGCCACTAAATTCGATTTTATTGATGAGAAAGGGAATCACCATTCCTCCGATATACAATCGCTGAAAGAAGGGTACTACGACTACAGACTGTTCCTCAATGGCAACCCGCTTGCCTGCAACGTTTGCGTGCTTAAAGATAATCCATTACTCTCCCTATTCGAAGAAGACAGGAATTTCGCGATTAAAGAAGACTGGATGTTCCTGATACAAAACATGAAATCGAATAAACTTTTTATTATTGATCGTGTTACCATTTCAATGAATGACCATGAGCATAGATCCATGCGATCAGATAATAAGATGATAATTAAGCGAACGTTAGCTGCCGGCGAATGGATTTCAAAAAGAATTGAATTAACAAAAGAAGAAGAAAAACAATTACAGGCGCACATCTCTTATTTTTGCGGCATTCATGCCTACCTGGACGAAGAAAAGAAAAATAGCATATCATTTTCATTGAAAGCCATGCGCGCAGGAGGACTGAAAGTAAAATACATCTCCTTGTTTGTAAAAAGTATCGTTGGAAGAAAAGTAATTTCTCTTTTCAAATGAATAAAACAAAAAACATATTGGTATTGACACAATGGAGCTATAAAGACCCGTTGATCCGGGCCTATACGCTTCCATATGTTTTTATAATTGCAGATCAGCTCCCGAAAGGAAGCAAGATTTATCTGGTCACTTTCGAACAGGAAAGATTGAAAATGAATTCGGCGGAAAGAAAAAAAGTGAAAACAATGCTTTTCGAAAAAGGAATTATACTTATCGATTATTCCTATTCACCTTTCGGGATTTTAGCATTAATTAAATATGGCTTCTCCTTTATTCACTTATCGTTCATTGCTTTGTTTTGTAGAATTAAATTCATTCATGCCTGGTGCACAACAGCAGGAACACTTGGCTATTTGTTGAGTTTAGTATCCGGAAAGCCCCTCGTAATCGACAGTTACGAGCCGCATGCTGAAGCCATGGTTGAAAATGAAACCTGGAGCCGTAAAGGAATGAAATTTAAGATACTGTTTTTCTTTGAAAAGAAAATGAGTCGTCATGCCATACAAATTATCAGTGCTACAGCCGGTATGCATGATTATGCAAAAATAAAATACGGAGTTGATTTAAAAAACTTCGAGGTAAAACCCGCTTGCGTCGATTTCGAATCGTTTAACAAATTTCCGAAAAAAGAAATCAATCTGGTAAACGAATTGAAACTGGAAAATAAAATAGTTTGTGTTTATGCCGGTAAATTCGGTGGCATCTATTTAACCAAAGAGACTTTCGATTTTTTCCACGAAGCCGAAAAATTGTGGGGCGACCGTTTCAGAGCATTGATTCTTACTCCAAGCAAACCCGTAGAGTTGAATGAACTTGCAAGCACAAGCGGTTTCGACCCCAACAAAATGATTATTCGATTTGTTTCACATGAAGATATTCCTCTTTATATGGGACTTGGTGATTTTGCTATTACGCCTGTAAAGCCGATACCTACAAAACGATATTGCACGCCAATAAAAGATGGCGAATATTGGGCATTGGGCTTGCCTGTTGTGATCACAAAAAACATTTCCGACGACAGCTCCATCATTGAAAAAAATAATGCCGGTGCTGTTATTCAAGACCTCTCCTCAGCCTCTTACCGTTTTGCACTCATTCAAATTGATACGCTTCTTCAAGAAGATAGAAAAGTATTAAATGCCAGGATTCAGAAACTGGCACTTGATTTTAGAAGCTTTAAAATCGCTGAAAGAATTTATAAGAAAATTTACGGCTCAGGAAATTAACACAAAATTTTCTTTGCTTTCTCTGTTCAGACTTTTGAGTCCTCTGTGGTTTATTTCGACGTCGGATTAACTACAAAAAGCTGTTAAGATGAACAACCATGAGAATGAATAAAACAATGATTATATCTTATTCCCTTCTTTATCGAGAAACCTTAAAGCATCCTCATGCTTGAGTTCTTTGTACGTTGAGGAAATGATAAAAAGACTGATAAGGAAAAAAGGAATAGCCGGAATTTTATAGCGCACCAAACTTCCGAAATTGGAGGTTGTAAGTCCAACCGAAAACGAAAAGAAGATACTGAAATAAACAGTAAAAAATAAAATCCGATGCCGGAACATAAGCCGGAACAAGTTATAGACTCTCAGTTTTATGATCAGATATACAAAAAATGAAAGCATGAAAAAGTTCTCTATACCGGACATAAACATCGTCATGTTATACGTCTCCCAAATATAAGGTCGAAAGAGGGCCGCATTTATGGCAATCGGCATTTTCGAAAGAATCCCCCCTACTGTTGGATCAAAGTCACCGATGTCAAAAGAGGAACCCTGATAATATTCACTCTTTAAATCCATGTTGGTGATTACGGCTTTGTTCAATACATTTTCGATTGAGTATTCTCCTAAAATTCCGCTCATCAAGTTAAGCATAAAATAACCGGAAATAAGTGAAACGGTAATAAGAAAAGGAGTAGTTAAAGATTGAACCAACGGATTATTTACCCTGAAAATCTGTACACCACCAAACCATAAGATACTTCCGGGCATCAATGCAAAAAAGATGTATGGTTTAATCCAAATGAGCAGATAAGAACTTAAAAAGATGAGAAACAAGTTAAGCAGAAATTGTCTCTTCTGTGTAAGTAAGATACCGAAAGAAGATGCATATAAACAGACACATGAGAAGGTGATTGTATCTTTCAACAATCCGGATCCCCAGAAAAAAACGGAAGGAATGAAAAACAGGGAAATTGCAAACTCTTTTGATAAGTTAGGGAATTCTTTCAGTAAGAATTGATAAAGCCTCCATATCGGCCAAAAGGAAATCCAGGCCAGAAGCAGCGTCATCCCCAGGAAACTTTTAAAAGTAATCAGACATAAAATCCAGGTAAGTTTTACAACGGCCATAGCATGATCATCGGCCATGTAAATCATATAACCGGTATTGTCATCGAATAAGTACCACAATTCAGGAACAGGATTAAAAAGCAACTGCATGAATACCTTGGGGGACTTATAAAGCATGTTCAGCAAAACTGCACAATCGTTATAGTAATTTAATGTATCGCCATAGCCGTAGTATAATATGTATATCAGGCAGACAGCAATACCACCGATAATTTTCATGCCTACTGCCCAAAGAAAATACTTATAACTTGGATTGGTTTCAATGTGTTTAAGCTGGTGACTTTTAGACACCAGAAAAATTATTATAATTATTATTGGTGCTACAATAAAATCAACAAAATTGAGATAGACACCCATGAATTATTTTCTTGTAATAATATCAATATTGTTCATCATAAAAAAGCAGTTTTTCCTTTCGTTATACAGAGCGAAGTCCGATAACTTTCCATTTTTTTGATTAATCGTGGTGATATCCTTCATTCCGCAGAATCGTCATGGAGCGGTATATTTGTTCGACTAAAATAAGACGAACCATTTGGTGAGTAAATGTAAGTTTCGAAACCGAGAAAATGAAATCCGTTCGTTTCTTTAGCTCAGGAGAAATTCCAAAGGCGCCACCGATAATAAATACAATACGACCAACACCCCTTTCCATCCATTTTTGGATTTTGACAGCCAGTTGTCTAGAACCCAGTTCTTCTCCCTTTTCATCGAGCACAACGAGAAAATCTCCTTGTTTGATTTTAGAAAGAATTGATTTTTCTTCTTCCTGCATGGCTTTTAGCTTATCCTTCTGCAAGGAAGGTTTAACGGTCTCCACTTCCAATTCCAGGTAATTAGCAATTCGTTTGGTATAAATACCAATTCCTTCTTTTAAGTATTCATCGGCAGTTTTTCCAACCTGTATGATTAGTAATTTCAAAGGAATAAATTAATTCTTGTTAAGAAAACTTTCATCAAATTCCAACTAAATACTTGCGTTTCAAAATACCGGCACAGACCGGAAAGATTTACGCTCAAATTAACTGATAAAACGCCTTAGTTAGGTAATTAGAATTCAGTTTTAATTGACATTCACACGTTCAAAATCTTAATAGATGGAGTTATTTTTAGGGATAAATTCGACTACATTCGCATGTATTATGGCAAGATAATTGACAATTGAGGGTGGCAGACAAAAAATGAAAAAGAAAATATTTATATTACTATTTATATTGGCAGGTAAATCCTTATTTGCCCTTGATATATACGAAGAAATCGCCAATTCCATTAGAAGCGGTGACTCTCGACAATTAGCTTCTTATTTTGGCAATACGATAGACCTTACTGTCTTAGACAAAGAAAACGTGTATAGCAAAGCTCAAGCAGAACTGATTTTAAAAGATTTTTTCGGAAAAAATTCACCCAAATCCTTTACGATTTTACACAAAGGTTCATCTCCCGAAGGTTCCCAATATGCAATTGGAAACCTCATTACGGCAAACGGGAAAACAATACGAACTTCTTTTTACTTCAAAAGCGTCAACGGTAAAACGATCATTCAGGAATTACGTTTGGAATAAGTTTGTACTTTTCTTTGATAATTAACCTCTTTTCCTGAAAAACTGTGAATATCTTATTTTCGGATCACATTTTTACTGACAGCACTTTTTTACTTTCACGTTTTAACACATTATGATTTTATCGAACCCATTCATACAAACGTTGGATAGTTTTATCCTTGCAGCCCTATCAGAAGATATTGGCGACGGTGATCATACATCACTTTCAACGATCGACCCTGACAAAAAAGATATTGCAATCGTTAAGGTTAAAGAAAAAGGAATTTTAAGTGGAATTAAGATTGCGGAAAGAGTTTTTCAGTTGGTTGACACTTCCCTGAAAATAGAAATTCATGCAAAAGATGGAAGTGCAGTAAAAGTAGGCGATATAGTAATGACCATTTCCGGAAATACAAGAAACCTTCTGAAATCGGAGCGCCTGGCATTAAATTGCCTTCAACGGATGAGTGGAATTGCTACTTTAACCGGAAAATATGTAGAAGCAGTCAAGGGAACGGGAGTTAATATTTTAGATACCCGAAAAACCACTCCCAACTTCAGGCAATTTGAAAAAACGGCTGTATCAGCAGGCGGAGGAATGAACCATCGATTTGGCTTGTACGATATGATTCTGATTAAAGACAACCACGTTGATGCAGCAGGCGGAATTAAAAATGCTTTGTTGAAGGCGAAAGACTACCTTCAACAAACCGGAAAAAAACTTCTGATTGAAATTGAGACGAGAAATTTGGATGAAGTCAATCAGGTTTTACAAACAGGTATTGCCAATCGTATTATGCTCGATAATTTTCATCCGGATTTGCTAAAAGAAGCTGTGCTGCTTATTGACAACCGCTTAGAGACGGAAGCATCCGGCGGAATTACACTCGACAACATCCGCGCTTATGCGCAAACAGGAATAAAATTTATTTCGGTTGGCGCATTAACGCATTCTTACAAGAGTCTTGATATTAGCATGAAATTAACCCGTTAATATAAATCTGAGTGGTCAGGCAAGAAATAAATAAAGTACCGGAGGTTAAAAAAGTGGAGAATGTTGTAAAGCCCTATCAATTTTTCAGAAACATAAAAAAAAGTTTTCTGCTTTTGATTCGGGCCATTATTTTTTCAAAGCCCTTCCAATCGTTTGTATCTTACACCAAGCGAGTCGCACTTCCGGGATTTGACAATATGCCTTTGTACTATGTAGCCGACTTCTTTTTCACCGGCATTCAAAAAGGTAAAATTGTTACACGCGCTCAAGCACTTGCTTTTAGCTTCTTCCTCGCCATCTTTCCCGCCACTATTTTTCTGTTCTCGCTTATTCCCTATATTCCGATTAGAGATTTTCAGGATCAGTTGCTCGCACTTATTAAAGATATATTACCGGCAAATGCTTTCAATAGCGTTCGATCAACAATTGAAGACATCATTAAGATTCCAAGGAGTGGCTTACTTTCGTTCGGATTCATTGCTGCATTGTATTTTACCACCAATGGTTTTATGACAATGATGCGCGGCTTTAACACATCCTATCATGTTGCCGAAACAAGATCACCATTCAAGCAACGGTTAGTAGCCATAAACCTCACGCTAATCATTTCATTACTCGTGCTTGTTTCGACCTTGTTAATTATTTCAAGCGAAGGCGCTACACATTATCTTGTTAAACACAGTATTTTAAAAACAAAAACTCAAGTTGCATTTTTATTTCTAGGGAAGTGGGCCGTTATTATTGCGCTTTTCTTTTTTGCCATTTCATTTTTATATTACTATGCTCCCTCTAAGAAAAAACGTTGGCGATTTGTGTCAGCGGGATCAACTCTGGCTACAGTTTCAGCAATCATTGTTTCAATTGGCTTCGCTTACTTTGTTAATCATTTTGGAAGGTTCAATAAAATTTACGGTTCTATTGGAACCTTGATAGTGATTATGCTCTGGATGTATTTTAATTCGCTTATTCTGATTCTCGGATTCGAATTGAATGCCAGCATTGAAAATGCCAAGAAAAGAGTTGTAAAGATTTAGTTGTGAAAACTTCTTAGTTCAATAGGGCTATGAAAAAAATTAACGTAAAATTGTAATTGTTCCTTGTCGGATAATGTTATTGTTCTCCAGAAGATAAACATATACATCCTCTGCTAGCTTTTCCCCATTGAAAGTACCATCCCAGATAAATCCTGAAGCATCATTCACTTCAAAAACTTTTTGGCCCCATCGGTTAAAGATGGTCAGCTTATAAATATCGCATGGCCGGTAAACACTCATGGAAAAGAGATCGTTTAATCCATCTCCGTTGGGAGTAAAAGAATTGGGTATAAATAACTTTTCGCCCAGAGGTGACTCATAATTTAAAACCTTCCCGACAGAATCGGCACATTGCGATTCACCATTTACAGTCAGCTTAACAAAATGTTCCCCATCCTTTGCAAATTTGTAAGTAGGCGTTTTATTTTCACTGCTACTTCCATCGCCAAAATCCCAGTGATAAAATGCTGCACCTTTGGTGACATTATAAAAACTGTAAACACCGCTGCATGAATCAAGCGCTGCATCAAAATTGGATTCTTTGCTGCTAATAAAGAAAATATTTTTTTGAAGTATTACTTCACAGCCATAGGAAGAAATAGCTGTTAGTGTAACAGGAACGTAGCCGGAAAATGAGAAAGAATGAAAAGGATCTTCTTCCCGGGAGGTATCGCTATCTCCGAATTCCCAAATATAACCGGACGAATATCTCGATTCATTTGAAAACTCTACGACGGAATC
Organism: Bacteroidota bacterium; assembly: GCA_031385005.1. Lineage (GTDB taxonomy): Bacteria > Bacteroidota > Bacteroidia > AKYH767-A > 2013-40CM-41-45 > JADKIH01. The sequence goes on from JANNBB010000056.1 coordinate 21,246, forward strand.
GCAAACTGCAGAAAAGTAATCAAATGCCGGCTCCGGAAGTGGTGGGATTGAAATAGTCGCAACCATCGTATCTAAACAACTTGAATCTGTTGATGCAATCAAGGAAACATCAAATGTTCCGGAATTAGAAAAATAATGATTAATGTCTTTCGCATACCAAGTAGAGTTGTCGCTAATATCCCATCGATAAGAATCAGCATTGACAGAAGAATTTAAGGTGTGAATGGTGTAGTCGCATGTATCCAATACAATAGAAAAATCGACAGAAGGATTTTGAAGAACAAAAATCGTTTGATATGCGGTGTCGAGGCAAGCAGAGTCGGCGGAGGCCGTCATCATTATTTCATACTCTCCCGGAGTTGTATAAGAATGCACAGGATTTTTAATAGCCGACCTGGCCCCATCGCCGAAATCCCACGACCAAAAAGTTGAATTTCCACTTAATCCCGTCGACTGATCGAAGAAGGAAAATACATTAGAACAATGTTGATTGCTCACATAATTAGAAGCAAGAAACTCCGGGTAAACATGCACAAGTCCTTCGGTAGTATCGTTACACAAAATATTGATAGAAGAATAAGCAATCAAGCGAGCATAATAATCGCCAATTGCAGGATACGTATAGGTAGGATTTTTTATAGTTGAAGTATCCGCAATCGTTGTGAAATCACCGAAGTCCCACTGATAAGTTGAAGCATTGTAACTGTTATTAATAAAAGCAGCATCGAGACTACCGCAGGCAATTGTAGGAGAGAAAATGGAAGCAACGGTTATTTGCGGACAGCTCACAACATTTACCTGGAAATCCCTTCGCGTTTCTCCGAGATAAATACCATTTCTGAATTCTTTTACCCGGATGCCATAAACATATTGTCCTTCGCTGTTTGGAGTAGCTTTTATTTCACCTGTGATGGCATTGATTTGCAAGGGCACACCTCCAAAAGGATTATTGATAGAATATGGTGGCAAAAAAGCAACCGGTGAATAAGGAGGCGGAGCGGGTGGATTGGGTGCGCGGTTTACCTGATCTCCTCCTTCATATGGATAGCTCAATTCATACACCAATGAATCCCCATCCGGATCGGTGGCGGAATGGTCGAATGTAAAAGGAACATCTTTACAAATAAAAGTCGGCGGCCATTCATTGAAAACCGGATTGCTGTTGATAGCAGCAACGCTTTGATCTGTAACCTGTGCTGTATAAGTGGCACCGGTACTTTGAACATTAGCCAAATTAATAATAGAGTAATTTCTGCAACACCTTTGATAAGAAATTGTATAGGCGCCAACTCCCGCCGGAAGATTCGTTGTAAAATTATATTGAGCTACTTCATAGCAAATATTGGTTGGAGGAATCAGACAAGGTGAATTGATAATATTCGCTACTTGCTGCTGCAAGGTTATAAAAGCAGAAATGTTATCGACTAAGTTTCCATTGCCATCGTAAATGCCAATGGCTGCAGGATCATCAAAAGGTGCTTGTCCGTTATAACAATCCCGGTAAACAGTCAGGGTGATTTCATAATTATCATTTCCCAACCACCTGTAATTCATTTCGCCGCCAACAATATGTGTGGCAGCAGTTTGATTTACATGAATAAAAGAAAAAAATAAAAAGCAATAAAAAAAAGTCCTCACTTTTTGTGCATAAGAAACAAATGTAAATAAGTAATTTTTTGATTCAAAAGATTTATTGCTAACAACATAGAAAAGTTGGTCGCAGTATTGTCATTAAAAAATAGACACTAAATCTTCATTTTTAGTCATAAATCCCCTATACATGCCTTCAGAATTAAAGGGCAGGCAAAAATTACCCATTTTATCGATGGCAATCAGACCGCCTTCCCCTCCCATTTCCTTTAGTTTCTTATTTACCACTAATTCGCAAGCTTCTGACAAGGAAAGTCCTTTGTATTCTATCAGACAGGAAATATCGTATGCTACAACGGCGCGAAGGAAATATTCGCCATGTCCGGTGCAGGAGATGGCACACGTTTGATTATTGGCATAAGTTCCGGAGCCAATAACAGGGGTATCACCGATTCTGCCATATCGTTTATTCGTCATTCCTCCTGTAGAGGTAGCAGCAGCCAGGTTTCCATTTAAATCGATTGCCACTGCTCCTACCGTTCCGAATTTTTTATCTGAATGATCGAGTCTTACTTCACCGGAATTTCTGCTTTCCAGAAGTTGATCGTAACGAAACTGATCGAAAAAATATTTAGAATCTTCAAATGGTATATTATTTTTTGCTGCAAAATCATGGGCTCCCTGTCCGGAAAGCAAAACATGCTCGGATTTGTCCATGATAGTACGAGCGAGAAGAACAGGATTTCTGACATCACTCACGCAGGCAACAGCGCCGGCCTTAAGTGTTTTTCCGTCCATGATCGATGCATCCATTTCATGTTTGCCATCATTTGTAAAGACGGCACCTTTACCTGCATTGAAGAGCGGACAATCTTCCAGGTTCATGACAGCTGCCTGAACAGCATCGATAGCAGACGAACCCTTTTCCAGTTTTTGATAACCGGCAAGCAAAGCAGATCTCAACGCTGCCTTATAAGTATCTTCTTTTTCTTTCGACATAAGGGTACGGGAAATCGTTCCTGCACCGCCATGAACAGCGATTATTATTTTCTGCATACTTAATGTTTAGTATGCAAAGTAATAGAATGCATTTTGAATTTTCTTTAAAACAGAAAAATATTGGCTGAATAATTCGACAATTCAATTTTCATTACAGCGAAGGGATAAAAAATCTCTTCATCCGGTCAATAGAAAACTAGCTGAAAAAACGATTTCAACCGGCCCAATCAAAGAAGTTTCATTCTTGAGGATAAAAATCCGGACGAATTCATATGAAATCTTACAAAATGATTTTATCGGCTTTTTTGGGAATTTGAGGTTGCTCTTCGAATGTAGTTTGCATTTCACAAGAAACGCAGAACACCGATGAGAAAAATCTACCTTTATATTTCCTTGTTTATCTTCTTTTTAAATGCTGCAAATGCGCAGATTGGCTTAAGAGGAATGTATATAGACGGTTTTAATACCATCTTGGGAAATACAGCTAAAGAAGACAGCTTACTTCATTATGCACAGGATAGTTCGTTTAATTATCTCGCATTGTATTCACTTCATCAGGTGAATTTGAGCAATACCACTACAGCAAATACCATGGCAGCTTTTATTTACAAAGCAAGGGTGACATATGGTATAACCTATGTTGGGGCAATATGCGAGACATATTCCGGATTCAGAGACCGAATAGGACCTTACAATCTGAGCAGATCTGATGATAATGAAAGATTCAATGTATTTAATATAGAATTCGAATTCTGGACTCAATCCTCCGTAGGATCGGGAGGCTATTATTGCACACAATACCTTCAGCAGGCGAATTGCAGTTGTGATACAAGCGGAGGTTTTCAGTATTTCATTTCTCAGATGCATCAAATCGATTCACTCGCTGCAACCCAAAGCGTTATTTCGGAAACATATCTCGGGTGGTTCAATCAAGGTCAGGCACAACAAATCGCAAATAATGCCGACAGAATTTTACTGCATGCATATCGCACGGGTACATCATCTTTATTCAGTTATAGTACGACCCGACTTCAGTATTTGGCCTCCAATAATACAACTGTACAAGTTGCACCCATCTTCTCGGCCGAACCGGTATTCATGGGACCCTGGCTGGATTCCCATTCGCAACTTGAAGCATACAACCAATACCTGAATGACTTTAATGCCTCGACATATTCATGGAAACAATACATTAACCTGTTGGGTTTTCAATGGTTCGACTGGGGATTTATGCCTAAACCGGTGCCGGGTTCAGGAGGATTTAATCCGACGATTTCTGCTTCCGGCCCTTTAAACATTTGTACGGGATCGTCGGTAACCCTTACTGCGAGTTCGGGAAACAGCTACGTTTGGTCGAATGGAGCAACAACACCATCCATAACGACTACTGCCGGCGGCACTTTCTCATGCAGTGTAACGCTCAACGGAAATACACAAAGCACTCCGGCGGTAAGTGTGAATGTGGTGAATTATCCAACCGCTACTATTTCACAAGGAACTGTATTACCCACTCAGGTCACCCTGAACTCTTCGACAACAGCAGGAAGTGGTGGTCTAGCTACTTATCAGTGGAAACTAAATAATAATAATATAAGTGGAGCAAACTCATCCAGTCACAATGCCATCAATTCCGGAACTTATAAATTAACTGTTGCCAACAGTTACGGATGTAGTACTACTTCCAATGCTTTAAACGTAACAGTTGCATCGTGCTCTCCTTCCATTCCAACAGGGCTCTCCTCCTCTGCAGTGACGGAGTTAACCCAAAATCTGTCCTGGAATACAATTACGTCCGGCGACAGTATTATCATACGCTATCATCCGGATGCTTCTCAAAATTATAGTTATGTCAGGATGATCAATAACGGACAGACTTCCACCATCATTTCCAATCTGGATCCAAATACGCTTTACTCCTGGAATGCAATGACAGTTTGCGGAACAACAGGAAGCAATTATTCAGCAATAAGTTATTTTACAACCGGAAATAATACCAATGGCTTGCATGAAATTCCACAAGTAAAAGGCGGAGACGGAAATACAGGAAGTTCGATAACAGGTTTTCGTGTATTTCCGAATCCGGCTGCCGAAATAATAAACCTTGAATTTGATGCATCGCAACCCGGACAGAGTGAAATAAGAATAACTGATGTAAATGGCAGAGAAACTTTGAAAGAGAATATATCTGTTATAAGCGGGCATAATAAATCAACCTTAAAAATATCCGACTATTCGAGCGGAATCTATTTTCTGAATATCAGAAACAACGACAAAGTGTTTTTCCAAAAATTGTTTGTCGGGCGCTAAAAACGCTACACCCTGATCCTTCAAAAGCCCCTTCTATGGGGCTTTTTTGGCTATTGTTAATAAAATATACATTTTGTTAATAATTATTTATTACCCCAATTTGGGTCACTTCTTCATCTTTCACTCCAAGTGGTTTTGATTCCAACACGTCAGCGCACTTGCCTGCTTCTAAAAACTTTGTAATTGATAGATTAACAGCCACTTGTTAGTCTCTCGGCAATTTAAGGGAGTATCAGAAACATCATTTTGATATATATTCGCCGACGATTTGAGTGGATTTCATTAGTCTTTATAGTTGAAACCCGCAATCACCCAAAAAATTATTTTTTATATAATTCAAAGCATATTCTGATGGTTAAACATGTAAAATCCTTACTCATAGTTAGTTTAATAGTAATTAGCAATTGGGCAAACGGTCAAAACGTACGTGGATTTTACCTTTGCAACCTATCTGATTTTATTGGCAATGCGGCAAAAGAAGATGTTATTCTTCAGTATGCACAGGGAAATGGCTTCAATTACATTACATTTTACGATTTAGGTGATATTAATTGGTCGAGCACTACAAATAAAGATCAGTTGGGAGCATTTATCAGCAAAGGACGCAATCAATATGGCATTACAGAGTTTGGAGCAGTTGTTGAAACTTATGATTACGTAACAACGAATATTCTTCCTTTTAACAATTCACGTACAAGTTCAAGTCAGAAATTCGATATCATCAATCTGGAATTTGAATTTTGGGTAACCGCAAGCATCAATGCAAGCTATTGCAGCAAGTTCTTATCACCGGGTGGTTACACTTGCGATACGGCAGGTGCCTGGAAATTTGCCTGGAAACAATTCAAGAAAATTGATTCATTATGTGCGGCAAACGGACTCGTTTCTGAAGTTTATTTAGGATGGCCTAACCTCGGCCAGATGCAGCAATTGGTTTCTATAGCCGACCGAATTCTTTTACATGCTTACAGACCTACTGATGCAGACGTATACGCATATTCAAAAAACCGATTAATTGATTTAGCAAGTCTGCATATCACTAAAAAAGTAATTCCTCTTTTCTCCAGTGAATCATCTTTTATGGGTCCTTGGCTTGCTTCACATCCTATTACAAGACCATATTCCACTTATGCGAGTGACTTTGCAGCTGAAACCGGCAGTTTTAAACAATACATCAACCTGCAGGGGTATCATTGGTTTACCTATACAGATCTTCCAAAAACTGTATTAGCAACTGCTTCAATTTCTGCCAGTGGTCCCCTGGCAATCTGTTCAGGATCCAGTGTCACGTTAACGGCTAATTCCGGAACACAATATTTATGGTCACCCGGCGGACAAACAACACGTTCAATAACTGTATCCTCTGCAGGATCCTATACCGTTAGAGTTACAAGTACAACGGGCGCTAATGCAACTTCCTCTCCTGCTGTTGTGACAACAGGAACGGGCTCTACTCCTACCATCAGTGCTTCAGGTCCGGTTTCTTTCTGTCCCGGCAGTTCTGTAACATTGACTTCAAGTTCCTCTAGCTCATATCTATGGTCTAACGGTGCGACATCACAATCTATTACTGTTTCAACCACCGGAAATTATTCGGTTACAGCGGGAAGCGGAACATGCTCCGGAACTTCTGCTCCTATTGCCGTTAATGCTGCCGCGGGTCCTACGACACCGGTTATCTCAGCAAGCGGATCGTTAAATATTTGTCCGGGCACAAGTGTAACCTTGACATCAACTGCAGCAAATGGTTACCTCTGGTCAAATGGCGCTACTACACGTACCATTACAGTTTCCGCATCCGGAAATTATACAGTCAATGCTTATAGCGGACCGAATTGTTCTGCTCAATCTGTAATTACAACAGTAACGAGATTAACAGCTCCTGCAACACCTGTTATTACACCGGGTGGATCAACAACTTTGTCACCCTCGAATCCTACGTTAAATCTAGCTTCTTCAGTTGCTAATTCATACTTGTGGTCAACAACAGAAACGCAAAGAACGATAGCTGTTACATCAGCAGGTTCTTATTCCGTAACAACTACCGGCTCGAATGGTTGCAAGGCAACTTCCAGTCCAACTGTAGTAACCTACAATTCATGTTCCCCTCCCGCAGTGCCGACTATCACGCCAAATGGTTCTACGGTACTTTTTTATGGTCAGTCAGTTACTCTTACTTCGTCAACTGCAAACGGCTATCTCTGGTCGACGGGAGCAACAACACGCTCCATAACGGTATCTACTCCGGGTGTTTATTCGCTCAAAGTATATAGCGGTGCTAACTGCTTTACCAATTCATTAGCTATTACGGTTACTCAATATTCCGGAACGGGAGTTCCTATCATCTATTCTAATAAAAATCTTGCTGATGGAGGAAATGAAGACGCAACTTTCCAATTTACGGCATTCCCTAACCCTGTAAAGGACGAATTGAATCTTCAGATAATTAATCACAAAGACGAAAATCTTTCTCTTCATCTGATGGATCTGACAGGTCGCATCGTACTCAACAAAGATATTCATTCAATAGCCGGTGAATTGCAAACCAAACTGGACGTTTCGAATCTGACGAAAGGAATTTATCTGGCTTCGGTAATTGGAAAAAATGCTAAGAGAGTTTTACGCATCATCATCGAGTAACGTTAAAAGAAAGAAAAAAATCCCCGGAGAAATTCTTCGGGGATTTTTTTTAGCGGTTACAGATAGAAATAAAAGGGCAATATTCACACCTGCTAACATCTTCTGTCTGTGAAAAAGTAAATTCCTCCGAAAATATCTCCTTCAGTAAGGTTGCGAGTAAAAGCTCAAACTGCTTAAACCTTTCTTCGGTAAATACTTCTTCATTGTTTAGCAACTTTACGCCTTCTCTCATGTCGCGCATGACGAGTAAGCCCGATTTTATTTGCTTGCCCGGAATAAGTTTATCAGTCAGGTAAGCATAATAGGTTGCCTGAAACTGTTCCTTATAAGCCGGATCTTTAAAAAGATCATCCATTGAATCCGGATTCTTTTCGCTCACTCTGCCGGTTTTATAATCCACTATCCGTAAAATTTCATTTTTCTCATCTACACGATCGATGATTCCATACAACTTGACTGTTTTATCATTGTCGAAAGTAAAAAGATTGGAAACATCCTTTTCCAATTGCATTAAACTAACCGGCATATATTTTCTTTCCGATTCCAAAATCCGTACAATCAGTTCATGAATAATATTTCGCAGTAAAATATTTTTTCCCTCCAATTGATTGATGGAAACAAATTCCTGATGAATAGCTTCGTCGATGCAATCGTTTATTTTTTCTTTGACTTTTGAAAGCGATTTTTCATCAATAACACGTACATCTTTGTAGAGTAAGTACATCGCTTTGTGAAGCACCTTTCCAAAAGTAGCTGCTTCCATGTTTTCTTCTGTTTCTTCCAATTCCCTTAAACCAGCCACGTAGTGAAAGTAAAAACGCAAGGAACAATTGATGTAAGACATCAGTCCCGAGGCACTGAGCGCATTCGATGGATGGTTTGCGCCGGACGCAACAAAGCGTTGAAGTTCTTTTAATACAGCAGGTGTTTTTTTTATGCTTATCGGTTCTGCCTTATTGCTGATGGCACGGGTGCTGATTACCTTTTTAGTTATGTGAATAGCATCCGGATACTTCGTTAGCAATTCATGTTCAATCTGAAGCATGAAGCGCGACCGTTCGCCGGAAGTTAATGCTTTGGATTCTGAATTATGAATCAGATAAATGCGTTTTGCTCGCTGCAATAAACGGTAAAAGTGAAAAGCGGAAACCGCATGTTGCTCTTCAAAAGTAGGAAGTCCGAAGGCCTTTCGGATATTGAAAGGAATAAAAGAGGGCGAATTTCCTCCGGATGGAAGCACATCTTCATTTACAGACAGAATAATTACATTGTCGAAGTCGAGTACTCGTGTCTCTAAAAATCCCATTACCTGGAGTCCCTGCAACGGTTCACCGGTAAAAGGAATTTTCACCGTAGAAATTATTTCCCTGAAAATACGCCAGAACATTTCGATGTCGTCAACAATCGTATTGTCCTTAAGAATATCCTCTAAGCGACGAAGATTGGTATAAAAATGATAGATAAACTCCGACTCGATGCGGTGAAAACGAAAATCCTGCTCTTTAATAACATGAAGAATTAAGCGTAGAATATTTTTCAGCCATTCAAATATACTTTTGACATCAGCGAGCTCTGTAAACAGAATTCGAAATATTTCCGGTCCATTTTTATTGACAAGCATGGCGCCCGGAATACGAATATAATTTTGTTCAAGTTTAGATAGCCAGGCCCTGATTTGTTTATCTGCAACAAGCCGTAAATAGGGATGATTAATTACATTTAATACATCTCTGAAAAAAAAAGTTACTTCACCTTCTTTCTCGAGACGTGAATTACGTTGCAAATTCATCAGCGATTCGAACAAATTGTAAAGTGGCGATTGTTTTAACGGATAACCCATCGTTACGTTTACATGCTCGAGGTCTTCAGGCAATGAATACAAAACAGGGAATAACAGTTTTTCATCAGGCAAAACTACAGCAGTCTTTTCACTTTGAAAACCTTGCTCTTTCATTAGCGATGATAAAAGATTGCCGGCATATTTGGCTTGTCCAACCATCAATGGAACAGCGGCGAATTCGATTTCTTTATTAATTTTCTTAAAATGCTCTTGTTTCCAGGAAAAGGTTTTTTCAGTTAATGTATTATTTCTAAAAAACTTTCCGGCTTCCTGCGCAGGATCGTCGGTATAATAAACATCAGCATCCCAATACATGTTTGCTTTTCCGGAATTAACCAGAAATTCGATGACGGCCTTTTCTGCCGGAGTGAGTGCATAAAATCCTGCAAAAATAATGTGAGAGAAATCCGCATTATCCTCTTTGAAAGCAGCTTCAGGATTGGAAGCCAGATCCCTGTATGCCATTCCTTCGTAAGCAATTCCCTTTGCTTCCAGGTTTTTTCGGAAAGCAGCATAAATTTCATGCAGATGTCTCCAGGTATTCATGAATTCATTTCTCAATAAAGAAGGATCGCGGTCGAAGAAGTTTTTCCAGAATAGACGAAGTCTTTCAGTGTCTTCTTCATCGAGGGCGAATTCCTGATCGATCTGATGCAAATCCGTTACAGTTGTAAAAACTTTTGAAGCATCGACCAGGTATTTATCAATGTCATCGAAGTCTTTCAGCATCAATTCACCCCAAGGATAAAAACGGGCAAAATCTTCAGTAGGAAAAAATTGTTTATAAGCTTCAAACAATTCGAAAATCAGAGTCAGTGAATCCGGAATTTGCTTTTTGAATGACTTCAAAATGAAATCCTGAATGGAGAAAATAGTAGGGGACCAGGTTGGATTGCTGATTTTACCGGACAAACTTCTTTTAAAGAAAAGTCCGGCTCGCCGGGTCGGAAAAACAACACAGATTTCCTTCAGCCCGGATTGATGTTTTTTCAAAACCTCATCAGCCAGTTGGTCAATAAATGTTTGCATTTTTTAAAAAACGAATTTGAATAGTACAAATGAAAGATTAATTTAGCTTAAAATATGCATTATGCAGAAAAGACTTGTTAAAAAAAATAAAAAGCTTTTCGGTGTTTGCGGAGGGCTTGGAGAATATTTTGATACAGACGCCACTTTAATCCGCATTCTATTCGTTGCGAGTGTTTTACTACTCGGAACCGGAATCCTGCTTTATATAATAATGGCTATTGTGATGCCCGATGAAACAAATGTTCAATGAGAATGTCGACGTTTTAACTAAATTCGCAGGCTTCAACCTGGGTCTATGATTCGACTGTGCTCTTTTTTAGTGTTGTTCAACTTTATCTTTTCGAAGGCCATATTTGCCCTGGAAGATTCTGTATCCGTGCAGCCAAAATTTAAAACAACTTTTACTTACTTTCTTGAAAAAAAATTTCTGACAATAAATCATCAATTATTAAACCTGGATACTTCAACAGTTGGAATAGACAGAGTTGTAAGTGTGTTGGATTTACACTACAACTACCTCGGAACAGCAAGCAGTGCTTCGCACAGACAGATTTTTGAAAGTAGCAATTCCCCTTTTACAAAAACAGTAAACAGCAGCTATGACTTGGAATTGTTTTCATCTGAAAACATCGCTTCCTATCGAATCAATAAAAGATTTACGGAACTTAAATATCACAGCAGTGCATTTAAAGAACAAGCAATTTCCATCTTTCATTCTCAAAACATCATTAAAAACTGGAATGCTGCCTTTCTCTTCGATCGTTTAGGAGTGAAGGATTTTATGAATTATAGCGATACGTATAGAAGTCGTTTCATCATGCAGACATCGTACAATTCACCGGGAAAAAGATATTACTTATTTAGCCATATTTTTTGGAATAGAATTAAAAACGATGTAAACGGCGGATTGGCGAGCGACTCTCTTTTTGATAACACTGTTGTAAGCAATCTGGGAATAAAAGGACTTGCCTATAATATCACCGGCGCGCAGGAGCACAGACGTAAACGTACAGCATACTTAAGCCAATATTACAATCTCTTTCCAGGTTCTATGGATTCTACAGGAAATGGAAATAGCTTTAACTTTTTTCTACACCACCGGATATGTTATGAAAGAAACTCTTTTGTTTATACGGATGAAAAACCGGATAGTCTGTATTATACTAACTTTTACTATGGTGATAAGACGTTGGATTCATTGGGCTCTGATGATCTGAGCAACCGATTTGAAATTATTTTGAATAACGACCGTACAGGTTCATTGGCAGAGAATAGGAATTGGTATGCAGGAATATTTTCTGATTTAATTCAGACGAAGTACTCACAACGTTTGGATAGTTCATGGAAAAACCTGGCCCTGGGTTTTCGAGGTGGAATTGAGCCCGGAATAATTCTACCCGGAATTTGTACAGATGGATTGTATTTAGTTGATGGGATCGATAAAGAAAATTATCTTTTGAATCTGAAAGTAACATCCGCTAACTATTCGTTTGGCGTATTTGATATATCGTTGCATACTTCGCAAACGTCGCCGGATTTAATATTCAGAACATACGATAGTAATAATTTCATTTGGACAAATGATTTTTCGCTATTGAAAACAACGTCAGGTAAGCTTCTCTATTCGCTTGCGAAGTATAAGCTGGAATTATCTGCCGAACACATGCAGGTTGAAAACTATACTTATCTGGATGATCAAGCGTTTCCGGATCAATTTACAGATAAAATGACGGTTGATAAAATTCAATTGAAGAAAAATTTCCAATTAGGAAAATGGCACATCGATAATAATTTAGTATATCAACATACAAATCACGAAGAAGTACTTCCCTTACCTGATTTCGTGACTGATCAATCCTTCTATCTGGAAGACAATTATTTCCGATCTGCCCTACATCTTGCTCTGGGTGTTTCGGGAAATTACAACAGCAGTTATTATGCTCCGGCATTTATGCCTTCGAATGGTATGTTTTATTTGCAAACGGAGAAGAAAACCGGCGGCTATTTCAGGTTCGACTTTTTTGTGAATGCCAAAATAAAAACGGCTAAGATTTTTCTAAAAATGGAAAATATTTTAGACGGAACTTTTTCAAACAGTTATTATCTGACACCTCATTATCCAATGCCCGGACGAGTTTTGCGATTCGGAATTCTCTGGCGATTTTTTGATCAATAAAAAGTGAACAAAAAATCAAGTCTTCTGCTTTTTCTTTTTAGCGGCGGGAAATAATACATTGTTCAGTATTAAACGGTAGCCGGGAGAATTGGGATGTAAGGCCAAATCTGTCTGCGGATCGCCGACCTGATGCTGATAATCTTCCGGATCGTGCCCGCTGTAAAATGTCCAGGTTCCTTTACCGTATTCGCCGTGAATATAACGGGATTCGTTTTCAACCTTTGTTTCGCCCATAACGAGTACGGCAGATTTTAAAAATTTCTTTTTGAAAGCTGTAGTTTGCCCCATAAAACCTTTAATTACCTGCTCATGATTTTGGCAAAGCATGGTAGGAACCTGGTCCCACTTGGCAGAGAATTCAAACAATGTAAAAAAATCTTCTGTTCGGGCGACATGTCGGATAGGAGGTTGATTATCGATGTCGCTGAATTCATATTCAGTAGGATTGGTGATTAATTTGAAATTCTCGAAGGCAAAACAATTGTTGTAATTAAGCTTGGAATTCATTTTAGGATCAGCAGGATCGCCATCAAACATAGTCTCGCAGATATCGATTCCTTCTGCGGATAAAGCGATATCGTAGCTGTCAGTAGCCGAACACATGGCGAATAAAAATCCACCGCCGGCGGTAAAGTCCCGAATCTTTTGTGCTACAGCAAGCTTCATCAATGATACTTTCGGAAATCCAAGCTTCTGAGCCATGGATTCCTGTAAGCGCTGATCTTCCTGATACCAGGAAGCATTGTGATAAGCATTCCAGAAACGACCGTACTGGCCGGTAAAGTCTTCGTGGTGCAGGTGAAGCCAATCGTACAATGGCAGCTTTCCCTGAATGACTTCTTCATCGTAAATGAGATCGTAAGGAATCTCTGCATAGGTAAGTGCGAGTGTTACGGCATCATCCCAGGGACGTTTATTTTTAGGGGAATAGACGGCCATCTTAGGAACTTTCTCCAGTTTGACGACATCCATATTTGCTTCCGGATTTAGAATTTCAGCAATGATGGACTGTGCCTGCACATCGGCAATGATCTGAAATGAAACACCACGAATGGAACATTCGCTTACAAGAGCAGGAATATCGTTTATCATGAAGCTTCCTCCCCTGTAGTTAAGCAACCACTGTACTTCAATATTTTTTTGAAGTGCAAAAAAAGCAACTCCATAGGCCTTCAGGTGATTTTTCTGCGCTTCATCCATCGGAATTAAAATGTAGGATGCCTGCGATTTCAGGTAAACGAGTGAAAACACGAATAGAAAAATGAATTTACGCATTCAGGTTTTGGTTTAAATTTTAGGGAATTTACTGATATTTTCCGGAACTTAGGCGTAGTGTTAAAGGAAAGGTAGAAAACAATCGATAACCCTATTGATTTAATGACCGTAGACTATTAACGAAACAAAATTAACAAATATTTTACTGAAATTTTCTTAATCATTAGGAAGAATACAAATGATAAATCAGGACGAGAAAAAGTTGACTCGTCCTGAAAAAAGTTTACAGTTTAGTTAGATAATCCTGTAAAAAAGTTTACAGTTGTTTGTTATATATCCAATTTTGTCTGCGATTTATTCGCTTGCGTCTTACGTTCTATTCCGGATAAAATCTTATTACGATCTTCCTTAATCTTTTCTTCTTTGGCAGAAAATTCCCACTCAACGGTTACTGCTTTTTCTGCCGGGAGTGGTTTTTCTTTTTTTGGGGATTGTTTCCCTTCTGCTTTTTTGGGTTGCGCTTTCTTTTCTGGCGCTTTTTTTTCGGGTGTCTTTTTTATCGGAACCTTTAGGACTTCCTGTTTTTTAGCTGTGGGTTTTAACTTCCCATCCGCTTTTTCCGGTACGGCCAACTTCATTTGTTCCGCTTTCGGAGAAGGCTTGAAATCAAGAATACGGGAAACTTTTTGAACGGCATTGCGGGTGAGTATAACACCGAGTGTACCCCTACCCTTCACCTCAATGTCCCGGAAGTTTACATCCATTTGTGTAATCCGCAATTTTGGTTTGGGCTTGAGAATTACACGTACAGCTTCAACTACATCGGGATTGTCAACAGAGAACCAAAGGACCTTGGATCCTTCCTTACCTTTCGTAAGCGGGTATTCCCTGTCTCTTGTTGTTCCACCGACGGTAAAGCGTTTGATCATTATATTTCCACCGCGACCATCCTGATAAATCATGTTGTAAACAGGTTCAGGATCGGATTTTCTAAAAATGGAAATATGTCGTACGTCTTTACCGACATATTTTTTCTCGTCCACCTTGGTCACAATCATTGTTCCGTCACCACGGAAAACAATCATCTCATCGAGTTCCGAACATTCACTAACAAAGTCGTCTTTCTTGAGTGAGAAACCGGCGAAACCGTCTTCTTTGTTTACATATAATTTCTGATTGTTGATAATAACCTCAGAAGCTACCACTTGTTCGAAAGAAGAAATAGCCGTTTTGCGTTCTTTTCCTTTACCGTATTTTTTAAGAAGGTCTTTATACCAGTTGATTGCATAGGTCTTGATGTTTGCGAGATTGTGCTCAACTTCCTTCAATTGCTCTTCTAGACCTTTTATTCTTTCATCCTGCTCCTTCACATCATATTTGGAGATCCGCTTGATTTTAATTTCAGTAAGAGAAACGATATCGTCTCTGGTAATCTCGCGCTTGAATCGCTTTTTAAATGGCTTCAATCCGACATCAATCGTATCGATTACGCTTTCCCAGGTTGTACACTCTTCAATGTTCCTGTAAATTCTTTTTTCGATAAATATTTTTATGAGTGAACTGTAATGCCATTCATCTTCCAATTCCGCTTTTCGGATTTCAAGTTCTTTACGTAACAGTCCGACAGTATTCTCTGTATTGTATTTGAGAATATCATTTACGCTCATAAAGCGCGGCTTATCTTCGACGATTACACAGGCATTCGGAGAAATTGAAATTCCGCAGTCGGTAAATGCATACAGAGCATCGATCGTTTTATCGATATCTTCATAAGATTCGCTGTGGAGGTGAATCATAATCTCCACTTTCGATGCAGTATTGTCTTCTACTTTTTTGATTTTAATTTTCCCCTTATCATTCGCCGTGAGGATGGTATCAATCAAGGAAGTCGTTGTAGTACCAAAAGGGATTTCAGTAATGACCAGCGTTTTCTTGTCGCGTTTTTCAATCTTCGCACGAATGGTAATTCTACCACCGCGCATTCCTTCGTTGTATTTGCTAAAATCGGCGATTCCTCCTGTTGGAAAATCAGGAAGGAGAGATACTTTTTTATTTCTTATCGTATCAATGGATGCCTCGATGAGTTCGATAAAGTTGTGCGGAAGAATCTTACAAGACAATCCCACAGCGATACCTTCGACACCTTGCGCAAGCAGCAAAGGGAATTTAACCGGTAGTGTAATCGGTTCTTTGTTTCTTCCATCGTAACTCAATTGCCATTGTGTCGTTTTCGGATTGAATACGACATCGAGACCAAATTTGGACAGGCGGGCTTCGATATACCGGGCGGCAGCGGCGCTGTCACCGGTATAGATATTCCCCCAGTTACCCTGCATGTCAATTAGCAGATCCTTCTGACCCAATTGAACCATTGCATCACCGATAGAAGCATCACCGTGAGGGTGATACTTCATAGTGTGACCGATCACGTTGGCGACCTTATTGTATCGGCCATCTTCCATCTCCCACATGGAGTGAAGAATTCTTCTCTGAACCGGTTTTAATCCGTCGTTAATATGCGGAACTGCCCGCTCGAGAATTACATAAGATGCATAATCCAAAAACCAGTTTTCATACATGCCATTGACATGGATGGAATTGGTTCTTTCGCGGATGACATTCTCGGTTGGCGTGCTATCTGTCTTTTTTTTAGGGGGCATTGATCTTGTGTTGAATGAATAACTAAAATGCTTTTACTTTATTCGTTTAATAACTTAATAGACGTTTCAATTCGAATGGAAGATGAATTACTGCTCGGCTAAAATGAGCTGTGCTTCGTCTTTTTCAAAACGCAGATTGCGGATAATGAATTCTTGCCGTTCAGGCGAATTTTTTCCCATGTAATATTCGAGTAAATGGTGGATGGTTTCTTCCTGACTCAGCGTAACAGGATCCAGGCGAATATCTTTTCCTATGAAGTGCGAAAACTCATCCGGCGATATTTCTCCCAATCCTTTAAATCGCGTGATCTCCGGTTTAGGTCCGAGTTTTTGTACAGCACGCTGACGTTCTTGTTCGCTGTAACAGTAAATAGTTTCTTTTTTGTTTCTAACCCTAAACAAAGGTGTTTGCAAAATATGCACGTGACCGCTCTTGATTAATTCCGGAAAGAATTGAAGGAAGAATGTCATCAACAATAATCGTATGTGCATTCCGTCCACATCGGCATCGGTAGCGAATACGATTCTGTTATAACGTAATTCTTCGAGGCCATCTTCGATATTCAAAGCGTTTTGCAACAGGTTGAATTCTTCATTTTCATAAACGACCTTTTTACTCATGCTGAAACAGTTCAACGGTTTACCTTTTAAACTGAAGACTGCCTGCAAATTAATATCTCTTGCTTTAGTAATAGATCCACTTGCAGAATCTCCTTCGGTAATAAAGAGGGTTGAATTGAGTCGGTCGATATGTTTGGAGTTGAGGTGAACACGACAATCACGTAGTTTACGGTTATGTAAATTTGCTTTTCGTGCACGCTCGTTTGCTAGTTTTTTAATTCCTGCAATTTCTTTTCTCTCTCTTTCGCTTTGCTGAATTTTTTGTTCAATCGCCTTAGCTACTTCAGGATGCTTATGCAGGTAATTATCTAATTCGGTTTTGACGAAGTCATTGATCCATGTCCGGATAGCAAGTCCATTGGGTTCACGTGTAAGCGACCCCAATTTGGTTTTGGTTTGTGATTCGAAAACCGGCTCCTGCACACGAACACTGATAGCAGCTTCAATAGACGTACGCACGTCGCTTGGATCAAAGTCTTTCTTATAAAATTCGCGAATGGTTTTTACCATTGCTTCACGAAAAGCCGCCTGATGCGTTCCGCCTTGGGTAGTGTGTTGTCCGTTGACGAATGAATAATATTCTTCACCGTAAGAAGTAGTATGAGTAAAAGCAATTTCGATGTCGTCTCCGATAATGTGAACAATCGGGTAAAGGATATCGTCGCTTAGATTTTTTTCTAAAAGATCCTTCAGTCCGTTTTGTGAGAAGTATTTATTTCCGTTGAAATCGATCGTAAGACCTCTGTTCAGGAAAACATAATTCCACAACATGTTAGCGACGTGCTCGTTGTTGTATCGGTAAGCACCAAAAATTTTAACATCGGGAGTAAAAGAAGTAGTGGTACCGTTTGATTCGTCAGATTTTTTTTCTTTTTCTTCTTTCGTCAATTCGCCACGGCAGAATTCCGCCACTTTAGTCCTGCCTTCGCGGTATGACTGCACTTTAAAATCCGACGACAATGCATTTACGGCTTTAGTACCAACACCATTCAGTCCGACACTTTTCTGAAAAGCTTTGCTATCGTATTTTCCACCGGTGTTTATTTTGGAAACACATTCAACCAGTTTTCCCAGTGGAATTCCTCGTCCATGATCTCTAACTACAACGTTGCCATTATCGATAAACACCTCAATTGTTTTACCATATGACATCACGAATTCATCGATAGAGTTATCGATTACCTCTTTAAGCAATACATAAATACCATCGTCTTTAGATGTGCCATCACCTAATTTTCCGATATACATTCCGGGTCGAGTCCGTATGTGTTCCTTCCAATCCAGTGAACGAATACTGTCTTCAGTATAACCGTGAGCAGGTATGTTCTTTTCAGCCATTATTAGTAATTGTTATAATTGGGTAACGAGGTTGATTTTAGTACAATTTTCAAATTTAATCCCGGCAATTGATACACAGGAGTTTTTGACAGTGAGTTATCCACATTTACGTGTGCAGACTTCCGGAAGCCGCTTCCAGTCGATTATTCACGTATATCTCAACAGCTTCAATCTCAAGGCATTTTAGTCGGCCCGTATGACCTTTTTTTAAAATGATTTTTGATTTAGGTATTTCCAAAATTTCACTTAAATATTCGATTAGATGATCATTTGCTTTTCCGTCGATGGCAGGAGCTTTAACCCTTACCACCCATTCATTTCCAACTCTTTCGATTTTGTCCAAACGCTGATTTGGCTTGATTTTAAGGTATAAAAGCATGTTTTAGCGTTCGGCAGATGCAAAGTTAATCAACTGCGGGAAAAACAAGAGAAACTCTTCCTCGAAAGCTGAGTAATTCGCCAGAAGGTCGTTCTTTGCCAGATGAAATTTATTTTCGAAAGGCCGTCTTTTACCGATTCCGATTAAAGTACGGTCGATTCCCTCTATGGAGGCATAATTTAAGAGCCAATTGCGTTCAATCATAAATGGTAGAAAATCACGTACGGTCTGAGGAAAAATGCTATTGTTTTTCACCAATTTAGCATAGCAGTTTTCAGTAAAAACAGTCAGCGGTAGCGGGGAAAATTCATCAAAATTTTTTGCGAGAAAATGATCATAAAAAACATCGACTAAAACTCCCGAATACTTATGATGAATAGGATACAAACGCTTTTTGCTTTGTAAAGTAATGGGATGGTGATCGGTATAATCGTCGATTGCCCTATGCAGCTCAATACCTTCTCTAATGCGTCCAGGATAGTCGTTTTTCTTACTTCCCTTCACATAATCGGCAATAAAATTTCCAATCAACAGTTCTTCATCGTTGCCTGAAAGAAAGATATGGGCGAGGAAATTCATGAGGATGTCAAAGTTAACGCATACTATTGAATTGCGCCCACTGATTTAATATCTTTACCCAATGATGAAATATCTCTTATTTTTCCTATTGTCGAGTACTTCTGTTTTGGGGCAATATTGCAAAGATTCATTAACTCAGGCAGATCCCAATTATCAGTGTGCGCTTACCGGTGGCGGAGAAGAATACAACCCTGTCTGCGGATGTGATCTGATTACCTATCGCAATGAATGTGCGGCAATCCATTGGGGTGGATTGTTGTATTGGACTCCGGGAACGATTTGCGGAAACTTTCATTTTGATTTCAGGCCGACGAATGTCGAAAACAATCCGGTAAATTTTCAGGCCTATATCAGAAATGTGTCTAGTCTGAACATACCAATTTCAATTTACATCTATGATGTTTACGGAAAACTGGAGTATAACTGGTTTGATGTAACTACAAGAGATGGTTTATATCCGGGATACGGACAAACACTTCAAATACCTGCGCAACTTTTAAAGCATGGAATTTACATACTTCTTGTTGTTGTAAATGGGGAAAAGCAATACGTTAAATTTGCAAAAGTAGGGACCTAACCGATTATCAGGATTCTATTTCCGGCTCGGCTTCGGTTTCAATTTCTGCTGATGCAGTAAATTGTGAATTTGCAACTACATCAATCATTCCGTAACCTTGTTGAGTGAACATTCCTATACCACATTCCCATATAAACTTTTGCACTTGCGGGTGAGCATGTAAGGTGAAAGGTAATAGGTAACCGAAAATAGTCTGGTTATTATTGTTTTTATAAATACGGGCAAATTTCTTGTGCGTATCGAGAATTTTTTGAATGTAAATCGGGTCAGGCATGATTTCAAACTCGGCGAAAGTAGAGAGTTGCTCCTGTGTAAAACCGGCTTTTTCCATTCTCTCCATAATAGAATCATAAAACAGATCGGAGAACTCGTGAGATCTTGGGTCTAAAGCTTCAGGAATATTTCCGGCTTCATCTGTTTCAAATTGCAACTGAGGAACCATGGGTGAAATGCAAACGTATTTCATTACGGTTTTGAATTCAGGATCCGGAATGACATCGTAAGCTTTCGGCACAAGGGTTAATTTTGCAAAACTCACTAAACGACGATCGAATATCTTTTTCACCCATTGCTCTGCAAATGAAGAATCCGGAGCAGAAAGAACGAGGGATACCTTGGAGGACAAAAATCGAATTTGTCCGGTTTGAACTTTTGAGGTGCCTTTCAAAGAAGAAAAGCAGAAATAATCTGTTGCCTCAGGAATTTCACGAATGACTTCGTCCATGAAAGCAGAAATAATCTTCTGATGATGCAAAGGCACTGTTCCGCTACTTCCATGAACTTTCAAAAAAGATATTTTGATTCTCATAATTGATTTACTGAAAATTGTTCTTTAAAAACTGTTTTGACCTTCAAATTAAAGCACAATATTAATCTCTTTGAATTAATATTCGTTATAAAATTCCAATAAAAATTATTTTTTTAACGTGGGAAAATCAACTTAATGATTCACCAATTTAACTAAAGTACGAAAAATTATACGGAGGTAATTCGTAAAAGTTGGATTTTCGATAAAAATAAGGTTTAACTTAACCTTAGCAGGCAAAACTTCGGTTACATAATATTTCTCCGGGTCCGTGACATTGCTCAGGAGTTCATTTTCAAGTGAGTATTCAATTGAGGCAATATCTGTAATCCCGGGTTTAACGGAAAGGATTACCAGTTGTTGAGAAGGGGTGTAAAATTCTGTATATCTGCGCACTTCAGGACGAGGTCCCACTAATGACATTTGACCAAACAATACATTTACTAACTGAGGAAGTTCATCCAATTTATACCTTCTTAAAATTACACCTATTTTCGTTACCCGCGGGTCCTTCATCCCGACGGTAATCAGACCCAGTTTATCGGCATCGATATACATGGTCCTAAACTTGAATACTTTGAAATCTTTATTGTCCTTCCCTACTCTCAATTGCTTGAATATTACAGGACCCGAAGAATCGAATAAAACCCAAAATGCTATAACAAGGAAAACCGGGAATAATAATATTAATCCCAAGAGTGAAAAAATAATATCAAAAGTCCGAATTAAAAACTTGTTTAAATATTTCTTCAATAAAATCATTATTTCTTTTGAGATAATATCCAATTTGAAATATCGTTGATTGGCTCGAGATCAACGTTGCCTTTTTTATTATACTCGAAAGGTGTGCTTTTCCCAACTCCTTTAATGAAGAAATGATTGAGATCCGGATATGCCCTGAATTCCGCTTTTTTATTTGCTAAAGCTTTTTTCCAAATATTAAAGTCAGTTTCTGTAATTTGATAATCTCTTTGACCCCATAAAAAGAGCATGGGCTGATTCAGTTTTTGAACGGCATCCACCTGATTGTATTGGTTAAGATCCAACCAATAAGAAACAGGAAGAAAAAGAATGGCAGTTGTATCTTTTGAAGATAGTGACAACGATTTTATCTTTGCAGTTTCTCCGGCAATTGAATCAAGTAAATGGGTATAATCTTTTTTCGTTGTATCAAGTGAAATAACATACCGGGTTTGTTCAAGCATATGGTCTTCCAGTTTTCTTGCATTTGAGGCGAGGAAAATAAAACCCTTCACGTTTTTCGCTTTTGCTTCAATTCGAGGAATAACCATTCCTCCTAAACCGTGTCCGCAAACATAAATCGCTGTGCTATCGACCAGACTGTCTTGTTTCAGTTGATTAATCGCTGCAATTGCATCTTCAACAATTTCTTGATTAACCGTGTAGTTTTTTTCTTTTGATATTTTAGTTTTTAGTACACGGGAACGTTTGTCGTATCTGTAAACGGCAATACCTTTATTGGCAAGTCCGATAGATAAATCCTTGAAAATTTTCGTAAGACCTACAGATTCGTCCTTGTCATTAGGTCCGGAACCGTGAACCAGAATTACTAAAGGAAACTTCCCGGACTTATTGGGTGTTGTCAAGATGCCCGGTAGTCTGACAGGCCCATTTTCAATGATGATTGATTTTTCTACTATTAATTTTTCGTTGAAATATTCCGGTAATTCATATTTCTCTCTGGGTTCTCCGGGTAAAAAAGAAATACCTTTTATTTTTTTGTTGATACCGTAAACAATTTTAAAGTCAACTTTCTTTTTTTCAAGTTGAAGTTTTTGAATAACTACATCAAAATTCGGCTGGTGATCGTGATTAATTTCAACAACTTTTACAAATGCACCGAAGTTGGTCAAAAGCCTGTCCCAAGCTTGCTGCAATCTTACAGAGTCCATCTTTGCAGCAAAACTTGTATCGAAGAGCTGAGTAGCTTCTCCGAATTCTCTATTAAGTATATTCTTAAAAATTTTCTCTGATACGGCTTTGTAATCCATTTCCTGGGCATTACAGGCGAATTGAAAAGTAATTAAAAAAAGAAATAGTATTTTTTTCATTGAATAGGTGTTTGAATGTGTTCTTCTATAGAATTAATAACAGTTTCGAGTACCTCCGAAATTTGCTCATTGGTTAGGTCGTAAAATACGGGTAATGAAATTTCGTTTTCATACATCTTATATGAAACAGGATAGTCCGAAATTTTATAGCCGATTGATTTATAAAAACTCATCATCGGCACAGGAATAAAATGGACGTTCACGGAAATTCCTTTTTCAGAAATATTTTTTATTATCCTGTCACGGTCAGATTCATTGATTCCTTTTATACGAAGTGGATATAAATGGTAGGATGTTCTTGTTTGATCTTCTTTATTTTCCTGCTTTGGAGTGATGGCCCATTTTTTTGTTTTAAGATTTTCTGAATACAATTCACAAATCTCTTTTCTTCTAACGAGTGTATCTTCTTCATAACGGCCGATTTCTACCAGCCCGATTGAAGCATGGATATCACTCATATTCATTTTAAATCCCGGCTCAATGATATCGTACCTCCAGCTTCCGGCTTTCATTTTAGATAATGCATCTTTATTCTGACCATGCAGTGTTTTGATACAAAGTGAAGAGTAAATTTCAGAGTTATCAAAAGGACCAGGAAAATTCAGTGCTACGGCTCCGCCTTCTGCCGTAGTCAGGTTCTTTACTGCATGAAAAGAAAAGACGGTACAATCAGTAAGCGAACCTGTCATACGATCTTTGTATCGGGCGCCCAGCGAATGAGCCGCATCTGATAAGATCATAATCCTTCCCAGTTTTTTTTGTTCTTCAGAATCGGCGGAAAATTTACTTCGAACTTCAGTATTGCTGACCAATAAATTTAATGCATCATAGTCTGCCGGCCAGCCGCCGATATCAACAGCCATAATGACCTTGGTATTTGAAGTGATTGCTTGTTTAACTTTTTCAACATCTATATTGAAATCGTCCTTCACATCAACAAAAACAGGACGCGCACCACAATGCATAATTACGTTAGCTGTGGCCGAGTAAGTATAAGCAGGTAATATAACCTCATCCCCTACTCCGACACCAAACCAACGCAGCATCAATTCCAATCCTGCTGTGGCTGAGTTCAAACAGATAACGTTCGATATTTTACAGTATTCAGCAATTTTCTTTTCAAAAAGCTTTGTTTTGGGTCCGGTTGTAATCCATCCTGAACGTAAGGTATCAACTACCTCATCGATGATCTTCTGGTCTATTCGGGGTGGGGAAAACGGTATCATAGTGGGTTGCAAAAATACTAAAAGAAAAGGTTGATTTAAAGCATTTCAAAGGAGATTTTAAAAGAATTCAAGGTCCAAATAGTCCTTATAAAAGAAAATTTCAAACTATTTTAAAAGAAGAAAAGGAAGTGCCCTTTACTAATGGATATTGAACTCAGGTTTCATTTTAAATTTTCTTTTTCCTTGTCCTAATAAATAAAAACAAGAAAGGAATGGAGTAAAAAATAATATTCCTGCCTCTCTTTCGAGGATAGATTCTGTCATGGAATTAAGGAATACAATTAATAAAAAAAAGAAGAAAAGCCATTCTTTACTACGAAAGGATGTCGCCAATGGAAAAAAGAACAACAAAGAAAGTGCTATAAAACCGAATACCCCAAGAATGACAGTTGTATGGAGAAATTGATTGTGCGGACTCGGCTTCTCTTTCACACCGTATTCATATCCATTCTCCGCATAAACTTTTACCAATTCCTCTTTTATGTCACCTGTGCCAACACCTAACAAAGGATAACGACTAATAAGCTGGATAGTATTCTTCCATATATTGATTCTTATGTTGGTACTGTTCGGACTTTCATTTTGAACAACTTTTAAATCTGACTGATTCTCCCGAATGGCAATCGCTTCTTCAACTTGATTGAAACGATTAAACAAATGAAGATAGCCCAGAAATGAAAATAACGAAAATAAAAGGCAGCATCCATGTACTATCCAACTGACTCGCAAATTATTTTTACGTGAGGGTATAAAAAAAGGAAAGATCGAAATAGACAGAATTGCCACAATCGTTGAAGTTCGCGCGGAGAGAAGTAAAATCCCTGCAAATAAAAAAGCAAACGCTAAGAGGAAAATGAAGGAAGGATTTCTTTGCTTTCCGGAATAAATCTTTTCAATTACAAAAAGCAATGCCAGATTCATGAAAATTGCGAGATAGGTTACATGTTTTCCATGAGAAAGGCGGGTATAGAAGAAAGCGGTTGAATCGTGGCTCTTCAGGTATTGACTGAAAGAAATGATCAATAAAATAAGCATAGAAAGAACAGCAGAAATTATCGTTGCCTTTTTGATCTTTTCAAATGTAACAGCAGTTAATCCGATTCCGGATAAAACAATCGGAAACAAAAAAAAGGAAAGCTTTGTTTGGAGATCGCGCAAGCCATAATCCATATTGGTTGTATAGAGCATGCCGATTACATGCAGCATGTAAAACCCAAACATGATTTTCATTCCAGGCAGAGACTTCCATGTATCAAATGACTTTTTAAATTTATTGGTGATCAGGAAATAGGCAATCGTAATAATGAAAGCAATAATTGAGAATTCCGGTTTCAGTGGAAGAAAAAGAAAGTAGATGACCAAAAAGATCTCTGTTATTCTTTCATCGCATTTTGCTTTTAAAGTTTGTAAATTGAATGGCATCATCTTTTCGATTGCTTTGCAAATTAAAATTAATTTATTCCTTTCAATTTAATTTCAGAAGTTTCTTATAAAAGTCGTCTGTTATTTTTACTCTGTTAAAATACTCAAACACATACTGTTTTCCATTTTTACCTAATTCGTCAACCAGAGCCGGATTGTTATGCAAATGCAAAATTTTTTCAGTTAAATCGTTGTCGTCTTCCGGGGTAAAAAACAATCCGCATTTACCATTATCGATAAATAACTCTTTGGCCTCCCCTTCTACTCCTAATAGTATTGGCTTTTTCATGGCTAGATTTTCAAATATTTTTGAAGGGATAGCGCCTTTGAAAAGATCTAACTTTTTCAAAGGAATGATAGCCGCATTGCATGCCTGAACTACTACGGGCATTTGATTCGAATTGATGGAAGGATAGAAAAAAATATTTTTCAATGCCAGAGTCTGAACCATCCATTCGAGTTTTTCTTTTTCAGGGCCATCACCCAATAAGATGAATTTAATTTCAGGTTTTTCTTTTAATCGATTGGCTGCATTCACAATTATTTCAAGGCCTTGAGCGTGTCCGATAATTCCGGCATACAATAAAATAAAGTCAGAGGTTTGAAATCCCTTTTCTTCACGCCATTCAGAAACTGTATTTTCCGGAAAGCGATCCGGATCGATGCCATTGGGTAGCCAATGCGTTTTCACAGAAGGAAATCTATTATTGATGTCTTTACAAATTCCTTGTGTTTGTCCGCTCACGAGTACTGATTTTTTATAAAGCCATGCTTCGAGCTTATATGCCAAATCGAGTAAAAATTTATTCCTGATCAGATCGAGCTTTTCTGCACTTTCCGGCCAAAGATCGGAGACATTGAAAATAAACTTTGCTTTTTTTCTGCGCGAAATAAAATAAGCGCTTATTCCCAGAAAAAGCGGAGGTGACTCGCAAAGCACAAAATCAAATTTTCCTTTTATTCTGAAAGAAATAATAAACGAGGTAATGACGAATGAAAAGTAATTGAATAACCGGGCAATAATACTACGGCTTTTACCGACATAAATCCATGCACGGTAAATCTGAATATCCTGAATAAACTCCGATAAGAAAAACTTTCCTTTGTAATTCTGATGAATTTCCATCTTCGGGTAATTAGGCACTGCAGTAAGCACTTCCACCTCTACTCCGTTTTTTTTCAATTCGCGAGCCAGTCCTGCCAACCTGTTTTGCGGAGCACCTGTCTCAGGAAAATAATATTGTGTTACAAACAGGACACGCATTAATTTAAAGAAACTTTTCTATTGCTGCAATGATATTTTTGGAAGCAATACCACCGCCAAACAATTCTGTATCGAAATTAAAATTCTGATTAAGCATTTCGTTTACTGTAGAAATTATTTTCTTGTTGTCGGCTCCGACCAGTTTGTTACATCCGATTTCAATGAGTTCGGCCCATTCGGTTTCATCACGCAGCGTTACGCATGGCTTGCGAAAGAAGTAAGATTCTTTCTGAAGTCCACCGCTATCCGTCAACACCATTCTACAGTTCTTTAGCAAAGCAAGCATGTCGAAGTACCCTTGAGGAGGAACTACATCTACGTTAAGTTTGAGTCCGAGCGCCTCTACGGTTTTTTTTGTACGAGGATGAAGCGGCAATACAACATGATTAGTTTCGTGAATTTTGTTGAGTGCATCGACAATATCCGATAATCGCTTAGGATCATTGGTGTTTTCGGCACGGTGAAGTGTACACAAAATAAAATCGTTTAATTTTTTCTCGGTAACAATTGTTTTTCTTCCTTCGAGCATGGAAGAGTAATACAAGGCCGCATCTTGCATGACGTCTCCTGTATTCAGAAAAGTACAATTGAAGTTAGAAAACCCTTCCAGCTTGAGGTTATTGAAAGCATTTTCGGTTGGACAACAAAGCAAGCTGGAAATTCTGTCGGTCAATATCCGATTTATCTCTTCAGACATCTTCATGTTATGACTCCGCAATCCTGCTTCGACATGAATTATTTTGATGAAAAGTTTACTTGCAGCCAATGCTCCTGCTATGGTGGAATTGGTGTCACCATAAACGAGTAGCATGTCGGGCTTTTCATCTAAGATAACTTTTTCAATACCGGCAATCATTGCTCCTGTCATTTCTCCTTGAAGAGATGCCTGAACACCCAAATTATATTGAGGTTCCGGGATGTCCATCTCTCTAAAAAACACTTCTGACATATTATCGTCGTAGTGTTGTCCGGTATGAAGTATAACTTCCCGAAGAGAAGAATGACCTTTCATGGCGCGGCTTACCGCAGCGGCCTTAATAAATTGAGGACGTGCCCCAACGACTGTTAATATTTTCTTATGCATGAGTCAGTTGTAAAGATGCATATAAATCCATCATTTTACCTACACATTTTTTCCAATCGTAATTTTCCATAACAAATTTCCTTCCCGCCAGCTGCATAGATTCCCGAAGCTGCTTATCGGTGATTAACTTTTCAATTGCTTCTGCCGTTTTCTTTACATCTTTTGGCGGCACAATTAATCCGGTAATTCCATCACGAATCACCTCTGTAAGTCCTCCTACATTTGAAGCTATTACAGGTATTCCACATGCGCCGGCTTCAACGGATGCGACTCCAAATGTTTCAGAATCAAGGACTGAGAGGATGGCAAATATATCAAGTTGAGATAGAATAGAATAATATTTATCAAATTCTTTCTGTTGACTTATAAAACCATGAAATACAACTTTATCTGCAACACCCAACTCCAATGTTAAGGCGACTAGTTTATCCATTAATTCCCCATCACCGACAATATCAAGCACAATTTTGGGATACTTTTTAGCTACTAAGGCAAATGCCCGAATTAGATATTCTACACCATACTTTTCACTGAGGGTACGAATAGTGCCAATTCTTAATAAATTAGAATCGGATTTGGGAGCCGGAATGAATTTATCGGTTTCAACACCAAAAGGAATTAGCTCTACTTTTTTGTCGGTCAATTTTGCAATTTCTTTCTTTGTAATTTCAGAGAGAACAGTAATGGCATCTGCTTTCCTAAAGGAATAACGAAGCAGGCGATTCATGAATAAATTTTTTGACGTATCAAAAATATCGGCACCCCAACCGGTGATTATGAGTGGATGGAAACCGGTTGATGCAGCCATAAATCCATAACTGGTTGCGTAGTGCGCATGAAGGATATCCGGCTGAATTGATTTAACGAGAGATTTTAAGCGAGGCATATTAAGCAAATAATCCGTTCGATTTCCTGTATAAGTTTTTAAAAAGTGATAATCTGCATTTTCAAAGATCACGCCACGGTCAAACGTGATAACGTGCAATTTTATCTCCGGAATTAAAGCAAGCGCTTTAATCCACTTTTGATTATGAACACTTCCGTTTTCTCCCAGGTAACAAATTTTCATAACCATTTATTCCTTTTGTAATAGTCCACTAATTTTTTAATTCCCTCCCGCAAGGAAGAAACACCATCTATGTTTAAAACAGTCTCTAATTTATCGGAGGGATATATTTTTTTATTAGTCAATGCAGCGTATTTAACCTTGTCAATGATTCGCAATCTATTCGGAAGTAACTCAGAAAGATTGGCAATTACCAGAATAAACCAATTCGGAAGCCGATGGTTACTTTTTATTATTCCCAATTCGTCTTTAATAAGGCCCGTAAACTTTGTTAAACTTATAGGAGTATTTACATTGTAAATTTCATTATTAAATAAGTCTTTCTTCAAAACAGCCAACACAACCTCTATAACATAGTTGACGTAAACGTAATTAACCATACAAAGGGAATCCACTTCGAAGAAGATTCCTTTTTTGATTGTTTGCATGAGTGTGAGCAATTTTTTTGATTCATCATTTTCTCCAAATACATTGGAAGGTCGTAAAATTACATAACGAAAATCATGTGTTTTGGAAAAGGACAAAATCGCTTCTTCTGCTTCTAATTTAGTTCTTTCGTATAAATTTTCCGGATAACATGGAAGGTCTTCTGTAAGCATCACTTCCGGGTGATTCCAGATTCCATAAACGCCGGTACTACTCATGTGCATGAATCGTATTTGGGGAAATGACTTTAAAACATTTAAAATAATTTTTAAGGCCCATACATTTGTTGCATGCATTTTTTCCTCGTCCGATTTTTCCCCGGCCATATGAATAAAATAAGCGCATTGACTTAATTGCATATTAAATTTTTCAATATCGGTCAAATCACCCTGCAGTACTTCAACAATGGAAGAATTTCTCAACTTTTCAATACGGCTCCTTTCTCTCGTCAATACATAAAATTGAAAACCGGCCGCCTTGGCTTTTTGCAAAAAATGTCGACCCAAAAAACCGGAACCGCCGGTAATAAAAATATTTTTTTTTAGCTCACTCATTTTTTGATACCACTCGTAGCGGTAAATATTTCAGGCAAGGTAAACCAATATGCTTTCATCTTCAAAAAACAGATGTGATTAAATGGAGCTAACAAAGAAAAAATAATTAATCGCATACAGGCATTACTCAAACTTAATAAATATACAAAAAATAATTCAATTTTCGTCTTGTGAATCTTGTAAAATTTTATCTTGTTGATAATCTGGTTAGAAATGGAAATGTTGTAATTTTTTTTAGCACTTTGTCCGCTAAAATGAATAATCTGTGTCGTCGGAAAATAAACCACATTACCTCCTGCCTTTTTTATCCGATAGCAAAAGTCAATGTCTTCAATCCAAAAAAGTCTTGTGTCCAACATTCCAATGGTCTGAATTAATTCCTTCCGAAAAAATAGTGCGGCACCCACAGCGGATTCAACTTCAAAAATGGTATTCGTGTTTTTTTCTGCATAGTACTTTCCGCCGGTTAAAGCCTCCACGTAAAACATTTCAGCCAGTAAATATTTCAATCGCGGGAAACGGTAAATAGAACGTTGAAGCGTGCGATCTGCATTCAGTAATTTAGGTGCCAGTAAAGTTATGCCGGGTTTTTCTGCCAGGTAATCACGTAGCATTGTAGGAGAATCCTCAACCAACTCCGTATCCGGATTCAATAAAAAAATATAATCGCCTTT
Source organism: Bacteroidota bacterium (assembly GCA_031385005.1). Lineage (GTDB taxonomy): Bacteria > Bacteroidota > Bacteroidia > AKYH767-A > 2013-40CM-41-45 > JADKIH01. The sequence continues at coordinate 51,789 of JANNBB010000056.1, forward strand.
TGAAATGCGCATCCCCTGATTGTTGGCCTCCGGGAAACCGGCATTGACTTTGTTTTCAATAAGAATAACATCAGGAAAATTTTTCCTGACAGCTGAAATACTTTCATCAGAAGAATTATTATCGATAACGATTACCTCAAAACTGCAGCCAACGGTATTTTTATAGATAGACGTCAGGCAAGATAGGAGAAGGTCCTTAACATTGTAGTTGACGATTAGGATGGAAATGCTTGGATTCATACTCTATCTCAATCTATACAACTTAATAAGAATCCAAAATGGAAAAAACAATGCACACAACGCAAAAAGAATGAACCCTGAACGTGGAAGTTTATTTCCTGAAAAAGCAGTATCCCAAAACAACTCTACGTATTTAAACAGAAAAAATAGTTTATCTTTAATATGAACAGAAGAATCATTTATTCTGTAACGAAGAAGGTAAAAATTACCCAACAACATTAATTCTCTTCGCTTGCTCAAGCTAGCTTCATGCACCCGCACCAGTGAAAGATCATTTTCTGATTGATTAAAATGGAAGTAGAAATTGCTTAATGCACAACGTTGCCAAAAATCCCAGTCCTCCAAGGCAGGAATGCTTTCATTAAATCCACCCGTTTTTGCTATGACACTTCGTTTGAGCAGTGGCGAAAGAGTAACCAAAAAATTAAATCGTTTTAATAGTTGAAATACAACATCACCGCTTCCGGAAATTCTTGGCATCCAGTTGTCGGGCTTATCCCCTTTCAACGATGTTCTAAGAACATCTTTGTTCCCATTATCGTAAAACCGAACATCCCCATAAATGATATCTGCTTTTGGATTTTTTGAAAAAGCATCTACTTGTGATTGAAGTTTATTTACTTCTATCTGATCATCACCGTCAATAAACTGAATGTATTCGCCTTTACATATTTTTAATCCTGCATTTCGGGCAGCCGAAACTCCTTCATCGGCTTTAAAGATATACTTGAAACGTTTGTCGGATTTTTCGAATTGTTTAACTACATCACCAGAGTTATCGGTAGAACCGCTATCAACGACAATGCACTCCCAATCAGAGAAAGATTGATCCTTGATGGATTGCAACGTTTCCATTAGAAAATGTCCGTAATTGTAACAGGTAACAATAACGCTAATCATCTCAATTTCGCCATTTACTATATAACCGAAAACAATACAACAAGAAACGATTAAAATACAAATCCTGAACCTGATTTCTTTCTTTGATTAAGGCATCTCTGTTATTCATATTCGAGCTGATGCCGGAATCATCGAATACGGCAATGACTTTTGGAATATGAAATGTAGTGACTTCTTCCTTTATAATTGTTCTTACAAAGAATTCATAATCAGCGACAATTTTAAATTGCAGATTATAAGGTCCATAATTTTCAAACAATGTACGTTTGATAAAAGACACCGGATGCCAAATAGTGTCGACAAGCATTCTTCTTATCGATACACTATCCGGACTCTTCATCAGCGTTTCTTTATTATCTTTCGTTTTCAGGATCATATCTCCATAAACAATATCTTCCTTCCTACCCCATTTATAAAATTCCTCAAGCACATTTTCTTCAGCCAGATAATCGCCGGCATTTAAAAAAAGACAATACCTTCCCCTTGATTTTGAAATCCCCTTATTCATGGCATCGTATATTCCATTATCTTTCTCAGAGACCCAATTGGTAATTCTATTTGAATACTTCTTCAAAACATCCAAACTTCCATCTGAGGAACCGCCATCAATAATGAAAAACTCAATATCCGTAAAATTTTGAGCAAGGACACTTTGAATGGTTCTCTCCAATCCAATCTTATCGTTTAAGCAAACAGTTATGATAGAAATTTCCGGCATCAGAGAAGATGATTATAAACAGAGATATATTTATCAGTAATTGTCGACTCGGAGAATTTTCCTTTAGCTTGTGAAGCTATCGTCATTCTATCAAATTTTATTTTCTCATTTAAAACATCGAGAATGGCTTGTAAAAGTTTTTTTGAATTTTTCAACTCAACCAAAACTCCATTTCCTTTATTTACCATTGAAGGAATACCGCCAACATCAAAAGCGACTACCGGTGTTCCACATAGGAGAGCTTCGCAAATTGTATTCGGTAGATTTTCAGCAAGTGAAGGGAGAACAAATAAATCGACAGCAGAATAAATCAAAGCCATTTTATTTTCATCATCGATGTATCCCAAATTGATGTGCATATAATCGGGAAGAATGGGCTTACTTAGATTTCCAACTGAACAGATTTTAAATTCAGCTCTAAAACCATCGGAAGATAGTGCATCTGTCAAATAATGAACACCTTTTCTTTCATTGTCAACATCCTTGGCAATGAATAAAACTATTTTTTTATCCTGCGGCAGGCCTAGTTCACGTCTTGCTTCAATTTTATCTATCGGATAAAAAATCCGATCATCAACAGGATTAGGGATTTCAATATGAGGAAAATGCCAAAACAATGTACTCTTCGATGCCTTTTCGAGCATCCATTGAGATGGAGAGACAATTTCCATTTGACGATCCAACATGAATTGAAGTGCCTCATTTTTCTCTTGCTGAATTTTCAAAGCGAAATTCTCATCGATGGTTCCCTTTAACTGTGGGCATCTTTTACATTCATTTAAAAATCCGGTGCAATCATCTGCATGATGACAGCCGCCGGTAAAAGGATTCATATCGTGTAGTGTCCATACTACCTTCTTCTTCATTTTTCTGAAAAAGGAAGCATAATCCAAAAAACCTTCACTCACCCAATGGAGGTGAACAATATCCGCTTCTTTTACTTTCTCAATTATGGTAAGATCATAAGCTGAGTCGGGAATGGAAAACATCTCAAAACCGGAAGGCTTACCTGCCAAATGTTTATCACGACGGGTATAATATGGATGATCAACAATCTTTGTATGCCACTGAAGTCGTTTAATAAAATACTGCATCTCTTGAAAAGATGTCATGCTTGATGCCAATATATCTTTTAATGAAAATGCCTGCGGAATATCCGTTCTGTATTTTCGAAGAGAAATAAAAGATGAAGAAACCCCCTGGTGAAGCAAACCTTTATGGATACGGGAAGCGGCAATTCCGGCTCCGCCTGTATCACTTGTACTGAGGTGTACTACTTTCATTTAATTAAAAAAGTTTTTTAGGTGCATTCCAAATTCTTCCTTTTTCCAATCACGAACCAAAAATCGAGGTAACTGAAAATTACTACTTGTAAGGTCTGCTGTATCCGGAAAATTAGCTGCCACCCATTTAAATCCCAATTCATCGCAAATTTTTATTGTTGTCTGATTATAATCTCTCTTCGTTCCGAAGGGGTAAGAGAAATGGACAATATTTTTTCCTGTCAGACCTTCAAGTATTTCCTTCGATTGAAGGATTTCCTTCATCTGTAGATCCTTTGATAAAGCCGCAAGCGACTGATGTGATTGAGTATGCGCTCCGATAACTGCTGACGTAGATTTTGACATCAATTTAATTTCATCGAAAGTCATCGATCGATGAGAAGAACGGGGAGGAATTCGCCCTGCCCATTCAAAAATCTGACTGACTGTATTTTTTCTCGTTTCGGGAATCATTGTTCTCAACAAAGGCAAAAGTTTATCATAAGTATTTTTGAAATCGGATGCAGTTTGGGTAGGAAAAACAATTTCAGAACCTCCAATATTTAATTGCAGAGAATTGGGTAATTTTTTCGGAAGCAATAAATGTCTCTCCATTTCATCCCACCAGAATTCATCGGATGTATTCAGATTTCCGGTAGAAATATAAAACAATGCCTGAGCATCGTTGCTTTTCAAAACCGGCAACGCTTCTAAGAGATTATCGGCATAACCATCATCGAAAGTGAGTACTACAGATCGCTTAGGTAAATTTTTTCTTTTCGACAAATAAGCAACAAATTCATCGATTGAAAGTAAATGAAAATTTTTACGAATCCATTTAAGCTGGTCATCAAAATTTTCAGGTGTTACGCTAAGCAATTGCGGATCCGTTTCCAACCGGGTCACACGATGATACAGCAATATTGCACACTGCCCGTAAAAGAACTGACGATATTTTTTTCGAATATTCAATCTGCGAGAGTCAATTTATATCTTAGTTGCATAAATATTCAACTGAACATCCATTTCGTTTTCCGTTCTATTCTTCAACAAGGGATTGACTCCTGTCTCACCGATTGTTTGAATGTAGTAACGCAGTCCGGCGGAAGTAAGAATGGAAAGTAATTTATCGAGTTGTTGTGGACGGTTAGCCCAGGAATGATATTCGACAAATAAATGATGAACCTTATTTAATTCTTCAGCACAATCGGAAATCACCTCTACCTCTGCACCTTCAATATCCATTTTTAAAAAGTCAACTTCCTTTTCCTTCCGGAGAATGTCTTTTAACCGGATGGAAGGCACGTGTATTTTATTTGATTCCAGAAATACAGAACCGCCATCAGCACCATCAGAACCGAAATCAACTCCTGCATCATTTATCCATATTGCTTTTTCTATTGTTTCCACACCTTCGATTTTATTGGCAAAAATATTTTCGCGCAAGACCTTCATTAATGATTCATCGGGTTCAAAACATAGGATTCTTGATTTTGGAAAAATTTTTTTGAAGTACAATATCGAAATACCTGCATTTGATCCGCAGTCGATGATGAAAGGACTTTCTTTGGATGACAAAAATCTCATCTGTTCCTCTAAAAATATTTCTTTTAACTGCCAGGCTACTGATAGAAAATCCGTAACCGACAAATAATAATTATTAAAACGAAAGCGATGTAGCGTATAGCGTGGATATCGATTTGCTTCCCGGATAAGTTCGTGATATTCGAACCCGGGAGTCTTGCCGTATATTATCTGTCTGACACTTCTCATACTTAAAATATCCTCTCTCGTGTTAAAGGTAATAAAGCGATCTAATAAATACTTTTTAATCGGTTAATAATTCTACGAATAAGCGATTTTTTTGAAAGAAATTCCCGTTTCACGAATTGCTTCCAATTGCTAATAGCCGCTTTAGACTCTTCTACTTTCATCTCATCCAACTGAATCTGAAAATCTGCCAAAGGCAAGTTATTGTTATAATCGTGTATTAAACTCTCATGTGTTGCAGTTGCACCGAAACCCATGTGCTTCGACAAGGAGATACGGGGATAAAAATTCAGTTTCTTATTTAATACAGAAACGGCCGTCCACCGGATTGCCCAGGAATCAATTTTTCCTTCAATCTGATTGATCAACATTTTTTCAAAATATTTCTCCTTCAAACCACAATTGAATTCATGCAACAATTTTTGCTCCTCCAATTTTTTAAGTATCAAACCTGAATCGTGTTCAAACAATTTCCACGCACGGCTGAACGTTGCCCAGGCAATGCTATCCGGGTATCGAATAAAAAAATTCGATTGCAAGTTTTTATTTCCGGCAAAATAATTCCATGACCCGATACTTAACACTCTTTCATCGTTTTCATACTTGACCAATGCATCATTCATGAAACGTAAAAAATAGGGCGACAAGAGCACATCATCTTCAACAACGATCACCTTTCCGTGTTCGTTTACAACATTGGTTACTCCATTGATAACAGATTTAGCAAGTCCGTTATTTATATCTGATTCAACAACATGCAATTTCCTGAACCCAACTGTTCTTTTTGCCAACGAACGAACATGCAGAATTTCATCGAGGGACTTCTGTGTGGCATTCTCTTTAGGACCATCACAATAAATATAGAGATCAGAATCAGCAGCCAGATCATTTTCGGCAAGACTTTTCAATGTCTGTTCGAGCAGCAAAGACCTGTTATATGCGAATAAAAGAACGGGAGCCGTATTCATCGCTTATAATTTTCTTCGGATTAAGGTTTGCGTAAAGTCTTCAGAATAAGAAGTTGGTCCGAATGTGCTGACTTCATCAACAAATCCATTGGTGATGATTTCTTTGATCGCCCGTTTGTAATGTTGTCGGTCTGAATTATCTAATAGTATCCATCCTCCGCGCTTAATCTTATTTACGCTTGCTTTCAAACAAGCTGGACGGGATCTTCCGTCAACAATTACCAAGTCAAAATAATTATCAGGAAACTGCTCGATTGATTTCACATACTTGGAAAACGAATAATTCCTCCACAATTTATCACCCGTTGTAAATATTGAAGGATCCGAAGGGTCGCTATTCTCTATATTTACTTCTCTTTCCGGAGAAAAAAACAAGGGCTTGCAATTGGAAAATTTCTTTTCCTGAAAATACATATTGGCCGATTCAAACCATTCCTTATCGTGTTCCACAGATGTTACATGCAATACATGATTGGCAAGAAAGATGGTCGATCCACCCATGCCATACTCAAACACATGCATTTTTTTATTGAGATTTTTTTTTAGAAAATCAATGGCATCAAAAGTCATCCAGGGCATGCCATCACTCAATGTGCTTCTTCCCGGTTTTAATAAATTTTTCCATGCGAAATAGTTTTTAATCACGGACAAAGTATTAAAACTGCCATTGGGCAATTGCCTTACTTTCCAAATATATTTTCGCAGTGTAGTTAACATTACTGAGTCAATTGAAAATCGTGATCAACAAAAAAACTTCCCTGACCTTCAGGAGGAAGTTTGCCGGTTAAGTAAAAATCACCGGCCTCCACAGAAAACGTTCCGGCATTTTGAATCCAGTCAGCAATTTCACCGTTGACAGTTGAATAAAGTGTGAATGAATAAACTCCCTGACGTAATGGAATTTTTTTGAGGTGAATCTCAACGACACCTTTATGTTGCCGAACATCAGAAAACAATTGTCCCGTTGCTTCATTGCTGAAAATGGTAACACGCTGTCCGTTAGGATCGTCTATGCCGACTGCAATGTGAAAATTATTTAGCACTTCCCTTTTATTGTCGAAATAAATACAGAGTTTACCATCCTTGCCACACTGTAATGCTTCTACATTTTTATTTTGATTGTCTTTAACCTCAACTGATGTAAAATGAATGCTGCCATTTCCTGTTCTGTCTTTTCTATCGTCGAGTCTGATCGTTGCATTGGACGCAGCCGATTGCAGGTATTCGGGAATAACTTCATTCGTTGGACCTGATTTCAAAATACGACCTTGATGGAGATAAATACAGGAATCGCATAAGTTTTGAATGGCAGCCATATTGTGACTGACAAATAAAACCGTTCTGCCTTGGTTCTTACTTACATCTTCCATTTTTCCCAAGCATTTTTTCTGAAACTGGGCATCACCAACTGCTAAGACTTCGTCGACGATTAATATTTCCGGTTCGAGATGAGCGGCAACTGCAAAAGCAAGACGCACATACATGCCACTCGAATAACGTTTTACAGGCGTATCTAAAAATCTATCGACTTCAGCGAAAGAAACGATCTCATCAAACTTTCTGACTATTTCGGAACGATTCATTCCTAATATGGCACCGTTCAGAAAAATGTTTTCTCTTCCGGTTAATTCAGGATGAAAACCGGTGCCGACTTCGAGCAAACTGGCCACGCGTCCTTCAATCGTGACTTGCCCTTTGGTGGGTGTAACGATTCTGCTTAATATTTTCAGTAACGTAGATTTTCCTGCACCATTTCTTCCTATAACACCAACACGCTCGCCTTGCTTTACCTCAAAAGAAACATCGTTGAGAGCAAGAAATTCTTCTGATGTGTTTAAGTTGTTTTTATTTCCGGAAAAAACAGATTTCACCTTATCGCTTAATACATCACGAAGTGCAACATAAGACCCCTGCTTTTTATGTCGGAGAATGTAGCTCTTGGAAAGATTTTCGACGAGTATGACGGGAGGTCTCATTTTAGATAATGTCTGCAAAAGATTTTTCTGTTTTTCGGAAGTAACTGATACCGGCAAAAAGAACAATGAAACTGAAGACTATCGAAAGGATGAATCCGGGCATATAAAAGGAAAGATCACCTCCCAAAATACACCATCTGAATCCATCGATTACTCCAACCATGGGATTAAGTGAGTAAATGACTTTTGCGAATTGCGGAAGTGAAGGATGACCGTAGACATCCTTACTGCTGAAAGCAACAGGAGAAAGATACAATCCGAATTGAACGATGAAAGGAATAACATACCTGAAGTCACGGTATTTTACATTCAATGCAGCAATGAATAATCCGGCACCGAGAGATAGGACCAAAGCCAATATCAGAAACAACGGAAGAAAGACAATATGAATATCAGGAGTAAAACTGTAAGCCAGCATAATTCCCGCAACGATTATTAGTGAAATGAGAAAATCGATGAGGCAAACAATAACAGTGCTTGCCGGAACGATCAATCGGGGAAAATAAACCTTGGTTAACAGATTAGAGTTAGCGATTAAAGAGTTAGAAGCTTCACTGAAAGATGAGGAGAAAAACTGCCAGGGAATGGCGGCAGCAGCAACCAACAATAAACGGGGTATGCCATCAGGAACGGAAGATCCAAACAGCCAACCGATAAAAAACATGGCGAAAATAGTCAGGAGCGGACGAATCACACTCCATGCAATGCCGATAACTGTCTGTTTATACCTTACAAGAACATCGCGCCAGGCAAGAAAGAAAAAGAGTCCGCGGTAATTCCACAGATCTTTCCAATAGTTCGCATTTTCAGAATCGGACCTGATGATGACACGTTGGGCGCTCATCGTAATCGGAATTATTTTGCATAATTAACCGAACGAGTCTCGCGGATAACGGTAACCTTAACCTGACCGGGGTAGGTCATTTCCGTCTGTATTTTATTCGCTATATCGAAAGATAAAACCTCCGCTTGCTTGTCAGTAATTTTTTCACTCTGTACGATAACACGAAGTTCGCGTCCGGCCTGAATGGCAAACGTTTTTTCTACTCCGGGATAAGAGAGCGCAAGTGCTTCCATGTCTTTCAATCGCTTGATATACGATTCGACGACTTCTCTTCTGGCACCCGGGCGGGAACCTGAAATCGCATCGCAAACCTGCACAATTGGAGAGATGAGACTATTCATTTCGATTTCGTCGTGATGGGCACCGATGGCATTACAGACTTCTGCATTTTCTTTAAACTTCTCGGCGAGTTTCATACCGAGGATGGCATGCGGTAATTCCGGCTCATCGTCGGGAACTTTACCAATATCGTGAAGCAATCCGGCACGTTTTGCGAGTTTAACATTTAAACCGAGTTCGGTGGCCATGATGGCGCAAAGGTTTGCTACTTCGCGCGAGTGTTGCAAGAGATTTTGTCCGTATGAGGAGCGGTACTTCATTCTACCGATCATTCGGATAAGTTCAGGAGCGAGACCGTGAATACCTAAATCGATGGTAGTACGCTTACCGACTTCGACGATTTCATCTTCGAGCTGACGCTTTACTTTAGCGACGACTTCTTCGATTCTTGCCGGGTGAATTCTACCGTCGCTTACCAATTGGTGCAGAGCGAGGCGGGCCATTTCACGGCGAACAGGATCGAATCCCGAGAGGATAATAGTTTCAGGTGTATCGTCGACAATAATTTCTACCCCCGTAGCAGCTTCGAGAGCGCGAATGTTACGTCCTTCGCGACCGATGATACGTCCTTTTATTTCATCGTTTTCAATATTGAAAACGGTAACGGCATTTTCTACGGCATGTTCAGTTGCCACACGCTGAATCGTTTGAATGACGACTTTTTTAGCTTCTTTATTAGCAGTAAGCTTTGCCTCTTCCATAATGTCCTTGATGTAGGACATTGCTTCGGTTTTCGCTTCAGCTTTCAGGGCTTCGACTAGTTGCGTTTTCGCTTGTTCGACACTTAGTCCGCTGATTTTTTCGAGTTGTTCGACCTGGCGCTGATGCTGTTTGCTTAGCTCTTCTTTTCTGCCTTCAACAATGTCGATCTGATTTTTCAGATTCAATTGCAACGTTTCATATTCTTTTTCTTTACGTTGCGATTGTTCGATTTTCTGTGCCAGAGCTGCTTCCTTTTGCTTGATTCTGTTTTCAGCAATATTGATATTTTTATCTTTTTCGGTAATCGCTTTTTCGTGTTCCGTCTTAAGCTGGAGGAATTTTTCTTTGGCTTCGAGTATTCTGTTTTTCTTTAGTACATCGGCTTCTGCTTCTGCTTCTTTGATGATGGCTTTCGCTTTATCACCGGCGACAGACTCTTTTACTTTTATCGACCGTTTTAGTATAAACCAGCCGATAACTATACCCAGAATCAAAGCAACCACATCAGAAATTATAAAGATGATTATATTTTGGTCCATTTACTTTTGTTATTGGTTAATGTATGACAATTAAAATATTGATATAATAAATGAACGTTTAGAAAGGTAATTTTCTCTAAAGGTTCGTTAAAAACGCAATTAAGTAAACAATAAAAAACCCGCACTAACTTCGTAACTTGTTAAACCCCTTATATATGGGAGGAGCGACCTGTCTTTTCTGGTTACTGCTGTTGCCTGAGAGGTTCCGCATGAAGCGGAATGCAGTCTACCATCGTAGTCATTGAGTTTAAGCTCCAATGGTATCGAAATGTTGAGTTTAATAAGCGAATCGAAATTAATGCGGGTATGCATTAATAGTAATTAGACATGTGATTAAACATATCGGCATACTTTATCTTCAAAGAACGTAACTCAGAAAGAAGAAATCTCTTTTTCTAAATACTGGTCGATAAGGGAGTTTAAATCGGAAATATTATCCATAATCTCCTGTTTCGATTCACCGGTATTCTGTTTTGCACCCAATGCTTCACTGGCAAACTGCAAGGCACACATAGCAAGAAGATCTTGTTTATCCTTTACGGCATAATTATCTTCAAACTCTTTAATGCGCTTATTGATATTTTCAGCGGCACGCAATACTTTATCATGCTCATCACTGGTGATGCGCAGGGGATAATTGCGGTTCGCAATGGATACTTTAAGAGATAGTAATTCTCCCATGAGGGTGATTCACTTTTTTATTGTTAACTATTTATCTTCGATCATCGCCATATTCTTATCTATTTCAAGAATTATGTCGTTGATTTTCCTTTTCATACTGGTGATGTTGTGTTTGGAAGAAGTTTTTTCAACTTCCTTCAGATTTTTATAACCTTCTTCCATTCTTCTCAACTTTTCTCTCTGCTCATCCAACTCAATGGTAATCTGTCTTTTCTCCGCAAGAAGTTTACTGTTAGTTTGCTTCTGTTCCTCATGCAAATATATCAATTTCTGAATTTTTTCATGCAATGAAGAAAAGTATTCTTTAATGTCCTTGTTTGCAGTCATTATGCGGCTTTGTTAAAATCAAAAATACACCGCAAATAACAAAAAATATTTGAATAATTACATAAATTATGAACAGGCAAAAACCACAAAATCAGTAGCATTATAAGGTATAGGTTGAAAAGTGTCACGAGCATGGTTCTGACTAACTCCTACTTTAGGTAAGTCACATTATTGAAAACGCTTTTCTGAGGTTCGGTAGTTTTTTCATTACTTTCGAGCCGAAATCATGATTAAAGCAATAAACGTTAATAAGTCATATGACTCTTTCCAGGTATTGAAAGGCATTAACCTGGAAATCAGTCAGGGAGAGGTGGTCTCTATTGTGGGCGCATCCGGAGCCGGAAAAAGCACCCTTTTACATATCCTTGGCACCCTTGATCGTGCTGATAGCGGCAAAATACTTATTGATAATGTCGAAGTAACATCGCTTTCTTCCAAAAAAATATCCCAATTCAGAAACAGTAAAATCGGATTCGTCTTTCAATCCCACCATTTATTGCCCGAATTTACAGCCCTGGAAAATGTGATGATGCCCTCGCTGATCAGCGGCGAATCCAACAAAACGGCAACGGAGAGATCAAAAAACATTTTAGAAAAACTCGGACTAGCTCACCGGATTTCTCACCGACCTTCCGAAATGAGTGGCGGTGAACAACAAAGGGTTGCTGTAGCAAGAGCCCTCGTGAATAATCCAACCGTTATTTTTGCTGATGAGCCATCGGGAAATCTGGATTCTGAATCTGCACGATCTCTGCACGAATTGTTTTTTGAACTGAGGAAGTCACTTAACCAGACTTTCGTCATTGTAACCCACAATGAAACATTGGCTGCAATGGCAGATAGGAAATTGGTTATGAAAGACGGAGCAATTGTTTTCGGAAATTGAAGGTTTCCATAGAACTCTTTGCTAATTTTTCTTCTAAATCCGGCTGAGCTTCAAAATCAATCTATAACTTCTACAACAGCTTCACATTTTTCTATCATCCATCCGATTGGTTTGATAAAATCTCCCAAGCCCTCTTCCCTCAATAATAAGACAACCTCTTTTTCTGATTCTTTATCTGCTGCAAAAAGCAACCCTCCACTTGTCTGCGGATCACAAAAAGTAATGAATGCAGGACCATCGATTCCTTTTACTTTTTTCTCGTAAGCATTCCAGTTCCTATAGGTATTATCAGGAAAGATAAATTGATCGGTATATTTTTCTATGCCTTCAATTAGAGGAATATTTTTGTATTCAATCACAGCCGACAAATGGCTCCCTTCGCAAAGTTCAATCAAGTGACCGAGCAAACCGAAGCCGGTTACATCTGTCATAGCATGTACTCCTGAAAGGGCTGCAAGCTTTTCTCCTACCCTATTTAACCGGCACATGATTTCAGTAACGTTCACCAAATCACTCTCGCTAATTTTATCGCGCTTGAGAGCGGTAGCCATTATTCCGATTCCAATTGGTTTTGTTAGAAACAACAAATCACCTTTGCATGCCGTATTGTTTTTTCGAAGCTTATTTTTTTCCACCAAACCATTCACGGATAATCCGAAAACGGGCTCAGGAATATCGATGCTGTGTCCACCGGCGAGTGGAATTCCCGCACTTTCACAAACACTTAACGCGCCTGCAATAATTTTTTGAGCCACCTCAACCGGCAATTTTCCGACGGGAAATCCCAGGATAGCTAAAGCAAAAATGGGCTTACCTCCCATGGCATAAATATCACTCAATGCATTGGTTGCCGAAATGCGTCCGAAGTCAAATGCGTCGTCAACAATGGGAGTGAAAAAATCTGTCGTACTTAACAAGTACTGATCGTTTCCAAAATCCCATACAGCAGCATCATCTTTCGTTTCATAACCGGCAATCAATTGAGAAAACTGTTGCTTTGCAGAACCTCCTGAAAGTATTTGCTCCAATACAGCCGGCTCTATTTTACAACCACATCCGGAACCGTGAGAAAAAGAAGTAAGTCTTATTTTTGTTTCAAGGGTATTCATTACATCGCTTGTTTATGGAAGACACCGGAGGATTGAAGTAATTGCTTGGCCACCTCTGTAATCTGATCTTCATCCTTAATTTCAAATAATATTTTTGTTTTCGGCTTTCTTTCACCTAAGCTGAATTGATAGGTTTTATCGTAATAATCCATGAGTATGTTGACCCAGACATCAAAATTATTTTGCTCGAGTGCTTCAAGTGCTTCTGTCAAGCGAAGATTGCCTAGTCGTTTTCTGATTTTTTCTGTGCAAGCAGCAAGTTCACTTTTCGGAAAGCTACCATACTCTTTGATGATTCTTTTAGTACGGTATTCGCGGGAACTACTAATTTCTATGAGTGGAGCACTTTGCATTCGATCGAAAAGTAAATCGGGAATCTTTACTCTACCAATAGAATGACTTTCTGCTTCGAGATAAAGATTTTTATTATCATCAATTTTATTCAACAGTAACCCCAGTTTGTTTTCAAAGAATTCATTTGACGGCTGCGCCGGTAATCCCAATGCGCCGAATGCCGATCCTTTGTGGTGAGCAAGATCTTCCAAATCGATTACTTGTTCACCCATTTTACTAAGAGCTTTCAGTATGTCCGTTTTTCCGCAACCGGTATGTCCACCGATAATGATCAGTTGCTTTGGATTATTGAATTGCTCGAGAATAAAATTTCGGAACGACTTATAACCGCCTTTCAGTAATGTCACTTTAAATCCTGCCATCGAAAGTATCCACGACATGATGGAACTACGCATACCACCGCGCCAACAATAGACCATTGCCTCTTTATTTTCGGAGTGCGCCTTTGCCTTTTCAATAAATTCATGAAACAATGGACCGGCTAGTTTAAATCCGAGTAGGACAGCCGCCTCTCTGCCATTTTTTTTGTATTCCGTTCCAACCAAATGCCTGTGCTCGTTATTGAGAAGCGGAATGTTTATCGCACCCGGGAAATGAGCATGCAAATATTCACCTTCACTCCTCGAATCAATAAGCAGCGGGCTTTCATTTTCAAATTTTCGAATAAACTCATCAACGAAGAGAATTTGCATGATGCAAATATAGGCAATACGTTATTGTGTTTCGAAACAGCAGAATCGAGAAGAATAATAACCTCATTCACCACTAAAGAAGCCGAAATGCATACCGGTGCAAAAGCAGATGACAGATTAAATATCTAATAATCAATCGGCTAATTAATGAGTGACTGAATAGATATATTTCCCCGATGCTGTTTAGTATTTTTGCACCGCACATTATGGAAACACAAACAGAACATGTCAAATGCCTGATTATCGGATCGGGACCTGCCGGTTATACTGCGGCAATTTATGCTTCGAGAGCAGATCTTAAACCGGTAATGTATCAAGGATTGCAGCCCGGCGGACAATTAACCATTACTACGGAGGTAGAAAACTATCCGGGTTATCCGAAAGGAACAATGGGTCCGGAGATGATGGAAGATTTTAAAGCACAGGCCGAACGCTTCGGAGCGGATATTCGTTATGGATATGCGAGTTCTGTGGACTTTACCGGACCGGTTCATAAAGTAACGATTGATGAAAATAAAGTAATCACAGCAGATACAGTAATTATTGCCACCGGCGCTTCGGCGAAATGGCTTGGACTCGAATCGGAACAAAAGTACAATGGCTTTGGTGTTTCCGCTTGTGCAGTTTGTGACGGTTATTTTTTCCGCGGACAAGATGTCGCCATCGTAGGTGCCGGTGATACGGCTGCAGAAGAAGCAACTTATCTGGCAAAGCTTTGCAAAAAAGTTTACATGATCGTCAGACGTGATGAAATGCGCGCCAGTAAAGCCATGCAACATCGGGTTACCAATACTCCTAACATAGAAGTTTTATGGAATACTTCGACGAAAGAAATTATCGGTGATAAAACAGTAAACGGAGTTGTTGTAGTAAACGAAAAAACGAAGGAAGAAAAGAAGCTGGATGTACAGGGCTTTTTTGTAGCCATCGGACATGAACCCAATTCAACGATTTTTAAAAACTGGCTTCAGATGGATGAAGTAGGTTATATCAATACGATTCCCGGAACGAGTAAAACCAATATCGAAGGCATATTTGCCGCGGGAGACGTGACGGATAAAACATATCGTCAGGCCGTAACAGCAGCCGGTACAGGATGTATGGCTGCTATCGATGCGGAAAGATTCCTCGCATCGAAAGGGATACATTAATCACTGTTTTCCAATTAAAACGAAGACAGGTACTAACATCCTTTCTTTCCATTTTGAATACGACTAAGTGTTAAATAAGCTTGCCTCTTTTTCTGTTATAATAACTTAGCATATAATATTGAAATGCAATTTGTCGAAATTTTAGACATGGAGTTTCCAGATTTTGTGAATCCAGGAGTACTATTTCATGAGAACAGTTTTAATAAAAGAACCTTCTTTTAAGGCGTTGTAACGCGGAAAAGCAATTTCAATCTTTGACTATTTAAAAATACGATTATTACAAAGCAATGGCTTGTAAAGAATGGTCGTACGGAAGGGTAAGAGGGAAATCCGTACGGCCATTTGGCGCAAGCCATTTTTTTTATTCTCACTGTTTTTCTACTTGCAATATTTATTTCTAATTTAAATGCCGGACTTTGCATAAGCAGGAGTCCCGGGGCAGATCGCTTACCGTTATCAGGCGCCCTATGGGGGATCTATTGCCCTTGCATAGCCACCCAACATAATTTTTTTGTTTATTCCACTGAAGTTAAAGTAACTTGAAATTAATATCACAAAAGCTGATCATTTGCAATAAAGTTATTTAGTTGTAAACCTATTTCAGGATAAAATTTAATCTTTTACCAAATGAATTATTGCTGTACGAGCATTTTCACATGGCTCTTATCATTCGCCAAAATTCGTAAAAAATAAATTCCTTTTGCGGCAGGAATTCCGGAGTTGATATCGATGGTATTTAAATACCCACCCTTTACGGATTTTTCATTTCTTAAAATAAGTTTTCCGAGTTGATCAAACAATTCAATTGAAGCGACTTCAGAAGTTGAAGCATAAAAACGTATATGGATGGCATCTGAAAAAGGATTGGGATAAATACCAACAATTTCATCTGCTTTTGGCAGCTCTCCGTTTTCGGTTGACAAAAAATAACTGGCAATACGGAAATCAGGAATTCCATAGCCGAATGAATCGTTGGGAGTTAAAAAATAATTGGCACTTTTTTCCATGGCATCTTTGATTTCCATGTTTGTTTTCGATGGAAATCGTTGCCAAAGACAAGCCGCCGCTCCTGCTAAAATTGGACAAGCGAATGAAGTTCCATTTCCGGTAGATATCCCACCGGAAGAATTTGAGAGCGTACTCTTCACTCCTTTTGCAACTAAATTGGGTTTAACATCGCCATCGGATGCAGGACCATAACTGGTGAAAGAAGCCCGTCTTCCAACTGAGTCCACTGCGCCAACGCTGATAACGTTGTCACCATCCGATGGTGCGCCGATATAATGCCATGCGCTGCTTCCGGAATTTCCGGCGCTAGTCAGCACGAGCATGCCTTTCGCCACTGCAAAATCTGCTGCAATGCTGCTTGGACAATGATCGCCATCCATATCGGCATATACATGATTCGTTGATGCATCGTCGAATTCTGTATAACCCAGAGAAGAGGTAATCACATCCGCACCGGCGCTGTCAGCAAATTCAGCAGCGGCATTCCAATTGTATTCTTCGATGATGTTTTCCGAACCCGCATCTTCGGAACGTAGTAAATAAAAGGAAGCTTGCGGTGCCGTACCTATAAGTTGTCCGGGTACATACCCGGCAATTGTACTCAACACAGACATTCCATGAGAGTCATCTTCATATACAGAAGTTTCATTGGAGACAAAATCATAAGTACCTAAAATCCTGTTTTCATTTCTTAATTTTTCAAAAGCGGTAAAAGAATTGACGGAGAAAAAACCATCATCGATTACAGCTATTTGAACACCTTCACCGTTAAATCCATTCTCATGAAGAAATTCTCCATTCATCAAATGAATCTGGTTGAATGAATTTCCAAATCCTTCATTTAAGCCGGTTGACTTCAATATAGATTGTTCGTTAAAAGGAATTCCGCTTTCTATATATTTATGAATACTTGGCGTTCCGATTCTGAAAACTTTTGAAGCAGACAATACGAAAGGCAATGCGCGAACAGCATTCAAAACATTCGTATCGCATTCGATAGTTGCGCCATTAAACCATTTGCTGGTTGTATAAACAACGGCTCCAAGCGACTTTACACTGTCGAGGTAAGAAGAATTAACAGGAATATCCGATTCATCAATAGGAATATTTGCTTTTGCTCTTCTTTCAATCGCACGAAGAGAAAGAAATCCGGATGGATTATTAACTGAAAAGCTACTATTATTTTTATCGGTAAAACGTATAAAGTATTTATTGACCGGTTGAGCATTCAACGAAGAAACTAATAAAAGCAGAAAAATAAATAACCGCATATTCGTTAATGTTTATAACCGGTAATTTGTTGAGTATACTCAAAACCATTCAGAATAACTGTACCTCCTCCTACATTGAGCGTTCTTACACTATCAACTTGTTTGAAGAGTAATCCGGTTCCGGCTCCATAGGTTTCATTCTTTATTATTCGATTAATATTGGAAACAAAATCGTTTTGAATAACAGTTATGGTTGAATCGAAGTCCAGGTCGTCGTAGCGTTTAGATATGTAAAGGTTGCTGTAACTATATTCTTCAGCAGGAAAGAAATTGAGTGCATTTCCATTCCAAAATGTTGATGAAGAGATTGGAAATTTAAGTCGTATGAAACGGATATTATCTTCTACACGCTGCACAGAATAAGGATCGATACTGGCAGTCCATACATTGCTTAAAACCCAGGGAACCGTATCGAAATCTCTTTTGTAGCGGATAATGACAAAAGACTTTCGTCCTTCAGCATCGATATAAGATGAGTCGACCACTTCTCTAATTAAAAAGTGATAGAAATTGATGGCAGTATCGACACTATCTTGATCATCCGAATCCAGATGAACGATTGAGTCCGCCTTATACTCTATCCAGTAACCGTTGTACAAAGGAAAGAAACTTAATTCATCCGTTTGATCGGGCTTGACGATTTCATCCTCCTTGCAGGAATGCATTGTAATGAATAGTAGAGCACTTAAAAAAAACAATGATGTACAATTTCGGAATATTACTTTGGTGTTTGGAGCGCTCACTTTTCGATTTTAAATAAAGACAATATTACAATTTAGTTAAAATTAATCAACTATAAAAACACATTACTATAAAAGCTTAAAAATGACAATTTTCTAACAAATTACATGGTGATTTTTTGCCACGAATTCACGAATTATTTTTTTCATTCGTGAATTCGTGGCAAATAAAAAATAAAAACTAGCGATAATTATAAAATACAGTCCCGTCCTGAAAAAAGTTACTGCCTTAGTGTTGTTTCTTTCATTGATTTTAGTAAGTATTATTTCTACAAAGAATAAAACCTGCATTAATCCGTTAAATTGTAGTTAAATATCCATTTTTCCCTTAAAAAAGATAGAAAAACCGGTCATCTTTTAAATTAAAGAAGTTACTTTAGCAACCGGATAATCATTATTAAATGAATCGAATACTATTTATTGTTTTTACCTCTTTGGTAATTCAAACGAAGGCACAGAATCTCGACAAGAATGACCTGGTTCAGTTTTCCGGAGTTATTGTTACCTCCGATAGTCTGAAGCCCATTCCCTACTCGAGCGTGATGATAAAAAACAGCAACAGGGGAACCATCAGCGATTATTATGGATTTTTCTCTTTTGTCGCCAAAATGAGAGACACAATAGAATTTGCCGCTATTGGTTATAAGCGTGCTACATTCGTCATTCCCGATACGCTCAGCGATCAGCGTTGTTCAATGATTCAGATATTGAAGGGCGATACTATATTATTAAGAGAAGTGGTCATTTTCCCCTGGCCTACCAAAGAACAATTTAAAGACGCTTTTCTTCGTCTTCGCATTCCCGATGATGACCTGGCAAGAGCAGGAAAAAATCTTGATCCGGAACAAATCGCCTATCTCTCCTCCTCGCTTGCAATGGATGGCAGCATGAACTTTCGTAATCAAATGGAACAACACACTACCCGACTTTATTATGCCGGACAACTTCCTCCTAACAATTTAATGAATCCGATTGCCTGGGCAAAGTTTATTCAGATGTGGCAAAATGGTGCTTTCAAAAAGAAAGAAAAAAAATAAAAAATAAATCGTTTTGAAGTGCATGAATAATTTCCGTAATGCTTTTCTTTTTTTCCTGATAATATTTACCGGTTCTGTATTCGCCCAAAATTCCATTATTACGGGCACGATAAGCGACTCCTTAAACAGACCATTATTCGGAGCTTCCGTTGCTGTTTTCGGAAAACCTATTGGAACAGTGTCCGATGACAATGGGAAATTTACACTTTCCGTTCCTGCTAACCAATCTCTTCGTATCGTAATCACTTACACCGGACTGAAAGTTGACAGTTTTAGTATTAGTTTAAAAGCCGGTGAGACCAGAGAAATTAACCGAACTATGCGAGGCAATGTTTTTCAAATGCCCGACGTCAACATTGAAGATAAGTCATTCAAGCGAATGAACATCACTCCAATCAATCCGAAAATAGTAAGTCTACTTCCTACTCCCAACCAAAGCGTGGAAGATATTTTAAAATCTATGCCCGGAGTCAGTTCTGCTAATGAACTGAGCTCCACTTATTCCGTAAGAGGTGGCAACTATGACGAAAACCTTGTCTATATAAATGACTTTGAAGTTTACCGTCCGTTGTTGATACGTTCCGGACAACAAGAAGGACTGAGCATTATCAATCCGGACATGGTTGATGCCATTAACTTTTCCGCAGGTGGTTTCGATGCTATTTATGGTGACAAACTCTCTTCCGTTCTTGACATTAAATACAGAAAGCCAAAAAAATTCGCCGGATCAATCAGTGGCAGTTTACTAGGAGCCTCACTCGAACTCGAAAATCGCAGCAAGAATACCAAATGGTATTACATGGCCGGGTTAAGACAAAAATCGAATCAGTATTTGCTCAACACTTTTGAGACGAAAGGAGAATACAAACCATCGTTCACCGATCTACAATTGTTAACCGGGTATGAAATCAGTAAGAAATTTAATATAGAATTGTTCGCCAATTATTCTCACAACCGTTACAATCTGGTACCTGAATCACGCGAGACAAACTTCGGAACCATCAACGATGCGAAACGTTTTACCGTTTATTTCGAAGGTCAAGAAACCGATCGTTATGAAACGAATACAGGAGCATTGTCACTCACCTATCATCCGGAAGAAAAACTAACACTCAAAATTATCGGCAGCGCTTATCGGACCAATGAAGAAGAAAATTTTGATATTCTCGGCCAGTATTTCCTCGATCAGTTAGAAGCTGATCTCGGCAAAGCGAATTTCGGTAGCGTGGCATTTAATTTAGGTGTAGGATCTTTTTTGAATCATGCCCGGAACAAACTCAATGCAAATATATATTCCGCAGAACACAAAGGTGAATTGATCGGAGATAAAGTTCTTTTACAATGGGGCGTAAAAGCTCAGCACGAAGAAATTGAAGACAAGTTGCATGAATGGTATTACAATGACTCTTCGGGCTTCTCCATTCCTTCTTTCAGGGACTCCATCAATCCACAGATTACATTGAACGATGTTGTTATTAGCAAAAACACCCTTTCATCAAATAGATTTTCAGGTTATGTTCAGCAGACCTGGCAGATAACGGATACAAATAAAATTCTTATCGCTACCGGATTGCGCATCAATTACTGGGACTTGAACCGCCAAACGGTTATTAGTCCGCGTGCTTCAGTAACATTTAAACCTTCCTGGAACAAACGTTTAAATCTAAGGGCTTCAGGTGGATTTTATTATCAACCACCCTTTTACCGGGAGTTGCGCGACCTGAACGGAAAAATTTATCCGGAGACACGTGCACAGAAGTCCATTCATGCTGTTGTCGGCGGAGATTATCGCTTTCTGGCTATTGGAAGAGAATTTAAAATCACCGCTGAAATTTTTTATAAATTTCTGGAAGAATTAGTTCCTTACAAAGTAAGTGACATCCGTATCCGCTATCTTCCTAATTTCACGGCGAAAGGTTTCGCGCGCGGATTCGACCTTCGTATTTTCGGAGAATTTGTTCCCGGTGCTGAATCATGGATGAGCATTTCCTTCCTACAAACCCTCGAAGATATTAAAGGAGATTTTTACTACAAGAAGTACAATGCACAGGGTGAAGAAATCATTTCCGGATTTACATTTAACCAGATTGCGGTCGACAGCGTAAAAATTGAACCGGGCTATCTTCCTCGTCCGGCCGATCAGCATGTAAGCTTTGGATTATTCTTCCAGGATTTTCTTCCCAAATTCCCAACCTATAAAATGCAGTTGAGTTTATTGTTCGGAACATCCTTGCCTTTTGGTCCTCCGGGAAAAGATCGTTATAAAGATGTATTGCGCACTCCTAATTACAGAAGAGTTGATATAGGTTTTTCCAAACAACTTATCGGTGATGAAGTCAGAAAAAAACCGCAAGGAAAATTGTTCAGTCATCTCGAATCACTTTGGGCAGGTATCGAAGTATTTAATCTGCTTCAGATAAGTAACGTAGCATCCTATACCTGGATAACTGATATTTCAAATGCGCGTAAATATGCAGTTCCAAATTATTTAACAGGAAGACAATTGAATATTCGAGTCAGTGCTAAGTTTTAAGAAGATGAAAAAAATAATTTTACATGCTTTATTTTTATTCCTTTTTCCACTTACGATCTTCTCTCAGCGTGTTGTATTTTGCGAAAAAGTCAATAGTTTCGGAAAGCCGGAAAATGAAAGTTCGATTTTCAACATAGGAAGTAATGGCGGATACTTCAAGGTTTTGGTTACACTTAAAAATAAAGTAGAATCGAAGAAAGTTGTATTCGACATCTATAAAATAGACGGCAAAAAGAAGTCACTCGACAATACCATTAAGATGGAAGTGAATCCTGCTCTTACTTGGTTTTACAAAGAAATTACATTCTATAAAGAAGGTGAATACCAGGTATATGTTTACGATGAAAAAGACAAATTACTTGGAGTAGGAAATGTTCAGGTAAGAATTCGTTAATCAATTTTTTCAAGGAGCTTATTTAAAAGGAGAATCTTCTTCTTTTGCCAGGTGATTAAAAACAAGTTTATCAACAAGAGAAGGAAAAAATTTATTCAGCCAGACAGTCAGTTTACCGTCGGAAGTTAATATCAGATCTCTTTTACGATTGATGATTGCTTTATAAATATGATTGGCAACCTCATCGGAAGTCATCATCTTTTCCTCTTTACGCGGAGAAGAATGTTGTTGTTCGCCTTTTTCTGAGAGAGCATTTTTACGGATGTCAGTAGCGGTAAAACCCGGACAGGCGACAAGCACATGCAAATCTTTTTTCAGATTTTCGGTTCGAATCGTTTCGAGAAAACCTTCCATAGCAAATTTGGAAGCAGAATATCCGGTTCTTCCGGGAAGTCCTTTCTTACCGGCTATCGAAGATATACCAACCAAACTTCCCTTAGTTTTTAAAAGATAAGGAAGGGCATATTTAGTACAATAGACCGTACCCCAAAAATTGATATCCATTACCTTTCTTAAAACGTCGAGATCGACATCAGCAAAAAGAGCCCGCATGGAAATTCCTGCATTGTTTATCAGCACATCGATTTGACCGAAACGTTTGATGGTTTCATCTACCAATCGCTTGCAGTCATCTTCCAGACTTACATCACCAATTACGCTGAGTACTTCAGCGCCTGAGGCCTCCAGCTTTTTTCTTACGTTGTCGAGTTTGTTGGAATCTCTGGCAGAAATTACAACCCTGGATTTCTCCGAAGCAAATTTAATGGCAAGTGACTCACCTATCCCTCCCGAAGAACCTGTTATGACGACAACTTTATCCTTCATGTCAGACAAAAATTTTACCCGGATTTAAAATGCCGTTTGGATCGAACAAATCTTTAATTCCTTTCATCAGATTCAGTTGCGTCTTGTTGAAAGCGATGTCCATGTATCCTTTCTGTACATAACCGATACCATGTTCGCCGGAAATTGTACCGCCTAATGAAACACAAAGCTGAAAAATTTCGCGAATCCCAAGAGGCACTTTTGTATTCCAGTCTTCATCGGAGATATTTTCTTTGATGATATTGACATGCAGATTTCCGTCGCCGGCATGACCGTAGCACACACTACGGAAACCGTATTTCGCACCGATTGCTTTCACACCTTTGAGTAACACAGGTAATTCGGCACGTGGAACAACGGTGTCTTCTTCTTTATAAATGGAATGTGATTTGACAGCTTCGCCGGCAGAGCGTCTGGCTCTCCACAAGTCGGCCTTCTGTTGAGCACTGTCGGCAAATAAAATTTCATCGCATTCAAACTGATACATTAACTCTGAAATTTTTTCGCATTCTTTAAACAAGACATCGCGATCGGTTCCGTCAACTTCGATAAAAAGTTGAGCGTTGATTCCATCCTTAAGTGGAATTTTTACATCCACATACTTCATCACATATTCGATACAATCACGTTCCATGAACTCGAGGGCAGATGGAGTAATGCCGGCACGAAAAATGGCTGACACTGCTTCACAAGCCTTTTCAGAACTATAAAAAGGAACCAGCATCAGTAAATTCTCAGTAGGAAGCGGAAGTAACTTGAAAACAATTTTTGTGATAATCCCCAAGGTGCCTTCGCTTCCAACAATCAATTGTGTAAGATTATAACCGGTAGAATTTTTGAGTACGTTAGCACCGGTCCAGATTATTTCTCCGGTTGGAAGCACCAATTCGCAATTCAAAACATAGTCCTTGGTAACACCATATTTTACAGCCTTGGGTCCGCCTGCACTCTCGGCAAGATTACCACCAAGAAAACAACTTCCGCGACTGGCAGGATCGGGAGGATAGAAAAGATTTTTTTGCATTACGGCTTCCTGAAAAACCTGATTGATCACTCCCGGTTCGACGGTAGCTTGTAAATTCCTTTCATCGATTTCAATAATTTTATTGAGGCGACTCATTGCAACGACAACACCACCATGAACAGGTAATGCTCCGCCGCTTAATCCGGTTCCCGCGCCACGAGGTGTAACAGGAATTTTTTCTCTGTTACATATTTTCAATATGTCGGAAATTTCCTGTGCATTCGAAGGAAATAAAACCAGTTCGGGAAAAAAACGAAGGTCTTCGGTATAATCTCTTCCGTTTTGTGCTAAAACTTCTTTATCAATGGAAGTATGTAATTCGCCAACGATGGCCGCAAATTCTTTGACTAATTCTGCGGTAATTTTTTTAAACATTATCTCTTTTTTTTCGGTATCGGTTTTTTATAAGCAGTATCAGTTTTCAATACATACTTGAAGATGCTGATGGAACCTGTCGCTTCTCCTGTGTCGTCACCTAAAAAGAAGATTTCATTTCCTGAAACCTTGGTAGCGATTATATATGAAAGTCCGTAAATTGCGGAATCGGCATAACTCCATCCAATGGAATCACCGGCAAGTACTCCAATATAAGGCATTAACGTACTCTCCGGGTGAGTAACCTTAGATCCCAAAATGAGATTGCTTCCATTCACCTCATAGCAATTCATAAAATTAATATCTGTTGGAGCTTTGAGCAAAAATTTCTCTTTCCCTCCTTTTGTAAAAGCATTCAGAAAAGTTGAATTTTCTGAAATGTTATAATCGTTGCATCCACCGACAAGGAAAATGGAATTTTTTGTTGGGTTAAGAGATAAGGCCAGACAAGCAGCAATGCGTCCATTGTAATAACTTTCCTGAATGAGATTGCCGCCTCTTGAATATTTCAAAACCGGAATATCTGAACGGCTATTCGAACTGTTTATGAATCCTGAAACATATATGTTCATCGAATCGTCAGTGGCTAAAAACTGTCCGAAGTCACTTTGAGACAATACACCGTCGTAAATTCTTTCCCATTTTTTATCACCGTTACTGTTGTATTTCTGAAGGAGCATATCGGCTGAATGCAGGCCGCTATTTGATGTTCCACACACGTAAACGTTACTCGAATCGTCAGTTAAAATACTGTTGGCTACATCCATTTCACGAGTGGCATACGTTTTTTTCCAGGAAAAGGAGGCATCGGACTGACACCGAAAAACGACCATGTTAATGCCGGAGTCGACAGATGTTTCATAGCCGGCAACAAATACATTTCCTTTTGAATCGGTGGTGATGGCTGTTCCACAATCAAACAAGTGGCTTGGACCATCATAAATATTATCGTTGACCGGAATGCCATCAGAATTAAATTTAACAACTAAAAGATCGCCGTTGTTGGGTTTCAACTTAGCCATTCCGCAAACCCAAATATTGCCCTCAAAATCGAGGCACATGGCAAAAGGAATATCATCGCCTTGTTTAGGGTTGTTGTAGGTCCTTACCCATTCCTCTTTTCCGTCAGGATTTACTTTTATTAAAAGTACGTCTTTAGTTGAGTCTGTTTTCCAGGTGGTTCCGAGAATGTAACAATTACCTGATTTATCGATTAGAAAATCGTTGGCTTTATTAATGCTATTTAGGGAGTTTTTGATGTTATTTCCCCATATTTTATCCATTTTAAATTGAGCAAATGAGTCAAAATGAGTCATTAAAAGAAAGAAGAAAAGACAATACCAATTTCCGGATTTCATGGTTTGGAAAGTTAATGAATTGAAGGACATTTTCAGTCTAAAACAGGATGACAAAGTACAAAGAA
Organism: Bacteroidota bacterium; assembly: GCA_031385005.1. Classification (GTDB taxonomy): domain Bacteria; phylum Bacteroidota; class Bacteroidia; order AKYH767-A; family 2013-40CM-41-45; genus JADKIH01. Next base: position 77,877 of record JANNBB010000056.1, read on the forward strand.
AACCATAAAATTCAGTTTTTGGCAATGAAATGGATAAGTAAATAAAAAGTTATTAAACAACGTTGTAAAATAGTCATTTTACTTGAACAGATACTTTAAGCAAAAACCAATTCCAATATATTAGAAGAACTGCATAGGAAGAGTTAGTTTATACTTTGTACTTTGTTTGCACTTTAGTACCTTTACAAAAAACAAAAAACATGCAAATCACAGGAATTATAAAAGTAAAAAAGGACGAACAAAGCGTTAGCGAAAAGTTCAAAAAAAGAGAATTTGTTTTAACAGATAATTCATCTCAGTACCCACAATATATCAGTTTGCAACTTACGCAAGATCGTTGTTCGTTACTTGATCAAGTGCAGGTTGGAGAAAATGTAGTTGTACATTTCAATATCAGAGGTCGTGAGTGGACAAGCCCACAGGGTGAGATAAAATATTTCAATACGCTGGAGGCATGGAAAATTGATCGTATGGCCGGTGGAGCAAGTCAGTCTGCTGCACCTGAATATGCTGAAAACACACAAGGACCTCAGGATAAAGACGATCTTCCTTTTTAATCTTAAGATTTTATAAAAAAATAGCAGATTGAAATACTTTCAGTCTGCTATTTTTTTTGACAATAAACTTTTCTTAGTGAACGTGGCCGTGAGAAATCTCTTCCGCGCTGGCATCACGAATTTCCAGAATCTTTCCGGTAAAATGTAAAAGATGTCCTGCTAAAGGATGATTAAAATCCATCGTAACAGTTGTTTCATCATACCCTCTTACAGTTCCATTCATGATGTTACCATCGCCATCATTTAGCGGAAGGACATTACCAAGTTTCAATAAATTAAAATCCACAACACCTTCGACTTTAAAAATATCGATAGGAAGTTTGATTACAGCAGACTCATCTGTTTGACCATATGCATCTTCGGATTCAATACTGAAGTCGAAGGAATCACCTAATGATTTACCTTCTAAGCCCCTTTCAAAGCCGGGAATCATCATTCCCAAACCATAAATAAATTGAAGCGGATTAGAACTATCTGCCGTCTCAACATGCTGCCTGTCACTCCCCGGCAGATTGGAGGATAGATTGTAAGAAACCGTTACAACCTTGTTTTTTGAAATCTGCATTTTTTGTTTTTTTGCAAAGATAAGATTTTTTTTATTCGTTAATTAACTAATAAGCTAATTACTACATTAGTGGCGAAGAAAATCATAACTCAATGGATTCATTAACACATACGGTGCTTGGGGCTTGTATTGGAGAGGTATTAGCGGGGAAGAAAATGGGAAAGAAGGCCATGTTATGGGGAGCTTTGGCGAATAATATTCCTGATATCGATGTCATCACTTCATTTTGGATGAGCCAAGCCGATTCTTTATTAGCACATCGGGGTTTTACCCATTCCATTTTATTTGCGTTAACCTTTCCATTGTTATTAGGGTATCTTTTCAAAAGATACAACAAAAATAAAAACATGCTTTTTCGCGATTGGGTAATACTCTTTGGAAGTGGCATGTTTGTGCATATTTTCATCGATGCACTTACCTGCTATGGAACCGGATGGTATGAACCATTTAATCACTGTCGTGTAACCATGAATGTATTATTTGTTGCTGATCCCTTTTATACGTTTTCACTATTGGTAAGCTTCCTTGCGCTTTTGATTATTCGCTCACAAAAAAATATCAGAAAAAAAATTGCGCTATGGGGAATCGGAATCAGTTGCTTGTATGTATTATATGCATTGAGCAATAAATGGACGATTGACAAGCACATGAAAGCAGAGTTGAATCGGCAAAATATTGCTTTTTCAAACTACTCCTCTACTCCTGCTCCACTGAATAATTTCCTTTGGTACTTAATTGCAAAAAACGATTCAGGATTTTATGTTGGGTATCGTTCCGTATTTGATAAAAACGATGCTATCCAATTTACTTACCGTCCGCAAAATGAAAATTTACTGAATGATTTTCCTGTTGATGCTGATTTGCTAAAGTTAAAGCGATTTGCAAAAGGATATTATACACTTGAAAATATTGGCGATAGCATTTACTTTAACGATATACGTTTTGGAAGTGCGGGCGGCTGGGCCGACCCATCGGCTGAATTTGTTTTCCGGTATTGCCTGAATAAAAATGCGAATAACGATCTCGTAATTCAACGAGGCAGAATGAAATCTGCCGGAAAAGATGCATTAACTTCCCTCTGGAAAAGGGCTATGGGCGAATAAAAACTTCTTAGAGTTCTCCGGCTTGCTCGATTAATTCTGCAATATCCAACACTTTTACTTCCCCTTCCTTGTTGAAGTTTTTTACTCCGTCTGTCATCATGGTCATGCAAAACGGACAGGCAACAGCAATGTAATCAGGATTTAATGCCAAGGCCTCTTCAGATCGTTCAATATTTACATCCTTATTTCCTTTTTCCGGTTCTTTAAACATTTGTGCACCGCCGGCACCACAACAAAAACCTTGCTGACGCGAACGCTTCATTTCAACGAAAGCACTGTCAAGCTTCGTTATTACTTCCCGAGGCGCTTCATACACATCGTTGCCGCGTCCTAGGTAACAAGGATCGTGATAAGTAATTTTCTTTCCCTTGAAATTGCCACCGCTGATTTTTAACTTTCCATCATCCAGCAGCGATTGTATCATCTGCGAATGGTGAATGACTTCATAACTCCCGCCTAATTCCGGGTATTCATTTTTTAATGTGTTGAAACAATGCGGACAAGCAGTAACGATTTTCTTTACGCCATATCCATTTAAAACCTGAATGTTTGTTCTTGCTTGCATTTGAAACAAGAACTCATTTCCGGCTCTCTTTGCCGGATCACCTGTACAACTTTCCTCGGTACCAAGTATGGCGAATTTTATTCCGCAATGATCCAGTATTTTGGCAACAGCACGCGTGATTTTTTGAGCCCGTTCATCGAAACTGCCGGCACAACCAACCCAGAAAAGGATTTCAGGCGTTTCATTTCTCGAAGCATAGTCTGCAAGGGTTTGAACTTTCATTGGATTTCGATATTGAGTAAAGGTAGCAGTATGAGTTTAATTGTCAAATGCCAACAAATAAAATAATCAACAATTAAGACCTAAAAATTTCTGCACCTTTACAAGAAGATAAGTCTATTTAAGAGATTGAAAATTGACAGAAGTTGTTTTCTGATTCATAAAATAACAAATTTTATATCGCAAAAAAAAATCGCTTTCTCTTTGTTGCTGTTGGCTAACAATGAGAAAGCGATTTTTTTATTTTCTAAAAATTCCTACTAAAGAAACTAGTAACTAATTTTTTCCAAACGGAATTCAATCGTTTTTCTTTTCTTGAAGTATTCTGAAACGGCAATATAACCGGGCTTTGCAGGAGAAAAACGAATTGCACTTCCCTCTGTATTGATAGGTGAACGATTGGTTTTCAATTTTCCGTCTTCGTAAACGATAGATCCAATCATTGAATCTGATTTCTTTCCATCTTCATCTTTGCGGTTGTAATCTTTATAAACAACAAAGAAAGCATCTTTCGCTCTATCGCGTGTTGCGAATTCGAAATCGAAACCACCTGTTGACTTAATGTATTTACCAAGGATGGCAGTTCCGGCAGAAGTTGAACCTGCGGGAAGTAACACTTCGGTTTTTTTCTTCTCTACTGTCATATTATTAACCATATTGAAATCTTTATCAAATTCCAAAACCACCATATTATATACGTGAATGGATGTAGCAGCAGCACCACCACGACCTCCGGAAAGCATCATCGAAGCAACACCTGCTGCGCTCAATGTTTTTTTGTACTGTTCACCGATTGCAAAATAATGACCATCTTTTGTCTGCTCAACTGTATGCCAGTATATCCATGCATTCTGTGTGTCTTTGGATTTCTTTTCTCCATCGTCAGTAGATTTTAATTTAGCCAGGTCTTTCGCCCACGACATTTTTTTAAATGTCAATTGTTTTCCTGTTAAATCCAATGTCATGAAATAAATTCCTACGCTCTTTGAATTGGCCTGATCATCACCTGGAGCAAAATATTCACCGCTGATGATAATTTCATTTTTTTCTTCATTCACGTTACAAGAAAGCAAAGAAAGATCGCTTTGGTCTTGCATAGACTTTTCCATTACTTTTTTTCCTGTTTTTCCGTCGACAATCAAAAGGTATGTATCGTATTTCTTCGACATCATTCCTTTCTTTTTAATTACATGAGCGATAACAGTGCTTGAAGTTGCATATAACATATTAGCAGCTTCCAGCATTTCAGATTTAGGGTCAGAATTATATGTCCAGGCAGGAGTAATATCATTGTTCATGGCTTCTAATGAATATCCTAATTTTTCATTTTTAGCATAGGTTTGTCTGACGAAACCATCTGCACCGCGTGACATCAATGTTGAATACTCAAAACCGTCGTTTTGTGTTCCCTGCATGATCATCATTTTTTCCATATTCGGAATATCTGAATCAGATTTTTCTCCGATCTTCTTACCGGCAATATCAAATATCATGAAATCCATTGTTTTCTTTCCATCGAAGAAAGACATAATGAAAGCTTTGCCGTTGTATTCCATCTCAAGTAAAACTGAATTTTTTGGACGCTGGATATCAATCGATTTTACAACACCCAGATTGTTATCTAAAAGTTCCAATTTAAATGCTTCTGTTTTACGATCAACTTTATCAACCTTGTAAAACACATAGTATCCAACGAGAACATCTTTTTCCATGATGTAACCTGTGTTACGGACACTCATCTTCATTACATTTTCAAACTTACGAGTCTGCGCAAATGTTTGCCAGCCCAATGATCCTAGTAAAAGGAATAAACAAATTAATTTTTTCATTCGTGTGTGATTAGGGATTTTGGTTATTACTATTTATAAATTATTAATTGATTACTAATTCGGTAAATAAATCGGTGAATTGTCCTTTCGGAAATTTTTTCAAATATTCTTCTTTCAATGAAGAAAACTCTTCTTTCTTATTACTTGTATAAGCAGAATAAGTAAGAGCAGCTAAATAGTCTTCATATTTTTTTAAAGACTCTTGCACGGGTCTAAGCAAACAATAGCCGAGATTTGTCGCTTCTTCTCTGTTTAGATTATTAATGAAGTTAAGCATCTTATTATAATTAACTTCATAATTATTTAAAGGCAATGGAAATTCAGTACCTACTTTATGTGTCTTTTGCAAATGACTTAATCTCGAAAATCCAAAAGCCAGATATACCCGGGCAAATAGATTTTCAGGATATTCAATCATTGAGTGATAGGCATAAAACATCATTCGTCCCATGTTTTGACGAAGAAACATGGAATTGATATTTTCAGATTCGGCCTTCATGCTCAATCCACGGAAAGCAAAGGAATCCGTCATAAATAAAGTTCCAATCGCTGCCTGACTCTGCGGGAATTGTCTCAAAATAGCTTCCTTTCTAACCTTGCAATCGGGATGTGTCTTTAATGAATCTTCCAATACATCCTTTTCATCTTCAATTACCATAAGCGAAGAGTGATGTTCTTGTGGCTCCCATTTAGCACGGTAGGGATAATCCGGACAATTTAAAACCTTAGAAAGAGCGATAGGGTCTCTGTCGTAAAACAAATCAATAGAATCTAAAAGTTCAATAGTTGACAAAGCGGCATTTCTATCGAATTTCGTTTTGGAAAAAAATAAAAATCCTACCGAATCTGCTGCAAGCTCTTCTTGTCTGTTGAAACGCATATCAGAAATCAAACTCGGCATAATGAGATTTTCCAGCTTTTCTTTAACGTTATATTCTTCTTTTAATGTTTTATTCAGACTTTTCACGAAGGCCTTATTGGTGTATTTTTCTGCTTTTGCATACAGACCTGCTTTGGTGTGTTCAAGAACCTGATGAGCTAATTCATGGCAGAGTACAAAAATAATTTCAGCGTCATTTTGAACCTTGTTCAATAAGCCGATATTGAAAATAATGTTGTCATCTCCTGTGCTGTATGCATTAGGAACGGTGCTGCGTGAAACAAACAATTGTATTTTTGGATTGATGGATGGGTTGGCATTCAATACCTGCTGCATCAATTTGTTCAAATACTTTTCAATTTCGCCTCCAATTAAAAACTCTCCATCTTCAATGGATATTTTGAAATATTCGAGTCTGTTTTTATATCTGTTCGAAATATATTCTTTCTGTTCTTTCGGCCTTCCTTCCAAAGCAAGAATATCGGAGTCCATTCTCTTTTTGATTTTCTCAAAACGATCAGGAGCAATTTTTACCAAGGTATCAGGAACATACATGGTAATCGCTCTTTCTTGAGCAGAACCACTCAGTATCATGAATAACATGGCAAGAAATAACCCGAGAAATACTTGATTTTTTTTCACTAACAATAAATGAGTATGCGAGTTAAGAATTTTTTATTGAATGGGAAATTTTATTTGATAATCGGGTAATTTCTACCTGTATTACCTTAAAATTGTCTGAAAAAACAACAGAAAAACAAGATTTTTATGAGATTGAACGAAAAGAAATCCTATCTTATTATTCTTATAAAACGCTTCAGGCAGTCCAGTTAGCTCTGTCCTGCTGAGAAAACTGCCAGGGGGCTCCATTATTTTCTATCTTATTAAACATGTTGGCAAGTTCTGAGGGAACCTTACTTTCTTCCATGACGAGGTAACGACGCATATCAAGAATGATACTGAGTGGATCAATGTTTACCGGACAAGCTTGTACGCATGCATTGCAGCTTGTACATGCCCAGAGTTCTTCTTCAGTAATATAATTCAGCAACGATTTTTCGTCTTTAAAATCCTTTCCGTTTTTATCGATTGCTCTTCCAACTTCTTCCAGACGATCTCTCGTATCCATCATAATTTTTCTGGGAGAAAGCAATTTGCCTGTTTGATTTGCAGGACATTCAGAAGTACACCTGCCACATTCCGTACACGAATAAGCGTCCATCAATTGTTTCCAGGTAAGGTCGTTTACATCTTTTGCACCGAAGCGTTGAGGATCACTTGCTGCAGGAGGTTCGACCTGAGCCGCAGGATCGAGCATTAACAAAACTTCTCTGGAAACATTTTTCATTTCATCAAACTTTCCTTTTGCCTGGAGATTTGAATACCATGTATTCGGAAATGCCAACAAGATGTGAAAATGCTTGGAGTATGGAATGTAATTTAAGAATGTAAGTATTCCGATGATATGAAACCACCAGCAAAACCTCTCAATAAACATGAGCGACTCCGATGATAAAGAAGAGAACACAGGTGAAAACATATTGCTGATTGGAAATGCGCCTGCCTGAATATAATGTTCAAACGAGCGTGATTGTAAAACTGCATCCGTAGCATTCATAGTTAAGAATGCAGCCATCAATAAAATTTCGGTTACCAAAATAAGGGTAGCATCTGTCCTTGGCCAACTTGTCAATTCCCTCATTTGAAAGCGACGCAACTTGATAACATTTCTTCGAATAAGAAAAATCACACATGCAAGCAACACCAAAAATGCAAGCACCTCGAAACTTCCGATTAAAACATTATACAGACTACCGGCAAATGAAAACACACGGTGTGTGCCGGCGATTCCATCGATAAGTATTTCCAAAACTTCGATGTTAATAATTACAAAGCCGGCATAAACGATGATGTGAAGTATTCCGGCAATCGGTCGGGTAACCATCTTTGATTGCCCGAGGGCGACACGAAACATCGTTTTCCATCGATCGGCTTTGTTATCGCTTCTGTTTATATCTCTGCCAAGATGAATGTTGCGAATAACCATTCGCACATTTTTTGTAAACAGTGCTACTGCTGCAATGAATAAAAGTAGAAATATTATTTGCGATACCATCAATTGATCAGATAAACCGGTTTAGTTTAACACAGAAAATTTATTTTTTTGCTTTTCGCCCGAATGAGATGAAAGACAAATTTACATACCTACCCGGATTTTCTTTGAAGTCACTTAAAAGCAAATCCAGATTGCGCGCTGTTGAATTTAAATTGTTGTACAAGCTATCGTTATTGGCAAGTTGTCCGAGAGAACCTTCACCCTTATTTACTTTTTCCATTATTCCGGCAGTCTGTTCAAGCGTGCGCTTTGTACTCTCCAACGTCTCTGAAATATTTGAGCGTGCAATTGTATCGGAGATTGCTGCGAAATTATTAATAATAGTTGTCAGCTTCTCGTTGTTATTTTTGAAATTGGTACTAATAGACTCAATGTTTTCAAATATTTTTTTCAACTTGTCTTCACCTTCAAGTACGGTGTCGAGATTTGTGGCAATATGCTCGATAGCAGCAAGCGACTTCGATATACTTTCAAAAGAATTTTTCAAATTACTTTTAGTACGTTGATTGAAGACTTCTCTGATAACGAGTAAAACAGAGTCCATAGAAGAAAGTAAGTTTTCCGCCTTAGCTTTAATGGGAGCAACCTGCGCATTTACTTCTTCAGGAAGCGACTTTTGAACGCCGGAAATGAGCGTGTCTCCGTCTTTCAATAAATCTTTTGAGTCACCCATTAAAATTCGAATGCCTTTTGATCCCAATATATCCGTACTGAAAATTTCAGCTTTAGAATTTACCGGTAAGTGAACTTTATTGGTTACGGTAAGTGCGACTAAAATGCGTCCGCTTCCATCTTCCATCAATCTCAGTTTGCGGATCAACCCAATTTTCAAACCATTTACCAAAACAGGATTTGAAGCAGCCAATCCTTCTACCTGATCATAAACAGCAAACATCGTATTATCGCTGGTAAAAATATCTTTTCCTTTAAGAAAATTCAGGCCCCAAAAAAGCAAAGCAATTCCGACAAGTACAATTAATCCGATTTTAGTTTCTTTGGTAGGTTTCATTCTTTAATTTTCCGTATGCCAATTTATTGGTTAAAAGTATGCATTTTCTCTTAAATCATTTTTTCTTTTCCAAATCAGAAGCTTCTTTCAATGATATTTTTTTGTTTTCATAAAAAGCAATAACAAAAGCATCTTTATGGCCCATTTCACGAATCTTTGTTTGAAGTCTAATCGCATCATTTTTATTCTTTAACATGCCGGTTGAATACTTGTATACCCCCGATTCCAGGTCTTCTCTAACGACTTCAAATTCCTTATAAATTTTGTGTGAAGGAGCTAATTTTTTGGGAGATGTAAAAAACTGAACACTCCAGAAAACATTCTCATCAATCGGCTTGGGAGTCTCGATTGCTTTAATATCTTCGTTTTTAATAGTTTGTTTTTCTTCCTTTATACCGATATTTTTTTGTTCAAGATCCTCGCTATCCTTCTGCGTTTTCTTTTCCTCTAAAATGGGCTTGACTATGGAATCTTTTTTTACCTCTGTGGATTCCGGTTTTGAAAGTTCGTTATCGGAATTTTTTAATGTTTCAACGGAGTTTTTATAAGTCTTGAATGCTTTAAAAACAGAAGAAGCAATTTCATCTTGTCCTTTTTCAGATGACAGATATTTTTCTTCTGCCGCATTCGATAAGAAACCGGATTCGATTAATACACTGGGCATGGTCGTTTTAAACAATACAAGAAATCCGGCTTGTTTAACTCCTCTTGTCGCTCTGCCTTTTTCCTTCATCTCCTTTTGAATATTCGTTGCCATTCGCAAACTTTGTTCGAGAAAAGTATTCTGATACAAAGAAAAAATAATATTTGCTTCAGCACTATTCGGATCGAAACCGTCGTATTGACGGGAATAATCCTTTTCCATAAGGATAACCTCGTTTTCACGTTTTGCAACTTCCAAATTAGCTTCTGTTTTGTGCAGCCCCATTACCCAACTTTCTACTCCGTGAATGTCGCCCGAACAAATTTCTTTTCTTTTTTTCTTATCGAAAAAACAGGCCGAATTACAATGGATAGAAATAAAAAGGTCTGCTTTTGCGTTATTGGCTTTTTCTGCCCGCTCATACAATTCAACAAAGACATCTGTTTGTCGGGTATAAATTACTTTTACATCCGGAAAACGATCTTCAATATATTTTCCTATTTTTAAAGCTATGCCCAATGTTACATCCTTCTCTTTCGTTTTCTTTCCCAAACAACCGGGATCATGTCCGCCATGTCCTGCATCAATAACAACGACGTTCAGGCCATAGGGTTTTATGACAGGCGGGTGGAAAGAAGTAAATAGAAAAAGGATGAAAGCCATAAAGACTTTCACTAAAAAATCCGGACAGATTTTTTTGTTTAGTTTTGGGATCACAAATACCGAAAATTTCGACGGATTGTTTCTACAAGTATCCAAAATATCACTCTTAGTTTTAATCAACTTACTTCTTCTTTTTCAACAATTTGCTGTTGGTGATGAAGGGTTAGTTGTAACAATATATGCTGTAAACGATACCGGAAAATTATTATTTCAGGAACCGGATACATTGCCGGTAACCGGGAAAGATAGTATTAAAGCAGACACCCTATCTGTTGATACCAACATTGCCAATGACAATACACTTCAATTTCCGGTGAAATATCATGCAAAAGATTCGATTCGAGTGAATATTATTGATGAAATTGTTTACCTATATGGTTCAGCTACCGTTGATTATGACGATATGCACCTAAAAGCAGATTATATCGTCATTGATATGAACAACAAAGAAATGTTTGCGCAAGGTGTGACCGATAGCACCGGTACAATTAAAGGAAATCCGGAATTCTCTCAGGCAGAACAAAAGTTCCGTTCAACAAACATTCGCTATAATTTCAATACTAAAAAAGGGAAAATTGCTTATGTTATCACACAGGAAGGCGAAGGATATATTCATGGTGAAGTAGTTAAGAAAGATCCGGAGAATAATTTTTTCATTAAAAATGGTCAATATACTACCTGCGATCTTGATACTCCGCACTTTGCAATTACCAGCAATAAATTAAAGGTTATCAAGAACAATAAAATTGTAACAGGTCCGGCTTATCTGACTATCGAAGGCGTACCTACGCCACTCTTGATTCCTTTCGGATTTTTTCCAAATAAAAAAGGAAGAAGTTCCGGACTGATTTTTCCGGCATTCGGTGAATCGGCTCAAAGAGGGTTTTATTTTCAGCATCTCGGATACTATTTGGGCTTTAACGACTATTATAATCTAGCTTTAACTTCAGATATTTATACGAAGGGCAGTTATACGCTTGATGCTGCTTCATCCTATAAAAAAAGGTATAAGTATAAAGGTAACTTCACGTTTAGTTATGCCAAAACAGTGCAAAGTGAAGAAGGCCTTCCAGATTTTGAAACTATAAAAGATTATAAAATTGTCTGGAGTCACAGTCAGGATCCAGCTTTCAATCCAAACAGCTCGTTTAATGCAAGCGTAAATGCAGGAAGCAATACATATTATAAAAATACGATTAGCAGTGTAAAGAATTTTTTATCGAATGAATTACAGTCATCTGTAAGTTATAGCCGAACCTTTCCTGAGAAGCCATATAATTTCACAACATCTTTAAATCACCGGCAAAATACAATCACAAAACAAATTGAATTAACAACTCCTGATGCGAGTTTCAATGTTTCCAGAATAAATCCCTTTAAGAGAAAAAACGGTATCGGAAAACAGCGCTGGTATGAGAAAATCGGAACAAGTTATTCCATGCGAATGACGAACAGGATTGAAACTTATGACAGTTTGTTATTCAGAAAAGAATCGCTTCAGGAATTTAAAAACGGTGCTCAACATATTATTCCCGTCTCTACGGCATTCAACCTTTTCAACTATTTCAATTTTTCGCCCTCTTTTAATTATACCGAAAGATGGTATTTGCGAACGACACGCTACAAATACAATCCGATTTCAAAAAAAATCATTAAACACGAAGAAGATGGATTCCGTGCTGCCCGTGATTACCAAACCTCTCTCGGTATAAGTACAAGAATTTACGGAATGTATCAATACAAAAAGGGGCCGATAAAAGCACTCCGCCATGTTATTTCCCCCTCGGTTTCATTTGCCTATCGACCTGATTTCGGAAAATCTGTTTATGGCTACTATAGAAATGTTCAAATTGATTCTACCGGAAAAACCAGAAAGTATTCCATATTTGAAGGAACTGCTTTTGGTGGACCTCAATCCGGACCGTATGGAAATATTGGATTCAGTCTCGACAATAATTTAGAGATGAAAGTCAAAACCAACTCCGATACAGGAGAGGCAGTGAAAAAAATCAAATTGTTTGAGAGCATAAGAATTTCAAGTGGTTATAATGTGATAGCAGACTCTATGAAACTTAGCAATTTTTCGGTAAATGGACGAACTTCCTTATTCGATAAAGTTACCCTTAATTTTGGGGGTACTTTAAATCCATATGCTTTTGATGAAAACAATAAAGATTATAATAAATTTCTTGTAAAAGAAAATGGTCGTTTAGTCAGACTAACAAATGCAGATGCAACAATTAGTTTCTCGTTGAGTCCGAAAAATAAAATTGAAAACAAGAAGTTTTCCAGAGAAGATATCGATTACATCAACGCACATCCGGAAGAGTATGTCAATTTTGATATCCCATATAATGTTGCGGTAAGTTATAGCTTTAGATATACCAAAAACGGGAATGCGGCCTCAGAAAAAAAACAATCGACCAGCGTGAGCGGCGACTTAAGTCTCACACCAAAATGGAAAATCGGATTTAACTCCTGGTATGATATTACAGATGGTCGTTTTACAAATTTAGGCGTAAACATTTATCGTGATCTGCATTGCTGGGAAATGCGAATGGGCTGGATCCCTTTCGGCTTTCAGGAAAGTTGGAATTTTCAAATCAACGTCAAATCAACTATTCTTCAGGATTTGAAATTGCTTAAGAAGAAAGAATTTTACGACAGATAATTTGTAAACCAAAACACAATCGAACTATATATTTTCTAACCACTAATCAATAAGTTGTTTTTTCATCAGGTAATCATTGTCAACGGCATCTCCTAACTGAAAAGCTTTTTCGCCGAAAATAGTAAAACCGTATTTTTTATAAAAACTAATTGCCTTCAGGTTATCGATATTCACTCCGAGCCAAATCCACTTATGCCTTTCTTCCGTGGCAATTTCCATGCATTTATCCATTAATGCTTTACCGACTCTTTTATCCTGATAATTTTTAATTACATAAATTCTTTCGACTTCAATTACCTGATCGTTTTTGAATTCCTCATAGGTTCTGTCGCGACGGATTTTTGCATAACCGACAACTTTTTCAGCGTCAAAGGCCAACAGAAAAGTATTTACAGAAGCATTGCTTAACTCTGCTTTTAGTAATTCAGGATCAAACGATGTTTTCATGTACTCTTGCATATCTTCCTCTGTATTTACCGGACTCCATGTTTCATAAAAAGTAGTTTTCCCTATTTCTGAAATCGCTATATTATCCAACGGAGATGCAACTTGAATGGTAATTTTCATTCAACAAATTTATGAAATTGAATGGCGATACATTAACAATTATGCAGATTATTTAGAAATAAATTACACAATTTGCTTTTAGAATTGTACTTAAAAAATGTCAACTAAACAAAAATGGACTGTAGGAGAAAGTGTAAAAACACGGAGCTATTTGACTAAATTAAAAAGATTTTTATGCCAGCTTAAACCCATGGGAATTTTCCACATGGATTGAAGTTCGATCTTTTTAGTAATCAGATTATTAAAAACAATTGTATTTGAATCAATAGAACCGCTTTCAATCATGCGCTCAAATTCCTTTACCGAAACAATCAGCACTTCCTCATTATTGAAATATGCATAGACCTGTCTGTCCAGCATAGATACATCGAACGTTTTCTCAATCTCGCGAATAAGATGAATGGATTTATCTATGGAACAACCGCTGGCCATGGCATGGTTCTCATCGATCATAAGGATGAAAAACAAATTATGAACCAATTCAAAGCTGCCCTTCAGTTCATTATTATGGGCTGTCCAGCTTTCAACGAATTTTTTCGCCAATGAATTGATTTCAGATACTTCTGTATCGGAAAATTTACGGTTTGCCTGATATATCCAAATTCTAGAATCATCGGGCATTCTTTCGGGAGCAACTAACATGTGACAAAAATACACAATGACTAGGCAAAGAACAACCATTCATTCAAAATAAAACGAAAAATCCGGCATGGCTAATAAATAAAGCCATACCGGATTGTCTGCTAATTTTTGTGTATAGCAACTTCGTTAACTTCTATCTGAACAGCATTGTTTTTTAGGACTTTCCAACTATAAGGAAGATCGTTATTGTACAAACCTGTCCCTGAAAGTTCTTTTTTCGCTACTTTATCGGTACAAAGACAAACAATGTCATCTAAAGAGTAAATAATCTTGGAGACACCTTCCACGCCAATTGAACTCGAAGGACAATCTAAACTTCCCAATCCGAGACAAACAATATTCCTGTTATTGTCAATCGTAACAACGGAATATTTCAAAGTTTTTGTACAGCCGCCTACGATTAATGTAATTGCAGATGCATTGTTGAACATTAATGCAGCAATTATAATTGAAAAAATAATTTTAAGTTTCATAGTAATTAAATTTTAATTTTATAAACAATTTTTAAAATGAACAAATTCATCCGAGTGAATATTATTCCAGCTACGTAAATGCGGTTTTAAATAAATGCTTTCTTTTCTGAAACATCGTAAAATTTTCTTTTGCAAATGTTCATCAAAATTAAAGTTTCTACAACCTAATATAATTAGGATTATTTATGAGAATAAAAAAGGTCAACAACGCATCATACGAATAATGATCACAAATAAAAAAATCTATCTACGTTGTAGATTTCAATTAACGCGTACTTTTTTAAAACCATTATCAAAATAAAATAAAAATATTTCCGTCTTACCGGCGACAAAATTTAATTCAAAAAAACCTTCATTTACCTTTTTGATGACAGGTAAAAGCATGTCCTTTTCGGGATTGGGATTAAAATCATCTTTTCCGGAAAATGAAGTAGTCTTACTCCCGGAGCCACTAACAATGTATTCAACAGAATCTTTTTTAAAATATTCGAGTACATGATCATGTCCGCTCGAATAAACAATAGGATAATTTTTATGTGTGAGTAAACTATCTAACCTCATTCGGACTTCCATATAAATCGGGTGATAAATATCCTGATTTTTATAAAATTTCGGGAATTGATTCCAATGCTTTTTACTGTGCTTGCCAAGAGTGAAAATCGGATGATGAGCGGCTACAACAATTTTCAGGTGACGACCAATTGCATCTTTTAAAATACTGTCGATTTGAGCATATACATTCAATCGCTCAATTTTATTTTTACAGACGATCAACCATTCGGTATCGATAATAATTAATTTCAACCGGCCATCATTCAGTTCTACGGCTGCAACAGGATTTCCGCTATCCGGCAAAAAAGTATTGTAGTTATTTTTAATAGAATGACTCGCCCCCAGATGCTTTTCGATAAACGCCTCTTCTCTTAAAACATTTCTTTTCCCTTTTCTAAAACAAGTTACATTCCACCATTCATGATTACCGGGAATGAAATAAACATTTCCATTATACTTTGACTGATTCAATCCGTTTAACTGTACTCCGAGTCGCTTAATGGTTATCTCAGATGAATCAAACCCTTTTCGCTCCCCTACTATCCAGCTTTTATAACAATTATCACCCAAAAAAACGACCGCGCTATTGGGATATTTAGAGATCGTATCTAAAAAACTCTGCATGGTCGACTGTAAAACGGTGTCTTCACCAGTATCGCCAATAAGAAACAATTTAAAATCCTGTCCTGCCGAAAGCAAAGTTCCTAAATAAAAAAATGTTAAAAAGAAGAAGATTTTTTTCATAATAAGATTCTACCAAAAAAGAGTTTGGTTGTAATTGAATGTTACCTCACTTAACTGAACCATTAGATAAAATAAGACTTAGATAAAAATCAAAGTTTGATATCCAGTTCAATCGGACAATGATCACTACCCATTACTAAAGGATGAATGGAGGCATTTGTAACCATTGATTTCATTTCATTTGAAACAAGATAATAATCGATTCTCCAACCGACGTTCCGCTCGCGGGCACGGGATATTGCATCCCAGTATGTGTATTGCTCAGGTTCCTTATTAAACTCACGGAAGATGTCTACATATCCCATTTCTATTAATTTATCGATCCATGCACGCTCTTCGGGTAAAAAGCCGGTGACTTTAGAATTTGGTCCGGGACGAGCGAGATCGATTTCTTTATGAGCAGTATTGTAATCCCCGCAAACGACTACATTCTTTTTCGTTTTCCTGACTTCTTGCACACGTTTGAATAATTCTTCGTAAAAATCAAGTTTGTATTTAACTCTTTCCGGACCTCTTCCGCCATTAGGAAAATACACATTAAACAATACAAATTTTTCATATTCCAGTTCCAATACACGGCCTTCACTATCAAACGAAGGATTACCGAAGCCGACACTTACTTTAAGTGGGACCTGCTTTGAAAACACGGCTACTCCGGAGTAGCCTTTCTTTTCTGCTGAAAAAAAATATGATTTATAATGACTGTCTTCCATTTTTTCAACAGTGAGTTGATCCGGCTGAGCTTTTGTCTCCTGCAAACACAGAATATCCGGGTCTTCTTTTAATAACCACTCTTGAAAACCTTTTTTCCAGATTGCACGAATGCCATTGACATTCCAGCATAATATTTTACATGTACTCATAATAGTGGGGTGAATTTGTGTGTAAATATATTAATCAATTCGACTAACCCAATTATCCTTTACATTTTTCAAAAGAATACCTAATAATTAAGCCAAAGAAAGATGCATCTGTAACAAATCGGTATCCTAAAACGTCCCTCATATAATAACCTTATCAAATACGGTTGTAATATGAATTAGAACATTGAATCTTTGTCAAGTATTATTTCTCGTTTAATCATGCAAATAAATTACACTCTTTCATTTTACCATGTATACACTTATTCGCCGGCAGGCGGTTCAGAAAAAACAATCAATTTTATTTTTCAATCAATATTTTAATAACTCATAATACATCTAAAAATGAAAACAAAATTTTTAATCTTAACACTCTTATTGTTTGCCACAATGGCACAGGCGAAATTTGTTATTATCCTCAAAGGCGGAACCTCCAATAACAAATTTAATTATGTTTATTTCAGTAGCACAAAATGTGAGTGCACAGGAACAGGTAGCAATACTTGTCCGATCAATTTTGCATCGGTGACCGGAACTTCCAAAATTATTCAACACCCGTTACCTGGTATTACAGAATATGTATTGGCGGAATTGGAAAAAGGAAATAAAAAAGGATCAATCAATTTCAAAAACGATTTACCGGTCAGGTGGTTTATGGCTGATAAAGAAAATGTACAAATCGAAATTGAAAACAGCGGGATAACTATCGTCGATTAATATGAAAATTATCCAAGAAAATTCATGCAGAAGACACCTGGTTGTCTTCTGCATGTTAATCATAACGGTGCATTTAGGAAATGCACAAAAAACAAACTTCCCAATCTCAAGCATTTTGACGAGATTTAACACAGGTAAAAACTCAATTGAAAACAGATTAAAGAATTGCTTTTTATACCCTAACCTGTATTACTATACTTCGGAAGACTGGAATGAAGAAAAAAGAATGATGAAATTTTATTCGTTCAATACCACTAATCAACACTTGGATTCCTTTACAGTAAAAATACCGGCTGAAATTGTATTTATGAATTTACCTGCCTTTTCGCTCAATTCAAACTTTTTAATATTTATAGATGAAGCGCGTTTTGACATGTATCATTTTACGAAAAAAGGGAATACCTACGTATACGAAAGAAAAATTAAAAAAAATGTAGAGTGCGCGGCACAAGACATTACACCTTTAGAGCAGAATAAATTTCTGATTAGTTCATTTTACAATTGGCACCCCGATGATCCTTGGGAAAAATCCAATTTATTTATTTATGATGCTGAAAAGAGAGCCATTACTAAAATTGCACATCCCCAAATGGCATGCCTGGAGCTGAAAGTTTTTAAAACAAATTTAGTGACAGTCAGTTCAGACAGAATTTACTTAGCAGATCCATGCGGATACAAAATAAAATGCTACAACTTTGAACTCGAACAAGTAGATGAAATTAACTACAATCCTCCGGCTAACTGGACCAACCTGCCCGGTAATAAAATTCCCGGCGAAACGGATGTCTCCAAAATCCATGTAAAGCTTTTGATAGATAAACTACTATTGATGAGAGATACAATAGCTATGATTGAAAATATTTTTTCAATCAATAAAAACATGCTACTGGTTTCATCCTCTATTTCGTCGAATAGAAATATAAAACGAATGGATTTATGGGATAAACAAAGTACAAAAAAGCCGATTTTCACTAACGAATCCGTGAATGTTTCCTGGGAAGGAAGTGACTACATAGACACAAACTCTCTCCCTTTCTTTTTAAAAGACCCCATCAGTTATTATATTAAGGATAACTTCTTATATACGGTCGATGAAACAGATTTTTATCCACCAAAAAACTCAACACTTCAGGAATTCAACTTTAATAAAGATAAATATTATGAAAAGAACGATCCAACATATACAATCTCCACGTTTAAAATTCAATTTCCATAGCTTGATGAATATCATTCTATTCCTATTTGTTTTAAATGCTAAAGCAGAAACTGATAAATTAAATAAGGAATCAACGAAATTTGTTTTTAATTCCTCATTTTATTCGCAACAAAATATGCCATTTTTATTTTCAGATACTGTGAATTACTTCATCGTATTAAAAAATAATAAAAACTGTCAAAGCTGCTTTACAATTGTAAACGATTACATTAAGAACGTTAAAGACTCTCTTCATGCCCATTTTATTTCAATAACATTAATTGATTCCACCACGCTGAATAGAAAAATACAAGAAGCAGCCAATAAAAAATTGATGCCGGATTTTGATGGATTCTTTTATCAATATAAAAATCCCGGCAGCAACAACCTATTTAACATGCTGGAGATAAACAACACTCCTGAATTATTGATAATTAGTAATGGCGAAGTGTTCCATGTTCCTTATTCAGATATCTTCGAATACAATACAATGGATATTCAGTACAAACTTCAACAAGAAATATTTAAGCTTTTGAAATGAAGCAACTCAATTATGCAAGTAAACCGAAAATTCCGGTTTATTGGAATTTGCTTATTTATCTTGTTTCTACGAGCAGGAATAGCCTCCCATGGAAAAAACGCTCCCTACTCGGGCTTTCTCCAAAAAACATCCTCTATTGAACTTTTTGTCTCTTCCTCCTTACAAAGAAACATCGAATGGAAATCTACAAATAATTCAGGATTACTACTTACCGGATCCTTCAATCTGAATTCAATCAAGAAAACGAATTATAAAAACACGATCAGAGAAATAAGAACAGATCTCAGTTACAATCATTTCATTGACTCCATAACTATTAAATCGAATGACAATATTTTCCTTTCATCAATTTGGGCGTTCATGGAGAACCCTTATTTAAAAAATTCATTTTTAATAAACCTGAAAACGCAATTAACTAATACGTGGGAATATCTGTACATCAATAATTCGAAAAGCAGAAAATGGAAATCCGGACCCATGCTTCCCGCAAACTTCACTGCAGGATATGGAATAAATTTTTTGTTTTGGAAAACATCCTATCTTAATATTTCCTTTGCAACATTAAGAATAAATTCATTCCCCAAAAATGATGATGTGCCAAAGGAAACAAATATATTTGCCAGCACAGACCATGTTTTATTCAATTCAGAATATGGGTTCAATTTGCAATCAAGTATCAAGCTACCATTTTTAAATAAATTCTTGTTAGAAAATAAAACATCCTTTTTTGGAAACGGCTTAGACAAAAAAGTGTTCAATCTAGATATGCAAAACGTTTTTTCATATCTCATTTCACAAGAATTCAAAATAAGAATTGAAAATAAAGTGGCTTATGAACTCCGGGTATCTTCCAAAATTCAACATCGATTTGAAATTTTAATTGGGTATTCATTTAAAAAATAACCTCACCTTATTGGCTGACTCATCCGGCAGTTAAAAAAAGATCCGATTCAAACCCTTCACAAAAAAAACTCCTACTTGAGTTCAAGTTTTCGTAAACGAGGCATGCCAACAAGGGCGGCTCCGACGGAAGCAAGAGAAATTCCGCCGCCGACTAATACAGATGGAATCAAACCCAGCAATTTAGCGGCGAAGCCGGATTCAAATGCACCAATTTCATTGGAGGAGCTAATGAACATTGTACTCACGGAAGCAACCCGTCCTCTCATTTCATTTGGCGTGAAAAGCTGAAGAATGGTTGAGCGAATAACCACACTTACATTGTCGAATGCACCACTGAGTGCAAGAATGAATAGTGACAAATAAAAATTGGTGCTGAGTGCGAAAAGAATCATACAGATGGAGAAACAAGCCACACATAAAAAAAGTTTTTTACCGGTATTTTTAACCGGTGGATGCTTGGTCATGTACAGAGCGATTAAAACAGATCCGACGAAAGGCGCGGCACGTAAAAAACCGAAACCAAGTTCACCTACTTTTAACACTTCACTGGCAAAAACAGGAAGTAAAGCAGTTGCACCACCAAAAAGTACGGCAATCAGATCGAGTAACATCGCGCCGAAGATCATTTGGTTGCTAAATACAAATTTCAGTCCTTGGCGAATGCTAACCAGCATACCCTCTTCTCTTAATACGGCCTTTAATGGTTGTGGAGAAACCCGGATCATCTGAATTAAACCGATGAGCAAAAGAAAAACAACAATTGAATAAGTAACTATTTTACCACCGAAACCAAGCAACAACCCTCCAAACGATGAACCGAGTACAACGGCAATATGCCAAAAAGTCGAATTCCAGGCAGAAGAGTTTGCATAGGCTTCCCGTGGAACAACCTGAGTCATGAGTGGCATTTGTGCCGGACTGTAAAACCCACGTAACAAGCCAACAAAAAACATGATAATATAAAATGGAAAGGCAGAAGAATATTCACCCGGATATTTTTCATATTGAATGCTGATATACATGAGCGCAATCGAAACGATTAATTGGGCGGCCATTACAATGATTATTATTTTTCGTCTATCGTAACGGTCGGCAATATACCCTCCATACAATGCGAGTCCTACGGCAGGGATTGCTTCAGCTAAGCCAAGTAATCCGAGTGATAAATAATCATGTGTAAGTTGATAGACCTGCCAGCTAAGAACTACAAACTGAATCTGGAGAGCTAGCGTCAGCATGAATTTCGAAAATATAAACCGACGAAAATCAATGTAACGGAAAGCAAGAAAAGAGGCTTCGTTTTGTAATAACTTTTTAATCATTCTTACAAAGTAAAGAAGCTAAAGTTTGACATATTCGAAAAGCTCATTAAGTTATAAACATTCAGGAATTCATCTCTGACAGCTCCAGCCAGCGCAACGATTTTCCGTCGATTTCATTTGCAATAACCTGCATTCGCAACGCCCATTCGCTAATAACTTTATGATCACCGACACCTTCACTTAGTTTGGCAGTGAGCAATTGTTTTTCCGCTTCGAGCGATGCAATTTCTTTTTCAAGAGTTTCGAATTCCAGTTTTTCCTTGTAAGTAAATTTTTTCTTGGGTTGCTGCTTTACGGGAGCTTCGACGATAACCTGATTTTTTTCATTCTTACTCTTAGATGCTTGTTTCTCCTTATCGATTTCTTCAAATCTATATTCAGAATACGTTCCGTTAAAATCTCTGACATCTCCATCTCCTTCGAAAATAAAGAGATGATCAACCAGTTTATCCATGAAATAACGATCGTGAGAAACAACGACCAGGCATCCTTTATAGTGCAATAAGAAATCTTCCAGAATATTTAAAGTAAGCAGATCTAAATCGTTTGTCGGCTCATCGAGAATTAAAAAATTAGGATTTTTTATCAATACAGTAAGCAAATAAAGCCGGCGCTTTTCTCCTCCACTCAATTTAGAATAATAAGTGTATTGCATTTCAGGAGAGAACTGAAATAACTGAAGAAACTGAGCGGCAGTAACTTTTTGTCCGTCGCTTAACTGAATCACATCGGCGAAATCCTTTACTACTTCAATCACTCTTTTATCGTCCTTCAATTCGAGACCTTGTTGTGAATAATAACCGAAGATGATCGTATCGCCGATATTTATTTTACCTGAATCCGGTTTTTCCATACCGGTGAGCATGTTGAGGAAGGTTGTTTTACCTGTACCGTTTTTACCAACTATGCCAATACGTTCACCGGTGCGAAATGTATAATCGAATCCTTTTAAAATCTTCAGGTTATCAAAACCTTTGTTAACTTTTTTCATCTCGATCACTTTTCCGCCGATGCGATTCATTTTGATATCGAGACTCATCCCTTCTTCTTTCTTTTTTCCGGCAGCCTTTTCTTTTAACTCGTAAAAAGAATCGATACGCGCTTTCGACTTCGTTCCGCGTGCTTTAGGCATTCTTCGCATCCACTCCAATTCGGTGCGCATGATATTTCTTGCCTTATCTTTTTCCCTTGTCTCATTGTATTCGCGTTCAGCTTTCTTCTCCAGGAAATAAGTATAATTTCCCTCATAAACATGCAGATCGCCATTATCGATTTCAATAATTTTATTGGTAATGTTATCAAGAAAGTATCGGTCGTGAGTAACAAGCAAAACAGCAAGTTGCGAACGGGTAAGAAAATCTTCCAGCCATTCGACCATCTCCAAATCCAGGTGATTCGTAGGTTCGTCTAATAAAAGCAGATCGGCAGGATCAATAAGAGCTTTGGCCAATGCAACTCTTTTTTTCTGTCCA
This sequence comes from Bacteroidota bacterium, assembly GCA_031385005.1. GTDB lineage: Bacteria > Bacteroidota > Bacteroidia > AKYH767-A > 2013-40CM-41-45 > JADKIH01. The sequence continues at coordinate 100,685 of JANNBB010000056.1, forward strand.
CCCGATAATTGCCTCACCGGCTGATCGAGATGATGTATATTTAATTTGGAAAGCACTTGCCTTACCCGCAACTCATAATCCCATGCACCGGCATCATCGATAAGTGAGGAAAGACGTTGCATTTCCTTCTGAAGTTCAGGAGTAGAATGCAATTCCATTTTTTCCAAAACATCTTCATACTGACGCATTAATTGTACGGAAGGATTGCTATCGTCGAAGATCGTTTCTAATATCGTTTTGGAAGGATCCATATATGGCTCCTGTTCGACATATTCAATATGCATATCTTTCCTGAAAGTTACATTTCCGGAATCCGGATTGTCTTTGCCGGATAACACCCGCATGAGCGTAGTTTTTCCTGCTCCGTTTCTGGCTATGAGAGCGATCTTTTCGCCTCTTGCAATACCAAAACTAATATTTTCAAAAAGTTTTTTATCACTAAATGATTTGGTAAGATTTTCTACAGATAAAATATTCATTCGATTTATTCAGGCTCAATTCGTAAATTATTCTTTTCCACTTTTTTCTCCAATGAATTGGTCAGTCGAATGTTTAAAAAGCACATTGAAGGTTGTCAATGAACCATAACAACGCGTGATGTATTGCTGCATGTTTACCTTGTCGTCTTCCGTAAGCTTATCATGACTATTTATCCGTTGCTCAAGAACACGTAAACGATCGCGCAACATGACAATTTTATTGAAGAATACATCGATAGGGATTTCTTTTGATTTGAGTGAGCTATCACCCGGTTTAAGTATGATGTTTCCGCCTGTCCATTTATTTCCGATATCCACTCTTTCCTGGATGTCGGAATATTTGCGGATAACGTTGACGAGAAGAACTTCAATATCGGCCAAACTAACCAGATCGTTATCCGGATCATTGGCATCAATAATTTCAAACTGATCGAATGTACGTTCGATTTCACGCATTCCATGCTGCATGAAAGTGATTACATAATCTTCGGGCTTTATCTGGATAATTACTCCATCACCAAATTGAGGGTGTTTAACACGGGAGCCGATTCCAAGCGAAATAGTGGACATAAAACTGATTAATTGAGCGTCAAAGTTAATTTAATTAGCCGAAAAGGATTTAGTAAAATCGACATATTCAGATTAGTTTAAGGAAAACAGAAAATAACAGCGTGAAAAAATGCTGAAAAACATCTCTTTTTTATAACCTGATTTTTCTTTAAAACTCAATTTACTTCTATAATTAACTGCTAATCAATGCCTAATTTGCTGTATTGAAATTGTCATGATTATGTCACTATTCGTCTGATTTAAAATAGATTAGCAATTCAACGTTATCTTTATATTAGTTTTTGTGTTCGTGTTTTTCGTGTGGTGGAGCCGTTGTAGAATAAACAACGGCTCTTTCTTTTTAAGATATTTTCCGGAATATAAAAAACGCTTAAGCTATTCTAAATTTTTTCTGATTAATCTGAGCAGTTACAGGAGGCAAATCAAATTTATCCGGACTAAAAAAGGGGAAAGGCTTGGTTGAATCAAGAGGTAAGTATGCATGTTTCGGTTTTTCTTACTTTCTTTGCGAATATGAAAAAAGAGATTGCGATTTACATTTTCTTCATTCTCCAGGCGATTGGCGGAATGGCACAAAAATATCCACAAAAATTTTTTTCACCTCCTGTAGACCTGCCATTGGTAGTAACCGGCACATTTGGTGAAATAAGAGAAAATCATTTTCACACAGGAATAGATTTCAGTACAGGCAATGAGGAAGAAGGAATTCCTATTATGGCAGCAGCAGATGGCTACATTTCCCGCATCAAGATTGCTCCTGATGGTTATGGCAAGGCGCTATACATTACCCATCCTAATGGTTATGTTACAGTTTATGGTCACTTACAAAAATTTAACTCAGCGTTGAATGAATATACATATACCATTCAGAAAAGAACGCAACAATATGAAATGGATGTCATACCGGACGTAAGCGCCTTTCCTGTAAAGCGAGGAGAAGTTATAGCATATAGCGGTACAACGGGAAGTTCAACAGGAGTTCATCTTCATTTTGAAATAAGAGATGCACTTACGGAAGAACCGATCAATCCATTACTTTTCGGTTTTGATGTGCGCGATTCAGTTCCTCCATTTTTTGAATCGATAAGAATTTACCCTGTTCGTGCGAATGGAATTTTAGAAGAAGCAGACTCTGCAAGAAATTATGAAGTCACCTATTCAAGAGGAAAATATTCGCTGAATACAGAAACCGTTCCCATTGTCTATGGCACGATTGCATTCGGATTCAGTGCACAGGATTATCAGGAAATTGAAGAAGATAGCGGACAAGCCAATCTGGGAATCTATTCGGCAGAATTATTTGTAGATGGACATTCGATTTATTCCTGGAAGATGGACAGACTAAATTTTGAAACGAATAGAGATGTCAATGCACATATTGATTTCCTTTCTAAGATCAGAGACGCCAATCGATATGAGCAACTCTTTTTCAAGCCGGGCAATCGATTAAAGATTTATGGCAATCCGGATCAAACCGGCTACTCTATATTTTCGGATGGAGCAACGCATGCAATAAAAATTGTAATTAAAGATTTCAGTGGTAATAAAGCGGAGGCCGCATTTACGGTAAGGACGGATTTAACATTAAGAGAATTGGCTTATTTGCCAAAACCTGATTATGCATTAGATCTTACCCGTGCAAAAGGACTTGTTTTCAGAAGACCGAAGTTTGAGGTTTTTATTCCTGAAGGTGCTGTTTATTCAGATGGCTTCTTTACTTACAATGAAGTAAGCAATTCTGATTATGCATCCGATATGATGCAGATTGGAGATGTTTACGAACCTATTCAATCATCTATTACAGTTAATATAAAACCAAATCGCAATTTATCGGATTCGGTTAAGGCGAAAGCAATAATACAACTGACGAATTATTATGGAGAGACTTCATCGTGCGGAGGAGAATGGAACGGCGAATTTTTATCAGCTCAATGCCGCAGTTTCGGAAATTTTGCAATAGCCATAGATACAATACCTCCGGTTTTAGAGAAGTATTACATTCCATCTGATATGGAAAATCTCTATGGAGGATCGATTAAATATGTTGTAAAAGATAACATGACCGGAATAAAGAGTTATAGTGGGAAAATAGACGGAGTCTGGTATTTATTTGATTACGATAAGAAGAATGATATGCTCACAGCCAACGTCGATCCCTTCATGGGAAACAGCGATCATTCTGTTGAAATTACAGTTACAGATGGCAAGGGAAACACAACAGTCTGGAAGTCCACCTTTTACTACTAAAAAAGCGATGTAAAAGAATTACAATATTCTTTTCATTATTTTTTGTTAAAAAACAACATTATTCTATCTTTGCCGGCCTTGCAATCCGGTGAGGTGCCTGAGAGGCCGAAAGGAACAGTTTGCTAAACTGTCGTACGGGAAACCGTACCGAGGGTTCGAATCCCTCCCTCACCGCTTCGAAGCATAGAAGTTCTTTCAAATATTAATTAGTTAATTCGTTAATAAAAAAACGGGGTGTAGCGTAGTCCGGTCATCGCGCATGGTTTGGGACCATGAGGTCGCAGGTTCGAATCCTGCCACCCCGACAATAAATACAGACTGAGTCTGGAGTCCGAGTCTGAAGGTATGTGGAAAAGTCTACGAAAATTTTAAAGGAGAACACAATTTTTAAGTAACGTCAGACTCAGACCACAGACTCAGACAGCATTTATCCGGTCCCGTAGCTCAATTGGATAGAGCAACTGCCTTCTAAGCAGTAGGTTATGAGTTCGATCCTCGTCGGGATCACTATCTTTATTAATATGCCCTAGGCCTCTTTTCACTTCTGTTTCTGTTTCTGTTTCTGTTTCTAATCTGTCTCTGTCTCTTTAATCAACTTCCAACATTATTTAAAAAAATCTCAATTGCATAGAGCATCCCGCGTTTTTACGCGGGAAGGTTATGAGTTCGATCCTCGTCGGGATCACTTTTATTCAAGTTTCCGATAGCATACAATTGAATATGTCAACCTTAAGAACAAAATAATCTTAGCTAAAACACCTATGAGGGTTTCAACAAAAACCCCGCATCGGTTTCTTTTGTTGTGGGTCAGCGTTACTCCAACCACCACACTTAAATCCCAGAGAGGATTAGAGGTGAGCAGAGCTCCGGGCGTTAAAGTCTGTTAGTTGTTCTTAAAAGTTTCCTTTCATTACGGGTGAGGATGTAGAACCTTTAACACTAAAAGGAGTGACATCTCCCGCGAAGCGACCAAGAAAGTGGCACACGCTTCCGGCAGATGTGGCAATTCATCATTGTGTAATATTGTAAATGTGTGCGGCCCATGGATTAATTTACCATTCGACCGGTATAGAAATAAACAGGATCTATGTCTTCGAGACTGCCATCAGTATCAAGGACAAATAACAAGGATGCTCCAGATTCTCTATAGAATGCTACTTCGTAGTACAAGGCATTTTTGACCTTCTTATATTTCATTAGTGAATGATTAATCCCGAAATTTCAATCAATCTCTAATGAATCCTTACCAACGAAACAGTTCTTGTTCTTTACTATCGCCTTAACAAAGTTCGCGTTGGATGTATAACGCTTGTTCGAATATTTCCAGTTGTCTCCGACACGAATTAAGAATATATCCTACCGCGTTCAGTTATTATACCGATGCAGTAGTACCTGACTGTAAGTTAGCAATATTCACTGAGATCTGGTTTATCCCCATAGAAATCTTCTCCTGTCTGCTAAGTACTGCCCGAAGATGTTTGTTACCTCCTGGTAATTATTTAATTTACCGGTTTACCTTGAGAAAATGTAGTATATCCTACCTTCCGCACTTTATCTTTAAAAATTAAGAAGTCAAGCGTAAAATATATGACGCTGTCCAATGCGGAATTCGAGTTGATATTGGGGTATACAGGTCTGTTTGGTTGTATTGGAAATTGTAAAGCCCTTCCACCGTCTTGGTATAGGGTCGAAACATATTTACTCCCAAAAATTTTAATGATTTGGTTGCTGTCCATCCCTATAAAGCACTTCTGATTACTTTCAAGCCGTTCAAGGAATGCAATACAAGTTAAGTTCCACTTTGATATAGAAGATGTGTCCCAGTTAAATTTGATCTCTTTGCGACTTATGGGACAGCCGTTGTTCAGCTTCGTCATTACGCAAGATGATAATAAAACCAAGAGCACAATACATCTCATTCCTTCACGAATTTTGCAAAAACATTTCCGTACTTTGATTGAAATCCACTCTAACCAGCACACCGAAATCCCAGAGGGGGCATAGAGGTGAGCAAAGCACAGTCCGTGAAGACCTGATGTTAGTTATTGAAGGTTTCTTTTTATGAAGGATAATTCCTACAAGACTTGCACCCTTATCATCACGAACAAACGTCAGGGATCGCAATCCTTAATCTACTATCACAAAAGACTTTCATCATTAAATGTTCCACGAACTTCAGGAATGTTAGGTCACTCAGTTCCATTCTGTACTACCTCTGGTTCGACGTGTAAAAACTTAACAGGTTCGTCGATGTCTACCTTTACACTTGGTTTTTTCTTCGCAGCTGGCTTACGAACTTTTATGGGCTTGAGGTCTTCTACCTTTATTTCCTCGTGAACAATCCTATTGATGCTGCTCTCTATCTCCTCGTCGGAAAACTTGCTCTTGTACTTGTCTCGAAGGTTTTTCTTTATGTAGTTAATTACCGTAGGTGCATATAAAAAGCTGGCAACATTCTTAGGATCGAGTGCGAGCGACTTGTTCCACAACTGGTCGAGCCCCTTGTTAGCTACCGATTCCTTGTGCAGATATTGTAACTGTTCGATGCAGTTCTTTAAGTTGGCGGATTCGCAGAAGTCCATTGAAAAAACACGATGTGCCTCTATGGGTTTCTCGAAGAGTATCCTATATAGGTCGAACTGTTTCCCGTTGGTGAGGAGAGCCCACTCAATTCCTTCGTTTGCTCCGTAGTTAATTGCCTGCCTCAGGTGCTTGTCGCTTAATGACAAAGAAAGCGCTTTAACCTCGACGAGGAAGTACCTGATGCCCTTCAGTTGTATCACGTAATCAGCGTACGTTCCGCGGATCATATACTCTGTCTTAACTTCCTCAATCGGCGCATATCCTAGAACGTCGGTCAAGAAGGTGTTAATCATTAACCTTGTGCCGCTCTCGTCGAGCTCTGCGATGTTACCGCATAGAAACTTCTTGTTGTAGAGTTTAAGAGCGACGAGAAGCTTCGTCTGTTTGGTTGTGTTCAACATAACAAAAGATTTAAAACGCAATTTGGGAAAAAAAATGCAGACTGACAACTTGGATTTAAACAAGAGAATTCCTATACTTCGTGCACCAAACGATTCACGATGAAAAACCTAATCATCCTCACAATTCTGACCCTTTTTTTCTTAGGATGCGGGCCGTCACAACAGGACCTCGTTGCGAAGAAGAAAGCAGAGCAGGATTCAATCGCCACCGCTCAGAAGAACCTAATGGATTCCGTAGCCAATGCAACCAAGATCCAGGTAGAACAGCAACGGCAAGCAGAAGAAGCCGCAACACTCCAGGCAATAAGGAACAAAGAACATTCCGATTCTCTTTACGAAAAACTGATACAATGTAGATCAGAATTGGAAGTAGCACAGATGAAGCTGAACGACTCCAAGCAGTTCCAGTTACTGCGAACTTCGGACGAGAAATATGCACAGGTTCAGAAGGCGAAGTCAGATGTTGATCACCTTCGGTTAGAAATCTCACGCATCGAAAACGAGTTGCGCGGTAAAGAATCTGTGAGTGTGGCAGTGAGAGCGGCAACAGAGAAAGCTGTACAAGATTCTATTATTCAAGCAGAAGCAGCTAGCAAGGCGATGCAATAACTGATCAACTGCGGGTTAGACTTGATGCGATTGATGTTTGTAAACTCTATGAGCAAATTGTTTCTTAAAAGGAATCAGATTTTTTAATATATTTGTAAAGGGCAAAGTATATGAATACTTTAACTATTTATTGCATCCTTGACATATTTCTTTTAGTTGCCCTGAAAAATTGTGCTACTTTAAACATAAAGTAATATGAATTCTAAAACAAAAGAGATAATCGCAACATATGTTGTAGATAAAGAGCGTTACGAAATTTCCGAAAATTACTTTTCACTTGAAGAATTACAAAAAAAGCGTAGCGACAAAAAATTTATCGGAATTCAGATATCTTTAATAAATGGATTACCTGTAGGAGAACCAAATCGAGCAAGCGTTTGGGCTATTTATGAATAACATTTATAAAAAAAACGATTTTGACCAACTCACATAAAGTTGCTTAAGCTACTAACAGAAACCATGTTGAATAATAAACCTAAACATGATTTTTTTACTCAGATTTTTGGTGCAACGTTTAATTATTTTTTTGTTGCTATTATTCTGGCAATTTTAGGTTTTATTTATCCATTTTTTACTAATAATTCAACTAAATTATTAGATATTTTTGGTAGTATTCTTTTTCTTGGAATAATTATATTAGTAATTTACGCTAGTCGAAAAAAGTAAATTGCACTTCCAATTGGCCTTGTTACATTTTTTTTTCTGAAGATAGGTTGATCAAGGGATGGATAGTGTAAAATAAATATACGTGTGCTTATAAGGGAAAGGGGCCATTGAAGAAAACGAAATTTACGTTTTAACAATGTTAATTTTTAAGAATACTAACAACATCATTCATTTTTATTTTATTTGCGTAATGAATGCTTCTAAAGATTTTTTTATTCGTCGGGCTTATGTAATTTTTATTAGAAAATTAAGAAGACGCAAATTAAAATTAAGAAAGATTGCTGGAGAAAGTAAATTTCTTGCAAATGCCAAAATTAACCGAATTAAGAAAGGAATATATAAATTTAGAAATAATACAGGAATTTTTAAAAATAGGTCGAAAGAACATTTCAGATTTTTAACTCCCAATATTGTATTTTTAAAGAGTATTAAAAAGCTATTTTCTGAAAAGGATTGTCCTAATACTATTTCAGATGGCAGGATTATGGTGCCAGAATGTTTTTCATTAATGGATAATTATGAAGAAAGTTTTGATTTTCTTAAGCAACTTTTTGTTTTACTTTCCCATGGAAGGTCAAATCGTATTATTCTAGACTATAAAAATTGTACAAGGATTGATGTCGATGCCTCTTTGTGTATGGATGTTTTACTTAGAGAATTTATAACGTATATTGATAATTGCAAAAAGAAAAGGTATAATGTTAATCCTAAAAAAATAGGACCTGATAATTTAATAAACGAAAATGTCGATAAGGTCCTTTATTCTGTCGGTGCACAAAGGAATTTGGGCGGTATTCATAAGGAATATCCTGATGTTATAGCTTTACCAGTGTTAACTAATTCAAAAAATAATCCTAGGCAAAACGCAATTACAGAAGTTCAAACAACCCAAATTGTAAACTACATTAAAGAATGTTTGAAAAAAATGAATAGAACGCTTTCTGTAGAGGCTCGAACGGGGTTATATAAGGTATTGGGCGAAGTAATGACCAATGCAGATCATCATTGCACAATGAATAATCGCTATGCGATTGGTTTTTTTCAAGAGATTGAAAATGAAGCTGATCATTATGGTGTTTTTAATTTTACTATTTTAAATTTTGGGAAAACTATTTACCAAACATTTAAAGACGGATGTGAGAATAGAAAGACTGTTGAGCAAATGACCGAATTGTCTGAGGATTATACTAAGCGTCGTTTTTTTGTAAAAGCGGATTTTGAGGAAGAAACACTTTGGACGCTTTATGCGTTACAAGAAGGGGTTACTAGCAAAAAAGAGAGAAGAGGCACTGGAACTGTGGAATATTTGCACAATTTCTTCAACTTAAAAGGAGATGTTTCAAAGGACAATATTTCACAGTTGGTAATCGTTAGTGGTAATACTAGAATTATATTCGACGGCACCTATCAAATGGTTGAAAAAACTGATATTTCTCGGAAAAGGCCTCTTAAAACTATAACTTTTAATAATTCTGGTGATATAAAAGACAAGCCTGATAGAAATTTTGTTAAATTTGCGCCCAATTTCTTTCCTGGGGCCTTGATTTCAGCACGAATTTTGATTAAATTCGAAAACACATTAGAGCAACAAGAAAATTAACCACAGAAAGCTATGAAAAAAGCAATAATCGATTTACAAAAATTCAGAACCTTAGGAGCTGATGTTTTTATTGGTCGTCCTCGTGGTAAAGAAGTTCGGAAAGAATCTAAAATTGATTCTATTGAACCAGAGTTTGAACGAATTGAAATTATTATCCCAAACGACATTGCATCTATTAACCCTTCTTTTCTTGAAGAATTTCTTGAAAACGTAGTAAAGAGATTAGGGCCCATCCACTTTCGAGAAAAGTTTCATTTTAATAATCCTGGAGAATATAAAATTGATGATGATTTAGAGGATGCAATTGATAGAATTTTAAGGGATGTAAATGCGCTTGCATAAGTGTATATTTTACAATGTTGTTGTGATAATGATGTGACTTCAACTAATTGGGAGTTTATTGATCATGTTTCTTCTGTTGTTACTGCATGTGCTAACCTTGCTTTAGCTGTTTATGTTTTCATTTATAGTAACTACAGAGACAGAAAGAACGATAAAGATACTGCAGAAACTTTTGAAAGGACAATCAAAATTCAATCTTTTAAGGATATAATAATTCAACCACACCTGCAAGAAATACTTTTTACTTTTGAAAATATCACTTCTATTGAAAGTAAAATTGTTAGTTTACCATTTATTATAGCAAATAGAATATCAATAAATGAATCTGTTAAATCAAATACAAGACTTTTAAGGCAGAAGTTTATTAATGCTGTTTTGTTAGTTGATGGCACACTTGGGCATGAGTTAATTTTATTAATGGATGAGCTAACTGACACAATCACTTTTCAATTGTTTAATCGATCAGTTGACCTTTCTTCATTCGCTGAATACGATTCTTTAGTTGGTAAAAAAATATCCGATACGAGAAATCAAGTATTAGCTAAGTTATATTCTTATAGAGGTAAATAACTCTGAGTTTCCCCAAAAATCCATCAATTTTGCTGTGTGCACATCACCGAAACGTAAAGCAATGTAATTTTTATGTTTCGCATATGAAAATTCAATTTCATCTATCAGAAAAGTTATTTAACACAAACTAAATGAAAAGCCTTACTTGTGCGAAGGTGTTCTGTATTTTTCGTGGTTTTGTCATATAGGCGAAAGATATTAAAGAACTACGTACTAATCAAGTTCGTCGACTTGTTCATCCGATAACTCTGCTAAAAGTTTTGCCATAGTCGTCTATAAAGTTTGAAGGAACTTATTGTATGCGTGTGCAGCGCTAAGTGTGTCCTTCTTTAGTTTGGCGGCGGCGCCAATCTTCCGATGGTGGAGTTGGTAAAGAAGTTGATGTTGGTTCGGCCGACGTCTCTCCAAAACCTCTGGCCGTTTAAGTTCGCAATGTTTTCGAGCTATCCGGGGTAAAGACTTATCGAGCTTGGTGCGTATCCTTCGCTCTGCATCCAGTTTTGGAATCTCCTTTTGGAAGGGTTCGTCGTACGACTTGTGGTTGTGGTTCTGTTTCTTGTAGCAGATTTCTCTTTTGCAGTGAGTTTCAACAGCACGAGGTCGAGTTTATTTTCTATCCGCGCCATTTGGTTCACGAGGTCAGCCGCGCCCTTTGCGTAAGTGTTCTGTGCTCTTCTTGTCTTTGCCATATCCGCGAAAGATAAGTGTCAAAGAGCATAAGTGCAAACCGCCTTTATTACGAGATTGCATCGCAACCAATTAGTTTGTCGGTTTTGACGTCATTTACCTGCTACTTTTCCACAGTTTGTTGATAAGTTGATTCGCAATTCTTAGTAGGGTTCGAGACTATTATTATATTTTTGTAGCTCACTAAAAAAAATAAAATATGTTTGAAGAAAAAGCAAAAAGGTTCGTCGATAGGATTGAGACTCACGGTCGTTTCGACGAAGGTGAATTTGTTAGTAATCTGCAGAGTGAAATTTATCCCTTTAAAGATCGAGACAAATTATCCCTCCTTAGTGATATACAAAGCAGAATTATTTACGAGAAGGAAACTCACGAAAAAGACTGCCCTCATCCCTCGGATAAATGTTCTAAGTCCAAAACATATAACAAGACTTTGGTTTTTGTAAAGCAAGAATTAACTGATCTCGGTCAACTTGTTGATGAGCCTGGAGATTTCAGACAAACTGACCCCTTCATTTCACTACAAATTGACCCCCTTGAGTTAACCACTGTTTGTACTTTAGTTAGGTGAGCGATTTAGTTATGTTTTTAGTTTAGTAAATATAGATTATTCTTCTGCATTTTCA
>JANNBB010000057.1:0-3716 GCA_031385005.1 Bacteroidota bacterium
AATGTTATTCTGGTAAGGTGGAGTAGTTGGATTCATAATGTAAAATTGTGAAGTGAATGGCTGTGAACTCCCGGAAAACATCCGCCAAACATGATCCACATTTTTCGAAGCGGTTGTTCGTATTGCATCTCCTGATGGATACGATAAATTTCCCGGCAAATAAGGAATTACAATATCCAATGCCGCTTTGGGTACATCGGCATTATTTGTAAAATCACCAATTCCGACTGCTTCATTAACAGTAGATTGATCTTGTTCAAGATATCGATTTCCGGAAATAAAGTTAGTATTTGTTATCCATTGTGCATTCACACTAAAGATGGATAAAAGAGAAAAGAACAAAATCAATAAAGTGAATAAATTAATTTGTGTTTTCATAATCAGTTATTTTTAAAGAGTTTAAAATTATATTTATTTTTTTCAGATTCGAGTACGATAAAATATATGCCTGTTGAAAGAGGTATTAATTCCAATGAAAATTTTCCTTTTTGATTTACATTCGTTTTTTGAAAAACCAATTGACCACTGATCGCGTAAACACTTAGTTGCATAATTGTTTCTTCATTGGCTTCGATTTTAATTTCATTCGCTTCTGAACTTAAGTAGGCATTAACCTCACCTTGATTATTATAAAGCGAATCACAAGCAGTAAGGGACACATCGTCAACATAGTAATAAGCAACGGTATCTCTATATGTAGTTGTCCAACCGGACAGAGATGCTATTGTAGCAGTACTATTCTTAAAATTTCCTATAACAATATACTTCTCGCCACCGTTAGCCAGATAAGTTCCTGAAATTTTTGTCCATCCACTATTGCTATTTAGATTATTATTGGCAGAGTTTTCAAATTGTGGCTGAAAAGGCAGAGGGCATGGAAGATTGCTAGGGCAGGTATCCCTTATTTCATTTTTAGAAAAGTAAACACCTAAGTCATTAGAGATATAAATAGCAGAATCGCATCCACTTACATAAAACTGTATGCAATAATTTACTCCTTTTCGTAAAGTATCAATTAACTGAACCTCTAAATACTCTCTCCAGTTATTTTTAATAGGATTTGAAATTTCATCTACATAAGTTACAATTCCGACATATGCAAATCCGGTGCGCGCAAATTCATGGCCCGCATAATTTTTAGGCACGCCGTAATTTTGATAAGGAGCGCATGAGTTAAAATAGTCAGGGGATGAAGGGGAGAGAGGGTTAAACCAATTTCGGGAAAGGTATCCAACAGGGGCTAATTCCGGGCAAGTATCGTATTCCTCAAAACTCGGATTCGGCACAAGATTTCCTTGAGCAACACAGCAATTTGCAATTACAATAAAACTCCAAAAAACAAATAAACGTTTTAGCATATAAAAAGTGTTGAGTGAAATTGTTAAACGTTAAAGTGAAAGTAACAAAATTTCTAATAGGTGCAAATTATTTTATGTGCAAGTATTGTAATTATATGTCTTGCTTTATGAGAGGTTTCCGTTGACAAATGCATTATAATCCCCCTGTAAATGCAATAGCGACCTCGGCCCTTCGCCACCATTCTCTTCATTCCAAAAGTTTGGGCGTCCAATGCCAACAAAACCGCTTGTATTTACAGCAACCTGATGTATAGTTGGATTGTAATCCGCATTAATAATCATCCCGCTCGTCGTAGTCTTAAGCAAGTAATATTTTTCCTAATCGCTTATCTTATTATATTATTAAAAAGAATGTTAACTTTGTTGTATTAGTTAAGATGATAAAATAATGAAATATTCCTTTACCTATCTAATTTTATTTACAATTTTTTTGGTGTAGCTGTAAGAAGAAAGAATTAGAACCGATCACTCCACTTCCGCCGTTGGTTTTAACCCCATACCACATTACTGCAAATGTTGATGGAAAATTTATTGATGCGGCATTTGGCAGACCGTTTCCAGATACTTTACACAGTTCTTATAATCTGAGTCAATTTAGAATTGGAAGAACTGATGCCTTGAATTATGCACATATTTCTTTTACAGGAAGCGATATTAATTTAAATCTAATTAATTACCCTTATACAATTTATCCGAGGAATACAACAACAAATTGGGGAAAGTTGCTTGTTGCATTTAATGATTTAAAAATTTCAATAGGTTACATTGCTAGTCCCTACGATTCAACTCTTTTTTCTTTTACATTAATTAGTTTTGATCATGATACATTAACTGGAACATTCCAAGGACAGTTATTTCGACCATCTTCACATATTGGGGAGCCTTCAAATTATCCTGATTCCTCAATAAACATTACCAATGGTAATTTTAAAATGTTGATGGCAAACTTGCAATGAATATTTAATATTTTAATCGAATTTCTTTTATCGGACCTTTTACCCGCCGCTCGTCGTAGTCTTAAGCAAGTAATATTTTTCCTAATCGCTTCTATCTTTCCATGCGCCACTATGACGCAAGTTAGTACTCACTTTTTTAATTATTTTTCAATTAACAAACAAAGAGAGCATCATTTGTAAAGTGAAGAGTTCGCGTAGAGTTGCTACACCGACAAAAAAATGATTTGTTTTTAATAAACCACAAGGTCTCTTGCGAGATGACGTTGCTATAGGTAAAATGATGGTTAAGGCCACAAGTTGCTTGCTGCAATGCGTTTCGCTTTGGCGATTTCAGTAAAATTGAAAAATTATTAAATGCCGGTTGTTAACGTTGCGGCTGTCTCCCCGCTGGCACCCGGGTTGGGATTGGATGGAGTTTCTATTGCTAAAAAATTTCCAGGACTGATTGTGTTAATTCCAACTCTTCTATCTGTTGCACCATTTCTAGGGTGTATAAATAAATCACCTTGTGAGGATGTTTGAAAATCAGTCCATCTTCCGGTTGTATTTAAAGCATTTGCATTTGCCTGGGTAAATGTTAATCTCAATTGAGGGTCATTTGTTGTGTTTCCATTCGCATGTTGATAATCCAACAGTTCAAGTCTTCTTGCCGGTGGAGTGTTCCAGGTAAAGAGTGGGCCAATACCAAGTCTTCCGAATGCTGTCATTCTCATTGTTTCCAGACCATTTCTAGTTTGTACATCTCTTGGATTTGTTCCGCCATTTCCATTTCCATCTGCTACTCCGCAGAAAATTAATCTGAAATTATCAGCTAATTGATCAGCTACGCTTGCTTGATCATCTCCCCATACAATTACAGCGTCACTTCGGTTGATTCCATTATTATTGAATTCGTTTTTTAAACCAATAAAAAGATTATCCGAATGCTCCGAAATATATGTTCCAGTACGTTGCCAAGTCCGCCAGCCATGACCAGTAAATGATGTGTTATTGGGACCCTGCAAATGAAGTAAAGAACGAGGCCCTGCTCCACCTGTTTCTTCGTTCCAATAAATGTTATTACCGATTCCAACGAAACCTTCGGTATTTATAGTTGCATTATTAATTGTAGGATTGTAATCCGCATTAATAATCATTCTGTCCACTGCATTTGTATAAAACTTCATGGGAGCGTTTTCATATTGAATTAACATAGCGAACGTCTTTGATGGTCCGGGATAATTCTGATTTAATTCAATCCCAACTTTAAAACCTTCTGTATTACTTCCCCAACCTGTATTGGTATTCGTAAACTGAACGAAGGGGTTAGGAAAACTCGGATTTATCTGATTGAGGTGTACCATTGATAGCGGTGTGAAGTTTGGAAAAGGCCCACCCGACCAATAATCACTCAACCCAAAAA